>NZ_LBDA02000057.1 GCF_000980885.2 Streptomyces malaysiense | reverse complement strand
GCTGGACACCGCGATCGAGCTGAAGGGCAAGGGCGACCTGGGCGCGCTGCTCGCGGGCGGCGACACCTGGACGGTCGTCGGCTGACACCACCCCGCGGCTCCACCGCTCCACGCTCCACCGCTCCACAACTCCACGCTCCACCGCTCCACCGCTCCGCGAGGCCCGGGACGACCGTTCCCGGGCCTCTTCGCGTGCCCGGATCAAATGCACTTTCTTTTAGTTAGCGCTAACCGTATGGTTAGTGCTCTAGCCCCCCCCTCGCAAGGAGCGTCAGAGACCATGAGCATCGTCGTCACCGGAGCCACCGGACACCTCGGCCGGCACGTCGTGGAGCAGTTGCTGGAGAAGGTTCCGGCGGAGCGGATCACCGCCGTCGTACGCGACGAGAAGAAGGCCGCGGACCTCGCGGCCCGCGGCGTCAGGCTGGCCGTCGCCGACTACAACGCGCCCGAGACCTTCGACACCCTGTTCGCCGCGGGCGACAAGGTCCTGCTGATCTCGGGCAACGAGTTCGACAACGACCGGGTGCGGCAGCACACCGTGGTGATCGAGGCGGCGAAGGCGGCGGGCGTGGCACTGCTCGCGTACACCAGCGCCCCGGGCACCCTGAAGGCCACGCTGGCGGACGACCACCGGGCCACCGAGGAGGTGCTGCTCGCCTCCGGCCTGCCGTACACGCTGCTGCGCAACGGCTGGTACCACGAGAACTACACCGAGCGGCTCGCCCCGGTGCTGGAGCACGGCGCGGTCGTGGCCGCGGCCGGCGAGGGCAGGGTCTCCTCGGCCGCCCGCGCCGACTACGCGGCCGCCGCGGTCGCGGTGCTGACCGGCGAGGGCCACGAGAACCGGACGTACGAGCTGGGCGGCGACGAGGCGTGGAGCTTCGCCGAGTACGCGGCCGAGCTGAGCCGCGCGGCCGGCCGGGAGATCACCTACGACGCGGTGACCGAAGAGGTGATGCTGGGCATCCTCACCGGCGCCGGGCTGCCCGAGCCGCTGGCCGCCGTCTTCGCCGGGGTGGACACCTCGATCTCGCGTGCCGAGCTGGTGGTCGACTCCGGGGACCTCGCCCGGCTGACCGGCCGCCCGACGACGCCGCTGGCCGAGGCCGTGGAGGCCGCGTTCAAGAACTGACCGGCGCCCGGCCACCGCCTCCCCCTGCCCGCCATGGACTGTCATGACCGTATGGCGATACGGACATGACAGCCCGGGGCGCGCGGCGTTACCTTCGTGCCCGCGCGCACGTCGGCGCACGAGGAGCGGAAGGAGGACCCGTGCCCGGGACGTCCAAGGGTGAGCACCGCATAGGTCTGCTGAACGGTTTCGCCGCCTACGGCATGTGGGGCCTGGTCCCGCTGTTCTGGCCGCTGATGAAGCCCGCCGGGGCGATGGAGATCCTCGCCCACCGGATGGTGTGGTCGCTCTTCTTCGTCGCCGTGGCCCTGCTGTTCGTCAGGCGCTGGGCCTGGGCCGGGGAACTCCTGCGCCGGCCCCGCCGGCTGGCGCTGGTGGTCGTGGCCGCCGCGGTGATCACCGTCAACTGGGGTGTGTACATCTGGGCCGTGAACGCCGGCCATGTGGTGGAGGCGTCCCTCGGGTACTTCATCAACCCGCTGGTCACCATCGCCATGGGCGTGCTGCTGCTGAAGGAGCGGCTGCGGCCCGTGCAGTGGGTGGCGGTGGCGACCGGTTTCGCCGCGGTCGTCGTCCTGACCGTCGGCTACGGCCGCCCGCCGTGGATCTCGCTCTGCCTCGCGTTCAGCTTCGCGACCTACGGGCTGGTGAAGAAGAAGGTGGGGCTGGGCGGCGTCGAGTCCCTGGCCGCCGAGACCGCGGTCCAGTTCCTGCCCGCGTTCGGCTATCTGCTCTGGCTCGGCGCACGGGGGCACTCCACCTTCACGACCGAGGGCGTGGGACACGGGGCGCTGCTAGCCTCCACCGGCGTCGTCACCGCCCTGCCGCTGGTCTGCTTCGGCGCGGCGGCGATCCGCGTTCCGCTGTCCACCCTGGGGCTGCTGCAGTACCTGGCCCCCGTCTTCCAGTTCCTGCTGGGCATCCTCTACTTCCACGAGGCGATGCCGCCCGAGCGCTGGGCCGGTTTCGCCCTGGTGTGGGTGGCCCTGCTGCTGCTCACGGGCAGCGCCCTGCACACGGCGCGCCGGTCGAAGAAGGACCTGGCCGCCTTGGAGCCGAAGGCCTCCCGGGCCCGGTTCGGGGCACCCCGGACGAAGGATCGGGGTGGGGCCTCGGTGGACGCCTGACCCCGGCAGCGGCCGCGGGGCCGTGGGGGACGCGCAATCGTTTTCTCTCGGATGCGCGGGGCGGTTACGCCGCCCCGTGCTCGGCCGTCCGCGCGGCCCGGGACGCCCGGTCGGTGAGGCGGAGCATGCGGGCGCGGGCGGACTCCAGCGGGTGGGGGTCGTCGGCGGCGGGGCCCGGTTCGGCGGCGAGGTCGGCCCAGAGGTCTATCAGGTCGCGGCCCAGCCGCAGACCCTCCTCCGGGTCCCGTACCGCACGCCACGCGGTCGAGGCGCTCTGCACGTTGCCGTAGGCGGCGTCCGCGTCCCGCGCGGTGCGGCGCAGCCGGGCGAGGTCCAGGGAGAGCCGGCAGGCGCGGACCGGTTCGCCCGCCAGGTAGGCGATGTAGGCGGCCAGTTCGCGCAGGTGCAGCACCTCGGCGTGGGCGGCGCCGAGGACGGCGGCGGCCTCCTCGACCGTGCGCTCGACGAGTTGCGCCGCCTCCTCGATCCGGCCAGCGCACACGGCCTCGTTGATCCGCGTCACCGGCTCGGTGAGCAGTTCGGCCCCCTCCGCCGTCTCGGTGACCGGACCGTCCCCGAGCACCTCCTCGGCGACCGCGTCGAAGCCGCGGGGCGGGGTGGGGGTGGCGGTCGTCGCGGGGACGGACTCGCCGGGCCAGTCGGTGTTCTCGGGGACCGTCGGCGCCGGCGCGGTCGCGGGCGCGGCGGTGAGCGGCCGGGGCACGTCCACGACGGGTGCGGGCACGTCCACGACGGGCGCGGCAGAAGCCGCGACGGGACCGGGCAGGCTCGTCACGGCTCCTGCCACGGAGGCGCCCTCGCCGGCTCCCGGGACACCCGCTACCGACCCGGACTCGACCCCACCGGCCTCCGACGCGGACCCCGACCCGGCCCCGGACGGGGACCCGGCCCCGCCCACGACGAGCGCGTCCACACCCCGCCCGGCCTCGGCCTCCCCCGAGACCCGCGCACTCGAATCCGCCGCCCCCATCACCGGCGCCGGGCCGAACGCGCCCGCCGGGGTCCGGAGGAACTCCGGTGCCTCGGGCCGCGCCACCCGCATCGCCTTGCCCGTGGCCCGGCTGGAGCCGTCCGCCGACACCTCCAGCGGTACGACGCAGCCGGCGCGGTCGTCCTGGACGGTGGCCCGTACGGGGGCGCCGAGACTGATGGCGAGGCGCTGGAGCTGGTTCAGGACGGCCTGCTGGATCTCCTCGCCCGGTGCCGCCACGACCGCCACTCCGCCCACGGACGCGCCGCCCGCGCCGTACACCCGGACGGGTACCGCCGCCGGGTGCGCCACGGGCCCCGGCACCCGCTTCTTCTCGAAGCTCAGTCGAGCCATCGGTCCTTCCCTCACTCCCCCGTGCCGCGCACCGGCCGCACGCATCCTGTGAACCAGTGTGTCCGCTCCATGCCCGCCTCCGCGTCACGCCGACGTCACAGCCTCGTCCCAACGGCCCGCCGCGCCCGGCCGGGAACCGCGACGGCGGTCGCGGATGTGCTGTTCAACGACGCCGACCCGGAAGGAGAGACGGCACCATGAGCGGCGCTCGGGAGATGGCCACGGCCGTGTGCGCCGGCGCCACGACGGCCGTCGGGACGGTCACCGCCGCGCTGGCGCGGATCGAGCGCGTCGACCCGGTGCTGTGCGCCTTCGCCGAGGTGTGGGAGGAGGAGGCGCTGCGGGGGGCGCGGGCGGTGGACGACCGGATCGCGGCGGGGGAACGGCCGCCGCTGGCCGGAGTGCCGATCGGGGTGAAGGGACGGCACGGGCTGCGCGGGGCGGGACCGTTGATCGCCGCCGGTTGCGTCCCGGTGGGGGCCACCGCCGTACCGGGGCCGGGAACCGCCTGGCAGACATGGGGACTCGGGCGGTACGGCCGCACGGTCAACCCCTGGCGGTACGACCGTACGCCCGGCGGCTCCTCGGCGGGTTCCGCCGCTGCCGTGGCCGCCGGGCTGGTGCCGCTGGCCACCGGCACCGACGGGGCGGGGTCGGTGCGGATCCCGGCCGCGTGGTGCGGGGTGATCGGGCTGAAGACGACCAACGGGCGGCTCCCCTCCGCCGACCGCACGGGCCTCGCGGCGCCCGGTGTGCTGACCCGGTCCGTCGCGGACGCGGAGGCGTACTGGCGGGTGGTGTCGGGAGGCGCCCCCGGGCCGGGGCCGGGGCCGGGGCCGGGGCCGGTCCGCCCGCCCGTCGCCGTCTGGTCACCCGACCTCGGCTTCGCCGACCCCGATCCCGAACCGGTCGCGGTCGCCCACGCCGCCGCCCGCCGGCTCGCCGACGCGGGAGCCGTACGCCTCCTGCCGCCCGGGACCCCCCTCCGCCTCGACGACCCGGCCACCGCCTGGCTCGCCCTGCGCGGGAGCGGGACCGGGGACCTCCGTACGGCCGCACGCGTCCGCGCCGCCAACGATCGCGTTCTCGCCGCCCTCTTCCGTCGCGCCGACCTGCTGCTGACCCCCACCACCCCGTGCGCCGCCCATGGCCACGAGGGTCCAGAAGACCGCTACTCCACCGCCCTCACCTGGGCGTTCAACCTCAGCGGGCACCCGGCGCTCAGCCTCCCCGCGGGGTTCGGCCGCGACGGCTGCCCGGTGGGGCTCCAGCTCGTGGCGGCGCCGGGACGGGAGGAACAGCTGCTGGCGGTGGCCGGTTCGGCTACGTGTTGATGTCCTTGGTGCTGAACCGCGCCCACGCCGCCGAGCCGAACACCGCCGCGTACAGGACCTGGAGGCCGAGGCCGTGGACGAGGTCGGGCCAGTAGACGGGGTCGCGCATCAGGTCGGCGAAGGACAGCCAGTAGTGGGAGAAGAGGTACGGCCGTACGGCGTGCAACTGGGGGAACTGGTCGAGGATCTGGGCGGTGACGACCAGGCCGACGGTGGTCGCCATCGCCGCGATGCCGCTGTTCGTCAGGGTGGAGACGAACAGGCCGAGGGACGCGATCCCGATCAGGGACGCGGCCACCACCAGCACGACCAGCAGGGCCCGCAGCAGGCCGTCGGTGAAGCTGATGGTCGTACCGGAGATCGTCATCAGCTCGCCGACCGGGAAGAGCAGCACGCCGGTCAGCAGCGCGGAGGCGGCGACCACCAGCGTGGCCAGCAGGCAGAACACCACCACCGTCGCGTATTTGACGAGCAGCAGGCGGGTGCGCCCGGCCGGGGCGACCAGGAGGTAGCGCAGGGTACCCACGTCGGCCTCGCCGGCGATCGCGTCGCCCGCGACGACGCCGACCGCCATCGGCAGGAAGAAGGGGAGCGTCGCGGCGAGCGCGGTGCACACCAGGAAGAGGCCGTTGTCGGTGACCTGGCCGAGGAAGGCGGGCCCGGCCGCGCCGGACGAACCGCCGCCCCGCGCCCGGACCTTCACCACGACCCCGATCAGCACCGGCACCGCCGCCAGCACCCCGAGCAGCACGAGCGCCCGCAGGCGGCGGAGCGTGGTGAGCAGTTCGCTGCGCAGCAGGCCCAGCGTCCACAGCGGGGCGGGCCCGCGCTCGGCGGCGACCGCGGTCGCCGGGTCAGCGCGCGACATCGAAACCCTCCCCCGTCAGCGCCACGAACGAGTCCTCCAGGGAGGCCCGGCGGAGGGTGAACCCCCGTACCCGCACACCCGCCGCGACCAGGGCCGCGTTCACCTCGGCGAGGTCGCGGGCAGGCGGCTCGCCGGTGACCCGGTCGCCGTCGGCGGTGACGTCGGCGGCGCCCTGCTCCTTCAGCACCCGGGCCGCCTCCACCGGGTCCGGGGTGGTCACCACCAGCCGGTCACGCGCCCCCGCCGCGAGGTCGGCCGTGGCGCCCTGGGCGAGCAGCCGGCCGCGGGCCATCACGGCCAGGTGGGTGCACAGCTGCTCGATCTCGTCGAGGAGGTGTGAGGAGAGGAAGACGGTGGTGCCGTCGGCGGCCAGTTCCCTGATCAGGGTGCGGATCTCACGCATGCCCTGCGGGTCCAGACCGTTGGTCGGCTCGTCCAGGACCAGCAGCCGGCGTGGCCGCAGCAGCGCGGCGGCCAGGCCCAGTCGCTGCTTCATGCCGAGCGAGTACGCCTTCGCCCGCTTGCCCGCGGCCGCCGCGAGACCCACCCGCTCCAGGGCGGCGGCCACGCGTGCCCGCCGGGTGCGCGGGTCGGCCGTCGGGTCGGCGGCGTCGAGGCGCAGCAGGTTGTCCCGGCCGGAGAGATGGCCGTACAGGGCGGGTCCCTCGATGAGCGCGCCGACCTGCGGCAGCACCGTCCGGGCGGCCCGCGGCATGGGCAGGCCGAGGACGCGGGCCGTGCCGGAGGTCGGCTCGACCAGGCCCATCAGCATGCGGATGGTGGTGGTCTTGCCGGAGCCGTTCGGGCCGAGGAAGCCGAAGACGCTGCCCGCCGGGACGGTCAGGTCGAGACCGTCCACGGCGAGTTGCCCGCCCCGGTAGCGCTTGGTGAGGCCGCGGGTGGCGATCACGCCGTCCACCGCCCCGGGCCGTACCGGGCCCATCGGCTTCCCCCCTCGACTCCGGCTGCTCCCGTCGGCCGCCCTCGGCGGGTCCGGCCTACTTGCCCGCGTCCGCCGCCTTCACCAGCGCGTCCTTGGTGACCGCGCCGGCGTAGACCTTGCCGTCGTCGGTCATCAGGACGTTGACCAGGCGGGTGGAGAAGACCGTGCCCTTGCCGAACTTGCCGGAGACCTTGTCGCCCAGCGAGCCGAGGAAGCCGCCGAGGTCGCCGCCCTTGGCACCGGTGGGCAGGCCGCCCTTGGCACCGGTGTCGACGGTGGCGATGGAGGTCCAGCCCTTGCCGATCACCTTGGGAGCGCCCTCGGCGCCTTCGCGGCCCTTGGCGCCGTCCATGCCCTCCAGGCCCTTGCCCAGGCCGGGCTTCCCGGCGTCCTTGCCCGCGCCCTCCTTGAGCGCGCCGTCCTTCCGCTCCGTGACCTTCGCGCCCTTCGGCGGCGTGAACGCGAACACGGAGGCGGCGGGCCGGGCGAAGGAGACCTGGGTGAAGCCCGCGTCGAGCACGGCGGCGCCGCCGCTCTTCGGGGTCAGGGTGAACTTCAGCGGCATGCCGGTGCGCGCGTCCACCGCGATGCTGATCGCGCCGACCGTGGTGCCGGACTGGCGGGGCTTGATCAGCAGCTTGTAGGCGTCGCGCCCGGCGACCTGGGCGGTGCCGTCGACGGTCACCGAGGTGGTGTCGTCCACCGCCTTCAGCGCCTGGTCGGCGAAGTCCTTGGGCGTGGCCGGGGGCTCGGCCCGGTCCTTGCCGGCGGCGGGCGCGGTGCCGTGGGAGACCTGGTCGCTCTTGCTGTCGTAGCCCCAGACGTCCTTGCCGTTGTGGATGACGCTGTACTCGGCGCCCTGCTCCAGGAGCGAGAGCTTCTGCCGGTCCGGGCCGTCGGCCGCGACGCGCAGGGTGTGGGTGCCGGAGAGCAGCTCGGTCAGCCGGGAGCTCGGGTCGGCGGCGGAACCGGAACCCGTGCCGGAGCCCCGGGCCATGCCGGAGGCGAGACCGCTCTCCAGGCCGCCGAGGTCGGGCAGACCCAGGTCGGTGCTGATCTTCACGGTGCCGGACAGCTGCTGCACGTCCGACTTGGCGATCTTGTTGATGAGCTGCTGGGCGGTGACCTTGGGCAGGTCCGGGTCGCCGGAGTCGGCGAGCGCCGGGACCAGCCCGATGGTGGCCGCGGCCACCCCGATCACCGCGACGGGGACGGCGTACCGCGCGGCCCTGCGGCGGCCCGAGCGCGTCTCCTCGTCCCCCGCGGCGCCCACTGCGTCGTCGGATTCGTACGGTGCCATGTGTGCCTTACCTCCGTCGTCGGCGGCGGCTGCCCTCACGCTGGTCCACCCGAGCCGCCATTCTCACCCGAATCGGTGAGGAGTGGTGAAGTCCGTGGTGTCCATACGACCAAATCCGCGGTGAGGAATCGTCAGCCCTCGGGGCCAACTCGGCGTACGACTGCGGTATGACACGTAGGGGGCACCCCTAGGGGCTCGAACGCGTCCCTACCGGCAGGATGCGACGGAACCCGGGGTAGGGCCACCTGGTGGACGCCGAACGGGGGTTGTCCCGGGGTACGGGCGGACCGGCCACCCGGCCCGGCGCACCACCGCGTCACCCGGCCCGGCGCACCACCGCGTCACCCGGCCCGGTGCACCACCGCGTCGCACAGCTCCGTCAGCGCCACCTTGGCGTCGCACTCGCGCAGCGGGGCGAGCGCGGCGCGCGCCTCCTCCGCGTACCGCACGGTGTCCCGGCGGGCCTGTTCCAGCGCCGGGTGGGCGCGCAGCGCGGCCAGCGCCTCGGCGTGCCGGGCGTCGTCGCTGAGGTCGGAGTCGAGCAGCTCGCACAGGGCGAGGTCCTCGGGCAGTCCGAGCCGGGCGGCCCGCTCGCGCAGCCGCAGGACGGGCAGGGTCGGGATGCCCTCGCGCAGATCGGTGCCGGGGGTCTTGCCGGACTCGTGGGAGTCGGAGGCGATGTCCAGGTAGTCGTCGGCGAGCTGGAAGGCCACGCCGAGCCGCTCGCCGTACTGGGTGAGCACGTCCACGACCGTCTCGTCGGCACCGGACATCATCGCGCCGAACCGGCAGGACACCGCGACCAGCGAGCCCGTCTTGCCGCCGAGGACGTCGAGGTAGTGCTCGACCGGGTCGCGGCCGTCGGTGGGGCCCGCGGTCTCCAGGATCTGGCCGGTGACCAGGCGTTCGAACGCGAGGGCCTGGACCCGGACCGCCTCGGGGCCGAGGTCGGCGAGGATCTGGGAGGCGCGGGCGAAGAGGAAGTCGCCGGTGAGGACCGCGACGGAGTTGCCCCAGCGGGTGTTGGCGCTGTCCACGCCCCGGCGCACCGCGGCCTCGTCCATGACGTCGTCGTGGTAGAGCGTGGCCAGATGGGTCAGCTCCACGACCACGGCCGACGGCACCACTCCGGGCGCGTAGGGGTCGCCGAACTGCGCCGCGAGCATCACGAGCAGCGGCCGGAACCGCTTCCCGCCGGCCCGGACGAGGTGCTGGGCGGCCCCCGTGATGAACGGGACCTCGCTCTTGGTGGCCTCTAGCAGGCCTTCCTCGACAGCCGCCAATCCGGCCTGGACATCGGCTTCGAGAGCCTGGTCCCGCACGCTCAGCCCGAACGGCCCGACGACGGTCACGAGGGGTCTCCTGTCTGCTGGTGTCTGCTGGCGATTACGCGGTTTGTCGATAGGTCGCTGCCATCACTCAAGTCAGCGTATCCGGTCCGGTTTCGATCACCGATAGCGCCCACCCCGCACCCACCCGTCCAGCCTGGGCGGTATGGATCATGGTCGGCATACCCCCGCTCGGATGATGACAACGGACATTTATCCACTTAACAGATATTCGGGAACTTCATCGCGACTTCAGGGGCGATCCGGGCGCCGACCCCGCCCCGTCGGGGGACGAATCCCCCATGCCCGATTTTCCACAGTTTGCCATTTCGTGAATTGGGTCACCCGCCCGCCTTCCCGCCGACGGCCCGCCGACACCCCTTCCCGCCGTGCGCCGTAAGCGAGTTGAGTATTGGCATTCGCAAAGGATCAAGTACCCCATAGGCTGATGATCAAGGCCAAATGCCGCGATATAACAATTCAGCGCTTGTTCCCGGCATGTGCTCTCGCATACGTTCCCGACCCATCGGGCGGACGCCGAATCCTGCCGCCGCCCATACACCCATCGACGAACTCATTCGTACGGCAGGAGCGGGGGACCCAGGTAAGTCGCCGGACCGGACGACTCACGTGGCGCAGCGCGTGACACAGCGCGCCGCACCGCGTGTTCGCACCGGGACGGCTTGGGGTAAAGCCGTGCCTCTCACGGGGCGCGACCGGGCACCTCCCCGCCCGAACCCGACAGCTCACCTCGCAGGCGTAGGAGAGGAACGTCCCCATGTCTGCTGCCGTTCAGCCGCGCCGTACCCGCGCCAACCGCCTCGTCCGTCTGATCGCCGTCGCCGGCACCGGTGCGGCCGTGCTCGCCATGCCGCTCGTGGGCGCGGCGACCGCGTCCGCCACCACCGGTACGACCTCGGCCGCCACCACGCCCGCCGGGTACCCGAACAACCTCGACGGCTGGATCCGCGAATCCCTCGCGATCATGGCCCAGAAGCACATTCCGGGCTCCTACAACGGCATCTACCGCAACGTCATGCGCGAGTCCTCGGGCAACCCGAACGCCATCAACCTGTGGGACTCCAACGCGGCCAAGGGCATACCGTCCAAGGGTCTGCTCCAGGTGATCGACCCGACCTTCAACACGTACCACGTGGCCGGAACGTCGTTCAACATCTACGACCCGGTCGCGAACATCACCGCCGCCTGCAACTACGCCGCCCACCGCTACGGCTCGATCGACAACGTCAACGGCCCCTACTGACCGGCGCCGGGCCACGCGGGCCCGCGGCACCACCGCTGTTCCCGGTCACCCGGCCGGGAACAGCCTTTCGAGGACGACGGCGATGCCGTCGTCCTCGTTCGACGTCGTGACCTCGTCGGCGACCGCCTTCAGCTCGGGGTGCGCGTTCGCCATCGCGACGCCGTGCGCCGCCCAGCGGAACATCGGGATGTCGTTGGGCATGTCGCCGAAGGCCAGGGCGCGTGCCGCGGGGACCCCGAGCCGCTCGGCGGCCAGCGCGAGCCCGGTCGCCTTGGTCACCCCGCACGGCTGGAGCTCCACGGTCCCGGGTCCCGACATGGTGACCGTGGCCAGCGAGCCCACCACCGACCGGGCCGCCGCCGCCAACTCGTCGTCGGACAGGGCGGCGTGGCGCAGCAGCACCTTGCTGATCGGCTCGCGCCACAGGTCCTCGCGCCGGGCCACCCCGACCGCGGGCAGCGTCGGACGGGGCATCCGGTATCCGGGTTCGATCAGGGTGAGCCCGTCCGTGCCGTCCTGGTCGACGGCCGCGAACACCGGGCCCACCTCCGCCTCGATCTTGCCGAGCGCGGTCTCGGCCAGCTCCCGGTCCAGCCGGACCGACCACAGCATGCGGCCGGACCCGGCGTCGTAGACCTGCGCCCCCTGCCCGCACACGGCGAGCCCCGTACCGCCGAGGGCGGTCAGCAGGGGACGCACTCCGGGGGCCGGGCGGCCGGTGACCACCAGATGCCGGGCCCCGGCCCGCCCCGCCCGCGCGAGCGCGGCCAGCGAGCGCTCGGAGACGGTGTCGTCGCCGCGCAGCAGCGTCCCGTCCAGGTCGGTGGCGATCAGTGCGTACGCGGGGGAGGCAACCATGATCAGAGAATACGGACCCGTTCCCTCCGCGGGGCCCCGCGTCCTGCCCCGACTCCCGTGTCACTGCCCGGACTTGCGCGGGAACCGCCGCCAAGTGGGCTGCGCGGCACTCCTGGTGGGCGGGGCGACGGCGCCCGCCCGCCCGGCGCGCCCGGCGCTCACCCGTGCGCCCCCGCCAGGTGCCCCGCCAGCCTCGGGGAGGCGAATTCCGTACCGCACACGAAGCGCATCACCGGGCCGTAGGAGGAGGCGGCCGGCAGGCCCGTGAAGTAGAGGCCGGGTACCGAGGAGACGTAGCCGGCGCCGAGGCGCGGGGCGCCGCGGCTGGTCGCGAGGTGGGTGCGCAGGCTGGGGCCGAGGAAGTCCATCGCGGCGACGTCCACGCGGTACCCGGTCGCGGCGACGACGTGGTCGGCGGTGAGGCGCTCGGTCCGGCCGCCGTGGGTGCGCACGGTCAGCACCGGGCCGCCGTCCCCGGCCGCCGCGCCCAGCACCCGCTCGACATCCGTCACCTGCACGGCGGCCTCGAACCGCTCCCGCAGCCACCAGGCGCCCAGCGGGCCGAGCACCCGGCGCACCAGGAAGTGCCGGGTGGGTTCGGGCAGGAAGCGGTAGGGGTGCGGGCAGTAGCTGAGCGCCCACAGCGACCAGGCCCGCCCGAACGGCGACTCGGGACGCAGCCTCGGCTGCTCCCAGGGCGGCGCCCCGAACGCCACCCGGCCGCGCCCCCGCGCCACCACCCGCACCCGGGCCCCGGCCTCCGCCGCGAGCGCGGCCGTCTCCAGCGCGGACTGCCCGGCGCCGACCACGATCAGTTCTCCGCCGGCGAAGCGCGTGAGGTCGTGGTGCCAGGAGCTGTGCGAGACGGGGCCCTCGGCCTCGGGCCCGCCCTCGGCCGCCGCCGCCAGTTCCGCCGGGAGATGGGCGAGACCGGACAGACCGGTGGCCACGACGACCGCCCGCGCGACGAACGACTCCCCCGAGTCCAGTTTGAGTTCGAAACCCCGGCCCGCGTCCCGCCCGGCCGGCTCGACGGAGACCACCCGCACCCGTTCCAGCTCGGGCACCAGCTGCCGCTGGAACCACTCGCCGTACCCGATGAAGGTCTCCACCGGGATGACGTCCTCGTCGCCGGCCAGTCCGCGGATCCCGGCCGCGGCGCAGTAGTCGGCGAGGGTGTGGCCGGGCTGCGGGCAGTCGAGGCTGGAGGCGGCGGGGGTCGATTTCAGGAGCATGCCCTCGGGCATGTGGGCGCGCCAGCTGACCATGGGGTCGCCGAAGACCCGTACGGGCAGGCCGCGCGCCCGCAGGTGGGCCGCGGTGGACAGGCCGAACGGCCCCGCCCCGATGACTGCAACCGGTCGGATCACGAAGTCCCTCCCCAGGACGCGTTTCCTCGTGGGCCTACTTGGTGACGCCGCGGCGGTGGGCCCGCCACAGCTGCCACAGATGCCGTGCGCCGGGGCGCACGAAGCGGGCGATCATGGTGAGGAACGGCAGCGGGTCGTCCCCCGCGAACCAGGCCAGCTCCGTCCCGCTCGCCCGCGCCGGCGCGTGCGGGGTCGTATAGCCGCCGCGGCGGTAGGCGACCAGGGCCGGCAGGTCGATGTTCTCCACGACGTAGCGGCGCCCGGCCCGCTGCTCCCCCCTGGGCACGGGGCGCCCGGTCAGATCGAGATGCAGCGCCCGTACGACGTCCACGCCCGCCTCGTTCTCGAACAGCCGGAACTGCGCGCCGATCCGCGGATTGAAGTCCAGCAGCTTGTACCGCCCGTCGCGCCGGTCGAGGCGCAGGTCGAGGTCGACGACACCGCTGAACCCGATCCGCTTCACGAACCGTGCCGCCAGGTCCGCGAGTTCCGGGTTGTCGACGGCGTACGCGTGCGCGGTCATGCCGGCGTGCGGCGGCCAGGAGCGCACCTTGACCCCGGTGAACAGCGCGAGCGGGTTCGCGTCCCGGTCGAGACAGGCGTGCACGATCCAGTCCTCGGCCTGCTCGCGCGGCAGGTACTCCTGGAGGATCACCCCGGGGTCCGGCCCCCACTCGCGGGCCAGGGCGAGCAGACCCGCGCGGGTGGCGATCCGCGTGGTGCCGCCCACGGCGGGCCGGCTGCGGCGCAGGAACGCCTCCCGGTTCTTGGCCACCACCGGAAAGCTCGCGGTGTCGGCGAAGGCCACGACCTCCTCGTACGACCGCGGGAAGGCGGCCGCCGGGCTCGCGAGCCCGTGCCCGTGCTCCTCGCACAGTTCGTGCAGCCCCTGCTTGCTGGCCAGCCGGCGCGGCAGCGCGGGATCCACCCGCGGGCAGAGAAAGGGGCCGGCGAGCGCGTCGCGGTGTTCGGCGATCAGGACGGCCGCCTCCTCGTCCGTCGGGATCAGCACGGCCGGGCGGCCGATCCGGCGGCCGATGCGCAGCAGCCCCTCGACCAGGTGCCCGGGGTCCTCCGCGCCGGTGGTCGGCCAGACGAACGCACCGCGCAGATAGCGCGAGGCGGCCGCCGGTGTGTACGGGTCCTCGGTGATCGCGTACATGGGCACGCCGAGCCGGCCCAGGCTGCGGATCGCACCCACCCCGCCGTGGTGCAGCGGGTAGGAGCCGAACTTGACGATCAGTCCCGGCACCTCGCGGTCGGCCGCCACGGGCACACCGCCGGTGTCTTCGGCCACGGGTCCCCCCACGTGTCCCCCAGAGGAACGGATCCACCCCGTCCGTCTCCTCGAAGGACGCTAAGCCGGAACTACCGCCTTCGACAAGGTTCTTTCGGGCATTGCGAACTCTTGAGGCACTACGGGGACAACCCCCCGGCCACTGCCCAAGACCGGTGTCCCGGCCGTAACGTGTGGCTCGATCACGTGCAACGCATCGCCACGCATGGCCTGGATGAGAGCGAGGCAGTACCCCGATGCCCCCCTTCGACGTCCCCGAGGGCGACCCCTTCGGCCCGCACAACCTTCCCTATGGCGTGTTCTCGCCCTCCGGCAGCTCGGAGCGCAGGGTGGGCGTCCGGCTCGGGGACCAGGTCCTCGACGCGGGCGCCGCGGCCGCGGCCCTCGGCTCGCCGCACCAAGCGCTGCTCGCCCGCCCCACCCTCAACCCGCTGCTGGCGGCCGGGCGCGCCACCTGGACCGAGGTACGCTCCGCGCTCACCTCCTGGGTCACCGACCCCGCCCGCCGCGAGACGCTCGCGCCCCTGTTCCACCCGCTGTCCGAGGTGAGCCTGCACCTGCCCTTCGAGGTCGCGGACTACGTCGACTTCTACGCCTCGGAGCACCACGCCCGTAACGTCGGCAAGGTCTTCCGCCCGGACGCCGCGGACTCCCTCACCCCCAACTGGAAGCATCTGCCGATCGGGTACCACGGCCGCTCCGGCACCGTCGTGGTCTCGGGCACGGATGTCGTACGGCCCTCCGGGCAGCGCAAGGGCCCCGCCGACCCCGCGCCGGTGTTCGGCCCCTCGATCCGGCTGGACATCGAGGCCGAGGTCGGCTTCGTCGTGGGCGTGCCGAGCGAGCTGGGGACCCCGGTCGCGCTCGGCGACTTCCGCGAGCACGTCTTCGGGCTGTTCCTGCTCAACGACTGGTCCGCGCGCGACATCCAGGCCTGGGAGTACGTGCCCCTCGGCCCGTTCCTCGGCAAGTCCTTCTCGACCTCCGTGTCCGCCTGGGTCACCCCGCTGGACGCCCTGGAGCACGCGCGGGTGGCCCCGCCCGAGCGCACCCACCCGCTGCTGCCCTACCTGGACGACGCGGCGCCCGGCATCGGGCCCGGCGGCTACGACCTGCGCATCTCCGTGGCCCTGAACGGCGAGGTGATCTCCGAGCCGCCCTTCTCCGCCATGTACTGGACCGCCGCGCAGCAGCTCGCCCAGATGACCGTCAACGGCGCCTCCCTGCGCACCGGCGACCTGTACGGCTCCGGCACCGTGAGCGGGCCCGAGGAGCGGCAGCGCGGCTCCCTGCTGGAGCTGACCTGGAACGGCCGCAACCCCCTCGAACTGCCCGACGGCAAGCGCGCCTTCCTGGAGGACGGCGACGTGGTGACCCTGACGGCCTGGGCACCCGGCCCGGACGGGACCCGGGTGGGCCTCGGCGAGGTGACCGGCCGGATCGTGCCCTCGGCCTGATCCGGTGGGCGCCGCGGGGCGGGCCCGGGGCGGACGGTTCGCTCCCGGTACCTGTCTCGCGGCGCCCCTGTTCGTCATACTGGCGGCAGCACGCACCACCCACGGCGGCCGCCCGCGCCGCCCCCTGCCGCGCCACCCGTCCGCGAACCCGTTCTCCGACCAGGAACCGGAGCCCCGGCATGACCGTCTGCCTGCTCCTGCTCAGCGTCGTCGCCCTGACGGCGGCCGGGCCGGCGCCGCGCGCGCTGACCCGGGCCGACTGGCCCGAGCGGGAACCCGTGGTCGCGCTGTGGGTGTGGCAGTGCCTGGTCGCCACCGTCCTGCTGTGCTGCCTGGCCGCGCTGACGCTGGGCACCGCGGCGGTCTTCCACGCCGTGCGCGACCGGGTGTTCGCCCCCGCGCCGGCCGCCGTCACCGCCGCCTACGACCTGTCCGCCACGCCGGTGTGGGCCGCCGTCCTCACCGTCCTGCTGGCCGGCGGCGCCGCCTGGACCACGGCCATGCTCGGCCGGGAACTGGTCGAGGCCCGCCGCAGCCGCGGCCAGGCCCGCGCCCAGCTGCGCGAACGCGCCCCCGATCTGCCCGCCGGACTGCCGATGGCACGGGGTCCGATGCTGGTGCTGGAGGACGAGTACCCGGATGCCTGGTGGATGCCGGGGCATCCCCCGCAGCTGGTGGTCACCACCGGCGCGCTGCACCGCCTGACCGGCCACCAGCTGGACGCCGTCCTCACCCATGAGCGCGGCCACGCGCGCGCCCACCACGACTGGCTGCTGCACCTGTCCACCGCGCTCGCCACGGGCTTTCCCCGGGTGCCGCTCTTCGCCCACTTCCGTGACCAGACGCACCGCCTGGTGGAACTGGCCGCCGACGACGCCGCCTCCCGGCGCTGCGGCCATCTGACCACCGCGCTCGCGCTGATCGAGCTGAATCAGCACCGGGGTGTCCTGTCCTGCGCCTCCAGCCGCCGGCTGCTGGGCGAACGGGTGGACCGCCTGCTGGAACCGCCCCCGCGGCTGCTGCGCCGCCAGCGTGCCCTGACCACGACGGTCGCCGCGCTGGTACCGCTCCTCCCGCTGCTGATCACCTTCGCACCGGGCCTGAGGGCGCTGTCCTGAGCCGCCGGCCGCGGGACCGGCGGCTCCTCGGGGACCGCTGATCCCGGCGCGGCGGCGCCGTCCCGGCCCGGCTATATCCAGTCGTCCGGCTCCGGCTCGTCCTCCGGGCCCGGCCAGTCGTCCTCCGGGGCCTCGCCCGGCGCGGGCGGCTCGGCGGCGGCCGGGGCGGATCCGTCCAGGGAGGCCAGCACGGCGAGCACCTCCTCGCCGTACGTCGCCAGCTTCTTCTCGCCGACCCCGCTGATGCCGGCCAGGTCCCGCAGGGAGCCCGGCATGCGGGAGACGATCGCGCGCAAGGTGGCGTCGTTGAAGATGATGTACGGCGGCACGCCCTGTTCCTTGGCCTGCCCGGTGCGCCAGGCGCGCAGCGCCTCGAAGGCGGGCTGGAGCTCCTCGGGCAGCTCGGTCACGGCGGCCTTGGCCTTGCCACCGCCCCGCCCGGACCCCGATCCCGAGCGGGATACGGCCGGCTTCTTCGGCTCCTTGCGCAGCGGCACCTCACGCTCGCCGCGCAGCACCGTGCCGCTCTCCTCGGTGAGCACCAGCGTGCCGTACTCCCCCTCGACCGCGAGCAGCCCCTGGGCCAGCAGCTGGCGGATGGCGCCGCGCCATTCGCCCTCGGCGAGGTCCTGGCCGATGCCGAAGACGGACAGCTGGTCGTGGTCGAACTGGATCACCTTGGCGGTGCGCTTGCCGAGCAGGATGTCCACGATCTGGAGCGCGCCGAACTTCTGTCCGCGCTCGCGCTGCAGCCGCACCACCGTGGACAGCACCTTCTGCGCGGCGACCGTGCCGTCCCAGGTCTCCGGCGGGGTCAGGCAGGTGTCGCAGTTGCCGCAGGCCGCCGCGCCGGGCTCCTGGCCGAAGTAGGCGAGCAGCCGGCCGCGCCGGCACCCGGCGGTCTCGCACAGCGCGAGCATCGCGTCCAGGTGGGAGGCGGCCCGGCGGCGGAACGCCTCGTCGCCCTCGCCGGACTGGATCAGCTTGCGCTGCTGCACCACGTCGTTGAGCCCGTACGCCATCCAGGCTGTGGACGGGAGTCCGTCGCGGCCCGCGCGGCCGGTCTCCTGGTAGTAGCCCTCGATGGACTTGGGCAGGTCCAGGTGGGCCACGAAGCGCACATCGGGCTTGTCGATGCCCATGCCGAAGGCGATCGTCGCCACCACGACCAGACCGTCCTCGCGCAGGAACCGGGACTGGTGCGCCGCCCGGGTGCCCGCGTCCAGGCCCGCGTGGTACGGCACCGCCTCGACTCCGTTGGCGCTCAGGAACTCCGCGGTCCGCTCCACCGAGTTGCGGGAGAGGCAGTAGACGATGCCCGCGTCGCCCGGGTGCTCCTCCCGCAGGAAGGCGAGCAGCTGCTTGCGCGGGTCGGCCTTGGGCACGATCCGGTACTGGATGTTGGGCCGGTCGAAGCTCGCGACGAAGTGGCGGGCCGCCGGCAGGCCCAGCCGCTGGGTGATCTCCTGGTGGGTGGCCCGGGTCGCGGTGGCCGTCAGGGCGATCCGCGGCACGTCCGGCCAGCGCTCGCCGAGCAGGCTCAGCGAGAGGTAGTCCGGGCGGAAGTCGTGGCCCCACTGGGCGACGCAGTGCGCCTCGTCGATCGCGAAGACAGAGATCTTGCCGCGTGCGAGCAGGTCCAGGGTGCTGTCCAGACGCAGCCGCTCCGGCGCCAGGTAGAGCAGGTCGAGCTCGCCGGCCAGGAACTCGGCCTCGACCGTGCGCCGCTCGTCGAAGTCCTGTGTGGAGTTGACGAACCCGGCGCGCACACCGAGGGCGCGCAGAGCGTCCACCTGGTCCTGCATGAGCGCGATCAGCGGCGAGACCACCACACCGGTGCCGGGTCTGACCAGCGCCGGGATCTGGTAGCACAGCGACTTGCCGCCGCCGGTGGGCATGAGGACCAGGGCGTCGCCGCCCGCCACCACATGCTCGACGATCGCTTCCTGCTCGCCCCGGAAGGCGTCGTACCCGAAGACCCGGTGCAGCGTGGTCAGCGCCTCGCTCGCGTCCGCGCCGGGTCCCTCGGTCACCACTGGCATCTCGCTGATCCCGCCCGTCGCTTCCATCGTCCTGTCCCCCGCCGGTCCCCCGTGTGCCGTCGTGCGCCGTCCGCCCACCACTGCCTCAACGATAGGGGTCGGCACCGACAGCCCCGGAGTTGTCCACAGGTCACGAACAAATGTGCGAGTAAAATGGGTTCCGGGTGCCTGAGGAGCCTGGGAGCATCACTCTACGTCACAATACTGTCACCCGAACGGCCGCTCCCGATGGCACGCCACCTCTGCTCCGGACCATTCTTCTCGGTGCGACCCCGTCTCCTCCCCGAGGAGCAAGGAGCAAGGAGCAAGGAGCCCCGCAGATGTCCGCTCACCTGACCAGACCCGCCCTCGCCCTCGTCGCCTCCACCTTCGCCCTCGGCCTCGCGACCGCCCCCGCCCGCGCCGACCGGGGGCCCGTCGACCCCTCCGTCTGGAAGCAGCTCGCGACGACGGTGTCGGCCACCGCGAAGTACCGGTCCGTCCCGCTCGCCGTGGCCGCCGGGTACCGGCCCAACCCCTGCACCATGGACATGAACGGCGGCATGGGCGGCATGGGCTACCACTACATCAACCCGGAGTTCTACGGCTCCCTCGATCCGGCCAGGCCCGCCGCCCTGCTCTACGAGGACGACGGCAAGGGCGGGCGCAGGCTCACCGGGGTGGAGTGGATCGTGAAGGCCGGCAAGAACACCGTGCGGCCCACGATGTTCGGCCGGAAGTTCGAGGGCCCGGTCACCGCGCACCACAACTCGACCATCCCGACCCACTTCTCGCTGCACGCCTGGCTCTACAAGAACAACCCCAGCGGCCTGTTCTACGAGTGGAACCCCGATGTGAAGTGCCCCTATCCGGGCGCCCCGGGCTGAGCCGTAGGGCAGCGCGAAGGCCCCGGTTCCAAAGACGGACCGGGGCCTTCCCACGCGCACGAGCACGGTCAGCGCGCTTCAGGCGTGTTCAGCGCGTTCAGCGCACGAACACGCTCGCCTGGTTCGCCAGGTTCAGGAAGTACTGCGGCGCCACCCCCAGCACCACCGTGACCGCCACACCGAGCCCGATCGCCAGCATCGTCAGCGGGGACGGCACGGCCACCGTCGGGCCCTCCGGCCTGGGCTCGCTGAAGAACATCAGCACGATCACGCGGATGTAGAAGAACGCCGCGATCGCCGAGGAGATCACACCGATGACGACCAGCGGGACCGCGCCCCCGGCCGCCGCCGCCTTGAACACGGCGAACTTCCCCGCGAAGCCGGAGGTCAGCGGGATACCGGCGAAGGCCAGCAGGAACACCGCGAACACCGCCGCCACCAGCGGGGAGCGCCGGCCGAGCCCGGCCCACTTGGACAGATGGGTCGCCTCGCCGCCCGCGTCCCGCACCAGCGTGACCACCGCGAAGGCGCCGATCGTCACGAACGAGTAGGCGGCCAGGTAGAACAGGACCGACGACACGCCGTTCTTCGAGGTCGCGATGACACCGGCGAGGATGAATCCGGCGTGCGCGATGGACGAGTACGCCAGCAGCCGCTTGATGTCGGTCTGGGTGATCGCCACGATCGCGCCGCCCAGCATGGTGATGATCGCCACCGCCCACATCACCGGCCGCCAGTCCCAGCGCATCCCCGGCAGCACCACGTACAGCAGCCGCAGCAGCGCGCCGAACGCGGCCACCTTGGTCGCCGCCGCCATGAAGCCGGTCACCGGGGTGGGCGCGCCCTGGTAGACATCGGGCGTCCACATGTGGAAGGGCACCGCGCCCACCTTGAACAGCAGGCCCATCACCAGCAGGGCCGCGCCGATGAGCAGCAGCGCGTCATTGCCCATCGTGCCGGCCAGCGCCGGGTTCACATCGGTGACCGAGCCGTCCACGACCTGGGCGACGCGCGCGTACGACACCGAGCCCGCGTAGCCGTACAGCAGCGCGATGCCGAACAGGGTGAACGCGGAGGCGAACGCGCCCAGCAGGAAGTACTTGACCGCGGCCTCCTGCGACATCAGCCGCTTGCGGCGGGCCAGCGCGCACAGCAGGTACAGCGGCAGGGAGAAGACCTCCAGCGCGACGAAGAGCGTCAGCAGGTCGTTCGCCGAGGTGAAGACCAGCATGCCGGAGACCGCGAACAGCAGCAGCGGGAAGACCTCGGTGGTGGTGAACCCGGCCCTGACCGCTGCCTTCTCGGTGTCGCTGCCGGGCACGGCGGCGGCCTGCGCGGCGAAGGAGTCCACCTGGTTGCCGTGCGCCGCCGGGTCGAGCCGGCGCTCGGCGAAGGTGAACAGGCCGACCAGACCGGCCAGCAGGATGACGCCCTGGAGGAACAGGGAGGGGCCGTCGACCGCGACGGCGCCCATGGCGGCGATGTGCGCCTTCGTGGTGCCGTACCCGTCGGCGGCGAGCCCGATGACCGCGGCGAACGCGGCGCACAGGGCGACGACCGACACGAACACCTGCGCGTAGTAACGGGACCTGCGCGGCACGAACGCCTCGACCAGCACCCCGACCAGCGCGGCGCCGAGGATGATCAGCGTGGGCGACAATTGCCCGTACTCGATCTTCGGCGCGCCGATCTGGGGGATGCGGTCGGCCGCGGTTGTCCACAGGCTGTGGACGGCTGGGGTGCTCACTTGGCCGCCTCCACCTCGGGCTTGGGGTCCTTCTTCTGGACGTCGGACATGGTGTGCTTGACCGCCGGGTTGACGATGTTCGTCACCGGCTTCGGATAGACGCCCAGGAAGATCAGCAGCACGATCAGCGGGGCGACCACCAGGACCTCACGCACCCGCAGGTCGGGCATCTTCGAGACCTCGGGCCGCACCGGGCCCGTCATGGTGCGCTGGTAGAGCACCAGCGTGTAGAGCGCGGCGAGCACGATGCCGAAGGTGGCGATGATCCCGATCACCGGGTAGCGCGTGAACGTGCCGACCAGGACGAGGAACTCGCTCACGAACGGCGCGAGGCCGGGCAGCGACAGGGTGGCCAGGCCGCCGATCAGGAAGGTGCCGGCGAGCACCGGGGCGACCTTCTGCACCCCGCCGTAGTCGGCGATGAGCCGCGAGCCGCGCCGGGAGATCAGGAACCCGGCGACCAGCATCAACGCGGCCGTGGAGATGCCGTGGTTGACCATGTAGAGGGTGGCGCCGGACTGGCCCTGGCTGGTCATCGCGAAGATGCCCATGACGATGAAGCCGAAGTGGGAGATCGACGCGTACGCCACCAGGCGCTTGATGTCCCGCTGGCCGACGGCGAGCAGCGCGCCGTAGACGATGCTGATCAGCGCCAGGACGAGAATCACCGGCGTCGCCCACCTGCTGGCCTCCGGGAACAGCCCGAGGCAGAAGCGGAGCATCGCGAAGGTGCCCACCTTGTCGACCACCGCCGTGATGAGGACGGCGACCGGCGCGGTGGACTCCTGCATGGCGTTGGGCAGCCAGGTGTGCAGCGGCCACAGCGGCGCCTTCACCGCGAAGGCGAAGAAGAAGCCGAGGAACAGCCAGCGTTCGGTGCCGGTCGCCATGTGCAGCGAGCCGTTGGCCCGCGCCTCGGCGATCTGCTGGAGGGAGAAGTTCCCGGCGACCACGTAGAGGCCGATCACCGCGGCCAGCATGATCAGACCGCCGACCAGGTTGTAGAGGAGGAACTTCACCGCCGCGTACGAGCGCTGGGTGGCCGCCGCCTCCTCGCCCTGGGCGTGGGCCCGGTCCCCGAAGCCGCCGATGAGGAAGTACATCGGGATCAGCATGGCTTCGAAGAAGATGTAGAAGACGAAGACGTCGGTGGCCTCGAAGGAGATGAGGACCATCGCCTCGACCGCCAGGATCAGCGCGAAGAAGCCCTGGGTGGGGCGCCAGCGGCGGCTGCCGGTCTCCAGCGGGTCGGCGTCGTGCCAGCCCGCCAGGATGATGAACGGGATCAGTACGGCGGTCAGCGCGATCAGCGCCACCCCGATGCCGTCGACGCCCAGTTCGTAGCGCACCCCGAAGTCACGGATCCAGGAGTGGGATTCGGTGAGCTGGTAACGGGCGCCGCCGGGGTCGAAGCGGACCAGGACGACGATCGCCAGCGCGAGCGTGCCGAGCGAGACGAGCAGGGCCAGCCACTTGGCGGCGGAGCGCCGTGCGGCCGGCACGGCGGCCGTGGCGACGGCTCCCAGGGCGGGGAGCGCCGCCGTCGCTGTCAGCAGGGGAAAGGACATCGGTATCAGACCGCCCTCATCAGCAGGGTCGCGGCGACCAGGAGTGCCGCGCCGCCGAACATCGAGACCGCGTAGGAGCGGGCGAAGCCGTTCTGGAGCCGGCGCAGCCGCCCGGACAGGCCGCCGAAGCCGGCCGCCGTGCCGTTGACGACCCCGTCGACCAGGGTGTGGTCGACGTAGACCAGGGAGCGTGTGAGGTGTTCACCGCCGCGCACCAGGACCACATGGTTGAAGTCGTCCTGGAGGAGGTCGCGGCGGGCCGCCCGGGTGAGCAGGGAGCCGCGCGGGGCGACGGCCGGGACGGGCCTCCGGCCGTACTGCGCCCAGGCGATGCCCACGCCGATCACCAGGCACGCCATCGTGGCGATCGTGATCTCCCCGGCGCTGACCGGGGAGTGGCCCTCGCTGTGACCGGTGACCGGCTCCAGCCACTTGAGGAAGCGGTCGCCGATGCTGAAGAAGGCACCGCCGAAGACCGAGCCGACGGCCAGCACGATCATCGGGATCGTCATGACCTTCGGGGACTCGTGCGGATGCGGCTCGGCGCCGTTCTCGTCGGGCTGCCAGCGCTTCTCGCCGAAGAACGTCATCAGCATCACGCGGGTCATGTAGAACGCGGTGATGGCCGCGCCCACCAGGGCCGCGCCGCCGAGGATCCAGCCCTCGGTGCCGCCCTTGGCGAAGGCCGCCTCGATGATCTTGTCCTTGGAGAAGAAGCCGGACAGGCCCGGGAAGCCGATGATGGCGAGGTAGCCGAGGCCGAAGGTGATGAAGGTGACCGGCATGTACTTCCGCAGGCCACCGAACTTGCGCATGTCGACCTCGTCGTTCATGCCGTGCATCACGGAGCCCGCACCGAGGAACAGCCCGGCCTTGAAGAAGCCGTGGGTCACCAGGTGCATGATCGCGAAGACGTAGCCGATGGGGCCGAGGCCCGCGGCGAGCACCATGTAGCCGATCTGCGACATGGTCGAGCCGGCCAGTGCCTTCTTGATGTCGTCCTTGGCGCAACCGACGATCGCACCGAAGAGCAGCGTGACCGTGCCCACCACGGTGACGACGAGCTGGGCGTCCGGCGCCGCGTTGAAGACGGCCGCCGAGCGGACGATCAGATAGACGCCCGCGGTCACCATGGTCGCCGCGTGGATCAGGGCCGAGACCGGGGTCGGGCCCTCCATCGCGTCACCGAGCCAGGACTGGAGCGGCACCTGGGCGGACTTGCCGCACGCGGCCAGCAACAGCAGCAGGCCGATCGCGGTGAGCTTGCCCTCGGTGGCGCCGTCGACATGGCCGAAGACCGGGCCGAAGGCGAAGGAGCCGAAGGTGGTGAACATCAGCATGATCGCGATCGACAGGCCCATGTCGCCGACACGGTTGACCAGGAACGCCTTCTTGGCGGCCGTGGCGGCGCTGGGCTTGTGCTGCCAGAAGCCGATCAGCAGGTAGGAGGCGAGACCGACGCCCTCCCAGCCGACGTACAGCAGAAGGTAGTTGTCGGCGAGGACGAGCAGCAGCATCGCCGCGAGGAACAGGTTCAGATATCCGAAGAAGCGGCGGCGCCGCTCGTCGTGCTCCATGTACCCGACCGAGTACAGATGGATCAGCGAGCCGACGCCGGTGATCAGCAGGACGAAGGTCATCGACAGCTGGTCGAGGCGGAAGGTGACGTCCGCCTGGAAGCCCTCGACCGGGATCCACGTCCACAAGTGCTGGATCAGCGTGCGGTGTTCGGCGTTCCTGCCGAGCAGGTCGGCGAAGAGGAACACGCCGACCACGAAGGAGGCGGTCGACAGCAGGGTGCCGACCCAGTGGCCGACGCGGTCCAGGCGCCGGCCGCCGACCAGGAGGACGACCGCTCCGAGCAGGGGCGCCGCGATGAGCAGCGCGATCAGTTTCTCCACGATTCTCCCGACCCCTTACAGCTTCATCAGGCTGGCGTCGTCGACCGAGGCCGAGTGGCGGGTACGGAACAGCGACACGATGATCGCGAGGCCCACCACGACCTCCGCGGCGGCGACGACCATCGTGAAGAAGGCGATGACCTGGCCGTCGAGGTTGCCGTGCAGCCGGGAGAAGGTGACGAACGCGAGGTTGCAGGCGTTCAGCATCAGCTCGACGCACATGAAGACCACGATGGCGTTGCGCCGGATCAGTACGCCGGTGGCGCCGATCGTGAACAGCAGGGCCGCGAGATACAGATAGTTGACCGGGTTCACTTCGACGCCTCCTCGGGCCGCTTGAACGTCTCCGGTTCGATCGGCGTCCGCTCCAGGCGGTCCTCGGAGCGCTGTTCCAGCGCCCGCAGATCGTTGATGGCCTGCGTGGACACGTCCCGGATCTGGCCGCGTTCGCGCAGCGTCCTGCTGACGGTCAGCTCGGAGGGGGTGCCGTCGGGGAGCAGGCCCGCGATGTCCACCGCGTTGTGCCGGGCGTAGACACCCGGGGCGGGCAGCGGCGGCACGTGCTTGCCCTCGCGGACGCGCTGTTCGGCCAGCTCGCGCTGGGTCCTGGCGCGCTCGGTGCGCTCGCGGTGGGTGAGCACCATGGCGCCGACGGCGGCCGTGATCAGCAGGGCGCCGGTGATCTCGAAAGCGAAGACGTACTTGGTGAAGATGAGGGCGGCGAGGCCCTCCACATTGCCGTTGGCGTTCGCCTGGCCGGTGCCGGCGAAGTCCTTCAGGGAGGCGTTGGCGATCCCGGCGAGCAGCAGCACGCCGAAGCCGACCCCGCACAGCAGGGCCAGCAGGCGCTGGCCCCTGATGGTCTCCTTCAGCGAGTCCGCGGCCGTGACGCCGACGAGCATCACCACGAACAGGAACAGCATCATGATCGCGCCGGTGTAGACGACGATCTGCACGACGCCCAGGAAGTAGGCGCCGTTGGCGAGGTAGAACACCGCCAGGACGATCATGGTCCCGGCGAGGCTGAGCGCGCTGTGCACGGCCTTCCTCATGAAGACGGTGCACAGGGCGCCGATCACCGCGACGGTGCCGAGGACCCAGAACTGGAAGGCCTCACCGGTGGATGTCGTATAGGCGGCGAGCTGTGCGCTCATGCGTCCACCTCCTGGTCCGCTGCCTTCTGCGCCTCGTCGGCCTCTCCCGCGGCGGTCTCTCCCCTGGAGACGGCGACCTGGCGGACCGTGCCCGGCGCGGCCTGGGTGACCAGGCCCCGGTAGTAGTCCTCCTCGGTGGTCCCCGGGAAGATGGAGTGCGGCGTCTCGACCATGCCCTCGTCGAGGCCGGCCAGCAGCTGTTCCTTGGTGTAGATGAGGTTCGCCCGGCTGGAGTCGGCCAGTTCGAACTCGTTGGTCATCGTCAGCGCGCGGGTGGGGCACGCCTCGATGCACAGCCCGCACAGGATGCAGCGGGCGTAGTTGATCTGGTAGACGCGGCCGTAGCGCTCGCCCGGCGAGTAGCGTTCCTCGTCGGTGTTGTCGGCACCCTCCACATAGATGGCGTCGGCGGGGCAGGCCCAGGCGCACAGCTCGCAGCCGACGCACTTCTCCAGGCCGTCCGGATGGCGGTTGAGCTGGTGCCGCCCGTGGAAGCGGGGAGCGGTGGTCTTCTTCTGCTCCGGGTACTGCTCGGTGAGCCGCTTCCTGAACATGGCCTTGAAGGTCACGCCGAAGCCGGCCACGGGGTTCTGGAAACCGGGCTTGGTCTCCTTGGGTTCCTCAGCCATCGGACGCCTCCTTTCCATCCGAAGATCCCTCTGACGGTCCGTCACTCACAGTGTCGGCCCCGCCACTGACAATCAGCTCCCGCTCCTGCCGCGGACGGCGCCTGGGCACCGGCGGCAGTTCCTGTCCGGGCAGCGGCGGTACCGGGAATCCGCCCGCCATCGGATCGAATCCGGCCTCTTCCTGGGCGGCTCGCTCTTCCTCCTGCGCCTTCTCGCGGAAGATGTCGACGACGAAGGAGACCAGCAGCAGGGCGAGCACCCCGCCGCCCACGTAGAGGGCGATGTCGGCGAAGCCGTAGTGCTGGTTGCGCAGCGCCCGCACCGACGCGACGAGCATCAGCCAGGTCACCGAGACCGGGATCAGGACCTTCCAGCCGAGCTTCATCAGCTGGTCGTAGCGGACGCGGGGCAGGGTGCCGCGCAGCCAGATGAAGAAGAACAGCAGCAGCTGCACCTTGACGACGAACCAGAGCATCGGCCACCAGCCGTGGTTCGCGCCCTCCCAGAAGGTGCTGATCGGCCAGGGGGCCCGCCAGCCGCCGAGGAAGAGCGTGGTGGAGACGGCGGAGACCGTCACCATGTTCACGTACTCGGCGAGCATGAACATCGCGAACTTGATGGACGAGTACTCGGTGTTGAAGCCGCCCACCAGGTCGCCCTCGGACTCCGGCATGTCGAAGGGGGCGCGGTTGGTCTCGCCGACCATGGTGACGATGTACAGGAGGAAGGAGACCGGCAGCAGCAGGATGTACCAGCGGTCGTGCTGCTGGGCCACGATGGTCGACGTCGACATGGAGCCCGAGTAGAGGAACACCGAGGCGAACGCGGCGCCCATGGCGATCTCGTAGGAGATCATCTGCGCGCAGGAGCGCAGACCGCCCAGCAGCGGGTACGTGGACCCGGAGCTCCAGCCCGCGAGGACGATGCCGTAGATGCCGACCGAGGCGACCGCGAGGATGTAGAGCATCGCGATCGGCAGGTCCGTGAGCTGCATCGTGGTGCGGGTGCCGAAGATGGAGATCTCGTGGTCGGCGGGGCCGAAGGGGATCACGGCGATCGCCATGAAGGCCGGGATGGCCGCCACGATCGGCGCGAGGACGTAGACCACCTTGTCCGCGCGGCGGACGATCAGGTCCTCCTTGAGCATCAGTTTCACGCCGTCGGCGAGCGACTGGAGCATGCCCCAGGGGCCGTGCCGGTTGGGCCCGATGCGCAGCTGCATCCAGGCGACGACCTTGCGCTCCCAGACGATGGAGAACAGCACGGTCACCATCAGGAAGGCGAAGCAGAAGACCGCCTTGACGACGACCAGCCACCAGGGGTCGCGGCCGAACATCGAGAGGTCTTCAGCGGCGAGGTACGGGCTCATGCCTCCACCTCCTTGGGGGCCGGGTCGGCGGGGGCCGCCGGGCCGATGCGGACGAGGTCGCCGGGCTGTGCGCCGGTGTCGGAGGCGACGCCGCCGCCGACGGAGTTCAGCGGGAGCCAGACCACCCGGTCGGGCATCTCGCCGATCTGGAGCGGGAGTTCGACGGTTCCCGCGGGGCCGGTGACGGCGAGGTGCTCGCCGTCCGCGACGCCCGCCTCGGCAGCCGTGGCGGCCGACAGCCGGGCGCGGGCGGCGTGCCGGGTGCCGGCCAGTGCCTCGTCGCCCTGCTGGAGGAGGCCCTGGTCGAGCAGCAGCCGGTGGCCCGCGAGCACGGCCTCCCCGGCGGCCGGGCGGGGTACGGCGCCCGCGGGCTCCCGGGGCTCGGCCGCGCGGGGGCCGTCCCAGGAGCCGAGCCGGTCGATCTCCGCGCGAATGGTGCGCAGGTCCGGCAGCCCCAGGTGACGGCGTCCGTCAGCGCCTTCGGCGCCGGCCATCGCGTCGGCCAGCATGTGCAGCACCCGGGCGTCGGTCGGGGCCAGGCGGCGCGTCATCTGGTCCGGCTTGAGCGCGGCCTCGAAGGAGCGCACCCTGCCCTCCCAGTCGAGGAAGGTGCCGGCCTTCTCGGCGACCGCGGCGACCGGCAGGACGACGTCGGCCCGTTCGGTGACCTCGCTGGGCCGCAGCTCCAGCGAGACCAGGAAGCCGACCTGGTCCAGCGCCTCGCGGGCGCGGGCCGGGTCGGGCAGGTCGGCGACCTCGACGCCCGCGACCACCAGCGCCGAGAGGGCCCCGTCCGCGGCGGCCTCGACGATCTGCCCGGTGTCCCGGCCGTGGCCCGGCGGCAGTTCGGACAGGCCCCAGGCGTCCGCCACCTCGTCGCGGGCGCGCGGGTCGGTCGCGGGGCGGCCGCCCGGCAGCAGCGCGGGCAGCGCGCCCACCTCCAGGGCGCCGCGCTCCCCGGCCCGGCGCGGGATCCACACCAGCCGGGCACCGGTCGCGGTGGCGGCCCGTACGGCGGCGGTGAACCCGCCGGCGACCGAGGCCAGCCGCTCCCCCACGACGATGACGGCGCCCTCGCCGCGCAGCGCCTCGGCGGCCCGGGTGCCGGGTTCCTCCAGGCCCACACCGCCGGCGAGCGCGTCCAGCCACTCGGTCTCGGTGCCGGGCGCGGCCGGCAACAGGGTGCCGCCCGCCTTCTCAAGGCCCCGGGTCGCGTGCGTCGCCAGCGAGAACACCAGCTGCTTGTGCTTCCGCCACGCCTTGCGCAGCCGCAGGAAGACACCGGGGGCCTCCTCCTCCGACTCGAAGCCGACGAGCAGAACGGCGGGCGCCTTCTCCAGCGCGCCGTACGTCACCCCCGTCCCGTCGAGATCACGCCCGCGGCCCGCCACCCTGGCGGCGAGGAAGGCCGCCTCCTCGGCGCTGTGCACCCGCGCGCGGAAGTCGATGTCGTTGGTGTCGAGGGCGACCCGCGCGAACTTGCTGTACGCGTAGGCGTCCTCGACGGTCAGCCGGCCGCCGGTCAGGACGGCGGCCCGGGAGCGGGCGGCGGTCAGACCGCGCGCGGCGGCCTCCAGTGCCTCCGGCCAGGACGCGGGCTCCAGGACGCCGTCGGCGCCTCGCACCAGTGGGGTGTCGAGGCGGTCCCGGAGCTGCGCGTAGCGGAAGCCGAAGCGCCCCTTGTCGCAGATCCACTCCTCGTTGACCTCGGGGTCGTCGGCCGCGAGCCGCCGCATGACCTTGCCCCGCCGGTGGTCGGTGCGGGTGGCGCAGCCGCCCGCGCAGTGCTCGCACACCGCGGGCGAGGAGACCAGGTCGAAGGGGCGGGAGCGGAAGCGGTACGCCGCCGAGGTGAGTGCTCCCACCGGGCAGATCTGGATGGTGTTCCCGGAGAAGTACGACTCGAACGGGTCGCCCTCGCCGGTGCCGACCTGCTGGAGCGCGCCCCGCTCGATCAGCTCGATCATCGGGTCGCCCGCGATCTGGTTGGAGAAGCGGGTGCAGCGCGCGCACAGCACGCAGCGCTCGCGGTCCAGCAGCACCTGGCTGGAGATCGGGACCGGCTTCTCGTAGGTGCGCTTGCGGCCCTCGAAGCGGGACTCGGCGTTGCCGTGCGACATGGCCTGGTTCTGGAGCGGGCACTCGCCGCCCTTGTCGCAGACCGGGCAGTCCAGCGGGTGGTTGATGAGCAGCAGTTCCATCACGCCGTGCTGGGCCTTCTCGGCGACCGGTGAGGTCAGCTGGGTGCGCACCACCATGCCGTCGGTGCAGGTGATGGTGCAGGAGGCCATCGGCTTGCGCTGGCCCTCCACCTCCACGATGCACTGCCGGCAGGCGCCGGCCGGGTCGAGCAGCGGGTGGTCGCAGAAGCGGGGGATCTCGATGCCGAGCTGTTCGGCGGCGCGGATGACCAGGGTGCCCTTGGGCACGCTGATCCCGATGCCGTCGATCGTCAGCGAGACGAGGTCCTCCGGCGGGCGGGCCGCCTCTCCGCCGCCCGCGGGGGCGTTGGTGGTCACGGTCATGCGTTCACCTCCGGGCGGTCCGCCCAGGCCGTCGACTTGGCCGGGTCGAAGGGGCAGCCCCGGCCCGTGATGTGCTGCTCGTACTCCTCGCGGAAGTACTTCAGCGAGGAGAAGATCGGGGAGGCCGCGCCGTCGCCGAGGGCGCAGAAGGACTTGCCGTTGATGTTGTCGGCGATGTCCGCCAGCTTGTCCAGGTCGGACCTGGCGCCCTTGCCGGCCTCGATGTCCCGCAGCAACTGCACCAGCCAGTACGTCCCTTCGCGGCAGGGTGTGCACTTGCCGCAGGACTCGTGGGCGTAGAACTCGGTCCAGCGGGTGACCGCGCGGACCACGCAGGTGGTCTCGTCGAAGCACTGGAGGGCCTTGGTGCCCAGCATGGAGCCGGCGGCGCCGACGCCCTCGTAGTCGAGGGGCACGTCGAGGTGTTCGTCGGTGAACATCGGCGTGGAGGAGCCGCCCGGCGTCCAGAACTTCAGCCGGTGCCCCGCCCGCATCCCGCCGCTCATCTCCAGGAGCTGGCGCAGGGTGATGCCGAGCGGTGCCTCGTACTGGCCGGGGCTCGCCACGTGGCCGCTGAGGGAGTAGAGCGTGAAGCCCGGGGACTTCTCGCTGCCCATCGCCCTGAACCAGTCCTTCCCGTTCTTCAGGATCGCGGGAACCGAGGCGATGGACTCGACGTTGTTCACCACGGTGGGGCAGGCGTAGAGCCCCTCGACGGCGGGGAAGGGGGGACGCAGCCGCGGCTGGCCGCGGCGGCCTTCGAGCGAGTCGAGCAGCGCGGTCTCCTCACCGCAGATGTACGCGCCGGCGCCGGCGTGCACGGTGAGTTCGATGTCGAGACCGCTGCCGAGGATGTTCTCGCCGAGGTACCCGGCCGCGTATGCCTCGCGCACGGCCTCGTGCAACCGCCGCAGGACCGGGACCACTTCACCCCGGAGGTAGATGAAGGCATGCGAGGACCGGATGGCGTAGCACGCGATCACGATGCCCTCGATGAGGCTGTGCGGGTTCGCGTACATGAGCGGGATGTCCTTGCAGGTGCCCGGCTCCGACTCGTCGGCGTTGACGACGAGGTAGTGCGGCTTGCCGTCGCCCTGCGGGATGAACTGCCACTTCATCCCGGTCGGGAAACCCGCGCCGCCGCGGCCGCGCAGCCCGGATTCCTTGACGTAGGCGATCAGGTCGTCGGGCGGCATGGCGAGCGCCTTGCGCAGCCCCTCGTACCCTTCGTGCCGCCGGTAGACGTCCAGGGACCAGGAGCGGTCCTCGTCCCAGAAGGCCGACAGCACGGGTGCCAGCAGCTTCTCGGGGCTGGAGTCCTTGAGTTCGGCTGCCACGGTCATCACTCCCCCTCCTCGGCGGTAGGCCCTGCCGGGTGCGCGGGATCGGAGGCCGAGGTCTCCTGCGGCGCGTCATGGGAGCTGCGGTGCTCGGCCGGGGACGGCTCGTGGGCCGTCTCCCGCGGCGGGTCCTGCGGGCCGCCGCGCGGATGGACCACGCGCGCGGGTGCGGTCTCTCCCTTCGCCAGGCGCAGGCCCACCAGCGAGGCGGGTCCGGCGCTGCCGCCCTCCTCGACGGCTCCGGGCCGCTCGTCCGGGAAGCCGGCCAGGATCCGGGCGGTCTCCTTGAAGGTGCACATCCGCGCGCCGCGGGTGGGCCGCACGTCCCGTCCGGCGCGCAGGTCGTCCACCAGGTCCCGGGCGCTGCCGGGCGTCTGGTTGTCGAAGAACTCCCAGTTGACCATGACGACCGGCGCGAAGTCGCAGGCCGCGTTGCACTCGATGTGCTCCAGGGTGACCTTGCCGTCCTCGGTGGTCTCCCCGTTGCCCACGCCCAGGTGTTCCTGGAGGGACTCGAAGATCGCGTCGCCGCCCATCACCGCGCACAGGGTGTTGGTGCACACCCCGACCTGGTAGTCGCCGGAGGGCCGGCGGCGGTACATGGTGTAGAAGGTGGCCACCGCGGTGACCTCGGCCGTGGTCAGGCCGAGCGTCTGCGCGCAGAACCGCATTCCGGTGCGCGTGACATGGCCCTCCTCGGACTGCACGAGGTGGAGCAGCGGCAGCAGGGCGGAGCGGGAGTCCGGGTAGCGCGCGACGATCTCGCGCGCGTCCGCCGCCAGGCGCTCCCGTACGTCGTCCGGGTAGGCGGGCGCGGGCGGTTCGGGCATGCCCAGGCTGACGCCGTGCTCCGAAGAAGAGGTGGTCACCGGTCGACGCCTCCCATCACGGGGTCGATGGACGCGACGGCGACGATCACGTCGGCGACCTGGCCGCCCTCGCACATCGCCGCCATGGCCTGAAGATTGGTGAAGGACGGGTCGCGGAAGTGGACCCGGTAGGGGCGGGTGCCGCCGTCGGAGACCGCGTGCACGCCGAGCTCGCCCTTGGGGGACTCGACCGCCGTGTACGCCTGGCCGGGCGGGACCCGGAAGCCCTCGGTGACCAGCTTGAAGTGGTGGATCAGGGCCTCCATGGAGGTGCCCATGATCTTCTTGATGTGGTCGAGGGAGTTGCCGAGTCCGTCCGGGCCGAGGGCCAGCTGGGCGGGCCAGGCGATCTTCTTGTCGGCGACCATGACCGGTCCGGGCGCCAGCCGGTCCAGGCACTGCTCGATGATCCCGAGCGACTGGCGCATCTCCTCCAGACGGATGAGGAAGCGGCCGTAGGCGTCGCAGCTGTCGGCGGTGGGGACCTCGAAGTCGTACGTCTCGTAGTCGCAGTACGGCTGGGTCTTGCGCAGGTCGTGCGGCAGGCCGGTGGCGCGCAGGATCGGGCCGGTCGCGCCGAGGGCCATGCAGCCGGCCAGGTCGAGATAGCCGATGTCGCCCATGCGGGCCTTGAAGATGGGGTTCCCGGTGGCGAGCTTGTCGTACTCCGGGAGGTTCCGGCGCATCTTCTTGACGAACTCGCGGATCTGGTCGACCGCGCCGGGCGGCAGGTCCTGGGCGAGTCCGCCGGGGCGGATGTACGCGTGGTTCATCCGCAGGCCGGTGATCAGCTCATAGAGGTCGAGAATCATTTCACGATCACGGAAGCCGTAGATCATGATCGTGGTCGCGCCCAGCTCCATGCCGCCGGTGGCGATGCACACCAGGTGGGAGGACATCCGGTTCAGCTCCATCAGGAGCACCCGGATGATCTTGGCGCGCTCGGTGATGTCGTCCTCGATGCCGAGGAGCTTCTCCACGGCGAGGCAGTAGCCGGTCTCGTTGAAGAAGGACGTCAGGTAATCCATGCGCGTGACGAAGGTGGTGCCCTGCGTCCACGTGCGGAACTCGAGGTTCTTCTCGATACCGGTGTGCAGGTAGCCGATGCCGCAGCGGGCCTCGGTGACCGTCTCGCCGTCGATCTCCAGGATCAGCCGGAGCACCCCGTGGGTGGAGGGGTGCTGGGGACCCATGTTGACGACGATGCGCTCGTCGTCGGAGCGGGCCGCGGACTGGACGACCTCGTCCCAGTCGCCACCGGTGACCGTGTAGACGGTGCCCTCGGTGGTTTCCCGGGAGGCTGCTGACTGAGTGCTCACGAGTAGGACCTCCGCTGGTCCGGAGCCGGGATCTGGGCGCCCTTGTACTCGACGGGGATGCCGCCGAGCGGGTAGTCCTTGCGCTGCGGATGGCCCTGCCAGTCGTCCGGCATCATGATCCGCGTCAGGGCCGGGTGGCCGTCGAAGACGATCCCGAAGAAGTCGTACGTCTCGCGTTCGTGCCAGTCGTTGGTGGGATAGACGGACACCAGGGACGGGACGTGCGGATCGGCGTCCGGGGCGCTGACCTCCAGGCGGATCAGCCGGTTGTGGGTGATCGAGCGCAGGTGGTAGACGGCGTGCAGCTCGCGGCCCTTGTCGTGCGGGTAGTGCACGCCGCTGACGCCGGTGCACAGTTCGAAGCGCAGGGCGGGGTCGTCGCGCAGGGTGCGGGCGACGCGGAGCAGGTGCTCGCGCTCGATGTGGAAGGTGAGTTCGCCGCGGTCGACGACCGTCTTCTCGATGGCGTTGTCCGGGAGCAGGCCCTGTTCCTCCAGGGCGCCCTCCAGCTCGTCGGCGACCTCGTCGAACCATCCGCCGTAGGGGCGGCTCGCCGGTCCGGGCAGCCGGATCGAGCGGACCAGGCCCCCGTAGCCGGAGGTGTCGCCGCCGTTCCCGGCGCCGAACATGCCGCGCTGGACGCGGATCTCCTCGCCGCCCTGGCCGCGCTGACCGGGGAGGTTGGATGCGGAGAGGTCCTTCTCGGGGTTCACCCCGTTCGGTCCGCCGCCGTGGGTGCCGTTCGCGTCGCTCACCGCAGCAGCCCCTTCATCTCGATGGTGGGCAGGGCCTTGAGCGCCGCTTCCTCCGCCTCGCGGGCCGCTTCCTCGGCGTTCACCCCGAGCTTGGTGGACTGGATCTTCTGGTGGAGCTTGAGGATCGCGTCCATCAGCATCTCGGGCCGGGGCGGGCAGCCCGGGAGATAGATGTCCACCGGCACGATGTGGTCGACGCCCTGGACGATCGCGTAGTTGTTGAACATGCCGCCCGAGGAGGCGCAGACGCCCATGGAGATCACCCACTTGGGGTTGGGCATCTGGTCGTAGACCTGCCGCAGGACCGGCGCCATCTTCTGGCTGACCCGGCCGGCCACGATCATCAGGTCCGCCTGGCGCGGTGAGCCGCGGAACACCTCCATGCCGAAGCGCGCCAGGTCGTAGCGGCCGGCGCCGGTGGTCATCATCTCGATGGCACAGCAGGCCAGGCCGAAGGTGGCCGGGAAGACGGATGCCTTGCGCACCCAGCCCGCGGCCTGTTCCACGGTGGTCAGCAGGAAGCCGCTCGGCAGCTTTTCTTCGAGTCCCATGTCTGTATGGCCCCTCAGTCCCATTCCAGGCCGCCGCGCCGCCATACGTACGCGTACGCGACGAAGACGGTGAGCACGAAGAGCAGCATCTCCACGAGCCCGAAAAGCCCCAGGGCGTCGAAGGTGACGGCCCAGGGGTAGAGGAAGACGATCTCGATGTCGAAGACGATGAAGAGCATCGCCGTCAGGTAGTACTTGATGGGGAAGCGCCCGCCGCCGGCCGGCGTGGGGGTCGGCTCGATCCCGCACTCGTAGGCTTCGAGCTTGGCGCGGTTGTACCGCTTCGGACCGATCAGCGTGGCCATGACCACGGAGAAGATCGCAAAGCCTGCCCCGAGGGCTCCCAGTACGAGGATGGGCGCATAGGCGTTCACCGCTCCTCGCTCCTCTCAGTCGGCACTGACTGCTGGCGGTTCGCTGGGCCGATGAAGATCGAGAACATGTGAAGCAGGTCACAAGCCCAACTGCCTCGCATCCTATGCCCGCCGATCTGTGATCTGCGACACGGGGTATTCCACAAGCTTTGTGATCTCCACCACCTGACGAAGGATCATGAAGTCGGATGATGGGTGATCTTCATACGCGAAGCGTTCAGTTGATCACCAGAAGTGACAATCTCGCCTGTCATCGCAGGCCAAAGAGGGCGTCTCAATATCAAGAGAGTTCGCCTGCATGCAAATTGGCGCTGGGCGGCCGATCTTGGTAGTGGATTCCGTTCACACGTCAGGGGGAGACGGGAGGTGCGGTGTGGACGGGAGTGAATGCGCGTGCACGCGTTCACGAGCCCCGCACGCGCGGGACGCCGCGCCCCCGGCGACCGTTCCGTGACCTCCGTCACAGTCACAGCGGACTCTCAGGAACCGGGGTTGGCCAACCACATCAACCGGTGGTAAGCGCGGGGCAATCCGGACTTAATGATCAAAGACCGTGATCAAACCCTTGATCACGGGCGTCCGCAATGTCCGTTACGGCGTCAATAAAGGGCGACACGCCCGGGGTTTGAGGTCTCGATCAGGCAACTGTGGCGCAGCACACGTTTCTTGAAGATACGGAGGAGCCCCTGATACCGGTTGTTCCCATGTCCCACACCGCTCACATACGCAGCCACCGGAAGCCCCGCCGCAGCGCGTCGTCCCTCGCGATGCGGGCCGGAGTTGCCGGTGGCGTCCTCAGCACCCTGGCAGTCGCCGGGGCCGCCGGTACGGCCAACGCGGCCGAGCCGGTGACGCAGACCCTCGAACTGCCCACCCTGACGGCCGACCTGGCCACGCAGGCCGCCCAGTCCGCGGACGCCACCCAGCAGGCCGCGGCGAACTACCAGCTCCAGGCCGAGCGCGACGCGGCCGCCGCGAAGGCCGCGAAGCAGGCCGAGGCGGACCTCGCCGACGCCAAGCAGAAGGCGGCCGAGGCCAAGAAGAAGGCCGAGGAGGCCGCGCGCAAGGCCGCCGCCGAGCGCGCCTCGCGCAGCACGGCCCGCACGACCCTCGTGGCCGACACCTCCGGCTCCGCCGCCACGGGCGGCGGCACCAGCACCGGCTCCTCCACGGCCACCGGTTCCGCCGCGGCCGTCGTCAGCTTCGTCAAGGCGCAGCTGGGCAAGGCGTACGTCTCCGGCGCCACCGGCCCCTCCGCGTACGACTGCTCCGGCCTGGTGCAGACCGCCTTCAAGCAGGTCGGCGTGAGCCTGCCGCGCGTCTCGCAGGACCAGTCGACCGCCGGCACCCAGGTCTCGCTGAGCAACCTCCAGCCGGGCGACATCCTGTACTGGGGCAGCGCGGGCAGCGCGTACCACGTCGCGGTGTACGTGGGCGGCGGCATGTTCGTCGGCGCGCAGAACCCGTCCTCCGGCGTCTCGGAGCACCCGCTGTCGTACGACGAGCCGACGGGCGCCGTGCGCGTGCTCTGAGGCATCGCGTACCGTTTCACACACTTGAGGCGCTTTCACGTGCCTCGCGCAGGGCCGCGGCCGCTCGGGGGCAGCGGCCCTGCGGCGTCCCTGGCATGCTCGGGGGCCGGACCGCCGTACGGCGGTTTCGTCCACGAGCGAAGGAGAAGACGCGATGCCACGCGTGTTCGTACAGGGCGCCCCCGTCACCGAGTTCCCCCGGTACGCCCCCGGGGCCGGGCGCGGCGCGGTGCGCCGGATCACCGAGGTCGGCGAGGCGGTGCTGCACAGGCCGTGCCGGGACGTCACGGAGTTCGGACCCGACCTCGCGGCGCTCATCGACGACATGTTCCGCACGATGTACGTCGCCGAGGGCGCCGGACTCGCCGCCAATCAGGTCGGGGTCGATCTACGTCTTTTCGTGTACGACTGCCCCGACGACGACGGAAACCGGCATGTCGGACACATCGTCAACCCTGTGCTGGAATCACCCCTCGGCGGGCGGCGGCTGCTGGACGAGGGCGAGGGGTGCCTGTCGGTGCCGGGCGCGGTGATGGCGCTGCCGCGGCCCGACCGGGCGGTCGTGCGCGGCCGGGACCAGGACGGCAACCCGCTGGAGATCGAGGGCACGGGCTACTTCGCACGGTGCCTCGCGCACGAGACGGACCACACCGACGGGCACATCTACCTCGACCGGTTGACGAAGCGGGAGAAAAAGGACGCACTGCGGCAGATGGGGGACCGGCGGGAGGAGGTCTACGCCCGCCGGTCCGCCAAGGAGGCCGCTCTCAGCGCCTGATCACGCCTTCGGCGTCACCTTCGTGAGGCCGTTGATGATCCGGTCCATGGCGTCGCCGCCCGTCGGGTCGGTCAGATTGGCCAGGAGCTTCAGGGTGAACTTCATCAGGACCGGGTGGGTCAGGCCGCGCTGGGCGGCGATCTGCATGACCTTGGGGTTGCCGATGAGCTTCACGAAGGCGCGGCCGAGGTTGTAGTAGCCGCCGTAGGTGTCCTTGAGGACGCGCGGGTAGCGCTGGAGGGCGGTCTCCCGCTGGGCCGGCGTCGCCCGCGCGTGCGCCTGGACGATGACGTCGGCGGCGATCTGGCCGGACTCCATGGCGTAGGCGATGCCCTCGCCGTTGAAGGGGTTCACCAGGCCGCCGGCGTCGCCGACCAGCAGCAGGCCCTTGGTGTAGTGCGGCTGGCGGTTGAAGGCCATCGGCAGCGCGGCGCCGCGGATCGGACCGGTCATGTTCTCGGGGGTGTAGCCCCAGTCCTCGGGCATGGACGCGCACCAGGCCTTGAGGATCTCGCGCCAGTCCAGTTCCTTGAAGGCGGCCGAGGTGTTGAGGACGCCGAGACCGACGTTGGACGTGCCGTCGCCCATGCCGAAGATCCAGCCGTAGCCGGGCAGCAGCCGCTCCTGCGAGCCGCGCCGGTCCCACAGCTCCAGCCAGGACTCCAGGTAGTCGTCGTCGTGGCGGGGCGAGGTGAAGTACGTGCGCACCGCGACGCCCATCGGACGGTCCTCGCGGCGGTGCAGGCCCATCGCGAGGGACAGCCGGGTGGAGTTGCCGTCGGCCGCGACGACGAGCGGCGCGTGATAGGCGGCCTCCCGCTTCTCCTCGCCGACCTTGGCCGTCACACCGGTGATGCGGCCGGTGCGCTCGTCCACGATCGGCCCGGAGACGTTGCAGCGCTCGTACAGCCGCGCGCCCGCCTTCTGGGCGTTGCGGGCCAGGATCTCGTCGAAGTCGTCGCGCTTGCGCACGAGTCCGTAGTTCGGGTAGGCCGCGAGGTCCGGCCAGTCCAGCTGGAGACGGGAACCGCCGCCGATGATGCGCAGGCCCTTGTTGCGCAGCCAGCCGGCCTCCTCGGAGATGTCGACACCCATGGCGACGAGCTGCTTGACCGCGCGGGGGGTGAGGCCGTCGCCGCACACCTTCTCGCGCGGGAACTCCGTCTTCTCCAGGAGCAGTACGTCGAGACCGGCCTTGGCCAGGTGGTACGCGGTCGCGGAGCCGGCTGGGCCCGCGCCCACGACGATCACATCGGCGGAGTGGTCGGAGAGGGGCTCGGTCACGGCGGGATCTCCCCAAGTTCGAAATCTGCGTGCCGACCGGCACTGGACATGGGCAGTCTATTCAGCGGAATAGATCACCCGGCTGAAGGGCTGCCCTGTGAACAGACCTCTCCCCGCACCGCGGCTGCGCGTTCCGACCCATGAGGACGCCCTGGCCTGGCACCGGCTGTTCGCCGATCCCGAGGTGATGGAGTTCCACGGCGGCAAGCCCGCCGCGCTGTCCGTGTACGAGGAACTGACCGCGCGCCAGCGGCGGCACGACGCGGAACGGGGCTTCTGCCTCTGGACGGTCCTGGACGAGTCCGGTGAGGTCCTCGGCTTCACCGGCGCCCAGCCCTGGCTGCCCGAGTGGGGCCCGGCGGGCGCGATCGAGGTCGGCTGGCGGCTCGGTCGGGCGCACTGGGGCAAGGGGTACGTCACCGCCGCCGCGCGGGAGACCTTGCGGCGGGTGCGGCAGGCGGGCGTACCGGAGGTGGTGGCGATGGTGCGGCCGGGCAACGAGCGGTCCATCGCGGTGACCCGCCGCCTGGGCATGCGGGCCGCGGAGACGTACCCGCATCCGACCCTGGACGGGGGCGCGCTCTGCTTCCGGCTGGACCTCGACTCCCGTACCGGTAACGCAACGTAGTCGTCTGTCACAGTACGACACCGGCGCCTTCCGGCCGGAAGGCGCCAGGGTTACCCTTCCAGTACCGCTGGGGGTGACATCTGTGCACATAACACCCAAAACAGCCGAAGTGCGTGTGCCACGGCTGGTCGGTCTGATGGCCGTGGACGCGCGCGAGAGCGCACGGGCCCGGGGGCTGTTCCTGACCGCCCCGGACCGCCCGGACTTCCACCGGGCGGTCGTGGACTACGTGGTACGCCAGTACCCGCCGCCCGGGGCGGAGGTGCCGGCGGACTCGATGGTGTACGTGTGGTTCGACTTCGCGGAGGGCGAAGGCGGCGGGGGTGTGCGCGAACCACGCGTCCCCCGGCCGCCGGCGGGCGGGCTCCAGCGGGAACTGGGGGAAGCGGGGGACGCGTTCGAGATGATCGGCCGCTGAGGTTCAGTCCTTGAAGCCGCGGTGCAGGGCGACGACGCCACCGGTGAGGTTGCGCCAGGCGACCCTGGACCAGCCGGCCCCGCGGAGCCGTTCGGCGAGGCCGGCCTGGTTCGGCCAGGCGCGGATGGACTCGGCGAGGTAGACGTAGGCGTCCGGGTTCGAGGACACCGCGCGGGCGACCGGGGGCAGGGCACGCATCAGGTACTCGGTGTAGACGGTCCGGAAGGGCGCCCAGGTCGGGTGCGAGAACTCGCAGATCACGACGCGTCCGCCGGGCTTGGTGACGCGGTGCATCTCGCGCAGCGCGGCGTCGAAGTCCTGCACGTTGCGCAGGCCGAAGGAGATGGTGACGGCGTCGAAGGTGTCGTCCTTGAACGGCAGCCTCGTCGCGTCGCCCGCGGTGAACGGCAGCCGGCTGTGGCGCTCCTTGCCGACCCGGAGCATGCCGAGCGAGAAGTCGCAGGGCACGACGTAGGCGCCGGTGCGGGCGAAGGGGAGGGAGGAGGTGGCGGTGCCGGCGGCGAGGTCCAGGACCTTCTGCGCGGGGCGGGCGTCGACGGCCCGCGCGACCTCCCCGCGCCAGCGGCGGTCCTGTCCCAGGGACAGCACGTCATTGGTCAGGTCGTACCGTTTCGCCACGTTGTCGAACATCGAGGCGACTTCGTGCGGCTGCTTGTCCAGGGATGCGCGGGTCACCCGGCCATTGTCGCAGCAAGGTCCTGGCGGACGGCTTCGGGTGGGGCGTGCGGCGCCCCTTAAGGTGCGCGGGGAACCGCGCGAGCGACCACGACGCACCCGCGGCCGGAAACGGCGAGCCGCCTCAACGGCGCCGATACAGCAGGCGGCCCCTGACGACCGTCGCCACACACGTCGACGCGCCCCGCTCCACCAGCTCCGCCTCGTCCGCCACGTCGAAGACGGCGAAGCACGCCGCGGAACCCCGCTCCCGGGGCGGCCGCGCCTCGGGAGCAAGCCCGCACGCGAGGGGGTCCAGGGACGGCACCCCGCCGGGACGGCCGGGCCGGGGCAGCAGGTCGAGCCCGGTGCGCCGTACCGCGTCCACGACCGCCGGCCTGCGCAGCGCGCCGGCCACCGCCACCGTCCCGTGCGCCAGCATCCGCTGCACCCCGCGCCGCGCGCTCCCGCCCCACCGGACGTCGTCCGGCGCGACACGGGCGAGCGCGTCACCCGTCAGCGGCTCGGTGCCCAGTTCCCCGGCCTCCCGGGGATCCGGGTGGTACGCCTCCTCCAGCAGCTCCGTGCCGTGGAGGTTGACGAACCCGGGCGTGAGGATGCCCGGCCAGCGCCGCACCCGCGCCCGCGGGTACCCGTCGGCCAGTTCCCCCAGCGCCCCCGTGCCCACGATCCGCTCACCCTCGACGACGAGCGCGTGCCCCCGGGAGTCGGCGTGAATCGTCAGCACGGCGCGCTCAGTCGGCGGGGAGCAGCTGCAGCTCGGGGTGCGCGGTGCCGCCCTCGATCGCCGTGGAGGAGATGTGCGAGACCACGCGGTCGTCGACCGGGTCGTTCGCCGGGTCCTCGTGCACGACCAGGTGCTCGTACGTCGTCGCGCGCTGCGCCGGCACCCGGCCCGCCTTGCGGATGAGGTCGATGATCTCCATCCGGTTGGAGCGGTGCTTGGCGCCGGCCGAGGAGACCACGTTCTCCTCCAGCATGATCGAGCCGAGGTCGTCCGCGCCGTAGTGCAGGGACAGCTGGCCGACCTCCTTGCCCGTGGTGAGCCAGGAGCCCTGGATGTGCCGGACGTTGTCGAGGAACAGCCGGGCGACCGCGATCATCCGCAGGTACTCGAAGAGCGTCGCCTGGGTACGGCCCTTGAGGTGGTTGTTCTCGGGCTGGTACGTGTACGGGATGAAGGCGCGGAAGCCGCCCGTGCGGTCCTGCACGTCACGGATCATCCGCAGGTGCTCGATGCGCTCGGCGTTGGTCTCGCCGGTGCCCATCAGCATGGTGGAGGTGGACTCCACGCCCAGGTTGTGCGCGGTCTCCATGATCTCCAGCCAGCGCTCGCCGCTCTCCTTGAGCGGGGCGATGGCTTTGCGCGGCCGCTCGGGCAGCAGTTCGGCGCCGGCACCGGCGAACGAGTCGAGACCGGCCTCGTGGATCCGGGTGATGGCCTCCTCGACCGACACCCCGCTGATCCGGGCCATGTGCTCCACCTCGGACGCGCCCAGCGAGTGGATGACCAGCTGGGGGAAGGCGTCCTTGATGGCCTTGAAGTGCTTCTCGTAGTACTCGACGCCGTAGTCCGGGTGGTGGCCGCCCTGGAACATGATCTGGGTGCCGCCCAGTTCGACGGTCTCCGCGCAGCGGCGCAGGATGTCGTCGAGGTCGCGGGTCCAGCCCTTGTCCGTGTCCTTGGGGGCCGCGTAGAAGGCGCAGAACCTGCACGCCGTGACGCACACGTTCGTGTAGTTGATGTTGCGCTCGATGATGTACGTCGCGATGTGCTCGATACCGGCGTACTCGCGGCGGCGCACCGCGTCGGCGGCCGAGCCCAGCGCGTGCAGCGGGGCGTCGCGGTACAGGGCGACGGCCTCTTCCGGGGTGATCCGCCCGCCGGCGGCGGCACGGTCGAGGACGGACTGGAGGTCGGCCTTCTCGGTCACCGGGGCTGTCCCTTTCGTCAAGGGGTGTGGACGGACCGGACCAGCCTACGACAGCGCCGTGTACGCGCCGATCAGCACCCCGACGAGGGTCCCGCCGAGCAGGAACGGCCCGAACGCGACGCCCGTCTTCCGCGAGGCCTTCCGTACGACGACGAGCGCGTAGCCGAACAGGGCCCCGGCCAGGACCGCGGCGAAGGTGCCGAGCAGTACCGTCGGCCAGCCGTACCACCCGAGCGCGGCCCCCGCGCCGAGGGCCGCCTTGGCGTCCCCGAGGCCCATCCCGCCCGGGTTCACCAGGTGCAGCACGGTGTACGCGGCCCCGAGCACGAGGGCCCCGTACAGGGCGGTGGGCCAGTGCCCGGCGTGGCCCGGCAGGAGCGCGGCGAGCCCCAGCAGCGCGAGGGCGGCGGCGGCGAACGGCAGGGTCAGCACGTCGGGCAGCCGCCGCACCCGGACGTCGACCGCGCACAGCAGCACCCCCACCGGGGCGAGCGGCAGCCAGGCGAGCAGCTCGGGCCGGGGGCCGGTCGCCGCGGCGAGGGCGGCGCAGACCACGGCGGTGAGGGCGGGCAGGAGGAGGCCGGCGGGGGCCGCGCACTGCGGGCACGCGGTGCGGCCGAGCCACCCCCGGATCACGTGGCCCCGCGCGCACCGCTCGAGCCGGCGCCCGTCGTCCGGTACGGCGAGGCGGTGGGCCGCCCGGGGCAGCAGCGCGCCGGCGCACGCGCCCCACAGCAGGGCGCCGAGCACGAGGAGGCCGGTCACTTGCCGGCCTCGGACATACGGGTCCGGCGCGACTGCCCCGCGGGCTCGCCCGCGCGGGCCTGGTGGACGGCGACCCGCGAGGTGCCCATGGGCGGGGTACCACCGGGGCCGGTGGCCCGGCCCTCCCACGCGCCGAGGTGGCGGGCCGGGACGGCGCCGGCGGGGCTCGTGGCGGACGCCGGCCCGCCGTCGCCGGGGGCGGGCCCGCCCGTCGTCGGGGAGCCGGCCGGCGGGCGGGGAGCGCTGCCCGTCCCGCCGCTGTGACCGCCGCCGGACCGGGGACGCGGCAGCAGGGGGCCGCCCAGGGCCGGCAGCACGTCGGACGGCTTCACATCGCGGTGCGCCGGGCCCGGACCGTGGACCGCGGCCGGCGCCTTCGCGAGGCCCGCGGCGAGGGCTCGCACCGTGTCCTCGGGCGGCGGGCCGGTGTCGGTGACGGCGGCGGCCGGGGAGGGGCCGGCCGCACAGGCCGTGGCGGCCCAGGGCACCGGCGCGTCCGGGTCCGCGTCCAGCACCGGTGCGGTCCGGGCGCCGCCGACCCGGCGCGCGGCCTCCGCCTCTCGGCGACGGGGGCCCCGCCGCGCGAGTTCGGTTCGGGCGTGGGGGAGGGCGCGGAACTCGTCGTCCAGCGCGAAGTGCGGATGCACGGTCTCCCCCTCTCCCCCGCCGACCGACCGCAGCCTAGTGATCAGGGCTGGAGCAGTTCCACCTGCACGTCGGCCGGGAAGCCGGTCGTGGGGCCGACCCGGCGGGCGAACTCCGCGACGGCCTCCAACTGCGGCTCGCCGAAGCTGAAGTCCAGGGTGGTGAAGTACCTGGCGAGGGTCTCGGCGTCGAACGCCTCCCAGTGGGCGGCCTGTTCGGCGACCTTGTCGACCTCCTCCAGGGAGATCTTCTTGGACTCCAGGAACGCCTGGTGGACCTGGTGCGTGATGAGCGGCTCGCGCTCCAGGTAGTCCCGCCGGGCCGCCCACACCGCGAAGACGAACGGCAGTCCCGTCCACTCCTTCCACAGCGTGCCCAGGTCGTGCACGTCGAGGCCGTAGCGCGGGCCGTCGTGCAGGTTGGCGCGCAGGGCCGCGTCGCCGATCAGTACGGCGGCGTCGGCCTCCCGCATCATCAGGCCGAGGTCGGGCGGGCACGTGTAGTACTCGGGCTGGACGCCGAACCGCTCGCTCAGCAGGAGCTGCGCCAGGCGGACAGAGGTGCGGGAGGTCGAGCCGAGGGCGACCTTCGCGCCGTCCAGCCGCTCCAGCGGGACCTGCGAGACGATCACACAGGACATCACGGGGCCGTCGCAGCCCACGGCGATGTCCGGGAAGGCGACCAGGTCGTCCGAGTTCTTCAGGTACTCGACCAGGGTGACCGGGGCGACATCGAGCTCCCCCTGGATCAGCCGCTCGCTGAGCTTCTCCGGCGTGTCCTTGGTCAGCTGGAAGTCGAGCAGGGTGCCGGTTCTCGCGAGCCCCCAGTACAGGGGCAGGCAGTTCAGGAACTGGATGTGGCCGACGCGCGGCCGGGTGCGAGAAATGTCCACATCGCGGGACTCTAGCCCTCGGCTGGTACGGTGCTCGGACCGGCCCCGCCGTCAAACGGGTTACCGGCTTTCAAACATCCGGGTGAAGTGATCTTGCCCTCTATTGCTTCCGGCTGCCCACATGCTAGGCTCGCCGCAAGTTGCAGTTTGGTTTCCCTTGCAGTACAGAGCCTGCGGAGCATGTGACCGCGGGCTCTCGTCGTTTTCAGACGTATGCAGTGGTGCAGCACGTTTTCGCACTTGCAGGTTCTGGAGCAGGGCAAACCCTTTTGAGCCCAAGGAGGGCTTATGGCTACCGGAACCGTTAAGTGGTTCAACGCCGAAAAGGGCTTTGGCTTCATCGCCCAGGAGGGCGGCGGCCCCGACGTCTTCGTTCACTACTCCGCGATCAACGCCACCGGCTTCCGCTCCCTCGAGGAGAACCAGCAGGTGTCCTTCGACGTGACGCAGGGCCCGAAGGGTCCGCAGGCGGAGAACGTCACCCCCGTCTGATCACTGCCTGATCGCAGAACCTGAGTGCAGTACCCAAGGAGCCCCGCGCCGTTCCCGGCGACGGGGCTCCTGCCTTTTCCCCGGAGAGTTCGCATACGGAACCGTTTCTTCCCTGGTTCGCGGCTCGTTCATGAACCACTACGTTCCGGGGCATGACCAGAACCCAGAATCCACCGGACTTCCTGACCGCCACCCGCGACTTCTACGACACCGTCGCCGAGGACTACGCCGAACACTTCGCGAATCCCCTCGCCGGCCAACCGCTGGAACGCGCCCTGCTCGCCGCCTTCGCGGAGCAGGCGGGACCCGGAGCGGCCGTCGCGGACCTCGGCTGCGGTCCCGGCGCGGTCACCGGGCACCTCGCCGCACTGGGCCTGGACGCCTTCGGTCTCGACCTCTCCGCCGCCATGCTCGCCGTGGCCCGCCGCGAGAACCCCGGGCTGTGCTTCGCGCAGGGCTCCATGCTGGACCTCCCGCTGCCCGACGGGGGCCTCGCCGGCGCCGTCTCCTGGTACTCCTCCATCCACACCCCCGACGAGCGGCTCCCGGACCTGTTCGCCGAGCTGTACCGCGTCCTGGCCCCCGGCGGGCGGCTGCTGCTGGCGTTCCAGGCCGGCACCGAGCCCCGCAGGCTGGAGAACCCCTGGGGCCACCCGGTCACCCTGGACTTCCGGCGACGGCACCCCGAGGACATGGTCCGGCTGCTGACGGACGCGGGTTTCGCACTCGCCTCCCGTACCGTGCGCGAGCCCGACGGCACGCTCGGCAAGGGTGTCGCACAGGTCGCACAGGCCTTCCTGTGCGCCGTCAGACCCGCCTGACACCCGCCCCGACACCCGTTCTGACCTGCGCGGCCGAGCAGGGGTCCCGACAGCCTCCCCGGCCCCGGTAACCAGCGGGGACGGCATAGGGACCGCTTGCCCCAAACATCGGTCGTGGCGCCGGGGAGAGCCCGGCGACCGGAACCCGGTCCGTCTCTCACAAGGGGTTGCACATGCGTTCCATCGCACTGCGTACGAAGACGGTTCTGGCGGCTCTGGCGGGCGTGGGCGTCCTCGCCCTGGGTACCGCCGCCGCGCTGCCCGCCACCGGGCTGCACGGTACGAGCAGCCACTCCGTCCGGGCCGACGAGGGCCGCGGCCCGGGAGTCGTCCACGCCTGACCGCGCCCCGCAAAAGCGCCGCAGCGTGCCACACCCCCCACCTCCCCCGCACCGCCCGCTCCCCCCACACGAGCGCCGCCACGGCACCGGCCGGGTCCCGAACCCACCGGTGCCGTCGGCGTATCCGTCCGGTGAGGGGGACGGCGGCCGGGGCCTACAGCCGGCGCCCGGCCTCCGTGACCCCCATCGCGTCGTACAGCGCCCGCGCCTGTGCGTGATGCCGCTCGGCCGTCCGCTCGTCGTCCAGGGCCTGCGCGGCCTCCGCCATCCCGTGCAGGGCGTGCGCGATCTCGATCCGGAAGCCGTGCCGGGACGCCAGTTCGTGGGCCTGGCCGTGCAGTTCCATGGCCCGTTCGGGGGCTCCGCTGCGCAGGTGGACCAGGCCGACCACGTTGGACACCGCCGCCTGCCGCAGCGCCGTGCCCTCCGCGGAGACCAGGTCGAGCGCCCGCTCGGCGTGCTCCGCGGCCGAACGCACATCGCCGAGCCGCTGGCAGACGCGGGCCCAGTGGGCGAGGACGACCGCGACATTGGCCGGCTTGCGGGACTCGTCGCACAGCTCCAGGGCCTGGGCGAGGCAGGCGCGCGCCCGTTCGTCCTCGCCGGTGCCGAGGTGGGCGAGGGCGAGGAAGGTCAGGGAGTGGATCTCGTTGCTGCGCTCGCCCAGGCGCCGGTTCAGCTCGGTGGCGCGGGCCGCGTTGCGGGCGGCCTCGTCGTAGTGCCCGGTCCAGATCTGCACGGTGGCGAGGTTGACCAGCGCCTCCGCCTCCATCCGGGCCGTGCCCAGCTGCCGGTGCAGCGCGATGCCCTGGTCCAGGTAGGCGCGGGCCTGCTCGAAGTTGCCGAGGGAACCGTGCAGCAGCCCGAGCACGTCCAGGCACATCGCCTCGGAGCGCGGGGCGCTGCCCCGGGACAGTTCCAGGCCCTCCTGGGCGGTGGTGATGCCGTCCTGGAAGTCGCCGAGCCACCAGTGCGCCACGGCCAGGTTGCACAGGCTGATGCCGAGCAGCGCCGAGTCGTCCAGCTGGCGGCAGGCGGCCACCCCGATCCGGCCGACGACCCGGAACTCCTCGTAGCGGCCGCGCAGATCGAGGTAGAAGAGCAGGTTGCGGGCGAGCAGGGCGGCCGGCCGGTGCAGTCCCTGGGTGCCGGCCTGGGCGACCACCGCGAGCAGCGCCTCGTACTCCCGGTCGAACCAGCGCAGCGCCTGTTCGCCGTCGTCGAGGCGGGGCAGCGCGGGATCGCCGCCGCCCGGGGCCTCGCCGTAGCGGCTGCGGCCGGGGAAGAGGGTCTCGCAGGCCCGGTCGGTGCTCCGGATGTAGTACTCCACCAGGCGCTCGACGGCGGACTCCTCGTCGTCCTCCACCTCGCGCACGCTGAGCGCGTAGGTGCGCACCAGGTCGTGGAAGCCGTACAGGCCCGCCTCGTGCTGCTCCAGCAGATGGGCGTCCAGGAGGCACTCCAGGAGGTCCTCCGCGTCATGGCCGTCGGTGCCGAGCAGGGCGGCGGCGGAGGGCACGTCGATGGCGCTGCCGGGGTGCAGCCCGAGCAGCCGGAAGGCGGCTCGCTGGTCCTCGTCCATGGCCTGGTACGACAGCCTGAGCGTGGCCTCGACGCTGCGCTCACCGGCACTCAGCTCACGCAGCCGCCGGGTCTCGTCGGCGAGCCGGTCCACCAGGTACTGCACGGTCCAGCGGGGCCGGTTGCGCAGCCGGGCGGTGGTGATGCGCAGGGCGAGCGGCAGCCCCCCGCACAGCCGGGCCAGCCGGTCCACGGCCCGCGGCTCGGCGGCGGTGCGCTCGATGCCCAGCATCCGGGTGAGCAGCGTGGCGCTGTCCCCGGCGGACAGCAGGCCCAGCGACAGCCACTCCGAGCCGTCGAGGTCGAGCATCCGGACCCGGCTGGTGACGATGGCGAGGCAGTCCTCGGAGGCGGGCAGCAGCGGCCGCACCTGGGCGGCGTCCGCGGCGTTGTCGAGGAGGAGGAGCAACTTCCGCTGGGCGGAAACGGTTCGCCAGAATGTGGTGCGACGCTCCAGGTCGTCGGGTATCCGGTCGTCCGGTATGCCCAGGGTGTGCAGTAAGGAGTGCAGTACGGCGCCGGGTTCCTGGGCCTTCTCGCCGGGACTGAAGCCGCGCAGGTCCACGAAGAGCTGCCCGTCGGGATACTCGGGGGCCAGCAGGTGGGCGGCGTGCACCGCGAGCGCGGTCTTGCCGCTGCCGCCCATGCCGTCCACGCCGACGATCCGGGTGCCGCCGGTGGCCGGGGCGCAGCCCACGGTGACCAGCCGGGCCAGTTCCTCGTCCCGGCCGGTGAAGTCCGGCAGGTCGTAGGGCAGGGTGCAGGGCGCGGGCTCGGTCCCCGGGTTCTGGGTGGTGTAGGGCGCGGGGACCAGCAGGGCGGCCCGGTCGGCCACCGACTGGGGTACCCGGGCGGCCACTTCGGGGCTGTCGCGCAGGATCGCCTCGTAGAGCCGGGTGAGTTCGGCGCCCGGGTCGATGCCCAGCTCCTCCACCAGCAGGTCGCGCACCCGCCCGAACTCCTCCAGTGCCTCGGCCTGCCGGCCGGCCCGGTACAGCGCCAGCATCAGCCGGCCGCGCAGGGTCTCCCGCAGCGGGTGCGCGGTGACCAACTCGCGCAGCGGTCCGACCAGCTCGGCGGACTGGCCCAGTTCCAGCTGGAGTTCGAAGTACTGCTCGGCGACCGCCATGTGGCGCTCTTCGAGTGCCGCGGAGGCACCGCTGATCACGGAGCCGCCCGCGCCCGCCATCACCGGGCCCCGCCACAGCTCCAGGCAGGAGCGCAGATGCCCGACGGCCTCCTCGGGCCGCCCGGCGGCCACGGCCCGCCGGGCCTGTCCGGACCGTTCGGTGAACTCGTACAGATCCAGCTGCTGTTCGCCGAGCACGGCGCGGTACCCGGCGCCGTCGGTGACGATCAGGGCCGCGCCGTCCGGGATGTGGGTGCGCAGGGCGGCGACGCACTTGCGGATCTGATGACTCGCCGTCTGGGGCGGCTCGTCCTCCCAGGCCGCGGCGATCAGCCGGGCCATCGGCACCATGCGGCCGGGTTCGAGCAGCAGGGTGACCAGCACCCGTTCCTGGGTCGGACTGCCCAGCCTCAACCGGCGCTCACCGCACCAGCCTTCGAGTGAGCCGAGGATGTTGAAGCGCACGACAGGACGACCGGATGCCGCCGATTCCACGAACCCGTCCCCTCCGCCCCGCCGCGCCGCCCGGCCCGAGATGTTCGGGACCACCCTAGGTTGTACCCGAACGAGCAACACGGAGGAGGTGATTCCGGCTACCTGGGGTCTTCCTCGGTCCTGGCGAACAGGCTAACCACCTCAGGCGATCTGGAGGAGGGTCGAACGCGCATCCCTGACGAGAGCCGGATCATGACGCAGGATCGCGCTCTCCACCCGGCGCAGCGCGGGCGAGGGCTGGATGCCGAGTTCCTCGTCGAGCTGGCGGCGCATCCGGCGGAACACGTCGAGCGCGTCCGCCTGCCGTCCCGAGCAGTACAGGGCGATCATCAACTGCTCGCAGAACCGTTCACGCAGGGGGTAGTGGGTGTGCGCCTCGGCCAGCTCCGCGAGCACCGCCGCGTGCTGTCCGAGCCGCAGTTCCGCGTCGAACCGCAGTTCCATGGCCCGCATCCGGTACTCCTCGTACCGGGCGCCGGCGAGCTGGCACAGGGTCCCGCCGGGGAAGCCGCCGAACACCGGTCCCCGCCACAGCGCGAGGGCCTGGCCGAGCATCCGGGCGGTGCCCTCCGCGTCGTACGAGGAGGCCGATTCGGCCTCCCGCACGGTCCGCACGAACTCGGCGGCGTCCACCTCGCCCTCGTCCACGGTCAGCCGGTAACCGGAAGGATGAATCGTGACCCGGGATACCGGACGCCCCGGTTCCAGGGCCCTCAGCCTCCGCCGGAGCCTGCTCACATGCGCCTGGAGGGCGTTGGCCTGGTTGTCGGGTACGGTCTCGCCCCACATCTCCTCGACCAGGCTCTCCCCGGACACCGGCTGCCCCTCGCTGACGAGCAGCGTCTGTACGAGAGTGCGCTGGAGGTCGCCGCTGATCTCCGCCGGCCCGGACACGGTACGGACCTGTAGTGCCCCGAGGATCGAGAACTTCAGCATCCTTGCTCCGCCTCCTGTTGACGTCGCTGGCGTCGTCGTCCTTCTTCCGGCGACGTATCAACAGTGAGGCGCCCTCGTACCGTTTCGTTACCGATCCGGTCCCCGCGGCTCCGGATCAGCTCGCCTCGCCCGCGACCAGCTCACCCAGCGAGGCCGCCCGCTGGGCCGCGGCCGCCGGTGAGTCCGCGTGCACCACGAAGTGCCCCGGACGGCGGCCGCCCCGCGCCGGCACGAACCGGACACCTGGAAGCCGCTGCTCAGGCCCCGGCGGCCGGCTCGATTCGACCGCTGCGGCGAATCGTTCCGGCCGGACGGCCTCCACGAGCTCTCCGGCCAGTACCCGTACGGCCCCGGCGGCGAGGTCGAAGCCACCCGCCAATCTGAGGAGTTCGGGGATCGGATCGTCCCCGAGCCCCGCCCGGCAGCCGGTGATCACCGGGCCCTGCCGGGTCAGGGTGACCCCGGTGTGGGCGGGCCCGTACTGGTACCCGGTCAGGTCCAGCAGGGCGGTCACCACGGCCCGTACCTCCGCCGCGGTGTCCTCCGTCAGCGGGGCCGGGGAGAGCAGGCCGTACGGCATCCGGGCCGTGATCCCCACGGTCTGGTGCATGCCGTGCACGCTCAGCGTCTCCACGGTCAGCCGGGGCGCGCCGGAGACCGCGCCGGCGTCCGGCGACAGCCGGTTGTCCCGGACCAGGCGCTGTACGGCGTCCGGGTCCGAGAGCAGCCGCAGCGCGCGTGCGGGATTGACGAACAGCCCGGCCGCCGCGGCCTCCTTGAGGAGGTGCCGCAGCGCGGACTCGTCGTGCGTGTCGGCTCGGGCCGACCGCACTTGAACACCGGCCCGGTGCGCCTCTTCGAGGAGGCGTGGATCCGGGTTCAGCAGGAAGATCCGGCTGACGTCGTTGTCTTCTTTCATACCTCTGCTCGGATGACGAAGTCGGCGAGGGTGGAAAGGCAGGCTACGAGCGGGCGTTACCGATCCGGTCCCGGACGGTTCCCCGGCAATTGGTTGCGGACAGAACGCCCCGTACGGTACCGCTCCCGTCCTCTCTCGGCCCGTCACTCGCTCACCCTCGCCTGTACTCGGGCGATTGTGAGGAAGGCTGCCCAGGCGGAGGGGTGGACAGTGAGGTGAGCGGCGGGAAGTTTCGAGTCGCGGACGCGGACGGCGACGGGGGGCCCGGCGGCACCGGCGCGCTCACCGCCCTCGGCTCCGCCGTGGCTGGACTTCGGCCAGATGCAGGAGAGTTCGACGCAGGCGGCCTCCTCCCCGCTGCTGTGACCGGATTCGAACCACGCCGGGTTCCCGGTGCTCATGCCGTCTCCGGCTTCCCCGCGACGCGGCAGGCGGCCCAGGCGGCGGGGCGGGCGAGGAGACGGAAGGCGATGGGGCGCGGGGAGTCGCCGACACGGACGGCGGTGGGCTGTCCGGCGACATCGACGCGGTCACCGCCCTCGGCTCCGCCCTGGCTGGACTTGACGTGGGTACCCATGGCTGTCCATCTACCCAGATTGGGCCCTCCCTTTCATGGCGAGCGAGGTGAACGAGTTCTCGTGCACGGGTGCCCGGCGCGGCGGGTGGGCCACGCCCGCGTCCGCGCGTCGCGCACCGGACGGACGGACCCGCCTGACGGCCCGCGCTCCCGGGCGGTGTCCCCTTCCCCGCGGCTCGGGTTGAATGAGTTCACGGCGGACGCCCCCGCGTCCGCCCTGCCGGAAGGGTGCGCATGAGACGAGTCGTCGCCCGGGTGTGGAAGTTCATCCGCGGTCCGCTGCAGTGGCGCATCATGTGGTTCACGAACGCCACATTCATGATCGGCGTCACGGGCGTGGTGCGGAACGAACAGGGGCAAGTCCCGTTGCTGAAGCACCGCATGTGGCCCGACGACCGGCCGTGGGGGCTTCCCACCGGTTACGCGGTCAGGGGCGAGGAGTTCCCGATGACCGTCGTCCGCGAGGTCCGGGAGGAGACGGGCCTCGACGTCGTCCCCGGGCGTCTGCTCCAGGTGACCAGCGGCTACCGGCTCCGCGCGGAGATCGCGTACGAGGCGCTTCACGTGGGCGGAACCCTGGAGCTCGACGGCTTCGAGATTCTGGAGGCGAAATGGTTCAGCCCGGACACGCTCCCGGAGGGGACGCAGAACTCCCACGTCCGCCTCATCAGGGCGGGAGCGCCGGGGTAGCGGGGCTCGCGCCAAACGAGAGCGTCGACGGCGCGCGGACCATGGCGGCGCTGGCGGCCCTGCGCGCCGACGTGTCACCGCTCACGGCGAAGCATCCCGCCCACGTCTTCCGGCCCCTGCCGAAGATGCTCGGCCGGTGGGAGGCCGACGGCATCGACACCGGGCCGTTCCACGCGGGGGTCGAGATCGCCGGCCGCCGGTACGCCGGCTACGGCCTCACGAAGTTACTGCCGTTCGATCGTGTACTGATCGGCTGCGAATCCTCGCGTCCCGGCGCCTTCGGCGGATTCCACCACCCGGACCAGGGCTACCAGCACCTCCGGATGGCGGCCGTCATCACGATGTACGGGCCCCTGGAGGGCCGTAGCCCCGAGCGCCCCGCACTGGCCCTTCTCGATCTCCTGCGCGCGTACGCCCACGACTGCCTGCACCACGGGTCGCGTCGCCGGTACGTGGAAGTGGCGGGTACGCCCGTCCGTACCCAGTACGGCATCGACCACCACCGCGTGAACGGCGGGCCGTACCCGGCCGCCGGCCCGCGCGGCGTGCGGATCCTCATGGAAGGCGCGTGCGACAGGGAGGCGCGCTCCGTCACCCGGCGGGTGGCGGAACACCTCGCCGTGGCACAACCCACGGACGTCCTCGGCGCGCTCGCGTACCGGGACGCGACGGGAACCCTGACGGCCGAGGACGCGGACCGTGCGGCGGCGGCGCCGGGGAGCGGGGAGCGGACGCGGTACATGACGGCGCTGGCCGACTACGAGCACGGGGTCAACCGCCGGTACGCGCGCTTCCTGGAGGAGTTCGCGCCCGGAGCGGAGGACGAGTGCCACACCCGGCTCCTCGGAGCCGTCATCAGCGGCGACGCGAGCGCGCTGCGGACGTGGCTGGACGACCGGCACGGCCCGGGAACCTTCGCCGGCCTGTTCCGCGCCCCGGCGCACGGCGAACCGGACCCCGCTCCCTGATCCGGCCTGATCCAAACGAGAGGCCCTGGAGGTGCCGTCCCGGGCGCCGGCGGGGCGGACCCGGGACGCCGTGGCGTGCCCGGGTCCGCCCCGCCGGAGCGGGAGCCGTGGCTCAGCTGTGGTCGTAGGTGACCGAGAAGTTCTCGCCGCCGCTCAGCGAGGACGTGGTCGCCTTGGTGGTGCTGCCCGAGGCCATGTTGATCTTGTCGGGCGAGTAGTTGCCGATCGCCTGGCCGTTGGCGGTGGCGTTGGTGAAGTTCGCGGTGCCGAAGTTCGACAGCGGCAGCACGCCGGAGGAGCTGGACGGCGCCTCGGCTATGACCTCGGCGGACGCGTTGGCCAGGCCGCGCTGCGTCTTCTTGGTGGTCTTCGTCCACCCCTTGGTGGTGTCCGTCAGGGTGAGCGTGTACGAGGTGCCGCTGCGGGTGATCGTCGAGGTGAAGTGGTCACCCGCGCTCACCGACTTGCTGTAGTTCACCGGGTACGCCGGGTACATCTCGTACCAGGAGGAGTAGACCGCCCGGCCGCTGGAGCAGTCCGCCTCGGTGCCCGTCTGCTCGACGGAGTTGCTGCCGTCGCCGTCGATGCCGATCCAGAACGACGAGTACGTGGTCTTGCTGGTGCAGCTGACCGCCGGCTGCACCCAGCTCGCGGAGACGCTGGTGAACGTCGTACCGGTCGCGGCGTAGCCGGCCCAGTTGGAGCTGGTGCTGTTCCTGATGCCACCGACCAGGTGGTGGCTGCTGATGTGACCGCTGACCGGGGTCATACGCAGCGCCGGCGCGGCGGCGGCGGCCGCGGGGGAGGTCGCCAGTGCCGACAGGACGGCGGCGGCGACGGCTGTGGCTGCGGTGAGGCGGATCGTGGCAGACATGCTGCTCCTTCTCGCGGGACTCGCGGTGCAGACGTAACTGGCGGCCACCAGTGGGGGGAGACGTGCGCCCGTGTTTGTCAGTGTGCAGTCAAGACAGGTCCCACTGTCACCCGGCATCCGGGTTTTCACAGCAAAGCTCCTGCCAAGTACCGTCTACAAAAGGAGTGTTGAAGGAGATACCACCCGGCCCGCGAGGCCGGCGGCCGTTCACACCCCGTCGTACAGCCCCTCCACCTCTCGGCCGAAGTCCGCGAGGATCCGCGCGCGCCGCAGCTTCATGGAGGGCGTGAGGTGACCGGCCTCCTCCGTGAAGTCGAACGGGAGGACGGTGAAGCGGCGGATGGACTCGGGCCGGGAGACGAGGCGGTTGGCGTCGTCCACGGCGCGCTGCAGGACCGCCCGCAACTCCTCGTCGTCGGCGACGAGTTCGGGCGGTACGGGGTGCTTCCCGCTCATCTGCCGCCAGTGGACGATGCCCTCGGCGTCGAGGGTGAACAGGGCCGCGACGTACGGGCGGCCGTCGCCGATCAGCATCACCTGCGAGATCAGGGGATGCTGGCGCAGCCAGTTCTCCAGCGGGGCGGGGGCGACGGACTTGCCGCCGGAGGTGATGAGGAGTTCCTTCTTGCGGCCGGTGATGGTGAGGTAGCCGTCGTCGTCCAGCTCTCCCAGGTCGCCGGTGTGCAGCCAGCCGTCGCGGGTGGCGGGGACGACGCCGCCGGCCTGGGGGTCCCAGTAGCCGCGCAGCACGTGGTCGCCGCCGACGAGGATCTCCCCGTCGGCGGCGATCCGCACCCGGGTCCCGGGCAGCGGCCAGCCCACGGTGCCCAGGCGGGGCTGGAGCGGCGGCGTGACGGTGGTGGCGCCGGTGGTCTCCGTGAGGCCGTACCCCTCGTAGATCTCGATGCCCGCGCCGGCGTAGAACGCGGCCAGCCGGCGCCCGAGCGGGGACCCGCCGCAGATGACGTGCTTGACCCGGCCGCCCATCGCCGCGCGGATGCGGCGGTAGACGAGGGTGTCGTAGAACCCGCGCTGGGTCTTCAGCGCCCGGCCGGGTCCGCCGCCGGTGCCGGTCCGGAGGGCCTGGACCGCCTCGCCGTGGCGCCGGGCGACGGCGGCGGCACGGTCGAAGACGGCACCCCGGCCACCCGACTCGGCCTGCGCGCGGGCCGAGTTGAAGATCTTCTCCAGCATGTAGGGGATGGTCAGCAGGGCGGTGGGCCGGAAGGCGGCGAGATCCGGCAGCAGATCCTCGGCCTTGAGGCTGGGCGCGTGCCCGAGACGGACGCGGGCGCGGACGCAGGCGATGGCGACCATGCGCCCGAACACATGGGAGAGGGGGAGGAAGAGGAGGACGGACGGGTCGTCGTCGTGCTGCCTGAAGACGGGGTGCAGCAGTTCGATCGCGTTGTCCACCTCGGCGAAGAAGTTTCCGTGCGAGAGGGCGCAGCCCTTGGGGCGCCCGGTGGTGCCGGACGTGTAGACGAGGGTGGCGAGGGTGGCGGGCCCGAGCATGCCGCGCCGCACCCCGACCTCACCCTCCGGCACCGGCGCCCCCGCGTCGGCGAGCCGCTCCACGTGCCCCTTCTCCATGACCCACAGGTGCTTCAGTTCCGGCAGGTGCTGCAGCTCGGGCCCGAGCGCCGCGGCCTGGGCGCCGGTCTCGGTCACCAGGGCGACGGCGCCCGAGTCGTGCAGGATCCAGCGGGTCTGGAAGAGGGAGGAGGTGGGGTAGACGGGGACGGTGACGAGGCCCGCGGCCCAGGCGGCGAAGTCGAGCAGCGTCCACTCGTACGTCGTGCGCGCCATGATCGCGATCCGGTCCCCGGGCGCCAGCCCCTCCGCGATCAGCCCCTTCGCCACCGCGAGCACCTCCTCGGCGAAGCGCGCCGCGGTGATGTCCTTCCAGTGGCCGCCGGGGAGCTTCCGGCTCAGCACCACCGCGTCCGGGTCCTCGGCCGCGTTGTCGAACGGCAGGTCGGCCAGCGACCCATGGGTCACCGGCGCCGCGAAGGGCGGCACGACGGCTTCCCGCACGGCTCCGTCGAGGCGGCGCGTATGGGGCGCGACGAGCAAGGGGCGGCCGTCGTAGTCGACGGCGGAGACGGGGGAGTTGACGGGCTGGGGGGACACGAGCGGCTCCTCGGGCGTGCGGCGAGGCGTGCACCGGCGCCCGGAGCGCGCGGCGAACGAGCTGAGGTGTTACCGCCGGTCAGGCGAGTGATCGTACGGGCCCGTTGTGGGGGCTTCGTGCGGGTCCGGGAATGGTCCGGGGACGGGGCTGTGCGGAGCTGTTGCGGGACCGCCGGCGCCTCCGGCACTGGCCCACCTCGACTTACCTGCGGTAACTTTACCGCTGGGTAACGAATTTGCTCCCGTCTTCGGAGGGTTCGATGTCGACCGTCCTCGACAAGTCACCCGCGCTGGGGCGGGAGTTGCTGGCCGGCGCGGTGCGCTCGCTGCGGAAGCATCCGTCGGCCGGGGCGCCGTACCCGGACACCCGGCTGGTGCTGCGGGGGGTGCGCCCGGACGCGGCCCGCCTGGCGAGGTACGCCCGCCTGTGCGCCTTCCCCGCCCCCTCCGGCCACCTCCCCCTCCCCTACCTCCATGTCCTCGCGTTCCCCCTGACCGTGCGGCTGCTCGGCGCCCGGGACTTCCCGCTCCCGCTGCCGGGCCTGGTGCACACCTCGGTCGAACTCGTCGGTCACGCGCCGCTGCCCGTGCCGGAGCCGTACGAGCTGGCGGTGCGCGTATCGGGGCTGGCCCCGCACCGGCGCGGTACGGAGGCGACGGTGGTGACGCAGGCGCGGCTGTCCGGGCAGCCGGTGTGGGAGTCCCGCAGCACGTACCTCTCCCGGCACCGGACGCCGGAGGGCGCCGCACCCGCCCCTCCCCCGGCACCGACGGCCCCCCTCCCGCCCCTCGCTTCGTGGGATCTGCCGGGCGGCCTGGGCCGCGCCTACGCCGCCGCCTCGGGCGACCGCAACCCCATCCACCTCACCCGCCTCACCGCCCGCCTCTTCGGCTTCCCCCGCGCCATCGCCCACGGCATGTGGACGGCGGCGCGCTGCCTGGCCCAGTACGGGGACGTGCCCGCGGTGCGGGTGGAGTTCCGGGCGCCGGTGCCACTGCCGGGAGTGGTGCGGTACGGCGCGGAGGGCGACCGGTTCGAGCTGCGGGGCGGGGACGGCAGGGTGCATGTGTCGGGGAGGGTGGGCGGGGTGCCGTAGGCCGCCGGGCTCCGCGGCGCTCCGCAGGGCACTGCCGGACTCGGCGTGAGAGGAGCCACGTACCCTCGTCCCCATGCTGCTAGCCGCCATCCCCTCCCCCTCGGTGAACGGTTTCCACCTGGGGCCCCTGTACATCCACTTCTACGGCCTGATGTACGTCGTGGGCATCGGCCTCGCCGTCTACCTGGGCCGGCGCCGCTGGCAGGCCGCGGGCGGGGACCCCACGCTGGTGGACGACGTCGCGGTGTGGGGCGTGCCGTTCGGCATCCTCGGCGGCCGGATCTACTTCGACCTGACCACGCCGAAGGGCATCCCCCCGCACTGGTGGGGCCCGGTGGCGGTGTGGGACGGCGGCCTGGGCATCTGGGGCGGCGTCGCCCTGGCCACGGCGGTCTGCGTGTGGCGGCTGCGCCGGGCGGGCGTCTCGGTCGCCGGGATGATGGACGCGCTGGCCCCCTGCCTGCTGATCGCGCAGGCCATCGGCCGCATCGGCAACTACTTCAACCAGGAGCTGTTCGGTGGCCCGACCAGCCTCCCCTGGGGCCTGGAGATCGACCCCGCCCACCGCCCCGCGAACTACCTCCAGAACGCAACCTTCCACCCCACCTTCCTCTACGAACTGATCTGGAACCTCCTCCTGGCCGCCCTCCTGATCCGCCTGGGCCACAGCGGCCGGATCCGCTCGGGCGGCCTGTTCCCCCTCTACGTCGCCGGCTACTCCGCGTTCCGCGTCTTCGAGGAGTCCCTGCGCGTCGACTACTCCCAGTACTTCCTGGGCCTGCGCCTCAACTTCTACATCGCGTCCCTGGTGGCGCTGGCCGGCCTGGCCTGGTTCGTCCTGCTGCAACGCCGCGCCCCGCACACCCCGGAACCGACCACCCCTGCCAGCACACCCGCCGAACCGGTGGGCGAGCCTCGTCACTGACGGGGTGACCGTCGTCGACCGCGGCCGCGCCTGTCGTCGCGGACCGCGTACGGGATCTTGAGACCATGAGCAGCCCATGGCAGGCTCGTGCCGCATGATCGACGAGTTCGCGAAAGACAACCTGCACAAGAGGCTGCGGCGAGACCGTCAGACGCTGCTCTGGAAGCTCGACGGTCTGTCCGAATACGACGCGCGCCGGCCTCTGACAGCGACCGGGACCAACCTCCTCGGCCTGGTCAAACACGTCGCCACGGTCGAGGCCAGGTACTTCGGCGAGGTCTTCGATCGCCCTTCTCCGGAACCTGTGTGCCGGTGGCAGGACTCCGACGGCAGCGATCAATGGGCGGCCGAGGACGAGACCCGCGATCAGATCACCGGGTTCTACCGGCGCACATGGGAACACTCGGACGCGACGATCAATGAGCTTGCCCTCGACGCTGCCGGCCACGTGCCTTGGTGGTCGGAGCCTTACCCGAACACGAACCTGTTCGCCGTCATGGTCCACGTCCTCAGCGAGACCGTCCGGCATGCCGGCCACGCCGACATCCTGCGCGAGGGCGTCGACGGCCGGACCGGGTTGCGCGCCGAGAACGAGCAGCCGATCGACGAGGAAGCCCGTGCAGCCTGCTTCGCGAAGATCGAGCAGGCCGCCAGGACGGCCGCACCGACCAGGGCTCGGAAGGCCGTCCCACGACGTGATGTCCGGCCGGCATGATGCCGGTCGCGAGCGCCGGGCCATCGAACGGGCGTTCTTCGTCGTATCGGCCGGCCCCGTCCCGGAGCTCTCGGCAAGCAGGCTGCCTCAATGATCGGCATCGGGTCCTGCCCGCAGTGGGCTCGTTCCCGTGACCACTCGCCCGTGACGACGGCAAGCGGACGGTGACAGTTCAAGAGCCGGAACTCCTGTCGGCCCTGGGACAGTCGGGCACACGGTTCTTCACGAGGGCGAAGGAACTGCTCCCCGAGAACGCTCCCGGATACGACGACGCCTTGACGCGCCTCAAGCGCCGACCGGCTCGGTCCACTGTTCGCCGGACATCAGGTCGCCCAGGCCGGACCAGGCGAAGTTCATCAGGGTGGTGGCGGCCTGGACGGCGGTGGCGGCCGGGATGGTGTTGGTCCAGTCGGCCAGGGACTCGGCGGCGCCGATCAGAGCGACGGCGAGACCCTCGGTCTCCCGGGCGGGGAGGTCGCGGGAGTGCGGGGACTCCCGGGCGGCGGTCGCGATGAGGCGGGTGACGAAGGCGGTCATCTCCGCGCGCACGGCGTCGGCCTCCGCGGCGAACCGGGGGCCGTGGGTGCGGGCCTGGAGGTGGAGGACGGTCCAGCCGTCGGGGTGCTCTGCGGTGTAGGTGAAGAACGCCAGCACGCCGGCCCAGAGCCGGCGGTCGGCGGGCAGGGCGGAGCGGACCGCCGCGCGCACGGCCCGGGTCAGGGCGGCGGCCTCACGGCGGATGCACGCGGTGAAGAGGTCGTCCTTGGAGTTGAGGTAGAGGTAGACCAACGGCTTGGAGACGCCCGCCAGTTCGGCTATCTCGTCCATCGACGCGGCCGCGTAACCGTGCCGGGCGATGATCTGCACGGCGGCGTCGAGCATCTGCCGCTCGCGCTCCGCCCTCGGCATCCGTCTGGTCCTGCCGCCACCCATGGGGGCAAGACTAGAGGGACACCGGGGCCGATATCCGACGTTTGGCGATCTTGACGTCCCGGTGGCCGGCGGCCGGTGGCGGGTGCCGCCTACGAGGGCTGGCTCTGCGCCCGCGCGGTGTCGTCGGCGGTGTCCTCCTGGCTGCGGTTCGCCTCCAGGTTCGCCTTCATCCGGTCGACCCGGCCGACGACGTGCATCGAGGCCCGGTCCCGCTCCTTGCGCAGCGCCACCCAGCTGATCGGCGCCGAGACGACCAGGGCGAGCAGCAGGATCCACAGGCCGTTGGAGTCGCCGAAGCCGCGCGGGAAGATGCCGGAGTAGACGGCTCCCCAGACGACCAAGAGGCAGCCCGCGAAGATTCCGAGGCGCATCAGCGTGTAGCGGAGCATCTCAATCCACTCGTCCGATTCCAAAAGGGGTCATCGTCCAGTGAAGCATGCCTTGCGGGCGATCACGCAGCGGGGTACGCGGGGCCGGGACGGTCAGCCGAGGGGCAGCAGCATGAAGATCTCGTCGCGGTCGTCGCCGGGGGCGACGCGGACGGCGCCGGGGACGCGGCCCACCTCCTTGTAGCCGCAGGAGCCGTAGAACCGCTCCAGGCCGTGGCCGCCCCGGCAGGAGAGCCGGATCGCCTCGATGCCGGCCGTCGCGCGGGCCGCGTCCTCGGCGGCCGCGAGCAGCTCGCGGCCGTAGCCCTTGCCCTGGTGGCGGGGGTGGACCATCACGGAGTACAGCGACAGCCAGTGGGCGTTCAGGTGCTGCGGGTTCCCGGCGAGGAACGCGGCGGCCGCGGTCGTACCGCCCTCGTCCTGGCCGACGAGGAGCCGGGTACGGCCCTCCGCCATGTGCACGAAGTGACGCACCAGCTGGGGCCGTATCTGCTCACGGCGGACCGGCGGCACGAATCCGACGGCACCGCCCGCGTTCGACACGTCCGCCCAGAGGTCGAGGAGGCCGTCGCGCAGGGCGGGGGTGATGGGGGGCTCCAGCGTGAAAGTAAGGGTCACCGGCGCATCGTATCCATTACACGAGAGGCCGTCCGGTGATTTTCGGAGCAGGCGTCCGGGGCCGCCGCGGGTGTCCCGCGCGGCAGGCCGGTGCCGCCCCCAGGATGGCTCGGTGGGCCCCGCGTTCCAGGGGACCGGTCCGCGTGGACTCGTGAAGTGCTACCGCGTGGAAGACGGCGCCCGGCCGGCGGCCGGGTGGTCCCGGCCGGGCTGTTCACCCCGGAGGTGCACGGCTCCCCGCTCATAGGGTCCGACGGCGCCCCCGGCCGACCGGGACGGCCGGGGCGTCGTCAGACCGGGACGGCCGGGGCGTCGTCAGACCGGGACGGCCGGGGCGTCGTCAGACCGGGACGGCCGGGGCGTCGTCAGAGACGCATCGGCTGCGGGGCGTCCCGGCGGGACGGGTCGGCCGCGTCGTACTCGCGGATGATCTCGTACCGCGTGTTGCGCTCCACGGGACGGAAGCCGGCGTCGCGGATGAGGTCCAGGAGGTCCTCACGGGTCAGCTTGTTCGGCGTGCCGTAGTTGTCCGCGTCGTGGGTGATCTTGTACTCGACGACCGAGCCGTCCATGTCGTCCGCGCCGTGCTGGAGGGCCAGCTGCGCGGTCTGGACGCCGTGCATGACCCAGAAGACCTTCACGTGCGGCACGTTGTCGAACAGCAGGCGGGAGACCGCGAAGGTCTTCAGGGCCTCCGCGCCGGTCGCCATCGTCGTCCGCGCCTGGAGCCGGTTGCGGACCTTGCCGTCCTTCATGTCCACGAAGTCGTGCTGGTAGCGCAGCGGGATGAAGACCTGGAAGCCGCCGGTCTCGTCCTGCAGCTCACGCAGGCGCAGGACGTGGTCCACCCGGTGGCGCGGCTCCTCGATGTGGCCGTACAGCATCGTGGCCGGGGTCTTCAGACCCTTCTCGTGGGCCAGGCGGTGGATCCGGGACCAGTCCTCCCAGTGCGTCCGGTGGTCCACGATGTGCCGGCGGACCTCCCAGTCGAAGATCTCCGCGCCGCCGCCGGTCAGGGACTCCAGCCCCGCGTCGATCAGCTCGTCCAGGATCTCGGACGCCGTGAGACCGGAGATCGTCTCGAAGTGGTGGATCTCCGTCGCCGTGAACGCCTTGAGGGACACGTTCGGGAGGGCGGCCTTCAGCTCGCGCAAGGACCGGGGGTAGTACCGCCACGGCAGGCTCGGGTGCAGCCCGTTGACGATGTGCAGCTCGGTGAGGTTCTCCGTCTCCATCGCCTTCGCGAGCTTGACGGCCTCCTCGATGCGCATCGTGTACGCGTCCTTCTCCCCCGGCTTGCGCTGGAAGGAGCAGTACGCGCAGGAGGCCGTGCACACGTTCGTCATGTTCAGGTGCCGGTTGACGTTGAAGTGCACGACGTCGCCGTTCTTGCGCGTCCGCACCTCGTGCGCCAGACCACCGAGCCAGGCCAGGTCGTCCGACTCGTACAGCGCGATGCCGTCCTCGCGGGTCAGCCGCTCACCGGAGCGGACCTTCTCCTCCAGCTCGCGCTTGAGCCCGACGTCCATGCCAACACCTTTCTACGACAGCTCGGCCTACGGTATCCCTAGACCTCCTCGGGCAGTTCCCCGACCCGGTTCTCCCACTTCGTGGACAGCACGATGGTGGTACGGGTCCGCGACACGCCCTTGGTCCCGCTGAGCCGGCGGATGATCCGCTCCAGGCCGTCCACGTCGGCCGCGCGCGCCTTGAGCATGAAGGAGTCGTCGCCGGCGATGAACCAGCAGTCCTCGATCTCCTCGAGGTCCCGCAGCCGCTGCGCCACGTCCTCGTGGTCGGCCGCGTCGGAGAGCGAGATGCCGATCAGGGCGGTGACGCCGAGACCGAGGGAGGCCGAGTCGACCGTCGCGCGGTAACCGGTGATGACGCCGGCCGCCTCCAGCCGGTTGATGCGGTCGGTGACGCTGGGTCCCGAGAGTCCGACCAGGCGCCCCAGCTCCGCGTAGGAGGCCCGGCCGTTCTCCCTGAGGGCCTGGATGAGCTGCCTGTCCACCGCGTCCATGCGATCGAAGCCTTCCGCTGAAGAGTTCCGGAGTGATGAAAGGTAAAGCACCTGCCCGGCGGCGGCCGACCCGGTCACGGCTGGGCCACGCCGCCGCCCAGTTCGCCCCGCCAGCGCCGGTACAGCCCGTGCTCGACGCCCGCCGCGTCCAGCACCCGCCCGGCGACGAAGTCCACCAGGTCCTGGATGTGCGTGGCGCCCGCGTAGAAGGCGGGCGAGGCGGGCACGACCGAGGCGCCGGCGTCGTCCAGGGCGACGAGGTGCCGCAGGGTCTGGCCGTTCAGCGGGGTCTCCCGTACGGCGACGACGAGCGTGCGGCGTTCCTTCAGTGTGACGCTCGCCGTGCGCTGGAGCAGATCCTTGGACAGGCCCAGCGCGACCCCCGCCACGCAGGCCGTGGAGGCGGGCACGATCAGCATGCCCTTCGCCGGGTACGACCCCGAGGACGGGCCCGCCGCGAGATCGCCGGCGTTCCAGTACCGCACCCCGCTGATGTCCGCCTCGAAGGCCCCGGGCTTGCCGTCGGCCCCGCGCGCCAGCCATTCCCGCAGGTCGTCCTGCCAGTGGGCGTCGCGGAACGAGATCCCCGTCTCGTCCAGCAGCGTAAGCCGGGAGGCCCTGCTGACCACCAGGTCGACGGCCTCGCCCGCCGCCAGCAGCCCCCGCAGCACAGCAGCCGCGTACGGCGTCCCGGAAGCACCGGACACCCCCACGATCCAAGGCACGCGCCGCTTTTCTCCTGCGTTCACACCTTGAGCGTACCGGCGTGCCCACCCGGGCTCAGGCCGGGTGGGGGCAAGAAGCGGGCCGGCGCCCCGGGTTCAGACGGTCAGGCCCCGGACCAGCAGGTCCAGCAGGGCACACACGAAAAGGGCGATCCCGATGAAACCGTTGACGCTGAAGAAGGCCCGGTCGAGCCGGGACAGGTCGTGCGGGCGCACGATCCGGTGCTCGTAGAGGAACGCGCCCGCCACGATGACCAGGCCGAACCAGAAGAAGGCGCCGGCGTGGGTGGCGAGGGCGTACCAGACGAACAGCGCGGTGGTGATCGTGTGGCAGGCTCGGGCGCCCCGGATCGCGGCCGGGATGCCGAAGCGGGCCGGGACCGACTTCACGCCGATGGCGCGGTCGGTCTCCACGTCCTGGCAGGCGTAGATCAGGTCGAAGCCACCGATCCAGATGCCGACGGCGAGGCCGAGGATCACCGCGTCCCAGGACCAGCTGCCGGAGATCGCGAGCCAGCCGCCGATGGGGCCCATGGCCTGGGCGATACCCAGGATGGCCTGCGGGAAGTTCGTGAACCGCTTCCCGTAGGGGTAGACCACCATCGGGATCACCGCGACCGGCGCGAGCGCCAGGCAGAGCGGGTTCAGGAGCGCCGCCGCGCCCAGGAAGACCACCAGTGCGACGAGCGCGCCGGTCCAGGCGTGCCGGACCGACATCGCGCCGGTCACCAGCTCGCGGTGGGCCGTCCGCGGGTTACGGGCGTCGATCTCCCGGTCGATGATCCGGTTCACGGCCATCGCGAAGGTGCGCAGGCCCACCATGCAGACGGTGACCAGCAGCAGCCGGGCCCAGTGGATGTTCTTGTCCAGCGTGTACATCGCGGTCAGCGAGGCGATGTAGGCGAAGGGGAGCGCGAAGACCGAGTGCTCGATCATCACCAGGCGCAGGAAGGCCTTCGTGCGTCCCGGCTGCGGGATCGTGGCGGCCGTGCTCACAGGCCGTACTCCGGATCACCCCCGCGGAGGCGGGGAAACCCCGTCTCCGCGCTGCCCTGCACCATCATGTCCGCCCCTCTCACAGTCCGTATTCCTTCCAACGCCGAGTCACCCGTTCGGCCGTATCCGGGTCCGACAGGACCATCTCCGGCCACCCGCCGTCACGCGTGTAGCCCTCCTCCGGCCATTTCCGGGTGGCGTCGATCCCGGCCTTGCCGCCCCAGAACTGCTGGTAGGAGGCGTGGTCCAGGTGATCGACCGGGCCCTCCACGACCGTGAGGTCACGGGCGTAGTCGGTGTTGCCGAGGGCGCGCCAGGCGACCTCGTGCAGATCGTGGACGTCGCAGTCGGCGTCCACGACCACGATCAGCTTGGTGAGGGACATCATGTGCGCCCCCCAGACGGCGTGCATGACCTTCTGCGCGTGCTTCGGGTACTTCTTGTCGATCGAGACGATCGCGCAGTTGTGGAAACCGCCGGCCTCGGGCAGGTGGTAGTCCACGATGTCCGGGACGATGATCTTCAGCAGCGGCAGGAAGAAGCGCTCCGTGGCGCGGCCGAGCGGACCGTCCTCCGTCGGCGGGCGGCCGACCACGATCGACTGGAGCAGCGGCCGCTTCCGCATCGTCACGCAGTCGATCTTCAGCGCGGGGAACGGCTCCTGCGGCGTGTAGAAGCCGGTGTGGTCGCCGAAGGGGCCCTCGGGCAGCATCTCGCCCGGCTCCAGCCAGCCCTCCAGGACGACCTCGGCGTTGGCCGGGACCTGGAGCGGGACGGTCTTGCAGTCGACCATCTCGATCCGCTTGCCCGCGATGAACCCGGCGAACAGGTACTCGTCGATGTCGCCGGGCAGCGGGGCGGTGGAGGCGTAGGTGACCGCCGGGGGGCAGCCGAAGGCGATGGCGACGGGCAGCCGCTCGCCCCGGCGCGCGGCCACCTGGTAGTGGTTGCGGCTGTCCTTGTGGATCTGCCAGTGCATGCCGATGGTGCGCTTGTCGTGGCGCTGGAGGCGGTACAGGCCGAGGTTGCGGACGCCGCTCTCCGGGTCCTTGGTGTGGGTCAGGCCCAGGTTGAAGAAGGAGCCGCCGTCCTCGGGCCAGGTGAAGAGCGCGGGGAGCCGGTCGAGGTCGACGTCGTCGCCGTGCAGGACGACCTCCTGGACGGGCGCGTCCTTGATCTTCCGCGGCGGGACGTGCGCCATCGCGCCCAGCTTGCCGAACGCCTCGCGCACGCCGACGAAGCCGTGCGGCAGCTCGGGGCGCAGCAGCCCGCCGATCTTGTCGGAGATGTCGTCGTACGACTTCAGGCCGAGGGACTTCAGCAGGCGGCGGTCGGTGCCGAAGACGTTCATGGCCAGCGGCATCGCCGAGCCCTTGACGTTCTCGAAGAGGAGCGCGGGACCGCCGGCCTTCTGCACCCGGTCGACGATCTCCCCGATCTCCAGGTAGGGGTCGACCTCGGCCTTGATGCGCTTGAGGTCTCCCTCGCGCTCCAGGGCCCGCAGCAGGGAGCGAAGATCGTCGTAAGCCATGCGTCCCAGTATCCGCCACGGTCCACCCGGCCCCCGTCACCGGGCCCGGTGACGGCCGGTTCCGGTGTGCTTAACCACTTGCGAGTGCCGCGCGCGGGCCGGGTTAATGGTCGCCACCGAGCAGTCAGTTGCGCCCGACCTCTGGGGGACGACAGATGCAGTACGGCACGGGGCCGGAACCCCCCGCCCAGGACTTGCCACCCGCACCACCCGCACCATCCGTCCCGCCGGCCGCCGCGTCCGCCCCGACAGCGGCTCCGCCCATGCCGGACGTCCCCGCGCCGTCCCCGCACCCGGTGCCGAGGATGCTCGACCTGCGGGTCAGCAAGCAGATCCTGTGGATCGGCCGGGCCGTGTACCCGCTGGCCAACATCGCCCGCGTCTATTCCTTCGTGCTGCGCCCGAGGCGCAAGGAGGCGGTGCTGCGGTTCCTGCGGTACAGCGCCGGGACCGTCGCCATCGCGATGCTGGTGATGCTGCCCAGCCTGCCCGCGCTGACGCTGGGCGGGTCGGACGGGCAGTCGGGCGCGGCCGGTTACGTCGTCTTCGTGTGGCTCCTCGCCGTCGGCGCCGAGATCTTCTTCCTGGTCGAGATGCTCGGCGTCCTCACCGCCGGCCCGCAGCACGTCCTCGCGGTGGAGACCTCGGGCGCGTCCACCGCGCTGGTCACCAGCCCGGACCCGCGCCACCTGGACCAGCTGGTGGACCAGCTCTCGTACGCCATCGAGCACCCGGACACCGAGTTCCGGGTGACGGTGCAGGGCCTCACGGTCTCGCCGAGGAACTACTACTTCGGGGACAACGTCAACATGTACGGCGGCAGCGGAAACACGGGGATCAGCTCATGAGCGGTGACAGCTACCACTACGGCGACAACGTGACCATGCACGGCGGCACGGGCAACACCGGGATCGTCAAGAACCAGGGCGCCGCGCGGCCGGCACCGGACCCGGCACTGGTCGCGGCCCTCGCCGAACTGCGGGGCCTCGTCGCCGACCTGCGCACCCGGGTGCCCGAGTCCAGCGCCGCGCTCCTCGACGAGTCCGTGCCGGCCGCGACCGCCGGGGGCGCCGTACCCGCGCAGGAGCGGCACCGGGCGCTGATGGCCATCGCCGGGATCGCGTCGATGGTCGGCGCGGTGGGGCAGCCGGTGGCGGAGGCGGTGCGGGCGGTCATCGGGATGATCAACGGCTGATCCCGGACGTGGTCACCGTCGGTTAATCAGTCCCCCGTTCGGCCCGCCACCCGTTCCGTTGAAATGGCGGCGACGGGCATGTCTCCGTCGCCCCGCACGGCATTGCCTTGGAGGGGGTCCCTATTCAGCAGGGCCCCTTCTTCGATGGGAGACGCGTGCGAATCACTGACATCCAGCGCTGCGGGGTACGGCCGGGACGACTCGTCGAGTGGACCTTGAGCCCGGCCACCGTGGCGGCGGCGACGCGGCTGCCGGAGGACTCCCGGCCGCCGGCCTACATCCAGGAGTCGCACATCCGGACGGCCAAGTGCGTGCGGGAGGACGGGCTGTTCGTGCCGACCTGGCTCGGTACCGCCTTCGACCTGCCCGGCCGGGTCGACCTCGACGCGCTCCAAGAGGCACTGCGCGCCTGGACACTGCGGCACGAGACGCTGCGCAGCGGGTTCCGCTGGGCGGGTGAGGAGCTGCGCCGGTTCACCCTCGATCCCGCCGATGTGTCCCTGCACCGCGAGGAGGTCGGGGAGTTCGACGACGCGGACCGCCTCGTCGCGCGTCTCCAGGACCGGTTCGACACCGTCGCCGACGCCCTGCGCTGGCCGAACCTCATCTACACCGCCGTCGTGCGCGACGACTCCACCAGCGTCTACATGGCGTTCGACCACAGCAACGTGGACGCCTACTCGCTGACCCGGATCGCCGCCGAGGTGCACGAGCTGTACGACGCGGCCACGGCGGGGCGCTCCGCCGACCGCCCCGCCCCCGCGGCCAGTTACGTCGACTTCTGCGAGATCGAGCGGGCCGACGCGGACCGGCTGGAGGGCGGGCACGAGATCGTGGCCCGCTGGCGGGAGTTCATCCGGCGCGGCGGCGGCACCCTGCCGGCCTTCCCGGTGGACCTCGGCCTCACGCCCGGCGAGCCGCTCCCCCGTCAGGCGATGCTGTGCGAGCCGCTCGCGGACGCGGCGGCGGCGGCCGCCTTCGAGGCGTACTGCCGGCCCTACGGCGGGAGCCTGGTCGGGGTGCTGGCGGCGACCGCGCTCAGCGTGCAGGAGCTGGGCGGGCAGTCGGTGTACCGGACGGTCGTGCCGTTCCACACCCGGGTGCGCTCGCGCTGGACCGACTCGGTGGGCTGGTACGTGGGCGGCGCCCCCATCGAGGTGCCGCTGACGGGCACCCGGGGCTTCCCGGACGTCCTGCGGGCGGTACGGGCGGAGCTGGGCGCGGCCCGCAGGCTGGCCCGGATGCCGCTGGCCCGGGTCCTCGCGCTGCTCGGCACGGACTTCCGGCCCACCTCGCCGGACCTGTACTCGATCGTCTCGTACGTCGACACCCGCACGGTGCCCGGCGCCGACCGGTGGACGGACATGCGGGCGCACGCGCTGCTGCGGGTGTCGTACGGCGACCAGGTGTGCGTGTGGGTGAACCGGCAGCACGAGGGACTGTGGCTGGCCAGCCGCTACCCGGACACCGACGTCGCCGCGAAGAACATGCGGCTGTACGTGGAGCGGCTGCGGGACCACATCGCCTCGGCGGGCCACGGCCGCCTGTCGGCGGTGTCGTGAGCGCACAGCGGCGACGTGCGCACACATCGTTACCCAAACGGGCACCACTGGCCCTGGCACCGAGCAACTACCCCTTTCTACACTGTTGTTGAGGGGGGCGATGCTTTGCGCACACGGTTGCACGGGCGGGGGGCGCTCTTCGACGCCGATCCGGCCGGACTCGCGCCGCGCCTGGTGGGCCTGGTCCCCGGACGCCATCGCGCCCATCCCTTGGAGCACCCGGACGAGCCGCCCTTCGTGGTGCTCACCGGCGCCCGGGGGCTGGGCAAGAGCGCGGTGCTCGACGCGCTCCGGGACGCCTACCGGGGACACACCCCGGTCGCGTCGGTCGACTGTGCGGCCGCGCAGTTCACCGGGCCGCCCGCGGGCCGGCCGGCCGACTCCTGGTCGCCGTCGGCCCAGGCGCTCCTGGTGATCGCCGAGCAGCTGGCGGAGCCGGTGACCGGCGCCGGGCGGATCACCTTCCCGCGCCTGATGTCGGGCCTGGTCGCGGTGGCCGCGGGCGGCTGGGGCGACGCCGAGGCGGACCGGATCCGCCGGGAGGTCGAGCGCATCCTGCTGCTGAACGAGCGGGGCGGCAAGTTCGGCGCGTTCGCGGGCAAGTGGGCGGCCAAGGTCGCGGCGAAGGTGGTCGCGGCCGCCACCGGCGGGAATCCGTATGTCTCGGGCGCCATCGAGGCCACCCTGGAGTCCGTCGCCGAGGGGTTCACCGGCCACAAGCACCAGAAGGCGTCGGAGTGGTACCGGTCGTACCCGAACGCGGGCGGCAACGCCCAGCGCGGGCTGATCCTGCTGTCCCAGCACTTCCGGGACGGCGACGGCCCGCGCGAGCACGCGGAGCGGTACCTGGTGCGGGCGCTGCTGGCCGACCTCGGCGAGGCGTACACCGGGTTCATGGCGAAGATGCAGCGTCTGGGCCGGCCCCTGGTGCTGCTCGACAACGCGCAGACGACCCCGGGCCCGGAGCTGACGGCGGCCGTGCTGCGCGACCGCGCCGAGGGCACCGGCGACCGGGTGGTGTTCGTGGCCGCCCGGCGCGGCGAGGGCCGCGCGGAGCTGCCCAACGCCGTGCGCGGTCAGCTGGCGGAGGTCGCCCGGCGCACCGGCTGGACGCCGGACGCGGCCCCCTCCTCACGGGCGCTGCTGGTCGCGCTGCCGCCGCTGAGCGCGGACGACACCCTGCACATCGTCGGCGCCCTGTGCGCGGACACCGCCGTGCCCTCCCATCTCCCGGCCGCCGCACACCGGTTGACCGGCGGCAACCCGCTGGGCGTGGTGCTGCTCGCCGAGTCGGCCGCGCAGCATCTGCCCGAGGTGACCTCGCTGGGCGAACTGCTCACCGCGGAGTTCCGCCCGGCCGAGGACCGGCCGGGCTCGCCGGTCCACCAGGCGCTGCTGGACCGGCTGGTGCCGGCCGCGTACCTGGAGGAGCTGACCGTACTGGCCGCGGCCCACGACCACGGCTCGGCGTGCGCCCTGGCCTCGGCGCTGCTGCCGGACACGTTCGGGCCGGCGGACGTACGGGCCCTGCAGACTCTGCTCGCCGAGGAGGGACTGCCCGTCGTAACGGGCCAGTTCGTCGGCGATCCGTTCGTGCGGACGCTGTTGCTGCTGAGGCTGCATCTGCGCGACGAGGACCACGCGTCGTGGCGGACCGCGCACGAGACGCTGATCGAGCACTACGCGGAGCCGGAGCGGGCGCCGTACCGGCTCTACCACGAACTCGCCCTCGGGGACGCCGACTCGGCGGTCGCGCGGCTGCGGGACGACTTCGCCGGCGCCGACACCCGGGTGTGGCTGCGCACCCTGCGCTTCATCGCGTCCGCGCCCTACTTCCACGCGCACGACGCCGAGGGCCGCGACTTCGGCGGGCGCGGCGACCGGCGGGCCGCGGTCGCGCTCGGCGTGACGGACGCCGGGTACCCGCTGCCGGAGGGCGTGGACGCCGTACTGCACCTGCGGGTGCGGCGGTTGCTGCACGCGCTGTGGGAGCTGACGGATCCGCTGGTGCTGCCGGACCCCAAGGTGTGCGACCGGCTCCGCTTCGAGCTGGAGCAACTGTCCAATCTGCGCCCCGCGGCGGGCGCGCTGCTGTGGCGGGCCTCCCGGGACTGGCCGGCGGCCGCGCTGGCCGGCCGCCCGATCGAGGGCCCGGAGGATCCTGAGGACGACGGTCACGGGGAGGCCTGATGGCGGGGGGCATGGGGACCTGGGTACGCGAGCATGTGTGGGAGATCCCGCTGCGCCGGTATCTGTCCCTGCTGCTGGCGGCGGTCCTGGTGGCGGGCGGGGTCTTCGGGGTGCGCGCCCTGACGCACGACGACCGGCGGTGCGCGCCGGGGGTGTCGCGGCCCGCGGGCAGCGACGAGTGCGTGGGCGTGGCGACCGGGGTGTACGACTTCGGGCAGCCCCGCTTCCACCAGGTGGTGGAGGCGATCGGCCGGGAGAACAAGGGCCTGCGCGGCGGCGGTTACGTGACGGTGGCGCTGATGCTGCCGTTCACCTCCACCTCGCCGACCAATCTGAACGACATAGAGCATCAGCTCCAGGGCGCCTACCTCGCCCAGTACTCGGCCAACCACGACTCCAACGGGCAGTCCCCGCGGATCCGCCTCGTGCTCGCGAACTCGGGCACGGGCAAGGACAGCTGGCGGCCGACGGTGGACCAGCTGGAGGGGATGACCCGGAGCGCGGACCGGCTGCGGGCGGTGGCCGGCATAGGGCAGAGCACCGACCCCAACCAGGCGGCCGTCGCGGCGCTGACCGGGCACGGCATCCCGGTGATCGGCTCCTCCATCACCGCCGACGAGCTGGCCAACGGGCAGCACGGCAAGAAGCCGGACCCCTATCCCGGGCTCGCCCGGGTGGCGCCGACCAACACCGACGAGGCCCGCGCGCTGGCCTCCTACACCAAGGCCACGGCGGACAAGGCCAACGAGAACAAGGCCATGCTGGTCTACGACAAGCCGGGCGACCCGTACACGAACTCGCTCAAGGAGTCGTTCATCGCGCTGATGAACGGATCGCCGTACCAGCCCGTCCTTGAGCAGCCGTTCACCCCGCCCGCCGACCGCAGCCAGGAGGGCACCACCGCGAACACCTTCCGGCAGATCACCAACATCGTGTGCGACACCCCCCGGGACACCCGCACGATCCTGTTCGCGGGCCGGCACACCCAGCTGCGGCAGTTCGTCAACGCGCTGGGCGACCGCGGCTGCATGGACCGCTCCTTCCAGGTCCTCACCGGCGACGAGGCCTCCTACCTCACCTATGAGAAGGAGCTGGACCGTGACGCCCTGCGGCACAACCTCAGCGTGCTCTTCACCTCCCTCGCCCACCCTGACGCCTGGCTGCAAAACCCCCCGAAGACCGGCGGTGCCACGGCGGACTACCAGACCCTGCAGCGGCTGCTGAAGGCCGCCTCGCACAAGCCGGCCGGCCCGATCGGACCGGTCGCCCTGGACGACGGCCAGCTGATCATCGGCTACGACGCGCTGCAGCTGGCGGTGCACGGCATCCGCGAGGCCGTGCCGGAGGGCCGGAGCATCCCGGCCCTCGCGGACGTCGGCCTGCAGTGGCCGCAGGTCAAGGGCTCGCTGAAGGTGGCCGGGGCGAGCGGCTGGATCTGCCTGGACGAGCACGGCAACCCCTACGACAAGGCCGTGCCGATCGTGCGGCTGACCCCGCAGGGCGACTCGCAGTTCGTGCAGCTGGCCTGGCCGGAGGGGAAGCCGCCGGGGAAGGACTGCCTGCCGCCCGCCTGAGGCGTACGGGCCGGCTCCGGCTACGTCCGGGGCGCCGGACCCAGCACGACGATCAGCTGTTCGAATTTATGACGCCAGTCCATGTCCGAGGGCCCCTCACCCTGGAACTCGTGGGTGAAGCGCAGCACGCACTCCGCCGTCCCGTCCCGCTCCAGGTGGAAACGCAGCCGGCCGCCGCCCGCCAGGGTGTACTCGGCGACCCGGTCCACGTCCCAGGCCGTGACCCGGCCGGAGCCCAGGCCGCGCAGGGAGACCGCGCCGTCGAGACGGGGTTCGAGAACGCCGACGGCGGTGCACCACGCCCCGATCCCCTCGGGGGTGGCCACCGCCGGCCAGACGTCTTCCATGGGCCTCGGGAGCCGCACCAGGAAATGCAGTATGCGCGTGTTCCCGTGGCTCTGACTGGTGCCCTGCGCGATGGAACCGCTCATGACTCCAGTGTGGGCGAGCCCGCGCTCACACGCCCGCGTAGGAGTGCTTGCCCGTGACGAAGATGTTCACGCCGTAGAAGTTGAACAGCCAGCAGGCGAACGCGATCATCGCCAGGTAGGCGGCCTTGCGGCCCTTCCAGCCCGCAGTGGCGCGCGCGTGCAGGTAGCAGGCGTAGGCGACCCAGGTGATGAACGACCAGGTCTCCTTCGGGTCCCAGTTCCAGTAGCGGCCCCAGGCGTCGCCCGCCCAGATCGCCCCCGCGATGATCGTGAACGTCCACAGCGGGAAGACCGCCGCGTTGACCCGGTAGGCGAACTTGTCCAGGGAGGCCGAGGCGGGCAGCCGCTCCAGCACCGAGGTGGCGAAGGAGCCCGGCTTGATCCCGGCCTCCAGCTTGTTCTCGTACGAGTCCTTGAACAGGTACAGGATGGTGGCGACCGCGCCGACGTAGAACACCGCGCCGCAGAAGATCGCGGTGGAGACGTGGATGTACAGCCAGTACGAGTGCAGGGCCGGGACCAGCTGGTCGCTGGCCGTGTAGAGCACGGTCACGGCGAGGCCGAGGAGCAGCAGCACCGTGGTGGTCAGGAACAGGCCCAGCCAGCGCACGTTCTTCTTCAGTGCCAGCAGTACCAGGTACAGACCCACGGCCACCGTGGTGAACGTGATGCTGAACTCGTACATGTTGCCCCAGGGCGCGCGCTGCACCGAGGCCGCGCGGGCGACCACACCGGCGAGCTGCACCAGGAAGGCCAGCACTGTCAGCGAGACCGCGATCCGGCCGTACATGTCGCCCTGGACGTCGCCGCCGTGCGCACCGGGCCCGTCCGGCACGTCCCGGGCACCGGCCGCCGCGCGCACCACGACCTTCGGACGCTCCAGCACGGCGGTCCCGCCGGCCTTCTTCACGGTGACGGCGGGGCCCGCCTGCTGCCTGCTCTCGGCGGTCAGCGCGTTGGCCGTGCGGGCCACCTTGCTGCGACTGCCGAAGATCCACTCGGCGATGTAGGCGAGGAAGGCCAGGGTGTACACGGTCATCGCGGAGTAGATGAGCGTGTTGCTCATGCTCGCGAGGTGCTCGTTGGTCGCTGTGGCCAGCTCTGTTGCGGCGGCGAGAGTCACTTCTCAGCCCCTTCGGCAGGTACGACGTGAGGGTCGGGGGTGGCGGGATCGTCGGGGTCGGGTGCCCCCGGCGCCTGGTCGTAGAGGATCCCGGCGATGTCGCCAAGCTCCTCGGGCAGCTTGGCGGACTCGCTGCGGCCGAGCCCGGCCATCTCGACGACGGTCACACCGTCGGCACCGCGCACCGCCCGCACCCACACGCGGCGGCGCTGGATGAACAGGGACGCGGCCAGACCGAAGATCGCGGCGAGCGCGCCGGTCAGGGCCCAGACGCTGCCCGGCTCCTGGACGATCTCGAAGCCGGCCCACTGCTTCACGTCCTTCTCGAACGTGATGGAACCGGCGCCGTTCGGCAGCGCCATGCTGTCGCCGGGCTTGAGCAGCTTCTTCAGCAGCTGGCCCTTGCCGTCCTTGAACGCCTTCATGTGGCTCTTGTCGAGCTGGTACACGCTCTGCGGGATGCCCGCGTCCACGCCCAGGTCGCCGTGGTAGGCGTTGACCGCGAGCAGCGGGTTCAGCAGCGCCGGGAACTGCGACATCATCGTGCCGGCCTTCGGGTCGAAGGTCGGCACGAAGAACGCCTGGAAGCCGAGCTGCTCGCTCTTGCCCTGCGGGTTCTTGTAGCCGTCCATCACCTTGACGACACCGTTGGACGTGACGTTGCCGTCGAGCGGCAGCAGCGGCACCGCGTCGCGGTAGACGATCCTGCCCTTGCCGTCGCGGACGGTGACGACCGGGGCGTAGCCGTGGCTGACGAGGTAGACCTTGGAGTCGCCGATGTGCAGCGGCTCGTTCACCTTGATGGTGGTCTTCTTGCGCTTGCCGTACGCGCCGACGCTGTAGTCGATCGTGGCCTGGAAGGTGCGGGGCGTGCCGCGGTTGGGGCCGCTGCTCTCGTAGGTGCCGGTGAACTTCTTCAGGTCGAAGCTGAACGGCACCAGGTCGTCGCTCCGGAAGAGGCTGCCGGACTTCATGTCGTCGTACATCGGGAGCGCGTTGGAGAAGCCGTCGCCCTCCACCATCAGCTTGGTGCCGTCCGACTTGTACATCTGGCCCCAGGCGAAGGAGACCAGGAGCACGATCAGGGCGACGTGGAAGATCAGGTTGCCCAGTTCACGCAGGTAGCCCTTCTCGGCTGCGACCGCGTCGCCCTCGGCGTGCGCGCGGAAGCGGCGCCGCCTGAGCAGCTTGAGCGCGGCCTCGCGGACCTCCTCGGGCTCCGCCGTCGTACGCCAGGTCGTGTACGCGGGCAGCCGGGTCAGCCGCTTGGGCGCCCCCGGGGGCCGGCCGCGCAGCTGGCCGACGAACTGCCAGGCGCGCGGCACGATGCAGCCGATGAGGGAGATGAACAGCAGGATGTAGATCGCGGAGAACCACACCGAGCTGTAGACGTGGAAGAGGCCGAGCTTGTCGTAGATCGGCGCGAGCGTCTTGTGCGCCTGCTGGAAGCCGGCGACCTTGTTGATGTCGGCGCCGGACTGCGGGATGAGCGAGCCGGGGATCGCGGCCAGCGACAGCATCAGGAGCAGCAGCAGCGCGATCCGCATGGAGGTCAGCTGCCGCCAGAACCAGCGCAGCCAGCCGATCACCCCCATGGCGGGCACCGCGGAGAGCGGCTCCTCGCGCGGGGCGGTGGACAGCTGGGACCCGGCGGCGCCGAGATCCTCCTGTTCCTGGCCCTTGTCGGTTTCGGTCTTGCTCATCGATCAGATCCCCACAGTGAAGCCGTCGGACCAGCTCTGCATCTGCTGCACCAGGCTGTCCCAGGCGCCGGTCAGCAGCAGCACACCGGTCACGACCATCATCGTGCCGCCGATGCGCATCACCCACACATAGTGGCGCTTGACCCAGCCGAACGCGCCGAGGGCCTTGCGGAAGGCCACGGCGGCGAGCACGAAGGGCACGCCGAGGCCCAGGCAGTAGGCGATCATCAGGGTCGCCCCGCGCACCGCGCTCGACTCCTGCATGGCGAGGATGTTCACCGAGGCGAGGGTCGGGCCGATGCAGGGTGTCCAGCCGATCCCGAACAGCGCGCCCACTATCGGCGCGCCGAGCAGTCCGGTCGACGGCCGCTTGTGGAAGCGGAACTCGCGCTGGGTGAACCAGGGCATCAGTCCCATGAAGAAGACGCCCATGAGGATCATGACGACGCCGAGGACCTTGGTCAGCGTGTCCTTGTGTTCCTGGAGGGTCCAGCCGAACTGGCCGAACAGCGCGCCGCCGGAGACGAAGACCGCGCTGAAGCCGAGCACGAACAGGGAGGCGCCGGCCACCATGCGGCCGCGCCGGGCCTCGGCCAGGTCGGTGCCGGCCACGCCGGTGACGTAGGAGAGGTAGCCCGGCACCAGCGGCAGCACGCAGGGCGAGAAGAAGGAGACGAGCCCGCCGAGCAGGGCGACGGGCAGCGCGACCAGCAGCGCCCCGTGGAGCACCGTCTGGTTGTTCGCGGCCAGTGTCAGGGTCGGACCCATGTCACTTCTCCGCGACGACCGGCTTGAGCATCTTCAGCAGCGTGGTGTCGTCGAGCGCCTCCAGGGCGCGCGCGGCGACCTTCCCGTGCCGGTCGATGATGAGCGTGGAGGGGATCAGCTGGGGGTTCAGGGTCCCCTTCTTGAAGCGCAGCATGAGCTTGCCCGTGGGGTCGTACAGGCTCGGATAGGTGATTCCGTGCGCCTTCTCGAACTCGACCGCGGGGGTCGTGCTGGTGTCGCGGGTGTTGATCCCGACGAACTGCACGCCCTTGCCGTCGTACGCCTTCGACACCTTGGCGAAGTACTGGGCCTCTTCGCGGCACGGACTGCACCACGAGCCCCAGACGTTGATGACGACGACCTGGCCCTTGTAGTCGGCCACGTCGACCGACTTGCCGTCGATCGTCTTTCCGGACAGGTCCGGGGCCGCGGTGCGTTCGCCCACCGGCACGGTGGCGATGCCGTTGTTGCCGGTGACGAAGTTGGTGTTGCCACCGCCGCCCGAGGTGCCGCCCTTGCCGCACGCGGACAGGGACAGGGCCGCGGTGACGGCCACGGCGCTGAGCAGGACGGCGCGGCTACGGGTACTCATGTGAAAAGTTTCGCATGTCGTTCCCGGGGTTCTCGCGCGCCCCCCTGCGGGACGGAAAACCGCATTTCAGGAGCTATTTACACGGGACATTCCGGACGCCGGAGACGGGCCCGCGTCCCCGCCGGGCTCAGGCGAGGAACGTCTTCCAGCCACCCGTGGGCTGGTGCCCGACGTCCAGCGTGCGCAGTTTGGCGAGCACCTCGGGCTTCTGGACGTCGATCCAGTCCGTGAACTCCTTGAAGGAGACCAGCCGCACGTCGGCGCCCTTGTCCCGCTGGGCCGCGATGTGCTTGAACGCCTCCTCGACGGAGTCCATGTAGATCCCGCCGTTCCACTGCTCGAAGTGGTTGCCGATGAAGAACGGCGCGCGGTTCGTCTCGTAGGCCCGCTGGAAGCCGGCGATGTACGCCGCCGCGGACTGCTTGCGCCAGCCCGGGTAGTTGCGGGCGGGCGCCTTGGTGGAGTTCACGGACTGGTTTGCGAGCATGTTGTAGTCCATGGACAGCACCTCGAAGCTGCGTCCGGGGAACGGCACCTGCTGGAGCGGGTAGTCCCAGATCCCCTGGCGCTTGACCGGCCACACCTGGCGGCCGCCCGGGGACGAGGCGTCGTAGCGCCAGCCCAGCTCGCGGGCGGTGGGCAGCAGGTTGTCCTGGCCCAGCAGGCAGGGGGTGCGGCCGCCGGCCAGTTCCTTGTCGTAGTCGAAGGGCAGCGCCGGCAGGTCGTGCCAGCCGGTGTTGGTCTTCCACTCCTTGACGAAGGACTTCGCCTGCTCGATCTCGCTCTTCCACTGCTGTGGCGTCCACCACTTCACCGAGCCGTGCGTCTCGCCGCAGAAGTGCCCGTTGAAGTGGGTGCCTATCTCGTGGCCCTCCAGCCACGCCCGGTGGACGTTGGTGAGGGTGGCCTTGATGTGCTCGTCGGTGAGGTAGCCGATGGCGGAGGCGCCGCGCGGGTTGTTCGGGGGCTCGTACAGCCGCTTCTTCGACTCGGGCAGCAGGTAGAGGCCCGAGAGGAAGAAGGTCATGTGCGCGCCGTGCTGCTTGGCGAGGTCGAGGAAGCGCGGGAAGAGGCCGTTGCCCACCTCGCCGGCCCCGTCCCAGGAGAAGATGACGAACTGCGGCGGGGCCTGCCCCGGCTCCAGCGGCTCGGGCTTGGCCGAGCGGCCCGGCTGCTTGCCGGTGAAGGAGGTGGAGCCGTCGCCGATCAGCTTGGCCGGCCGGCTCTTGCCGTCCTGCGCCTGACGGGAACCGCCCGCGTGCCCGTCGCCGTCCGAGGACTTGAGGGCGCCGCAGCCGGACAGGGTGGCGGCGGCCGCCGCGCCCGCGCCGAGGCCGAGCATTCCCCGGCGGGAGAGGTTCCGGGAGACGGTGCGCATGAAGGTTCCCCGATTCGTCGCGCGTGGTGATGGTGGTCACCCAGACAGAGGGCGCGACGATCGGGGAGGTTCCGCTAATTTGTATGTTTTTCTTAATAGTCTCGACAAAAGCGTCCTAAGCGGCTTTTGACGGACCGTCGGGTGACGGTCCGCGAAAGCCCCGGGGAACGCTCGGGAGCGCGGGGCCGGTCAGGCGCCGAACGCCTTCCCGCCGCCCTTCTGCGGCTGGGCGCCGGCCCGCAGGTGCGCGGGGACCAGGTCGATGGCGGGCTCGCTGTAGCCGACCGACACGATCTTGTCGCCGAGGTAGGTGAAGGACGTCAGCGACGCGAGCGTGCACTGCCGCTTGCGCGGGTCGTGCCACAGCCGCCGGCGCTCGACGTACGAGCGCACGATCCACACCGGCAGCTGATGGCTGACCAGCACCGCCTCATGGCCGCGCGCCTGGTCCTTGGCCGCGTTCAGCGCGCCCATCATCCGCACGACCTGGTCCACGTACGGCTCGCCCCAGGACGGCCGGAACGGGTTGACCAGGTGCTTCCAGTTCCCCGGCCGCTGCAGGGCGCCGTCGCCGACACCGAAGGTCTTGCCCTGGAAGACGTTCTCGGCCTCGATCAGCCGCTCGTCGGTGTCCAGGTCGAGGCTGTGCGCCTTGGCGATCGGGGTGGCGGTCTCCTGCGCCCGCTCCAGCGGGGAGGCGCAGACATAGGTGATGTCGCGCGGGGCGAGGTGCTCCGCGACCCGGTCCGCCATCCGCCGGCCCAGCTCGGACAGGTGGAAGCCGGGCAGCCGGCCGTACAGCACACCGCTCGGGTTCTCCACCTCCCCGTGCCGCATGAGATGGACGACCGTGACGTCCTTGTCGCTGCCGCTCACACTGTTTCCTATGGTCACGCGGTGGCCTCCGCAGCCGCACGGGCCGCCGCCGGAAGGGCGTCGGCGATCTTCTGGACGGCCCGCTCGTCGTGGGCCGTGGACACGAACCAGGACTCGAAGGACGACGGCGGCAGGTAGACGCCGTTCGACAGCATCGAGTGGAAGAACGCGGTGAAGCGGTACGACTCCTGCCGCTTGGCGTCCTCGTAGTCGCGCACCCGCCGGTCGGCGAAGAACACCGAGAACATGTTGGACGCGTTCTGCACCCGGTGCGCCACGCCCTCCTTGCTCAGCGCCTCGGTGACCAGCGCCTGGATCTGCGCGGAGACCGCGTCCACCGTGCCGTACGCCGCCTCGTCGAGCAGCCGCAGCTGGGCGATGCCGGCGGCGGTGGCTACCGGGTTACCGGAGAGGGTGCCGGCCTGGTAGACGGGCCCGGCGGGCGCGAGGTACGCCATGACGTCCGCCCGGCCGCCGAACGCGGCGGCCGGGAAGCCACCGCCCATCACCTTGCCGAAGGTCATCAGGTCGGGCTTGACCCCGTCGACGCCGTACCAGCCGGCGCGGCTGGTACGGAAGCCGGTCATGACCTCGTCGGAGATGTAGAGGGCGCCGTTCTTGTGGCAGGCGTCCCTGAGACCCTGGTTGAACCCGGGGGCCGGCGGCACGACGCCCATGTTGCCGGGCGATGCCTCGGTGATCACACAGGCGATCTCGCCCGGGTGGCGGTGGAACGCCTCCTGCACGGCTTCGAGGTCGTTGTACGGCAGCACGATCGTGTCGCTCGCCTGGGCACCGGTGACACCGGGCGTGTCGGGCAGCGCGAAGGTGGCGACGCCGGAGCCCGCGGCGGCGAGCAGGGCGTCCACGTGTCCGTGGTAGCAGCCGGCGAACTTGATCACCTTGGACCGGCCGGTGAATCCGCGGGCGAGCCGGATGGCGCTCATGGTCGCCTCGGTCCCGCTGCTGACCAGCCGCACCTGCTCGACGGGCTCGATCCGGGCGACGATCTCCTCGGCGAGCGCGACCTCGCCCTCGCCGGGCGTGCCGAAGCTCGTACCGCGGGCGACGGCGTCCTGGACGGCGGCGACGACCTCGGGGTGCGCGTGCCCGAGGATCATCGGACCCCACGAGCAGACGAGGTCGACGTACTCCCGGCCGTCGGCGTCGGTGAGGTACGGACCGCGGCCGGACACCATGAAGCGGGGGGTGCCGCCGACGGCGCGGAAGGCGCGCACCGGGGAGTTCACACCCCCGGGCGTGACGGCGGAGGCGCGGTCGAAGAGCGCCTGGGAGGCGGGCGCTTCATAGGGATAGGGCGTTTCGCTCGGGGCACTCATGACGTGCGGCTTCTCCGGCTTCTCGGACTCCGGTTGCGGGGTGACCTCCTCAGGGTAGGCCGCCCGCCCGGTGCGGTGACGGCCCGCCCGCGGTTCCGCGCCGCCGCGGTCCGCCATCTGCGAGACTGAGACCTGACACACACAGCTCCTGGGCACGGAAGGATCAGGGACCGGGCGGATCCCCGTGGACTGTTGTTCCACCGCACGTTTCGGCGGGCGGCCGTGGGGGAGGTCACTGACACGATGATCGGGTTGCGCGGCGGGGGCCACGCGTCCTAGAAAAGCAGTCGGGTGGAGATATGCATCGCGGTGGCGGACTGGGCGAGGGGACCGATGACCTCGGGCCTCGACGTGCCCGGCGGGGAAGGCACCGGCGCGAAGCGGAGGAAACGACCGAAGCACGCAGAACACAGGGTGCACCGAGTGAGCCCGAACGGTACGACCGGCAAAGCGAACGCCTGCACGACCAACAGGCGGAGCGGACTGCCGACAGGGCGAAGGACTTCCCGAGAGAGGCCACGAGAGATCTTCGGGGCGAGCGGCCGGCGGATTTCCCGCGAGAGGCTCCGCGAGACCTCCGGGGCGAGCGGCCGGCGGACTTCCCGCGCGAGGCCCCGACGGACCTCCGGGGGAATCTCCGGGGCGAGCGTCCGGTCGATCCCGCACGGAACCCGGACGCCCCGTCGGGTTTTCCTCGTGACCTTCCCCGTGACCCAGCTCGCGACCTTCAGCGTGACGTCCCCCGGGATCCCCCCTGGAACACGGGCCTGGGCGGCCCGCCGGACTTCCCCCCCGATCTCACCTCGGACCCCGCGCCGGAGCCGCGGCCCGGCCGGGCGGGCGGGCGTCGGCGTACCCCCCGGGCCGACCGGGTCGGCTCCCTCGGCACGGGCGGCGGGAGTGGTGGCCGGGTGGGGGTGACCTACAAATACTTCGGCGCGCCTGACGGCGCGACCGCGGCCCGCGTCCCCATCTCGATGCGCCCCGAGGAACTCGGCGGCGACGAGCTGGGCATGAACGGCATGTTCACCAAGATCAAGCCGGAGACGATGGCCGCGATGGTCCTGACCGGCATCGAGGGCATCCCCCTGCACAAGGTCCCGCCCCTCGAACTGGTCGTCCTTCACCCCGACTACGCGGTCGTCAAACTCCCGATGACCGTGGTCGACCCCCTGCGCGGCATCGGCGAGGAAGCCGTCGGCGCCGCGGCCTTCATCTGGTCGACGGTGCCGGACCGGGGCGGCCCGCGGGACGCGTTCAACGTGTACCGACTGCTGCACGAGTGGCAGGACTTCTCCCACCGGCTGCACGAGGCGGGGCATCAGGCGTACTGCCTGGTGTGGCCCTGAACTGGGGTTTTGGTCGGTTCGGGCGGGGTCTTCGGGCCTCGCCCTTTTCAGTGCCGGAGAGGGGCCGTCAGGCGGCCAGGGCACATTGAGGGCACATTGGTTTCGTTGGGGGCACGGATGTGCCCTGGGCGGCAGGTGGGTCGCCCCCGTCTTCCGCCTCGGCTTCTTCCGTGAAGGCATCGTCGATCGCCTTGCGGGTGCGGGTCTCGCTCGACGGCAGCAGATGCGTGTACGTCCGCAGTGTGAAGCCCGGATCCGAGTGGCCGAGGTACTCGGAGAGCGCCTTGATGCTCTCCCCCGCGTCCAGGAGTACGGAGGCGTAGGCGTGCCGTAGGGCGTGCATGCCGTCTTCCGGGGCCGCCTGGAGGTAGCGCGCACCGGGCTCGCGGGGAGGTATGACGCCGGCGGCGGCAAGGGCGCGCTTCCAGGCGCCCATGTTGAAGACACTGCGGTTGTAGGCCCGGCTCTTCTTGTCGACGAAGAGGAGGCGGAAGGTCTTCGGCTCACCGTCCGGCTTGGCCCAGGGCAGGGTGACCTCGGCGGGCGGGAACTCCTTCATGTGGGCCTTGAGGGCGGCAGCAAGCTGGGCCGATAGAGGCACCGACCGGATCTTGTTGCCCTTGGGCAGGGCGAAGACGGGCTTCGTACCGACGAGCCGCACCTGGCGATTGACGTGGATCCAGCCGCCCTTGAAGTCGATGTCCTCGACGGCGAAGCCAAACACCTCGCCCTGCCGCAGACCGCAGCCGAAGGCGAGTCTGCCACCGCCCTGGAAGCGCTTTGGAAGTGCGGCGATGACCGCACGGACGCGCTCCAGCGACCAAGGGATGATCTTCTTCTTGGTCGCGGTCGGCAGCTTGACCGACTTCGCCTTGCAGGGGTTCTTCGGCAGCAGCCCGTCCTCCACAGCCGTGCCGAGGATGCTGGAGAGGATGTCGAAGATGCCCTCGATCGTTGACACCTCAAGGACAGCGTCCTGGAGGGTGCGGATCCAACCCTGTATGACCGAGGGCTGGTTGAGGGACCGCAGTTCGCGCCGGCCGAGGTGCTCGACGATGTGGTTGCGGACGGTCGCCTCGTAGCGGAGCGCGGTCGTCGGGCCGACGGAGTTCCCGTCGAGCCACTTCTGGGCGTAGGCGCTGAGCATCTGCTTTGTCTCGGCCGGGACGACGTAGGAGCCGCGTCGGATCTCGACGTCGACCTCGGCGGCGCGGTTGTCCGCCTCGGCCTTCGTGTGGAAGTTCTCCTTGCGCTGATGGCCATCCAGGTCGCGGTATCGGACCTGCCAGCGCTTGCCGATGCCGTGGTCGACGGTGGGGACCATCCGCTTCGTCGGGCTCTTGTGGTCGCCGCACTCGGCCTCGGTGGGCTTGGGGTGGGACTTGTGCCAGCGGTCGTATACGTCAGCCAAGAAGGGCCTCCTGAGTGGGGTTTGGGGACTGGGGTGGCGTGGGTCGCAGCGGCGCGCGTCAGCCACGGGAGCAGCAGGACTGCGGGAGGGGCGGCGAGCTGGTGCTGGGGCAGGTCGGCGCAAGGCGTGGGTGCACCCGCCAGCACGCCCAGCAGGAGGCGGCAGCCGAACAGGCCCTCCTCCATCTACAGACCGCGTACGCGCGGACCGCCGAGCCCGTCCTGGTCGGCCTCGCCAGCCGGGCACCCGGCCCGCAGACCAAGCGCCGCTTCGCCCACCACCTTCAGGATGTGGTTCCGGAGCACGCCGAGCGCATCCTCAACGACCCCGCTTGGGACGCACTCGCCACCGTGCTCGCCGAGGCAGAGGCAGCAGGACATAACGCAGCCTCCGTCCTCGGCCAAGCGCTGCACCAACGCACCCTGGACGACGCCCGCAGTCCCGCCCGCGCGCTGACGTGGCGTATCCGCCGCCTCGGCGAGCGCCACGTTCCCGGTCCTTGGGCCCAGGCAGCCAGGGCCCACAGCGCCATGCAACGGCCCAGCGTGCCGGTCCACCCCGCGACAGCCATTGCTCGGCCACCACAGGGGTCACCGACACGGCGGCGCTGATCAGGCCGGTGCGGACAGCTTGGGCGCGAGGAGCTCCAGAGCTTCCTCCCAGCGGTAGCGGTCGGCCCCGCCGCCGGCCTTTGGCCGGTGCGGTTCGTACGAGCCGATCAGAACGCCCATCTCGCGTAGCCGTTCCAGGCTCTGGCGGTACGCGGGGTGGGCGGCCTGGGCCGAGTTCAGGTACGGAAGCACGGCGACCGGGATGCCCATGGCGGGTGCTTCGCACAGGACGCCCAGGGCGAGATTGTCGGAGATCCCGGCAGCCCACTTGTTGACGGTGTTGAAGCTGGCCGGAGCGACCGCGATCGCGTCCGCGGGCCGAGTCGGGCGCGGTTCGCCCGGTGATCGCCAGGCCGAGCGGATGGGGCGGCCGGTCTGCGCCTCGACCGCCTCCGCGTCGAGGAAGCCAAGTCCTTGTGGGGTGGCAATCACGCCGACGTCCCAGTGCCGTTCATGTGCTGCGGTGATCAGCTTGCCGACGTCGGCGGCGACCCCGGACGCGCAGACCACGATCTGGAGGAACGGCTTGTCGGGCTGATCACTCACGCGGGCACTCCCAGTTGGCGGCTGAAGTGGTGCAGCTCGGGCAGTGCCCGGCGGCGGTCGCGGGCTGCCATGTCGGCGACCAGTTCGCGTACGGCCGGGCGGCGGATGTCCTGTGCCGCGCAGCTCTCGGCGATACGCAGGGCCTGGTAGCCCTCGGCGAGCCTGCCCTGCTGACTGTAGGCGCGGGCGGTCTCCACCCACAGCGCGGCCCGACGCTCGGGGACAGGAATGTGCCGCCGCATGAGCGGCCGTGCGGTTTCCAGGGCGATGCCGGCGTCACCGAAGGAGACGGCTGCGCTGATCTCGTGGAGTGCGACGTTGGTAGGGCTGAAGTTCGCCCAGGCGTCCGGCCGGTCGAAGGCGACGTAGCGAGCAACTTCCTTGGCCTCGGTGAGGAAGTCCTGGGTGGTGTCGCGGTCACCGTTTCTGCTGGCGGCGGTCGCCCCGCGGAGCAACAGCAGACCAACCGCTGCCAGGTACCGGGGCGAGCGCTGGTCGTAGGAGCCGGTGAGCTGGTCGGCAGTGTGGCGGACCATGTTCACGGCCTGGGCCGTGTGCTTCTCCCGCACGAGGACGTGAGCGTGGACGCGGACACTCGCGGCGAGGACGACGGGATCCCCGGACCGTTCCGCCTCGGCCATGGCCCGACCGGCCGCGAGCCAGGCGTTGCCCTGATCGGCCCGCTTCAGCAACAGGCTCACCGATGTCTGGTAGGCGGTCGCGAGCAGCCCGGACGCCTCCGCCGAGCCGGATGAGCCTCCGGCGGCCTGACGCAGGTCGGCGATCAGACCCGGCAAGGTCTGCTCCAGTTCCGCGTAGTCACACGTGCAGAACATCCGGCGTACGGCCCGTGCCCGGTCCCGCAGCTCGTCGAGGCCCACGGCTTGCCCGGTTGCCGCGGGGCTCGTGCCTGGCAACAGGACTTGGATCAGGTCGTGATGTGCCGCGCTCGACGACGGCGGAGCCGCGAGCGCGGCGACGCTCGCGGCAAGGAAGGTACGGCGGTGCATGTCCTCTGTTCCGGGCTCGGCGGGGCTGGCATCAGAAGCGGCGGCGAGGCCGAGACGTTGCGGCGGAATCTCCAGTACCTGAGCGATCTCGCGCAGCACTCGCACGTCCTCGGTACCCCTGCCGCTCTCCAGGCGGCTCACCTTCGACTGGTGATACCCAAGCGCGGCGGCAACGTCCCCCTGCGAGCGCCGCTGTAACACGCGTGCCTGACGGATCACTTCGCCGATCCGTCTCGCTTCACTCTGTGCCTCGGCCATCTGTGCCACGGCCCCTTCTGCCGTCGCCGATCCTGCCTGCTCAACCGAGAGTAACCGAGCGGCATTTGGCAGTGATGCAGCTCCTGCATAAGTGATGCAGCCCCGGCACACCGACTGGTTCCGCTTGCCTCCGGAGCGGTTGCGTGGAGTGGCCGAACCGACCAGGAGGCCGCTCATGGAAGCGCATCACATCCGGATTCCCGTCTCCGGCACGCCAGCTGCCGCAGCGTCCGCGCGCCAGCAGCTCGCGGCCGGGATACGGACTTTCGGCGCCTTCCTCGGCCCCGAACTCCTGGACGCGGCAGAACTGGTGGCCGCAGAGCTCATCGCGAACGCGGTCCGGCACGCAAACAGCGGCCCGATCACGGCCGGCGCCTGCCTGAGCGACATCGGACTGCGGATCGAGGTGAACGACGCCAACCCCGCCGTCCCACAGGTCTGCCTGTCGGATGTGGACGAGGAAGGCGGACGCGGGCTGTTCCTCGTCGCAGCACTCGCGGACCGTCACGGCTTCGATCCGCTGCCGCCCGGCAAACGCTGCTGGGCCGAGTTCAAGGTCAGCACCCCACTACCCACCGCGACATACCTTCCCCTGCAGAGGAGTTGACCGTTGACAGCCGTACGCACTCCCCCCGTCGCCGCAGAAGTGGTCGCCGTGCGACCCGGCAGCCCACTCGCCGGCTCCATCACCGTCGACGGCTCCAAGAACGCGGCCCTGCCCCTGCTGGCCGCCGCCGCGGCCCTGCACCATCCGGTGCAACTGAGCAACGTCCCGTCGAACACGGACGTCGAGACCATGCTCGCCCTGCTCCACCAGGCCGGCTGGCACACGGCCCGTCCGGTCAGCGATCCGCACACGACCGTGATCCTGCCGAGCGACAAGCCTCAGCCAGGCCCCGATCCCGAGGTCGCCGCCCGTATCCGGGCGTCGTACTACCTCGTACCGGCCCTGCTCGGCGCGTCCGGGCGGGCCCGGCTGCCCTGGCCGGGAGGCTGCCGGATCGGGGAACGCGGGATGGAGCAGCACTTCAACGTCTACGAGCGCTTCGGCGACCGCACAACGGTCGATGAACGCGGCTACCTCGTGGAAGCAGCCACTGGTGGGACCGGAACCGTGTCCGTGGTGCTGCCATTCCGCTCTCGTGAGGCGAGCGTCGCTGCCCTCCTGCGCGCGGTCGTAGCCGGCCGGCCTCTGCGCCTTGGCCACCCCAATCTCTCGCCTGAAGTGATCAGCGTCGTAGAGGCGTTGCAGGTGGCGGGATGGGAGTGCCGGGTCAGTGAGTCGGTCCTGACGCTGTCACCACCCACTTCCGTCCCGACCGAGACCACCGTCTGGTCGGTGCCCGGCGACAAGGTCGAAGCCGGGACCCTGGCCTGTGCGGTCGCAGCGACCGGCGGAGAGGCACGCATCTGTGGCGTACGCGGCGACGACGTCGCTCCCCTGGTCTCCGCCTTGAACTGGCTCGGAGTGCCTGCCGACATCGAGGGCAATGCTCTCATCATCCGGGCCCACGACGTCGAACCGACCGGGCGATCGCTGCGCGCCATCGCCTCCCTCTCCCCCGACGGATTGGATGCCGACTTCGAACCATCGCTGATGGCCCTCGCCCTCGGACTGCCCGGCACTCACCTGTTCGCCGACACCGTCAACCCCGGCCGTCACGGCAACTTGCTCCCCCAGCTCGCCCGCCTCGGCGCCGAGATCCACGAGCTCTCGCCCACCGAATGCCGCCTCACCGGGCCGCAACAGCTGACCGGCGCCGGCGTGGAGGCCACCGACATCCGCACGGGCTCGGCCTTGCTCATCGCCGGCCTCACAGCGAGCGGCGTCACCACCCTCGGCGGCCTCGAACAGCTCCGGCGCGGCCACGCCGACCTGCCCACCAAACTGCATGCCCTGGGCGCCGACATCTGCGAGGTCACTCCATGACCCGGCAACTCCAGCGAATCACCGCCACGACCGACGTCCACTCCTCCTTCGCACAAGCCACTCCGATGCTCGGCTACCTCCACGCAGCCAGGGCCGAGAGCCTGGTCGTGGACTGCGGCGACTTCTTCGAAGGCACCGGCTTCTACCGCTTCGGCCAGGGGCAGATCGAGTGCGAGGTTCTCACCAGCCTGTACGACCTGCTCGCCCCTGGAAACCACGGCTGGCCGCACTACTTCGAACCGCAGCTGCACGCGATGACCGTGTGCGCGAACGCAGCCGACGGCAGCGGCAGGCCGCTCTTCGACCGCGTGCGCATCGAGCACATCGGTGGCCGGCGCGTCGCCGTCACCGCGGTAATCGGCCTGCAAGCCTTCAACGCGATCCCTGCCAACCAGCGCACGGGCCACCACGTCACCGACCCGGCCCAGGCCCTGCGCGAAGTGATGCTGGAGCACCATCACCGTGCCGACGCCTGGATGGTGCTGTCCCACTCGGGCTTCGACGAGGACCTGAAGCTGGCCGCCGCCTGCCCGTTCGCGGACGTCATCTTCGCCGGGCACTGCCACAGCGACACCTACGGCCCCGTGCCCGTCGGCGACACCCTTGTCGTCAAGGGTCACGAACTCGGCGTCGGGTACGCCACCGCCGAGCCGGTCGGGGCCGGCTGGGCCGTCCGCGTAGGCACCTTCCCCGACACGTCCCTGATCCCCGAGGACCTCGCCGTACTGAAGGAGAAGATCGCCCTCGTCGGCAGCACCTTGGGGAGCCAGCTCGGCATCGTGAACGAGCCGTATCTCAATACCCCGTTGGACCGGCGCCTCCTCTTGGGCGAGATCGCCACCCGCCTGCACACCGGCCTCGGAGCGAACGCGGTCATCCTCAACGAGACCGCTCTGCGCCCCGTACCGCTCGGCGATGTCCTCACCCTCGGCGAGCTGCTCGCCATCGAGCCCTTCGGCAACCAGCTCGTCCACGCCTTCCTCTCCGACGATCAGTCCGAGGACCACGCCAAGCTGCTCGCTCATCTCGTCGAACGCGTCGGCCCCTTGGCCGTCGCGCCCACACCCCTGCCACTGACAGCGCGCATCGTGCTGACCACCGACTACATCGCCGACACCTATCTCGGCGGCCGCACTCATCAAGCCGGACTGCGTCTGGGCCAGGCGGTGCGCAGCGTCCTGGCGGTCCCGTTCGCTGACTCTGCCGACGCTTCTGAAGGGGGCGCTCAATGATCCTCACCGGGCCCGAGATCAACACGGCCGTCGCCGACGGACGCCTTCGCATCACCCCGTTCGACCCGAAGCAGACGAACCCCAACAGCTACAACGTCCGCCTGGGCGCCACCCTGCTGACGTACGCCACCAAGGTCATCGACGCCCACCACGCCAACCCCACGCACTCGATCCGAATCGACACGGACGGATACGTCCTCCAGCCCGGCGAGCTGTACCTCGGCCACACCGTCGAGGAGGTCGGCTCGAACCTCTTCGTCCCACTGCTCTTCGGCCGCTCCTCGGTCGGACGGCTGGGGTTATTCGTCGAGATCACCGCCCCTCTCGGTGACATCGGATTCCACGGCCAGTGGACTTTGATGCTGTCCCCCATCCGCCCTCTGCGGGTGTACGCGGGCATGAAGATCGGGCAGATCATGTTCTTCGTCTCCACCGGGGACGTCGACCTGTACCGAGGCAAGTACCAGGGCGCCGCCTGCCCCCAGCCTTCCCGCTACTGGCGGGATGCGGCACACGTGCAGGCGGGCGCCTCGTGATCCTCACCGGCTCCGCCATTGCCGCCGCCGTCAGCGCAGGCGAGATCACCATCGCGCCCTACGACCCGGCACGCCTGTCCCCCAATGCCTACGACTGGCGGCTGGGGGACACGATCCGCATCTGCGACGGCGACCTGGACGCCGCCATCCCCACCGCCTTCACCAAACTGGCCATCCCGCCTCCGGATTGGTCCTGCAGCCCGGCGTGCTCTACCTCGGCGTTACTCTGGAGAGGACCGGCTCGGAAACGTATGCCCAACTTCTCAACGGCAACCGCACCATCGGCGCCCTCGGCATCTGGGTCCACGTCTCCGCGCCACTCGGCCACCAGGGCCACGCGATCCGCTGGACCTTGGAAATCCGCGCCGCCAAGCCCGCCCGTGTCTATCCGGGAATGACCTTCGGCAAGCTCGTCTTCCTCACCACCCCGGCCAGCTACCAGCAGCAGCGCGCCAAGTACGCCGCCACACACGGCATCGACATCTCCCGCCTGTACGAAGAGATCCCCCGAGGAGCGCTGTGAGCCCCCTCGTCCGCCCGGCAGCGGGGGCGCTGGCCGCCAGCTTCCTCGACCTCCCAGCCGGAAGTCCCGGCGGCAGTGTCGAACTCTTCCTCGCCCTGTACACCGGCGACAGGCCCCTCATCCCCGCACGGGCCTTCATGCTGGCCCCCACCCGCCCCAAAGCCCACCTTCCCGCCGGGCTCGACCTGCTGACCGTCGCCGGCAAGTGCCTGGAGGGCGCCGCCTTCAGCCGCTACGTCGCAGCCCTGCACCGGGCGCTGGTGACCGCGATCGATCCAGCCCAGATCGGGGTACTGCACCTGCAGCACCTCACCTTCGGCGCCACGCCCGCCCTGCTCCGGGCTCTGCCGGCCCACCCCAGGATCGCCTTGGTCCACGGCACCGACCTGATCTTCGCCGAGGCCCACCGCGACCAGCTCCAAGTCCTGCGCGAGACGGCGAGGGCCGCCGACGCGATCGTGGTCCCCACCGGTGCGATGGCCGACCGCCTTCTCAAGCTCGCCCCGCAGATCGACCGCCGCAAGGTCGTCCGCATTCCATGGGGCGTCCCCGACCACCTGCTCACCGATCCCCCATCCCGGCCCTCCCGCACCCCCACCAGCCACCTACGGCTGCTGTACGCAGGCAGGCTGACCGCCGAGAAGGGTGCAGAGCACCTGATCACGGGCCTGGCACCCATCCTAGGAGTCGAGCTGAGCATCGCCGCCCCCAAAGCCCAGTTCCACGCCTTGGCCCCGCTCCTCCAGCGGACCGGAGTGCGGGCCCGGTACCTCGGCTGGCTCCGCCGTCCACAGCTGTGGAATGCCTTCGCCGAGCACGACGTCCTGGTCATGCCGTCCACCACCCTGGAAGCCATGGGCCTGGTCGCGCTGGAGGCCCAAGCATGCGGTCTGCCTGTCCTGTACCAACCTGTGCGCGGCCTCAACGAAGTCGTCGCCGCGTCCGGAGTGGCCACCGACTTCACCCATTCCGCCGCACTCGCCCGCGACCTCGACCGCCTACGGACCGCCCCCGGCCTGCTGCCCGCCCTGCGACAGGCGGGCTACGCGAACGCTGCCCGCTACCCCCTCACCACTACCGCCCAGGCCCTGGCCGACCTTGGCCGCCAGCTCACCTGAGAAAGCCACGGACCAGCCCCCGCATCCGACGTCCGACACGCCATTCCCCCACCGGCCCTGCCCGCGTCACTACGCTGATCCGGCGGGTTGCCCACGGCGAACAGGGAGACCATGACGTACAGCACCGACCGCATCGAAGCCCTCCTGAACGAAGGCGTCCGCGACAAGGTCTACCCCGGCGCCGTATGGGCAGTCGGTGACGCCACCGGCACCCGCGCCCACGGCGCCACCGGGGTCCTAGACCCCAACGAGCCGAACGTGCCGATGCAGCCCGACACCGTCTTCGACGCCGCCAGCCTCACCAAGATCCTCGCCGTGTGGTCAACCGTCGGAGCCCTGTGGGAGGAAGGCAAGCTAGACCTCGACACCCCGCTCGGTGGCTTCTGGTCCGAGGTCGACGGCCACCCACTCGGCGCCGTGACCGCCCGCCACCTGCTGACCCACACGGCCGGCGCACCGCTCCGCGCCCAGCTCAAGAACCTCTACGGCACCGACCCCCAGGACATCCGCGACGGAGTCCTCCACGAGGCCCTGCACCGCCCGCCCGGCGAGGCCGTCGAGTACACCGACCGAGCCGCCCTCATCCTCGGATACCTCGCCGAATACCTCTCCGGGCGACGCCTTGACCAGCTCGCCACGGAACGGACCTGGCAGCCGCTGGGCATGGACTCCACGCGGTTCGGACCGCTGCCCGCCGAGATCGCCGCCCGGTGCGCGCCGACCGAACTCGACCAGGACACCGACACTCATCTCAAGGGCATCGGCCACGACTTCTCCGCCCGGCTCCTGGGCGGAGTGTGCGGCATCGCCGGCGCCTTCACCACCCTCGACGACATCACCGTCTTCCTGCGCTACATGCTGGACACCTCGACCGGCCTGGCGCGAGCCGGATTCGGCCCCGCCTGGACCAGACAGTCGCTGACGGTCCAGACCGGCACCCTGGAACCTGTACGCGGCCTGTTCTGGCACCCCGCCCCTGGCACGCACCTCGCCGACGGCATCTGGGTCCACTACGGCTTCACCGGCACCGGCATGTGGATCTCGCCCCAGCAAGGACGGTGGGCAGTACTGCTGACCAACAAGCTCTACTACACCCGTGACCGCCAGCCCCTGACCGACGTCCGCAACGCCTTCCGCGCGCTTACGTTCGCCTGAAGCAATCAGTGCCCGTCCTGGCTACGCCTCGATAAACCACAGCCGACGTGGTGAAGGCTTCGGCCCGTCGTCAGGACCAGCAGGGCCCTGACCAGCACGGTTGCCCGCTTCGGGTCGGTGCAGACCTTGCCCAGAACCCCCAGGTCTTGAGGTGGGCAAAGCCGTGCTCGACCGGGGCGCGGGCCGTGTGAGGACCGAAGCGTCTTTCAGACAGTCCCGCTCGTGGGCGGAGAATGTGGCATCGTCAGCCTCTTCACCGACCTTGAGCCCCTTCCATCTTCCGGTGCCGGATGCTTGGCTCTGTTGCAGTGTCCCGGCCGGAACAGCCCAGCGAGTCGTGTTGGCATGAAGCAGTGTGCCCGTTTCTGCATTGATCAAGCCATCATCGGTGAGTGTCCGCAATAGCATTGCCGCCGCATATCACGCCTCTCACCAGGGACAAAGACGCCGTCGCGGTGGTCCACATCTCGCCATGGCACCGATCAGATGGGTTTCGACGCCCGAAATCAAGATGGCCAAATCCTCAACCAGAAGTCCCCTCGATCAGCTGCGTGCCGTTTCCGCCAAATGGGATACTCGCAAGCCAGCAATGACCGAGGATCGCACCTCCGGAACGTCTTGATCTTTTCGGCCGACCAGGCAGCCCCTGGCCACAGCCGCCGACATATGCCTACCCTCGCCACGACCACGAGATTGGCCACGGGGGCTTCTGATGACTCACTCGTCATGCACGCGCGCCAGCTCCTAGATTCCCGCACCCTTGTAACCCTCACGACGTCGAATCTCCGCGCGCCCACTTAGCTAGACAGCTCCACAATCGCCTGCCGGAAAATCGCCGACAGGCTCATTCGCATGCCCGAATTTGAATTCCCAACACACACAAGCGGAATACTGGAAACCCATTGACAGAGGAGGGTGAACGTTTGTTTAGATCACATCCGTCCATTCGATTCCCCCGCCGACTGGCAGGGGCCGAATCAGGAGGATCACATGTCTGAAGCAATGGTTTCCGCGGTGGACGAGACCGCGTTCGCCGACCTCGTCAGCAAGATCCAGGACGCCGAGGCGTCGATGACCGACGAGCAGCGCGCGGTCATCGACCCCGCCTCCGGCGAGAAGGCCCTGCAGGAGCTCGCGGGCGTCAGCCCGGAGGAGCTGCAGGCGTTCCTGGAGGAGAAGGCCGGCATCTCGCCCGACGAGGAGGCTCAGGGCAGCGTGATGGCCGCTGCCGCGACGGTGGCCTTCCACTGTTGATCTGAGTCGTTCGTCTCATGATGACAAGCGCTTCGCACAGCCCAGCCGGTGTCGCGTCGCCGAAGACCGGACGGGAGGGCGGCAGCATGTCTTCGCCTTGGTGCGGGGCGCTGCCGAACGAGTCCGGGCCCGAAAAGGCCCGGACTCGTTCCTGGCTCTCTTCGCTCGGTATCGACCGGGGCGGCATCGTTCGGATACAGACGTTCGCAGCTCGCAACAGCGTGGCAATGCTGCACTTCGAGGACGGGACGGCACTCTTCCTGAAACAGGTTGATCCAGCAACGGCCAGAGCCGTCGGCACGGCAACCGGCAACGAAGAGAAAATGCTCAGACTGATACCCGAATCCGACGTTCCACATCACGTCAGGACGGCTGTTCCTCGTTTCATTGCAACCGACCCGGAAACCGAAACACTCGTCATGGAGGGAAAGACCGGCTTCGTTTCGATGCGGGATGTCGGCCGGAAATTCCCCGAGATCCCTGTACCACTACTGGTGTCGCTGGCCTCCGTGACCGCCGGGCTTCACACCTCCACGGTCGAGCGCTTCACCACGGACCCGGGGTACCGTCCGCAACTCATCGATTTTCCCTTCGCTTCCTTCGTCACCCTGACCCCGAGCGAGCTCGCGAGCGGACCGGGAATGGATTACTCCGACTACGCGGCCACCATGCAGGCGGTCGACGACAGTGTGGCCCGGATGCGCGAGGAGTGGACCCCGAGGCGGCTGGTGCACTTCGACCTCCGGGACGACAACATCCTGGTCAAGGACGCCGAGGGTGCGCGCCCCCAGGTCGCGCTCGTCGACTGGGAACTGTCGGGCTTCGGCGACCCGATGCTCGACGTGGGCACCATCATCGGACAGTTCCTGATCCAGTGGCTCCACACGGTGCGGGGCGACGCCGGCCGCCTGGCCGACGCCAGCACGTGGGCCACCGTGCGACGCAACGTCGGCCTTTTCCTCACCGCATACGAACACAGCGCCCCGCTCTCGCTGGAGCAGCGGGACCTCGCGTTCCGCTACGCCGGACTGTCCGTCCTGATGTACGCGGCCGGGCGGTTGGAGCAGATCGGCTCACTAGGGCAGATCGGGCATCTGTGCCTCTTCGTGGGCCGCACGTTGCTGAACGACCCCCGAGGCGTGGCCGAGCTACTCGCTCCCGGCATCCTCCGGAAGGCAGGCGCATGAACCGATACCAGGCGGCGTTCGCCGCGATCGCCGAGGACGTGGAGGTGCTGAACGAGTCAGCCTTCCACCATCGCGAGTGGGGAGAGCTTCGCCCCGCCCCTGGCGTCGAGTCCGTGCCCGAGGATCTCCCCGTCCTGCCCCACCTGTCCCGGTTCCTGTACCTGAGCTACTACGCGGGCGACACCCGCGCGGCACGCTGGCTCATCGACGGCGCACCCGTGGTGCTGGGCACGCGCAGGCGGGAGGCCCCAGCCGTGGCCCGTGCCCTGTCCGAAGCAAATCAGGGCAGTGGGTATTGGGACTCTGACTGGCGCACGGTCACGGCGGGACCGGAGAGGTGCCGCGTGCGCAAGAACAGCCTGACCCTGACCGTCACCGCGGAGGAGATACTGCCGCCGTCGGCCGGACCGGGGCAACCGGTGAGCGTCAGGTTTCCGCCCGAGCGCCCGTACATGTACCCCGGCTGGTACCTCGCCATCGGTGACGCGGGACTGCCCCGCCACGGCGAACGTCCCGTCGTACGCCTGTACTACGCGCCTCGGGACCCGGCGGCGGCCGCCGGCCTGATGCGTGCGATCACCGACCTGTTGTGCGGCGCGGGTGTCCCGTACCAGTTGAAGGCGGCCAACCACCCGGAAGGGTACGAGCGGCGGGACGCAATGGTCCTCTATCTGTACCGGGACGACTGGCGTTCGCAAGAGCGCGCGTTGACGGACCTGCACCGGGAGCACAGCGGCACGCTCCGGGACACCGGCCCCGCATTCGCGCTGGAGCTGGGCCGGGGCTGGTGGCTGGCGGACGAGCCCGAGCAGCGGCACGGCCGACTGATGAGCTTCGGTCAGCATCGTTGCCTGCTGGTCGCTGAGGGGCTCGTGGCGGCCTGGCGGGACGGCCGGACGACCGCGGCGGACCGGCTCGGCGCCATCGAGGAGCGCTACCGGGCCGAGCGACTCGATCCCGCGAAGCCGTACCTCAACGCGCAAGGGAGCACCGCTCGATGACTCACACCACTGTGCAGGCCGGGCAGCCGGTGCGCTCGCTTCCCGGCCCGTTCGTCACCCGCGTCTGTCTTCGGGCCGACGGTGGGTACCGCTGGGGAGAGAGCATCCCGGAGGCCACACCCGCCTATCTCGACGCCGACGCGCTGAACGCTCTCGCCGACGCGATCACCCCGACGCCAGCCGCCCGGTACGCCTGCCTTCCGCAACTGGCCGACGCCCGTACCGCCATCCACCCCGTTGTGGCCACACCGGCGCTGCTCAGCGACGCCGTCTTCAGCGGCTCGGCGCCCAATGAGGCAGCCGACCCAAACGACGTGCAGGTATTCCGCGAGCTCGGCATCTTCCTTGCGCACCTGCACGCCATCCCCGTCGCACAGGTGCGCGCCCTGCCGGTCAGGCCCCGCCCGGCCTGGTTGGACGCGGCACCGGACGCAGCAGCGGGCATCCGCGCCGCGCGCGCCCGGCTGGACCAAAACGCAGCTCCACGCATCCGGTGTCTCGCCGACACGGATTCAGTACCGGGGTATGCCTGTCCACAGGCCGTCGTGCACGGTCGGCTGTCAATCGGCTCCTGCGTCCCCGGCACCGTTCCGCGCGTGCTCGGCTGGCGGGAGGCCGGCATCGCCGACCCCATGACCGACCTCGCGTTCCTGCTGCGGGACCTGGTGCAGGCCGCCGCGGCCATGGGCTCGCGGAAACTCCAGGAACGGCGGGCCGAACAGACGATCAGGGGCTACGAGACGACCCGGGGGGTTCAGCTGAGCAAGGACGAGCATGCACGGCTGGCAACACACCTCGCCGCTGGCATCCTCCAGCACGTGGCCCTACGCGCCTGGTCAGCGTCCGATCAGCAGGGCGCCGAGGCACTGCTGCGGCAGGGTGAACTGGCCCTTCCAGGCGTCCTGCATGCCGTGGGCACTCCCGGAGAGGTGATCTACCGATGAGCGAGCGCGCCAGCGGCCCACAGGAAGCGCTCGCCGAGGTGCGGTTGCTGTGGGGGGTGTGCGGCTCCTTCTCCGCCGTCGCGGTCCCCCATGTGAACGCATGGCTGCGCGGCACCGTGGGAATCCGGGAGATCCGCACCATCATGACCGCGCAGGCGCACGCCCTCATGGGGCCGCGCATGATCGAGGCCGTCACCGGCCACGTCCCGGTGACCGACTGGGAGGACCACACCGGCGGCGGCGCCGCGCACGTTGCCCTCGGTTCCTGGGCGGATGTGCTGGTGGTGCTGCCGGCCACCGCGAACTTCCTGGCGAAGGCCGCGCACGGCATCGCCGATGATGTCCTGACGGCGACCCTCCTCGCCGCCGAGTGCCCCGTAATCATCGCGCCCGTCATGAACGCAGCCATGTGGTCCAAGCCCGCCGTACGCCGCAACGTCGATCAACTACGCGAGGACGGCTACCAGATCGTCGAGCCGAAGGAAGGCATCTCCCTCACCGAGGGGCGCCGGGAAGCCGGTTCGCTCGGCGACTTCCAGCTGGCCCTTTCCGCCGCTCTGGTGCAGGCGGCCGCCCGACTCACACACCCACGAGGACAGTGATCAGCAGATGCCCAAACTCACACCCGAAACCGTGCTCCACAGGACGCCGTCCTTCATCGCAGAGGTCGACACCAGCAACGAGGTGAAGATCCACTTCGAGAGCCGGATCCTCAAGGTCGGCCATGACGCACTCGGCCTCCTCGACATCTTTCACCAGCCCCGCACGGTTGGCCAGGCGCTGACCCTGCTCGGCCCCCGGCTGAAGGGACCCCGGGCCGCTCAGGAAGCGCTGACCACCGTGGTCTCGCTCCACCAAGCGGGCCTGCTGCGCACCGATGCGACCGCAGGATTCAGCAACCAGCCGTTCCCCAAAGGCGGCTACGACGCCGCGTTCGTCCACATCGCCATGCTGGACGACCCAGTACGCAAGGCCGCTTTCCAACAGGCCGTCCGCGAGACGGTCCAGGAGGGGGATGTCGTCCTCGACCTTGGGACCGGCTCCGGCATCCTGGCAATCACCGCCGCGCAGGCGGGAGCCCGCAAGGTCTACGCGGTCGAGCCAGCCGGCATGGTCCATCTGGCCCGGCGGATCGCCGAGCGCAACGGGGTAGCCGACCGCATCGAGTTCATCCCAGGCTGGTCGCCGCAGCTCGAACTCCCCGAGCAGGCCGATGTCCTGCTGACGGACATCGTCGGCAACGAAGCACTGGACATGCAGATCTGGGAGACGGTCCAGGACGCCCGGCGCCGGCTGATGACGGACGCCCCTCGCCTGGTCCCCGGCCGTCTCACCTCGTTCGCAACATTAGCCCGGATTCCCGACGGCGTTCTCGACAAGCACCGGGTCACCCAGGCCCATCTCGCTCGCTGGAAGGAGATGTTCGGCATCGACTTCGGCCCCATGGCCGAGTCAGACAGCCGACGCTCCATCGGCTTCTACGAGCGCCCGGAGACCGTGCAGACCTGGGAGTTCCTGTCCAAGCCGACCGAGCTGTACCAGGTCGACCTGTACCAGGACATGGCCAGCCCGCTTGAGACCCGGTGCACGCTCACCGCCGATCGCGCGGGCGAGGCCAACGCCGTCGTCATCCACTTCGAGGCTCGCCTCGGGCCGAACACCACCCTGTCGACGGCTCCTTGGCTGGGCTGCGCCCGTAGCCACTGGTACACCGCCGTCTGGGCGCTTCCCGAACCCGTGGAAATCACCACCGGTCAGGAACTGGCCTACATCTACCGCTACTTCGGCGATGGCACATCCCACCTCGAACCCGTCGGCAGCCGCTGACCTACCCGGTGTACAGCGCAACCAAGGAGCCCTTGCTTTGAAACTGCGTTCCAGCGTTCCCAAGATCACCGGAAACGGCCCGCACCGCGAGATCACCGCCGAGACCACCTACGCACGCATGGCCCCGCACCTGAAGCGGATCGGCGTGACCAGGGTCGCCGACATCACCGGACTCGACCGGGTCGGTATCCCCGTCTACAACGCCATCGCCCCACGTTCGTTCGACATCATCTCTGTCTACAACGGCAAGGGTGCGACGAAGATCGACGCCAAGACGTCGGCCGTCATGGAGGCCGCCGAACGGTTCGCCGCCGCCCTGCCCCTCCGGCCGGCCGCCATCGCCTCCTACCCGGAACTCGAAAAGTCCGGACGCATCGTACTTGACCCCCGGTCGTGCAACTTCGAGCTGCACCACGCCTACCGCATCGACACCCCCATCTCCTGGGTGGAGGGCTATGACCTGATGCACGAGCGCAATATCCTAGTGCCGCAGTTCCTGGCCGGCTACTACATGAGCTACCACGAGGTCCCCTGCTACCCCGTCTCCACGACCAACGGCATCGCCTCCGGTAACTCCCTGGAAGAGGCCATCTGCCACGCCCTGTGCGAACTCGTCGAGCGCGACGACTGGACCATGGCCGACCTCATCTCCAACCGCCTCGGCAAGCTGGCCGCCGACGACGAAGGCGGTCCCGTCGGGGACGCCATTCGTGCCTGGGCGCAGGAGCGCCACCCCAGCCTCGATGCGTCGACGCTTCCGCCACGGGCACAGTTCTTCATGGAGAAGTTCCTGGACGCCGGGATCTCCATCGAGGTGAAGAACATCACCTCGGCGACGGGCATCCCGAGCTTCCAAGCAGTGGTGTCGGAATACGTCGCTGACTCCTTCTCCCGCTCCCACCATGGCATCGGAACTCACCCGGACGCCGAGGTCGCCGTCGTACGTGCTATCAGCGAGGTCGCCCAGTCCCGCGTGGTGGACATCCAGGCCATGCGCGAGGACATCACCGCCGCCGGGCAGCCCGTCGAGAAGGCGCTTTACCACGTGCGGCGCAGCAACCGCGCGAATCCCGACTCCTGGGCCATCAAGCCGTCCGCACGCCCCATTCGCTTCCAGGACGTCCCGTCCCATCCCAGCACGGACGTCATGGACGACGTACGGCTGCTGCTCCAGCGCCTGCGGGCCCGCGGCCTCGACCAGGCCATTGCCGTCGACCTGTCAGCGCCCGGTGTGCCCGCCACAGTCGTACGGGTCATCGTGCCCGGCATCGAGTCCTGGACTGTCGACCGCAACAAGCTCGGTCCTCGGGCCACTCAGGCGTGGAACAACGCCCTAGCCGCCATCAACTCGGCCCGACAGCAGCTGCGGACCGCCGGTTCCGCCCAGTGAGGGAAGAAGACATCATGCGTACGGTCGTGTTCGTCGGCCCCAGCCTGCCGCCCGAGGAGGCTGCGGCCCACCTCCCCGGCGCCGAGTTCCTGCCACCCATCGAGCGCGGCGATATCGACGCACTCATGGCCCAGGAGCAGCCACCGCGCCGCATCGGCATCATCGACGGAAAGTTCCTGCAGAGCTTCTCCATCTCCCCCAAGGAGATCCTGCGGGCCATGGACCGCGGGGTCCGCGTCTACGGCTCGTCCAGCATGGGCGCCCTCCGGGCCGCCGAACTCGACGTGTACGGCATGACCGGAGTCGGAACCGTGTACAGCATGTACGCCTCCGGCGCCCTGGAGGATGACGACGAGGTCGCCATCACCTTCGACAGCGAGTCGCTGCGTCCGGTGTGCGAACCCATGGTCAACATCCGCGTCGCGCTCGACGCGGCGCTGCGCCGGAGGGTGGTGAGCAAGGACAACGCGGAACTGTTCCTGGAGAGCGCCAAGGCCCTGTACTTCCCGCAGCGCACCGCCGCCGCCGCCCTGCACCAGCTGAAGGGCACAATGCCCGAACCCGACCGACAGCGCCTTGCCAGCTACCTGCGGTCCCCCGAGGCTCCGGATGCCAAGCGGGAAGACGCGCTCGCCCTGCTGGACCGGATGCGGCAGGACGCCAAGCAGTACAAGACCGTGCCCGTCCCGGAGGTAGCTGCCCGATGACCACGACCGCTCCCGACCTCGCGGAACGGTTCCGCACTGACGGGTTCGTCTTCCCCGTGAACGCGCTCACGCATGCCGAGGCCGAACAGGCGCTGGCCGAGTGCCAGACCTACTTGCGTGCGGTGAGCGCAGTGGGCGGCGCCCTGGCACGGTACGCGGCCTTCCCCAAGATCCACCTGGTCGCCTCCTGGGCCGATCGGATCGTGCACCACCCCGCGATCCTCGACGCCGTCGCGTCACTGCTGGGACCCGATCTGTTGGTGTGGTCCACCAACCTATTCATCAGGCCCGCTTACAGCGGCAGCTCACTCGCCTGGCACCAGGACGCCGTCTACCTCGGACTGGACGGCTACCAGCAGCACGCGGCACGCGTGTGGGTCGCCCTCACCGACACCACGATCGCCAACGGCACCATGCGCTACGCGCGGGGCTCGCACCTGCACGGCGCGTTGCCGCACCGGTTCGGCGGGTCCGGGCTGGAGGACATCATGCGCGGTGAGGAGATCGCCGTCGACATCGACGAGGCGGCGGCTGTCGACGTTCTCCTTGACGCCGGCCAGTGCTCCGTGCACCACCTGGCCATGGCCCACGCCTCGGGCCCCAACCAGACCGATACTGGACGTTTCAACTTCGCAATCGACTACATCACACCGCGAGTCTCTCCCACCGCGGGCGAGGACAGCGCCCTGCTCGTCCGCGGAACGGACACCGGTGCTTTCCTGCCCGAGCGCAGGCCCGAGTCTGACTTCGACCAGGCCGCCCTGAACGATTTCTACTCCGCTGTCACTCGTCGCCAGAAGCGGATCAACCAGACGGTCCAGAACCGGAACGCCGGGAAAGGCCCTGACACACCCCGGGACCCGTCGTGACGACGGCACGCCCTGCCGGCAAGGAATCCGACTCCACGGTCTCCGAGGCCGCCGACGCCGACTGGCTGTCCGGGATCGCGCCTCCCTGGTGGACGGCCGGAAGCGTCCCTCACCGGATGGACCTGTCCGGCTGGATGCCGCCCGTGATCGACCAGGGGCAGGTCCCACTGTGCACCGCCGCGGTCACCACGGCGATCGCCGGCTATTACGCCCTCCGGGCCAAGCAGATGGAGTTCACCCCCTCAGTCCTTTTCAATTACCGGCTCTCGCGCCGACTCGCCGGTTCCGCGGATCGTAAGGGCTCCCGTCTGGAACACAGCTTCCGTGCCTGGGCGGAGTCGGGGCTGTGCGAGGAGGCAGCCTGGCCGTACGACGAACTCGGTCCGACCCGGGTCGACCGGGATCCGCCCGAGCACTGCCACGTCACCGCGCGGCACTCCCGCCCGATCGCGCGTCCGCTGCGCGCGCCGGACGGGGCCGGCCTGCTCAACCTAGCGCGCCGGTCCATCGCGCTGGGCATCCCTGTGAGCGTGGAGATCCGGCTCTGCCCGTCGATCTCCATGTCCCTGCTGAACGGCGGTGTCATCCCAGTACAGCTGCCCACGGAGCAGTCGGTGGGACCTCATGTGGTGCTGTTGACCGGCTACGACGACGAGGCGGACACCGCTCCCTACGACCGGGGTACCGGCTCGGGAGCCTTCCGCGTCCGGAACAGCTGGGGAACCGGCTGGGGGGTCCAGGGCTACGGCCTCCTTCCCTACGCCTTCCTCGAACAGAAGCTCACTGGCGAGAACTGGATCGTCGTGGAAGAGGACTGGCAGAAACAGTGAGTGCGGCTCGTCCGGAAAGCTCTCTTTTTCGGCCCGCGTCTACGAAAGAAAGCAGCCAGTACGGGTCTTCGCGTCGCTTAGCCACGAAGAGCCAGCGGGAATAATAACCAGTGAACCTAACACCCCCCACAGGAAAGTTGGTTGACGTTGCGGAGGTTCCTGGCGACCACCGCCCGTTGGGCGGCACCTACCGTTGTCCTCGCTCAGGTCTGCCTCGTATGGACCGGCGTGTTCAGCCTCGGCGAGGCGGTGGCGGTCGGACTGTTACTCGAACTCCTCCTGGCCGGGATCGTGATCACCGAATTTACCCTTGCCACGCGGGCCTACAAGACCTCCCGGAGCCGGGGGGCCGACGGGCAGGAGGCCCTCAACAAGGCGCTATCCACCGTGCTCCCTGCCCCGGTGGCCAAGGTGATGGGGATGGAATTCGGCCTTTTCCGCGCTCTTTGGCGCTGGATCCGCCGCAAGCCGGACGCACCGGAAGGCCACCAGATCCTGACCTACGGCTCGGAAATCAAGCCAATCATGTGGGCAATGGTGTTTCTCGTGCCTCTGGAGATCCTCGCCGTCGAGTTCCTCGTCCCCTGGTCCGTGGTGCGCATCATCCTGCTGGCGCTCTCCATCTATGGAACCCTCTGGGTGCTCGGCTTCATCGCGGCACTGTCCATCCGCCCGCACAGCGTCGGCGACGGCAAAATGGTGCTGCGGTTTGCTCACTTCGTACAGATCGTGATCCCGCTTGACCTCGTCGAATCGGTCCGCACGACCCGGCACAGCGGCTATCGCAGGGCCGTCCAGATCGACGACGGCGTCCTGGCGATGCCGATCGGCGACTCCACCACGCTCAGCGTCAAGCTGCGCGAGCCGTACCCTGTGGCACCCAAGACTGGCATGCCACTTCAGGAAGTACGAGAGGTCCGCTTCGCCGCGGACAACACTCGTGAAGCCGTCCGCATCCTTACGGCGAACATCGTCGCCGACTGATCCGGTTGTCGACCCTCGACGGTCAGGGTCGCCGAGGGCACATCCAGGGCACATGAGCCCGGGAAACGGCGTTGACCTGTGAGAACTACCGAGACGAGTTCCCGCAGGTCAACGCACACTTCACCGAGAAACCCCAGGTCAGCGCCCCGCCGCCCCCAATCGCTGCCCGAGTGGCAGGACTTCAGCCATCGGTTGCATGAGGCGGGGCATCAGGCTTATTGCTTGGTTTGGCCCTGAGCTGGGTTTCTTGCGGTTTGGGCGGGGCCTTCGGGTCCCGCTCTCGTCATGTGCCGGGAGGGGTCGTCAGGTCGCAGTGAGGGCACATGCGTCAGGGCTGGAGCACTGATGTGCCCTGAGCTTCGCCGGTGTCCTTGGGGGCTCCGCCTCGGTGAAGGCGTAATCGCAGCAAGCCGGGTCAGGTGTCACCCAACCCTGCAGCAGTCCCAATCAGGCAACGCTGCCGAGGCCGTCAGCTTGCTCGAAGCGCTGCTACCCGACCAGACACGAGCGCTCGGGCCCAAGTCCCGGTGCCGGGCATCCCCCCGCCGAAAGTGCTCCGACAACGCGTCGTCGCCGACACGCTCACGACCGCCATCCACCCCAGCAGCCTGCCCGGCGGCTGGTCCGTAACCCGGTGGTGCCGGACGACTGGGCGCAAGACGTCGCTGTTCGTCATTCATTTTAGGGTGGAGATCGCCACAGCAACGGATGGGGGAACGATGCATTCACCGGACAGCGCGCTCGTGCTCGGCCCAGGCGGGCTCGTCGGTACCGCCTGGATGGGCGGACTCGCCCACGGCCTGCGCGGCCTGGGCGTCGACCTGGGCGCGGCGAATCTGGTCGTCGGCACCTCGGCCGGCGCGATCGTGGGCGCCGCGCTGGCCACCGGCCGGGATCTCGCGCACTTCGCCGACCCCATTGGCAGCGGCGGCCACGGTCCCCGACCGCCGCAGGCCGATCGGAAGCGCATGGGTGAGGTCTTCGCGGTCCTCGGTGCCGGCCTGCCACCGGAGGAGGCCCGTCGGCGGGTCGGGCGGATCGCCCTCGACGCGGTCGATCCGGAGGCCGAGCGGGCCTTGGTCGCGGCGCGACGCCGACTCGTCGGCACGGACACCTGGCCGACTGAGCGTCGCCTGCTCATCCCCGCCGTGGAGGCGGGAGGCGGCGAGCCGGTGGTCTGGGATCGCGACAGCGGCGTCCCGCTGGCGGCCGCTGTCGCGGCCTCCAGCGCGTTCCCGGGCGCGGCGCCTCCCGTCTCGATCAGCGGACGCCACTACATCGACGGCGCGCTGCGGGCCGGCACCAACGTGGACCTCGCGGCCGGTGCACGTACGTTGGTCGTCGTGGAGTCGATGGCGCGTCAGGCTCCCGGGCAGGAAGCCTTGGCCGCGCTGGGCGCGGAGACGGTGGTGTCGCTGTTCCCGGACGAGGCATCGGCGGTGGCGCTCGGCACGGACCCGTCGGACCCGTCGGCGTGGGTGCCTGCGTTCCAGGCGGGGCAGCTGCAAGCCGCTGCCGCGCGGAAGCAGCTGCCGGAGTCCTGGGCGTCGACTGGGCGCGAAAGCTCGGCATGAACGCCTCCCCAAGCACGTGTCCCGAGGAGTGTTTCCGCAGGTCAACGCACGTTTCCTAGAGAAACCACAGGTCAGTGCCCCCGTAACTCCTCGCGCGAGTCCCCCCTCAAGGAGTCGCCCACGGCTTGCCGGCCCGCTTCCTCGGCGGCGTCTTCACCGTCCTCGACGACCTCACCGCCTTTCACGCCCTGGGATTTCGGGTCGACGAGGCCGTGAGCCGTCGCCCAGGCGGCATCGCATCGCCGGCCGCCCCTTCCGGTGCCGGCCGCCTGTCCGCGGCGCGGCGCCGGACGAGCACGACGGCATCCCAGGACACGGTGGCGATGGCTGTCAGCGGGAGCAGCAGGTAGAAGACGAACAGCTTGCGCAGGTCGTCGAGGAAGTACCAGATCGATGCGGTGGCGGTGAACCAGAAGGCGACCAGTGGTCCGGCGCCGCGCTCCTGGCCACGTACCGCCGTGGCGAGGCAGTAGGAGGCGGTCAGCGCCAGCAGGGCGGCGATGGCGATGTAGGAGTGGCCCCAGCCGAACTCGGCGCGCCTCAGTTCGGAGTTGACCGCCACGGCCTCGGCCACAGGACCCCAGCCCAGCGCGCACGACAGGCGTGTCGACCACGGCAGCGTGAGCACGCCCAGCGCTGCGGCCGCGAGGGCGACCCTGCCGAAGTGGGCGGTGTCCACCAGGTGGCCACGTGCGCACAGCACCGAGAGCAGGCATCCGAACAGAGCCAGAGCGCTGTCGGCTGAAGGCCGTTGCGGTACAGGGAACTTGCGCCGGAGAGCCGCACGGCCACCGGGCCTCGTCACCCGGGGCGGGGGCGGGAGTGTGCCGGCTTGGGCTGTCGGCATGGAGGCCAGGGCCAGGGCGTCGGCGAGGGCTGCCCGCATCTCGCCCGCGTCGGTGAATCGTTCCGCGGGGTCCTTGCGCAGTGCGCGAAGGATCACCGCCTCGATCGCCGACGGTATCTGCGGCCGGACCCGGGAGACCGGCTCGGGTTCGGCGTAGAGGTGCTGATGCATGACGACGAACGGCGATTCACCCTGGAACGGGGTCTGTCCCACCAGAAGTTCGTGCAGCAGGCACCCCATCGCGTACAGGTCGGCCCGGTGGTCGACCTCCGCGCCGCCGATCTGCTCGGGCGAGAGGTAGGCAGGGGTGCCTATGGCCGCGCCGCTGCCGGTGATACGGGTGGCGACCTCACTGAACGCCTTGGCGATGCCGAAGTCGAGGACCTTCACGGTGTCAGGCCCGGTGAGCATGATGTTCGAGGGCTTGATGTCCCTGTGCACTATGCCGCGTTCGTGGCTGTGCCCCAGCGCATCGAGTGCCGCACAGGCCACGGTGACCGCCTCGGCGACGGGGAGTGGACCGCGCCGCAGGGCCTCGGCGAGAGTGGCACCTTCCACGTACTCCATGACCAGGTAGGGCCGCGGGCCGTCCGGGTGCGGCTCCTCGCCGACGTCGTGGATGGTGGCCACCGCTGGATGGTTCAGCGCGGCGACCGCGTGCGCCTCCCGCCTGAAGCGGGCGCGCGACTGCGGATCGTGGGCCAGCTCCGAGGAGAGCAACTTGACCGCGACGGTGCGGCGCAACTGCCGGTCCACCCCCCGATGGACGGTTCCCATGCCGCCCTGCCCGAGCTTCTCGGCCAGCTCGTACCGGCCGCCGAGAACCAAGTCCCGCCCCACTGATACCTCCCCTGAAATCAGAACCCGCGCAGCTTACGGCTCGGCGCCGACGGGCCGATCGCCACCACCGCAGCCCGGCGGGTCGCAGCGCAGGTGCACAGGCGGGCTGTGATGTCGCCTGCGCCCAGCCGGCCTCGGCCGGGACTCGGCGGCTCCGGGTGAGATCAGGCGGACACTCCGTGGAGCAGGATCGCGGTGATGAAGTCCGGCCCTTGACGGGCGCCCATGTGGCCTTCGAGTGTCAGCTCCCATGCCGTCTCGGCCAAGCCGCAGAAGGTCGAGGCCAGCCAGGTGCCCGGCATGTCGTTGCGCAGCAGCCCCGAGTTCTGGCCGCGTTCCATGACCTTGACGGTCCGGAGGAAGATCGCCTTCGCCCGGGTGCTGGCCTCGGGCAGGCCCGAGACGTCCGGCTCGATGTAGACCAGGTTCCACAGTTGGGCGAAGGGTGTGTACTCAGCGACCAGCGCGGTCAGCACCTGATCCATGGGGGCGGCGTCGGCCTCGGCTCGGGCCAGGATCTTGTCGCAGTCGTTCAGGATCTTCTCGGCCATCGCCTGCACCAAGAGCTTACGGGTGGGAAACAGGCGGACCAGCGTCGCCCGACTGATGCCCGCGCGTGACGCTATGACCTGCATGGACGCCGCTCGGTCCTTGGCCAGGACCGGGATCGCCGAGTCCAGCACCTCTGTCGCGTCAGTACGCATCGTCGCATCAGTCTCCAGTGCCTCTATTGACACATCGATGTTTCAATTGCATGCTCTGCAGTATCAGCCTCATTGTACTGACGAGAGAGGTCGTCGCCGGGCCGAGTTCACGTCGCGCATGGCATGTGCACGGCAAACGAACCCGCGCCATGGCGCATGAGGCCGGCCCCCGACCGGATCGGGGCTTCACCGGAGCCTGCCCGGCTCCCTTCATCCAAGGGCAGACCGCCGGACGCAACGGGGCGTCCACCGGCATGCCGCGAGAAACTGTGTTCAGATCGCAGATCGGTTGACATACATGACGATGCATCGCCGGCGTTTCCTGCGGAGCGCGGGCCTGGGTGTGCCCGGCCTCGCCGCCCTCACCTCCTTGTCCGCCTGCAAGGTCGGCCCGACCGACGTGAACGCCGCGTCGGCCTCGTCGGGTCGTGAACAGGTGATCGTCGTCGGTGCCGGGATCAGTGGCCTTGCCGCGGCCCGTCACCTGGCCGACCGAGGACAGGACGTGGTGGTCCTCGAAGCACGCGACCGGATCGGCGGCCGCATCTGGACCAGCGAGGAGTGGGCCGGCGTGCCCCTCGACCTCGGCGCCTCGTGGATCCACGGCATCAACGACAACCCGATCGCCGCACTGGCCGCGAAGGCCAGGGCGCGAACGGTCGTGACCGACCCCGACAGCTCTACCGACTACCTTCCCGACGGCAGCGAGGTCGACGGCGCCCAGGAGAAGGCGATGGAGCGCCGGCAGAGCAAAATGGAGGACGCGCTCGCCGCCTACCAGGACAACGCCGACGAGGACGCGTCGGTACGCAGCGTGGTGGAGCGCGCCCTGCGCTGGTCCGCGCTGTCCGACGACGACAAGGTCCTGGCTTCCTTCGGGCTGAACGACTACGAACACGAGTACTCGGGCAGCGTGAACCAGATGTCGGCCCTGTACTTCGACAGCGGAGCGGACATCAAGGGCAAGGACGTGCTCTTCCCACGCGGCTACCGGCAGATCACCGATCTGCTCGCGCGGGGACTGCCGATCCGGACCGGGCAGGTCGTCAAGCACATCGACTGGAACTCCCGCGGTGTGACGGTCGGCACCGACAAGGACTCCTTCCACGCCGACCAGGTGGTGGTGACGCTGCCGCTCGGCGTGCTGCAGAGCGGCGCGGTCACGTTCGGGCCCGGACTGCCCGCCTCCAAGCGCACCGCCATCGACAAGCTCGGCATGGGCGTGCTCAACAAGTGCTACCTGCGCTTCCCCAAGGTGTTCTGGCCGGACACCGACTGGATGACCTACATCCCGGAGCTGGACAAGTACGGCCAGTGGGAACAGTGGATCAACATCACCCGCCCCACCGGTCAGCCGGTGCTGCTCGGCTTCAACGCCGCCGACTTCGGCCGCACCATCGAAGGCTGGAGCGACACCCAGATCGTCGACAGCGCCATGGGAACGCTCAGGACCATCTTCGGCAGTGACATCCCCGCCCCTGTCGGCCACCAGATCACCCGCTGGGCGTCCGACCCGTACACGCGCGGTTCGTACTCGTACAACAAGATCGGCTCCACACCGGCCATGCGCGACCACCTCGCCGCCGCCGTCGGGGACCGGGTGCACTTCGCCGGTGAGGCGACGCACCGCGCCTCCTACCAGACCGTCCACGGCGCGTATCTGTCGGGCATCCGGGCGGCGAAAGAGATCACGGACTGAAAGAGCCGGACTCGCACGCCGCCCCCGCCTCCTCAAGCGGCCGGTCCAGGACACCCGAGACACGGCTCCGGCGGAACCTTTCACCAAGCCGCCCGAAGGTCACCGACGCTCTTCGCCGTCCGGGCCGACGCCTGCACCGATACCTACCCGTGCGGCGTATCCACCCTCATACCACCCGGGCAAGCACCACCGGCTTGCCCGACGAGCAAACCATGCCGGCCTCGGGCGCACCTGTATCCGACCCGGCGGAAGGAAGAACACCGTGGGCATCATCAGCTGGATCATCCTCGGCCTGCTCGCCGGAGCCGTCGCCAAGACGCTGCTCCCCGGCCGCCATCCGGTCGGGCTGATCGGCACCACGCTCATCGGCGTCGCCGGCGCCTTCGTCGGCGGCTGGCTCTCCGCCCACTTCCTCGACCGCCCGGTGGAGCGGGACTTCTTCGACCCGTACACCTGGGGCGCCGCGGTCGCCGGTTCCCTGGTGCTGCTCATCGGTCAACGCATCGTGTTCGGCACGACCCGCGAGTGACCCCGCCAAGAGGTGGGGGCGGCTGCCCGGTTCATCAGCCGCCCCCACCCGACGATCAGGTCAGCGACCACCCCGGGGCGCCCTGCCGACCTGACAGGGTCGCCACGGCGTTGGTCCCCTACGCGGCCTGGTGCCTCTTCGCGACCGGCTTGAGCTACTCCCTGGTCCGGCGCAACCCCGCGCGGCGGCCCGTGTCGTGAGAGCGCACCGCGCGGCAGCGGGCTCGGGAGCCCCTCCCGTGCCACGCCGTGTAGTGCGATCGGGTGATCCGGGCCGTCCTGGCCAGTCCGCGCCCGTAGCGGCAGCGGATCACCCGTGCCGGACGTGGTCCACGGCCGGCCGGCGGCGACTGCCGCCGCGACGAAGAGGAAGGCGCACGAACATGACGTATCTGCGGTCCCGGATGATGCGGGGTGCGGGTCTGGCGGCGGCTGTGGGCGCGATGGTGCTGGGCGGTGCGGCGGCCGCGTCCGCCGGCAGCGGTGCGCAGGGTGCCGCGGTCGGTTCGCCGGGCTTGCTGTCCGGCAACGTGATCCAGATCCCGATCGACATCCCGGTCAACGCCTGTGGCGACACCGCCGACGTGATCGGCCTGCTGAACCCCGCATTCGGCAGTACCTGCGTCAACATGTGAAACGAGCCGGGATCCTTTTCACCTGAGTGAAAAGGCGTCGCACCGACGAGGGAGGTCATTCCCGGGCTCCTGGCCCGGGAATGACCTCCCTCTTTCTTCCACCGCCCACGCGCGTCACATCAGTGCTTGAACACGTCCTTGGTCTTCTCCTTGGCCTCACGGGCATCGCCGGTCATCTTCTTCGCGCGCCCCTCGGCGGTCATGCGCTCGTTTCCGGTGACCCTTCCCAGGGTCTCCTCGGCCTTGCCCTCGGCCTGCTCGGTCTTCGCCTTGGCCTTCTCGCCGGCACTCATGGAACGCGCCTCCTCGTAGTCCCTTTCACCGCCCTCGCGGCAAAGCCCCGGTTCCCCCGCTTTCCCCCCACAAACAAGCGGTGGTCGAGGAATACGGAAAGCGGCGGAGGGCAAACGGGGCTGCAGGAGGTAGTTGACTATGGTTCCCCTGCTGCTCGTGCTTCTTCTCGCGTTGATTCTCTTCGGCGCCGGATTCGCCGTCCAGGTTCTCTGGTGGGTCGCCCTCGTCGTCCTGGTGCTCTGGCTCCTCGGCTTCGTCATGCGTTCCACTTCCGCGGGCGGCGGCCGCGGACGCTGGTACCGATGGTGAACTGAGGCCCCGCCTCCGCTCGGCCGCGGCGCCGGAAAGCGGAATCACCGGGGCGGGTTGCAACGGCGGAGTCGATGGGGGACGGTTGCCCGTACTGCAACCAAGGACAGGAAGGTGGTGAGGTGCGCACGGTGCGTGCCCTCACTCGTGTCTCTCTCCCGCGGTTCCCCCGCCCGCCCCTCCGCCGAGCAGGCCGTCACGACATGGCCTGAGGCTCCCTATCCCGTCCTGGTCGTCGACCGTCACGGCGGCCTCGTACGCGTCAACGAGGCGGCCCGGCTGCTCCTTCCCGGCGCCGCGCGCGGCGACCGGCTGCACGAGCGGGTGCCGTCCTGGCTCTCCCAGGCCCACCGGCGCATCGGCGACGGATCGTGCGGCCCCTCGGCCGGGACGTCGGCGGGACGCATCAACGACCGCTTCTTCGAGGCGCATCCGACGCCCGCCGGTGAAGGCGACATCGTGTGGTGGCTGGTCGACGACACCGACCGCCGGCTGGCCGAGACCGCGCTGAGCGACTCGCGCACGCGCACCGACGTCCTCTCGGAGTCGTCCAGCGCACTGCTGTCCACCCTGAACGTGCCGCGCTGCATGGAGATGGCGGCGTCCATGGCCGCGGAACACCTCGCGGAAGCCGCCGTGCTCGTCGCCCCGGCCCAGGGCAGGCGCCATCCCGTGACCTCCGCGCTCAAGGGCGGCCCGGTCGACCGGACCACGCGGAAGGTGAACGTCGCCGAGGTTCCCGGGCTGAGCGAGGCGTTGCAGGGCTTCCCGCCCGTACCGGCCCGCTGGATCAATCCCGCGGACATCCCAGGCTGGGTGGTCCCGGAGGGCTTCGCCGGACCCGTGGGGTCCGTGATCGTCACTCCGCTGCCCGGTCACGGGGTGCCCGCCGGAGCCCTGATCCTGCTGCGTTCCAGCACCGAGCAGGCGTTCACCGAGGGCGAGGAGGTCTTCGCCCGCCTGTTCGCCGCCCGTGCCGGTGCCGCCCTCTCGGCGGCCCGCCTGTACACCGAACAGGCGTCGATCACGGCCACGTTGATGCACGAACTGCTGCCGCCGACGCTGCGCAGCGTGCACGGCGTCGAATACGCCGGCGGGTACCGGGCGTCGAGGGACCACGAGCGGGTCGGCGGGGACTTCTACGACGTCCATCCGGGCACCGGACCCGCCGAGGAGACGCTGGTCGTGCTGGGCGACGTCGCGGGCAAGGGGCTCGACGCGGCGGTGCTGACCGGCAAGATCCGCAACACCCTGCACGCCCTGCTCCCCCTCGCCGAGGACCATGTCCGAGTCCTCGAACTGCTCAACGGAGCGCTGCTCACCTCCCACCACACCCGCTTCGCCACCCTCGTGCTCGCCTCCGTGCGCCGCCGGGCCCACCGAGTGCACCTGCGCCTGACCAGCGCCGGGCACATGCCGCCGCTGATCGTCCGCGCCGACGGCACGGTCGAGGAAGCCGCCACCCGGGGCACCCTGGTCGGGGCGCTGCCACAGGTCACGGCGCACACGGTGCGGACGGTGCTCGCGCCCGGGGAGACGTGTCTGCTCTACACCGACGGCATCACCGAGGCCCGCGGCGGCCCGTTGGGCGACGAGCTCTTCGGTGAACGCCGCCTGCGGCGAGCCCTCGCCGAGTGCGTGGGCATGCCGGCCGAAGCGGTGGTGGAGCGGGTGCAGATGCTGGCGGCCCAGTGGATCGGCGCCGGGCGGCACGACGACATGGCCCTGGTGGCGTTCAACGCCCGCAGGAACGGATCGCTGACGGTCGTGAACGGGGACGGGGACCGCGGGAGGGACGAGTAGTGGACCACTCCATCGAGCCGACCGCCCTGGTGAGACGGCTGTGGCGGGCGGTGGTCGACGCGGACGAGTACGCGGCCGCCGACATCGTGCACACGGCACTGGCCGCCGGCATGGACGAGGAGGCGCTGCTGCTGGAGGTGATCGCACCGGTGCAGGAGACGGTCGGTGTCGAGTGGGCCGCCGACCGCATCAGCGTGGCCCAGGAGCATGCCGCCACCGCCATCAACGAGCGGATCGTCGCCTCCCTGGCGCACCGCCGCGGCGGCGGCCCCCGCCCCGCCCGTCGCGGCCGGGTCACGGTCTCCTGCGTGGACGGCGAGTGGCACGCCTTCCCCGCCCGGCTCCTCGCGGAGGTGCTGTCCCTGCGCGGTTGGCGGGTGGACTACCTCGGCGCCCAGACCCCGGCCCCGCACATGGTCGCCCATCTGCACCTCACCGATCCCGACGCCATCCTCCTGTCGGGATCGATCCCCACGCATCTGCCCGCCGCCCATGCCGCCATCACCGCCTGTCAGGCGATAGGCGTCCCCGTCCTGGTCGGTGGCCGAGCCTTCGGCCCCGGCGGCCGCTGGGCCCGCAGGCTCGGCGCCGACCGCTGGGCGGCCGACGCGCGCGAGGCGGCGGCCACGCTGGAGGCGGGCGTGCCGCGGCCCGCCCCGTCGACCGCCCGGCAGGCGGTGGACGACCTGCCGCACCTCGCCGACCAGGAGTACACCCTGGTCGTCCAGTCCCGTCCCCGGCTCGTGAAGCAGACCCTGGTCGAGCTGGAGGACCGTTTCCCCGGTATGCGGGAGTACGGCGACGAGCAGCGCGAACGCACCGCGGAGGACCTCGCCCACATCGTCGGCTTCCTGGCCACCGCCCTCTACGTCGACGACCCCGACCTCTTCACCGCGTTCCTCCTCTGGACCGCCGACATCCTCGAAGCCCGGCACGTTCCCGCGCACTCCCTGGTGGCCGCCCTGGACGTCCTGGCCGACGAGCTCCACGACTTCCCGCGCGCCCGGCGCCTGACCCGGCTCGGCACCTCGGCTCTCGGCGAGCGGTCCCCCATCTCCGTCCCCGGCCCCGGCGTCCGCACATGACCATCACCCCACCGACCGAGTTCACCGTCGTCTCCCGGCGCGAGCGCGCCACGCTCGTCGTGCGGGTGGGCGGAGAGCTCGACTACGACACCAGTGACGAGCTCGTGGACGAGGTGGTCCGGCAGCTGACGGCCGGCCAGACGCCCCCCGCCGAGGTCCGCCTGGACTTCGGCGCACTGACCTGGATCGACTCCTCCGGGCTGTCCGCCCTGCTGATGATCCACCGCCGTACCAGCGCGTTCGGCGCCACGCTGCGCCTGGACGACCGGCCGGAGATCCTGGAGCGGCTGCTGCGGGTCACCAACGTCCTGGACCACCTCACCGCGCCGGCCGCCGGTCCGCGGCACGGGGGGACGGAACGGGGCGAGGGCGTCACCGAGTCGGGCGCCACCTGACCGGTCGCCGGCCCGCAAGGCCATGGAGAATCGTGTCGTACCCACCGTCGGCGGCCTCGTGGGTGTAGGCCCCGGACGGCGGGGTACCCGCGCGATCGTCGTGACCCGCTCTCGAACGGCGGTCACGGGTTTTGGACTCGGGAGGGAACACCATGGCACTCATGACCACGACCGCGGCCGGCACGCGGACCACCGGCCTGCCCGAAGTCGTCGACGCCTCCAAGGTGGCACCCAAGGACGCCCGTGACCTCTCCCGCCTGTTCTTCCGGCAGCTGGCCTCGCTGGAGGAGGGCACTGCGGAACACAGCTACGCCCGCAACACGCTGATCGAGATGAACATGTCGCTGGTCCGCTACGCGGCCGGCCGGTTCCGCAGCCGGGGGCCGGAGGAGATGGAGGACATCGTCCAGGTCGGCATGATCGGCCTGATCAAGGCGATCGACCGGTTCGAGCTGTCCCGCGAGGCGGAGTTCACCTCCTTCGCCATCCCTTACATCGTCGGCGAGATCAAGCGGTTCTTCCGCGACACCACCTGGGCCGTGCACGTGCCCCGGCGCCTCCAGGAGGCCCGGGTCCAGCTCGCCAGGGCGACGGAGGAGCTGCGCGGCCGTCTGGACCGCGATCCGACGGTCAAGGAGCTGTCGGAGCTGATGAGCCTGCCCGAGGACGAGGTGCGGGAGGCCCGCCTGGCCTCGAACGGCTACAACTCCTCCTCCCTGGACGCAACTCTCAGCGGCAGCGAGGACGGCGAAGCCGTGCTGCGGGACTTCATCGGCACGGAGGACACCGCGCTGGAGCTGGTGGAGGACTTCCACGCCCTGGCGCCGCTGATCGCCGGGCTGGAGGAGCGGGACCGGCGGATCATCCACATGCGGTTCGTCGAGGAGCTCACCCAGGCGGAGATCGGCGAACGCCTGGGCGTTTCCCAGATGCACGTCTCCCGGCTGCTCTCCCGCTGCCTGGCCCGCCTGCGCGAGGGCATGCTCACCACGGACTGAGAGCGGCGCGCGCCGAGCGGGTCCCGGGAGGCGATCCCTCAACTCCCGGGGCCCGCACCGCTGTCGAGGAGCATCTGGGCCACGATCCGCTTGCCCCGCCGCGACGGCACGGTCCGCAGCTGTTCGCACAGCCGCGTGACGAGGCGCAGACCATGGCCGCCGGCGCGGCGCGGGTCCGGGTCCCGCAGCAGGGGTTCCTGGGACGAGCTGTCGCGCACGGCGATGGTCAGGCGGGCGGCGTCCGCGGAGAGCTCCAGCAGCAGTTCGCCGGGGCCGGGGGCGTGGCGGAGCGCGTTGGTGACGAGCTCGCTGACGACGAGCTGTGCGTCCTGGTTCGGCTGCCGGTCGGGATGGTGGCCCGCGCGCGCCAGCAGTGTGCGCACGGCCCAGCGGGCGTCCGCGACGGGGATACCCGCCATGCCCCAGACGGCGCTGTAGCGCGAGGGCGCCGAGCGGGGTTCATCCATCGCCTGGATTCCGAGCGGGATGACCATGGGAGTGTCTCCGATAGGGCGTATGTTCCTTTTGATCACGGATTCTTCTCGTGCCTGTCTCTCGGCTACCCACTGTCCTCGTCTTCATGGGGTTCTCGTCCGCCGGTACGGACAGCGGCGCCGGTGTCCGAGACCGTGAAGTGTCCGAGAACGCCGCCGACGTCCAGCAGCCGCCGCACGACGGGATTCAGGGGGCCGAGCAGTACGAGGTCGCGGCCGTCGGACGTGTGACGGCGCCGGAGCGCCAGGAGGGTGTTGAGGAGCATGCTGTCGGCGAAGGTGACCCGGGACAGGTCGATCGCCGTGACGGGCAGCGCGGCGCGGTCGGCCGCCTCCCGAGCGGCTTCGAAATCCTCGGCGTCGTCCCAGTCCATCTCGCCGCGCAGCGTGATCACGAAGGTCTCTTCGTGGCGGGTGACGTGCACCTTCATCTCCGAACCCGGATGCATTGCGTCATCCTCACATCACCGGCCTCCGTCAGGCCAGTCGTCCGCCGGCGGGCACCGGACCACGGGCACCGGACCGCGGGTGCCGGCCGCCCGCGGTCCGGCCGGGGCGGCGGGCACCTGAGCGCGACCTGAGGGCCGCGGGGCCGATACGCTTGGGCCGCTGCGGCACCCTCCCAACTGATCCGCTCCCGCGGTGAGTCACGGCCTGCGGCGATCCAGACGTCTTTGGGCATGAGGATGAAGAACAAGTGCTTATAGCGGGCCGATACAGGCTGCGGGACACCATCGGGCGGGGCGCGATGGGGGAGGTCTGGCGGGCCTTCGACGAGACGCTCGGCAGACCGGTCGCCGTGAAGCTCCTGCTCCCCCACGACTCCGATCCGACCGCGTCCTCGCGGTTCCGGCTGGAGGCGCAGACCGCGGGGCGCCTCAGCCACGCGAACGTCGTCGGCGTCCTGGACTTCGGCGAGTTCGAGGGCCGGCTGTTCCTGGTGATGGAGTTGGTCGACGGGGGCAGCCTCGACGGGGTGCTCAGCGCCTCCGGGCCGCTGCCCGCCGAGCGGGTGGCCCGGATCGCCGCGCAGGCCGCCGTCGGGCTGGCCCTCGCGCACCGGCAGGGCATCGTGCACCGGGACATCAAACCGGCCAACCTGCTGCTGTCCGCCGACGACACCCTGAAAATAGGGGACTTCGGCATCGCCCGCTTCTTCGACGACCCCAACTCCGCGCTCACCGCGACCGGGCAGATCGTCGGCACCAGCCTGTACCTGGCGCCCGAGCGGGCCCTGGGCCGCACCGCCGCTCCGGCCTCCGACGTGTACTCCCTGGGCTGCGTGCTCTACCAACTCCTCACCGGGCGACCGCCGTTCCAGGCGGACAGTCCGCTCGCGGTGCTGCACCAGCACCTCGACGCCGCCCCCGTCCCGCCCCGGCAGCTGCGCTCCGACCTCTCGCCCGCCTTCGAGAGCTATCTGCTCGGCCTGCTGGCCAAGGAGCCCGAGAGCCGGCCCACGGCCCAGGAGGTCGCGGACTGGTTCGGGCGCGGCTCCTGGCGCGGCGCACCGGAGCCGATGCCGCTCGCGCAGGGCCACGGCCGCTCGAAGCAGTCGCCGGCCCGCGCCGCGAGGCCGACCGCCCCCGCACGCCGCGCCCCCGCTCCCCCGACGCGCTCCGGCGGCGCCTTCACCCCCGCGGGGGACACCGAGTGGCAGACGAGCGTGCACCGGGCCGCGAACCGCCGCCCGCGCCTGCCACTGGTCCGCCGTTCCCGCGTGCTGGCCGTGCTCGGCGGCACCAGCCTCTTCGTGCTGGCGCTGCTGGCGGGCATGGCCTGGTTCTCGCCCGGCTGAGCCGCCGGGAGCATCCGGCACGGGCCGTCTACGATCGGGCCGCATGGACTGGTTGGAGCAGGTCGGCAAGCTCAGGCAGTGGGCCAGGGGCGGGGTGCGGGCCCCGCACAAGCCGCTGTTGCTGCTGTACGCGCTCGGCCGGTTCCAGCAGGACGCCGAGGGCGGGCTGCGGTACACGGCGGTGGAGGCGGACCTCCAGCGGCTGCTGACCGAGTACGGCCCGCCGAACCGGACGACGCCCGCGTACCCCTTCCACCACCTCACCGCCGACGGTGTGTGGGAGGTACGCACCGACCGGGGGGCCGGCAGCCCGGGGAGCGGGGTGCGGGACCTGCGGGAGACGGGTGCCACCGGGCGGCTCGCGCCGGACCTGCGCGCCGCGCTGCGGCGTGACCCGCGACTCCTCGGCAGGATCACGCGGTTGCTGCTCGACCTGCACTTCCCGCCCTCCCTGCACGGCGAGTTGTGCGAGGCGGTGGGCCTGGAGCCGGAGTGGGCCCGGACCGGGCTGCCTCCGGCGGCGCGCAGACGGCGGGACCCGCGGATGCGGGAACTGGTGCTGACCGCCTACGAGTACCGGTGCGCGTTCTGCGGCTACGACGGCCGGATCGGCGCGATGCCGGTCGGGCTGGAGGCGGCCCATGTGCGCTGGTGGGCCTTCGACGGCCCCGACGAGGTCGAGAACGGGCTGTGCCTGTGCTCGCTGCACCACAAGCTGTTCGACCGGGGCGTCCTCGGCATCGGGGACGGCCGGCGCATCCTGGTCTCGCAGCGGTTCGCCGGCCACAGTCCCGCGGCCCGCGACCATGTCACCGCCCTCGCGGGCCACCGCGTGATCGGCCCCCGGCCCGGCATACGTCCGGTCGCGGACGCCCACCGCGACTGGCACACCCGCCAGGTCTTCCGCGGCGAACCGCGGCTGCCCGGACAGCGGGCCGGCGACGGTACGAGGGTGAGCTGAGGGGGCGGCGGCCGGGCCGCCGGCCGCCCGCGCGCCACGCACCGCAGCGTTCGCGTCCTCCGCCATCATGGAACGGCCCCGTCCGCGGTCTTGGCCGGACGTCGTCGACGAGGCCCGTAATGTCTTGCATGTCCGCACTCGCGCGGACAGGCGTGGCGTCGGCCCCCAGAGACCCTACGTATTGTAGGTTCCCGACCGGCCGGGGCCGCGCGGCCGTTCATACACCTGTTCCACCACGTCAACGGGGGATCCATGCAGGACACGGAGACGGTGCCCGGTGGCGAGGTCTGCGCGCGCAGCCTCGCGCCGACCCTCGCCGTACTCGTCGTCAGCCTTTTCGTCGCCGCCGTCGGCGTGTACGAGCTGTGCGGCTTCGGGCTGCACAGCCTCGACCGGCGCCCGCACCTGTTCAGCGACGGCCTCGCCACCGGCGGGGTGATCGTCGCGGTGGTGGCCGCCGGGGCCGCGGCGGGGAACCTGGCCTGGATGCTGGCCTCCGCCCGGCGCGGTACGGAAAGGACCAGGTAAGAAGCGGGCCCGGTACGCTCCTGTCCCGATAGACAGACCGGCGCATTGTTCCCTACAAGTTGTAGGGTCGCGCCCGTAGGCCCCGTCCCCCTTCCCCAAGGTGACCAGTCACCATGCCTGCTCCGCAGTCGACCGTCCCCTCCGCGCACGCCCCCTCCGAGCGTGCCCCGCGCCGCGAGTTCCCGCCGATCACGCCCGGCCCCCGGCTGCGCGCCGCCGCTGCCTCGGTCACGGTGTGGTACCTGCGGCTGATCGCCGTGCTCAACGTCCTCGCGGTCCTCTCCCTGCCGTTCCGCGAGGAGGTCCACGAGCACAACACCAGCAAGCTCTTCAACCAGCAGCATCCGCATCACGTCGGCGCGTTCTTCACGCCGTACCTGGCCACCGGCGGCCTCGTCTCGGCCGCGCTCGCGATCTTCCTGATGCTGGTGATGCGGCGCCGCAAGCGCGCCGCCTGGCTGACCAACATCGCGCTCGCCGGACCGCTCCTCGCGGTGTACGTCGTCGGGCTCGTCACGCAGGACCGGTACGCCGACCACGTCTTCAACTGGGTCTCGGCCGGCCTGACCGGTCTGTTCGTGGCCGCCCTGCTGATCGGCAGGCGCGAGTTCAACGCGGTCGGCGACCCCTCCAACCCGAAGCTGGCGCTTGCCGTCGGCGCGGGCGGGCTGCTGGCCACCGGCGGCCTCGGCACCCTGCTGGTGCACGCCACCAACAGGCTTCCCGGCGCCGGCCTCACCGACGAGATCGTCTACACCTACCTGCGCGGCATCAGCGTCGGCATGTTCGCCGACCGCATCGAGCATGTGCACGCGCCCCGCTGGACCGACATCACGGTCAACGTATCGCTCGCCGTGGCCTTCTGCCTCGTCCTCTACGCCTGCTTCCGCTCCCCGCGCGGCAAGCAACTGCTCACCGCCGCCGACGAGGAGCGGCTGCGCGCCCTGCTCGACAAGCACGGGGCCCGCGACTCCCTCGGCTACTTCGCGCTGCGCCGCGACAAGGCCGCCGTCTTCTCCCCCAGCGGCAAGGCCGCGATCACCTACCGCGTCGTCGGCGCCGTCTCCCTCGCCTCCGGCGACCCGATCGGCGACCCCGAGGCGTGGCCCGGCGCCATCGACGCCTGGCTCGCCGAGGCCCGCCGGCACGCCTGGATCCCCGCGGTCATGGGCGCGAGCGAGGAGGCCGGCACCGTCTACGCGCGGCACGGTCTGGACGCCCTCGAACTCGGTGACGAGGCGATCGTGGACATCGCCGACTTCACCCTCGAAGGGCGCCCGATGCGGGTGGTCCGGCAGGCCCACAACCGGGTCAAGCGGGCCGGTTACACCGTGCGCATCCGGCGCCACGAGGACATCCCTGCCGAGGAGATGGCCCACCTCATCGACCGCGCCGACCACTGGCGCGACGGCGCCACCGAACGCGGCTTCTCCATGGCCCTCGGCCGCCTCGGCGACCCGGGGGACGGCCGCTGCGTGATGCTGGAGTGCCGCGACGGCGACGACCAGCCGCGCGCCCTGCTCAGCTTCGTGCCCTGGGGCGAGCGTGGCCTCTCCCTGGACCTGATGCGCCGCGACCGCGACTGCGAGAACGGCCTGATGGAGTACATGGTCGTCGAGCTCCTGCTGCACGCGGGCGACTTGGGCGTGCAGCGGGTCTCGCTGAACTTCGCCATGTTCCGCTCGGTCTTCGAACGCGGCGCCCGGCTCGGCGCGGGCCCGGTGCTGCGGCTGTGGCGCTCGGTCCTCACCTTCTTCTCGCGCTGGTGGCAGATCGAGTCCCTGTACCGCGCGAACGCGAAGTACCGGCCGGTGTGGGAACCCCGGTTCCTGCTCTTCGCCAAGTCCAGCGACATCCCGCGGATCGGCCTGGCGAGCGCGCGGGCGGAAGGGTTCCTCACGCTGCCGGTGATCGGGGAGCGGTCGTAGCGGGGACGCGAGGGAGGGCAGGCCCGGCCGGGTGCGGCCGGGCCTAACCGCCGCCCACGGTGAACCCGATCACCGCGCCCCCGCCCTCCCGGCGATACGCGAACGGCGCTCCCCCGTGCGCCATCGCCACCTCCCGGACGATGGACAGCCCGAGCCCCGACCCCGGCAGGGAGCGCGCGTCGGCGGCCCGGTAGAAGCGGTCGAAGATGCGGATCAGGTCGCCCTCGGCGATGCCGGGCCCCCGGTCCAGGACCTCGACGCGGACGGTTCCGGGCCGGGCCGGGCCCATGACGTGGACCTCGATCGGCGCCTGGCCCGCGCGGTCGAACTTGGCCGCGTTCTCGACCAGGTTGGACATGGCCCGCTGGAGCATCCCCGGCCGTCCGTCGGTCGTCGTGTCGCCGCTCACGCGCAGCACGATCCGCCGGCCGGTGCGCCGCGCCGCCAGCCCCACCACGTCCTCCGCGATGTCGGCGAGATCCACCCGCTGCGGCGGCTCGGTGTCGGACTGCCCGGCGGCGAGGTCGACCAGCTCGTTCACGAGGTCGGTCAGTTCGCGCGCCTCCTGGGTGAGGTCGGCGACGAGGTCGTCCCGGGTCGCCGGGGGCAGCTCGTCGATGCGGCGCAGGAGGGAGATGTTCGTACGGAGCGAGGTGAGCGGCGTCCGCAGTTCGTGCCCCGCGTCCTGGACGAGGCGCCGCTGGTCCTCCTCCGACTGCGCGAGCCGCCCCAGCATCCGGTCGAAGGCCCGCCCGAGCCGCCCCACCTCGTCGAGCCCGGCCACCGGGACCTCGATGCCGAGGCGCCGGGTGCGGGCGACGTCCTCGGCTGCGTTGGTGAGCACCACCAGGCGCCGGGTGATCCGGCGGGCCAGCCACCAGCCGAACAGCCCGGCGGCGACCACCACGGCCGCCATCAGGATCAGCGTCCGCTGCTGCAGGGTGCGCAGCAGGTCCTCGGTGTCGCTGAACTCCTGCGCCACCTGCACCGCGCCCCGCCCGTCACCGAGCGAGACGGTGGCGATGCGGTAGAGGTCGTCGCCGACCTGGACGTCCTTGTGCTCGACCGCCTTGCCGGCCGTCCGCGTGAGCGCCATCGACCTGTCGTGCGAGGTGACGGGCAGCGACGGGTCGCCGTGGTCGACGATCTGGCCCTGCGCGCCGAGCACCTGCACATCGGTACGGGCGGGCCGGACCAGGTCGTGGCCCGGCCGGGAGGAGGAGAAGTCCTCCGGCAGCATCCTGTGCTGCCGCACCTCGTCCCGTACGTCCTGCACGACCTGGCTGAACACCGACTGCTGGTCGACACGGACCAGCCGGGCCGCCGAGCCGTACGACACGATGCCGACGAGGATGGCGACGGCCGCGGTCACGGCGGCGAAGGAGATGGCGAAGGTGGTGCGCAGGGAGACCAGCTTGGGCCGGCGCCGAGCGAGCATCCGACGCAGGCGGCCCACTCAGTCCTCCCGCAGCACGTAACCCACGCCGCGCACCGTGTGGATCAGCTGCGGGGCGCCGGGCTCGTCCAGCTTGCGGCGCAGATAGCCGACGTAGACGGCGAGGTTCTTGGAGCCGGGGCCGAAGTCGTAGCCCCAGATGCGGTCGTAGATCGTGGAGTGGTCGAGGACGATTCCGGCGTTGCGCACCAGCAGTTCCAGCAGCTCGAACTCGGTGCGGGTCAGCTCCAGCTCCCGCTTGCCGCGCCAGGCCCGGCGGGCCTGGAGGTCCATGCGGATGCCGGCGGCCTCTACCTGCCGGTCGGAGAGCTGGGGCTCGCCCCGGCCACCGCCGCCGCCGTCGCCGCCGGCCGGCCCCGCGGGGACCGGGGTGGTGCGGCGCAGCAGGGCGCGCAGCCGGGCGAAGACCTCCTCGACGTCGAAGGGCTTGACCACGTAGTCGTCCGCGCCGGCGTCCAGGCCCGCGATGCGGTCGGCGGTCTCCACCAGGGCGGTGAGCATGAGGATCGGGGTGCGGTCGCCCTCGGCGCGCAGCACGCGGCAGACCTGGAGGCCGTCGATACCCGGCATCATCACGTCGAGCAGGAGGACGTCCGGCGGCGTCCTGTGGGCCTGTGCGAGCGCCTCGACGCCGTCGGCCACCGCCGTCACCTCGTACCCTTCCAGCGTCAGGGCACGTTCGAGGGCGTGGCGGATGGCACGGTCGTCTTCGGCGAGCAGCACAGTCTGGGGCACGGAACCAGTCTGCCAAGGCCCGCGGCGGTTCGGCGGGGCTGGTTGGGCCTACGATCACGCTTTTTACCGCGCTCTCACCGTCGGGCGGGCAACCGGCGCGGGTCACCTACCGTCCTCTCACCGAACGGGGCGGGCGGAGCGTTCGGCGCGGTCCGGCGTCGGGTGCGGCCACGTCATGACCGGTCACGCGCCGGGAGCCGCGCGCGGAACGCGGCTCCGCGCCCCCCTCAGGTCGCTCGCAGCGCGGCCGGCCGCCCGGCGAAGGGGACGGCGCGCGCCTCCACCCCCCGCTCCGCCTCCGGCATCAGCGCGGCCAGCTCCCGCGCCGCCCGCTCGATCCGCTCCGGCAGTCCCCGCGCGCCCCAGTCCTCCGCGGCCGCGTAGACACCGGTCGGCGCGACGACGGCCCGCAGGTGGGAGAAGAGGGGGCGCAGGGCGTGGTCGAGGACCAGGGAGTGCCGCGCGGTGCCCCCGGTCGCGGCGATCAGCACCGGCTTGCCGGCCAGCGCGTCCCTGTCGAGCACGTCGAAGAAGGACTTGAACAGCCCGCTGTACGAGGCGCTGAACACCGGCGTGCCGACGATCAGCCCGTCGGCCCCGGTCACCGCGTCCTGCGCGGCGGCGAGGCCGCGCAGCTCGATCACCTCGGTGTCCACGGGCGTCCGGTCCGCCACCGCCGCCGCGAGCCGGTCGGCCAGCAGCCGGGTGGACGAGGGGACGCTCAGTCCCGCGGACACGACGACGAGCTTCATACGGCACTCTCCTGCTTCTCGCGCTTGTCGCCCTCTTCCTTCCCGGCCAGCAAGGACGCGTGCGTCGGCGCCTGCGGCACCTCCGCCGGGCGCCCCTTCGCGAACTCCTCGCGCAGCACCGGCACGACCTCCTCGCCCAGCAGGTCCAGCTGTTCCAGGACGGTCTTCAGCGGCAGCCCGGCGTGGTCCATCAGGAACAGCTGGCGCTGGTAGTCGCCGACGGTCTCGCGGAACGCCAGGGTCCGCTCGATGACCTGCTGCGGGGAGCCCACCGTCAACGGGGTCTGCTCGGTGAAGTCCTCCAGTGAGGGGCCGTGGCCGTACACCGGGGCGTTGTCGAAGTACGGCCGGAACTCGCGCACCGCGTCCTGCGAGTTCCGGCGCATGAACGCCTGGCCGCCGAGGCCGACGATCGCCTGTTCGGGGGTGCCGTGCCCGTGGTGGGCGTAGCGCGCCCGGTACAGGCCGACCATCCGCCTGGTGTGCTCGGCAGGCCAGAAGATGTTGTTGTGGAAGAAGCCGTCGCCGTAGAAGGCGGCCTGCTCGGCGATCTCCGGGGAGCGGATGGAGCCGTGCCAGACGAACGGCGCCACGCCGTCCAGCGGCCTCGGGGTGGAGGTGAAGCCCTGGAGCGGGGTGCGGAACTCGCCCTCCCAGTCGACGACGTCCTCGCGCCACAGCCTGCGCAGCAGGGCGTAGTTCTCGATGGCGAGGTCGATGCCCCGACGGATGTCCTTGCCGAACCAGGGGTAGACCGGGCCGGTGTTGCCGCGGCCCGTCATCAGGTCGACGCGGCCGTCGGCCAGGTGCTGGAGCATCGCGAAGTCCTCCGCGATCTTCACCGGGTCGTTGGTGGTGATCAGCGTGGTGGACGTGGAGAGGATCAGCTTCTCGGTCCGCGCGGCTATGTACCCGAGCATCGTGGTCGGGGACGACGGCACGAACGGCGGGTTGTGGTGCTCACCGGTCGCGAAGACGTCAAGACCGACCTCCTCGGCCTTCAGCGCGATGGCGACCATGGCCTTGATCCGCTCCCGCTCGGTCGGCGTGCGCCCCGTGGTGGGGTCCGGCGTCACATCACCGACCGTGAAGATCCCGAACTGCATGGCCGCTCACCCTTCAATTGGTTGACCATTCAACTACATCGCCCAACGGTACCCCGCGCCCGGATATTCCGGCGCCGCTGTTCCGGCGCCGCCGCCTGTCCGGACCACGCGCTCCCCGGGTCCCTCCCGCCGCCGGCCGCGGGGCCCCGGTACGCCCCGCCGTGCCAAGCTGCCGGCATGACGATCCTCCGTTCCGCCACCCTCTTCGTCCTCGCCGCGATCCTCGAGATCGGTGGGGCCTGGCTGGTCTGGCAGGGGGTGCGGGAGCACCGGGGGTGGCTGTGGGCCGCCGGTGGGGTGATCGCCCTCGGGGCGTACGGGTTCGTCGCGACCTTCCAGCCGGACGCGCACTTCGGGCGCGTCCTCGCGGCGTACGGCGGGATCTTCGTGGCCGGGTCGATCCTGTGGGGCGCGGTCGCGGACGGTTACCGGCCGGACCGCTGGGACATCACCGGGGCGCTCGTCTGCCTCGGCGGAATGGCGCTGATCGTGTGGGCCCCGAGGAACGGCGGCTGAGCCTCGCTTACATTGGACGGAGCACCGACACACCCGAGGAGCCGCCCATGGCCACGTCCGCCCCGTCCGCCGCCTCCCGCATCGCCGTCGTCACGGGTGCGAGCAGCGGCATCGGCGCTTCGACGGCCCGGCAGCTCGCCGCCGCCGGCTACCGCGTGGTGCTCACCGCCCGCCGCAAGGACCGCATCGAGGCCCTGGCGGAGGAGATCAACGCGGCCGGTCACGCGGCGACGGCGTACCCGCTGGACGTGACGGACCGCGCGGCCGTGGACGAGTTCGCGACGGCCTTCAAGACCATCGGCGTCCTGGTGAACAACGCGGGCGGCGCGCTCGGCGCCGACCCGGTGGCCACCGGCGACCCGGCCGACTGGCGCACGATGTACGAGACGAACGTCATCGGCACCCTGAACCTCACCCAGGCCCTGCTGCCCAAGCTGGAGGCGAGCGGCGACGGCGTCGTGGTCGTGGTCTCCTCCACCGCCGGACACGCCACCTACGAGGGCGGCGCGGGCTACGTCGCCGCCAAGCACGGCGCCCATGTGCTCGCCGAGACCCTCCGGCTGGAGATCGTCGGCAGCCCGGTGCGCGTCGTGGAGGTCGCGCCCGGCATGGTCAGGACCGAGGAGTTCGCGCTGACCCGCTTCGGCGGCGACGCGGAGAGGGCGGAGAAGGTCTACGCGGGCGTGGCCGAGCCGCTGACCGCGGACGACGTGGCGGAGACGATCACGTGGGCGGTGACCCGGCCCAGCCACGTCAACATCGACCTCCTGGTCGTCCGCCCGCGCGCCCAGGCGTCCAACGTGAAGGTCCACCGGGAACTGTGATGGCCGAGGACACCGCGGGCGCTCCCTCCGCGCCGACCCCCGGCGAGGAGTTCGACAGGCGCCGCCTCGCCCGGGAGACGAGGGACGAGCGCAAGGTCTGGTACTTCCTCGCCTACTTCCTCTTCGGCATCCACCTCGTGGCGTTCGTCATGATCTACGCGGTGCGGCACGGCAAGTAGGCGCGCGGTGGTGGCGCAGGCCCGCCTGCCCGCACCCTGAGGACGGCGAAGGGGGGCCGGTATGGTTCCGGCCCCCCCTTCGCGGTCGCGCGGGCCTCAGCCCTTCACGCAGACGACCTGCTTCAGCTTCGCCACGACCTCCACCAGGTCCCGCTGCTGGTCGATGACCTGGTCGATGGACTTGTAGGCGCCCGGGATCTCGTCCACCACACCGGAGTCCTTGCGGCACTCCACGCCCCGCGTCTGCTCCTCCAGGTCCTTGGCGGTGTAGCGTCGCTTGGCCGCGCCTCGGCTCATGCGCCGGCCCGCGCCGTGCGAGGCGGAGTTGAAGGAGCTGTCGTTGCCCAGGCCCTTCACGATGTACGAGCCCGTGCCCATGGAGCCCGGGATGATGCCGAGGTCGCCGGAGCCGGCCCGGATCGCGCCCTTGCGGGTGACCAGCAGGTCCATCCCGTCGTACCGCTCCTCCGCCACGTAGTTGTGGTGGCAGGAGATCTCCGGCTCGAAGAGCGGCTTGGCCTTCTTGAACTCCTTGCGGATCACGTCCTTCAGCAGCGCCATCATCAGGGTGCGGTTGTACTTGGCGTACTCCTGCGCCCAGAACAGGTCGTTGCGGTACGCCGCCATCTGCGGGGTGTCCGCGACGAAGACCGCGAGGTCGCGGTCGACCAGGCCCTGGTTGTGCGGGAGCTTCTGGGCCACGCCGATGTGGTGCTCCGCCAGTTCCTTGCCGATGTTGCGGGAGCCGGAGTGGAGCATCAGCCAGACCGCGCCGGTGGTGTCGGTGCAGACCTCCACGAAGTGGTTCCCGCTGCCGAGCGTGCCCATCTGCTTGGTGGCACGCCCCTGGCGGAAGTGGACCGCCTCGGCCACCCCCTCGAAGCGCCCCCAGAACTCGTCCCAGCCGCTGGTGGCGAGCCCGTGGAAGCCGCCCGGCTCGACCGGGTCGTCATGCATGCCGCGGCCCACCGGGATCGCCTGCTCGATCCTGGAGCGCAGCCGGGACAGGTCGCCCGGCAGATCGTTCGCGGTCAGCGAGGTCTTCACCGCGGACATCCCGCAGCCGATGTCCACCCCGACCGCGGCCGGGCACACGGCGCCGCGCATCGCGATCACCGAGCCGACCGTGGCGCCCTTGCCGTAGTGCACGTCCGGCATCACGGCCAGGCCCTTGATCCACGGCAGCGTCGCGACGTTCTGGAGCTGGCGCAGGGCGCCGTCCTCGACCGTCGCCGGGTCGGCCCACATCCGGATCGGTATCCGGGCGCCCGGCATCTCCACGTACGACATGACTTCCTCGTCCCCCCGGACTCGACAACAAGAAACGACAACAAAAGGCTTAAAAGCATCAAAAAGGAAAAGCAGCGCCAAGCGCGTCGAAAGAGGACCGCGGACCGGCATCCACGGCGGCGCGTGCGATACACATTGTCTCCAGGCCAGCCCCCGCCGCGGCAAGCGAATAACCAGGCGGGGACACTGAGGCGACCATCGCGCGCATCCACCGGAGCGCAGCCGTCGGAAGGAGCCCGCCCGTGCAGCGGAAGGCGTACGTAACCGGCACCGCCGCCCTGCTCGCGGCGCTGCTCGCGGGCTGCTCCGGCGGCTCGGGCGGCGGCGCGGCGGACGACGCCAACCCCGGCGACGCCGGCACCGCCACCGTCGCGGCCCAGCCCGGCCGCTACCGCACCCTGCCCGAGCCCTGCGGCGCGGTGAGCCACGGCACCCTCGACGCGCTGCTGCCGGGCATCCGGCAGATCGCCGACCCCGACCAGCGGGACAAGGCGTACCAGGGCGAGGCCGAGCTGACCTACGACACCGACCGCAAGGTCGGCTGCCGCTGGAAGGTCCCCTCCGCCGGCTCCACCGACCGCCTCTCGGTCGACCTGGAGCGCGTGGTGTCGTACGACAACACGGTCAGCGACGACGACCAGGCGCGGGACCTGTTCGAGCAGAAGGAGTCGGCCGCCGGTCTCCCCGCGGCGAGCGACAGCCCGTCGGCGAGCACCCCGAGCGGCAGTTCCGACGCCTCCCCCTCGGCTTCCCCGTCGCCCAGCGGCTCCGCGAGCGGCACCCCCTCCGCCCCCTCCGCCCCCTCCGCCTCGGACTCGCCCTCGGGTGCCATGGCCCCCGAACTCCAGCCGCGCACCCTCTCCGACCTCGGTGACGAGGCGTACCTGGACGACAAGCTCGGCTCGTCCGGCTCGACGGCCGCACAGCGGACGGTGACTGTGGTGTTCCGCACGTCCAATGTCGTCGTCACCATCCAGTACGAGGAGCAGCCGATGGCCGCCGGCGCCGCGCCCGACAGCAAGGAAATGCAGGACAGGGCCCGGAATCTGGCCGCCAAGCTGGACGACGCGCTGGGCAGCTGATCCACCCCGCGGCCCCTCGCGCCCCTGCGCGCAAAGATCCCGGACGGAAACCGCACAGCTCCTTCACCGCGTACGGTGGGGCCCCGCAGGAACCCGCACGAACACCGAGCGTCATGAGTGAAGGAACCATGCAGCGAGTCAAGCGAGACGACCGTGCCCGGCTGGAACAGCGAAACAGGCGTCTGCGCCGTGCCCTTGTCTGCGCGGCAGCGGTCCCCGCGGTACTGATCACCGCGGCCTGCTCCTCGGACTCCGGCGATTCCAAGCCCAAGAGCGACGGCACCAGCGCCTCCAAGCCGGCGGGCGACAGCGCGTCGCCGTCCGCCAGTTCCTCCCCGACGCCGGCGCCGGCGGCGTACAAGACGCTGCCGAACGCGTGCAAGGCGCTGTCGTCCAAGACGCTGGGCGACATGGTGCCGAAGGCCGGCAAGTCGGGCAAGAAGGGCGGTTCGGACGACCCGTCCTCCCGTGCCTCCTGCTCCTGGAGCAGCCTGAGCAACAACGGTGTCAAGGGCTCCCAGTTCCGCTGGCTGAACGTCTCCCTGCTGCGCTTCGACTCCGACGCCGCCCGCGGCTCGGGCAACACCCAGGCGCACACGTACTTCACCAACCAGGTCAAGGACGCCCGGTCGGTGGGCGGCGCCAAGAACACCAAGGTCGTCCCGGTGTCCGGCACCGGCGACGAGGCGACGTCCGTGCGCTACGACCTGAGCAAGAAGGAGGGCCTCTTCAAGCAGGAGACCCTCGTGGCACGGGTCGAGAACGTCGTGGTCACCCTCGACTACAACGGCGCCGGTCTCGCGGGCGACAAGACCCCCGACGCCGATGGCCTCGCCAAGTCCGCGGAGAAGGCCCTCAAGGAGGCCGTGAGCTCGGTTTCCTCCGCCAACAGCGCGGGCGGGTCCGGGAGTTCGTCCGCCGACCCGTCCACGAAGCCGACCGGCAGCCCCTCGTCGTCCGCGTCCGCCAAGAAGAGCTGACCGAACGGGCTTACGCCGACCGGCGGCGCGTGCGCCGCATACGTGTGCCACCCTGTTGCGCGCAACAACAGGCAACGGGAGGGGAGTACGAGTGGCCGCGCCACCGCAGCTGACTCGGATGCACCGGACACTCATCGGCGTGGTCGTGGGCGGCGCCCTGATCATCGCGGGGATCGGCTTCGCCGGTTCGTACGCGGCCGTCCGTGAGCTGGCCCTGAAGAAGGGCTTCGGGAACTTCGCCTACGTGTTCCCGGTCGGCATCGACGCGGGCATCTGCGTCCTGCTGGCCCTGGACCTGCTGCTGACCTGGATCCGCATCCCCTTCCCGCTGCTGCGCCAGGCCGCCTGGCTGCTGACGGCGGCGACGATCGCCTTCAACGGCGCGACCGCGTGGCCCGACCCGCTCGGCGTCGGCATGCACGCGGTGATCCCGATCCTGTTCGTCGTCGCCGTCGAGGCGGCCCGGCACGCCATCGGCCGGATCGCGGACATCACGGCCGACAAGCACATGGAGGGCGTCCGGCTCACCCGCTGGCTGCTCTCCCCGCTGCCCACGTTCCTGCTGTGGCGCCGGATGAAGCTCTGGGAGCTGCGCTCCTACGAGCAGGTCATCAAGCTGGAGCAGGAGCGCCTCGTCTACCAGGCCCGCCTGCGCTCCCGCTTCGGCCGCGCCTGGCGGCGCAAGGCCCCGGTGGAGTCCCTGATGCCGCTGCGCCTGGCGCGCTACGGCGTCCCGCTCGCCGAGACGGCCCCCTCGGGCCTGCTGGCGGCGGGGATCGAGCCGGTACTCCTGGCGCCGACGGCCCCGAAGGCTCCGACGCCGGAACTGACCGCGGGAGCGGCGGCGACGGCGGGCGCGATACCGGTCGCGGGCAAAGGCACCGCGGCGCCGGCCACCACCACGGACCCGGCCGCCGCTCCGGTCACCGCCGCCGCGGACCCGGCGACCGCCGCGGCTCCCGCCCCCGGCGCGGCCCCGGGCGCCACGGCCGCCGTGCGGGCCGGAGCCCCCGCGAAGGCCGCGCCGGCATCCGCGCCCCAGCCCGCCCAGCGGCCTCAGGACCCCGAGAGCCCCCAGGCCCCCCAGAGCCCCGAGGTCCCTCCGCAGGACGAGCAGAGCCCCTGGTTCCAGTCGCCGCGGGAGGTCGAGTACCACGGTGGGTACGACCCCGCCTTCGAGCCGCCGCCGGATCCCCAGTACTACCCGGAGGAGCAGTACGAGGACTGGTACGAGGGCCAGCCCCCGGAGCGGTTCCAGCAGCCCTCCCCCGAGGAGACCGGCAGCTTCCCCATCCCGGTCGGCCCCAACCGCACCCGCGAACTGGGCGGGGGCGGCGGCACCCCCGCCGCCGAACCGGACGAGGACGCCTTCTACCAGGTGTTCCGGCAGTCGATAGACGGCAGTTACCCCACGGCCCACATCCTGGGCGAGAACATCCAGGCGACGTACGGCACCCAGCTCAGCCCCACCGAGCTGAAGTCCCTCGCCACCCGCTTCCAGCAGCGCCACTCGGCGGAGCTGGAGGAGGACCACATCGCCTGACGCCCCGTGGGCCGTTCCCCGGAGCGGCCCACGAAACCCCACCCGTCACGGCACACCCCCTGGCCAACGCGCGTAGCAGCGAGCATCATGGCTTGCGCCAACGCACCTTCCCGCACAGTACTTTCGCCTCTCTTTTGTCATGCACCGGTCAATTCGCACCGTTCGACGAAGGGAAACAGCAATGGCTTGCGGATCCACCAGCCTGTGGGCGGGCGAGACCTCCTGGTTCTGCTGCGGCAGTTCCTGGGGCCCCTGCGGCAGCACCGGCACCGGCGCCTGCGGCACCTGCCAGTCCGGCAAGAACATGGCCGCCTGGCCCAACCTGACGGCGGCCTGCTGGAGCGTCACCGACCCGGCGGCCTGCGGCGAGAACATGCCCAGACGCGGCTGCGGTTCGGTCGTGAAGGTCAAGCACCAGTGCTCCGGCGCCGCCGTCTGCGTCACCCTCGCCGACTGCGGCCCCAACACCCAGATGTGGTGCGGCGAGCAGACCTGCTGCAACGGCGCGTGCCGCACCCACCGGGTCATCGACCTGACCCCGGCGGCCTTCTCGGCCATCGGCAGCCTCAGCTCCGGCCTGCTTCCCGTCTACATCTACGAGTGAGGAGGAACCCGCCATGACCGGACGCCACGGCATCGACCGCCGCTCCGTCCTGACCAGCGCCGCCCTCGGCGGCGCCACCATCGTGGGCGCCTCCGCGCTCGGCGGCCTGGACGCGGACGCCGCCTTCGCCGCCCCCATGCCCTCCCTGGACCCGGCGGTGTCCCGGTCGTCGTTCGTCGACGGCCGCGTCAGCCGGATCAAGGGCAGCACCCTCGACGTCGTCGAGTCCGACGGCACGCACCGGCTCGTCCGGCTCACCAACGCCACCAGCGTCTGGAAGCTGGAGACCGTCACCGCCGAGGCCGTCGAGACCGGCGACGGCCTGTACGCGCGGGGCGTCGAGATGCCCGACGGCAGCGTGGCCGCCGACGCGGTCTGGGTGAACATCGTCAACCTCTACGTCACCGTCCGCGGCATCGAGCGCTCCCGGCTGCACCTGAGCCACGGCCGCAACACCCTGGTCGGCCGCATCGTGGCGAAGCGCACCACCGCGTCCTTCCGCGGCGGCGCGCTCACCTCCGACCTCTCCCAGCTCAAGATCGGGCACCACGCCCAGGTGCTCGGCGCCTGGCGGCCCGCGGACGACAGCGTGGACATCGCCCGCATCAGCGTCGGGCACTGAGGCGGGGGGATCTTTCGATGGCATCGCTCACCACGGACCTCGCGCCCCTGCTGCTCGGCGTCCTGCTCGCCGCCACCGGCGCGGGCAAGGCGTTCGGGAGGCGGGTCGCCGGGCAGGCGGCCGGCACCGTCCTGGTCCGCGTCCTGAACGACGGCCGCCGCGCCACCCGGGCCCTGCGGGTCACCGGCGCGGTGGAACTCGTCGTGGCCGCGGGCCTGCTGGCCGCACCGGCCACCGTCCTCCCCGGGATCGCCGCGGCCGTCCTGGGCGCCGGCTTCCTCGGCTACCTCGGGTACGCCCGCGCCACCGCCCCGGAGTCGTCCTGCGGCTGCACCGCCCGCGCCGACGGGCCGATCACCTGGCGGGCCTTCGTCCGCGCGGGCCTGGTCGTGGTGGGCGGTGCCGCGGCCGCCGGGGCCCGGACCGCCTGGTGGACCCAGGCCGCCCGGCATCCGGTGGCCTCGCTCGCCCTCCTCGTCGTCGCCACGGCCGTCCTGGCCGCGTTCTCCAGCGACCTGGACCAGCTGTGGCTGGTCCCGCTGCGCAGGACCCGGCTGCGGGTCTTCGGGCATCCGCTCGGCACCGGCCGGGACGAGGAGGTGCCGGTGGCCGCCTCCGTCGAACTGCTGGAGCGCTCACTGGCCTGGGTCGCCGCCGCGCCGGTCGTCCGTTCCGGGCTGATCGACCACTGGGAGGCCGACGGCTGGCGCTTCCTCCAGTTCGCGGGGGTGCACGAGCCCGGTGGCGCGGCACGCCCGGTCACCGTGCTGTTCGCGCTGGACCCGCGCGCGACGAAGGACACCACCGACCGGCCGGCGGTCCGGGTCACCTTGATCGACGACCGGACCGACGAACCGGTCCCGGTGGATCTGCTCGCCTGATACATGGGTGAGGGGCCCTCCGGCGGGAGGGCCCCTCACTCACGCGTGCGTCACTCCCCGAGCAGCGCCCGGACCCGCTCCTGCCCCACCGCGAGCAGCAGCGTGGGCAGCCGGGGACCGGTGTCGCGGCCCACCAGCAGCTGGTACAGCAGCGCGAAGAACATCCGCTGGGCGGTCTTGATCTCCGGCGGCAGCTCCTTGGGCGTCGCGTCCGCCGAGAAGCCGGCCTGCACCTTCGGCACGCCGTAGACGAGGTGCGTCAGGCCGTCCAGGGACCAGTGCTCGGCGAGGCCGTCGAGCAGCAGCCGCACGGACCGCTGGGACGCCTCGTCCAGCGACTTCAGCAGTTCGGCGTCCGGCTCCGCGCGCACGATGGTCCGCTGGTCGGCGGGCACGTGCGTGTTGATCCACGCCTCGGCCTTGTCGTAGCGCGGCCGGGCCTGGTCCAGCGAGGACAGCGGGCTCCGCGGGTCCAGCTCGGAGAGGATGCGCAGGGCCTGGTCCTCGTGCCCGGCCGTGATGTCGGCGACGGACGCGAGCGTGCGGTACGGCAGCGGACGCGGCGTCTTCGGCAGCTCGGCGGCGGCCGTGCCGACCGCGCGGGTGTACGCGGCCACGTCACCCGGCAGCGCGGACCCGTCGGCGACCTTCGCGGCGAGCTTGTCCCACTCGTCGTAGAGCCGCTGGATCTCCTGGTCGAAGGCGATCTTGAAGGACTGGTTGGGCCTGCGGCGGGCGTACAGCCAGCGCAACAGCTGCGGCTCCATGATCTTCAGCGCGTCGCCCGGGGTGGGCACGCCACCGCGCGAGGACGACATCTTGGCCATGCCGGAGATGCCGACGAACGCGTACATCGGGCCGATGGGCTGCTCGCCGCCGAAGATGCCGACGATCTGCCCGCCCACCTGGAAGGACGACCCCGGGGAGGAGTGGTCGACACCGCTGGGCTCGAAGACCACGCCCTCGTAGGCCCAGCGCATCGGCCAGTCGACCTTCCAGACCAGCTTGCCGCGGTTGAACTCGCTCAGCCGGACGGTCTCCTTGAACCCGCACTCGCCGCAGACGTACGACAGCTCGGTGGTGTCGTCGTCGTACGAGGTGACGGTCGTCAGGTCCTTCGCGCAGCCGCCGCAGTACGGCTTGTACGGGAAGTACCCGGCGCCGCCGGCGGAGCCGTCGTCCTCGGCCGCCGCGCCGGAGCCCTCCTCGGCCTCCAGCTCGGCCTCGTCCACGGCCTTCTGCTGCTGCTTCTTGACCTTGGGCCTGGTGCGGTACTGCGCGAGGATCGCGTCGATGTCGCCGCGGTGCTTCATCGCGTGCAGGACCTGCTCGCGGTAGACGCCCGAGGTGTACTGCGCGGTCTGGCTGATGCCGTCGAACTCGACGCCCATCTCGGCCAGCGACCGGACCATCGCGGCCTTGAAGTGCTCCGCCCAGTTCGGGTACGCCGAGCCCTTCGGGGCCGGCACCGAGGTGAGCGGCTTGCCGATGTGCTCGGCCCAGGACTCGTCCACGCCCGCGATGCCCGCCGGGACCTTGCGGTAGCGGTCGTAGTCGTCCCAGGAGATCAGGTGCCGGACCTGGTGCCCCCGACGGCGGATCTCGTCGGCGACCAGGTGCGGGGTCATGACCTCGCGCAGGTTGCCCAGGTGGATGGGGCCCGAGGGGGAGAGACCGGACGCGACGACGACCGGTTTGCCCGGGGCCCGGCGCTCCGACTCCTCGATGACCTCATCCGCGAAACGGGAGACCCAGTCGGTGGTCTCGGTGCTCTGAGCCACGATCGGCACGTCCTTCTTTCTCCATCGGGCAGCCGCTGCGGTCGCACGGCTGGCCGCTCCATTGTCCCAGGCGGGACCACTTCCGCGAAAACGCCTTTTCAACGCGTGGGACGCGCTCACCGGGACGCGCGTTCACCGGCGGACCGGAAAATCCGCTTGGCCCCCCATGGAATACTGGGCGTGACTATCCATCCCCACGAGGAGAACGGCACCTCACCTATGGCCTCGGTCACGTCCCTCAGCGACTCCGTCCAGCAGCAGCTCGCGTCCGCCCTCTCGGCCACCCTGCCGGAGGCCGCCGGCGCGGACCCGCTGCTGCGACGAAGCGACCGGGCCGACTACCAGGCCAACGGGATCCTGGCCCTTGCCAAGAAGGCGAAGTCGAACCCGCGGGAGCTGGCCACGCAGGTCGTCTCCCGGGTGGCCACCGGTGCGGTGATCCAGGACGTCGAGGTCTCCGGCCCCGGCTTCCTCAACATCACCGTCTCCGACCGGGCGATCACCGAGAACCTCGCCGCGCGCTACGCGGACGGGACCGGCCGCCTCGGGGTGCCGTACGCCGCGCACCCGGGCACCACGGTGATCGACTACGCCCAGCCGAACGTGGCCAAGGAGATGCACGTCGGCCATCTGCGCTCCGCGGTGATCGGCGACTCGGTCGTCCAGCTGCTGGAGTTCACCGGCGAGACCGTGATCCGCCGCCACCACATCGGCGACTGGGGCACCCAGTTCGGCATGCTCATCCAGTACCTGGACGAGCACCCGCACGAGCTGGACCACAAGGCGTCCGCCGAGGACACCGCGGCTTCCGGCGAGGAGGCCATGTCCAACCTGGACCGCCTCTACAAGACGGCCCGCAAACTCTTCGACTCCGACGAGGAGTTCAAGACCCGCGCCCGCCGCCGGGTGGTCGACCTCCAGGCCGGCGACCCGCACACGCTGGCCATCTGGCAGAAGTTCGTGGACGAGTCGAAGATCTACTTCTTCTCCGTCTTCGAGAAGCTGGACATGGAGGTCCGCGACCCCGACATCGTCGGCGAGTCCGGGTACAACGACATGCTGGCCGAGACCTGCCGCCTCCTGGAGGAGTCCGGCGTCGCCGTCCGCTCCGAGGGCGCGCTCTGCGTCTTCTTCGACGACATCAAGGGCCCGGAGGGCAACCCGGTCCCGCTGATCGTCCAGAAGTCCGACGGCGGCTACGGCTACGCGGCCACCGACCTCTCCGCCATCCGCGACCGCGTCTTCAACCTCAAGGCGAACACCCTGCTGTACGTGGTGGACGCCCGCCAGGCCCTGCACTTCCGCATGGTCTTCGAGACGGCCCGCCGCGCCGGCTGGCTGAACGAGGACGTGACCGCGGTCCAGCTGGCCTTCGGCACGGTGCTGGGCAAGGACGGCAAGCCGTTCAAGACGCGTGCCGGCGAGACCGTCAAGCTCCAGGACCTGCTGGACGAGGCGGTCGACCGTGCCACGGCCGTGGTCCGGGACAAGGCCGAGAAGGTGGGCCTGACCGAGCGGGAGATCGAGGAGAACGGCCGGTACGTCGGCATCGGCGCGGTCAAGTACGCGGACCTGTCGACGTCGGCGGTGCGGGACTACAAGTTCGACCTGGACCAGATGGTCTCGCTGAACGGCGACACGTCCGTCTACCTCCAGTACGCCTACGCCCGTATCCAGTCCATCCTCCGCAAGGCCGGCGAGGCCCGCCCCGCCGCCCACCCGGAGCTGGAACTGGCCCCGGCGGAGCGCGCGCTGGGCCTGCACCTGGACCAGTTCGCCGAGACGGTCCTGGACGTGGCCGCCTCCTACGAGCCGCACAAGCTGGCCGCCTACCTCTACCAGCTGGCCTCGCACCTGACGACCTTCTACGACCAGTGCCCGGTCCTGAAGGCCGACACCCCCGCCCGGACCGAGAACCGCCTCTTCCTGGTCGACCTCACGGCCCGCACCCTGCACCGGGGCATGTCCCTGCTGGGCATCAGGACCCCCGACAAGCTCTGATCCCGCTAGGGCCCCGGGTGGGCCTCGGTGACCGGTTCGCCGGCGGCCTCCGCACCGGAGCCGCCGGCGTTGTCGTCCGCCAGTTCCCGTGCCCGCCGTACCAGGGCCTCCCGCACCACGTCCGGTGCCAGGACCCGCAGCGGTGTCCCCAGCCCCAGCAGATAGCGCGCCAGGCCGTCCGCGTCGGCGCCCCCGATGTCGACCAGGGTCGCGTCGGGGCCGTCCGGGCGGTGGGTGCCGACCGTCGCGGGGACCAGGCTGAGGGCCCGGTCCAGGGGGACGGGCAGGCGGACGGTGGCGGACAGGGGGTAGGGGCCGTTCGCGATGTTGCGGGAGACCAGGTGGGCCGGGTCCGGGGGGTCACCGAGGTCGGCGGGCCGGCCGGTGGGCTGGAGGCGGTCGACTCGGTCCGCGCGGAAGGTGCGCCACCGGCCGCGCGCCACGTCCCGCGCGACGAGGTACCAGAGCCTGCCCGTGTGGACCAGCCGGTACGGGTCGATGTCCCGGACCGTGGACCTGCCCTCGGCGTCCGTGTACGACAGCCGGGCCCGTTCCGCCCGCCGGCACACGGCCGCCAGCTCCAGCAGCAACCCGGGGCTGACCCCCGAGCCGCGCGCCCCGGGGAGCAGCACGAGGGCGTCGTCCAGTTCGCCCAGGCGCTTCGCGATGCGGATCGGCAGCACCGAACGGAGTTTCAGCAGGGCCGACAGGGCGGCCTGGTCGCTGCCCAGGGCGCGGTTCAGGGCCGCCTCGCCGAGACCGACCGCGACGGCCAGCGCCTCCTCGTCGTCCAGGATCAGCGGGGGCACCCGGGATCCGGGACGCAGCCGGTAGCCGCCCCAGGGGCCCGCCTCGGAGTCGACGGAGTAGCCGAGTTCACGCAGGCGGGCGACGTCCCGGCGGACCGTGCGGTCGGTGACCTCCAGGGACCGGGCCAGTTCGGCACAGGTCCACGAGGGGCGGGCGGACAGGAGGTTCAGCAGGCCCAGCAGGCGGGCGGACGTGGCTAGCACGGGGATGTCCCCCGGAGATTCTCGACGACAGCGGCACAACCAGGACCGTACCTGTCCTGGTCACGTCGTACCGTCCTCCTCATGACCACGCAGACCACTCCCGCGATCCGCTACGCCGCCGTCACCTTCGACTGCGCCGACCCCGCCGAACTCGCCCGTTTCTATGGCGAGCTGCTGGGCCACGGGACCCTCTTCTCCACCGACGACTTCATCCTGCTCGGCACGGAGGGCGTCCCCGGCCTCGGCTTCACCCGTGTCGCCGACTACCGCCCGCCCACCTGGCCGGACCCCGCCCAGGGCAAGCAGGCTCACATCGAGCTGGGCGTGGACGACCTGGCGGCGGCCGAGCTGCGGGCCCTCGAACTGGGCGCCACCAAGCCGGGGTTCCAGCCGGGCGAGAAGCGCTGGACGGTGCTCCTCGACCCGGCCGGACACCCGTTCTGCATCACGGCCCTGGCCTGACCGCAAGGGTCTCGCGCCCGTGCGCGGTCGCCGCCCGCATCGCGGCGGCGACCGCGGCCGGTGCCAGGGGCCAGGGGCCAGGGGCCAGGGGCCAGGGGCCAGGGGCCAGGGGCCATTGTCAGACCCTCCCCCTACAGTCGCCTCCATGGCGACTCTTCCCAACCCGCTGCCCCGGCTGGCCACCGACCCCAGCGGCCGCAGCCTGGGGCTCCAACTGCCGCCCGGCAGGCTGCTCGACACGACCGAGAACGGCCCGCATCACGAGCCGCTGCTCTGGCTCGCGGACAAACCGGCCGGCCCCGGCACCTGGACCGCCCTCGGCGCCCCGGCCGCGCGCGCCGGGCTGCTGCCGGTGCTGGTGGAGACCGGTGGCTCCCAAGGCGGACCGGAACGCTGGGAGTTGATGCCGGACGACGTCTCCTACCCGGGGGACCACGATCCGGAAGAGGTACTCGCCGAGTACTGGGAGGGCGACGAGGAGTCCGACCCCGACGACGAACTCGGGTACGTCGTGGAGCCGTTCGGGCCAAAGTGGCCCGGACTCGCCCCGCCCAAGAAGCTCAGCGCCGACCCCAGCACCCGCGCCGCGCGCGCCGCCGACGAACTGACCGCCGACCAGGGCCAGTCCGTCTTCCCCTCCCCGCACCTCGCCCTCGTCCCCGCCCGCCGCTCCGCCGACATCCCGGCCGCGATCGGCTGGAGCGGCTCGCTGAACCACGAGAACGACGTGGCGCGGCTGTGCGCGGTCCTGCGCTCCTGGGAGGACCGGTTCGGCATACGGGTCGTCGCGCTCGGCTTCGACGCCCTGCTGCTGTCCGTGGCCGCCCCGCCGGCCGACCTTGCCGAGGCCGAGGCGGTGGCGGCGGAGCACTTCGCGTTCTGCCCGGACAACATCACGCAGGGGGCGGACACCCTCCGCGCCTACGCGAAGGAACTGGTCGGCGAGACCACCTGGTTCTTCTGGTGGGACTGACCCGCGGGTGAGGACGGCCGCCGGTCACCACGGCGGCCGCCGGTCACTACTGCGCGGGCGCCCACTTCTCGCCGCCCAGCGGGAAGGCGTAGGCGGGGCGCCCGTTGCTGCCGCTGGTGCGGAAGGGCCGGCCCTTGTCACCGATCTCCAGGGTGCCGTGCCGGCCGCCGCTGGACCAGGACAGCTCCAGGTACCAGCTGACGTCGTACGCCGACGCGTTCGCCGTGACGTAGAAGACCTCGGGGTCCGACTCGCTCACGCTGAGCGGGAAGCCGCGCTGCCCGGCCACCGGCTGGACGGCCGGCCGTACGGCGTCCAGGGCGACGGTGAAGGAGTGGGTGGGGACCCCGCCGCCGCAGCCGACGCCGGGGTAGCCCATGGCGTAGTCGTTCCAGGCGAGCGGCGAGCGCTTGCCCGCCATCCGTACCGACATGCCCTCCAGCACCACGGTCTGCTTGCCGCTGCCCTGCACGGTGAGCGTGACGAACTGCTCGTCCGCCGAGACGGCCTGGTGCACGGCCACCCACGCGGGCGCGTCGTTCTCGACGGGCGGCGGGGACACGTCCGTGGGCGGCCGGTCGATCAGGTAGTGCTGGGAGCAGGGGCTCTCCCAGGAGTACGGGTGGGTGGTGATCGCGAGGGGGACGGCCGTGGACGCCTTGCCGTCGGCGCTCACCCCGCCCGGTGGTCCGCTCGTGGCGGCGTCGGGTCCCTCGGCGTTGCCGGAGCCCACGGAGGGCGAGGGGTGCCGGGCGGAGCCCGAGGGGGAGGGTGAGCCGCTGCCTCGGGAAGCGGTACCGGTCGCGGGCGCGTGGTCGCGGGTGACCGAGGAGGCGGAGGCGGTGGCTCCGGTGGAGGCCGTGTCCCGGTCGTGGCTCCCGCCGCCGGGCAGCCCGAACGCGAGGGCCACGGCGCCGAGTACGGCGGCCCCGGTGACGGCGGCGACGAGGGCGGGGCGGCGGGAGCGGGGTCGGGAAACGGGGGCTTCCGCGACCGGCGCCGGTTCCGGGGCCGGCTCCGGAACCGTGGCCGTCTCCGGTGCCGGCGTGGGACCCCCTTCCTCCGTCACGGCTTCCTCGGTCACCGCTTCCTCGGTCACCGTCCCCCCGGACGCTTCCGCGCCCCCCGCCCGTTCACCCACCGCGTCCTCGGCCGCCTTCCTCCCCCGGCCCGCGTCCGCCAGCACCCAGCTCCGGTGCAGCGCCACGAGTTCCTCGGGCGACGCCCCGCAGAGTCGCGCCATCCGCTCCACCGGGGCGTAATCCGTCGGCACGGCCTCCCCGTTGCAGTAGCGGTGCAGCGTCGAGGTGCTCATGTGGAGCCGTTTGGCGAGCATGCCGTAGCTGTGCCCGGAGCGGTTCTTCAACTCCCGCAGCCGCTCGGCGAACCCGGTCCCCCCGGTGCTGTCCGACACGATCCGTCCCCTCCCCTGTCCCGTTCCCCCGTTCCAGGGATGGGACGTTCTTGCAGGTCAACACCTATGTGGCCGTTCCAGCGTCCCGGATCGGCCGCCGGGGCTGGCGGGCGGGACAAAACGGCCCGCAGGCTGTGGACATCCAAGCACCCCAGGACCCGGAAGCGAGAAGCGCCATGCGCAACCGCCTTACCCGCCACACCCGTACCCCCCTGCTCGCCGTGGCCGGAGCCGCCCTCGCCGCGCTCGCCCTGACGGCGTGCGACAACGGCACGGGCACCAAGGACGAGGGCGCCGCCCAGCACACCCCGGCGGCGAGCGCGAGCACCGGCACGCCCGCCGGCGGCCGGCCCTCCGCCGACGCGAAGGCGCAGCAGGGGTCGACCGGCTCCACCGCCCACGGCACGCAGACCTCGGCCGGCACCCACCGCGGCACCGGCACCGGCACCGGCGGCACCCGAGGAACCCACGCCTCCGGCGGCACCGGCGGTTCCAAGGGCTCGGGCAACCCCTGGGACCCGGAGAACCGCGTCCTGTGCAACGGCTCCAACACCAGGGTCACCGCCCAGGTGCTGTCCCGGCCGCTCAACCACATGATGCTCACGGTCAAGAACACCGGCTCGAAGTACTGCGACCTGACGTACTACCCGGTGCTCCGCTTCGACGGGATGCAGTGGGCGCCCGGCGCCGACGAGTCGACCAAGCCCCAGGCGGTCACCACCCTCGCGCCCGGCGAGTCCGGCTACGCGGGCGTGCTGCTGTCCGCCGCCGACGGCAGCGGCGACGGCGGGCAGACCGGCCACAAGCTGACCGTGTACTTCCAGGGCATGACGCCGCACAGCGACGGCGGCGCCACCGCGAACGTCACCCTGCCCTCGAAGGGCGTGTACTACGACAGCACGCTGAAGGTCACCTACTGGCAGCAGAACGCGTCCGACATCGCGGGCTGGTGACCGCGGCGGGCCCCGGCCCTAGTAGGCGATGGAGATGTGCGCCCGGGGATGCGCGTCGCGCTCGATCTCGTCCACGATCGCCAGCGCGAAGTCGGCACCGGAGATCTCCGACCCGCCCCGGGCGTCGTGGAGGGCGACGTCCCCGCCGACCCGGTAGGTCCCGGTGCGCGAGCCCGCGGCCCAGGCTCCGTAGCCGGCCGCGGGCGAGATCAGGGTCCAGTCGAGCGAGCCGGGCGCGGCGGTGGTGAGCCATTCCCGGATCGCGTCCATCTCGCGCGCCTCGGACCGGAACTGCTCGGGGACGTCCCCCTCGGCGAACCGGGGCTCGCCCGGCGCGGGGCGCAGCGAGGAGAACCCGCCGATCACGATCAGCCGCGCGCCGGTGGCGTCCGCGGCGGCGGCGATCTCCTGGTACCGGCCGAGCAGCCGGCCCACCAGGTCGCCGCGCGGCGACAGGGCCGCGACCACCACGTCCTGGCCGGCGACCAGCCGCGCCGCGTCCTCGGCCGGGCCCTGGGCGTACGACACCCCCTCGACCGGGGACCCGGGCGCCGACCGTGAGTACGACGCCACCTGATGGCCCCGGGCGACGGCCTCGGCGGCGACGTTGGCGCCGGTGTAACCGGTCCCGCCGATGATCAGGATCTTGGCCACGGCGACTCCCGCCGGTCGGGGTCGGCACCGGCCGAGCGCCGGCGCGACATGGGTGAGGACGTTCTCCAGGACGTGACCGTTGTAGTCCACGCCGAGCCGGTCGGGCACGGTCAGCGGCGGCGTGTCGGCCCAGGCCACCGCCTCGTCCCCCGCCGGCTCCCCGGCTGCCCTCCGGCCGGGCGGCCCGCTCGGCCGCTGCGGGCCGCCCCCGGGCTCAGCGCAGCTTCTGCGCCACCTCGGTCGCCCAGTACGTCAGGATGTTCCGCGCCCCGGCCCGCTTGATCCCCGTCAGGGCCTCGAAGATGGCCCGGTCCCGCTCGATCCAGCCCTTCTCGGCCGCGGCCTCGATCATCGAGTACTCGCCGGAGATCTGGTACGCGGCGACCGGCACGTCCACCGCGTCCGCGACGCGCGCGAGGACGTCGAGGTACGGGCCGGCCGGCTTGACCATCACCATGTCCGCGCCCTCGGCGAGGTCCAGTTCCAGCTCCCGCAGGGACTCGCGCCAGTTGGCGGGGTCCTGCTGGTACGTCTTGCGGTCGCCCTGGAGCGAGGAGGCGACGGCCTCGCGGAAGGGGCCGTAGAACGCGGAGGAGTACTTGACGGTGTAGGCGAGGATCGCCACGTCCTCGCGGCCGATCTGGTCGAGCGCGTCCCGGATGACGCCGATCTGGCCGTCCATCATCCCGCTGGGGCCGACGACATGGGCGCCGGCGTCGGCCTGCACTTGGGCCATCTCGGCGTACCGCTCCAGGGTGGCGTCGTTGTCGACCCGGCCCTCGGCGTCCAGCACCCCGCAGTGCCCGTGGTCGGTGAACTCGTCCAGGCACAGGTCGGACATGACGAGGAGGTCGTCGCCGACCTCGGCGCGTACGTCGCGCAGCGCGACCTGGAGGATTCCCTCGGGGTCGGTGCCGGCCGTTCCCTGGGCGTCCTTGTTGTCGTCCTCCGGCACGCCGAACAGCATGATCCCGGATACCCCGGCCTCGACCGCCTCCGCCGCGGCCTTCTTCAGGCTGTCGCGGGTGTGCTGGACGACGCCGGGCATCGCGGCGATCGGCACGGGTTCGCCGACGCCCTCGCGGATGAACGCGGGGAGGATCAGGTCGGCGGGGTGCAGACGCGTCTCGGCGACCATGCGCCGCATGACGGGCGAGGTCCGCAGCCGGCGGGGACGCGTACCGGGGAAAGATCCGTACTTCGTCATGCCTTCTACGCTACGCCCGCTCGCCTCCCCTCCTTACCGACGCCCTGTCGGGCCCGCGGCCCGGCATCGAGGGGCGGACCGGGACCCCGATACCGAGTTTTTGCGTCCCCCTGGCCATCTCTGGATCCGGGCGCCTCCCCGGCGTTCTACGCGCGTGGTGTCATGCACCCGACATCGCACTCCCCCCTCCCCCAAGGAGTCACGCAATGCTGCGGAAGGCACTCACCCGCGTTGCCGTCGCCCTCGCCGCCGGTACCGCCGTCGCCGTCGCCGCCGTCCCCGCGAACGCGGCGACGTACTCGGCGTTCGCCTTCTCCCAGGCCGGTACCGGCCAGCCGACGATCTACGACTTCATCAACTCGGCCACCAGCAAGCTCGACATGACGATGTACGAGCTGGAGGACACGACGGCCGTCAACGACCTGGTCGCACTGGAGAAGAAGGGTGTCACCGTCCGGGTCGTCCTGGACCGGCAGCACAAGAGCCAGAACAACGCGGCGTACACGACGCTGACCGGCGCGGGCGTGGGCGTCGTCTGGTCCTCCTCGTCCTACGTCTACACGCACCAGAAGACGATCACCGTCGACGGCACCAAGTCGCTCGTCATGACCGGCAACCTGACCTCGCAGTACTACACGACCAGCCGGGACTACGGCGTCTTCACCGACGACACCCGCGACGTCGCCGCCATCGAGAAGGTCTTCGACGCCGACTACGCCGGCACCGCGATCACCCCCACCGACGGCGACCACCTGCTGTGGTCCCCCACCGACTCCCGCAGCCGGCTGGTGTCCTTCATCGACGCCGCGACCAAGACGCTCGACGTGCAGGAGCTGGAGTTCAGCGACAGCACGGTCGTCAACGCGATCGTGGCGCGCGCCAAGGCGGGCGTGAAGGTCCGCGTCGTCCTGGAGGACCCCGCGAGCTACGCCGGCGAGGTCTCCGCGGTCAAGGCCGCGGGCGGCACGGTCGTCGGCTACTCCGACCCGAACGGCTTCTACATCCACGCCAAGGCCATGGTCGCCGACTACGGCCTGTCCACCCAGGCGGTGGAGGCCGGATCCATGAACATCAGCAGCAACTCCCTGAGCAACAACCGGGAGCTGGGCATCATCCTGACCGGCACCGGAGTGGCCCAGCCGGTGGCGCAGACCATCGAGACGACGTTCAGCGGCGACTACGCGGGCGGCACGGCGGCGTAACGCCGGCCCGCTCGGTCACCTTCGCCCGTCGCGGGCGGTCCGGCCCGGCCGCCCCGCCCGCGACCGGTCCGCCCCCGTCGCCGCCCCTTGGGCAGGCGGGTCACGAGCGAGCCGGCGGCGGCGCCTGCCCCTGCCCCTGCCCCTGCCCCTGCCGGACGTCCGGGAGCGGCCGGCCGTGGTGCTCGGCGGCGGCGAGCAGGCGCAGGGCGTGGGCGGAGGGACTGTCGGCCTCGGCGGTGTAGAGGTAGAGGGCCTGGTCAGGGTCGTCGGGGAGGGTGAGCGACTCGTAGGCCAGGGTGAGCTCGCCGACGAGGGGGTGGCGGTAGAGCTTGATGCCGTGGGTGTACCGCAGGACGTCGTGGTCGGCCCACCACTGGCGGAAGTCCTCGTCCCGCACGGACAGCTCGCCGACCAGCTCGGCCAGCCGCGGGTCCCGCGGATGGCGGCCGGCGTAGAGACGCAGGGCGGCCGCGGTGCCGCGGGCGGCCGTCTCCCAGTCGGCGAGGAGGTCGTGGGCGGTGGGGTCGAGGAAGATGAAGCGGGCGAGGTTGCGGTCGCGGTGGGGCAGGGCGTCGAAGTCGGTGTACAGGGCCTTGGCGAGCGGGTTGGCGGCGAGGACGTCCAGTCGGTGCCCGAGGATCATCGCCGGGGTGTCGGTCAGAACGTCCAGGACGCGCAGCAGTCCGGGCCGCACTCGCTGGGGTGGCGCGGGGCGCCGGCGGCCGGCGGCCGGCCCGGGTCTGGCCAGGTCGAACAGGTGGACGCGCTCGGCCGGGTCGAGCCGCAGGGCGCGGGCCACGGCGTCGAGCACGGCGGCGGAGGCGTTCGGGGTGCGGCCGCGTTCCAGGCGGACGTAGTAGTCGACGCTGACCCCGGCCAGCTGTGCGACCTCCTCGCGGCGCAGTCCGGGCACCCGGCGCCGACCGGCGTGCGCGGGAAGGCCCGCCTCGTCGGGTCGGATCCGCGCCCTGCGGGAGCGCAGGAAGTCACGCAGTTCCAGATTGGGTCCGCGCTCCGCTGACGTGCTCATTCCTTCAGGCTAGGACGGCCCGCGGGGTCCCGGGCCGCGGGAGAGGGGGTCTGTGGGACCCCCGGTGGAGCCGGGCCCCCGCGCCGGCACGCGCGGGGCCCGCGGCGGTGCTCTCCTGGAACGCGAGTACGACACGGTTCCCCGGAGGTTCCCCCATGACCAAGCCGCTCATCGTCATCACCGGTGCCAGCTCCGGCATCGGCGCCGCCACCGCGCGCCTGTTCTGCGCGCAGGGCCATCCGCTGCTGCTGCTCGCCCGCCGGCGGGAGAGGCTGGAGGAGCTGGCGCTGCCGGACACGCTGTGCCGCAGGGTGGACGTCACCGACCGCGCCGCCGTCGAGGAGGCCGTGCGCGAGGCGGAGGAGCGGTTCGGTCCCGCCGACGCGATCGTCAACAACGCCGGGGTGATGCTGCTGGGCCGCGTCGCCGACCAGCCGGTCGACGAGTGGGACCGGATGATCGACCTCAACATCAAGGGCGTGCTGTACGGCACCCGCGCGGTGCTGCCCGGCATGCTCACCCGCGGCACCGGCACGGTCATCAACATCAGCTCCGTCGCGGGCCGCAAGACGTTCCCCGACCACGCCGCCTATGTCGCCACCAAGTTCGCCGTGCACGCCCTGTCGGAGAACCTCCGCGAGGAGGTCGCCGCGACCGGCGTCCGGGTGGTGACCATCGCCCCCGGCGCGGTGGAGACGGAACTGCTCTCGCACACCAGCGACGAACAGATCAAGAGCGACTACGAGGCGTGGAAGAAGTCGGCCGGCGGCGCCCTGGACCCGCGGACCGTGGCCGAGGCCGTCGTCTACGCCTACCAGCAGCCGCGGAACGTCACCGTCCGCGAGATCGTCCTGGCCGCCACCGGACAGGAGGCCTGACTCCCGGGCCGGGGCGGACCGCCCGGGAGTGCCCGAGGGGTCAGCGGACCCAGGTGGCGGTGAGGTCCCGGACGGCGGAGCCGTCGAGGTCGGCGAGGGTGGTGGCGACGAAGTCGCGGGCCCACTGCGAGGTCTGGACCCGGAAGGGCGGGCGGGCTGCGGTCAGGGCCTCCACGATCGGGGCGGCGGCCTCGGCCGGGGTCTGGGCGCCGGCGAAGGACTCCTGGGTGCGGGCGATGTACGCCTGGAGGGCCGGGGCATAGGGCCCCATCGCGGCGAGCATGGCGGGGAGGTCCAGGCCGAGGTTGGCGACGAACTCGCTGGCGACGGCGCCGGGTTCGACCACGGTGACGTCGACGCCGACGGTGGCGGCGACCGGGGCGAGGGACTGCATGAAGCCCTCGACGGCGAACTTGGCCGCGCAGTAGGCCTCGTTGAAGGGCTGGCCGACGGCGCCGCCGACACTGGTGACGGTGATCACCCGGCCCCGGGAGGCGCGCAGGTGCGGCAGGGCGGCGCGGGTCACGGCCACCACTCCGAAGAAGTTGACCTCCATCGCGGCGCGGACGTCGTCGAGGCTGCTCTGCTCGATGGTGCCCACCTGGGCGGCGCCGGCGTTGTTGACGAGCGCGTCCAGGCGACCGTGTTCGGCCATCACCTTGTCCAGGCAGGCGGTGATGCTCGCGGGGTCGGTCACGTCCAGGCGCTCGACCCGGACACGATCGGCCACGCCCGCGTCCGTGGCCGCCTTGAGCAGCGCCTCGGCCTTGGCCGGGTCGCGCATGGTGGCGACGGCCGTCCAGCCGGCCTGTGCCGCGCCGACGGCGGCGGCCAGGCCGATACCGGAGGACGTGCCGGTGATCAGAACCGTCTTCGTGGAGGTCATGAGGTCTTCCTGCCTGTGGGGCGAAACGGGCGGCAACCCGTAACCGGGGAGTTCTCCGGTTCGCTTTCAAACGTAATCGGGGAAGTCCCCGGTTGTCCAGTTAGACTGGTCCCAGCCGAAGGGAGCAGCCTTGACCACCCAGCCGAGCGTGTTGCGCGCCGACGCCCGCCGCAACCGGGAGCGCATCCTCGAAGCGGCCGTGCGCGCCTTCTCCGAGAAGGGCGCGGACGTTCCGATCGACACGATCGCCAAGGCCGCGGGCGTGGGCTCGGCCACGCTCTACCGCCATTTCCCCACCCGCGAGGCGCTGGTCGAGGCGGCCTACCGCAACGAGCTGGCCCGCGTCTGCGACAGCGCCGCGGGGCTGCTGGCCGACAATCCTCCGGACCGGGCACTACGGCTGTGGATGGACAGGTTCATCGACTACCTGGCCGCCAAGCACGGCATGGCGGACGCCCTGCGGGCCGCGGTCGCCACCGGCGCGGACCCCTTCGCCGAGACCCTCGACAAGCTCGGCACGGCGATCAGCACCCTGCTGCGCGCCGGCACCGACGCCGGCCTCCTGCGCCCCGACACCGACCCCCTGGACGTCGGCTTCAGCCTCGCCGGCATCGCACTGGTCACCAGCGCCCCCGACCAACGCGACCGGGCCGGCCGCCTCCTCGACCTGCTCCTCGACGGCCTCCGCCACGGAGCGGCCGAACCGGCGCCGGGTCCCTGAGGGGCGGGGCAGCACGCACCCCGGCACGCGGACCCGCCCCGAAGACTCGGCGCGCTGGACGCCCTCATGCGCCACTCGCCGACTTTCAGCCATCTGGAGAAGGCGCTGCTCGGCCGGGACGAACGAGCGGTCATCCGCGAACTGGAGCGCGCCGGCCGGAGCTGACCGCGCCGCCACCGTCCGCTTCCGAGGGCATGGGCAGGACCAGCCTGCGATACGACTACTCGATGCGGCCGTGGTCCGCGGTGGACCGGCCTCAGTACCAGCGTCCTGCGCTCGCATGAGTTCTTCTGACGGGGTGTCGGCGTGGTGTCGGCGCCCTGTCGTGGTCCGAAGCCGGTGCCGCTGCTGTTGACGGATGACGAACGAGACCGCCGAGGAGATCCTCGAATCCCTCGCCCGACACCGCCGACGGATCTCCGGCGCGGGACACCAGTGCTCGCACGCGGGTCCGGCGCCGGTACATCGGCCAGAACGAATGAATTTTCGGCCAGCATTTAGCTCTGCTCATGACAGCTCCAGGCCTCGACCCATGGAATGAACACGCACGAAGGCCGCGTGAAGATCGTGGGGAGGCGGTGTGTGTGCCTCATGGGTCCACGCCGGCTACGCCGAGCCGCGCCGCGCCGGCCGCATGGTTTCGAGCAGGTTCCAGCAGGAAGGACACCACATGAGACGCCGCACAGCGGCTCTGCTGACCCCGGCCCTGGCATTCGCCGGAGCCCTGGCCCTCCCGGCCACCGCACACGCCGAGGCCCCCGGCAACTGCGTCACCTCGCACAACGGCCCGCTCGCCATCGCCGACTGTACGGGCGTGGCGAAGGGTACGACCTGGCAGGCCCGAGCCGTCTGCATGCACGTCGTCTCCGGCCAGCCGCTCGACTACTGGCGCAACGGCGCCCTCGTCACCGGCAACGGCAGGTCGGTGGTGTACTGCGACCGCGGGGACTACGCGACCAAGACGATCAGGACAGTGACCCTGTCCGTGGCCGGCAAGCAGGGCCGCTTGGTCGGCTACGGCGGCAAGTGCGTGGACATCCAGCACGCCAAGGCGTCCAACTCCACCGCGGTGCAGCTCTACCACTGCAACGGCACCGCCGCCCAGTGGTGGACCCTGGCCGACGACCACACGGTACGCGGCTTGGGGTACTGCCTGAACGTGGAGTGGGGGCGCAGCGCGAACGGCACCCATGCGGAGATCTACAAGTGCGTCCCGGGCGCCACGGGTGAGCAGTGGATTCCGCAGCCCAACGGCTCGCTGAAGAACGTTCTGACCGGCAAGTGCCTGGACGACCTCGGCTTCAACACGAAGGACGGGACCCGGTTGGGCATCTGGGACTGCAACGGGCTGGCCAACCAGAAATGGACACTGACGCCGTGATCGCGGCGTAGCACCCGAAGGCCCACGGCGCGAAGCGGGCCAGTATGCGGGCACGTGGTGTGGCGGCGACGGGGAACTCGCCGCCACACCCGGTGATCCGCTGGACGTCATGCGCTGTCGATCAGCTGGTCGGCCGCGTCCGGGGACGGTCGAGCTCCTGGGCGAAAGGCGCACTCGCCGCTTGGAGGAACTCGTTCGCCCAGGGTCGGCCGTCGACGGTCACCGGCGGAGCGAACACGCACTCCGCCCACACCGTCTTGCACGGCACCGGCCCCTGGCGGACGCCCCAGCGGGTGGACAAGGTGCCGACCAGGAGCAGGCCGTAGCCGGATTCGGAGGCGTCGGGGTCGCGGACCGGGAGGGACTCCGCACGGGTGTCCGTGACCTCGATGCGCAGGAGGCCCGGCTCCGGCACCGCCAGGGTCAGGCGGAAGCTGCGGCCCGGGACCCGGCCGTGCAGCACGGCGTTCGCCGCCAGCTCGGCCACGATCAGCCGAGCCGGGTCCGACGGGACGCCCCACGACTCCAGTTGCTCGACCGCGAGGAGCCTCGCCAGGCGGGCGCCCCTGCGGGTGGCCGACAGCGGTACGGAGAACTGGCGCGGCGGCTTTCGCGTCGGCGCGGTCTGCTGGGATTCCTGATTCACATCACGCAGCGTGGCCGTGCCTGCGTAGCCTGTGAATATCGGTGGCCCGTGCGACCAGTGCCTGTCCGTGAGCTGTCCGGATCCGTCCGGGCTGTCCGGCGTGACCGCGCACCCACGTTCGCGGTTGGGCCGCAGAGGACGCGGCGGGAGGGCAGTGGACATGAGCGACTGGGACGCCGAGCTGGAGGACGAGGAGGCGGGGGCCGTCATTCGCACGGTCGCCCGGCAGCTGAAGCTGTGGCGCGAGGCGGCGGGCCTCACCCAGGCCGAGTTCGGCGCGCTGATCGGGTACGGGGAAGAACTCGTCTCCTCCGTGGAGAGAAGGCGGCGGATCCCCCGCCCCGAGTATCTCGACGCGGCGGACGAGGCGTTGCGGGCCGAGGGCAGGATCTCCGCTATGAAGACGGATCTGGAGGAGGTCCGGTACCCCAAGAAGGTACGAGACCTGAAGAAACTGGAGGCGGAGGCGACGGAGCTGTGCGCCTACAACAACACCGTCGTGCACGGGTTGTTGCAGACCGAGGAGTACGCCCGGGTCGGTCTCCAGGCGCGTCGGCCGGTATTCACCTCGGAGGAGCTGGAGCAGCGCATCGCCGCCAGGATGGCCCGACAGGAGATCATCAGCGAAACGTCGCCCTGGCCTGTCTTCAGTTTCGTGCAGTGCGAGTCGACGCTTCGTCGGCCCCTTGGGGGCAAGATGGTCATGCGGCGCCAACTCGAACGCCTGTTGGAGGTTACCAAGTTGCCCCACGTCGACCTACAGGTGCTTCCGCTGGGTCTTGAGGAGAACGCCGGCCTCGACGGCTCGTTCAGGCTGCTCAGACTCAACGACGGCACCACCGTCGGACACTTGGAGGTGCAGCACATCAGCCGGGTGATCACCAACCCGAAAGAGGTGCAGCTCCTGGAGATGCGCTATGGAATCATCCGGGCACAGGCTCTCAGCCCCCGAGAGTCGTCGGCCCGCATCGAGAAAGTGCTTGGAGAGACATGAAGCTGGAGTGGATAAAGAGCAGCTACAGCACGCCTGATGGGCCGGACTGCGTCGAGGTGGCCACCATCCCGGACCACATCCTCGTCCGCGACTCCAAGAACCCCACCGGCCCCCGCCTCGCCCTCACCCCCGCCACCTGGGCAAGCTTCCTGCCCTACGCGTCGAAGCGCTGACCTGGTGAACCGACGGGGCCCGTACGCCCATTCGCGCGTACGGGCCCCGTCCACACGGGTCACAGCCCCCTGACGACCCGGGCCCTTCCCTGCGTGCGGAAGCCCAGGGCATGCCGATAGATCTCGGGCATCCGGTAGCGGCCATCGGCGTCTCTGGCCAGCGCGCCCCACTCTTCGAGGGCTTCGACGTCGTCGGGGCGCAGTTCGACGTCGGACGCCTCGAACGGCATCTTCACCGACTCCGAGAAACTCGACATGTGGCGAAGGAGCTTACCCGGACGGGGATTCTCTTGGTTGATCTCCTCGACCTTGGCCCGGCTGCACTCCCCCAGGGCCCTGCGCATCGCCGCCGGGGTCAGTACCCGGTCGGACCAACGGCCATCACCCACTGAGGCCCTGGCCGCCTCACACAGGAAACGCACGACGTCGCGCGCCTGGATCTGCTCCTTGAAGTCGGCGAGGGCCGCCGGCACCCATCGCTCGGTCCACGCTTCCCGTGAGGCTTCCGTGCCCAGCTTCGCCCCCCCCACAACGGCAACAGCGCACGGACGATCTCGTCGAAACCCATGTCCGCGATCGGCCTGGACGGTTCGGTGACCGCGCCCGCGTTCACCGCCACCCACAGGGACAACGTTCCCTTCCTGGCGTCGTTCAGCAGCGACTTCAGTGCTTCCAGTGCCGCTTTCTGATCAACCGCACGCAGTTCTGCACCATAACGCCAGCTTCGTGAAGTTCGCGGCACTCGATCCAGGTGCCGCCCCTGTGCCGTCGGCACCTCAGCGGATCAGGGCCGGGCCCAGGGTCCTTCAGATTCAGCGCCTTGGCCAGGCGCCGCAGATCGTGCGAGCGCAGATCGCCCGGCAGACCCGCTGTGTCATTGCGTTGGAGAACGCTGCGCAGCAGCTCGGCCTTCAGATTGCACTCGGCCGCATAAAACAGCAGCAGCCCGCTCGCCGGTAACTCCCCCGCACGCTCGGCTGCCTGGGCCTGCTTCTCCAGTCTGTCGCGGCTGCGACGCAGCTCGCCCACCCCCACATCGACCATGGCGCCAGAGTACTGATCCCGGGGGACGGGGCAGGACGCTTCTCCGGCAACCGCACAGCCCCAGAAACGCCAAGCGTCCCGCACCATGCGCTGTGGTGCGGGACGCAGGCGTCGATCCGGTGTCAGGTCGTCGAACGACGCCGCCGCGCTCCCGGCCGGCGTTCGCTCGGCCGGGTCACCGGGTCACCCGACTCCAGTGCCGCGTCGCGGCGCTTCGCGCCGAAGTCGGCCAGGGCCTCGGCCAGTTTGGCGACCGAGGGCTCCGGGGCCATGACATCGACGCGGAGGCCGTGTTCCTCGGCCGTCTTCGCCGTCGCGGGACCGATGCAGGCGATCACCGTCACGTTGTGCGGCTTGCCCGCGATGCCGACCAGGTTGCGGACCGTGGAGGACGAGGTGAACAGGACCGCGTCGAAGCCGCCGCCCTTGATCGCCTCGCGGGTCTCGGCCGGCGGGGGCGAGGCGCGCACGGTGCGGTACGCCGTGACGTCGTCGACCTCCCAGCCCAGCTCGATCAGCCCGGCCACCAGGGTCTCCGTGGCGATGTCGGCCCGGGGCAGGAACACCCGGTCGATCGGGTCGAAGACCGGGTCGTAGGGGGGCCAGTCCTCCAGGAGGCCGGCCGCCGACTGCTCGCCGCTCGGCACCAGGTCCGGCTTCACGCCGAAGGCGATCAGCGCGAGAGCCGTCTGCTCGCCCACCGCAGCCACCTTGATACCCGCAAAAGCCCGAGCGTCAAGGCCGTACTCCTCGAACTTCTCCCGCACCGCCTTCACCGCGTTGACCGATGTGAAGGCGATCCACTCGTAGCGGCCGGTGACCAGGCCCTTGACCGCGCGCTCCATCTGCTGGGGCGTACGCGGCGGCTCCACCGCGATGGTCGGGACCTCGTGCGGCACCGCGCCGTAGGACCGCAGCTGGTCGGAGAGTGCCGCCGACTGCTCCTTCGTGCGCGGCACGAGCACCTTCCAGCCGAACAGCGGCTTGGACTCGAACCACGACAGCTGGTCGCGCCGGGCGGCGGCCGAACGCTCGCCGACCACCGCTATCACCGGGCGGCCGCCGTCCGGCGAGGGCAGCACCTTCGCCTGCTTCAGCGTCTGCGCGATGGTGCCGAGCGTCGCGGACCAGGTGCGCTGGCGCGTCGTCGTACCGGCGACGGTGACCGTCAACGGGGTGTCCGGCTTGCGGCCGGCCGAGACCAGCTCGCCCGCCGCGGCGGCCACCGCGTCCAGGGTCGTGGAGACGACCACCGTGCCGTCGGAGGCGCCGACCTCGGTCCAGCAGCGGTCGGAGGCGGTACGGGCGTCCACGAACCGGACGTCCGCGCCGTCCGCGTCCCGCAGCGGCACACCGGCGTACGCCGGGACACCGACCGCGGCCGCGACGCCGGGTACGACCTCGAAGGGCACCCCGGCGGCGGCGCAGGCCAGCATCTCCTCGGCGGCGTCCGTGTCGAGCCCGGGGTCACCCGAGACCGCACGCACCACCCGCCTGCCGCCCCGCGCGGCCTCCATGACAAGATGAGCGGCATCCCGGGCAGGAGACGGGGCAGCGGCGGTGGTTGACGTGCCGTCAACGACCGTGAGCTGCGGCGTGCCCGGTGGCGACGTGGAGAGGTCCTCGTCGGTGTGCACGACGGAGACGCCCTGCCGGGCGTGCGTCCGGATCACGTCGAGCACCTCGGGCTCGGCGATCAGGACGTCCGCGTTCGACAGTGCCTCCACGGCGCGCAGAGTCAGCAGTCCCGGATCCCCGGGTCCGGCACCGAGGAAGGTGACGTGCCCGTGTTCCGGACCGGCGGCAGGAAGGGCGGTGGGGCTCAATGTGCTCGCTCCCCCATCAGACCGGCCGCGCCCTGGGCGAGCATCTCGGTGGCGAGATCGCTACCGAGTGCCAGCGCACCCTCGTGCGTCTGGGGCACGGGACCGGTGGTGGACAACTGCACCATGCGGGTGCCGTCGGTGGTCCCGACGACGGCGCGCAGGCGCATTTCCTTGACAATCTGCCCGCCCCCCAACAAGTCGGCCAGCGCACCCACAGGTGCGCTGCAACCGGCCTCCAGGGCGGCGAGCAGTGATCGTTCGGCGGTCACGGCGGCCCGCGTGAACGGGTCGTCGAGCTCGCCGAGCGCCGCGATCAGGTCCGCGCGCTGGGCTGCGCACTCGATCGCCAGGGCCCCCTGGCCGGGGGCGGGCAGAACCGTGTCGACCGACAGGAAGTCGGTCACCTCTTCGATGCGGCCGAGCCGGTTCAGTCCGGCGGCGGCCAGCACCACCGCGTCCAGCTCGCCGTCCCGGACGTACCGGATGCGGGTGTCCACGTTGCCGCGGACCGGGACCGTCTCGATGTCCAGTCCGTGGGCGCGGGCGTACGCGTTCAGCTGCGCCATGCGGCGCGGGGAGCCGGTGCCTATGCGGGCGCCGGGCGGCAGGTCGGTGAACTTCAGCTCGTCGCGCGCGACGATCACGTCCCGCGGGTCCTCGCGCACCGGCAGGGCGGCCAGGACCAGTTCCTCGGGCTCGGCCGTGGGGAGGTCCTTGAGCGAGTGAACGGCGAAGTCGACCTCGCCGCGCACCAGCGCGTCGCGCAGCGCCGTGACGAACACGCCGGTGCCGCCGATCTGCGCGAGGTGCTCGCGGGAGATGTCGCCGTACGTCGTGATCTCGACCAGCTCGACCGGTCGCCCGGTCACCCGGCGGACGGCCTCCGCCACCTGACCGGACTGGGCCATGGCGAGCTTGCTCCGCCTGGTTCCCAGTCGCAGTGCCTTGTCACTCATGCCGGTCGGTCCTTCGTTTCTGTGCTGTCCTCGGCGCGGGAGACGGAGGCGACCGTCTCGGGGTCGAGGTCGAACAGGGTGCGCAGCGCGTCCGCGTACCCGGTGCCACCGGGCTCGGCCGCGAGCTGCTTGATCCGCACGGTCGGCGCGTGCAGCAGCTTGTCGACGACCCGGTGCACGGCCTGGCGGATCTCGCCGCGCTGGCGTTCGTCCAGGTCGGGCAGGCGGCCGTGCAGCCGCGCGATCTCGCCGGCGACGACGTCCGCGGCCATGGTGCGCAGCGCGACCACGGTCGGCGTGATGTGCGCCGCCCGCATGGCCGCCCCGAAGGCCGTGACCTCGTCGGAGACGATACGCCGCACCTGGTCCACGTCGGCCGCCATCGGGGCGTCGGCGGAGGCCTCGGCGAGCGACTCGATGTCCACCAGGCGCACCCCGGCCAGGCGGTGCACGGCGGCGTCGATGTCGCGGGGCATGGCCAGGTCGAGGAGGAAGACGACGGGCGCGGGCCGCTCGGCGACCGGCTCGGGGCGGCGCCGCTCGGGGATCCGGCCCACGGTGGCGGCGGTCGCGGCGAGCGCGGTGATCAGCTCGGCGTCGGCCTCGGTGGCTTCGGTGGTACGGCCGCTCGCGGGGCGCCGGTCGGTGGTGCCCCCCGCGGCCCACGTGGCGTGCTGCTCCAGCGTGGCCGCGTCCATGCCGGCCACGGCGGCCTCGCCCATGACGGAGAAGCCGGGCTGGGCGGCGGCCAGGTCGAGGGGGCAGTTCTCGTCCGGGGCGGCCGTCTCCTTGGCGGGCACGTCCTTGAAGGCCGTACGACCGTCTTCGAGCGGTTCGGCGACGGCCGGCTGCCCGGTGCGGCCCTCGACCGCCTGTGCGACCGCCTCCGCCGTGAGCACCAGGCCCGTCGCCCCGGTGCAGGAGACGACGACGTCGGCACGTGTCAGCTCGTTCGGTACGGCGTTCATCCGTACCGCACGGGCGGTCACCGCGTTGTCGTCGGCCTCCTGGAGGATCTCGGCGAGGCGCTCGGCACGGTCGAAGGTGCGGTTGGCCACGACGATCTCGGCGACCCCGGCCCGCGCGAGCGTGGCGGCGGCCAGCGAGGACATGGAACCGGCGCCGATCACCAGCGCCCGCCGGCCGGCCGCCCACCGCTGGACGTCGCCGCCCGCGGCCATCTGCTCCAGGCCGAAGGTGACCAGGGACTGGCCCGCGCGGTCGATGCCGGTCTCGGAGTGGGCACGCTTGCCGACCCGCAGGGCCTGCTGGAACAGGTCGTTCAGCAGCTTGCCGGCGGTGTGCAGGTCCTGGGCGCGGGCCAGCGAGTCCTTGATCTGGCCGAGGATCTGGCCCTCGCCGACGACCATCGAGTCCAGACCGCAGGCCACCGAGAAGAGGTGGTGGACGGCCCGGTCCTCGTAGTGGACGTACAGGTAGGGGGTCAGTTCCTCCAGGCCGACGCCGCTGTGCTGGGCGAGCAGCGTGGACAGCTCGGCGACACCGGCGTGGAACTTGTCCACGTCGGCGTACAGCTCGATGCGGTTGCAGGTGGCGAGCACCGCGGCCTCGGTGGCGGGCTCGGCGGCGACCGTGTCGTGCAGCAGCTTGGTCTGGGCGTCCGCGTGCAGCGCCGCCCGCTCCAGCACGCTGACCGGGGCGCTGCGGTGGCTCAGTCCGACGACGAGGAGGCTCATGCGGGCATCACGGCGGGTACGTCCCCGTCGGGCCCCTGGTCGGCGTCGTCGCGGGGGGTGACGGCGGCGGGCAGGGCGCCGTCACCGGCCGCGGTCTCCTCGCCGGACTTGCGCTGCTCGTGGAAGGCGAGGATCTGGAGTTCGATCGACAGGTCGACCTTGCGCACGTCGACGCCGTCCGGCACGGACAGCACGGTCGGCGCGAAGTTCAGGATGGAGGTGACCCCGGCGGCCACGAGCCGGTCGCAGACCTGCTGGGCGGCGCCGGCCGGGGTGGCGATGACGCCGATGGAGACCCGGTCGTCCTTGATGATCTTCTCGAGGTCGTCGGTGTGCTGCACCGGGATGCCCGCGACCGGCTTGCCGGTCAGCCCCGGGTCCGCGTCTATCAGCGCGGCCACGCGGAAGCCCCGGGAGGCGAACCCGCCGTAGTTGGCGAGGGCGGCGCCGAGGTTACCGATACCGACGATGACAACCGGCCAGTCCTGGGTGAGGCCGAGTTCGCGGGAGATCTGGTAGACGAGATACTCCACGTCGTAGCCGACACCGCGCGTTCCGTAGGAGCCCAGGTAGGAGAAGTCCTTGCGCAGCTTGGCGGAGTTGACCCCCGCGGCCGCGGCCAGCTCCTCGGAGGAGACCGTGGGCACCGAGCGCTCGGACAGCGCGGTCAGGGCTCGGAGGTACAGCGGAAGCCTGGCGACGGTGGCCTCGGGAATCCCTCGGCTGCGGGTCGCCGGTCGGTGTGTTCGGCCAGTTGCCACGGTGCTCCTGATGGTAGAGCGGGGCTGCGGGCGGTCATATGTCCCCAGACCGCCCCGTCCACAGCAGGCTATGTCTTTGTGAACGCGTGCACAAAGATGGTGTCCGATTTGCCCGGCAGAAGTGACCGGGGTCACGCACCTTTCGCGCCGTTGGCGGGAACCGGCGGGCACAGACCGGTGCGCCTTCGTTACTGGGGGCAAAACCGCACACACTCCTCACGAATCCCGCCCCCGAGACCAAACCGCCCGTAGATCCTAAGCGACTTTCGGGACCAGTTGGACTACTCGGTCAGTGCTTTGCGGAGCCGGTCGGCGTTCACGCGCCAGAAGGTGTGCTGCTCGCCGTCGACCAGCACGACGGGGATCTGCTCCCAGTACCGGTCGTACAGTTCCTTGTCCTCGCCGATGTCCTTCTGGTCCCAGGGCACCCCGAGTTCCCCGCAGACCTCCTCGATCACGGCCTGCGCGTCGTCGCACAGATGGCAGCCGGGTTTGCGGATCAGGGTGACCAGCCGATCGCCGGGCCCGGTCCTCGGGTTCTTGTCGCCGCCGCGGCGGAAGAGTGGACTCATACCGGCCATTCTCCCGCGCCGCCTTCGCGCACCCGGCTTAACCCTCGCCTCACCCGGAGTTCACGGCCTTCGAACCTCTCGGCTCCGGAAGCACCGAACGGACTGGCTATGCTCACGACATGGCCGCTCTCGGATGGCTCACTCCCCGTAGGCGCTCCGCCACGGCGCGGAGCGTGTTGGCAGGCGAGGCCTCGGCGGAGGCCGCCCGCAAGTCCTCGGAGGAGGCACAGGAGACCGCGCGGACCGACACGGAGGAACCCGCCTTCCCGGTGATCGGCGACACCAGCGCGGCCGCCTTCTTCGACCTCGACAACACCGTGATGCAGGGCGCCGCGATCTTCCACTTCGGGCGCGGCCTGTACAAGCGGAAGTTCTTCGAGACCCGCGACCTGGCGCGCTTCGCCTGGCAGCAGGCGTGGTTCCGGCTGGCCGGGGTCGAGGACCCCGAGCACATGCAGGACGCCCGCGACTCGGCGCTGTCCATCGTCAAGGGCCATCGGGTCGTCGAGCTCCAGACCATCGGCGAGGAGATCTACGACGAGTACATGGCCGACCGCATCTGGCCGGGCACCCGTGCGCTCGCCCAGGCACACCTGGACGCCGGGCAGAAGGTGTGGCTGGTCACGGCGGCGCCGGTGGAGATCGCCACGGTGATCGCGCGCCGGCTGGGGCTGACCGGTGCGCTCGGGACGGTCGCGGAGTCGGTGGACGGCGTCTACACCGGCCGGCTGGTCGGCGAGCCGCTGCACGGGCCCGCCAAGGCGGAGGCGGTCCGCGCACTGGCCGCGGCGGAGGGCCTGGACCTCGACCGCTGCGCGGCGTACAGCGACAGCCACAACGACATCCCGATGCTGTCCCTCGTCGGCCACCCCTACGCCATCAACCCGGACGCGAAGCTGCGCAAGCACGCGCGGGAGAAGGACTGGCGCCTTCGGGACTACCGCACGGGCCGCAAGGCGGCGAGGGTGGGGATCCCGGCGGCGGCGGGTGTCGGCGCGGTCGCCGGCGGCACCGCGGCGGCGATCGCTCTGAGTCGCCGGCGCCGATAGGTCCCCGCCGACGGACCTCGCCGCACAAGGCGCGGTCCGTTGCCGGGCGTGGGCGCGCCCCGGCCGCTCGCGCCCACGCGGCGGAACCGCATGTCGACACGGCCCCGCGCCGCTCAGGTGCGTCTCTCGGCGCTCTTCCCCGCGCCCGGAATTATGCCGCGGCCATTTCAAGATGTCCTGGAGTTCACCGAAACACGCCCCTTTTCGGTCAAGAAGTGATCAGGTTACGGAACGGGATGGGGCAACAATCGGTTACAGATACGACGCAATCGGTGATTTGAGCAACTCGGTGTAGCAGGGTCTGCACGAAGCGTTATTCTCCTCAGACGCAAACCGGTACCCCTCCGTCGCCACGACGGGTGAACGGTTCCGCACTGCACGTGATGAAAGCTCTGCCTCTGGGAGTCCCGTGTACCCACACGTCGGGGTTGACGCCTCGGGCCTGGCTACGCTGCGCGCAACTGTCGCAACGGTCAAAGAGACGCTGCGCGGCCTCGTCCCCACCGCGCTCACCGTCCCTGCCTTCGCCATCGCCGCGCCCACGGGCCCGTGCTACGCACTGGCCGACGGCGCCGCGGTCGCCAGACGCGGGCGCTCCGCGGGCGCCGGCGGCGCAAGTGGCGCCACCACCGCCCGGCGGCCGGCCGCCGACAGCGACAGCGCCCGGATGATGGATCTGGTCGAGCGCGCCCAGGCGGGCGAGGCCGAGGCCTTCGGACGGTTGTACGACCAGTACAGCGACACCGTCTACCGGTACATCTACTACCGGGTGGGCGGCCGAGCGACCGCCGAGGACCTGACCAGCGAGACCTTTCTGCGCGCCCTGCGCCGGATCGGCACCTTCACCTGGCAGGGCCGCGACTTCGGCGCCTGGCTGGTGACGATCGCCCGCAACCTCGTAGCCGACCACTTCAAGTCCAGCCGCTTCCGGCTGGAGGTCACCACCGGCGAGATGCTGGACGCCAACGAGGTCGAGCGCTCCCCGGAGGACTCCGTCCTGGAGTCGCTGTCGAACGCCGCGCTCCTGGACGCCGTCCGACGCCTCAACCCGCAGCAGCAGGAGTGCGTCACGCTCCGCTTCCTCCAGGGTCTCTCGGTCGCGGAGACCGCCCGGGTCATGGGCAAGAACGAGGGTGCGATCAAGACGCTCCAGTACCGCGCCGTCCGCACCCTCGCCCGGCTGCTGCCGGACGACGCCCGCTGAAAGTCCCCGCCCCCCGGCCCGCCACTCCGGGCGATCGTCAACTCACCTTCCGTGAAGGAGTTTTGACTTTCCGCAAGGATCGATCGGGGTCCGTAACCCAAGTGCCGCGCCAGTCGTTGTGCGGGATACAGGCTCCCTGTGGTCACCTCCCGGCCGGCCCATCGCTCGATCGTGTGGAGTGGCCGGGGGCGTGCAACCCTCAGGACCCCCTGGGGAGTCGACCGTCATGACGAGAGGAGGTGCCGCCAGTGATCGCGAACGTATCGGCGCACCGGCGGGCGAACGCCTTCGCCCAGGCCCTGGAGGAGCAGCCCGACCGGGACACGGCGGCCGAGCAGTCCGACGAACCGGCGGGTTCCCCGCCGACCACCGAGGAACTGACCGAGCGGGGCCGTCTGCTGGCCCTCGCGGACGGACTCGGCGCGCTGCCCAGGCCGCAGCTCGACCCCGACGTCAAGGTCGTCCAGCGCGCACAGCTGGTGGCCGCGATGGAGGCCATGCTCCAGGAGGGGACCGGGGCGGCGGAGCCGACCGTACCGGGTCAGCGGAAGGCCAAGGGCGCGCACCGGGCGAGCGCGCTGGGCAGACTCCGGCCGCGGACCAGGCTGACCAAGGGCCTCGCGGCCGGTGGGCTGAGCGTGGGCGTGGCCGCGGGGGCCTTCGGCGGCGTCGCCGCCGCCAGCTCCCACGCCCTGCCGGGCGACTCGCTGTACGGACTGAAACGCGGCATCGAGGACTTCAGGCTCGACTACCTGAGCAACGGCGAGGACCAGCGCGGCCAGGTCTACCTCGACCAGGCCTCCACCCGGCTCGGCGAGGCCCGCCGGCTGATGGAGCGCGGCCGCGGCGGCCATCTCGACCACGAGTCCATCGGCGAGATCCGCCGCACCCTGTCCGGGATGCAGCACGACGTCAGCGAGGGCCACCGGCTGCTGCACGCGGCCTATGAGGCGGATCCGGACCAGCTGGGCCCGATCCAGGCGCTGTCCGCGTTCTCCCGGTCCCACCGCGAGGCATGGAGCGCGCTGAGCGACAAGCTCCCGGTACAGCTCGGGGACGTCAAACAGCAGGTGTCGTCGGTGTTCGACGCCATAGACCAGGAGGTCGCCCCGCTCCAGTCCCTGCTGCCGCAGCAGCCCTCCCAGGGCGGCGACGGCACGCGCCGGAGCACCGGCACGGCGTCCCCCGGCACCCACCGGTCGGCCGCGCCGCGCCACAGCACCCCGTCCACCGGTCACAGCACCACCGAGCACCCGACCGGCGGGGCCAGCGACAACACCGATGACGGTCTGCTCGGCGGCAACACCGGCGGCCTGCTCGACCCGCCGAAGTCCAGCGCCGACGGCAGCACCCCGTCCACCAGCAAACCCCCGGCCACCGCCCCCGACGTCACCCTTCCCCCGCTCCTCCCGGGTCTGCTCCCGGGACTGGGGATCGACGACGACCAGGCGAACTAGGGAAGTGCGACAGTGAGGGCGCCCCCACCCGAGCGGGGACGCCCTCACTGTCGTACAGCGGGCCGGAAGCCGTACGCCGAGCTAGTGCCGCAACAGGCACTAGAAGAAGACCGACCGCCGCTGCACCAACAACTTGTACAAGGTGTGCTGGATCTGTTCCCGCACCTGGTCCGTGAGGTTGAACATCAGCATCGGGTCCTCGGCCGCCTCCGGCGGATACCCGTCGGTCGGGATCGGCTCGCCGAACTGGATCGTCCACTTCGTCGGCAGCGGCACCGCGCCCAGCGGCCCGAGCCAGGGGAACGTCGGGGTCAGCGGGAAGTACGGGATGCCCAGCACCCGCGCGATGGTCTTCGCGTTGCCGATCATCGGATAGATCTCCTCCGCCCCGACGATCGAGCACGGGATGATCGGCACCCCCTGCCGCATCGCCGTCGACACGAACCCGCCCCGCCCGAACCGCTGGAGCTTGTACCGCTCGCTGAAGGGCTTCCCGATGCCCTTGAACCCCTCGGGCATCACCCCCACCAGCTCGCCCTGCTCCAGCAGCCGCTCCGCGTCCTCCGCGCACGCCAGGGTGTGCCCGAGCTTGCGCGCCAGCTCGTTGACCACCGGCAGCACGAACACCAGGTCCGCCGCCAGCAGCCGCAGATGCCGGCCGGCGGGGTGCCGGTCGTGCACCGCGACCTGCATCATCAGCCCGTCCAGCGGCAGCGTCCCGGAGTGGTTGGCGACGATCAGCGCGCCGCCCTTGTCCGGGATGTTCTCGACGCCCTTCACCTCGACCCGGAAGTACTTCTCGTACACCGGCCGCAGCAGCGACATCAGGACCTGGTCGGTCAGCTCCGCGTCGTACCCGAAGTCGTCGACCTCGTAATCCCCGGTCAGCCGGCGCCGCAGGAAGGACAGTCCGGCGGCCACCCGCCGCTCCAGACCGCCGTCCGGGCCACCCTCCGGGCCGGACCGGTCACCGGACCCGGACCGCTCGGCCGGCCGCTCGGCCCCGCCCGCCGGCCCCCGCTCCGGCAACCGCTGCACCCCGCCCAACTCCTCGGCCGCGGCCCCGGTGTCGCCGCGGCCGCCGCGCCGGCCGCCGGCGCCCCGCCGTCTCCCGGACCGCTGTGGGCCACCACCGCTCCCGCTCCCCCGGGACCGGTCGTCGTCGAAGGGAATCACCTTGGCGTCCGCCATCGTTACCGCGCTCCTCGGTTGGCGCTAGTCCGCGCTGTGCGTCGTGGGCCGGCCGCCGCCCGGCAGGGCGAGCGCGGCGATCCGGTCGACGGCTCCCGCGACGGCCTCCGGCGGCAGCAGCCCCGCGCCCTGGCCACGGGCGAAGTCCGCGAACGCCTCCGCCGTCGTGTAGCGGGGCGTGAACCCCAGCGTCTCGCGCATCTGGACGGTGTCCACGACCCGCCCATGGGTGAGCAGTCTGAACTGCTCCGGTGAGAAGTCCGTCATACCCAGCGTACGGACCAGGGAGCCGGCCCAGGTGACCGCGGGCAGCAGCAGCGGCACGGTGGGCCGCCCGAGCCGCCGGGAACACTGCGACAGCAGCAGCACGCCGTCCCCCGCGACGTTGAACGTGCCGCTGTTGAGCGTGCCCCGGCGCGGCTCGTGCGAGGCGAGCCGCAGCACCTCCACCACGTCGTCCTCGTGCACGAACTGGAGCCGCGGGTCGTAGCCGAACACGGTCGGCAGCACCGGCAGCGCGAAGTACGAGGCGAGCGGGGTGTCCGCGGACGGCCCGAGGATGTTGGCGAACCGCAGCACGCACACGGCCACGTCGGGCCGCCGACGTGCGAACCCGCGCACGTACCCCTCGACCTCGACGGTGTCCTTCGCGAACCCGCCGCTGGGCAGCGACTTGGCCGGGGTGGTCTCCGTGAACACGGCGGGATCGCGCGGTGCGGAGCCGTACACATTGGTACTGGACTTGATCACCAGTCGTCGGACCGCCGGCGACTTCTGGCAGGCGCCGAGCAGCTGCATGGTGCCGATGACATTGGTCTCCTTGACCGTGGCCCGGTTGCCCCCGCCCAGCGGGGTGCCCGTGACATCGAGGTGCACGACGGTGTCGGCGCCGGTCTCGGCGAGCACCCGGGCTATGGTCGGCTGCCGGATGTCGGCCTGGACGAAGTCGGCCCCGCCCAGCTGGTGCGCGGGCGGCACCGCGTCGACCGCGATCACCCGCTCGACCTCCGGGTCCCGCTGGATCCGCCGTACGAACCGGCCGCCCAGCTGCCGGGCGACCCCGGTGACGAGCACGACCTTGCCCAAGATCAGCGCCTTCCTTCCCGCGTCACTCACGTTCCGGTTCCCCGTGAGGGCCAACTTAGCGGGTGGATGTTGCACTGTGATGACCGCCCGATGCGCGAGGTGACGGAAATTCCCCGGCTGGAGCCGGCCGGATCGCCACCAGGTCACCGGGGATACACCTGTGGCCCCCCATCATTGCCGATGGGGGGCCACAGAACACGCTCTCGCGTCGCCGCTTACTTCTTGTTGCGGCGCTGAACGCGCGTGCGCTTGAGCAGCTTGCGGTGCTTCTTCTTGGCCATCCGCTTGCGCCGCTTCTTGATAACAGAGCCCACGACTACCCTCGCTCACTTCTCATCACTCGGTTGTTTGGGCGCCATGGGCCCACACGACCTACGAGGGGCTAGCCTACCCAACCGAGCGCCGAGGTCGTAATCGAGGGCCTCCGGGTATCCCCCGGAGGGGATCGTCAGGCCGTCTCCACCCCCACGTAGCTGTCGCGGAGGTACTCGTGGACCGCTTGCTCGGGGACACGGAAGGACCGCCCCACCCGGATCGCGGGCAGATGACCGCTGTGCACCAGGCGGTACACGGTCATCTTCGACACTCGCATCACCGTGGCGACCTCCGCCACGGTCAGGAACTGGACCTCGTTCAGAGGCCTCTCGCCAGCTGCAGCCATGACACACCTGCACCTTCCGCACTCGACGGCCACCGGCTTCCCCTTCCGGTGACTCTTCGTCGCTGCGTGCTCACTCCCCAGACTAGGGGCGGGTGATGCGAGTGGGGAAGAGGTGCACCCATCGGCGGCCTACTGTGACAGACACGCGCGTTTGAGTACGTAGCGGGTGAGTGGCAGGTAGTGACTAGACCGGACTCCGTCGTCCAGGGGTACGACGACCCGGACGGTGCCCTCCGCCTGGCCGACGAACGGCGCGGGATCGTCGGAGTCGGCCGGCCCGATCGCCTCGAACCCCAGCTGACCTGCGCCGCAGAGCCAGCCGTGGTCGCCGACGACCAGCTCGGGCAGCGGTCCGCCGGCGGCCGCGGCCGCCTCCAGGGCGACCCTGACCGGCAGCGGTGAATGGCAGTGCGCGCCAGGCTCACAACCGGGGCGCCCGCCCTCGGTTTCCCGCACCAACGCGACGCGTCGTACGTAGTCGACGCGGTGCGTGCGTAGACCGAAGTGGGTCAATATGTCGATACAGCGACCCTGCGCGGGGGTGAGGACCTCACATCCCGCCGCCGAGAGGGCGTCCGCGAGGGCGGCGTAGAAACCCAGCAGCGAGCGGGGATGCCCGGTGCCGAACAGCACCGGTGCGTGACGCCGCGCGGCCGCCGCGAGTCTCGCCGCGAAGGCGTCCAGCGCGGCGAGGGTCAGCACCGGATCGATCACATCCGGCCCCGACCGGTGCCGGGGATCGGCCGAAACACCGCACCCGCGCGCCATCAGCCCGAGCAACTCCGCCTCGTCCCAGACCCCTTGCGGGTCGATCCCGAGGAGCACCCGGGGGTCGCGGTCCGCGAACTGACGGTACCTCCGCAGACTCCGCTCCCGGGGGGTCTCGACGACCCCGGCCAGCCGGGCGGCGGACAGGTAGGTCAACACGTCTGCGATGGTGGCCCATCGGATCACCCGGTCAGGGGGACAACGGGGGATTTCCGCACGGTCGGCGTAACAAGCCCTTGGGTGTTCCCGGGACTTCCTAGGGGAGCAGGCCCCGAAGGGGGAAGGCCGACCGGCGGGTCGCCAGGACGGACTGGTCGAGGCGGTCCGCGGGGTCGTAGCCGCCCTCCCAGGGGGCCCAGGAGACCGGCCAGCGGCCGTCCGTCATCCGCTGCGGCGCGAGCTCCCGCGTCCGGGCGTAGACCTCCTGGCGCCAGCCCTCCGGGATGACCGTCTCCGGAGCGACCGGCCGCCCCGCGGCGATGGCCACGAGATGCGTCCAGGAGCGGGGTACGACGTCCACCACCGCGTAGCCGCCCCCGCCCAGCGCGACCCACTTCCCGTCGGCGTACTCGTGCGCCAGCTCATGGCACGCCAGCTGCACCACCCGCTGCGCGTCCAGCGAGACCGCGAGATGCGCGAGCGGATCCTCGAAGTGCGTGTCCGCCCCGTGCTGGGAGACCAGCACCTGCGGCAGGAAGTCCGCGAGCAGTTCCGGCACCACCGCGTGGAACGCCCGTACCCACCCCGCGTCCCCCGTCCCGGCCGGCAGCGGCAGGTTCACCGCCGCCCCCTCCCCCGCCCCGGCGCCGGTCTCCTGCGGCCACCCGGACTGCGGGAACAGCGTGCGGGGATGCTCGTGCACCGAGATCGTCAGCACCCGCGGGTCCTCCCAGAACGCGGCCTGCACCCCGTCCCCGTGATGCACGTCCACATCCACGTACGCGACCCGCTCCACGCCCAGCTCCAGCAGCCGCGCGATGGCGAGCGCCGCGTCGTTGTAGACGCAGAACCCGGACGCGGACCCCGGCATCGCGTGGTGCAGCCCGCCGGTGAAGTTCACGGCGTGCAGGGCCTCCCCCCGCCACACCGCCTCCGCCGCCGCCACCGACTGCCCCGCGATCAGCGCGGACACCTCGTGCATCCCGGCGAACGCGGGATCGTCCGGCGTCCCGAGCCCGTACGACGTGTCCGCCGCCGCCGGATCCGCCGACGCGGCCTTCACCGCCTCGATGTAGTCGTCCCGGTGGACGAGGCGCAGCGTGGAGTCACCGGCGGGCTTCGCCGCGACGGTCTCCAGCTCCCGGTCGACTCCCAGGGCACCGACCAGCTTCCGGGTCAGTACCAGCCGTACCGGGTCCATCGGGTGCCCGGGGCCGAAGTCATAGCCCGTTACTGCCTCGTCCCACATCAGCTGTGCGCGGCCGCTCATGCCCGCCACCGTATCGGCCCGGACTCGTCGCGAACGACCTGGCGTACACGAGCGTCACCAGCACCAACACCATGGGCAGCAGCATCGCCCCGCGATAGCTCCAGGCGTCTCCCACCGCGCCCACCAACGGCGATCCGATTAGGAATCCGACGTAATTGAAGATGTTCAGGCGCGCGACCGCCGCGTCCGAGGCCCCGGGGAACAGCCGCCCCGCCGCCGCGAAGGTCTGCGGCACCAGCACGCACAGCCCGAGGCCCAGCAGCGTGAAGCCGAGCATCCCCACCCACGCCCCGGGCGCCGCGGCCACCACCGCGAACCCGCCGGCCGCCACCAGCGTCCCGAGCCGTACGACCGCCGCCGCGCCGAAGCGCCGTACCCCGAAGTCCCCGAGGGACCGCCCGACCAGCGTGGTCACCATGTACACGTTGTAGGGCACCGTCGCCAGCTGCTCCGAGCTGCCCAGCACGTCCTTCAGGTACTTCGCGCTCCAGTTGGAGACCGTCGAGTCGCCGATGTAGGCGAAGGTCATCACCAGGCACAGCGGCAGCAGCAGCCGGAAGACCACGGCGCCGCCGGCGCCTCCCCGCGCCACCGGCTCCGCCGCGTCCCCGTCGACGTACCACCGGCTGCCCACGAGCGTCGCCGGCAGCAGGACGGCCACCACCGGCAGGTACGACACCCACAGGGCGAGCTGCCAGTGCGCCCCGGCCCACGCGAGCGAGGCCCCGACGATGCCGCCCAGGCTGTAAGCGGCGTGGAAGCTGAGCATGATGCTGCGCCCGTACGACCGCTGCAGGCTGACCCCGAGCATGTTCATCGAGGCGTCCAGCATCCCCACGGACAGCCCGAACACCCCGAGCGCCACCGCCACCGCGGCCAACTGCCCCTGGCCGCCCGCTCCTGCGGCCAGCAGCGCGAGCAGCACCACCGGCTGGGACCAGCGCAGCAGCCGGCTGGGCCGTACCCGCTTGACCAGTTGCTCGGTGGTGACGCTGCCGACACCCGCGAGCACCGGCACGGCAGCCAGAAAGACCGGTAGCAGAGCATCGGAGATGCCGTACCGGTCCTGGATGGCGGGGATGCGCGTCACCAGCAGGGCGAAGGCGGCGCCCTGGGCGAAGAAGGCGAACGCCAGCGAGGCCCTGCCGCGCCGCAGCGGATCAGTCATGGCGGCGAGCGTAGGGCCCCGGACTACTTGTGGGTAGACATCGCCGAAGATGAATTTCCTTCAGCTTCGGCGGTGCCGGCCCCGGCGGCGACCTCGGCCTCCAGCAGCTTCTCCATCGGGCCCGCGGCCAGCACCCCGCTGACCCGGAAGGCGACCGCCATCGCGGCGATCAGGACGACGGTGCCGAGCCAGACCATGGTGTCCACGGGGACGGTGTACGCGCCGACGACGCGGGCGACGCACTCGGCGAGCAGCGTCACGCCCCAGACCACGGAGAACATCCGCTCCCGCTGCCCGAAGGCCGCGGACCGGACCGAGGTACCGCCGGTCAGCCGCTGCCAGGCGGCCTCCTTCACCGCGTCCCCCTTCACCAGGAAGGGCATCATCGCGGTGGTCATCATCGGCCGGCCGAGCCGGACCGAGAGCAGGATCCCGATGCCGACGGTGCTGCTGACCGCGCCGTCCTTGGCGAGCATCAGCCGCGGGTCCCCGGCGACCGTACTCACCAGCAGGGAGACGAGGTTGACCACCAGGATCAGGCAGGCCAGCGCGTTGGCCCGGCGCTCCCGGACCAGGCCCCACACGGTCCGCGCCGCCGGCACCACGCTGCTCCAGGCCAGCGCCGCCACGGTGCTCGAGCCGAGGGCGTCCTTGAGGACGTAGTACGCCCCGATGGGCACGACCACGTCGATGACGAGCGGCCGGAGGTTGTCCAGCATGCTGGGGTTCTGCTGCGTGTTCCGGCTGTGGTTCCCCGTGTTCTTCGTCATGCCGTCAGCTTCGCGGCCGGCGGGGGTCCGCCGGTAGAAACGTTCGTCCGGACCACGGCATGACAGATGTCAGGCACCGGCGGATGGCACGGGTCATACCGCGGGTCATATCAGCGGGTCGGGCAACTCCCCCATACCCGGGAACAGTTGGGTGGCACCGGTGAGCCGGTCGGCCGGGGTCATCGCGGTGAACCCGTACACGTCCATCCCGGCCGCCACGGCCGCCTGGATGCCCAGCGGGGAGTCCTCCACGACCGCGCACCGAGCGGGGGCGACCCCCATCCGCTCGGCCGCGTACAGGAAGAGGTCGGGCGCGGGCTTGCCCTTGCCGACGTCCTGCGAGCTGAAGATCCGCTCCTCCTCGAACCACCGGTCGAGCCCTGTGACGCGGTGCCCCACCCTGATCCGCTCGTGGCTCCCGGAGGAGGCCACGCAGTACGGCACCCCGTCCGCGGCCAGCTTCTCCAGCACCTCGGCGACGCCCGGCACGGGGCCCAACTCCCGCTCGAACGCGGCGAAGACACGGGCGTGGAAGACATCGTCGAAGTCCTCCGGCAGCCGCCGCCCGGTGCGCTCCAGGACGAGATCGTGCACCCGGTGCATCGCCGAACCCATGTAGTCGCGCAGGGAATCCTCGTACGACGTCTCGATCCCCAGCTCGGTCAGGCAGGCCGCCAGGTGGCGGTTGGAGATCGGCTCGCTGTCCACCAGGACGCCGTCGTTGTCGAAGATGATCAGGTCGTAGCGCATGGACCCAGCCTAAGAGGCTGTGCGGGGGCCTCCTTCGCGGATCTGCCGCAGGATGGCGTCCCAGAACCCGGCCCGCTCGCGCAGCGCCTCGCGCACCGCGCAGGCGCACTCCGCCCAGGCACGGCTGTCGTCCCCGCAGAGGTCCACCAGCATGCGCATGGCCATGGGGGTGTGCTCGTCGGCGTCGACCTCGATGTGGCGGTGGAGGTAGTCCTTGAACCTGCCGAGCTTCCCGTCCCGGTCGTCGATGCGGACGACCTGCTCGAACATCTCCGGGATCAGGTCCTCGCGCCCGAAGGCGAACACCGCGGCCTGTACGTGGACCGGGGCGGTCTCGACGACGTCCCAGGTCGCGCCGACGAAATCCCGCACCGGGAGCGGTGCGCCGGCGTCCACGAGGGCCTTGGGCACGGGGGTTTCGGACCGGAGCAGGTCGAGGAAGGCGTCCAGCGGTCCGGGGTCTGCTCCGGCGTCGTCCATCGCGGCCCGGTAGAGCTCGAAGTGGGAGGTGAACCCCTCGCCCAGTTCGTCGCTCTCCTCCACCAGCGTGATCTCGTTGATCAGCCGGCGGGAGGCGACCGGGCCCTGGGGCACCCACGGCACGGCGGTGCAGGTCAGCTGCCGCTGGAGGCTCTTCAGCAGCGACATGAAGTCCCACACGGCGAAGGCGTGGTGCTCCATGAACACCGTGACGTCCCGGCGGTCGCGGAAGCTCGTGTAGAGGGGGTGACCGGTGACCTCCGTACGGACCGCCGCGATCTGCTCTTTGAGGGCGAGGACGCCGGGATGCTCGACGGAGGACTTGTAACGGGACATCGTCATGGGCTGATAACGTGCCGGGTCCGTCCGAGGACACTGCACGTTCCGGAAACTGCCCGTGAACGCAGAAAGCCCCCGCACCAACGGTGCGGGGGCTTTCTCAAAATTTGTTCGGCGGCGTCCTA
>NZ_LBDA02000056.1 GCF_000980885.2 Streptomyces malaysiense | reverse complement strand
TGCGCGACGTCGCCGAGAACCGCCGACTCGGAGACGTCACCACCCTCACCGACTCCAGCGTCATGGACCTCATCCAGGCCGAACTCCCCACCACCCCCAGCGAGGACTGACCGGGGCGGCAGCCCGCCCGGCCCCGCGCGTGCCGGGGGGCCGGGCGGGCGAGCGGCGCGTCCACCGGCATGCGGCCGACGGCGGACTGTTCCAGCATGGAAGGCGTGCCAAGGAGTACGGGCGAACCGCCGTCCCGCGCCGCGGCCGGCGGCACCGGCGGTACGAGGGACCCGCGGCGTGCCGAGGGGCCGTCGATCCTCACTCTGACGATGAACCCCGCCGTGGATCTGTGCTGGGAGGTCGAGCACCTGGTGGGCGTCGGGAAGAACCGTGCCCGGGTCAGGTCGGTGAGCGCCGGGGGCGGAGGGATCAACGTCGCCCGTGACGTGCTGCGGTTCGGAGGGCGGGCCACCGCCGTGCACACCGCCGGAGGCGAGGTCGGCCGGCGCCTGGACCGGCTGCTGGACGAGGAGGGTGTCGACCACGTCGCCGTCGGGATCGACGGCGAGACCCGTGAGGCGCTCGTGCTGTTCGAGGCCGGGTCGCGTCGCAGCTACCACGTCGTGCCGCCCGGACCGCGGCTCCTGGCGCAGGAGGGCCGACGGTGCCTCGACGTGCTGGGGCGGGCCGCCGGCGGATTCAGCTACGTCGTGGCCAGTGGCAGTCTGCCCGCGGGGCTGCCCGGGGATTTCTACGCGGCCGTCGCCCGCCGGGTGAAGGAAGCCGGATCGCGGCTGGTCCTGGACACTTCGGGGCCGGCGCTGCGCGGAGCGCTCGCGGAGGGTGTGTTCCTGCTCAGGTGCAACCGGAAGGAGGCCGTCGGCCTGCTGGGCCGGGAGGTCCGCGACTTCGACGACGCGCGGGCCGTCAACGAGCGCGTCCTCGCCGCCGGGCCCACCGAGATCGCCGTCACCGCCCTCGGCGGACTGGGCGCGCTGTGCTCGACCGGCCAGGGGCATACGGAGTTGTACGCGCCACCGCTGCCCGGCGAACCACTGAGCGACGCCGGGGCGGGGGACAGCATGGTGGCCGCCCTCGTCGTACGGCTGGCCTGCGGCGACGACCCCGTCAGCGCCTGCGCGCTGGGAGTGGCCACGGCTGCCGCGTCGATGCTCACCCCCAGTACGGAGCCCTTCGACAGGTCGGTGGCGCAGGCTCTCCGGCCCGAGGTGAGGACCAGGTTCCAGGAAGGCGCGCGGACGGATCGGGACTGAGGAGTCCAGCGGCGGGAGCGACGGGCCGCGGAAGTGCTCCGGGACCCGTTCCGGGCCCTTCCGAAGGGGGCGCGGGCCCGGCGACCGGCCCTGGGTGGACCCCGTCCGGCCCATGGCAGGGCGCGCCCGGCCGGGGAACGTGGAAGAGCACGGCGAGCTTCGGCGGCGCCGCGGCCGTACACGGTCAGGTCGGCCGGGGCGCCCGGTACAGGGAGGCAGCGGTGGAAGAGCGACCCGCGGTGCGCAGCCTGATGGACGCCGCACCGTACTCGATCAACGAGGACGAGAGCGTGCTGATCGCCTGGGAGGTCATGGAGAGATCCGAGCAGCGCCATCTGCCCGTGGTGCGCCAGAACGGTTGTTGCGCCGGGCTCCTGGAGCGTGCGGAACTCGCCGTCGTCTGCGCCGGCCCGGCCTCGGAGCTGTCCCGGCGCAGGGTGTGCGAGCTCGTCCACGAGCGCCGGACGGCGACCGTCCAGCCGGAGGACTCCGTCGCACGGGCCGCGGCCGTCATGACGACCGAACACCTCGACGCCCTGCCCGTCACCGACCGGCACGGACGACTGGTCGGCCTGCTCACCGCGCGGGCCTACGTCGCCTTCGCCGCCGGTATGCCCGGCCGGACCAAACCGCCCGCCGAGGGTCCCGCACGATCCGCCCTGTCCGGGCTGCCGCCCCACCGCGCGAGGGACCACGGGATCGTCATCCCCTGACCCCTCTGGCGGCAGCGTGGGGCGCGCCTCCGCCGCCCGGTCCCCTACCGCGCGTGGTCCCGCTCGTGAGCGCGTCGCACGGACGCGGCGACCCGGCCGATCAGCTCGGGCAGGGCGGTTCGCACCGCTTCGCTCATGGGTGCGCCGAGTCGGGTGTCGGCGACCTCCATGACGTGCACCACGAGCCTCGGCGGCAGCAGGTCCAGGGCTTCTGCGAGGGCGAGGCACTCCCCCAGTCCGAAGGCGTGCGTACTCGCCGTCCCCGCGGGTCGGGACGCCGCCTCCGCCGCCGTGAGCGTGTGCAGCTCCCCCGGCCTGCCCGGCCTGGCCCGGAGGGCTTCCACGACGACCGCCGTGTCCGCGCCGCGCCACAGTTCGAGTACGCGCGCGAGTTCACCGTCACTGACCGCGAGGACGGTTCCGTCGGGAACACGGCCTCGCAGGGCGTCCACCGCCGCGGGACCGACTCCGTCGTCGCCGCGCAGGGGGTTGCCCACACCGATCACCACGACCCGGCCGCTCATGTGCGTTCCACGGTCACATCGAGGAAATGGGCGGCGCAGGAGATGCAGGGATCGTGGTTGCGGACGGCCCGTTCGCACAGCCCGGTGAGCTCCTCGTCGTCGGGGGCGGGCCCGGCCCGGTCCAGGCGCGACTGCACGGTCCTGCGCACGTCCTCCTCGATGGCCGTCTGGTTCTGCGCCGTGGGCGCGACGATGCGGGCCTCGGTGACGGTGCCGTCCTCGGCGAGCGCGTAGCGGTGGTACAGCAGGCCCCGGGGTGCCTCGGTGGCCCCGAAACCGGCGCCCTCGCGTGGCGGGACCTCGACGGCCGGCCGGCCGGGGCGTTCGTATCCGTCGATGATCCGCAGGCCCTCCTCGACGGCCTGTACCACCTCGACGGCCCGTACGACGATGCTGCGGAAGGGGTTGTCGCAGCGGGCGCCGGCGGCCGGGTCGCCCAGGCCGGCCGCCCGCGCCGCCTCGGCGGCCACGGGGTGCAACCAGCGGCCGTTGACCGCGTAGCGGGCCAGCGGGCCGGTGAGGTGACGGCGGCCGTCGAGCGTGGCCGTGAGGGCGGTGGAGTGGGGCACCTGCCCTTCCACGACGTGCCGTTCGAAGTCGGGGAGGGGGAACCGGCGCAGCGCCGGGCCGTGGCCGTCGCCGGGGACGGTCATGACCGCCGGGGTTCCTGAGTCGATGGCGTAGCGGCCGGGGTCACGCAGGGCGAGGAGGTCGTGGTCGCACATCCCGTCGGGGAACTCGAACGCCGCCACCCAGCGGACGGTTTCCAGCGCGTCGTCCCGGGCCTGCCGCAGCCGCTCCGCCAGCGGCCGGAGTTCGTCCGGCCGCGGGGTCCGGTAGAAGCCGCCGGTCCGGACGTTGACCGGATGGACGGGACGGCCGCCGAGCTGTTCGAGGATCGCGTTGCCGGTCTGTTTGAGGCGCAGGCCGCGCTCGACCGCGGCACGCCGGCCGCGGGCCAGCTCCACGACGTCGGCGCACCCGAGGAAGTCCGGGGCGTGCAGCAGGTAGATGTGCAGGGTGTGGCTCTCGATCCACTCCCCGCAGTACAGCAGGCGGCGCAGTTCCGCGAGGGGCCCGTCCACCTGGACACCGCAGGCGTCCTCGATCGCCCGGCAGGCGCTCATCTGGTAGGCGACCGGGCAGATGCCGCAGATGCGAGCGGTGATGTCGGGAGGCTCGGTGTGGCCCCGGCCGGCCAGCAGTGCCTCGAAGAAGCGCGGCGGTTCGTAGATGCGCAGCCGCGTCCCGGTGACCCGGTCCCCCTCGACGCTCAGGTGGAGGGCGGCCTCGCCCTCCACCCTGGCCAGCGCGTCCAGCCGCAGGACGCGGGTGCCACGACGGTTCATGCGAGCCTTTCCGGCCGGGGGTCCGTCAGGCCGGAGGAGGACCTCGCCGATCCTCGGCCGCGAGGTCGGGTACGGGTGCATACTCCGGTGACGCGGCGTTGAAGGTGCGGAAGACACGCTGGATGTCACGCTCGCTCATCCCGTCGCGCCGCAGCTGAGCGACCATCGAGGGCAGGTCGGGCTGGTCCGAGGGTCCGAAGCAGCCGTAGCAGCCGCGTCCGTAGACGGGGCAGAGGGCGCCGCACCCGGCGTGGGTCACCGGGCCCAGACAGGGGGTGCCGTGGGCGACGGTGACGCAGGTGGTACCGCGTCTCTTGCACTCGAAGCAGACGCTCTGGCCGGAGATCCGGGGCGCGCGTCCGGCCAGGTACGCGGTGACGACTTCGATGAGCTGGCGACGGTCGATGGGGCAGCCGCGCAGTTCGAAGTCGACCGGTACGTGGGCGGAGATCGGCGTGGAGGTGCTCAGCGTGGCGATGTACCGCGGCTGCGCGTAGACCGCGGCGAGAAAATCCTCGACGTCGGCGAAGTTGCGCAGTGCCTGGATGCCGCCCGCGGTGGCGCAGGCCCCGATGGTCACCAGATACCGGGACATGCGGCGGATGTGCCGGATCCGCCCGATGTCCTCGGCGGTGGTGATCGACCCTTCGACCAGGGAGAGGTCGTACGGTCCCCGCCCCTGGAGCCGGGCGCGCTCCCGGCCGGCTCCCTCGACCGGGGTCATCTCCAGGAAGTGGTCGATCCGCACCCGTTCGGTGAGGCCGAGGAGTTCGTCCTCGCAGTCCAGGAGGGTCAGCTGGCAGCCGTCGCAGGAGGCGAACTTCCACACCGCGAGCGTCGGCCGTGGGTCGGTGGGCGGTCCGGGGCGGGTGGCCATGTCACATCTCCCTCACCAGAAGCAGCCGTGCCGCGCGGTCGTAGCCGACCACCGGCCCGTCACGGCACAGCAGGAGCGGGCCGAGCTGGCAGTGCCCGCAGTGGCCGGTGCCACAGCGCATGTTCCGCTCCAGGGACACCTGTACGCGGTGCGGGGCCAGCCCACGCGCCACGAGATCGCGGGCGGTGTGGCGCATCATCACCTCGGGTCCGCACACCAGGGCATGGGTGCGTCCGGGGTGCGGATCGAGGTCGTCCAGGAGGGCGGTGACCACACCCACCGCGCCCCGCCAGCGCGGACCGGACCGGTCGACGGTCACCGCCACCCACGCCGATTCGCCCCAGCCGGCGAACTGGTCCCGGTAGATCAGGTCGGCCGGGGTACGGGCGCCGGCCAGGACCGCGAGCCGGCCGTACGCATCCGGTCGCCCCAGTACTTCCTGGATCACCGGTCGCAGCGGAGCCAGCCCGATGCCGCCGGCGACGACCAGTACGTCGTGGCCGGCCGCCGCGTCGAGGTCCCAGCCGGTGCCGTACGGCCCCCTGAGCCCGACGGTGTCACCGGGGCGCAGCCGGTGCAGCGCGGACGAGACGGCTCCCACCGCGCGGACCGTGTACACGAGCCCTCCGTGGGCGCCGCGCAGGGAACTGACCGAGATGGGGACCTCGCCCACTCCGAACGCGTAGATCATGGCGAACTGCCCGGGTGCGAAGGGCGGGAGTTCCGCTCCGGCCGGTACCAGCTCGATCGACCGGGTGTCGTCGGTCTCCTCCCAGGTGCCGGCGACGTGGTACGGCAGCGGGGGCGCCACGGTGCTCATGACGGCTCCGGCGTCGGCTGCCCGGACCGCGTCCAGTCGTGCAGGGCGGCCGCCTCCTCGGTGATGTCGATGCCCACGGGGCACCACACGATGCAGCGTCCGCATCCCACGCAGCCGGACGATCCGAACTGGTCGTACCAGGTGCCGAGTTTGTGGGTCAGCCACTGCCGGTAGCGGCTGCGCGCGGAGGCACGGACCGGGCCACCGTGGAGGTTGGAGAAGTCCAGGTCGAAGCAGGAGTCCCACAGGCTCCAGCGCTCCGCGTGATCGCCGGTGAGGTCGGTGACGTCCTCGGTGGTGGTGCAGAAGCAGGTGGGGCAGACCATGGTGCAGTTGCCGCAGGTCAGGCAGCGCCCGGCGACGTCGTCCCAGCGGGGCGCGTCGAGCGTCCGGGCCATCAGTTCCCGCAGGTCGGTCTCGGGCATGGACCGGCCCATGCGGTCCGCGGCGGCGGCGACGCCCGCGCGGGCCGTCCGCCGGGTTTCCGGGTCGGCTGGACGAGCGGGCAGTTCGGCCAGGATCTCCGCGCCTTCCCGGCTTCCGGAGCGGACCCAGAACCGGTGGCGGTCCGCATCGACCACCTCGGTCATCACCAGGTCGTACCCAGGGCCCGTCGCGGGTCCGGTGCCCATCGAGACGCAGAAGCAGGTGGCTCCGGGCTCGGTGCACTCGACCACGATCAGCAGGGCGCCGGAGCGCCGTCCGGCGTAGCCGGGATCGCGGTACGCGCCGCCGGTCAGTACCCGGTCCTGGACCGCGATGGCCCGCAGGTCGCAGGGGCGCACCCCCAGGAAGGCGTACCGGGGCGGCGCGACCCGCTCGGCCGTGACGACCAGCTCGCCCGCCACCCGGTCGGCGGTCCACTCGCGCACCCGCGGCGGGTGCAGGAAGGGCTTCCAGGACTGGGGGCCCGCCGCGTGGGCGAAGGCCGCGCCGTCCGCGCGTTCCCGCAGCCGGTACCGGCCCGCCTCCAGTTCCACCCCCCATCCGTAGGGCAGCTCGTCGGCGGAGCCCAGTTCCGCGAGCACGATCGCGCCTTCCCGCACGGTGGGTCCCACGGGCGTGAATCCGCGCCGGATCAGCACGTCCACGAGCGCCGCCAGACCGTCCTTGCCCATGACGAGCCCGTCGGGCCCGGACGGCCGGGAGGCGTCCACATCGGCGTCGGCCCTCATGACCGGCCTCCTTCAGCGCAGCGCCGCCGTCCCCCGAGCCCACCATCGCAGGATTTCCGGTACGACGTCGCGCCGAGACGGCCGTGCGGGCGCGCACGCGGGCGGTGCCGGACCTCCCGCGACCCTCGCGGGCCGCGACGGCGGGTTCCGCCGGGGCTACGCGCCGGCCGTGCCGCCGTGCCGTCGCAGGGCGGCACGGCGGCGCGGGACGGCCGGATCCGCACCGACGCGTCAGGCCACCCGTGCGGCGGACTCCCGCCGTGCCGCGCCGGGCCGTGCGGCGTCGCGGACGGTCCGCTCACCGTCCGCTCACCGTCACCGTGGGGGACGGGGGTCACGGCCCCGGCCCCGTCTCCCCCGGTCCGTACAGATCGAGGAGACGTGTCCGGGTCGCGCGCAGACGGTGCCCGATCGTCTCGGCGACCAGGGTGACCAGTGCGAGGCCGAGGTCCGGATGCGCGGCGCACAGTTCGCCGACCGCGGCGGCGTCGAACTCCCACGCCGTCACCGGGTCCCTCGTCTCCGCTCCGAGATGCCACTGCCGTGGTGGGCACAACCAGGACCAGCCGAGGAGCATGCCCGCGCCGACCGTCTCCACCACGGCGGGGCCGCGTCCGGGAACGTGGATGTCGAGGGCGACCGTACCGGTGCGGATGATCCAGAAGCGGTCGGCCACCCCGCCCTCCTCGAACACCCGGGTGGCACCAGGGTATTCGGCCTCGCGCGCGAGACGCATGAGCCGCTCCCGGTGCTCCGGCGACAGGGCCGCGAGGAGACCGGGCGAAGGCTCGGGGTGCGCGCGGGCGATCACCGCGGAGCCCGCTTCCGCCTGGCTCCACGGGGTGGCGCGTGGACGCGCCGGTCCCCCGTACGGCCTCGCGAGGGGTCGCTCATCCTCGCTCCTCTCGGGTCCGGCCTCCGGCCCGAAGCCCCTTGAGCCACGGCACGGGCCCGCACGGTGCGCGGCCTGCCCGCAATATACTGACAGGACGTCAGATATCGTTCGTAGGCGGACCGGCACCGAACCGTGTGTCCCGCCCGGCGGGCGCTCTCCTGCCATCGTTCACGGCGCGAGGGAGAAGTAGTTCTCCTCCTCCTGGGTGAAGTGCAGGCGCAGGACGGTGTTCAGGCCGTAGAGGCAGGAGCGCAGGTCGTCGAGTTGCTCCGGGGAGAGGCCCGCACCCTCGTGGGCCAGTCGCAGGTGGATGGCGATCCGGCGGGAGAGGCGTTCGATCTCGGTGTGGGCGCGGCTCATGGTGGCGGTGGCCTCGGGACCGCCGAGCGTCGGGGCGAGGGCGGGGTAGAGCTCGTGTTCCTCGGCGTACTCGTGCGGCAGCAGCCGCTCGCTCAGCAGCCGGTGTGTCTCCTCCACGGCCGCCAGAGCCGTCGGGCCGGAGCTGTCGGAGAGGCGGTCGGCAGCGTCGCGTACTGCTTCCAGGACGTCCTGGAGGTCGTCGTGTTCGGCGGCGAAGCGGTGGATGAGGGCTTCGGCGACCGGTGTGAGGGCGGGCCGCGCGGCCTGGTCGACGCGCAGTGCGCGCAGGGCGTTGAGGATCACGGCGATGTCGATGCCCTCCTGGAGCAGGGCGCCGGCGGCGGGCGGGAGAAAGCCGAAGGCGGCCGCGGCCATGGCGGCCAGGGACATCAGCATCCCGCCGAATGCGCTCTGGACGGCGATGCGCCGGGCCCGCTGGGCGATGGTGACGGCGTCGGCGAGGCGGTCGACACGGTCGGTGGTCAGGACGACGTCGGCGGCTTCGGAGGAGGCGGTGGAGCCGCGGGCGCCCATGGCGACGCCGATGTCGGCGGCGGCGAGGGCGGGGGCGTCGTTGACACCGTCGCCGACCATCACGGTGACGGCGTGCTCGCGTTCGGCGCGGACGGCGGCGACCTTGTCAGCTGGTGTGAGTTCGGCGCGGACGTCGTCCAGGCCGAGGACGGCGGCGACCTCGTGGGCCGGTGCGGCGCGGTCTCCGGTGACCATCAGCAGCCGTTCGATGCCTGCCGCGCGCAGGTGGCGCAGGGTGCGTGGGGCGTCGTGGCGCAGAGGGTCACGCAGGAGCAGGGCGCCGGTCAGGTGTCCGTCGACGGTGAGCCAGGCGACGGCCGCGCCGTCCAGCAGCGCGCGGGTGTCGGCCGCCTTCGCCCAGTCCGGCCTGGCGGTCGCAGCCCCTGTACGGCCGATCGAGATCTGGTGCCCGTCCACGGTCCCGGTGGCGCCCCGGCCCGGCTCCTCGGTGACGTCCGCCGGATCCGAGAGCGTCAGTCCGCGTTCCCGGGCGGTGTCGACTATCGCCTGGGCGAGGACGTGCGGCGAGTACTGGTCGAGCGAGGCCGCCAGACGCAGGACCTCCGCCGGCTTGATGTCGGGCGCGGCGATCACGTCGAGGACGCGAGGGCGACCGCGGGTGAGGGTGCCGGTCTTGTCCAGCAGGAGCGTACGTGCGCGGCCAAGATTCTCCAGCCCGCCACCGTCGCGGATGACGACACCGAGGCGGGAGGCGCGGGAGAGGCCGGAGACGATGGCGACCGGAGCGGCCAGCAGCAGCGGACAGGGCGTGGCGACCACCAGCACGGCGACCGCGCGCACGGCGGAACCGCTGATCAGCCAGGCCAGTCCCGCCACCACGAGCGAGAGCGGCAGGAACCACGCCGCGTACCTGTCGGCCAGCCGTACGACGGGCGCGGACTCGGCGCCGGCCTGCTGCGCCAGCCGCACGATCCCGGCGTAGGTGCTGTCCTGCTCGGTGGCGGTGGCGCGCAGTTCGAAGGCGCCTCCGGCGTTGACCACGCCGCTGCGTACCAGCTCGTCGCGAGCACGCTCGACCTGGAGGGACTCCCCGGTGAGCACCGACTCGTCGAGAGCCGCGGCGGGGCTTTCCACCCTGCCGTCGACGGGGACGACCTCGCCGGGGCCGACGACGAGCAGGTCACCGACGGCGACGTCGCCGAGCGGTACCGTGGTCACCCCGGCGTCGGTGCGGCGTCGCGCGAAGCGCGGCGCGTGTTCCAGCAGGGCCCGCAGGTCGTGGGAGGCACGTCGCTGGGCCGCCGCTTCCAAGGTGCGCCCGGTCGCGAGCATCAGGGCGATCAGCGCGCCGGCCAGGTACTCGTGCACGGCCAGGGTGCCGCCCAGCGCGAGGACCGCGATGAGATCCACGCCCGCGCGTCCATGCCGCAGTGCGGAGACCACCCATCCCACCGCGGGGAGCACGGCGGCCAGGGTGCCCAGGCCCCACAGGAGGTCGGCGATGTCGCCGGCCCCCGTGAGCCAGGCGACGCCGCCGGCGGTCAGGGCCGCCGCGGTGACGGCCAGGAGAGCGGGTTCGAGCCGTGACGAGACGACCGCCGAGGTCAGGCGGCGCAGCTGGGCGGTGAACGTGCGGTGGGTCATGACGTACCTCGGTCCTCCGGCGCGGCGGTCGTCCCCCCCGATCGTCCCTCCTCCAGCACATCGCGCCACCGGGTGTCGGCGAGAGAGGACCTCCGGCCCTGGTTCAGGGCCATACAGACGGTGCCGGTCGGTGTGGAGGGCAAGGCGGGGGCGGGCGGCTACGGCTTGGCGGGCGTGGGCGCAAGATCACGACCGCCGACGCGGCGCTCTCGGCCCGCTCGAGCGTGGGACGCGCACCACGCACCTGCCGAGTCCGGTCGTGGTCACTCGCTGACGCCGGTCGAGGCCGCCGGTCCCAGGCGGGCCCCGGAAAAGATCAAGGGCCGGTTTCGGATGCTCCCGAAACCGACCCTGAACTGCGACTCTCTCAAGTCGGGACGACAGGATTTGAACCTGCGACCCCTTGACCCCCAGTCAAGTGCGCTACCAAGCTGCGCCACGTCCCGTTGCGGCCTCACGCACTGTCTCGCGTGATCACGCACGTCAACACTACCGTATGCGCGCGGGTGCCCCGCGACATCGCGGGCGGGGTCACTTGATGAGGGCGTTGGCGACGACCACGACCAGGCCGAGGAGGGCGTCGCCGAGGCCCATGAGGACGGCGGCGGGCCAGGGGCGGGCCGCCCGGCGGGCGGTGGTCAGGCCCAGGGTGAAGAGGATCAGGATGTTCAGGGTGAAGGCGGGGTATTCGACGCCCTTGGCCGGCCACCATCCCCAGCCCGCGCCCGCGAGCAGGAAGACCGTCGGCAGTACGGCCACCACCAGCGGCCACTCGTTGCGCAGGGCGCGCAGGCCGTCCCAGCGGCGGTGCGGGGCGCGCTCGGCGATGTAGTGGGCGTAGCCGTGGGCCAGCGCGGAGGCGAGGGAGGTCACCAGCAGCCAGAGGGCGTCGTAGCGGCGGGTCGCGGGCGTGCTGGCGCCGTAGCGGGTGAGGGCGGCGACCATCGAGCTGGCGAGGACGGCGCCGTACACCCCGCCGAAGAGGAGCGCCTCGCGGGTGCTGTGCCCGCCGGGGCGCGACCCGTCGTCCACATGCCCGTGGGCGTCCGCCGCGGTCGAGTCGGCCATGTCTTCCACGATCACCCCCGCCCCGCGCCCCCGCCAGTCAGCGCGGCCCGACGAAGTGTCCTCCGACCAGGTCCGATGCCCCACACTCTGTCCACGGCGGCCGGGGCACGGGCCCCGTTAGGGTCGGGCCCATGACGCACAGCTTCGCGCTCCACATCCCCGACGCCGACCTCGAACCCGACCCCCTCGATCCCGGGCAGATCGTCTCCGGGAACCCCGAGGTCACCGGGAAGGTGGTCTGGGAGTCGGCGGACGGCCGCCAGATCCGCGGGATCTGGCAGATCACCCCGGGCGTGGTCACCGACACCGAGGCGGACGAGCTGTTCGTCGTGATCAGCGGCTCCGCCACGATCGACTTCGAGGACGGCCCGACGCTGCGGGTCGGACCGGGTGACATGGCGGTGCTGCGCGCGGGTGACCGTACGACCTGGACCGTGCACGAGACGCTCCGCAAGGCGTACGCCATCAATCTATAGGGGGCGATTCCGGCATCCGGCCCGTTCGGGGCGTTGACAGCACCGCCATGTCAGGACAAAGGTGGCCGGGCGGGGTGATGGGCCGGCTCCGCGGCGCTGACGCGGAGAGGCGGGCAGGGTGGAGGAACTGGGTGTCGCCGTCGTCGGGTTCGGCTGGATGGGCCGGGTGCACACCCGGGCGTACGCCCGTCTCCCCCATCACTACCCCCGGCTTCCGCTGCGGCCGCGGCTGATCGCGGTCGCCGACGAGGTGCCGGGCCGGGCCGAGGAGGCCGCCGGGCAGTTCGGCTTCGCCACCGCGACCCGCGACTGGCGGGAGGTGGCCGCCGACGCCCGGGTGCGGGCGGTCAGCGTCACCGCGCCGAACTTCCTGCACCGCCGGATCGGGGTGGCGATGGCCGAGGCCGGCAAGCACCTGTGGATCGAGAAGCCGGTGGGGCTGTCCGCCGGGGACGCCCGCGCGGTCGCGGACGCCGCCGCACGGGCCGGTGTGCAGGGCACGGTCGGTTTCAACTACCGAAACGCGCCGGCCGTGGAGACCGCCCGGGATCTGATCGCGGCGGGCGAGATCGGTGCCGTCACCCATGTGCGCATCCGGCTGTTCAGCGACTACGCCGCCCATCCCGACTCCGCGCTGACCTGGCGCTACGAGCGGGAACGCGGCGGCAGCGGGGTGCTCGGCGACCTCGCGTCGCACGGCGCCGACCTGGCCCGTTTCCTGCTCGGCGACATCACCGCGCTGATCGCCGACACCACGGTCTTCGTTCCCGAGCGCGCCCGCCCGGCCGGCGCCACCGCCGGTCACACCCTCACCGACGGCGGCGAGCGCGGACCCGTGGAGAACGAGGACTACGTCGGCTGCCTGCTGCGCTTCGCCTGCGGCGCGCGGGGTGTCCTGGAGGCCTGCCGGGTCTCGGTCGGCGAGCAGAACGCCTACGGCTTCGAGGTGCACGGCACCGCCGGCGCGGTGATCTGGGACTTCCGGCGGATGAACGAACTGGCGGTCAGCCGGGGCACCGCCTTCCGGGACCAGCCGGTGAGCACGGTGTACGCCGGACCGGGCGACGGGGAGTTCGCCGCGTTCCAGCCGGGCGCGGCCAACGCGATGGGCTACGACGACCTGAAGGTCATCGAGGCACACCGGTTCCTGCGCTCGATCGCAGAAGGCACGCCGTACGGCGCGACGCTCACGGACGCGGTGCGCGGCGCGGTCGTCCTGGACGCGATGGCCGAGTCCGCCGCCACCGGCAACTGGGTCGATGTGTAGGCGGGCCGTACGGCACCTCCCGGCGTCCCGTCCCCTTTCGTACGAACCCCTCAGGAGCGGCAACGGTCATGCGTATCGGAATCCTCGGCCTCGGCCGCATCGGCGTCTTCCACGCCGAGACCCTCTCCGGGCTCGACGTGGTCGAATCGCTCGTGTTCGCCGATCCGTTCGCGGAGGCCGCGAAGGCCGCCGCCGAGCGGTTCGGGGCACGGCTCGCAAAGTCGCCGGGGGCGCTGCTGGCCGCCGGGGTGGACGCCATGGTCGTGGCGGCGGCCACGGACGCCCATCCCGCGCTGATCCGGGCCGGTGTGGCGGCGGGTGTCCCGGTCTTCTGCGAGAAGCCGGTGGCCCGCACCATGGCGGAGGGCGTGGCGGTGCGCGACAGTGTGCGCGGCAGCGGGGTGCCGATCCAGATCGGCTACAACCGCCGCTTCGACGCGGGCTTCGCCGCCGCGCGGGCAGCCGTACGCTCGGGCGAACTGGGGGCGCTGCACACCGTGCGCTGTACGACGCTGGATCCCGCGCCGCCTCCGGCCGCGTACGTCGCCGCCTCCGGTGGCATCTTCCGGGACTGCTCGGTGCACGACTTCGACATCATCCGGTGGGTGACGGGGCGCGAGGTCGCCGAGGTGTACGCGGTCGGCGGCAACCGGGGCGCCGGCCACATCGCACGGGCCGGCGACGCCGACACCACGGGCGCGGTCCTCACCCTGGACGACGGCACGATCGCGATGGTGTCCAACTCCCGCCACAACGGGCGGGGTTACGACGTCCGCATGGAGCTGCACGGCTTCGCCGACGCCCTCGCCGTGGGCCTGGACGACCAGTTGCCGCTGCGCTCGGCCGAGCCCGGGGCCGTCTTCCCGTCCGGCACCCCGCACACCTTCTTCATGGACCGCTTCGCCGACGCCTACCGGGCCGAACTCACCGCCTTCACCGAGGTGGTGGCCGACACCAGGCCGTCCCCGTGCACCGTCGAGGACGCCCTGGAGGCGGGCTGGATCGCCGAGGCCTGCACGCTCTCCCGCGCCGAGCACCGCCCGGTGGCGGTCGCGGAGGTGCGGCAGGCCTGACGGGCGCGGTACCGGGACCTTCGTCAGCCGCAGTACCGCACCAGCCACTCGTCCGCGTGGTACCGGTCGCGGGCCGGGTCCGGCAGGGTCGCCGGGCTGGTCTCGACCGTGTCCTCGGGACGTATCCGCTCGGGCAGGGTGCCGAAGCGCTCCCGGCGCCGGGCCGCCGCCTCGGCGGTGTCCTGCTCCGTCTTCCGGATTTCCGTACGGTCCGTCATCCTTGTCCTCCCGTCTGCGCGGGCGCCCCCGTTCATCTCCACAACGCCCGCGTGCCTCCCGTTGGTTCCCGGCCGCGCCTGGCCTGAATCCGTCAGGGTTGCGCAGGAACGCCGCCCGGCCCGGTGGGGTCAGGGCCGGCAGTGCCGGACCAGCCCGGCGAGGATGCGCGAGGGGTCGTACAGCGTGAGCGCGCCGTCGGCGACGACACGACGGGTGCCGGGGTCGACGGGATCGGTCCGCGCCCACCGCGGGCCGCCGATGCCGAACTCGACCTCCAGACCCGGGGCCAGGGTGTAGCGCCGCTCGGTGACGGGGCCCCAGGCGCGGGTGCGGACCAGGTCGCCGAGGCCGAGTCCGCCGGCCCGGCCGGCCCACGGGGCCGCGGCATCGGCGAGGTACGGCGCCGGATCGGTCGTCAGCAGTACGACGTCCACGTCGGAGTCCACGCGCGCGGCGCCGCGCGCGTAGGAGCCGACGAGGAGGAGGCCGACGATGTCCTCGCGGGTCGCGGCCCACTTGGTGAGGCGGTCGAGGAACCCCTGCACTTCGCGCAGGCGTTCGGGTGGGACGCCGGTCTGGTCCGGCAGCCGCTCGGTCCCGGCCACGTCTGTCACCCCTCATGCCCCGCAGGACCGCAGAAACCTTCGCGTCCGCTCCGCGATCGGCAGCGGCTTGTCCGGCGCGCAAGGGTACATGTCCTGTTCCACGATGGCGAAGAGATCGACACCCAGCTTCTGCGCCGCCTCCAGTACCGGCCGCAACTCCGGTACACCGTGCGGCGGTTCGCTGAACACGCCGCGCGCCACGGCGGGACCGAACGGCAGTTCCCGCGCGACGACCTCGGCGAGAACGACCGGGTCGACCTGCTTGAGGTGCAGATAGCCGATGCGCTCGCCGTACGTCTCGATCAGCCTGACGCTGTCGCCGCCGCAGTAGGCGTAGTGGCCGGTGTCCAGGCAGAGGCCGACCGAGGCGGAGTCGGTCGCGTCGAGGAAGCGTTCGACATGGGCCTCGGTGTCGATGTGGGTGTCGGCGTGCGGGTGGACGACGATGTCGAGTCCGTACGTCTCCTTCACCTGGCGGCCCAGCCGCTCCATGCCCCGCGCGAGGTGCCCCCACTGCCCGGTGGTCAGCTCGGCGGGCTCCAGGATCTCGGCGGTCCTGTCGTCGCGCCAGAAGGACGGGATCACCACGAGGTGCCGCGCGCCCGTCGCCCGGGTGAGCGAGGCGACCCGGGAGACGTGGGCCCAGGTGTCCGCCCAGACGCCGGGGCCGCGGTGCAGGCCGGTGAAGACCGTTCCCGCCGAGACCTTGAGGCCGCGGCGGGCCACCTCCTCGGTGAGCCGGGCGGGGTCGGTGGGGAGGTAGCCGTAGGGGCCGAGTTCGATCCAGGCGTAACCGGCCTCGGCGACCTCGTCCAGGAAGCGCTCCCAGGGCACCTGCCGCGGGTCGTCGGGGAACCAGACGCCCCAGGAGTCGGGGGCGGAGCCGACCCGGATGCGGTCGAGGTCGTGCGGCATGATCAGGTGGTCCCTTCGGGGAAGGTGTCGCCGAGGCCCTCGGGCACCGCGTCGAGGTCCACACCGTGCACCTGCGACAACTCGTGCTTGAGCGTGGCGAGTTCGGCGCCGCCGGCCATGTGGTCGGTCAGCTGGTCGAGAGTGGTGTCGCAGCGTTCGGCGGACAGCTCCAGGGTGCCGAGGCGCAGCACGCTGAAGTGGTCGCCGACCATGTAGGCGTGGTGGGGGTTGTGGGTGATGAAGACGACTCCGAGGCCGCGCTCGCGGGCGGCGGCGATGTACTTGAGCACCACGCCGGACTGTTTGACGCCGAGCGCGGCGGTGGGTTCGTCCAGGATGAGGACGCGGGCGCCGAAGTGGACGGCGCGGGCGATGGCCACGCACTGGCGCTGGCCGCCGGAGAGGGTGCCGACGGGCTGCTCCAGGTCGTCCAGGACGATGCCCATGCGGCGCAGTTCCCGGTCGGCGGTCTCCTTCATGCGGGGGATGTCCAGGCGGCGCAGCGGCCGGCGGCCCCGGGTCAGCTCGGAGCCGAGGAAGAAGTTGCGCCACACCGGCATCAGCGGGACGGTGGCGAGGTCCTGGTAGACGGCGGCGATGCCCTGGTCGAGGGCGTCGCGCGGGGTGCCGAAGCGCACCGGGCGGCCGTCGACCAGGAAGTCGCCCTCGGTGTGCCGGTGCAGCCCGGAGATGATCTTGATGAGGGTGGACTTGCCGGCGCCGTTGTCGCCCAGCACACAGGTCACCCGGCCGGCCCGCACGACGAGGTCGACGCCGTACAGGGCGCGGACGTTGCCGTACGACTTGCCCGCCCGGCGCAGTTCGACCAGGGGGGTGTCCTTCGGGGCGGGGGCGCCGGGGAGGGCGACGCCGGGGATGCCCGTTCCGTCGTGGTTCATGGGTTACCTCCGGGTCGCCGTACGCCGTACCCACAGATTGATCAGGACGGCGCCGAGCAGCATCACGCCGAGGAACGCCTTGAACCAGTCGGGGTTCCAGCCCGCGTACACGATGCCCTGGTTGACCATGCCGAACATGAAGGCGCCGAACAGGGAACCGATCGCGCTGCCGTAGCCGCCGGTGAGCAGGCAGCCGCCGATGACGGCCGCGGCGATGTAGATCAGCTCGTTGCCGACGCCCTCGCCGGACTGCACGGTGTCGAAGGAGAACAGGTTGTGCATGCCGACGAACCAGGCGCCGAGGCCGACCAGCATGAACAGGGTGATCTTGGTGAACCGCACCGGGACACCGACCGCGCGGGCGCTGTCCTGGTCGCCGCCGACGGCGAAGATCCAGTTGCCGTACCTGGTGCGCAGCAGCACCCAGGTGGCGAGGGCGGCGAAGACCAGCCACCACAGCACGGTGATCCTCACCTGGACGCCGGCGACGTCGAAGGAGGAGGCGAAGACCTTCTTCGCCTGGCCGAAGCCGTCCATGTCGCTGACGTCGTCGGTGGCGACGTTGCCGGTGACCAGCTTGGTGACGGCCAGGTTCACGCCCTGGAGGATGAGAAAGGTGCCGAGGGTGACCAGGAAGCTGGGCAGTCCGGTGCGCACCACCATCCAGCCGTTGAGGGCGCCGACGGCGAGCGAGGCGGCCAGGGCGGCGAGCACGCCGGTCCACACGTTCAGGGTCAGCTGGTAGCTGAGCATGCTCGCGGTGAGGGCCGAGGTGATGACGGCGACGCCGCAGGACAGGTCGAACTCGCCACCGATCATCAGCAGCGCCACGGGCAGCGCCATGATGCCGATGGTGGAGGACTGGTAGAGGACGGTGGCCATCGAGCCGCCCTGGCGGACCGCGGGCGCGGCGATCAGGAAGAAGACGAGGACGGCGACGGCGCCGAGGAAGACGCCCACCTCGGGCCGGGCCAGCAGCCGCAGCGCGGGCGGCCGCCGGGTCGTTCGGCCGTCCCGCGGGCCGGCCCCGGGTGCGGGCGCCGGCGGTGCGCCGACGGTCCGGCCGCCCCCGCTCATCAACGGGTCCCCTTCGCGGCGAACCCGGCCACCTCGCCGACGTCGGACCTGTCGACGAAGGCCGGCCCGGTGAGCACCGGCGCCACCCCGCCGCCGCTGTAGTTCCCGTTGTACTTGTAGAGCCAGAGCGCGTCGACCGCCAGATAGCCCTGGAGGTACGGCTGCTGGTCCACGGCGAACTCGACGCTCCCGTCGCGCACGGCCGTCACGAGGTCCTTGTTCAGATCGAAGGTGGCCACCTTGGCCTTGCTACCCGCATCGTCCACCGACCGCACGGCGGTGGCGGCGAACGGAGCACCGAGGGTGACGACCGTGTCGATCGAGGTGTCCTGCTTCAGCTTCGCCGTGATGGTCGCCCGCACGGAGGGCATGTCGGCGCCGTTGACGTACAGCGTCTCGGTGGTGCCCTCGAAGGTCTTCCTCAGTCCGTCGCAGCGCTGGGTGAGACCGACGTTTCCCTGCTCGTGGACGACACAGACGACCTTTTCGGCGCCGGCCGTGTTCAGCTTCCTGCCGAACGCCTCCCCCGCCACGCTCTCGTCCTGCCCGAAGAACTCCAGCAGGCCGAGCCGCTTCCAGTCGGCCAGTCCGGAGTTCAGGCCCACCACCGGGATGTGCGCCCGCTCCGCCCTGGCGAGCACGCTCTTGAGGGCGTCCGGCTTGGCCAGGGTGACCGCGATGCCGTCGACCTTCTGGTCGACCGCGTTCTGCACCAGGTTCGCCTGGTTTCCCGCGTTCGGGTCGGCCGAGTAGACGAGTTTGATGTTGTCCTTGGCCGCGGCCGCCTCGGCACCCTTGCGGACGGTGTCCCAGAAGGTGTCGCCGGGCGCCTGGTGCGTGACCAGGGCGACGGTCATCCGGGGGGTGTCCGCCTTGCCCGCGGCGGCGTTCGCCTCGGCCTGTTCGGCCTTCTTGCCGCCGTGGCCGCTGGAGCAGCCCGTGAGGGCGAGCGCCGCGGCGGCGACCACGGCCACCAGCGGCACCGACGTGCGCGAGCCCGAGCGAGAAGAGCGATCCATCGTTCTTTGCACCTCACTGTGCGTGCGACGGGAAGAGCGCTGTTGCGTCGGGACGCGATACAAGTCCCCACCGGAGCCACTGTCAATACTTTGTCCAGACATAGTCACGCGGCCAGGTCCGGATGTCCGCACAAATCGCCCACGCACGAGGACGGCGCCGGACGGCGGCGACCGCCTCGCGCTCCAGCGGCAGTTCGCCGTACGGGCTGACGCTCGGCTCGAACAAGGGGTGAACTCCGGGGACACGGCAAAGCCCCGATTCACCGTTCACAGCCCCCAGGTTATCCGCACACAAAGCCCGCTTATATGACTTCCAAATTCGCCCTCTTCACCACCCGGTTGCACCCCGGGGTGGTGAAGAGGGCGCATATTTCGCACCTCTCGTGCGATCCGGCCAGAGGTGGATCATAATTGGCCGCAGAATTAACCGGCATGGCCGCCGGACCAGCTGAGGGACATACTGGCGACGTGCCACTCCGCTCCCGGACCGGATGGCCGGAAAGGCCGCAACGGTGGATTCGGAAACACTGCTTTCGTCGATGTTCACGGCCGAGGGGAAGGAAGACCCTTATCCGGCCCTGGCCGAACTGCGCCGTATCGCCCCCGTCTATTACCACGAGGAGCTCGACACCTACTTCCTCACCCGGTTCGCCGACTGCCAGCAGGTCCTGAGCGACCCGTCCTGCCTCACTCCCGATCTCACCTGGTGCGAAACGGAGTTGCCTGACTGGCGGGACCATCCGGCCGCCGTGTTCTTCTATTCCTCCCTGCTGCGCGCCAACGGCACCGACCATGTACGGCTGCGGCGGCTGGTCGCCGACCGGTTCAGCGCCCGCCGGGCCGCCGTCCTCGCGGAGCGCATCGAGGACACCACCGCGGAGCTCCTCGACCGGTTCGCGGACGCCACCCGCGACGGCGGCGCGGCCGACTTCCAGGAGCTGGTGGGATACCCGCTGCCGGTGGCCGTCGTCGGCGACCTGATCGGGGTCCCGCGCGCGGACCAGGACCGCTTCCACCACTACGGGCAGGACGCCAGCAGGCTGCTGGAGCCGGTGCGCACCGACGAGGACTGGAAGCGTGCCGACGAGGCCGTGACCGCCCTGCGCGGGTACTTCGCCCGGCTGGTCGCCCTGCGCCGCCGCCGGCCCGCCGACGACCTGGTCTCCGCGCTGCTCGCGGTGTGCGAGACCGACGACGGCAGACTCGGTGAGAGCGAGCTCCTGGACATGCTGCTGCTGGTCTTCGTGGCCGGCTTCGAGACGACCACCAGCCTGCTCGGCCTGACCGTGCACGCCCTGCTCAGCCATCCCGGCCAGCTGGCGCTGCTGCGCGAGGACCCCGCCCTGGTGCCCAACGGCGTCGAGGAGTCCCTGCGCTGGGACACGCCGGTGCGGATGACGGAGCGGATCGCCACCCGCCCGCTGACCGTGGGCGGCGTCGCGATCCCCCAGGGCGGCAACATCACCACCGTGCTCGCCGCCGCGGGCCGCGACCCCGCCCGGCATCCGGACCCCGACGCCTTCGACGTGCTGCGGCCCGACATCCGGGTGCTCAGCTTCAGCGCGGGCGCCCACTACTGCCTGGGCGCGGCCCTGGCCCGCGTCGAAGGCGCCGCCGTGGTACGGCAGTTGCTGGCGCGCTTCCCCCGACTGGCCCACGCCCGGCGCCCGGTGCGCCGGGACAGCGTCAGTCTGCGGGCCTTCACCCGGCTGCCCCTCGTCACCTCAGGCTGAGCAGCCCCGCCGGCCCCGGCCCACAGAAGGGACGTCCGTGAACTTCCTGCAGACCGAACGCGCCGTTCTCGACCGGCTGCTCCCCGGCCTGGACTCCGCGCTCGCCGCCCATCCGCTGACCGATCTGGAGCGCGCGCCGAGCCCCGCGATCCAGGCGTTCCGCGAGGCGGGCGGCCCGGGGCTGCTGGTGCCCGCGGAGCACTCCGGTGCCGGTGCCACCGCGCTCCAGGCGGTCCGGGCGCAGCGAGCCGTCGGCGCCCGCTGTCCGTCCCTCGCGGTCGCCACCACCATGCATCACTTCTCGGTCGCCGGCCTGGTGGAGACCGCCAGGCGCGGCACCGGCATGGAGGGCCTGCTGCTGACCGCCGTCGCCGGGGAACGGCTGCTGGTGGCCTCCGGGTTCGCCGAGGGGAACACCGGCCAGAACATCCTGCGCCCGCACATCAGGGCCGAACAGCGGGACGGACGGGTGGTGCTGAACGGCTGCAAGAAGCCGTGCAGCCTGTCCCGTTCGATGGACCTGCTCACCGCCTCCGTCACGCTCACCGGCGAGGACGGGGTGGCACGTCTCGCGGTCGCGGTCGTACCGGCTAAGACCCCGGGGCTCACCGTGCGGCCGTTCTGGGGCAGTCCGGTGCTGGCGGGGGCCGAGAGCGACGAGGTGGTGCTGACCGAGGTGGAGCTCGACCCGCAGATGCTCGTCGCCACCGAGGTCACGGCCGACGCGGTGCCCGACTCGCTCAATGTCGCGGGCTTCCTCTGGTTCGAACTGCTGCTGACCGCCGGGTACCTGGGGGTGATCAGCGCCCTGGTCGAACGGGTGCTGACGAGGCCCGGCGGCTTCGGCGGCGATCCGACGCCGTTCCTGGTCGACGTCGAGGCCGCGATGCTCGCCGTGGAGGCCGTGGCGATGGCCATGGAGAGCGAGGCATGGGACGACACGCTTCTGGTGCGGGCGCTGCACGCCCGCTACGCGGCGCAGGACGCCATCGCCCGCACGGCGCCCCGGTGCCTGTCCGCCCTCGGCGGGACGGCGTTCATCGGCTCGCCCGACGGCACGTACCTGGCCTCGGCCGCCTCCGGGCTCACCTTCCATCCGCCGTCCCGCACCCGCATGGCCCAGCCACTGCGGGAGCACCTCGACGGCGCCCGGCTGCGCATCGGCTGAGCGGCGCGGTCCGCACGGGCTCCGGCCGTCGATCCCACCCGCCGAGGAGGCACCCATGAGGCGAGAGCACCGCGCGGCGGCGCGGCCCGGCGGACCGTCGCCCACCCGGGCGTCCTACCGGGTGGAGATCGCGGACACCGTCGACGCCGTACCGCCGGCGGTCTGGCGGAACCTGGCCCCGGCGGACGATCCGCTGTGGTCCCAGGGGGTCTTCGCGGCGATGGAACGCGGCCGCCTCGGACCCGAGGGCTACCGCTATCTGCTGCTGCACCGGGACGAGGAGACGGTGGCCGTGCTGCCGCTGTGCCTCTTTCCCGGGCTGCGCCTGGACGACGTGGTGGGCCCGCGCGAACGCCGGCTGCTGCGCCCGCTGCGCGCCGTGAGCCCCGGACTGCTGCGCGTGCCCATGCTGTTCTGCGGCCACCTGCTGGGCCAGGGCCACATCGCGACGGCAGGACCGCTGCCGCCGGAGGCCGTGCGGCTGCTCGTGTCGGCGGCCGGGACCGTGGCGGCCCGGTCCGGACTCGGCACCGTGGTGTTCAAGGACTTCGGCGACGCGGAACTCACGCTCCTGCGGCCGGAGCTGGAACGCGCCGGGTACTTCGTCACGCGCAGCATGCCGGACACCGAACTGCGGCTCGGACACGACTCGTTCGAGGCGTACGTGCGCGCGCTGCCCGCCAGGCCGCGGCGCAACGCCCGGAGCAAGCTGCGCAAGTTCGCGGCCTGGCCGGGTGCCCGCGTCGAGATCGTCGAGGACTTCGCGCCCCTGCTGCCCGACGTACTCGCCCTGTACGAGCAGGTGATGGCCCGCGCGGACCAGACGCTGGACCGCCTGGACGCGTCCTTCCTCGCCGCCCTGGCGGAGCGCGCCGAGCCCCGGCGGGCGCTGGTCGCCGCCTTCGAGGGCGACCGCCTGGTGGCGTTCCTGCTGTGTCTGTTCCGGGGCACCGGCGCGACCGGGGCGCGGATCGGCCTCGACTACCGGATCGCCCACGAGGCACGGCTGTACCACGCCGTGCACTACGCGGCGATCCGGCTGGCCATCGAGTCGGGCTGCACCCACATCCGGTTCGCGCAGACCGCGTACACGCCGAAGGTGGAGCTGGGCTGCGGCCTGGTCCCCCAGTCCTACGCCCTCACCCATCGGCGCCCGCTGCCCCGCGCCCTGTTGCGCACCCTGCTGCCGCGTGCCCTGGACACCGCCCTGGCCGAGTCCCTCGGCCCGCACGCCGATCTGCTGCCCGCGCCCGTCGCCGCCCCGTCGTCCGCGCCCGAGAAGAGGACCTCGCATGCCCCGAGTTGACGTGGAACTGCGCATCGCCGCCCCGCCCGACCAGGCCTGGGCCGCCGTGGCCGACGTCGAGTCCTATCCGGGCTGCATGGACAACGTGGAATCCGTGACGGTGATCGAGCGCGGCGACACCCGGCACCGTACGACGGCGTGGTCCGTCCACCTGAAGGGCTCGGTCCTGCGGTGGACCGAGGCGGAGGTGCTCGATCACGGGGCGCGGCGCTTCGACTTCCGGCAGGTCACCGGTGACCTCGGGGACTTCTCCGGGTACTGGGCCGTGGCGCCGGCCGGCCCGGCGCACAGCACGGTTTCCCTGCGCGTCGACTTCGACATCGGCATCCCGCTGCTCGCCGAGATGCTCAACCCGGTGGCCTCGGACGCGCTGCGGGAGAACGCGGAGCAGATGCTGCGGGCCCTGGAACGGCGGCTGGGGGCCGCGGACACGGACGCGGGGGCGCGGCGGTGACGGGGAGCCCCGCCGCGGGGACCGGGCAGGACCGCGAAATCCCCGACGCCCAGCACACGTTCGACCTGGTCCGCCGGCACTTCTCGCCCCGGCTCGCCCTGACCGGAAGCCTCGCGGGGCGGGGCGCCGTGGAAGTGCGCGCCGAGGGGTGCCGGGTCACCCTCTCCGACGGACGCAGCGTGCTCGACTTCGGCTCCTACGCCGTGCCGCTGCTCGGGCACCGGCATCCGGCGGTCGTGGCGGGCGTGCACCGGGCGCTGGACAACCTGCCCACCGCCACGCGCAGCCTCGCCAACCCGGTGACGGCGCGGGCGGCCGCCACCCTGGTGCGGTACTTCGAAGGCGCCCTGCCGAAGGTGTACTTCGGGCTGAACGGCGCCGACGCGGTGGAAGTGGCGGTCAAGCTGGCCCGGCTGGCCACAGGGCGCGGCCGGGTCCTCGCGGTGCGCGGCGGGTTCCACGGCAAGTCGACCGGCGCGCTCGCCCTCACCCACAGCCCGCTCTTCCGCACCGGGCTGCGCGGCAGCGTGGTCGACGTGGTGCACGCGGACCCGGAGGACGCCGAGGCCGTCGGGCGCGCCGCCGCCTCCGGCGAGCTGGCGGCCGTCGTCTTCGAACCGGTGCAGGGCGAGAACGGCGTCGTGGCGCTGTCCCCGGCCGTGCTGCGACGCTGGTGCGCGGACGCCCGGCGGCACGGCGCGTTCGTCGTCGCGGACGAGATCCAGTGCGGGCTGCGGCGCTGCGGCGAGCGGTCCGTCGCGCTCGCGCAGGGGCTGCCGGTGGACGCGGTGCTCGTGGGCAAGCCACTGGGCGGAGGCGTCGTACCGCTGTCGGCGGTGGTGTGCTCCGAGGAGCTGTACGCACCGCTGGAGGCGGACCCGTTCCTGCATTCGGCCACCTTCGGCGGTCATCCGCTGGCGTGCGCCGCGCTGCCACCCGCCCTGGCGGCGGTCGAGGAACTGGCGGACCATGGCGTCGAGTTGGCCGTAGCGATGTCCGAGGGGCTGGCCCGGCTGCGGAGCCGCCATGCCGGTGCGGTGCGCGAGGTGAGGGGCCGCGGGCTGCTGTGGGGGGTCGACTACGCCTCTCCGCGTCTGGCCGGCGATGTCGTCCTCGGCCTGGCCGACGCCGGTCTGCTGGTCTCCCCCTGCCTGAGCCGCCCCACCACTGTGCGCCTGCTGCCCTCGCTCGCCTGCGGCCGCCCGGAGGTGGCGGAGGCGCTGGGCGCCCTGGCGCACGCCACGGCCGAGGCCGAGGCCCGGTGCACCGAGAGATGACCCCCAAGCCCGTCCGTGCCGCGCCGCCGAAGGAGAACGGAACCCCCATGCCCACCCGGACCCGCGAACAGCTCGACCTCCTGCTGCGTACCGTCGTCTCCGATGTGATCGGGACCGAGCCGCAGGAACTCCACGGCGCCACCAGCCTGGTGGACGACTTCGGGGTCGACAGTCTCGAACTCATGGAGATCGGCTCCCGATTGGAGTCCGCACTCGGACGGCGCATCCAGGTGACGGACCTGACGGCCGCCGAGACCCTGGGCGAGGCCGTGGACCTGCTGGAGACGCGCCTGGCGGAGCCGCGGTGAGTGCCCGGGACGCCCAGGGCAGGTTCCGGGTGGCCGTCACCGGCATCGGCGTGAAGTCGCCCGCGGGCAATACGCCCGAGGAGGCGTTCCGGACGTTCCTGGCGGCCATGTCCACGGCGGCGGCGGTCGACCGGCTGGCGGCCGAATCGGTGCCCGTGCGCTTCGCCTGCCTGGTGCCGCCGTTCGAACCGGAGGCGTATCTGACCCGCCGCGAGGCCCGGCAGATCGACCGGGTGACCATGCTGGCGCTGTGCGCGGCGGCCGACGCGGTGACCGACGCCCGGCTGCCCGGCGATCTGGTGGCACCGGAGCGCACAGGGGTGCAGCTCGGCACCGGGATCGGCGGCCTGCCCAGCATGGAGGCGACCGCGCTCGACCACGGCGGCTTCCCGATGGGCATGCCGGTGCACACCGTGCCCCGCACCATGACCAACTCCCCGGCGTGCCGGATCGCCATGCGGTTCGGGTTCCGCGGCTCGTGCACCACGTACGCCACCGCGTGTGCGAGCGGTACCACCGCGCTCGGCGAGGCGGCCCGCAAGATCCGGCACGGGGAGCTGGACGTGGCGCTCGCGGGCGGCGCCGACGCGCCGGTCACGACCGTCATCATGAGCGGCTTCGCCCGGATGCGGGCCCTCTCGCTGCGCAACGAGGAGCCCCGGCTGGCCAGCCGGCCCTTCGCCGCGGACCGCGACGGGTTCGTGGTCGGCGAGGGGGCGGCGCTCATGGTGCTGGAGCGCTGGGACCTCGCGGTGGCGCGCGGGGCGAGCATCCACGGGGAGATCACGGGCTACGCGGACAACTGCGACGCCTTCCACATCGTGGCCCCGCACAGGGACGGCTCCGTGGCCGCCGCCTGCATGCGCTCGGCGCTCGCCGACGCGGGGCTGTCACCCGCGGACATCGGCCATGTCAACGCGCACGGCACCTCCACACTCCTCAACGACCGTGCCGAGGCCGCCGCGATCCACCACTGCTTCGCCGGACAGTCCCCGCCGGTCACCGCGCTCAAGGGTGTCACCGGCCATCTCATCGGCGGTTCCGGGGCGTTGGAGGCGGCGCTGGCGCTGCGCTGCGCCGCCGCGGGCCTGGTCCCGGCGATCGCCAACACCCGTACCAGCCCCGAGGCCGGCCTCGTGGACCTGGTCACCGGCGCGCCGCGGACGGTGCGTCCGGCTCCCGTACTGTCCAATTCCTTCGGATTCGGCGGCCAGAACGCCTGCCTCGTCCTGTCCCCCGCCCACTGATCCCACACGCCCGCCGGGAGGCGGAACCATGCGCATCCTCGTCACCGGTGCCACCGGTGTGATCGGCACCGAGACCGTCGGCACCCTGCGCGCGGCGGAGGCGCCGCCGCACGTCCTGGTGCGTACGGCACGGCGCGCGACGGACGCGGGAATCGTGCCCTGGCCGCTCGGACGGGGTCCCGGGCCGGCGGAGCTCGGCGGCCACTGGGACGTCATCGTGCACACCGCGGCCTCCACGCGCTGGACGATGACCCGTGCGCAGGCGCTGGCCGCCAACGTGGAGCCGCTGCGCGCGGTCCTCGCCCTCGCCGGCCGCGACACCCATCTCGTGCACGTGTCCACGGCGTACGTCGCCGGGGAACGGGTGGCGGCCGGCTCTGAGTTCGACGGCTACCGCAACGGCTACGAGTGGTCCAAGGCGGTGTGCGAGGAGGTGGTGCGCGAGGAGCATCGCGGGCCCCTGACGATCGTCCGCCCGCCGCTGGTCGTCGGCCGGCGCCGCGACGGCGGGATCGCCCGCTTCTCCGGCCCGTACACCCTGCTGCACGCCCTGGTGTCCGGACTGGCCGCGGTCGTCGTCGGCGATCCGGACGGCTACGCGGAGATCAGTCCGGTGGACGAGGTCGCCCAGGCGATCACCCGCGCGGCGCTCTCCGCCCCGCCCACCGCGTCCCGCACCGAGATCGTGGCGGCAGGTCCCGCGAGCCTGCGCCTCGCCACCCTGATCGACGTGACCTGCGCGGCGCTGAACGCCTTCCGCGCCACGCACGGCGCCCCGCCGATCGCCCGCCCCCCGATCGTCCCCCCGGACGCCTGGACCCGCTTCTTCCTGCCCCTCGCCGACCGCCACCTCTCACCCTTCCAGGCCGAGGCGGTCAAGCTCCTGGCCATGTTCCAGAGCTACACCAGCATGGCCGCGCCCTTCACCCCGACCTGTCCCGTACGGGACCCGGCGTCCGCGATGACGACGGCGGTCCACCACTGGGCCGCGCGCAAACCCCGGCTCGCACTGGCGGACCCGCGGCCCTGGACGCTGCGCACCTGAGGACGTGGCCGGTGTACCCGGCCCGACGCACGAGGCCAGGTGTGCGAGGGCCGCGTGCTCCTGGGTGCCGCGCGGGAGACGTCGTACCGTGGTTTCATTCTGGGGTGGAACGATCGGCACGGCCCACGGCGGCAGAGGCTCCCGGCCGCTGTGTCCGGCGGCGCGAGGGCGCGGACCTCGACGCCTGTGTGGAGCTGCTGGCCGAGGTGCACCGGCGGGACGGCTATCCGGAGAACTGGCCCGAGCGACCCGGTGACTGGCTGGCCCGGCCCTCGCTGTTCGCCGCGTGGGTGGCCGAGCTGGAGGGCCGGATCGTCGGTCATGTCGGCCTGTCCGACGGCGGGGCGGAGGACCGGGCGCCCGGTCTGTGGAGCCGGCGGGCCGGGGTGCCCGTGGAGGCGACCGCCGTACTCAGCCGTCTGTTCGTGTCCCCCGCGGTGCGCGGCCGGGGGGTCGGCGCCCTGCTGATGGAGCGGGCCGCGGGCGAGGCCCGGCGGCGCGGGCGCCATCCGGTCCTGGACGTCCTGACCTCCGACACCTCGGCCGTCGCCCTGTACGAACGGCTGGGGTGGACCCTGCTGGACACCGTCGACCAGCGGTGGAGCCCCACCGAGACGGTGACGGTGCACTGCTACGCCGCGCCCGCCGCCCCCGGCCCGGAGCGGCCGGCCCCCTCCGGGCCATGAACCGGCTCCCGCCCGCGCGGGTCACTCGAAGGTGAAGGTGAAGACCGAGCGGACCTGTTCGGCGATCTCGTGGAGACCGGCGACGTCCGCCGCGAGGATCATGGCCTCGGCGAAGAAGTTCTCCCGATCCATCGTCACCACCCGGAAGTCCTCGAACAGGTAACCGTCCACCACTCCGGGAATCCGCTTGAGTTCCTCGACGGAGGTGGCGCTCACCAGGGTGCCGACGCGGTCGGCCTCGAAGGGGAGCATGGCCAGCAGCTCGGTGCCGCCGCGAGCCGCCCCCGCCGGGGCGTCGTCCGGTCGCTCGCCGAGCGCCATGCGTACCGACATGTCGATGGGGTCGACACCACAGGTCCGCCGGGTGGCCGCCCGGTACATCCGGCCACCGGGGCGCGGGTTGATCTCGACCAGCTCGCAGCTGCCGTCCGCGCGCACCCGCCCTTCGACATGGAGCCAGCCGGCCCCCAGACCGAGGGAGGCGCACAGGGCCCCGATCCGCTCCGACAGGTCGCGCACGGCCTGCCGGACGTGTGCGGAGGGCGGGGGCGAGACGAGGAGTCCGGCGTCGTGGTGGCGCAGGTTGTCGTGCTCCGTCTTCTCGACCTCGAAGAGCGGGTGGAACAGGCCGTCCAGCACCGGACCGTCGACCGAGAACTCGACGCCGTCGATGTACTCCTCCACGAGGGCGTCCGTGTCCGGGCCCACGGTGTCGGCCAGTTCCTTGAGGCGGGAGCTGAGTTCCCCGGCGTCCGCGGCGCGGCGGACGAGCCGTGAACCACCCGAGTCCTGGTCGGGCTTGACGATGACGGGGTACGAGGTGACCGCCCCGACGTCGAGAGCGGCGGCGGTTCCCGCGACGAACGGCAGCGAGGACAGGCCCAGGTCCGTCATGGCCGCCCGGACCCGGGCCTTGCTCAGCAGGACCTCCCGGCCGCTCTCCCCGCCCGCCAGCCCGTAGTGCCGCGCCGTGCGTACCTGCCAGGAGATCAGCGAGTCGACGAAGTTGACGACGGCGGTCGGTTCCACGCCCGCCGCGTCGACCGCCGCCACCAGCTCCTCCAGGCTCGCCTTCGCCCAGTCGACGACGATGTGGGCCGCGCAGTGGTCGCGGTTGACGTCCTCCGGCTCGTCGGAGACCAGGACGGGACGGCGGCCCATCTCCGAGAGCATGCGCGAGACCAGGCGCACCCCGCCCTCGAAGCGCTTGGAGTAGATCAGGACGTCTCGCTCGACAGCCACGGCGTTTCTCTCTATCTGTGTCCGTACACGGGGGCAGGAGGTGGCGCGGTCCGGGCGCGCGGCCGGTCAGGAGGCGGAGGACTGCTCGTCGGCGGTGTCCGCGGTCCGCGGCCCCTCGCCCAGCACACGGGCCTGTTCGAGGGTGGCGGCGGAGCGCAGCGGCGAGAACATCAGCCAGAAGGAGACGCACAGGTACGAGACCCCGACGATCCAGATGGCCCGGCCGGGCCCCAGCGCGTCGGCGAGGGCCCCGCCGGCGAAGGCGCCGAGCGGCAGCGTCCCGAGGGCCACCAGCCGGTAGCTCGCCGTGACCGCGCCCAACTGGTCCTCCGGCGGGATGGTCTGCCGCAGACTCACCGCGAAGACGTTGAAGAGCGCCACCCCGAAGCCGTTCACGACGAAGGCGAGAGCGAGGAGGGCCACCAGTACGACGGCGCCGAGGTCGACGGCGGCCACGGCGGGGACGAGGAGCAGACCCACGGCGGCCAGGACCACACCCCCGGTGAGCGCCCTGCCCACGGTGATCCTGGCGCCGATGCGCGCGGCCACCAGCGAGCCGGCCAGCGCGCCGACGCTGCCGATGCCGATGGCCACACCGACCGCGGTGCCGCCGAGGCCCAGCTCGCGGACGGCGAAGACCAGGAAGACGGTCAGGAAGCACTGCTCGTGCAGATTGGACAGGCCCGCCTGGGTGCAGAGGTCGCGCAGGGGCCGCAGGGACCATGTGTACCGCAGCCCGGATCCGATCGAGCGCAGCGCCGACTGCCGCGGCACGCCGGGGGCCTTGACACCGCGCAGGAGCGATCCGCTGAACGCGGCGCCCGCGAAGAGGGCGGCGGCGACGGCGAAGGTCGGCGAGAGTCCCGTCCTTCCCACCAGGAAGCCCGCCGCCGAGGGGCCGGCGAGCTGGCTGATGGAGTAGGTGGCCTGGTGCAGTCCGTTGGCCGAGGAGATGGAGTCCACCGGGACGATCTTGGGAAGGGTGGACTGGTAGGCGACCTCGTAGAAGACGGTGGCCGTGCCGATGACCGCGGCGGCCGCCACCACCTGGGTGGCCGTCAGCCCCCCGGCGGCCTGTGCGAGGCCGAGGAGCCCGAGCGCGGCGCCCCGGACCAGGCTGGTGAGCACCAGCGTGCGGCGGGGCGGATGGCGGTCGACCACCATCCCGGCGACCAGGGACAGCAGGACGACCGGGACGAACTGCACGGCGGAGATGAGGCCCACCTCGGTACCGCTGGCATGCAGGGCGGTCACCGCGACCAGGGGGAGCAGGAAGTTGGTCAGCTGGGCCCCGAAATGGGCGGCGGACTCCCCTGTCCATACGTTTCGGAAATCCCTGTTCTCCTTGAGGAGAACTCGGATTTCGTCGTCTAGGATCGCCATCTCGTCCTTCGGTCGAACTAATCAGGAAATGAACCTAGCACACGCCTCATCCATACGCTAGAGTGCGTCGCGGACCGACGGTTCGACGGACGTCCAGAGAGACGAGGATGCAGTGTCGGAATATTCGGTATTGACGGAAGAAGAATTAAGGCTGCTGCCGTCGGACGACGATGTCCTGCGCTATGAGGAAACCGGGTGGTATCTTTCACAGAAACTGCTCAGCGATGCCGAGACCGAGGCCCTCACCGAGGCCAGCGAGCGCTTCTACGCAGGTCAAAGGGGTCGCGAGCTGCCCGTTCGACCGGAGCGACTGGCCGACTGGTCACCCGCCGACGGCGAGATCCAACGCAACAGCGACTACATTCATTACCGGGACGAGACCATCGCCGGAATTCTCCGTAAACCCCTCGTCGCGGCCGTGGCCGCGCGATTGGCGAGAACACCGGAGATACGCACCTTCCAGGCGACCCTCATTTACAAGCCGGCGGCTCCGGAAGAAACGTCGAACATTGTCTCCTGGCATTTCGACAAATACTTCTGGCCCACCTGCTCGTCCGACAACATGCTGACCGCCTTCATTCCTTTCCATGACTGCACGGAGGAGGCGGGCACCATCACGATGGTGCCGGGGAGCCATCGGTGGGAACGGCGGCACGGCGCCGAGCGACCGGTCGGCGATCCCGCCGACAAGGCCCGCGACTACCTGCTGGAGGGGGACGCGGAGCGCAACGGAGCCGCCATCGAGCGGGTCCCCGTGCACATTCCGCGGGGTCACATGACCTTCCACCACTGCCTCCTGTACCACGGCAGCGGGCCCAACCGCAGTCCGCACCCCCGCCGCGCGATCTCGTTCCACCTTCAGGACGGGTCCAACGCCTACCGGCACTACCGGAACTCCGACGGCCGCCAGCAGCCGTACAAGCACGACGTCCTGGTACGGCGGACCCCTTCCGGGGAGCCGGACTACACGGACCCGGAGTTCTGCCCCACCCTCTGGCCCGCCCGGAGGTGAGGGCTCCCGGCCCCGGGGCGCACCCGGGCTCAGGAGCCGGGGCTCGCCCGGGGTGCCGTGCCGGCCGGCCGGCACGGCACCCCGGGGAGACCGTCACGGGGGTCACAGCGGGGTGATCCGGCTCAGCTCCCACTCCCCCTCGTCCATCCCGCCGCCCGCCTCGGCCCGCACCGAGTCGGCCAGGGCCTGGTCGGCGGTGGTGTCACGGGTCAGTCCGGCGCCCCGGACCAGCGGCAGCGGCAGCGCCGCCGCCCAGACCGGATGGAGCCGCGCCCCGCGCCTGACCTTGGCCTCCACCGCCGACAGGCCCAGGTGCAGGGTGTCGAGCCCATGGCGCTCCATGTGCCGCAGCGGGCCGTAGTACACGGCGTTGAAGTACTCGTACGCGTCCCGGGTCCGGGTGTAGTCGAACCCGGCCACCCGGGCGTAGCACATCTCCCGCCAGGCGAAGGCGACATGCCCGCCGACCAGGCCGCCTTCCTCGTCGACGACACGGAAGACCGTGCTGAGGCCGTCGAGGTGATCGGCCTGGAGCTTGAGGAACGCCCGGATCTCCGCCAGGTCCAGGGAGGCGTCGTACCGGTCCATGGTCTGGCCGATCAGCGGCGCCAGTTCGTCCACGCACTCCGACAGGGGTGCCGTCTCCAGCCGCAGCCCGGCCTGTTGGAACTTGCGCACCTCGTAGTCACGCTTGCGGACGTTGCGTCCGAGCAGCCGGCGGTACGAATCGAAGGTGCCCCCCTCGTTGTGGATCACGGCCTCGGCGCTGCGCAGCTGGGCCCGGACCGGGAACAGGCCGGCGAGCAGCCGCAGGCTGTCGGTGGTGAGGAAGTCGAAGAGGAGGGCGTCGCGGCCGAGACGGGCGGCGTGCTCGGCCAGCCCCTCCACCAACTCGGCCAGGGCGTCCCGCCGTTCCGCCTCGGTTCCGGCGAGCAGGAACTCGTTGTGGTAGCCGGTGCGGGTGCCCACGCGCAGGACCGCCCGGTCGGCGGCGATCGGCGGGAGGGGCGGGGCGTTCTCCACGGGGAAGTCGTAGGAGGGGGTGGCGGCGAGCAGCTCGCTGCCCGACGAGACCACGGTGTAGGTGGCCGTGGCGAAGTCGGGGCGCTCCTGCCCGCCGAGCCAGCCGTGGCTCTGGTAGAAGCAGGAGGCGGGCACCAGGGAGTCCCAGGTGTCGCGTGCGATGTCGCCGATCGATGTCAGATGCCTGGTCTCGGTCACGGCCGGGGCCTCCTTGAGCACCGTCCGGTCCGCGGGGCGGTACACGTGTTCACAGCTGCCATTCCTTCGTGTCGACTCCGCCGACCACGTGCCGCGCGTACGCGGCCCCGAACGCCTCGGTCTCCGCCCGGTTGCGTTCCCGCACTGCGTCGGGATCGGCCCCGAGGGGCCGGTCCACGCCCACGAGCACCGTGTACAGGGGGACCGGCTGGGCGCCCCGGCTCAGCTTGGCCTCGAAGGTGCCGAGGCCGAGGTGGATGGCGCGGGTGGACCGCCCCGTCCCCTGCGCGACCGGATGGTAGACGACCAGGTTGAAGTAGTCCGCCTTGTTCTCGTAGCCGTAGTCGAAGCCGGCCACCCGGGCGTACAGCATGTCCTGGTGGCGGTAGCGCAGGGCGAAGCCGACGGGGTTCTCGCCCTCCTCGGCCAGCAGCAGGGTGCTGCGATCGCCCAGGTGCCGTCCCTGCCGACCGTAGACCTCCGCCGCCTTGGCGACCCCGTAGTCGTGGCCGTGCTTGCGCATCAGCGCGCTGTTGAGCGGGGCGATGCGCTCCACGACCTCCGGCAGTGCCACCTCGCGGACGGTGCGCCCGCTCTCGCGGAAGGTCCGCACCTCGCGCCGGGCGCGGGGGCGCCGTTTCGCCGGGAGCCAGGCGTAGTAGTCGTCCAGGTCGTCCCAGAGACCGACCGGGAGCACCGTCTCCACGTCGTGGAAGAGGACGACGGCGTCCTCGTGGGCGCGGGCGATGTCGAGGGCGTCCTCGCGGGGAAGGTAGTAGTAGGCGAGGACGGATGCCTCCGCCTTCTCGGCGAAGGCCAGGGCCTCGGAGGTCAGGGCTCCGACGGCCGCCGCCCGCCGCTTCGGCCCGGCGTCCGGGTGGTGGACGACCTGGCCCCGGAACTCGGACCAGCCCGCCCCGATCGCCAGCGGCCGCGAGGCGACCGCCGCGTGGCGCTCCTCGCCGACGAGTCCGGCGAGGAGATCGGCGGGCGTGTAGAGCGCGTGCGGGGGCCGGGCGAACGAGTAGACCTCCAGACCGGCCGCCATGGCGCCCTGGGCATCATGGGCCGTGACGCGCCGGGCTCGCGCCCCGGGCGGAAGCTCTTCCTCACGTACGCCCTGGAAGCCCGCGGTCGAGTAGATGGTGGACCCGGACGTGAGAGAGTCCCAGTCGGCGTCGGGCAGCGCGCCGACTGTGTCGTAGGTGCGGACATCCATGGGTAACTCCCGACATTCACAAGAGGGTTGGTGCATCGGCCTGGAGAAGGTCAACGAGGGATCCGGGCGGCGAGGTCGCGTACGTCGCCGTCGCGGAACCGGATGAGGCGCACGCCGGACTCCGACAGGCGCTCGAACAGGTCCTGGTTGGCGCGCTGTTGCTCGGCCCGGACCTTGAGGGCGTACCAGAGGATCGAGCGGGGGCCGACGACGGTCCACAAGGTCTCCCGGGTGCCGCCCCAGAGCTTCTCGCGGCGTATCCAGCGGCGCAGGGTGCGGCGCAGCAGCCGGGGCCAGGCCACGCGCAGCGGCGGGTCGACCCAGACCACGCAGTCGGCGGTGTGCGCGTAGGCCTCGACGGCGGCGGGGAACTGGCCGTCCACCACCCAGCGTTCGGCCTCCAGTGCCTTGCCGACCTCGGCGAGGAACGTGTCCTGCGGCACCGGCGTCCATCCGGGTCCCCAGAACAGGGCGTCCAGGCAGACCGGGGGCGCCTCGGACCGCGTCAGCAGTCCGGCGAGGGTCGACTTGCCGCAGCCAGGACCGCCGACTATCCACACCTTCCCCGCCGGTGGGCCGCCGGAAGGGTTCACTTCACTCACAGCAGGTTCCTCTCCACCCACATGGCCACCCCGTCCTCGTCGTGGGAGGCCGTCAGTTCCGTCGCCGAAGACCGTACGTCAGAAACGGCGTTGGCCACGGCCACCCCCCTGGCGGCCGCGCGCAGGAGGCTCAGGTCGTTGGGCGCGTCACCGAAGGCGACGACGGTGCTCCAGTCCAGCCCCCAGCTGTCGAGGAGCCATGAGACGGCGGACCGTTTGTCGGCCCCGGGCGCCGAGACCTCGACCAGTCCGGCGTCCGAGGAGGTCCAGCCGAGCCCGGCGGGCGCGAGGAGGGAGGGCGGGGGCGGGACGGCGCGCAGGGCCATGAGGCAGAGGACGTCCTCGTCGTCCGGCACCTCCCCGACCCGGGGCGCGTCGGCGCCGCCGCTGCTGAGGACGTCCGGCCAGTCGGGTCCCAGCAGCCGCCCGGAGGGGCGGTCCAGGGCCCAGGGCACCGGGCCGAGGAGGGTGAGCGCCTCGCGCACCCGGGCCGGCGCCATGGCGCGGACCCGCCGCGGCCGGGGATCGTCCAGGTCGCCGGTGACGGCTCCGTTCGACGAGACGAGCGACGCGCCCAGCCCGCGCAGCGGCTGCAGCACCTGCCGGGCGGACCAGGCGGGCCGGGCGGTGGCGAGCACCAGGTGCACGCCGGCCGCGGCGGCCGCGGTGAGGGCCCCTCGGGTGCGCTCTCCGACCTCGTGGTCCGCGTTCAGGAGGGTGCCGTCCAGGTCCGAGACGACGACCGTCGGGCGGGCGCCCCCGGGAAGATGGGGGCGCCCGCCGGTCCGTGCGGTGTCCGTGGAGGTCACGGGGCCGGTTCGGGGGTGGTGGGCAGCGGCATGCGGTGCACGATGGCGGCGGCGTATCGGTGGTAGTGCCATTCTTCGTAGCCGAGGTGGCTCTCGCCGCGGATGCCGAGGTCGGCGTTCTCGAGGAGCTGCCAGCCGGGCCTGGCGACGATGCGGTCCATCTCCTCCCGCGGCGGGTAGTAACCGCACCGGCGCTCCTCGTCGTTGAGCCCGATCAGGTACTCGCCGAAGAAGATGCCGCCCGGCGCGACCATGTCCATCGCGTGGTGGATGAGCGCCTCCAGGGTGTGGGCCCGGTTGGGGGGCATCGACCACAGGCCGCTGCCCATCACCAGCTGGAAATCGCCCGTGGCCGGGAGGGTCATGTAGTCCTGTTCGACGATGGTGCAGTCGTCGGTGAGGCCCTCGGAGGCCAGCCGTTGCCGAAGGCCGACGACCTCGTGGTGGCCGTCGACGAGGTCGAACTCTCCCCCGTTCAGGAAGAGCGCGTCGGTCTCCACACCGACGACCTCCCAGCCGGCGCGGAGCAGGGGGAGGGCGAACTTGCCGTCCGAGGCACCGAGCACACAGGCCCTCGGGCGGACCCGGCGGGCGTACTCGCCCAGCGGGATGTAGCGGGCGAGCGCGGGGAAGTACGAGTAGTACGGCCCCCAGTAGCTCTTCTCGTCGACGTCCAGCACATGGTCTTTCACGGGAATCCTTCCGCTGGTGGGCGTCATGCGCCCACGGGGGTCGCCGATTCGGCGGCGCTGTTGCGGGTGCTGCCCCATCGCTTGGCCGACACCTCGTGGATGAACCAGATGTCGTCCTCGTCCAGGAGCCGGGAGACCACCTCGGGGTACGCCTCTTCGAAGTACGTGTAGGGCGGCCGGTTGTCCTTGCGCGAGTGGTAGTCGAGCCGGTCCTGCCCGTGTGCCGCGGTGATGGCGGTGCCGGGGTGGTAGGTGAGGATGTTGGGGCTGGCCATGACGAGCAGTCCGTCGTCGATGAGGCGGCCTATCTCCTCGATCGTCTCCTCGATGGTCTCCCGGTTCTCGCCGTCGAGGCCGAAGAGGACGGAGCTGCCGACGCGGATCCCGTGGTCCCTGATGGTGCCCAGGGCCTCCCGCACCTTGCTGACCCAGGCCTCGGGGTTGCGGCGCAGCAGGTTCTTTCCGACGTTGCGCATGACCCGCTGGGCCATGCTCTCGATGCCGATGTAGACGTACGTGCAGCCGTTCTCCCTCATGAGGTCGAGGGCCGCGTGGACCTCCTGCGCCTTGGCGCGGTTGAGGACGACGTCCACGGTGAGCTGAGCGCCCCACTCGAACGAGCCCAGCTCCGGCCGGCGGGCGCGCAGTCGGGCCAGCTCGTGGCAGAAGTCGGTGATCGCCTTCCAGTTGCCGCCCCAGAAGACCGGGTCGTCGAAGAAGGCCGCCTCCGTTCCCCAGTCGACGAGTCGCTCGATGCGCCGGGCGACGTGCTCGGTCTCGGAGACCGCGAAGCGGGTGGGGCGCTGCGACACCTGGATGCTCTCTGAGCAGAAGGTGCACTTGAAGGGGCAGGCGTCCAGTGTCATCACATGGGCGGTCCGGCTGCCCAGGGGGGAGCTGCCGGCACGGGTGAAGATCCCGAACCGGGCCCGCACGGAGAAGGCCTCGTACGGCGAGGGGAGTTGCGCCGCGTCGATGCGCTCCCCCCGCACGGGGACGAGCACGGCATCGTCCGCGGTGAGGCCGACGATGTTGCCGGCCCCTCTGGTCGTCCCGTCGTGTGCGGCGACGGGCGCGAGGGCGTCGAGGACCTCCCGGACGGGCGTGGGGCCTGGCCCGGGGGGCATGACCAGTGCGACCGCGCGTAAGAGCAGGTCGAGGAGGGGAGATCCGTCCCCTGCCACCACGAAGTCGACCACGGGCCGGGCGCGCCCGTCGCGGATGACTTCCACCGTGCTGCTCCAGGACAGGTCGGCGGTGCCGGTGGCGTCGCGGTAGCGGACGGTCTCGTCGGCGTGCCGGCCGCCGACGATCACCAGGCAGCCGGGGGCGTACTCCTTGGCCAGTTCGGCCATCTCCAGCGCGTAGCGGTGGCCGGCCGAGACCGAGCTGAGCAGCAGCACCTTGGGGCGCAGCGCCCGGAGTTCGGTGATGAACGCCGTGCGGGCCACGTCGTCCCAGATGCGTGGGTCGAAGACATGACCGTCGGTGGTACGGCTGTCCGCCACGAGCACGGAGCGGGGGCCGTCCTCGGCGCGGCGGTAGGCGTCGTCCGGGTAGTGGCCCCAGTCGGCGGCGACATCGTCCAGCGACGGCTGTGCGGGGAGTCCGTGTGCCAGGCGGTTGACGGAGCGCTCGATGGTGAGGGAGAGCGCCGAGTAGAGGCACATGGGATCGCCCGGGTAGGCGACCTCTCCGCCGCGGCTGGTGGCGACGGGGACGAGGGCGGCCATGACCGGGAAGAGGTAGGGGTCCCGGGCGGGCCGGGGGGCGGTGTCGGCGGCTCGCTCGAAGAGTTCGCGGCGGCGGGAGAGGCGGTCGGCCATCTCCTGCCGGGCGGCGGAGTCGGGACGTCGGGTTTCCAGGGGTGGACGGATCGTCAGTATCACGTGGGATGCCTGCGATTCCGGTGATCAGATCGAGGAGATCAGATCGGCCACGGCGGGCTCGGCCGCGCGGCTGGTCACCAGGGAGGTGGTGTCGCCGAGCTTGCGATAGGCGTGGGTGGCCAGGCAGGCGCGGGCCACGTCCGCGAAGTCGGTGACGGCCGGTGTCGCGGCTATCTTGTCGACCGTGGCGGTGTCCTGCGCCTGGGCGGCCACGCGGAGCCGGGATTCGAGGTCGACGAGTTCCCGCGCCGCCTCGCGGGCGCCCTCCGGGTCCGTGGGGAAGGCCGGCAGGGAGGCCGGGAGCGCCGGGTCGTCCGCGATCTTCCGGGCGAGCGCGGTCTCGTTGTCGTAGAAGTGGAACGTGCCGGCCTGGTGGATGTACCGGCCGACGGGTACGCCGAGCAGACCGGCGGCGTACTGCTGCATGCCCATGAACAGGAAGGCGTCGTAGGGCAGGACGGTCAGCGCCTGCTGGGCACGCATCATGGTGAGCCAGACGAGGGCTCCGTCCCGCAGGAAGAGGTGCACGCCCACGGCGCAGGGGTACTCCCGCGACTGCCGGAAGTTGTCCTGCGGCTCCAGGACCAGGGCGAAGGCACGGCGGTGGGCGGGGTCGCGCTCGATGCGGCCGACGACCTCCTCCAGCTGGTTCCCGTTGGCCGTGATGAGCCGGTGGCCGAAGGCGCCGCTGAGGGTGTGCTGGTCGTCCGAGTACTCGTGGGCGCCCCGGCGGTAGTACGCGGGGGTGTCCACGTCGTTGCGCCCGTCGAGGGACCAGGCGAGGAGACCGAAACAGTAGGAGAGGTTCACCGGCAGGTGCGGGGTGACCGCGAGACAGGAAGTCGGGTTCTCGATCGTGCTGCGGTGGGCGATGACTTCGCGGTAGGGGCGGTCGTTGCGGCCGAAGTCGGACGCCTTGGAGAGCGGGTCGCGGACAGAGGGGATGTCGCTTCCCTCGTCGAGGACCGCCTGGAGGCCGGACGTATAGGCATCAGCAAAAGAACGGAAAACATCCATGCCGCGTTCCTTAATTCTGAGAGCTGTCCGGGAGATGGCGGGGAGTTCACCTCCCGTCAACCCGGACAAACCGTCGTGACCTGTTGGCCAGCTACCCGAGCGATCCCACACCAGCCACCTGATCGTTGTCAACCAGCCCCTGAAATAGGTGAGTTACGGTGCTCCGATCGCCTCGGTTGCCCAGGAATCGGTAAAGTCACGGAGCGTTGACACGCATTGGAGAGGCCCTGCTAGTGTGCGCGCTTGAATTTCCGGTAATTACCTGGCCGTCGGTGGAATGAGGTCAAATAATGGCTGGTTTCAATCGCTCCGCCCCACCATGGCTGGACGAGCGATGGCGCATCGGGTGGGGCACCGGCGTGGTGCTCGCGACCTACGCCGGGCTCATCGCCGTCCACCCCACCTCGAAGCACGGCGTGGGTGGCCCGATCGCGCTGCTCGCGCTGGTGGGTTACACGCTCGGCGCCCTGCTGATCGTCTCCGGCGCGGTGGCCCGCCTGCCTCCCACCACCGTCGCGCTGTTACCCGTGGCCATCACGGTGAACATCGTGATGGGCAAGATCGTCTACTTCAGCGGCCTGCCGCTGCAGCTGGACTCCATAGGGACCGTGCTGGTCGGAGTGGTCGCGGGGCCGGCCGCCGGGGCCGCGACCGGGGCGCTCGCCAGCGTCATCGTGGGTATGACGATCACGCCCGGCGCCCTGCCGTACGCCGTGACGGCGGCCATGATCGGCTTCACCGCGGGGCTGCTGGCGCGCGCGGGGATGTTCCGGCGGCTGCCCACGGCGGTGCTCGCGGGTGGCTTGATCGGAGTGGTGGCGGGCATCATCTCCGCCCCCATCACCGCCTTCGTCTTCGGCAACGCCGGCGGATCGGTGGGCCAGTCCGCGCTCATCGCGACCTTCCAGGCGTTCGGGAACGGCATGCTCAAAGCGGCCACGCTGCAGGGGCTGGTGGCCGATCCTCTCGACAAGGCGTTGACGGTGCTACTCGCGATGGCCATTCTCAGGGGCCTTCCGCCGGGATTCCTCCACCGCTTCCCGTTCGTCCGGGACCGGCACATCCTGGCGCCGCGGGCAGATCTGGTGAGGGCCGTATGAACGCCGTGCGGGACACCGCCCACGCGACCGGTGCTTCCGGCATTCACCGGCTCAATCCCCTGACGAAACTCGCCTTCGCCGTCACCGTGACCGTATGCGCTTTCGCCGTGGTGGATTACCGGTGGCCCCTGCTGCTCTTCGGTGCTCTCCTCCTTCCGGCCGCGATCGGCGCGGGAGTGTCACGCCGATTCCTCCTGCTGCTCGCCACGTTCTGGGTTCCGGCGGCCGTGGTGCTGTTCCTCATCCAGGGATTCTTCCTTCCCGGCGCCCATGACGTCATTGCCCGGCTCGGCCCACTGGAACTGAAGCGCGAGGGCGTCTCCTTCGCCCTTCAGACGGCGCTGCACATCCTGGTGCTGATGAGCGGGTTCTTCCTCCTACTCCTCACCACCCACGCCGGGGCCTTCATGAGCGCCCTGAGCGAACGCAAGGTGTCGCCGAGCCTCGTCTACATCGTGTCGGCGTCGCTGCAGATCGTGCCGGCGCTCAACCGCCGCGCCACCCGCATCCTGCACGCCCAGCAGGCACGCGGCCAGGTGATCCACGGCCTGCGCGGCCGGGCACGGGCGCTGGTACCGCTGATGGGCCCGCTGATCCTCGGCGCCTTCACCGACGTGGGGGAACGCGCCGCCGCCATGGAGACCCGGGGCTTCGGCGCCACCCGCCGTCCCACGAGCCTCACCGAGGTGCCGGACAGCGGGGCCCAGCGTTTCCTCCGCGCCGCCATGCTGCTCTGCGCCGTCGCCGCGGTCACCGTGAACGTGTGGGGAGTACTGCGTTGATCGAAGTAAAGGGTTTCTCCTTCACCTATCCCACCGCCTCCCGGCCCGCCCTCGCCGACGTCGCCTTCGAGGTCGCCCCCCGCGAACTGTGCGCGGTGGTGGGCGGCGGCGGCGCGGGCAAGAGCACCCTGGCCGGCGTGGTGAGCGGCACCGTCCCCCATCTCACCGGCGGTACGGCGCATGGGGTGGTCCGGGTCAACGGCCGGGACCTGGCCGAGACTCCGCTGTCCGGACTGGTCGGCGAGGTCGGGCTCGTCATGCAGAATCCGTTCAACCAGATCTCCGGCGCCCGCTTCTCCGTGCGCGAGGAGATCGCCTTCGGCCTGGAGAATCTCGGCGTCCCGCGGGAGGAGATGGCGGCCCGGATCGACCCCGTCCTGGACGACCTCGGGCTCACCGGGGTGCGCGACCGGTCGCCGTACGAGCTGTCGGGCGGGCAGCAGCAGCTGCTGGCCATCGGATCGATCCTGGTCATGCGGCCCACCGTCATGGTGCTCGACGAACCGACCTCGCAGCTCGACGCGGCCGGGAACGCGCTGGTCTTCGAGGCGCTCGGCACCCTCAGGGAACAGGGCGTGACCGTCCTGCTGATCGAACACCGCATGGAGCGCCTGGCCGGCGCGGCCGACCGCGTCCTCGTGCTCGACCGGGGAACGATCGTGGCGCAGGGCACGCCCGGGGAGGTACTGGCGGACGAACGGCTGGAGGAGTGGGGGGTCGCCCCGCTGCGCTACACGGTGGCCGCGCGCCACGCCGCGGCGCGGGGGCTGTGGCCGGACCGGCAGCCGCTGCCGGTGACGCTCGACGCCGCCGCCGAGGGCTTCGGCGAGACGACGGACCGCCTCGCGCGAGGAGACCGGCGATGATCATAAGGGTCGATTCCCTGACGTTCCGCTACCCCACCGGCACCACCGCCCTGGACGGGGTGTCCTTCCAGGTCGCGGCCGGTGAACGGGTCGCGATCGTCGGCGCCAACGGGGCGGGCAAGAGCACTCTCGCCCGCCATCTCGTCGGCATCGAACGTCCGGCCTCCGGAACCATCGAGATCGACGGGCGCCGAACCGACGGGCTCGGCATCGCCGAACTCGCCCGTACCGTGGGATTCGTCTTCCAGAACCCGGACGACCAACTGCACGCGGCGAGCGTCGTCAAGGAGGTGGGCTTCGGACCGCGCAACCTCCGCTTCCCGCCCGCCCGCCGCGCGGAGCTGGTCGAGTCCGCCCTGCGGCTCACGGGCCTCACGCAGTGGCGTGACACCCATCCCCACCACTTGTCACTCGGCGTACGCAAGCGGGTCGCCCTCGCCTCGGTCCTGGCCATGGACACCCCGGTGGTCGTCCTGGACGAGCCGACGACGGGTCAGGACCACGCCTCGGTCGTCCTGTTGGGGAACCTGGTCGACGGCCTGGCCGCCGACGGCCGGACCGTCCTCACCGTCACCCACGACATGGACTTCTGCGTGGAGCACTTCGACCGCGTGATCGTCCTGGCGGGCGGCCGCATCGCCTGGGACGGCCCGGTCGCCCACTGGCCCGCGTACGTCGCCGACGCGGCCGACGGGAGCCTGGAACTGCCCCAGATGACACGCCTCGGCCACCGGCTGGGCTGGGAACGCCCGGTGACGACGGTGACGGGCTTCCTCGATCGTCTGTCCCCCGGGCCCGGCCCCGCACCGGTCCCGTCCACCTCTCCCTGACCCGGAAGCCGGTCCCGGGAGCCCGGTGCCCTTCCTCGCCAGGGTCTCACCGACGGTGGACCGAGGATGCCTCCCCGGCAATGACGTGGCGGAGGAGCCGCGGATGTCCGGCGGCGGTCCGAGGACGGGGCGCGGAAACCGGCACACAGGGGTGCCTCGGCCGACGCCCACGGAGGCCGTGGCGGCAGGGGACCCGTCGGGACGGATCCCGACGGGTCCGTCTCAGCCGGCGCTCTCCGGCTGGGCGAGGTCCCGGAAGCGGTCCCACCGCACACGTGGGCGGGCGATGCCGCGGGCGCGCAGATAGCGGGATGTCGAGCGGCGGGCCGTACGCAGTGTGCGAAAGGCGTCCCGGGGGCCGCCCGAGCCGGCCGGTTCGACCACCCGCTCGGGAACCAGTGTCCACTCGTCCCCGCGGGACACGAGTTCTCCGCAGACCAAGGCGTTGTGCATGCCGTCGAGCAGTTCGTCGTGCCGGTGCACCAGCAGACTGGCCCGTCCCGGCTCGGCGCCCTCCAGCGCCGTCGCGGGAATGCCGAAGCCGTCGGTCGTGATGCGGGGCCGCACACGGGCCAGCAGCGGTGCGCGACCGGCGTCTCTCGCACCGAGCACGGCACTCGGGTAGCGGGCGATGAGATCGGCCCCCGGGATGTCCGCCGATGCGGCCGACGCGGCCCCGGCGGACCGGTCGTCGTGGGAGCGCGTGTCCACGGCATGGGCGAGCGGTGGGCGTACTTCGACATGCTCGGGCGTGACGGTGATGAAGAACCGCAGGTAGTACCAGTCCATGAACCAACGGCCCGGTCTGCGTACGAACGCCCGGGAGTGCGGCTGGCGCCGGAACATCGTGCGCCAGTACTCGGCCGCCTCGTCGGGTCCGGTGTGGATCTCCTCCGGGCAGTCGGCCGTGCCGCTGACGAAGACCTGGGGCGCCTCGCGGGCACCGCTCCCGGTGGGATCGGAGAACAGCAGGGCCACCCGGCCGTCACGGCGTACGTTCAGCGCCTTCTGCGCGAAGGCGAGACTGGTGGTGATCAGGAACGTCCCGTCCGGATTGCGCGAGGCGGCGGTCGGCCAGGTCAGCGGCGTGCCGACGGAGCCGAGGGTGGTGAACTCGCAGGTGCGGTAGGAATCGATGACGGCACCGAGGGCTGCGTCGATCGGGTGCATGGTCCGGGACTCTCCGACGGAGGAACCGGCTCGGCCGCGACGAGCGGGAGCCAGGGGGTGCGAAGGACTCAGGGGGGCGGACATGGTCAGTCGGTCCCCGGAGCCCCGCGCAGGGTGCGGCAACGTGCCGCGTACCGGCGTCGGCCGACGAACCGCCACAGCAGGCGGCCGGCGAGCGGCGCCCTGCCGAGGAACCATGCCCGCTCCTCGGCCGTGGCGTCCTCCAGGATCGCGCCCAGTGCCGGCAGCACCTTGTTCCTCGGCAGGGCTTCCAGCCCGCGCCGGCCCACCAAGTCCCACTCGGCGACGGTGAGATGATCGGCCACCAGGGGAAGGACCAGACGCTCCTCGTCGTCCAGGTGCTCGGTCAGCGCGTCGCGGTGCTCGTCCAGGAGATCGGCCAGCGCCCGTGTCGTCGCCGGGGCCGCGTCGGCGCGCCACCGGCCGAGCATGCCGGGCAGGCGTGCCAGCGTCGCGTCGATCACCTCGTGCTGACCTGTCATGCGGTCCACCGACTCCTGCCGGGCACCCGCACGGGTGCGCAGCAGCGGCCAGATCAACTCGTCCTCGAGGTGGTGATGGTGGCGCAGACCGTCCGCGTACTCCTGCGCGTACTCAGCGACCACCCGTGCCCGCACGGTGTCACCCACGGGCACGGCGCGCACGAGCCGGGGAAGGAGGGCGGCCTCGCGCCGGAACACCCGGTGGACGATGACCATTTCATGCGTGTACGGCCGGTCCGGGACGACGGCGGGCATAGCGGGCCGGACGGGTTCGGTGCTGGGGGGCAAGGCTTTTCTCCAAGTGGGAGGAGCAGTTCCCGCACAGCGTCGCAAGGCGCGCTCCACAGCCGTTCTACGGTGCGTCGACGGCCGTGTCCCGGCGCGAACCCTTGCGCCACGGGCGATGTCACGGACCGTAGAATCGGCGTCGATCGCGCATAGATCGGATGCCGCGACCCTGGGCACGTCACCACCGACCGACTCGACCGGCGCACGATCGCGCCGGCTGCCGTCCATGAGGGAGATCGGGCCGCCGATGGCCAGAAGCAAGCGTTACCGGAACACCACCATCCGCACCGTCGTAGCCGTGGCGCTGTCGGGCGTCGCCGTGCTGCTCGTGGGGGTTCGCATCACGTCCCAGCCGACCGCCGCGGTGCGCGCGAACGGCTGGGTGAGCTGGAACAGCATGGGGACGGGTTACGACCCCTCTTGATCCGCGCCCCGCGGGCGTCGTGCCGGCCCCCGACCGATGTCAGGCGGCCGGTACGGCGTCCAGCAGCGCGGCGATCCCCTCGGTGTCGGGCAGGCCCAGGCGCAGGCTGCTCTCCCTGGCCCGCTCCAGGCAGCCGCGGGCAGCGGTGAAGTCGCCGAGGTCCGTCCAGATCCTTCCCAGCACCACGAGACACTGTGCGACGTCCCGGGCGGCCCCCGCCTCCTCCAGCGCCGCCAGCGACTCCCGCGCGTGCTCCAGTGCCGTCCGCCGGCTCCCCAGGGCCCGCAGACTGTCGGCCATCCGGAAGCGAGCCTGGGCGGTGTGGCTGCGCAGGCCCGCGTTCCGGGAGACGGTGAGGCAGTCGTTGAAGGCGGTGACTGCCTCCTCGTAGCGGCACAGCGCGTGCAGGGCCAGACCCAGCACGTAGTGGGTGAAGGCTCGTACGACGTCGTCGGGGCGGGACCGAAGCCCGCGCAGGACCGATTCGCAGGCGGAGACGGCCTCGGCGGCCTGCCCGCCGCGCACCCGGGCGAGTGCCGCGTTGACGGTCGTCACCAGTTCGCCCGAGCGGTGTCCCAGGGCGCGGGCGAGTGCGATCGCCTCGTCGTAGTGGCCGACGGCTTCGCCGGGGCGCCCCAGGTAGGAGGTGATCAGCCCGAGGTCGTTGGCCGCCTGGCGCAGGACGACCAGGTCGTCGCTCTCCCGGCACGCCCGCGCCGCGGCACGTGCCTGCGCCTCGGCCCGCACCGGCTCCCCCGCCGCCAGGTGATAGGTACCGAGCAGGAACCGTGCCCGGCCCTCGGTGCGGCGGTCCTGGAGACCCACGGCCGCCTCCGCCAGCCGCCGCACGGTCGGCAGCCCCTCCCCCAGCCGCGGATCGGGGCCGAACGGCGACAGCGCGATCAGCAGGTCCACGGCCCGCCGGAGAGCCGGTACACCGTCCGCGCCGGGCCGTGCCGCCGGGTCGGTCGCACCGTCCGGCCGGTCCACCGGGCGGCCGGGGCCGAGGATGCCGTCGGCGATCCGGCCGGCGAGGGTGAGCGCGGCCTCGCTCTCGTCCACCGCCCACCGTCGGGCGGACCTGGAATCGGCGAAGGCCCGCCCCGCGGTGCCCGTCTCCGCGAGGGCCCCGCCGACGGGGTCGTCGGGGACCGCCCACCGGAACGCCTCGCGAGCCGTGGCGAGGAGGAAGTCGAGCTGACGATGCCTCACGGCAACCGTCTCGCCCGGGTGTTCCGTCCGGGACTTCTGCCGGGCGAACAGCCGCAGCAGGTCGTGAAATCGGTAGCGCCCGGGATGCGGTGCCTGGAGGACGGCCAGATCGACGAGGGACTCCAGCAGGTCCTCCGCGTCGGGCTCCGGCACTCCGAGGACCGCGGCCGCCGTGGACACCGCGACGACGGGGCCCTCCAGGAGCGCCGCCTGCCGGAAGGCCCTCGCCTGGTCGGACGTCAGTTGCCGGTAGCCCAGCTCGAACGTGGCCCGTACCGCGAGGTCGCCGGTGCGCAGCTCGTCGATGCGCCGGTGCTCGGCCCGGAGCCGCTCGCCGAGCGTGCCGATGCTCCAGCCGGGACGCGCCGACAGCCGGGCGGCCACGACGCGTACGGCCAACGGGAGGTGCCCACAGGCGTCGAGCACCTCCCGGGCGGCGACGGGCTCGGCGTCGACGCGCCGCCGGTCCGTGGTGCGCGCCAGCATCCGCAGCGCCTCGACCGGGGTCAGCACGTCGAGATCCCGTTGGAAGCAGGCGGGCAGAGAGCTCAGCCGGGTCCTGCTGGTGATCACCACGGCACAGCCCGGCGTGCCCGGCAGCAGCGGCCGCACCTGGGCGGCGTCGTGCGCGTCGTCCAGGACGAGAAGCAGGCGTCTGCCGTCGACGGCGGAGCGGAACAGGGCGGACCGGGCCGCGAGCGCCTCGGGCAGGGACCCCGGGTCGGTGCCCAGGGCCATGAGGAAGTCGGCGAGGACCGTCTCGGCGGGCACCGGACGGCCGGCGTTGCCCCGCAGGTCGGCGTAGAGCTGACCGTCGGGGAAGGAGCGGCGCACCCGGTGGGCCGTCTGCACGGCGAGGGAGGTCTTGCCCACGCCGCCCATGCCCGACAAGGCGACGACCGCCGGCGCGGGCCGGTCCTGCTCGGTGAGCGCCCCGGCGAGCCCGGCCAGGAGTTCCTCACGGCCCGTGAAGTCCGGCAGGGCGGGGGGAAGCTGGGCGGGCGGGGGCGGCAGCGGCCGGAGGCCGGGCGCGGCTCCGTCGTGGTCGTCGTCGGACCGGCCCCGCTCCGGTGCGGCGGGCTCCGCCGGGGCACCGGTCAGGATGTTCTGGTGCAGTGCGGCCAGTTCCGGGCCCGGTTCGACACCCAGTTCGTCGACGAGGATCTCGCGGGCGTGCCGGAACGCGGCGAGGGCGTCGGCCCGCCTGCCCTCCCGGTGGAGCGCCTCCATGAGCAGGGCGTGGGAGCGTTCACGCAGCGGATCGGCGGCCACCAGTTCGGTCAGGTCCCGGACGCACTGTTCGGTGCGGCCTCCGCGCAGGTCCAGGGTGATCCGCTGTTCCGACAGGTCCAGCCACAGCCCGCGCAGGCGCTGCCGCTGGCGCTCGGCGAACGGGCCGGGCACACCGAGGAGGGGTTCGCCGCGCCACAGGTCCTGCGCCTGCCGCAGCAGGGTGCGGGCCGCGTCCGACTCGCCGCGTCGCAGTGCGCGCCCGGCGTCGGCGATCAGGCGCTCGGCCACCAGCGCGTCCACGCGGTCGTCGGGGACGGCCAGTTCGTAGCCGTCCCCGCGGGCGACGAGCACGGAGGGACCGGCGGGATCCGGCTCCAGCAGCTTGCGCCAGCGCCACGCGTAGGTGCGGATGGTGTTCATGGGGCGACCGGGCGGGCGGTCGCCCCACAGCGCCTCCAGCAGGTCGCACGCGGTCGCGGTCTTGTTCCGGCTGAGCAGGAGCACCGCGAGCATCGCCTGCTGCTGGGGAGGCCCGGCGGCGAGGACGTCCGCTCCGCGATGCACGCCCAGAGGTCCGAGCACCGAGAACCGATGTATCGCCACGCACGCCTCCCGAAGGCCCTGCCGGGCCTTCCTCCGGCCCCGAGGGCGCAGAGCCTACCGACGCTCGCGACCGACTCCAACGCGCTACCGGCACGGGCGGGTCGGTCACGGAGAGTTCCGGGGCGCAGGAGGCGAGGGAGTGTGCCGTGGGGTGCGCCACAGAGACGGGGCCGGCCGAATACCGCCGGAGCGACCTGTCTCGGACACGGGCGCGAGGGGTCAGCCGACCGGCAGCGCGCTGCTCTCCTGCGAGGGGACCGTGCCGAGCACTGTACGTGCGACGTCCTCCAGCGATGCGAGCAGCGGGTTCGGGTCGTCGGCGCGCGTGACGAGCACCACCTGGCAGGGATCGGTGTCGGTGACGGGAACCAGGGCGATGTCCTCGTGTACCGCGGCGCGCCGATCGCCGGCAGGGAAGAGCGCGACGCAGTGGCCGGTGGCGACGAGCTCCAGCTTGTCCTCGAAGCTGTCGTCGACGGCGGGCTGAAGTGGCGCCGGCCGGCCGCCGGCCGGCCTGGGAGTGCTCCAGACAACCGGGGTGCTGACGCAGGCCACCAGTTCCTCGTCCGCCAGGGCCCGCAGGCTGACCACCTTCTCGTTCGCCAGAGGATGGCTCGTCGATGTGACGAGCACCCGCGGTTCCTCATGGAGCGTGGTCACCCGGAAGCCGTGCGTGGGGAAGGGCAGGGGTTCGTACGCGATGAGGGCATCGACCCGTCCCTCGGTGAGAGCGCGCGTGTCCCGCCAGTCGAGGTGCCGGGTGCGGACCTGGCCTTCAGGATGCCGGCGGCGCAGTTCCCGCATACAGGCGGTGATGAACAGTCCTTCGGCGCAGCCGACGATGACGGTACGAGGGCGCACGGCGGCTCTGGCCGTGCGAGCGGCTCGCTCGGCGTCATGGAGCAGGATCCGGGCCCGGGGAAGGAACGCCCGACCGGCGTCGGTGAGGCTGCTGCCCTGCGGCGAGCGGTCGAAAAGCCGGACACCGAGCTGAGCTTCCAGTCGCTGGATCTGGCGGCTGAGCGACGGCTGCGCCAGGTGCAGCCTGGTGGCGGCCCGGCCGAAGTTGCCGTACTCCGCCACGACCGTGAAATAGCGCACGAGCCGCAGATCGACGTCCATCCGCCCAGCCTACGTCGCGCGCTGTCATGCGCCGGGCGCATGACGGCATACGGAACGGGTCTTGGACAAGGTGTGCCGGTGGCTATTTGGCTTGAGGGCATGACCACTTACGACGGCAAGAAGATCGTGATCACGGGCGGAAGCAGCGGTATCGGCCTGGCTGCCGCCCGGTTGTTCGCGGACGGTGGGGCGCACGTACTGATCACCGGCCGCACCCGATCCACCCTGGACACCGCGCTGGAGCAACTGGGTGACAAGGCGATAGCCGTTCGCAGCGACGCCGCCTCCCTGAAGCAGATCAGGGCGCTGGCCGACACGGTCCAGGAGCGGTTCGGCACGGTGGACGCGCTGTTCGTCAACGCCGGCGTCACCGCGTCCGCGCCGTTCGACTCGACGACGGAGGAGATGTACGACGCGCTGTTCGACATCAACACCAAGGGCCCGTACTTCACGGTGCAGGCGCTGGCGTCGCTGATGCGCGAGGGAAGCGGCGTGGTCCTCACCACGTCGGTGGTGAACGTCCTGGGCCTCGACGCGCTCAGTGTCTACTCGGCGAGCAAAGCGGCCCTGCGGTCGATGACGCGCACTCTGGCCCGCGAGCTGCTGCCGCGCAAGGTGCGTGTCAACGCGGTGAGCCCCGGCCCGACCGACACGGGCGTCCTGGACCGCTCCGTCCCCGCCGGTGTCGCCGAGACGGTGAAGGAGACCTATCGGAGCACCATCCCGATGCAGCGGCTGGGGACGTCCGAGGAAGTGGCCGCCGCGGTGGCGTACTTGGCGTTCGGCGCGACCTTCTCGACGGGCACGGAGTTCCCTGTCGACGGAGGGGCGTCGCAGCTCTAGGCCGTGTCCTGACGTCGCGTCGTCGCCCGAGGGGCGGGCGGGACTTCGAAGACAGGCCCCGGTGGCGTCCAGGGCGCGTGCCCTGGCACCAGCGGGTCCGTGGTGACGCGGGGGTGGACGCCGAGCCCCCGCAGCACCACCCCGCCGAGCACCCGGCGGCTGCGGCGGCGGGCCCCGACACGCGTGGTCCGCCGCCCGGACGGGGCGTCAGATGCGGCACACGCCCCGCTCGTAGTCGACCGTGGCGGTCTCCTTCGAGTAGGTCCACTGAGGACTCAGCAACCGCGCGTCGAGCTGCTGGGCCGCGCCGGGACTCTCCACGATGTACCCGAAGTCCTGCAACCACGCCGGGTAGAGGTTCTTCGATCCGATGTAGAAGGCCGAGCCGTCGACCGAGACCAGCTTGTGGTGCTGGGCGTAGGGATGCCCGTCCGCCCAGCGCGCGCTCGGGGAGCTGCGGAAGGCCGCGAGCTGGAGGTTGGAGCAGAGAGCCGCCCTGGCGCTGGTCTCGTCACCGGTGATCCGGGCGAGTCGGTCGCGCAGCACGTCGCTGACCTCGGAGAGGGACTTGATCTGCGAGTAGCCTCCGCTTCCGACGGCGCCACGGTTGGCGGGGTCGCTGACGACGATCCGCACCTTCACGCCGTCGGCGAGCTTGGTGGCGAGAGCGTCGTAGACGCGGGTGTCGTAGCGGGGCAGCGGCGGGCAGGTCCCGTTGAGGTCCTGCTGTGAGATCTCGATGTGCCGGGTCGCGCTGGAGATCAGCGACCGCAGGGCGCTCTCCTCGGGGTTGACCGTGTCGTAGGCGCGGTCCCCGTTGGTGTTGTCGTGCAGGCCGACCACGCACCGGGTGTCGGAGGTGGCGGGCAGGGCCGGTCGCCAGGCCGAGGCGGGGTCGGAGTCCTCGATGCCCACGCCGAGTCCGCCGACCGCGATCACCGGCACGTCGCCGGTGGCCGGGACGGCGCGGGGGTTCGTGTCCTGCTCCATGCCGGCCATGCAGTCCGATCCGCCCGAGGCGGCGTACCACACGTTGGCGACGTTGGCCTTGTTGCGGCAGGTCCAGCCCCACAGCTGGTCCAGGTAGCGCCCGGCCGTCCCGGCGGCGGGGCCGGTCAGGGCGAGGTCGACGTCGCTGACCGGATGGTCGGTGTCGAGGTAGTCGCCCTTCCAGTCGTTGACGCCGCCGGTGACCACGGACTCGCCGTCCACGACGAGGAGTTTGGAGTGGTTCCAGGAGAGGGCGGTCTTCGACGTGGTCATCGAGGCGACGTTCAGCGTGATGGCGTCGGCGGCCGGCCCCAGCTTGTCGCGCAGGTCGTCCCGGTACTTCGAGGGCAGCACGGTCATGTGGTAGACCGGAGCGGCTCCGACCAGGACCCTGACCTTGAGCCGGTGCCCGGAGGCCACGGACGACTTCAGGCCCGCGACGATGGCGTCCTGGAAGGCGCCGTCCGGGAAGGGGGCGAGACTGGAGATGTCGACGGTCCGCGTCGCCCGCGAGATGTTCTCGGTCATCCTGGCCAGCAGTCGCTCGGTACCGACGCGGTCCCGGCAGCCGGCGTCACCCCAGCAGCCGGGCGTCTGGAGCAGCCAGCCGCCGGGATCGTCCGCCCCGGCGTCGAGCCGGTTGCCGGCCGTCCGCTCCCACACATGCCCTTCGAGGCCGGGCGAGACCTCACGCAACGTGCGCTCCACGGCGTCGAGATGAGGAGTCGCCGCGTCGGCGGCGGTGGCGGGCGAGGCGGGCAGCACGGTCAGGGCGAGAGCGGTGATGAGGGCGGCCCGAGCCGGACGGGATAAGCGAGACGAAATGATCATCTACCGAAATTACCAGGTGAGAAGCCATGTCTCCGGCCACGGCGACACCTCATCGGGAAGGCGTGGACCGGTACGGCACCTGATGTGCCGACCATGCGCACGGTCATCAACGCATCCGACGAACCTCGCCGCCCGGGGGAGCCGTCGTACGCGAAATCGCCGGCCACGGTTCCCTGACAACCGCTCAGCGCCACCTGCACCCGGACACCACGAGACCACGGCCGCCGGTGCGGCACTCTCACGCACACCTCGGCGCGCCGCGCGCCCCTGCCCCAGAAATGGTCAGGGCCGGTTTCGGATGCCTCCGAAACCGGCCCTGACCTGCGACTGTCTCCAGTCGGGACGACAGGATTTGAACCTGCGACCCCTTGACCCCCAGTCAAGTGCGCTACCAAGCTGCGCCACGTCCCGATGCGCTGACTCGCGGTGAACCGCGTGATCGCGCGAAGAGAACTTTACCGCACGTGCGGGGGTGCGCCGAAAGGGGCTCGGGGTCGGGCAGGGGGAGAATCGGCGGCATGACGAATGCGGGTGGCACCGAGGGGCGGGATCGGGACGCGGAGGGGCGGGCCCGCAGTGCGCGGCCGCGGGACGGGCTCGGGCGGCCGTTGCCGTACGGCGTGGAGGGGGTGCCGCGGCAGCCGGAGGGTGTCGTCAGGGCGCCGCGCGAGACGGTCGCCGAGGCTCAGGCGCTGCTCGACGCGGGCAGGCCGTTCCACGCGCACGAGGTGTTCGAGGACGCCTGGAAGTCGGGGCCCGAGGACGAGCGGGCACTGTGGCGGGGGCTGGCCCAGCTGGCCGTGGGGCTCACCCACGCGGCCCGGGGCAACGCGGTCGGCGGGGCCCGGCTGCTGCGGCGCGGCGCGGGCGCGGTCGAGGAGTGGGAGCGCGGCAGGGGCGAGGACCGGCCGTACGGGATGGATCTCGCCGGGGTCGTCCGGTGGGCGCGGGAACTGGCCGGGCGGGTGGAGGCGACGGGTGGCCCCGTGGACGCCCTGGTGGAGGCGCCCCGGCTCGGCCCCTGAGCGCCGCGCGCTGGCGGCCCGCGCGGGACGGTGGGCGCGTTGTCGGTGGCGTGCGGCAGACTCGGTGGCGTGCGAGAGATTCATGTCATCGGTATCGGCGCGGGCGACCCAGGGCAGCTGACCCTCCAGGCGGTGGGGGCGCTGCGCGACACGGACGTGTTCTTCCTGCTCGACAAGGGCGAGGAGAAGAGCGATCTCACCCGGCTGCGCCTGGACATGCTGGGCGCGCACCTGCCCGAGGGGTCCTACCGGGTGGTCGAGGCCCGGGACCCGGAGCGGGACCGCGAGGCGGGCGGGTCCGCGTACCCGTCGGCCGTCGGGGACTGGCGCGGCGCCCGCGCCGGTGTCTACGAGCGGATGATCGCCGAGGAGCTGGGCGACGACGAGACCGGCGCGTTCCTGGTGTGGGGGGACCCCGCGCTGTACGACAGCACGATCGGGATCCTGGACGAGGTGCTGGCGCGGGGCGCGGTCGCGTTCGAGTACGACGTGGTGCCCGGTGTCAACAGCGTCTCCGCGCTGGTCGCCCGACACCGCACCGGCCTGAACCGGGTCGCCCGGCCCGTGCAGATCACCACCGGGCGGCGGCTCGCCGAGGGCTTCCCGGAAGGGGTGGACGACGTGGTGGTGATGCTCGACGCCCAGCAGGCGTTCCGGCGCTACGCGGACGAGGACATCGACATCTACTGGGGCGCCTACATCGGCACCCCGGACGAGATCCTCCTCTCCGGGCCCCTCGCCGAGACGGCCCCCGAGATCGAGCGGGTGCGGGCCCAGGCCCGGGAACGCAAGGGGTGGATCATGGACACGTATCTGCTGCGACGGAACCCCGGGGCGCGGTGACCCGGTTCGGACACCCGGTTCGGACATCTTGGGCGCGGTGACAGGTCCGGGCGGTCACCCCGTCGGACTTCGACGCGGTGCGCCCGCGGCGGTCCCCCTTCGTCGGCGCCGTGAACGGGCCGCGCGCGAGGACGTCTTCGGAGTGCGGGGCGGCGGAGAGCCGCGTCCCGAGCGGCGGCCTCTCGGTACGGTCAACGGCTGGGCGGCCGGGGATGGTTCCCGTGCCGGATGTGACCTTTCGCCCGGCCGATCGCCCTGTCGCGGCGCACCGCGGACCCTCCATACTCCAGATACCTGATCGATCCACGGCCCGAGGAGCACGGTGAACACAGCGGCGGCGGCAGGCACTTGGAAGCTCGGGGACCTGGAGGTGAGCCGGGTCGGCTACGGCGCGATGCGGCTGACGGGCAACGGAATGATGGGGAACTCCGACGGCGCGCCGATCGACCGCGCCGCGGCCGTCGCCCTGCTGCACCGCGCGTTCGAGCTGGGGGTCGACCACATCGACACGGCCGCCTTCTACTTCTCGCCGCTGCGCTCCGCGAACGAGCTGATCAACCGCGCCCTCGCCGGCCGGCACGGGGATGTGGTCGTGGCGACCAAGGTCGGACCGGGACGGGACGCCGGTGGTGCGTGGCTCCCCATGGCGCGTCCCGACCAGTTGCGCGGCCAGGTCGAGGAGAATCTTCGCCAGCTCGGCCGGGACCACCTGGACGTGGTGAACCTGCGCCGCAACGGCCCCGGCATGGACTCGATCGCCGAACACTTCGGCGCCCTGGCCGAGTTGCGCCGGGCGGGCCTGATCCGGCACCTCGGGCTCTCGAACGTCCGCCCGGAGCATGTGACCGAGGCCCTGGCGATCGCGCCCGTGGTCTGTGTGCAGAACTCCTACGGACTCGACTGGCGCCGCGCCGACGAGACCGGACTGGTGGACCTCTGCGGGGAGATGGGAATCGCCTTCGTGCCCTACTTCGCCATCTCCGGTCTGCGGCGCGAGGCGCCCGCGCAGCAGCGGCACGACGCGCGCGTCCGTTCCGTCGCCCGCGCGCACGGGGCGACGGATGCCCAGGTCCGGCTCGCCTGGACCCTCCATCGCGGGCCGCACGTGCTCGCCATCCCCGGCACCACCGACCCGGCCCACCTCGCGGAGAACGTCGGGGCTGCGGCCCTGCGGCTGAGCGGGGAGGAACTGGCCCTGCTCGACGCGCCGGCTGCTCGTACGTCCAGCGGAACGGGCGAGATGTGAGTGATGTCACCCGGGTGCCGCCCAACCGGCGCGATACCGAAGGGGACATGAAGCGCTACCCTGCGATCGGCGACGTGGCCGAAGGGACCAGGGGATCCGGTCGGCCGCGAGCAGGGCACAGCGCAACAGCGTTCGGGGGGATCGTGAGCAACGAAATCTACTTCAACAGCAATCACAGAGACCTGTGCGTCGAGCAGGGCACGGGGGCGGGTTTCCAGTTCGAGTTCTCGTGCGCACGCTGCTACGACACCTGGCGCTCGCCTTTCGAACCCTTCCGCGCCGGCCAGGTCGCGGGCTGGGTCTCCAAGGGTGTCAACGCGGTCTGGTCGATGATCGGCGGCACTGCCACGCGCGGGGTGTCCGACGCCGCCGACGGACTCGCCGGCGCCAGCTACGGCAATCAGAGGGACGCCGCCTTCAGCCGTGCCATCGGCAACGCCGAGCACCACTTCAACCGCTGCCCGCGGTGTACCGGCTATGTCTGCGCCCGCTGCTGGAACGCCGGTCAGGGCTTGTGCCTGAACTGCTCCCCCGACACCGCCGCCGAGGCCCAGGCGGCTCAGCAGCGCGGTCTGAACGACATGGTCAGCCAGCGTGCCTACGACGCGGGCCAGCAGCGTGGCAACGCCTACGACATCTCCACACCCCGTCAGCTGGTCTGCCCCCAGTGCCGCGCGGAGACCCGCGGCGGTGCCTTCTGCCCCGGCTGCGGCCATCACCTCGCGCAGAGTCCCGCCTGCGCCTCGTGCCGTACCGAGTTGCCCTCCGGCGCGGCGTTCTGCCCCTCCTGCGGTACGCGCACCTGACCCTGTCCACCCGTGGGAGCGGTGACCGCGCCGGATCGTCCGTCGCACTCCGACTCGTCGACGTCTTCGTCCGATCCGGACGCGGCCCGCTGCCCGGGGGACGGGGGACGGAACCCCAGCCCACCAGGAGCTGTGCTCCCGCCCACCACGCCGACCGCGACGGCCGCAACGGCCGCCCCAGGATGGGCCAGCGGGCGTGCCGCCGGCAGGTGAGGCGGAGACGACCGACGCCGCGCACGAGCACCGGTCCCGCGTCCAGGCACCCCGGGACGTCAGCCCGTGTACCGCGTCCGCAGCTCCCGCTTGAGCACCTTCATGCTCGGGCCGAGCGGCAGTTCCTCGGCGAACTCCACGCGCCGCGGGTACTTGTGGCGGCCCAGGTGCTCCTTGGACCACTCGATGACGCCGGCGGCGTCGGGAGCGCCGGTCCGCGCCGGGACGACGATCGCGCAGACCTCCTCGCCGTGCAGCTCGTCGGGCAGGCCGATGACGGCGACCTGGGCGATGCCGGGGTGCCGTACCAGGACCTCCTCGACCTCGCGCGGGTAGACGTTGTAGCCGCCGCGGATGATGACGTCCTTCTTGCGGTCCACGATCGTGAGGAAGCCCTGCTCGTCCTTGGTGCCGAGGTCGCCGGTGCGGAACCAGCCGTCGACCAGGGCCTCGGCGGTGGCCTCCGGGCGGCCGAGGTAGCCGGAGAAGACGTTGTGGCCGCGGATGACGACCTCGCCCAGCTCGCCGGACGGCAGCAGTTCGATCCGGCCCTCCACCTCGGCGCGCGCGATCTCCACGTCGACGCCCCACAGCGGGTGGCCGATGGTGCCGGCCCTGGTGCCGAAGTCCGGCTGGTTGACGGTGGCCGTCGGCGAGGTCTCCGACAGCCCGTACCCCTCGTAGATCCGCGCGCCGAACGCGGCCTCGAACCGTTCGAGGACGGCGACGGGCAGCGAGGCGCCGCCGGAGATGCACACCCGCAGCTCGGGCAGTACGTCGGCGTCCGCCGCGGCCGCCGCGAGCGCGACGAACATGGTGGGCACGCCGTGGAAGGTGTTGATGCCCTCCTTGACCATCAGCTCTATCGCGCGGGCCGCGTCGAACCTGGGCAGCAGCACGAGCGTGGCGCCCGCCCGCCAGGTGGAGTTGAGCGAGACGGTCTGCCCGAACGCGTGGAAGAGGGGCAGCGCGCCGAGGGCGATGTCGTCGGGCCGGACGTCGTTGGCGTCGAAGGCGCAGACGGTCGCGTTCATCACCAGGTTGAAGTGGCTGAGCACGGCGCCCTTGGGGACGCCGGTGGTACCGCTGGTGTAGAGGATCACGGCCGGGTCGTCGGCGGCCCGGGTGGCGTACGTCGTCGGCGGCTCGGCCGCGGCGGCGAGCGCGTCGAACTCCGCGCCCAGGGTGACCGCCCGGACGCCGAGGGCGTCGGCCGCGGCCCGGCCGGCGACGGCCTGCGCCGGGTGGACCAGGAGCAGTGTGGCGCCGCTGTCCCTGAGGACGTGCTCGATCTCGCCCGCGGACAGCAGCAGATGGACGGGGACGACGACACCGCCGGCCGCGGCGACGGCGTAGTAGGCGAGCGGGAACTCCACGGTGTTCGGGGCCATGAGGGCGACCCGGTCGCCCGGCCGTACCCCGAGGCCGGTGAGCGCGCCCGCCTGGGCCAGCGCCGCCTGCCACGCGTCGCCGAAGCTCAGCCGCCGCTCCCCTTCCACGAGTGCGGTGCGGGCGGGACGGCGCCTGGCGTTCTCGGCCAGGATGGCGGCGACGGACAGGGTTGCCATGGAGTGCGGCTCCGTTTCCTTGCTGCGGTTCGGCGCGCCGAACCGGTCGTACGGTCGTTCCCGCGGCGGGAATCCCCCGTCGTCACAAGAGGGATTCCCGCGCCGGATGGTTGCTAGTGCCTCTCGACCAGCACCGCGCTGCCCTGGCCCACGCCCACGCACATGGTGGCGAGGCCGCGCTCGGCGCCGGTGCGGCGCATGCGGTGCAGCAGGGTGGTCAGGATGCGGGCGCCCGAGGAGCCGAGGGGGTGGCCCAGCGCGAGGGCGCCGCCGGTCGGGTTGACCAGGTCGGGGTCGATGCCGAGCTGGTCGACGCAGGCGAGGGCCTGGGCGGCGAACGCCTCGTTGAACTCGGCCTCCTGGAGGTCACCGATCTCCCAGCCGGCCCGTGCGAGCACCTTGCGGGTGGCGGGCACCGGTCCGATGCCCATGACGTCGGGGTGGACACCCGCGGAGGCACCGGCGACATAGCGGCCGAGCGACTCCAGCCCCAGTTCGCCGAGGGCCTCCTCACTGACCAGGAGCAGTCCGGCGGCGCCGTCGTTCATCGGCGAGGTGTTGCCCGCGGTGACCGTACCGCCCGCGCGGTAGACGGGCTTGAGGCGGGCCAGCTTCTCCAGGGAGGTGTCCTCGCGGATGCACTCGTCCTGCTCGACCACGATGCCGTCGGGGCGTTCGACGGGCAGGATCTCGTCCGCGAACAGGCCGTTCTTGCGTGCGGCGGCGGCGAGTCGGTGGCTGCGCAGCGCGAACTCGTCCTGCCGCTCACGGGAGATGCCGTACCGGGTGGCGACCTCCTCGGCGGTCTCGCCCATGGCGAGCACGCCGTGCAGGTCCTTCATGGCGGGGTTGGTCAGGCGCCAGCCGAGCCGGGTGTCGAAGGTCTCCATCCGGTGCGGCAGTGCCTCGTCGGGGCGGGGCAGCACGAAGGGGGCGCGGCTCATGGACTCGGAGCCGCCGGCGATCACGATGTCGGCCTCGCCCGCGGCGACGGCGCGGGCGGCCGTGGTGACGGCTTCGAGGCCGGAGGCGCACAGGCGGTTGACGGTGGCGCCGGGCACGGACTCGGGCAGGCCCGCGAGCAGGGCCGCCATCCGGGCGACGTTGCGGTTGTCCTCGCCGGCCTGGTTGGCGGCGCCCCAGTACACGTCGTCGATCCGGGCGGGGTCGAGCGTGGGCACCTCGGCGACCAGCCGGCGGATCACGGCCGCCGCGAGATCGTCGGGCCGGACGGACGAGAGGGCGCCGCGCAGCTTGCCGATGGGGGTACGGCGGGCTGCCGCGAAGTGGACGGGACGCACGGCTTCGACTCCTGACCTACGACGGTGTGGATCAGCGGACCGGAACAACTCTTAATTAGCACTGCTAGTTTTGGACTATAGACCCAGGAGCGGCTCCCTGGGAAGATCCCCCCGAACCGTACCGAGGCCGTTGGAGGAGAGATGCCCCACGTTCGCGCGCACGTCGTCGACGGCACCCACGGCGAGATCGCCGTCCGGGAATGGCGGCATCCCGCGCCCCGCTTCCTCGCCCTGCTGGTGCACGGGTACGGCGAGCACGCGGGCCGGTACGACGGGCTCGCCGCCGTCCTCACCGGACTCGGGGCCGCCGTGTACGCGCCCGACCACATGGGACACGGCCGGTCGGCCGGCGAGCGGGTGCTGATCGAGGACTTCGAGGACGTGGTCGCCGATGTGCGCTCCGTGGCCGATCTCGCCCGCGCCGCGCACCCGGGGCTGCCGCTGGTCCTGGCCGGACACTCCATGGGCGGGCTGATCGCGGCCCGCTACGCGCAGCTGCACCGTTCGGAACTGGCCGCGCTGATCCTTTCCGGGCCGGTGATCGGCGCCTGGGAGCTGCCGGGGCGGCTGCTGGCGCTGCCGGAGATCCCGGACACCCCGATCAGCCCGAGCGCGCTCTCCCGCGATCCGGCGGTGGGCGCCGCGTACGCCGCCGATCCGCTGGTCTGGCACGGGCCGATGAAGCGGCCCACCCTCCAGGCGTTCGCGCGGACCCTGGACGCCGTCGCGGAGGGCGGCGACGTGGACGGGCTGCCGGTGCTGTGGCTGCACGGGGACGACGACCGGCTGGTGCCGCTGCCCGGCAGCCGCCCCGGCGTCGAACGGCTCGCCGGCGGCGACCTCACCGAGCGGATCTTCCCCGGGGCGCGGCACGAGGTGTTCCACGAGACGGTGAAGGACGAGGCGTTCGCGGAGGTGACGCGGTTCCTGGACCGCGCGCTGGCTCAGCGGGGCCGGGCACCGGCCCGCTGAGCAGGGCTGTTTGCGTCCCCCGACGCGGGGCACCCGCCCTTGCGGACGAGATCGTACGACGCTCAGGCAAGTCGTACGACGCTGACGAAAGGGGACGTAAGCACCATGACCGTGGTGAAGAGCACGCTGTCCGAGAAGGCTCTCGGGGTCACCGCGCCCGCGCTCCAGGACACCCTGGTGGATCTGCTCGGTCTGTCGCTGATCGGGAAGCAGGCGCACTGGAACATCGTCGGTCCCCGGTTCCGCTCGATCCACCTCCAGCTGGACGAGGTCGTGGCGACGGCTCGTGCCCACTCCGACACGGTCGCCGAACGCGCCGCCGCCCTGGGCGTGTCGCCGGACGGCCGGCCCGAGACGATCGCGGCGACCCTCGCGCTGCCCGGGACCAAGGACGGCTGGCTGCGGGACACCGAGGTGGTCGAGCTGATGGTCTCGGCCCTGGAGGCGGCCGTCGGACGGCTGCGCGAGCGGATCACGGCCACCGAGGAGGCCGATCCGGTGACGCAGGACCTGCTGATCTCCATCACCGCCGATCTGGAGAAGGAACGCTGGATGTTCGCGGCGGAGAACCAGGCGCACTGAGCACCGGCCGCGCGGCGACGCGCGGCGGCCCGTCGACTCGCAGGGAAAGGGGAGCCCCATGGCCGACGCCCTGGAGACCGAGGCGCTGTGGGCGGATTTCCACCGCGTGGTGAACATGACCTCGGCGGAGCTCGCGGCCTGGCTCAGGGTCCGCGACGCCGAGGAGCGCACGGAGCCGCCGCCCGGCGAGCCGGGCGGCGCGACCGGCCGGCAGGTCCTCGCGATCCTCCACAAGCGCCGCGCCGATCTCACCGACGACGACGTCCGCGTGATGTACGAGGTCGTCGACACCGTCGGCGACCTGGTGGACACGGCGGACGAGCCGGAACCGGAGCGGGCACCGGAGGACGACACCCCGCGGCGGCACCGGCTGATGACGCTGGGCCACGATCCGCTCAAGCCGTAGCGGCCGCGAGGGAGTGACGCGATGGACCGGGACGAACGCGTCGTACGGGAGCTGGTGTCCGGGTACGGGCGCACCTACGCCGAGGAGGCGGGGATCCGACTGGCGGACACCCCGCAGCCGCTGTACCGGCTGCTGGTGCTGTCGCTGCTGCTGAGCGCCCGGATCCGGGCCTCGGTTGCGGTGGCCGCCGCCCGCGCCCTGCACGAGGACCGGCTGGACAGTCCGCGCCGGATGGCCGGCGCGGACCGGCAGCGGCGGGTCGACGCGCTGGGCCGGGGCGGCTACCGGCGCTACGACGAACGGACCGCGACCCAGCTCGGCGACGGCGCCCGGCTGTTGAGCGAGCGCTGGGGCGGGGACCTGCGCCGGCTGCGCGAGGAGGCGCACGGCGACACCGGGGAGCTTAAACGGCTGCTCCAGCAGGAACCGGGGATCGGTCCGGCCGGCGCCGACATCTTCCTGCGCGAGGCGCAGCGCGTCTGGCCGGAAGTCGGCCCCCGTCTGGACGGCAAGGCGCTGGACGGCGCGGGCCGGCTCGGCCTGCCGAGGGACCCGGAGAAGCTGACGGAGCTGGCCGGGGACACCGAACCCGCCGTGCTGGCCGCCGCGTTGGTGCGGGCGGCGCTCGACCGGCACGTGGCCGAGGACTGCCTCCAGCGCACCGCGTGATCGTGTCAGACTGCTCTGCGTTCGTTCCGAGCGAAGGGCAGCACATGACGGGGACCGAGCCGATCACGCCGTACATCGACACCGCACGACCGCATCCGGCACGGGTGTACGACTGGTTCCTCGGCGGTAAGGACAACTACCCCGTCGACGAGGAACTGGGCCGCAGGATCGCGGCCATCGACGACGGTGCCCCGCGCGGGGCACGCGCCAACCGGGCGTTCATGCGCCGGGCCACCCGGGTGCTGGCCGAGGACGGCATCCGCCAGTTCCTGGACATCGGCACCGGCATACCCACCGAGCCCAATCTGCACCAGATCGCCCAGTCGGTGGCGCCGGACGCGCGGGTGGTCTACGCCGACAACGATCCGATCGTGCTGGCCCACGCGGGGGCGCTGCTGCGCGGCACCCCGGAGGGGGTGACGGAGTACATCCAGGCCGACGCCCGCGAGCCCCGGTCGATCCTCGAACGGGCCGCCGGGATACTGGACCTCGACCGCCCGGTCGCCCTCTCGCTGATCGCCCTGCTGCACTTCGTCGCCGACGAGGACGGCCCCCAGGAGATGGTCGCGACGCTCATGGAGGCGCTGGCGCCGGGCAGTTGCCTGGTGCTGTCGATGATGACGGGCGACTTCGAACCCGAGAACGTACGGAAGGGCATCGCCGCCTACGCCGCGGGCGGGGTGACCCTGGTCGCCCGCTCCCGGGACGAGGTGGGCGCCTTCTTCGAGGGACTCGAACTGCTGGAGCCGGGGGTCGTACCGGTGGCCGAGTGGCGTCCCGACGAGCCCCCGGACGGCGACCGGCCCATCTCGCTGTACGGCGCGGTGGCCCGCAAACCGGTGAGCTGATCCGCCGGCCCGCGGCCCCGGCTACAGTCCGAGGACCCGGGAGATCGTTCGCAGCACACCGTTCTCGTCGTTGGACGGAGCCAGGTGGCGGGCGCGCGCCATGACGTCCGGGTGGGCGTTGGACATGGCGAAGGACCACCGCGCCGCGTCCATCATCTCCAGGTCGTTGAGGTAGTCGCCGAAGACCATGGTCTGTGCCGGGGTGATGCCCAGGGTCCGCTGGAGGGCGCGCAGCGCGGTGCCCTTGTTGGCGGTGCGGGCCATCACGTCGACCCAGTGTTCGCCGGAGACCACGACCTGGTGGGTGCCGGCGAACGGGGCGAGCGCGGGAGCGGCGGAGCGTTCGGCGGAGTGGAAGTCGAAGACCGCGACCTTGATGAAGTCGTCGTCCACCGCGGTGACGTCGTCGACGACGCGGTGTTCGACGTAGTAGCGGCGCACCTCCGCGAGGAAGGCCTCGTCGCTCCGCTCCACGTAGGCCGCCCGCTTGCCGCAGACCACGGCGCCCGCGTCGCCGCCCGCCGCGTTGAGCCGTCGTACCGCCCCGGCGATCCGCGCGGCGACCGTGGGCTCCAGCGGGTCGGAGCTGAGTTCGACGCCGTCGCGGACCACGTAGGTGCCGTTCTCCGCGATGAAGACCATGCCCTCGGCGACGTCCGCGAACTGCCGGGCCAGCGTGGCGTACTGGCGGCCGCTCGCGGGGCTGAACAGCACCCCGCGCCCGCGCAGTTCGGCGAGCATCGGCCACAGGCCGGCCGGGATCCGCTTGTCGCTGTCGAGCAGGGTGCCGTCCATGTCGGTGACGATCAGCCGGATGTCCGCGGGGCCCGCCGGCAGGCCGGGCGCGTCGAGGAGGGGCGTGGGTATGGCGGGCATGTCCTGCTTCCGGCCGGGGTCAGGGTACCCGTCCAGTGTCCCTCATGAGGGAGAACGTCCCCGGGCCGCCCCGAACCGCCGACGGTGCGTGGTTCCCGGGACAGCGCGATCACCCGGCGGCACAATGTCGGCGGGCACCCGCACGGAAGAGGGGCGATGGACGTGACCGACGGTGACGCCGTGACCACCGGAGCGCAGCCGGACACGCGCAGGGCGTACGACGGTTCCCGGACGTGGGCACCGGCCTGCCGACCGCGGCGAACACCCACGAGATCGCCCGGCGCCTCGTCCCCGGGTCCCGGGCCGGGTACGTCGGCGACGACCCGATCGTGCCGGTGCGCGCCCGCTCGCCGCTCACCGGTTCCCCCGAGGGCGTCACGGACCACGTGGACGCCGATGTGCACGGCCCCGGCACCGTCCTGCGGCGCGCCGCCGACCCGCTCGGCCCGGAGCGGCCGGTCGAGCCGGTGACGCCGGGCACCCTCCGCCTCGTCCTGGACACCGGTGCGGGCCGCGGCGCGGTGGAGCCGGGCCCGGTGCCCCGCTCGCGGTGGTGCGCCGGGGCCGGGTGCCGCGCCGGTCCCGCGGTCCGGCGCGGCCGCCGTGCGGCGCTGACGGCCACGGGGCGAGCGGCGGCGGGACACCGGCCCGCTCGCCCGCCCTCCCACCGGGCGCACCCGAAGACGAACCCCCACCCGAACCGAACGCCCCCACCGGGCCCCGCCCGCCAAGGAGACGTATGACCACTCTCGCCGACCCCGTGCCCGGCGGCCGTCCCGCCGATCTGCGTCGGGTCGCCGCCCTCACCGCCACGCTGGCCGCGCAGGAGGTGCGCGGCGTCGTCCTCGCGTACGTGGACACGGCGGGCGTCACCCGGGTGAAGACCGTCCCCACGGCCCGGCTGGAGGCCGCCGTCTCCTGGGGCGTCGGCATGTCCCCGGTGTTCGACACCTTCCTGGCCGACGACTCGATCGTCAGCACCGAGGTGCTCGGCTCCCCCGACGGCGACCTCAGGCTCTACCCCGACCTGGACCATCTGGTGGCCCTGGCCGGGCAGCCCGGCTGGGCGTGGGCGCCGGTGGACCGGATCACGCAGGAGGGCGAGCGGCACCCCGGCTGTGCCCGCACCTTCCTGCGCCGCACGGTCACCGAGGCGGCCGAGCGGCACGGGCTGGCCTTCAAGACCGCGTTCGAGATCGAGTGGGCCCTCGGGCTCGGCTCGGCGCCCGCCGGGGAGTTCGTGCCGGCGGTGTCCGGACCGGCGTACGGCGCGATCCGCCAGGTGGAACTGAGCGACTACCTCGCCGACCTGCTGGGCGCGCTCGAAGCCCAGGACGTGGACGTCGACCAGGTCCATCCCGAGTACGCGGCGGGGCAGTTCGAGCTGTCGGCGGGCGCCCTCGATCCGGTCGCGGCGGCCGACCGCAGCATGCTGGTGCGCCAGACGATCCGGGCGGTCGCCCAGCGGCACGGGCTGCGGGTGTCGTTCTCCCCGGCGGTCCTCGCCGGGAGCGTCGGCAACGGCGGCCATGTGCACCTGTCCTGCTGGCGCGACGGCGTCAACCTGCACGCGGGCGGCGAGCGCCGGTACGGCCTGACACCCGACGCGGAGTCCTTCGCGGCCGGGATCCTCGCGCACCTGCCCGCGCTGACCGCGATCACCGCGCCCAGCCCCGCCAGCTATCTGCGGCTGCGGCCCTCCCAGTGGGCCGGCGTCTTCACCGCGTGGGGCCGCGAGACCCGGGAGGCGGCGCTGCGGCTGGTCACCGGCAGCGCGGGCCGGCAGCGGCTGGAGGCCAACCTGGAGGTGAAACCCGTCGACCTGGCCGCCAACCCGTACCTGGTGCTCGGCTGCCTGATCGCCGCGGGCCTCGACGGACTGGCGGCCGGGCGCCCGCTGCCCGAGGAGATCACCGGCGACCCGGCACGCTACGACGCGGACGAGGAGGCGAAGCTCGGCGTACGGCGTCTGCCGGCCACGCTGCCGGAGGCGGTCGCGGAGTTCCGCGCGGACGAGGTGCTGCGGGCCGCGCTCGGGCCGGTCCTCGCGGACGCGGTGAGCGCCGTACGGCTCGGTGAGGCGGCCGCCGCCGAGGGACTGGACGACGCGCGGGTCGCGGCGGCCTACCGCTGGGCGTACTGACCATGGCGGCCGCGGGACCGGTCCACGAGGCGCTGGCCGCACTGGAACTGGTGGACCACCACTGCCATGGCGCGGTGACCGCGGACCTCTCCTTCGAGGAGTTCGAGTCGCTGCTCACCGAGGGCGAGGCCTGGCCCGGCGTCTCGCCGTTCGACAGCCCGGTGGGCATCGCCGTACGACGGCACTGCGCGCCCCTGCTGGACCTGCCGCGGCACGCTCCGCCGGACGCGTACGTGGCCCGGCGTGCGGAGCTGGGGTGGCGGGAGGTGAACCGGCGGTTCCTGACGGCGGCCGGGGTCGGCACGTTCTGCGTGGACACCGGCCACACCCCCCGGCCGCTCACCTCTCCGGCCGAGCTGGCCGAGGCGTCCGGCGCCGCCGCGTACGAGGTGGTGCGCCTTGAGCGGATCGCCGAGGAGGCGGCCGCGCGGGGTGTGGAGGCGGGCGAGTACGCGGCCGTGTTCCGCGCGGCGGCCGAGGAGGCGGTGCGGCGGCCGGGAGTGGTCGCGGTGAAGTCGGTGGCCGCCTACCGCACCGGGTTCGCCCTCGATCCTGAGCGGCCCTCGGACGCCGAGGTGAGCGTGGCGGCACAGCGCTGGCTCACCGCGGGCGGCCGGCTGGCGGACCCGGTCCTGGTACGGCACCTGCTGTGGACCGCGGTCGGCCTGGGCCTGCCGCTCCAGCTGCACACCGGTTTCGGGGACGCGGACCTGCGGCTGCACCGGGCCGATCCGGCGCTGCTCACCGACTGGCTGCACCGCGTCGCCGGCACCGTCCCCGTTCTGCTGCTGCACTGCTGGCCCTATCACCGCCAGGCCGCCCATCTGGCCGCGGTGTTCGAGCGGGTGTACCTGGACGTGGGGCTGGCCCTGCATCACACCGGCCCCACGCGGGCAAGGGTGGTGCTGGAGGAGGCCCTGGAGATCACCCCGTTCCGCAAACTGCTGTACAGCTCCGACGCCTACGGTGTGGCGGAGTTCCACCATCTGGGTGCCCTGTGCTTTCGTCAGGGCCTCGCCGAGCTGCTGCGACATCGTGTGGAGGCCGATGAGCTGTCCCTGTCCGACGCCCTGCGGATCGCGTCCTGGACGGGCCGCGACAACGCCCGCCGGCTCTATGGACCGCCCGTATCCGAACCGGCCCGCGACCTCCGCGGCCGCCCCACCCGGAAAGTATGATCAAGCAATGTCTGACATGACCGATACCACGCCCGGCTGGCTGACCTCGGACGAGCTGGAGATGGCCAGGGCCCGGATGCCGATCCTGTACGTCGAGGCCGTGCCCGTACGGGTCGACGACAGCGGCGAAGTCACCAGCATCGGACTGCTGTTGCGCATCGGCCCGGACGGTACGGTCAGCCGGAACCTGGTCTCCGGGCGGGTGCTGCACCACGAGCGGGTCCGCGACGCGCTGCTGCGCCACCTGGAGAAGGACCTCGGTCCGGTGGCGCTGCCCCGGGTCCCGGCCTCGCTCCAGCCCTTCACCGTGGCCGAGTACTTCCCGACGGTGGGCGTCACCCCGTACCACGACCCGCGCCAGCACGCGGTGTCCCTCGCCTACGTGGTCCCGGTCACCGGCGACTGCCGGCCCCGCCAGGACGCCCTGGACCTGGTCTGGTTCAGCCCCCAGGAGGCGGCGTCGGAGGCCCTCCAGAGCGAGATGCCGGGCGGCCACGGCGCGTTGCTGAAGCAGGCGCTGGCCCACGTGGGCCTGGTGTTCTGACCCCGGTCCGGTGCCGGGACGGGCCAACCGCGCCCGGCACCGGATCCCGTCCGCCCCCGCCCCTGCCAGGTTTCTGCAAGGCCGCGGCAAGGCTTTCGTCCGGTGGCCCCGGGCAGAGCCGGAGCAACGGCCCGCAGGGGCACTCGCGAGAGGCATCGGGGGTACATCGTGTCGGCATTGGGTTCACAGGCTGATCCGTCGGCCACCGGCAGGGAGTGGCGGACGCTGGTCGGCCGCAGGACGGTCCTGACCGTCGCGCACACGATCACCTATGCGAAACGCCTGGTCGACATCCTGTCGCTGGTGGACGACGACTTCCGGGTCCAGGTGGCGTTCACGGTGCCGCCACACGTCTTCGGCGACGAGGTGCCGCGCTTCCTGGAGCGGCTCGGCTGCGCGGTGCTGCCCTGGGAGGAGGCGGTCCGCCTGCCCTTCGACGTGGCGGTGGCGGCGGGTCCGAAGGAGGTCGAGCGGCTGTCGGCGCCGCTGATCACGCTGCCGCACGGCGCCGCGTACCTCAAGCTCGTCCCGTCGGCCACCGAGCCCGGGGTGGCCGGACTGCGCCGGCCCGACGTCGCGCCCGGCGGCAGGTTACCGGCGGCGCTGGTCATGCCGCACCACGCCGACCTGGCGGAACTGGCCCGCCACTGCCCGGAGGCGGTGCCGCTCGCCCATGTCGTCGGGGATCCGGTGTACGACCGGATGTCCGCCAGCCTGCCGTTGCGCCGGCGCTACCGCGAGGCCCTCGGGCTGCGCGGGTCGCAGAAGCTGGTGGTCGTCGCGTCCACCTGGGGGGCGCGCTCGTCGTTCGGCCGGTTCGAGGCGCTGCTGCCCCGGCTGCTGTCCGAACTGCCCGGCGACGAGTACCGCTGCGTCGTGCTGGCCCACCCGAACGTGTGGTCGGGGCACGGTGCCTGGCAGGTCAGGTCCTGGCTGAAGCGCTGCGCCCGGCTGGGGATCTCGCTGCTGCCGCCGGAGGCGGAGTGGCGCAGTGTGCTGATCGCCGCGGACTGGATCATCGGCGACCACGGCTCGGTCACCCTGTACGGGACGCTCACCCCGGCGCCGATCCTGCTCGCCTCGTCACCCGCGCAGGACATCAACCCCGCCTCCCCGGCCGCCACGCTCGCCCTGACGGCGCCCGCGCTGTCGCCGGTGCACCCGCTGGTCGGCCAACTCCATTACGCCGCCGGGGAGTACCGGCGGGAGGAGTACGCGGCGATCAGCGCGCGCATCACCTCCGAACCGGGGCGGTTCCACCGCAATATGCGGCGGCTGCTGTACCGGACCCTCGGGCTCGGACAGCCCGCCCACGCGCCGGTCGCGGCCCCGCTCCCGGCGCCCGCGCCGCTGAGCGCCTGGCCGGCGGCGGGGCAGGAGGTGCCGGCGTGAGCGGCCTGGTGGTCGTACGGCTGCTGTCCCCGGGCGGGGAGGCGTCCGGGGCCGCTCACCGGGTGGGGCCGGTGCTGCGGGTGCGCATGGGGACGACGGGCTCCGGCACGGAGGTGATCGCCGAGGCCGGTCCGGTCCGCTCCGGTGCGGGGGCGCTGCCGGAGGGCGACGAGCACTACGCCGTGAACGCCGAGGCGGCCGCCGAGAACCGCCGGCTGGCCTGTGCCGATGTGCTGTACGGGGTACGGCCGCTCCCCCCGGCTGCGGCGGCGCGCCGGCTGGCCCGGGTGGCGGCGCGCCATCCGGCGTGCGCGCTCGCCGCGGTGCCGCTGTCCGGCGGCGGCTGGCTGGCCCTGGCCGGTCCGGCCGTCCGCGAGCCCGGCGGCGGGCGCCGCGGCGGGCCGCGGGTCGTGGCGGAGGGGGTCGGTCCCGAGCCGCTGCTCGCGTCCTGTCTGCACGCCTGGCTGGTCGGGGGCCACTCGCTCGCCGAGTTGGCGTACGTACGGCCCCTGCGGCAGCTCGCCGCGGGCGGTCCCACGGCGGTGGGGGCGGATGCTCACTCCAGGCGGCGGGCGTCGGCGGGACTCGTGACCTCGTAGAGGGCGCGCGCCTCGGCCAGGTACCCGCCGGCCTCCGCTTCGGCGCCCCGCTCCTGTGCGCCGCGCCCCAGCATCTCCAGGGTGCGGGCCTGCCAGTGCAGGGCGCCCGAGGCGCGGAACGCCTCCAGCGCCTCGGTCAGCTCGCCCGTGCCCAGCGCGTGATCGCCGCCCTGGGCATGGGCACGGCCGAGGAAGGCCAGGGCCCGGGTCGCGTCGTGCGGGTCGGCCACCTCGATCAGGACCCGCCTGGCCCGCTCGAAGAGCGGGATCGCCGTCACCGGGTCGTCCCGGCGCAGGGCGGTCTCGCCGAGCAGGATGCCGGCGAGCGCGACGCCCCGGCGGTAGCCGCACTCCTGCCAGGCCCGCACGGCGAGGTCCAGTTGGCGCACGGCCTCGTCCAGCCGGCCGGCGGCCATGCGGCAGCTGCCGAGTCCGAGTCGGGCCTGCCCCTCGTCCCGCACGTCACCCGCGGCGCGGGCGGCCTCCAGGGACCGGGTGTACCAGTCGGCGGCTTCCTCGACGCGGCCCGCGGCGGAGAGGCCGATGGCGCCGGAGTTGAGCATCTGGCGTTCGGCCTCGGCGTGCCCGTCGGCACGCGCGGCCGCCAGGCCGATGGTGTGGGCCTCGACCCACAGGTCGTAGTAGCGCAGCCGGAGGAACAACGGCCACATGGCGTCCACCAGTTGCCAGGCGGTGGCGTGCCAGCCCCGACCGGCGGCCGTGCGCAGCAGCGCCATGAGGTGGTGGCGGTGGGCGTCGAGCCAGTCCAGCGCCCCCTTCTCGGTCTCGAACGGCGCGGGCAGCGGGGAGGGGTGGGAGTAGGTCCTCGGGAGGGTGAACTGGGCGGGGGTGATGAGCTGTTCGGCGGCCGTGGTCGTCCGCAGGCACCAGTCGGCGACGCGTCGCAGCGCCTCGGCCCGGTCGTCCTCGCCGTCGTGGGCCTCGGCGCAGGAGCGGGCGTGGACCCGGACGAGATCGTGGAAGCGGAAGGTGTCGGGGCCGATGTCCTCGACCAGGTTGGCCTCGATCAGTTCGTCGAGCCGGCGTTCCGCCCACTGCTCGCTCTCCGCGCACCCGGCGGCCGCGGTGCGGGTGTCGAAGGTGGGCACCGGGAGCGCCCCCAGTACGCGGTAGAGACGGGCGGCCCGCGGGTCCAGCACCGCGTACGACGCGTCCAGGGCCTTGCTCACCGTGATCTCCCCCTCCACTTCCAGTGCGGCCAGCCGGTCGGCGTCCGGCGCCAGGGAATCCGCCAGGGCCGCGATGGGCTGCCGGGGGCGGGCGGCGAGGCGGGCCGCCGCCAGGCACACCGCCAGGGGCACCCCGGCGCACAGTTCCACGACCTGCTCCACGGCGGTGCGTTCACCCGCGACGCGTGCCGCGCCGACGCCGCGGGTGAGCAGTTCCAGGCCGGCGGCGGGTCCGAGGGCGTCCAGCCGGAAGAACGCGGCTCCGTCCAGGCGCAGTCCGGTCAGCCGCTGCCGGCTGGTCACGACCACGAGGGTGCCGGAGCCGCCGGGCAGCAACGGCCGGATCTGTGCCGCGGTGAAGGCGCTGTCCAGCATGACGGCGACGCGCAGACCCGCCGTCACCGACCGCCAGAGCGATGCCTGTTCGGCCAGCCCGGCGGGCGGGTTGGCGACCCCGAGGGCGCGCAGGAACTGTCCGAGGACCTCGGCCGGGTCCGCGGGGCCCTCCGCCGCGTGGCCGTACAGGTCGGCGTACAACTGGCCGTCGGGGAAGGCGGCTTCTCGGGTGCGCAGCCAGCGGGAGACCAGGGCGGTCTTGCCGATCCCGGCCGGGCCGTTGACCACGACCAGCGAGGGACCGGCTCCCGGTTCACCGTCGCCGGTCAGCAGGCCGTCGAGCGCGACCAGTTCATCCGTCCTGTCAGTGAAGTGGTGTGGCACCGGCAGAAGTTGCCGGGGCACAGGCAAGGACTCCTTCGCCGGCATGTGGACATGGACGTCACGGGCCTGGACCACCGGCCCCGAGAAGGTGCCGCTGGAGATGCTGTTGCCGACTCCGCCGTCCCGACCGCCGTCTCCTGCCGCTCCCATCCGTTTCTCCCCCGCCCGTTGTCATATTCACCCCTCACCGGGCTCTACCCCCGAGACCGCGTGCCGTATGCGGCCGGGAGACATTCCCGGCCATCCGGCGGCAAGGTGACACTCTTGAAGGCGGCGCGTGCGCCCCGCACAGTGGAGGTGCCGGTAGGACGGGACGGGACGGGACGGGGGGATGTCGCGCATGGATCCGGTGTCGATGGGGCTGCTGACGGCTCTGGCGGGAGGGGCCGGCGGCGAGCTGGGCCGCCAGGCGTGGACCGCGCTCGGGGAGTTGGTGCGACGCCCGTTCCGGCGCGGCGACGCGGTGGCGCCGGAGGGATCGGCGCCCGGGGGATCGGGAGAGGCGGAGCTGGCCAGGCTGGCCGCCGACCCTGGCGACGCGGCGGCGGCGCGGGCGCTGAGCGCCGCACTGTCCCGACGAGCCGCCGCCGACGCGGAGTTCGAGCAGCGGCTGCGAGGCTGGGACGAGGCGGCCCGGCGGGTCGGCCTCACGAGCGGGGACGTCCACAACTCCATCTCGGGCGGCACGTTCTCGGCGCCGGTGATCCAGGGGCGCGACTTCACGGGCACGCACTTCGGGACGCCCTCGGCCGACGGCTGATCGCCGCCGGCAGTACACCGCGCTGACCAGGGATTCCGTCACACCTCACAGATCGCCCGCAGTTTCGGTAAGACGCGGACAACAGCTGTACAAGAAGCGACAAAAACAATGGCAAAGGGGGCTGGGAGGGGGTCCCGCACGCGTGCGAGGGTGCGGGGCATGAGCACAGAGCACGTCCTCGATCACCGGCCCGAAAGCCCCGTACGCGCGCGCCTGCGCGAGAGCGCGAGCAAGGTGCCGGAGGTCACCGTCTACTTCTGGATCGTCAAGGTCCTCACCACCGGGATGGGCGAGACCGCTTCCGACCTCCTCGCCAAGGTGCTGGGACCGATCCCCGCGGTCGGCCTCGGCGGTCTCGCGTTCGTCGCCGCGCTCGTGCTCCAGTTCGCCGTCCGCCGGTACGTGGCGTGGATCTACTGGACGGCCATCGTCATGGTCAGCGTGTTCGGCACCATGGCCGCGGACGTGCTCCACGTGGGTCTCGGCGTGCCGTACACCCTCTCCACCCCGCTCTTCCTCATCGCCCTCGCGGCCGTCTTCGCGCTCTGGTACGTCAGTGAGCGCACCCTGTCGATCCACACCGTGCGCACCCGCCGCCGCGAGGGCTTCTACTGGGCGGCCGTGCTCGCCACCTTCGCCCTGGGCACCGCGGCGGGCGACCTCACCGCGAGCATCGGCCTCGGATACCTGGGCTCGGTCGTCCTGTTCGCGGTGGCCATCGCGGTCCCGGCCCTCGCCCACCGCGGCGGCGTCCTCGGCGCGGTGGCCGCGTTCTGGGCTGCGTACGTCATCACGCGCCCGCTCGGCGCCTCCCTCGCGGACTGGATGGCCGTTCCGACCGGGCGGGGCGGCCTCGACTGGGGGCTGGGTCCGGTGACCCTGTCCTGGACCGTGGCGATCGTCGCGTTCGTGGCCTTCCTCGCGGTGTCGCGGCGGGACAGCCGGGTTGCCGTCTGACGGAGTCCTCCGCCGCTGACGGGAAGGCCCCGCGGGACGTGTCCCGCGGGGCCTTCCCGCTGTGCCGAGCGGTGCGGATCAGCGCGCGGCTCCCGCGCGGAAGCGCCGGTACAGGGCCGCTCCGCCGGCCAGCGAGGCGGCGCCCGCGAACGCGGCCGTGAGGGTGCCGTCGGCGCCCGTGTGGGCGAGGGCGCCCGTCGGCCGGTGCGCGGCCGCGGGCGGCTCGGGGGCCGTGCGCGCGGGCGGCACCTGCGGCTGCGGGTGGACCGGCGGCGCGGTGTGCACCGGCGGGGTGGCCCGCGGCGGCGTCACCGGCTGCGTGGCCTGGGTGCTCGACGTGTTCTCGGAGTGGTTGCCGAAGACGGGGTTGAGGAGCCCCACCACGTTGACGCTGTCGCCGCTGATGTTCACCGGCAGATCGATCGGCAGCTGCACGCCGTTGCCGGACACCGCCCCCGGCGAGCCCTGCTCGGCCGAGGCCGCCGTGGCCCCGCCCCCGTTGACCGCGCCGCCGGTGGTACCGCCGCCGCCCGTGTTGGCGCAGCTGTTGCCCATCGCGGGGTTGAGGAGCCCCACCACGTTCACCGTGTCCCCGCACACGTTCACCGGAACGTGCACCGGGAGCTGGATCCCGTTGCCGGAGATCAGCCCCGGTGAGCCGACCGCGGCGCCGTCCGCCGTGGAGTCGGCGTACACCGGCCCCGCCACAGCGATCGCACCCGAGGCGGCCACGAGGGCGATCACACCGTTTCGGGTAACCCGTTTCATAGGTTCCCTGCCTTCCAGACTTGAGCGCGGGCACTCGCCCGCACGGAGGTGAACGCCCGGAAAAACAGGTGAGTTATGGCTTGTCAATCATTCGGCCGGTATATGCCACGATCGCTGCTCCTCACGGCGGTCAACTATGCATGTCCGGTCGTACGAAGAACGTCGCCGCGGATCGCCCGCCGGCTCTCCGGCAGGCCCCGCCCGGCGGGCCGGCGCGACGCCGGGGCACGAAGATCTGACGCTCTTTCACACCCCATCGGGACGTCCGGCCCGATAGGATCGGCATGTGATCGAACTGGCGGAAATGATCAGGGAGTTGGGCCAGGAGCTGAACGCCGCCCTGGCCGAGGGTCCGTCCGGAATCGTGCGGTTCGAGCTCGGGACCGTCGAGGTCGAGGCGGACGTCGTGGTGAGCCGCAAGGGCGGGGTCGGCGCGAAGGTGCGGTTCTGGGTGGTGGAGGCCGGTGCCGAGGGGCAGTCGGAGTCCTCGCGCACCCATCGGATCCGCCTCGCCCTGCACCCGAGACTCGTCGCGCCGGACGGCACACACGTGAAGGTGCTCATCTCGGGGGAGGAAGAAGAGGGAGAACGCTGACCGGGGCGCCGAGGCGGTACGGCCGCCGCGCTGTCCCGACACGCTGACGTGGCGGGACGGCCGGCCGTACGCTGGTCGGCACCGTCAGTGGGAGAGAACCGGCGGCAGGTGACGATCGGAGGTCACGGGGGTGGAAGGACGGAACCCCGCGCGGGTTCGCAACGAATTGGTGGCCAAGGTCGTCGACGCGCTCCAGGAATCGGCCACCCTGCGGCACCCGGCCAGTGCCGACCTGCTGGTGACCATGCTGAGCCAGGAACTGGGCGCGCCCGTGGAGCCGTTGCGGAACAGAACGCTGCGCCCGTACCTGCTCCAGCTGGTGGAGACGTGCACACGGATCCCCGACGGACTGCCCTGCCTGGTGCGCTGCCTCGGCTATGTGGAGGAGCGGTCCGTCACCGTGCTGGCGTTGCTCCGCCTGGTGGACGAGTGGGAGGCGGTCGACTTCTTCGACGGCGCCGACCTGCACCCGCTGCGCCCCGACCTGATGGAACTGCGCTCCTCGGCGACGCTCGCGGCGATGGCGCGCCGGGCGAGCCGCTCCCGCACCCAGGAGCTGCCCGCCTGGTGCGACACGGGCTGGGCGGTGTTCTTACGCCTGGCCGGCGGCAACTCGGCGGCACGGGAACTGCCCGTGAGCATGGCGTTCCTGTCGCTGGCCGCGGACCAGCTGGTCGAGGACGGACTGCGGGAGGCCGCCGAGCGGCTGCGGCGCTGGAACCGCAGACAGGCCCGCGCCTGGGGCTTCGAGGACCAGATGGCCGAGTGGCAGCACGACAGCATCACCGATCAGCCGGTCTCACTCATGCCTGCTTATCTGATGATCCAATTCGAGCCGGACGGGGTCGACCCCGACCGGTACTACCTCTCCCACTGGCGCCAGTCGGACGCGGAGAGCTGGCACCCCGTGCCCGGCGAGACGCTGCACCTGCACCGCGACGACCTGCCGGCCGAGGTGGACACGCTCATCGAGCAGACCGAGGAACGCTGGTCGGACCTGCGGCAACCCGTCGTACTCGAATTCATCCTTCCGTGGGAGCTGTTGGGGGAACCGGTCGAGTGGTGGCACAAGGAGGCGGACTCCGCCTCGCCCACTCCCCTGGTGATGGACTACACGGTCCTCATCCGCAGTTTCGAACGGCTGCGCAAGGCCGCATGGCACCGGCCCTGGCACAACAAGTGGCGCCAGCTCAAGGAGCGTCCGGCGGAGACGCACTCGTACTGGAACCGCCCCGGCCACTCGCACTTCCACCTGGAGCGGGAGCTGAAGGAGGACGAGCGGGCCGTCTGCCTGGTCCTCAGCGAGCCGCCCGGCACGGACTCCGCCATCAGCCGCCAGGAGTATCTGGCGGGGCTGCGGGCGGGAGTTCCGGCCATGATCTGGCACCGCGGCGACTGCTCGGATCCCGCCTTCAAGGAGGCGGTGGCCGAGATCGTGCAGGACCGGGGGCTGGCCGGGCTGCTGGAGCGGACCGGACGTTGGCGCAAGGAGGCACTGGCCATGGGGCCGGAGGGGTGGGACAACCATGTGGGGCGCCATCTGGCGATCCTGCTCGACGATCCGGAGCGCAAGCCCGAGCCACCGGGGCCCGCGCACGCGCCGGTGAAGCCGTGAGCCGGCCGGCCGGGTCCGCGTGTCCACCGACCGTCCGCGCGTCGTGAGTGGGGGTGCCCGACATGCACCAGCGTGATTCCACCGGCGCGCGTCCGTCCCCCGTCCGCCGCCCTGCTCCCGCCATGCCGCGGCGTACACCGTCCGCGTGCTCCCGTGCGTCCTTGCTTCGGGGGTGCCCACGCTGCCAGGCTTGGAGCGTGGATGTCACGCATGCCTGGAGTCTGCGGGACTCCACAGCACTCTCACCGTCACTACGGCGCCTTGAGAGCACCCATGCACGATGACGACGAACAGCGGCCGGCCAAGGCCGCGCGGGCCCGCCGGGAGGCCGCCCGTGTGCTGAGCCGGCTCGGCCGGGAGGGCGGGACGCATCCGGTGGAGGCGGTGCTCGTCGTCGACGCGCATCCCACGATGCGGGTGTGGGACGGGGCCGTCCAGGGTGATCTGGTCGAGGAACTGGAGCGGGCGGGGCGGTTCACCCGGACGTGGGTGGTGCGGCTGCTGGGCACCGACGAGCCGGACCCGGCGCAGGTGCGCGCCGAGGAGCCGCTGGGCGCGCCGGGCGTGGGCGTGCGCCGGGTGGTACTGGTGCTGACCGACGGCATCGCGACCGGCTGGCGCCTGGGCACCGTGCATCCGCTGCTGCGCGAATGGGGACGCGCGCAACCGGTCGCCGTGGCCCATCTGCTGCCCCCGCACCTGTGGTTCCGCACCGGCCTCGACGTGTCCCGGGTACGCGTGCGCTCCCCGCGCCCGTGGGCGGCCAACAGCGCCTGGAGCTGGGCCGAGCGCGAGACCCCGGCCGGTTCGGGGGAGGACGGGGGACAGGACACGGAGGCGGAGGCGTCCGCCCCCGTCGCCGTACCGGTGCTGGCGCTGTCCGAGCGGTGGGCGGCCGTGCTGCTCCGGCTGGTCTCCGGCGCCGAATCCGAGTGGCTGGATCTGGCCGCCGTGCAGGCACGGGAGTGGAAGAGCAGGCCCGACGCGGCACGTGCCCTGCCCTGGGCGCAGGACGTGCCCGATCCGCACAGCCCGGTGCCCGCCGCCGAACGCGTCTCCGATTTCCGGGCCGCTGCCAGCCCGACGGCGTTCACCCTGGCGACCCGGCTGGCCGCCGCGCCGCTGAGCCTGCCCGTCATCCGGTCGCTCGTCGCCGCCACGCCGGACGCGGGCCCGGTGCACGTCTCCGAGCTGCTGATGAGCGGTCTGGTACGGCCTGTACCGGCGCGCGGTGACGGCCCGACGGACGTGGTGTTCGACTTCGCGCCCGATGTACGCGAGGAACTGCTGGCGCTGGGGCGCCGCAGCGCGACCGCCCGGGTGCTGTACGACGTCCGGGGGTTATTGGCCCGTGCCGAGGCGACCCGTTCCCTGCTGCCCGCCCCCGACGAACCGCTGGACACGCTGGCCATGCCCGGCGTCAACAGCCGCAACATCGTCTTCCTCCGGGTGGAGCTGACCGCGCTGCGCGCCCTGTCGGGGCGGTACGACCAGCGTGCCGCGATGCTGGCCAAGGTGCTGAGCTGGCACGATCGGCGCTACGCAGTCAGCCTGGAGAAGTTCACCCTGGACAAGACGCGCCGCACATCCACGGGATCCGCGCCGTCCGCCCCGGCCGCCGACGCGGGCGGGCCCGCCGCCGGGCCGCGATCCCGGACCGTTTCCGAAGGAGCCTCATCGATGCCGACACCGCCTCAGGAGACCGCGGAGGGAGAGCGCACCGCGCAGCCGCGCGTCTGGGGGAACCTACCGCCGCGCAACCCCAACTTCACCGGGCGCGACGCGTTGCTCGAACTGCTCGACCAGCGGCTTCGGGAGGGCACCACCACGGTGCTGCCGGAGGCGATCCACGGCATGGGCGGCGTCGGCAAGACCCAGCTCGCGATCGAGTACGCCTACCGGCACCAGTCCGAGTACGACATCGTGTGGTGGATCCCCTCGGAACGGCCCGGACAGATCGGCCAGGCGCTGGTGGAACTGGCCCAGCGGCTGGGCCTGGTGACGACCACCGAGGCCAACATCGCGGGCCCGGCCGTCCGGGAGGCGCTGCGGGAGGGCCGGCCCTACGCGCGCTGGCTGCTCATCTTCGACAACGCCGACAACCCCGAACAGGTGCGCCATTACTTCCCGCAGGGCGGGCACGGCACCATTCTCGTCACCTCCCGCAACCGGCGCTGGGGGCAGGTGGGCGGCTCCCTCGAGGTGGACGTGTTCACCCGCGAGGAGAGCAAGGAGCTGCTGCGCCGCTCGGGCCCGCCGCTGCGCGAGGAGGAGGCCGACGCGCTGGCCGAGGCGCTGGGCGATCTGCCGCTGGCCCTCGAACAGGCCGCGGCCTGGCGGGCGGAGACCGGGATGCCGGCGTCCGAGTACCTGCGGCTGTTCGAGAACAAGCGCATGGAGCTGCTGGAGGTGGCCCCGCCGCCGGACTACCAGCTCCCCGTCGCCGCCGCCTGGAACGTCTCCCTGGACCACCTGGAGACCCGCAGCCCCGCCGCCCTGCGCCTGCTCCAGCTGTGCTCCTACTTCGCGCCCGACCCGATCTCCCGCTCGATCTTCTCCGGCCTCGGAAACAGCAGCATCTTCCCCGAGCTGGACGCCGCGCTGAACGACCCGATGCGGCTCGCCCGCGCCATAAGGGAGGTCAACCGGTACTCGCTGGCGCGGATCGACCACCGTACGAACTCCATCGAGATGCACCGCCTGGTGCAGCTGGTCCTCAACAACCGTATGTCGCCGGAGGAACAGACACGGATGCGGCACGGGGCGCACACCCTGCTGGCGGCCGCGGACCCCAAGACGCCGTCCGAGCCCTCCAGCTGGCCCCGGTACGCGGAGCTCTACAGCCATGCCATCGCCGCTGACGCGATCAGGTCCGACCAGCCCTGGGTACGGCAGCTGGTCAGCAACATCGCCAGGTACCTGTACTGGTGGGGCGATCACGAGGTGGCGCTCGACTTCTCCGAGCAGGCGTGGAAGTCGTGGCTGGACATCTTCGGCGAGGAGGACCAGCAGACCCTGCTGATGGGGCAGTGGCTCTGCTTCATGTACTGGGTGGTGGGCCGCTTCGACGACTCGGCACGGCTGGTGAACCACCTGAGGGAGGTGTACGAGCGCACCGCGCCGGCGGACGGCGAGGACACCCGGGAGGACGCGATCGACACGCTCCAGCTGGAGGCGGCCGTGCGGCGCGTGGAGGGCAGGTTCGCGGCCGGCGCCGAGCTGGACCGGATCGCGTACGACCGGGCGCACCGGGCCTTCGGCGAGGACGACCCGACCACACTCAGCGTCTCGCACAACCTCTGCGTCAGCCTGCGCCTGATGGGTGACTTCAGCGGCGCGCTGGAACTGGACCGACAGGTGCTGAGCCTGAAACTGCGGCTGTACGGCCGGGAGGACCGGCGGACCCTGCACTCCGAGCACCACGTCGCCATCGACACCCGCGAGATCGGTGACTACGTCAGGGCGCTCGCCCTTCAGGAGTCCGTGCTCAACGCCTACGAGAACGTGTTCGGCCAGAACAACCCGGCCACGGTCGAGGCGAAGCGCCAGCTCAGCGAAGCGTCCCGCAAAGCGGGGGACCACGCCCGGTCACTGGAGCTGGCCGCCGAGGCACACGCCCACTTCACCCGCCGCTACGGCGAGACCCATCCCCAGTCGCTCGCCTCGGCCCTGGCCCTGTCGATCGCGCTGCGGCAGAACGGCGATCTCCAGGCGGCGCGGACGAGGGGCCTCACCGCGTGCGAGGGCTACCGGCAGATCTACGACCCGCACCACCCGCACGTCCTGTCCGCGGATGTCGACCTCGCCGTCACCCTGCGGCTGCTCGGCCAGCCCGAGGAGGCACGGCGTCTGGACGAGGCCGCGCTGCGTTCACTCACCGACCGGCTCGGCGCGGCGCATCCCCTGTCCCTGGTCTGCGCCATCAACCTGGCCAGTGACCTGGCCGCCCTCGGCCACCACGAGGAGGCACGGCGTCGCGGCGAGGAGACGCTCGCCCTGTGCCGGGTCTCCTTCGGCGAGGACCACCCGACCACGCTCGCCTGCGCCGCCAACCTGTCCCTGGACCTCCTCGCGACCGGCGCGGCGGCCGAGTGCGGGCCGCTGCGCGAGGACACCCTGATCCGCATGGAGCGCGTCCTTGACGCCCCGCGCCTCCAGGCGGACTCGGGGACGCGGCACCCGGCGACGGTGCAGTTCCGGGAGCGTGAGCGGGCCAACTGCGACATCGATCCGCTGCCGCTGTGACGGGGAGTGGGGGCGCCGCCGCGCCGCGGGCCCCCACGTCACCCTCTTCCGGGGCCGCCGGCTCCCCGCCTCATGCTCCCAGCCAGGCCGCCAGCCGTACCGGATCCGCGCGGCGGCCCGTCGCCACCGCTATGGCGTCCTGCACGGCGCGGGCACGCTCGGGGTGCTGGAGGAGGAGGTCCGCGGCGGCTCGCCGGGCCGGCTCGGCCGCGAGGGAGCGGCCGAGCCCCGGCCAGGCGGAGACGGGTGCCTCCTTGTCCGACAGCCGGGCGATGAACGCGTCGCGGGCTTCGGTGTGTTCACCGAGGATCAGCCGCACCTCGGCGGTCTCGGCGCCGTCGACGGCTCCGGGGCGTTGCCAGGGTCCGTCGGGTTCGCTCAGGTGGTACCGGGCCAGGACCGCGGTGCTGTCCGAGAAGCCCGCCTCGGCATCGGGGACGAGGAGGGGTTCGGCGGCAAGGGCCGCCGGTGGCCGGGGGGCGCCCTGCCGCCAGGCGCGGACGGATTCCTCGACGGCCTCGGCCGGTGGGCGCAAGTGGTGCGCCCGCCAACGAGCATGGTGGTCCGCCGCGGCCTCCTGGGCCAGGCGCAGCGGCGTCGCGGGGACCTCGTCGGTCAGCCACGCGGCACAGCGCTCGGTGAGCCGCTCGACCACGTACCGCCCGAGCGGGGTGAGCCGTTCGTGCCCGTGCACGGCGGTGAGCGTGGCCCACACCTGGCCGCGCCAGAGCGCGAACTCGAAGTGCGCGAGGGAGACGTAGGCCGGGTCGGCGGTGTGCCGGTGGGCGCGCCAGAAGCGGGTCACGCCGAGGAAGGCGTAGATGCCCTGGAGCAGTCCGCCGAGCGGGCGGGGGTCGTCACGCCAGGGGGCGTAGAACAGGGTTTCGGGCTCCTCGGGGTCCGCGGGCGGCCCGGTCAGCGGCTCCAGGTGCATCAGCCCGCCCAGCTTGGTGTGCTGGAACTCGTGCACGAGGGTCGCGGCGAGCTGGGCGACATCGTCCGGCCGGGACGCGGTGACGCCGCCGAAGGCGTCACCGGCCGTGCTGCTATGCGGCCGAAACCTTTCTCTCGCCGGGGTCGGCGCCACCGATATGAGACCCCGGCGCATCGCCTCGGCCGTCCCCGGTTCGTCTCGGAGCAGCACGTCCCAGGCCGCGGCGAGCGACGACTCCCAGTACGCCGCCTCCGCCGGGGGCAGTGGGCTGGGCCCGCTCGGCCGGGGGAACGTGCGATAGGGGTCCAGCTCCTCCAGCACCAGGGGCTTCGCCCGGCTCCCGGTCCCCAGCGTCATCCGGCGCACCGGTGTCCAGTCGCGGTCGCGCCGGTCCGGTCCGGCGGGGACCGCCACCTCGCCCCCGGCGCCGGTGATCCGGACCCGGCCGTCGCGCCCCGTGACCCGGGCGGCGCCCCACGGCTCGCGGTCGGTGAGGGCCGCGCATCCCAGGGTGGGCAGCTGCACCCGGCCGCGGCGCACCGGAACGGCGATGTCGAAGTCCATTCCGGCCCGCGCCGCCGCCGCTGCCGCGAGCGCGGCCAGATGCCCCAGGACGACCCAGTGCGGCGCGTCCTCGTAGACCCGCCCCCGGACGCGGCGCACCGCGAGCGACACCCACATGCCGGTGTTCGGGGACATCAGCAGTTCCTCGCACGCCTCGGGTGCGTGGCACTGGGCGCGTTCCAGCAGGTCCCAGCCCTGGGCGAAGAAGTCCACGCCGTCCGGGCCGACGCCGTCCCCGAGGACTCCGCCCCGCAGCGCCCGCAGCAACAGGAGCCGGCGGCTGCGCTCCGCGCGCAGCAGTTCCGCCATGACCGCGCCATCGCCCTCGCCGTGCGCGAGATCCCTGAGACCGGCTGCCGAGAGCCGGTGGTACGACGGCTGTTCCCCCGTCGTCGTGGCGTCAGCGGCCACGTGTCCCCCACAGCACCCTGCTGATCACCTCGTCGCTCAGTCGAGGCGGGAGCCGCCGGGGCCGCCGTAGGACACCGCGATGGCCTGCGGGCCGTCGATGTGGTGCAGCAGCTTCTCCAGGGACTCCATGAACAGCGTGCCGTCCAGGGAGCGCAGCGCTTCGAGCGAGACGCCCGAGAGATCGACGAGACCGGACTCCACGGCAGGCATCGGATGCTCCATGGCTGCCAAGTCCCCTCCCGTGTCTATCAGTTACGCACTATCGATGTATCAACCAGCATGACCCAGCACCGCACGCCCCGCAACCCTGCGGCCTTCCGGCGCCGCGAGATCGAGTCAGCCGCAGAACCGGGCGAGCCGGGCAGCCGCGCCGTCCACCCGGTCCACTTCGGGCGAGGGCCCTTCCAACAGCCTTACTGCTTCCAGGAGTTGATCGAGAGTGCCCGGATAGCGCAGACAGGTGCGCACGATGCCGTAGACGTCCGTCCGCAGCCGGGGATCGCGGGGGCTGTTGGCCGCCACCCGGTCGCTGATGCTGTCCAGCAGGAGGCCCATGCCGCTCTCGCTGCGCAGCACCGGTACGGCGGTCAACGCGTCGACCAGGTCGGCGAGTTCACGCAGCGGGACATCGGACGGCAGCCCCGCGAGACCGACGGCCGGGCGGCGCCCCTCGACGCCGTCGGCGAGGCCGAGCGCGGCGCGTGCCGGCAGGCCGGCGTACCGCTGGAGCCGCTGCGAGTCGGCCGCGGGCAACGCCTCGTACCACCGCTCCACCCGTCGCGCCGCGAGCCTGCCCAGGCCGTCGGCCCGGTGGTGGGCGCTCACCACGCCGATCACCGCGCCGCCGCACCACACGGGCGCGCCCGACATGCCCTCCCAGGGGGAGCGGTGCGGCTCCGGGTCGGCGGGCGGCGACTGGACCGCGAGTTCCAGGGTGCCCTCGCGGAGGTTGGACAGGACCGAGACCGTGCCGGTGACGTGGCAGGAGTCCCGGTAGCGGCCGGGCGCGGCCGCGGCCTCGCGGAGTTTGAACCGCGGGAATCCCATCGCACTGAACGGCAGCACCACGTCCGCGTCGGGTACGGCGGCATAGCGCGGCGGGTCGACGCCGGCCCGCCCCGCCGGTACGTCCTCGATCTCCAGCAGCGCGACATCGGCGGCCTCGGCCGAGAGCAGGACCCGGGCGGGGGCACTCCACTCCCCCGGCCGGTCGGCGTCGAACCGTACCCGCGCGGATGCCGTCCCCGCGACGACGTGGGCGGCGGTCAGCACGTACTCGTCCCCGACCCGGTACCCGGACCCCCGCCGCCCCGGCGTCCCCGCCACCAGCACCTCGGCGACCCGCGCCGCGTCCAGTCCCTCTGCCCCCGGTCCCCTCACGTCCTTCCTCTACCCCTCGGGCCCCGGGGGTACGCGGCGCCCGGCCCCCGACGGTCCCCCGGGCGCCGGTTCCGGCCCGTCGGGGCGGCGGACGCGTCTCCCCCGCCCTCCCCGGGAACGACCGAGAGCCGGCTTCGGAAACATCCGAAACCGGCCCTGATCTACGACTCCGCAGAGTCGGGACGACAGGATTTGAACCTGCGACCCCTTGACCCCCAGTCAAGTGCGCTACCAAGCTGCGCCACGTCCCGTTGCCGTTTGACCTGCGGTTTCCCCGGTCGCAACGTGCAGGGAAACAATACCGCACTCGACTCGGTGATCGCGCACGACATCCTGGGGTTGACCTCAAGTTTGGTTGAGGTCGCACGCTGTCGTACATGACGATCACAGCGGACGACCACCGCACCCACGGGTACACCGACCTGCCCCGGCTGATGAGCCTCATGAGCGGGGACGAGAAGCACGGCCCGGCGGCCACCTCCACGCTCGACGTGCTGTGGGTGCTCTACGACCGGGTCCTGCGCGTCACGCCGGAGCGGACCCAGGACCCGGGCCGGGACCGCTTCCTGCTGAGCAAGGGGCACGGGCCGATGGCGTACTACGCGGTGCTGGCCGCCAAGGGGTTCCTGCCGGTCGACTGGCTGCCCGGGTTCGGCGGGTACGACTCGCCGCTCGGGCACCACCCGGACCGGCTACTGGTGCCCGGCGCGGAGATCGGCAGCGGATCGCTCGGGCACGGGCTGCCCATCGGCGCCGGGACCGCGCTGGGGCTGCGGGCCCAGGGCCTCACCGATCCGGCGGTCTGGGTGCTGATCGGGGACGCCGAGCTGGACGAGGGCAGCAACCACGAGGCCATCGCCTTCGCGGGGCCCGCGGGGCTGGACCGGCTGCACACCGTCGTGGTGGACAACTCCTCCGCCAGCCACGCCCGCCCCGGCGGGATCGCCGCCCGGTTCGAGGCCGCGGGCTGGTCGGCGGCGACCGTCGACGGGCGGGACCACACGGCCCTCTACGAGGCGTTCACTGCGCCCCATCCGGGACGGCCGCACGTGGTCGTGGCCCGGGTCGAGCCGAAGAACGCCTGAAGCGCGGCCGACGAGCCCCCGAGGAACCCGCGCTCAGGCTTCCCCTGACACCCCGGTCTTCCCCTGACACCGCGGCCTTTCCCTCGCGCCGCGGCCCCTCCCCCACCCTCCGGCTCCTCCCTCACGTCTTCCCTCACGCCTCACGCTCCGAAAGGGCGGCATCTCCATGGACACCATGCGTGACCGTTTCGCTCCCGTCGTCTCCCGGCTCCTGGACGAGGACCCGCGGGTCGCGGTGGTCCTCGCCGAGATCGGCAAGGACGCCTTCCACGAGGCCGTCGCCCGGCACCCCGAGCGCGTGGTCAACGTCGGCATCCGCGAGCAGCTGCTGGTGGGGGCCGCGGCCGGGATGGCGCTGACCGGGCTGCGGCCCGTCGTCCACACGTTCGCCAGTTTTCTGGTGGAGCGGCCGTTCGAGCAGGTCAAGCTGGACTTCGGGCATCAGGGCACGGGGGCGGTGCTGGTGAGCGCCGCCGCCTCCTTCGACTGGCCGGCCGGCGGGTTCACCCACATGGCGCCGGGCGACGTGGCCCTGCTGGACACCCTCGACGGCTGGACCGTGCACGTGCCGGGCCACCCCGACGAGGCCGAGAACCTGCTGCGCCACGCGGTCGCGGCGGGCGACGACCGGGTGTACGTACGGCTGTCGGTGCAGTCCAACCGGCGGGCGCTGCCGGTGGACGGCGAGCGGTTCGTGACCGTACGGGAGGGGCGGGCCGGCGTGGTGATCGCGGTGGGCCCGCTGCTGGACGCGGTGCTGGACGCGACGGAGGGCATGGACGTGACCGTGCTGTACGCGACGACCGTACGGCCGTTCGACGTGGCCGGGCTGCGCCGGGCGGCCGGCGCCGCGGGGACGGACGTGGTGGTGGTCGAGCCGTACCTCGCGGGCACGTCGACCGCCGCGGTGAACGACGCCCTCTCGGACCTCCCGCACCGGGTCCTCGGCCTGGGTGTCGGCCGGCGGGAGCTGCGCCGTTACGGCACCGTCGAGGAACACACCGCGGCGCACGGCCTGGACGCGCGGAGCCTGCGGGAGCGGATCGGGGGGTTCCTGGGGGCGCGCGCCGGGGTGTGAAGCGGCGCGCGATACGAAGTCGGCTCGGGGCCGGGGACGCGTCCGCTCGTACCGGGCCGCGTATCGCGGGGACGACGAGGAGCAGGCCGCCCACGGCGAGGCTGGTCACCGCGGCGGCCGCTCGCCGGGGCCGGGCTGTCCCTCCGGGGCGTCAGGCTCACCACCCGGCCGGCCCATCACGCTCCCTCCCCGGGCCACCGGGATTTTCACCGGGTGGGCGGCAGGCCCAGTTCCGGGTGGGATTCGAGGAGTCGGGGTGGGGCGGCCTGGCGCCAGGAGTCGGCGAGGATGTCCCGGAGTTCGGCCTCGTCCTCCAGGGTCGCGAGCCGTGCCCTGATCCAGGCGAACTGCGCCTCGTGCCCCGCGATCCAGAACTTCTCCGGCTCGGCCAGCACCAGTTCGTCCCGCTCCTCCTTCGGGCAGCGCACGGCGACGGACGTCTCGTCCTCGGGCAGGGTCGCGAACATCTTCCCGGCCACCCGGAAGGTGGGCATGTTCCAGGCGGTCTTCTCCGTGGTGTCGGGGAAGGACAGCGCGATACGGCGTACGGCTTCGGCATCCGGCATGCCACGCACCGTAGCGCCGACCACTGACAGTCCCCCGTGGTCAGCCCCGCGCCGCCCCGCCCAGCGCCGCCAGCACCGGCCTGATCAGCGGATGTCCCTCCGCGCCCCGGCGCACCGCGGCGAAGACGCGGCGGGTGGGGGCCACGCCGTCGACCGGCCGGACGACCACGTCGCTGAGGTCCATGCCGCGCAGGGCGGAACGCGGGACGAGGGCGACACCCGCGTCGGCGGAGGCGAGGGCGACGACGGCGCGGAAGTCGTCGGAGGAGTGTTCGAGGCGGGGCTGGAACCCGGCGCTCTCGCAGGCGAGCACGACGACGTCGTGGCAGGGGTTGCCCGGGTAGGGCCCGATCCAGGAGTCCTTGGCAAGCTCGGCGAGGGGTACCTCGGCCGAGTCGGCGAGCCGGTGGCCGACCGGGACCACGGCGTCGAACGGCTCGGCGTACAGCGGGACATGGGTGAGCCGGGGGTCGTCGGCGGACGGCGCGCCCCGGTACTCGACGGCCACCGCCACGTCCACCTGCCGGTCGAGGACCATCGGCAGGCTGGCGTCGCCCTCCGCGTCCCGCACCCGGATGCGGATGCCGGGCGCGGTGGTGGCGAGGCGAGCCAGCGCGGGTGCCACGACCTGGGCGATGCCGGTCGCGAAGGCCGCCACGGTGACCGTGCCGGCCTCGCCCGAGCCGTACGCCGCGAGTTCCGCCTCGGCGCGCTCCAGCTGGGCGAGGACCACGTTGGTGTGGCCGAGCAGGATCTCCCCGGCCGGGGTGAGCCGTACCCCCTTGGCGCCCCGCTCGACCAGCCGGTGGCCGGTCTCCTGCTCCAGGGCGGTCAGCTGCTGGGAGACGGCGGAGGGGGTGAGGTAGAGGGCGGCGGCCGCCGCGGTGACCGTGCGGTGGTCGGCCACCGCACGGAGGATGTGGAGCCGCCGTGCCTCGATCATGCCCCCGATTATCCCAGGTGATATCCCCTGGTCAGGCCGCCAGCTCCGCGCGCGCCGCGATGAACGCGTCCACCGCGCGGTTGACGTCCTCGGCGGAGTGCGCGGCGGACAGCTGGACGCGGATGCGGGCCTGGCCCTGCGGGACGACCGGGTAGGAGAACCCGATCACGTACACGCCCCGTTCCAGGAGCAGTTCGGCCATGCGGCCCGCCTTCGCCGCGTCGCCGATCATCACGGGCGCGATGGCGTGGTCGCCGGGGAGGACGTCGAAGCCCTCCGCGGTCATCCGGGAGCGGAACAGCTCGGTGTTCTCGGCCAGCCGCACCCGCAGGTCGTCGGCGGACTCCAGCAGGTCGAGGACCTTGAGGGAGGCGGCGGCGATCACCGGGGCGAGGGTGTTGGAGAAGAGGTACGGGCGCGAGCGCTGGCGCAGCAGGGCGACGATCTCGGCGCGGGCGGCGACGTAACCGCCGGAGGCGCCGCCGAGGGCCTTGCCGAGGGTGCCGGTGATGATGTCCACGCGGTCCATCACGCCGTGCAGCTCGGGGGTGCCGCGGCCGCTCGGTCCGACGAAGCCGACGGCGTGCGAGTCGTCGACCATGACCATCGCGTCGTAGCGGTCGGCGAGGTCGCAGATCTCGCTCAGCGGGGCGACGTAGCCGTCCATGGAGAACACGCCGTCGGTGACGATCAGCCGTCGGCGGGCGCCGGACGCCTCCTTGAGCTTCGCCTCCAGGTCGGCGAGGTCGCGGTTGGCGTAGCGGTGGCGGCGGGCCTTGGAGAGCCGGATGCCGTCGATGATGGAGGCGTGGTTGAGGGCGTCGGAGATCACCGCGTCCTCCTCGCCGAGCAGGGTCTCGAAGACACCGCCGTTGGCGTCGAAGCAGGAGGAGTAGAGGATCGTGTCCTCCTGGCCGAGGAACGCGGACAGGCGCGCCTCCAGTTCCTTGTGCACCTCCTGGGTGCCGCAGATGAAGCGGACGGAGGCCATGCCGTAGCCCCAGCGGTCCAGGGCCTCGTGGGCGGCGGCGATCACCTCGGGGTGGTCGGCGAGGCCGAGATAGTTGTTGGCGCAGAAGTTGAGGACCTCGCCGGGGCGGCCGCCGGCGGTGACGCTGACGGTCGCGGACTGCGGGCTGCCGATGACCCGTTCGGGCTTGTGCAGGCCGGCGGCGCGGATCTCGTCGAGGGTGGTGCGCAGATCGTCGCGGACGGTCTCGAACATGACAGAAGCTCCTAGGTGATGCGGATGGCGTACGCCGAGCGGGTGACCTACGCGGTCCAGTCGAGGATGATCTTGCCGCCCTTGCCGCTCGCGGCGTCCGCGAAGGCCGCCTCGAAGTCGCGGTGGTCGTAGCGGCCGGTGATCACGGGAGCGAGGTCGAGCCCGCCCTCCAGCAGCACCGACATCGCGTACCAGGTCTCGAACATCTCCCGGCCGTAGATGCCCTTGATGGTGATCATCGAGGTGACGATCCGGGCCCAGTCGACGGCGAACTCCTGGGAGGGCAGGCCGAGCATGGCGATCCGGCCGCCGTGCGTCATGTTGGCGATCATGTCGCGCATCGCCTCGGGCCTGCCGGACATCTCCAGGCCGATGTCGAAGCCCTCGCGCAGCCCCAGCTCACGCTGTCCGTCGGCGATCGTGGTCTCGGCGACGTTCAGCGCGAGGCTCACGCCGATCTTGCGGGCCAGCTGGAGGCGCTCCTCGCTGACGTCGGTGACGACGACGTTGCGGGCGCCCGCGTGCCGGGCGACGGCGGCGGCCATCAGGCCGATCGGGCCGGCGCCGGTGATCAGGACGTCCTCGCCGACCAGCGGGAAGGACAGCGCGGTGTGCACGGCGTTGCCGAACGGGTCGAAGATCGCCGCGACGTCGAGGTCGACCGGGACGCGGTGCACCCAGACGTTGGTCGCGGGCAGAGCGACGTACTCGGCGAACGCGCCGTCGCGGCCGACGCCCAGACCGACGGTGGCCCGGCACAGATGGCGGCGCCCGGCCAGGCAATTGCGGCACTTGCCGCACACCAGGTGGCCCTCGCCGCTGACCCGGTCGCCGACCTGGACGTCGGTGACGCCCCGGCCGACCTCCACGACCTCCCCGACGAACTCGTGCCCGAGCACCAGCGGGGTGCTGATCGCCTGCTGCGCCCAGCCGTCCCAGGCCCGGATGTGCAGGTCGGTGCCGCAGATACCGGTCCGCAGGACCTTGATCAGTACGTCGTCGGCCCCGATGGTGGGCTCCGGGACGTCGGTCAGCCAGAGTCCGGGCTCCGCCTTGTCCTTGACCAGCGCCTTCACTCGTGCGGCTCCTGTGGGTGAGGTCCCGTACGCGGGCATGCCGAAGGGCCGCGCCCGCACCGGGTCAGAGAGGTGGAATCACTCTGCAATCTGCCCCATGGGCGCGCCGTAATCCATCGAGCTTTTCTTAACCACCGCCTCAGCTTTCCTTCACGCCCCTCTTTTCACACGAGCCTCTCGTCAGATGGGCAGCCCGTCCCGTGCGCTGCGTTCGATCCGCACGACGAGATCGGCGGCCAGCGCCTTGATGGTCTCCAGTCCCTCCCTGCCCCAGGCACGCGGCCCGGTGTCGGCGGCGCACACGGTGCCGAGCGCCATGCCGGTGCCGTCGAGAAGGGGGGCGCCCAGGTAGGAGCGGATGCCGTACTCGTCCACGACCGGGTTGCCCGCGAACCGGGGGTAGTCGCGGACGTCCTCCAGGACCAGGGCCTTGCGGCGGACCACCACATGGGGGCAGAACCCGTGGTCGCGGGGCAGGGTCCGGCCCCACTCCGTCCTGCCGCCGTCCTCCCGCGGGACCGGGTCGACGGCCGGGACGCGCAGGCCGGCGAAGAACTGTTCGTCCTCGCCGATGAAGTTGACCATGGCGTAGGGCGCGCCGACGAGGCGGGCGAGGTGGTCCGCGAAGGCGTCGAGCGCGGGGTCGGGGCGCGCCCCGAGGCCGAGCGTCCGCAGCCGCCGGACGCGGGCGGGGGCCTCCTTGTCCTCGGGGGTGAGCAGCAGACCACGGACCGGCCGGGGCGGCTCGTAGCTCATGGCCGGGCTCCGTAGCTGTGCGGGTGCCTCATCTGGGGAACTCCGTGGTGCGGTCGGTCGGGTTCACCGGTGCGCGGCGCCGCGGCTCGGCGTGCGCTCCGGGGTGTGGGCGAGCAGGTGGCGGACGAGGGCCAGCAGGGTCCCCACCCCGGAGCTGGAGATCCGGGCGTCGCAGCGCACGACCGGCACCTCGGGGTCGAGGTCGATGGCGGCGCGCACCTCCTCGGTGTCGTAGCGGTGGCCCCCGTCGAACTCGTTGACGGCGACGATGAAGCCGAGTCCGCGTTCCTCGAAGAAGTCCACGGCGGCGAAGCAGTCCTGGAGCCGGCGGGTGTCGGCGAGGATCACCGCGCCGAGCGCGCCCTCGGACAGCTCGTCCCACATGAACCAGAACCGCTCCTGCCCAGGGGTGCCGAACAGGTACAGCACATGGTCCGGATCGAGGGAGATCCGGCCGAAGTCCATGGCGACCGTGGTCTCCATCTTGTTCTCGATGCCTTCGAGGCTGTCGGTCGCGGCGCTGACCGTGGTGAGCAGTTCCTCCGTGCTCAGCGGGGCGATCTCGCTGACCGCGCCCACGAAGGTGGTCTTGCCCACTCCGAACCCGCCCGCCACGAGGATCTTGAGCGCGGTGGGGAACGGGTCAGAGCTGTCGTCGTAGTCCATCGAGCACTGCCTCCAGCAGGGACCGGTCGGTGGGAGTGTGGTGGAACGCGGGGGGCTTGGTGGTCAGCGCTTCGCAGTCGACCAGGTCCGCGAGCAGGACCTTGGTGACCACGGCGGGCAGTTTCAGGTGGGCGGCGACCTCGGCGACCGAGACGGGCGCCCGGCACAGTTCCAGCGCCTGCGCGTGCTCGGGGCCGAGGTAGCCGAGCGGGGTGACGCCGGTGGCCATCACCTGAGAGATCAGGTCGAGTGCGACGCTGGGTTCGGTGCGGCCGTTGCTGACCGTGAACGGGCGTACCAGCCGTCCGGCCGCGTCGTCCAGCCAGGGCCCGTCGCCGGCCGCGGCCACGCTCAATGCCCCGGCGCCGTGGGTCCGACGGCGTGTTGCCTGGGGGCGGTGACCAGATAGGGGCGCACGCTCTTGACCAGCATCGCCATCTCGTAGCCGAGCACGGCCGCGTCGGCCTCGCGGGCCGCCATCACGGCGAGACAGGTGCCGGAGCCCGCGGTGGTGACGAACAGCAGGGTCGAGGCGAGTTCCACGACGACCTGCCGTACGTCGCCGCCGTCCCCGAACCGGACGCCGGCGCTGCGGCCGAGCGAGTACAGACCGGAGGCGAGGGCGGCCATGTGGTCGGCGCTGTCCGGGTCGAGGCCGTGCACGGCTTTCACCAGCCCGTCGCAGGAGAGCAGCACCGCGCTGCTGGTGTGCGGTACGCGCTGCACGAGGCCGCTGAGCAGCCAGTCGAGGTCGGATGCGTGAGCGGTCGGCGCATCGCTCGCCATGGTGGATCGACTCCTTGGGGTACGAAGGTCTGGGGGGCCGCTGGGGGTTGGGGGGATGTAGGGGCTCGTACGAGGCCCAGCACGGGTCCTGCGCGGGCCCGGTGCGAGGGGTCAGCCGGCCGGTGCGCCTCCCTCGGCGGGGCCGGTGGGCAGGGGTGGTGGGTCGGGGTGGAGGTGCTTCGAGCCGCCCTGGATCTGGGGCCCTTGGGGTGGATCCTGATCGGGGTGGAGGACGCGCAGGCGCGCGGGCTCGGCGGGCACGCGGGCGGCGGGCCGCGCGTGTCCGGCGCGCATGTGCTCGCCGTGCGTCGCCGGCTCGGCCGCCTCGGCGAGGCCGATGCCGCGCTGGAAGGCCGCCATCAGCCCGGGGTCGTGGCCGCCGAGGGTGTCGCCGTCCTGCCGGGGCGCGGGGCCGCCGCGGAGCTGGGGGACGAGGTTCTCCTGGGCGCGGCGGCGCGGCAGCCGGGGTTTGGCCATGGTGCCGCGCACCGCGTCCGCGCGCGGGGCGGGCATGACGCCGTCGTGCTCCTCGACCACCGCGCGGTGCCGGGCCCGGATGCCGGGTGCCGCCTCGGCGGGGGTGGGACGCTCGCGGTGGGTGCCGCGGACGGGGAGCGGAGGCGGTTCGCCGTGGGTGTGGACTTCCGTGCGGGTGGCGGGTGTCGTGGCCGGCGGCATGGGCGCGGGGACGGGTGGCGCCGGCCGCGTGGGCGCCGGGGGTTCCGCCCGGAGCTGCGCCGGACGCGGGGCGGCGGCCTGCGGCGGCAGCTCCGCCTGCGGCGTTCCCAACAGCGCCTCGGGTACGACGAGTACGGCCTGGACCCCGCCGTAGATGTTGCTCTGGAGCCGGACGCCGATGCCGTGCCGGCGGGCGAGCTGGGAGACGACGTAGAGGCCGATACGGCCGTCTGCCAGCAGGCTGGCGACGTTGACCTGGTCGGGGTCGGCCAGCAGGGCGTTCATCCGGTTCTGTTCGCCGACGGGCATGCCCAGCCCGCGGTCCTCCACCTCGACGGCGAGCCCGGAGGTGACGAGGCCCGCGCGCAGCAGCACCTGGGTGCCGGGGGCGGAGAACACCGTGGCGTTCTCGATGAGTTCGGCGAGGAGGTGGATGACGTCGGCGACGGCGTGGCCGCGCAGTTCGCCGTCGACCGGGGGCACCAGTTTGACCCGGGAGTACTGCTCGACCTCGGCGATGGCGGAGCGCAGCACCTCGGTCATGCTCACCGGGTTGCTCCACTGGCGCCGGGAGACGGCGCCGCCGAGCACGGCGAGGTTCTCGGCGTGCCGCCGGATGCGGGTGGCCAGGTGGTCCACGTGGAAGAGGCCCTTGAGCAGGTCGGGGTCCTCGATCTCGTGTTCCAGGTCGTCCAGGATGGAGATCTCGCGGTGCACCAGGGACTGGAGCCGGCGCGCGAGGTTGACGAAGACCTCCAGCTTCTGCTCGCTGCCCGCGTGGCTGGAGAGCTGGGCGGCCCGCACGACGGCGGTGACGGCGCCGTCGTGCGCGCGGGCCAGGTCGGCGGCGAGCAGTTCGAAGTCGTCGGCGTCCGTGGGTGAGCGGCGGTGGGACGGGCGCTGCGGCGGGGCCTCCCCCTGGCGCAGGGCGTCCACGAGTTCATGCAGGTCGGCCGCGCCGCGGGCGGCGCCGCGACGCAGGGCGCCGATCCGCTCGGAGACACCGCGGGCGGCGCGGTCGGCGGCCACGGCCGCGATCAGGACGGCGGCCACGGCCACGGTGACCGCGCCGCCGAGCGCGGCCCACAGGACGGGGCCGGTACGGGCGCCGGTGGAGCGGATGGTGAACAGGACGGCGGCGGTGGCGCCGAGGGCGACCGCGAGCGGGGGCAGCACGGCGAGCCGCATCAGCTGGGGCCGTATGTGGGTCTCGGGCAGTGCGGGAGCGGGTCGGGCGACCGGCCGCCCGTGCCGCCCGCCCTCCCGGCGGTCGGCACGGGCGGCCGGTGCGCGAAGGTGAGACATCTGCGTCCTCGTACTGGTCCGTCGGGCCTGGGGTCGGACACTCACGGTAGTCGCCTCCGCCTCATGTGCGAGGGGCAGTTGCCAAACTCCCCCGCCCGGCGTCCCGCTCTGGTATGAGGCTCCGTACGAAAGACCGATAACCCGGCCACGTGTGCTCCGATCGGGTCGAAAAATATCGATAAGGGCCGATCAAAAGCTGTCAGAAGGAGTGAACGGGCCGGGAGGGGCGACCCGCCGGCCCGCATCCCGGATCACGCCCGCTCCACGGCGTCCAGGCCTCGTCGCGCCGCTCGGGACCACGCACTCGCACATCCGGTGAATGTCACTGAACGTGTTCCCCTTGGCCTTCGATGCGCTCGCATCGGGTGCTCTGGCGGAGGGTGAGCGGCACCCGGTCGCCGGGGGCGCCGCCGGCCGTCCGCCGTCCACCGTCCGCCGGCCGCCGACGCGGCCCCGGCCGTCCCGGCCGGACGCGGCGGGGAGGCGAAACAGGGCGACCGGGGCGAGCCCCGTCGTCGTCGTGAGGGGGGCTCTTCCCGGTGGGCCCTCGCGGGTCTCCGTACCCGCGGGAGGCCGGCTCGCCGTGCGGCGGCCGGCCGCGGAGACCGGCACCACGCGGATGGCGCTCCACGGCCATGTCCGCGGGAGAGGGGAATCGCTCGTCCCGCCGCGGTCCACCGGGCGCGGGCGCCACCGACCTGCCCTGGAGCGTGCGGGGTGCCGGCCGCGGCCGGTCCGATGTCCGCGCCGACGCCGTCGCCGGCCTTCGCCGGGCGCGTGCCTCAGCCGCGCTTCGGCGGCTCCGCGACCAGCGCGCCCACCGAGCGCCAGGTGCGGCGGACCTCGCCGGACACGCCCCGCCACCAGGCCTCGGCCGGGAGCTTGCCGGCGGGCTCGAAGGGCTCACCGGGGCGGGGCAGGGCGACCGCCTGACCGGCCTCCTCGGCGACCTCCTTGGTCCACTCCCCCGGCTCGGCCCACGGGTGCGGGGCGAGGTTGAAGGTGCCCCAGTGGATCGGGAGCAGCACGCCGTGCGGGGCGCCGCCCTGGAGGTCCAGGTGGGCGCGCAGGCCCTCGTCGGGCCGCATGTGGATGTCCGGCCAGAACTCGCTGTACGCCCCGATCTGCACCATCGTGGCGTCGAACGGGCCATGGGCGGCACCGATGTCCTGGAAGCCGTCGAAGTAGCCGGTGTCGCCGCTGTGGTAGATCCGGTACTCCTCGCCGGCGACGGCCCAGGAGGCCCACAGGGTGTGCTGGGTGTTGCGCAGGCCGCGGCCGCAGAAGTGGCGGGCCGGGGTGGCGGTGAGGGTGATGCCGCCGACCCGGGTCGACTCGTGCCAGTCCAGCTCGCGCAGCCGGTCCGGGCTGACGCCCCAGTGTTCGAGGTGGGCGCCGACGCCGAGCGGAACGGCGAAGACGGTGCCGGTGCCGGCCAGCGCCTTGATGGTGGGCAGGTCGAGATGGTCGTAGTGGTCGTGGGAGATCACCACCACGTCGACGTCCCCGAGCGCGGCGAGCGGCAGCGGGACGGGGTGCAGCCGCTTGGGTCCGGCGAAGGGGAACGGGGAGCAGCGCCGGCCCCACACCGGGTCGAACAGCACCCGGTGGCCGTCGATCTCGGCGAGCACGCTGGAGTGCCCCATCCAGGTCAGCCGCAGGCCCGTGGCGGGCGGCCGGGCGAGGTCGGCGAAGGTCGTGGGATGCACCGGGATCGTCCCCCCGGGAGCACGCAGCGGCCGGGTCTCCTTGTCGAGGAAGACCTTCGCGAAGTCCACCATGGAGCCGGAGGGCCGGGTGCGCGCGGCGCCGCCGGGGTTCTGGAAGACGCCGTCCTTGAAGTGCGGGGAGCGGCGGATTCGTGCCATGCGCTCACCGCCCGGGTCCACGCCGAAGGCCGCCGGGCGCGGCACGCGGGGCCCTGAGGTCGAGGAACGCTGACCGGTCACGGTACCTCCCGGTTGAGTGATGGGCCCCCCATTATGGTCGGCTCGTCCGACAACCCGGGAACCACCCGGCACTACTGAACGCCCATTCAGTACGTTGACGGTCGCGGACACCCGCCCGATACTGACTCGGCATTCGGTGGACCGACTCCGAGGAAGTGCCGATGAGCGCCCCCTTGATCTCTCTCACCTGGACCGACCACGTCACCGGCCGGCAGGGCTTCCTGGTCGTGGACCGGCTGGTGCGGGGCGTGGCCAGCGGCGGGCTGCGGATGCGTCCCGGCTGCACGCTCGACGAGGTGACGGGCCTGGCCCGGGGCATGACCATGAAGGAGGCCCTGCACTACGACCCCGAGGGGCGCTACGTCCCCCTCGGGGGTGCGAAGGGCGGCATCGACTGCGATCCGCGCGACCCGGCGGCGTACGGGCTGCTGGTGCGCTATCTGCGGGCGGTGCGGCCGTACGTCGAGAGCTGCTGGACGACCGGTGAGGACCTGGGCCTCGGCCAGGACCTGGTGGACGAGGCGGCGGCCGAGGCGGGCCTGGTCTCCACCGTGCAGGCGGTGTATCCGCTCCTGGACGACGAGGCGGCGGCCCGGCGGCGGCTCGCGGACGCCTTCGCGGTCGAGGTGGACGGCATCGGCCTGGACCGACTGGCCGGGGGCTGCGGGGTGGCCGAGTCGGTGCTGACCGCGCTGGACCGCGCGGGGGTCCCGTACCGGGGCACGCGGGTCGCCGTGCAGGGCCTCGGCACCATGGGCGGGGCGACGGCCCGCTTCCTGGCGCGGGCGGGCCTGAGCGTGGTCGCGGTCGCCGACGTCGAGGGGACGATCGCCAATCCGGACGGCCTCGACGTCGAGGCGCTGCTCGCCGCGCGGGACGGCCACGGCACGGTCGACCGCTCGGTACTGCGCCCCGCCGATCACCGGCTGCCCGGTGACGCCTGGCTGGCGGTGGACGCGGAGGTGCTGGTGCCCGCGGCCGTGTCGTACGTCGTCGACCCCTCGAACCAGGCGCGGATCAGGGCCCGTTGGATCGTGGAGGCCGCCAACATGCCGGTGCTGCCGCAGGCGGAGGCACTGCTCGCCACGCGCGGGGTGACCGTGCTGCCGGACGTGGTGGTCAACTCGGCGACGAACGCCTGGTGGTGGTGGACCCTGTTCGGCGACGTCGATGCCGACGCGGACAGGGCGTTCGCCCACATCCGCCGCTCCATGCGCGCCCTGCTCACCCTGACCCTCGACCGGGCGCGGGCCGACGGTACGACACCCCGCGCCGCGGCCCACGCGGTGGTGGCCGACCGGCTGCCCGTGCTGGCGGAGCGGTTCGGGTCGTACCGGCGGGACGGGTTCGACGAACTAGGGTGACCGGGTGGCGAGAGTGCGGTTGAGTGTGGCCGAGCGGCAGGAGGAGCTGCTGCGGGCCGCCGTCGAGCAGATCGAGGCGCGAGGCGTGGCGGCGGTGCGGATCGCCGACGTGGCGGCCGCGCTCGGGGTGAGCAACGCGCTGGTGCTGTACCACTTCTCGACCAAGGAGAAGCTGGTCGCCGCCGCGTTCGCGCACGCCGCACAGGACGATCTCGCGCATCTGCGCGGGCTGCTCGGCCGGCGGACGACCGCGCTGCGCCGGCTGCGGGCCGCGGTGCGCTGGTACGCGCCGACCGGGCAGGCCAAGGGCTGGCGGCTGTGGATCGAGGGCTGGGCCGTCGCCCTGCGCGAACCCGCTCTGCGCGAGGTCACCAGCGAGCTGGACCGCCAGTGGAAGGCGGCCCTCGCCGAGGTCATCGCCGAGGGCGTCACCGCCGGCGAGTTCACCTGCCCCGACCCCCGTGCCACGGCCCTGCGGCTGACCGCGCTCCTCGACGGTCTCGCCGTGCAGCTGACCTCGTACCCGGGCGCGGTGTCGCGGGCGCGCGCGCAGGAGTGGGTGGAGGAGGCGCTCGCCCGGGAACTGGGCTTGGACCGGGGCAAGTCGAGGGGACGGGGCTGAACGAGGCGACCGGGGCCGTCCCCGAGCGGCGTCTCACCCCGTGGCCGCCCCCAACCGCGCCAGCGCCGCCGTCACCATCGCCGCGATCCCGGTCCGCAGCGTCAGCCGCACGCTGGGCAGGTACCGGGGCGAGTGGTTCGCCGGCAGCGCGCGGAGCTTGGCCGCGGGGTCGGGGCCGGGGGCCGCGGCCCACTGGGCCGGGCCGGTGGAGCCGAGCATCCAGTAGCAGCCCCGGATCTCCCCGTGGCCGTGGAGATGCGCGCCCGCGCCGGTCAGCAGCGGGAAGTCCTCGGTGGCCAGGGCCGGGGGCCAGGACGTGACGCGGGCGGTGCCGAACGCGGACCGGTGGGCGGTGCGCACGCCGGCGGTGACTTCCGGGTCGGTCACGGTGACGCCGGAGCGGGAGACGGTGGTGACGGTGGTCCTGGGCGGCAGCGCGGCCGCCGCCGCCTCGGCGTGGGCCAGCCGTGAGACCTCCGCGGCGGCGCGGTCGAGGGCCGGCTCGGAGAAGCCGCGCAGGGACAGCAGCAGCTCGGCTCGGTCGGGGAGCACGTTGCCGGGGTGTCCGGCGTCCCCGGCCCGCAGCGCGGTGGCGGTGACGGCAGGGAGCCCGCTCTCGCCGGCCGCGACCTCGGGCAGCCGCATGACCAGCCCGGCCGCCGCCCGCAGCGGGTCCGCGGCGAGGTGCGCGGTGGCGGCGTGGCCCCCGCCGCCCTCGAAAACCACCGACAGGGTGCGGCCGGCGGCCAGGACCGGGCCCTCGGCGTGCGCCACCATGCCCGCCGGGAAGGGCGCGGTGTGCTGGGCGAGCACCTCGTCGGGCGGGGTGACGCGGTCGTAGAGGCCGTCCTCCAGCATGGCCCGCGCGCCGCCGAGGGTCTCCTCCGCGGGCTGGCCGACCAAGAGCAGGGTGCCCCGCCACCGGTCCCGCCGGGCCGCGAGCCAGCGTCCGGCGGCCGCCACGCAGGCGAGGTGGGCGTCATGGCCGCAGGCGTGCATCACGGGGACCGGGCGGCCGTCGGGGCCGGTGGCGGTGACGGTGCTGGCGTAGGGCGCCGCGGTGGCCTCGGCGACCGGCAGGGCGTCGAGTTCGGCGCGCAGCAGGACTGCGGGGCCCTCGCCGTTGCGCAGTTCGGCCGCGACGCCGTGGCCGCCGAGGCCGCGCAGCACCCGGTAGCCGTCGGCGTCCAGCCGGTCCGCGAACCGGGCGGCGGTGCGCGCCTCGGCGCCGGAGAGTTCGGGGTTGCGGTGCAGGTCGAGATAGAACTCGGCGGCCGGCGCCAGCAGGTCGTCCAGGCCCGGGGGTTCGGCGGTGGTGCGGGTGGGTTCGGTGCTCATGTCAGTGGCTCCTCGGGCGGGTGTCAGCGAGGTGACAGCGAACGGCAAGGGGGGTGCGCGCGGACGCGCGTAGAACTGTGGGGTGCCGGAAGGACGTGACGCTTCCGCGGACGCGGGGTGTCGCGGCCCGCACCGCCCGACCGGCCGTCCCGTACCGTCCCCGCACCGGAAGGAGTCGTCATGTCCGACAACGCCCTCGCCTCCCTCGCCCAGGAGATCCTGGACCTCGAGTCGGAGACCTTCGAGATCACCGACTACTCGGACGCCAGTGAGGTCATGCTCGGTTCGTCGACGAGCTGCTCCTCCACGAGCACCTGCTCCAGCACCACCAGCACCACCTCCTGCACCGCCTGACGTCCGCCGTCGGTGGAGAGGTCCCCGGCCCCGCCGGGGACCTCTCGCGTTCCGGGCTCCGTCAGGGGAAGGGGTGCGGCACCAGCCGCAGGTCCTCCTCCCGCAGTGGGGCGGGCACCAGACCCGCCCGGTACGGCGCGGTCCGCAGCCTCGGCAGGTGCGGCGCCCGCTGGCGCAACCAGCCGAAGTCGATCGGCAGCAGCCCCGGGGCGAGCGTGGCGACCGTGCGCAGCCCCATCCCCCGCTGCTCCGGCGTGGTCTGGTCGACGGCGACGACGTCGCAGTCCGCGTCGGCCAGCAGATCGCGCAGCAGCGTGACGTCGTCCAGCAGATCGGTGGTGCGCGGCCGACGTGCCTCCCAGTCGGCGAACAGCTCGCCGAGCGGGGCCACCCGGGGCGGGGCCAGGTAACCGCGGGCGTGCTCGCGCATGACGGGCAGCCCGAACAGGGCGGCGTGGTCGGGCAGTCGTACGACCTTGTCGAAGTCCGCTGCCATGGCCGTGAGTTCGGCGGGGCGTTCGGCGACCTGGCGGGGCAGGTGCGGGATGTAGGTGAGGATCTCGGAGAGCGCCGATTCCACGGCCGTCTCCGGGTCGAAGGAGGCGCCGGCCGCGAACGCCAGGGTGCCGGGTCCCTCGTCCCGGCGGACGGCGAGGCCGGTGACGACCGGTACCGGCAGGTCCACCCGGTTGTCGAAGACATGGACGTCGTAGCCCTGGAGTTCGGCGCGGGCCGCCATCGCCCGCACCCGTGCGCCGCCGACCGAGTCCAGGTCGATCTCCGGCAGCGGCAGGTTGCCGTACCAGCCGAGCAGGAAGGCGTCCCGCTCCAGGAGTTCGAGCAGCCCGAAGAAGACCGCTTCCTCCAGACTGGCGCCGGTGGCACAGCCGTTGGAGCACTCGAAGACGAAGTTGTCCTCACGGGTGCCCGCGCTGTAGTAGACGAGCCGGGCGGGTACCAGTACGGGCCGTTCGTCGCGCAGCGACCAGCCGGTGACCCAGGGGATCGGCCGGGCCGGGTCGAAGGGTTCGACCATCGGGTCCTCGGCGTAGGTGCGCGGCGGATAGAGCCCGCAGGCGCGGGGGTCCAGGGCGCGGTCGCCGAGTTCGTCGCAGGAGGCGGTGACGACGGGGGCCCGGTGGCGGCGGTGAGTGCCGGCGTAGCGCTCCAGTCCCTCCAGGAAGGCCAGTTCCCGGCTGCGGGCGTAGGAGTTCGCCTGGCCGCTCCAGGTGACGTCGGTGAGTCCGGCGTAGCCCCGCATGAAGACGCTGCCCGCGACCGGCGCGGTGGTGGGCGAGGTCACGTCGGTCCAGGTGCCGCCGCCGAGCACCCCGCACACCGGGTTCGCGAGCCCCTTGACCGGCAGAGGGAAGTCGCCGGGGCGGCCCGACCGGTAGTGGCCGGGAGCGGATTTGGGCCGGGAGGTCATGGGCCCCGCGGTGCGCTGGGCCGCCGCCTCGGCCACGGCCTCGCCGGTCGCGGGGCGGCAGTGCGGGCACATCGGGTCGGGCAGCAGCGGGAAGGTGCGGACCTGGAGGGTCTCCAGGTCGAGTTCGGTGACCCGGGGCAACCCGGCGTCGGGGCCCGGGGGTTCGTGGCGGGCGCCGCCGATGGCGATGAGGCGGTGCAGGGACCAGACGGCGTCCACCAGATGGTCGGGCAGGGCGGGCCAGCGGCCGGCGGCCGTGGTCTCGGTGCCGGTCTCCAGCGCGTCGCGTTCGGTGCGGGTGCGCAGCCGCTGGCGGCGCATCGCGAGGCAGGTGCCGCAGGCCCGGCCGGCGCCGCCCCAGGGTCCCAGCAGCACGGCCTGGGCGGTGAGGTGGATTTCTGCCGTGTGCGGGGGCACCGGCGCGGCCGGGGCGGTCCGCTCGCCGAGGACGTTGGTGTCGCCGACGCGGGAGACGGCGGGGGCGGGCGCTCCCGCCGCGGCGGCGCGGACGGCCAGGCGGTCCTGGAGGGCCGCGCGGGCGGCCTCCAGGGGCGCGGCCGCCGGGGCGGGGGCGGTGACGGTGGTCATGTCCGGTTGCTCCAGCGGAAGATCCGGGTGGCGATCAGGCCGAAGATCAGGGCGAAGACGACGAGTCCTACGCAGTCCAGGCCGATGTCCCCGAGGTCGCCGCGGCCGCCCATGGCGTCGGTGAGGCCGTCGTTGAGGTAGTGCAGCGGCAGCACCTTGGCGACCGTGCGCAGCCAGCCCGGCATCAGGTCGTCGGGGAAGAACGAGCCGGACAGGAAGGCCATCGGCACCATCACCAGGTTGGCGATGGCCGCGACCGACTCCGGGGTGTTCGCGAGGCTGCCGACGACCAGTCCCATGGCGAGGAACGCGGTGACGCCGAGCACCAGCAGCGGGATGCCCGCCCACCAGGGGCCGTTCAGCTCCAGCCCGAAGAACGGCAGCAGCGCCACGGCGGTGAACAGCACCGTCTGCGCGGCGGCGACTCCGAGGGCCAGGGTCCAGCGGGAGGCGATCAGCGAGCGCAGCGGGGTCGGGGTGCGCCAGATGAGGCGCAGCAGGTCGTCGCGGCGCCACTGCATCAGGGCGAAGCCCACGGAGAACACGCAGGCGTTGCCGACACCCCACGAGAGGACGCCGGGTGCCGTGTAGTTGATGGAGGCCAACCCGCCGTTGACGTGCTGGCCCTGGAAGATGAGGCCGAACAGGACGAGGAAGGCGAGCGGGAAGGCGAAGGTGAAGAAGAGGGTCGTACGGTCGCGCACGCTCGCGACGTAACCGGCCCTGGTCAGTGCGGCGTAGGCGGTCAACTGCGGTGCTCCGTTCCATGGCCGGTGAGGCTGAGGTAGGCGTCTTCGAGGGTGGCGGTGCGCACGGTGACCGACTCGATGTCGACCAGGTCGCCGAGTGCGGTCAGGACGTGGTTGACGGCCGCGGTCTCCAGGACGAGTTCGTCGCCCTCCACGGTGGCCCGGTCCACGCCGGGCAGGGCGAGCGCCGCCTCGGGTGTCAACTCATCCGCGGGCAGCAGCAGTCGGGCGGGGGCGGCGAGGGAGCGGATGAGTCCCCGGGGTGTGTCGAGGGCTATGACCCGGCCGCCGGCCACGATCGCCACCCGGTCGCACAGCGCCTCGGCCTCGTCCAGGTGGTGGGTGGTGCACACGATGGTGCGTCCTTCGGAGCGCAACGAGCGCAGCAGCGCCCACAGTTCGCGCCGCGCCTCGGGGTCGAGGGCCGCGGTGGGCTCGTCCAGGAAGATCAGCTCCGGCTCGTGCAGCAGCGCGGTGGCGATGGCGAGGCGCTGCCGCTGCCCGCCGGAGAGATGGTCGACGCGCGCGTTCTCCTTCTCGGTGAGCCCGACCCGTTCCAGCGCGACGCGCACCGCGTCCGGGTCCATGCCGTAGAGCGCGGCGACGGTGCGCAGATGCTCGCCCGCGGTCAGCCGCGCGAAGAAGGCCGACGCCTGGGTCTGGACGCCGATCCGGGCGAGCAGCGCGGTGTCCCGGGGCCAGGGGCTCCGGCCGAGCAGGCTGACGGTGCCGCCGTCCGCCTCGCGCATGCCCTCGACGATCTCCACCAGGGTGGTCTTGCCCGCGCCGTTGGGGCCGAGGATGCCGAAGAACTCACCGCGCCGCACGGTGAGGGAGACGCCGTCGAGCGCGGTGACCTCCCCGTACCGCTTGATCACGCCGTCGAGGACGACGACCGGCTCGGCGGTGGCGGCGGGGCCGGGTGCGGTCCCGGTCTGTGCGTGGGGTTCGTTCATCTCGCCTTTCCTTGCGGGGTCCAACGGGGTTAGGGATGCGGCGGCTCGGCCGGCATCCGCGGACGGGGAGGTGGGGGCGGCGGACCGCGCGAGGTCCGGTGCCCGGCCTGCGGCGGGGCCCGCGGTACGGCTCTCGGTACGGCCCGTCGCGCGGCGCCCGCGCAGGCGCCGCCCCAGCGTGCCCAGCCCCCACAGCAGCAGGAGGGCGGCGAGCAGGGCGGTCGGCAGCCACCAGGCGAGGAGTGCCAGCCGGTCCGGCAGCAGACGGCGCAGCACCGCCCCGGCGAGGGCGAGCAACGCGGCCGTCTGTACGGCGGTGAGCAGGGCGAAGCCGCCGTACAGCAGGCGCAGCCGGGGCGGGTAGGCGCCGAGGCCGGGGCCGCGGCGCAGCAGGGCGCGGGCGGCGAGGGCGGTGAAGGCGCGGCTGCCCTCGGCGAGGCCGGAGACCCCGAGGGCGTGGCCGAGGGCGCGGTAGCCGTCGAGCGGTGCCAGCGGCAGCAGGTTGGCGAGGCCGGTGACGACTCCGAGCAGCAGCAGCGCGCCGAACGCGGGCCGGGCCTGCGCGCCGGCCGGGAGCAGCAGCCAGACGACGTGGAACGGCACCAGGAAGAGGAGGTTGGCGAGGACGCCCGCGCAGGCGGTGGCGACCTTGCGGGCCCGGCTGCCGAGGAACTGGACGTCGTCCACCTGGCAGTAGAGGTAGGTGGCGCCGAGGATCCAGCGCAGCCCGATCTCGCTCACCCGGCCGCCCCAGGTGCGCGCGAACAGTCCGTGGGCCAGCTCGTGCAGGGCGAGGCTGCACCACAGGACGCAGCCGACGGCGAACAGCAGCACGGGTTGCCCGGCGGTGTGCACCGTCTGCCGCCACAGGGTCCCGGCGTCGGCGGCGACCGCGGCGAGCACGCCGACGGCCAGGACGGTGAGCACGGCCAGCAGGGCGGGCCTGCGGTCCAGGGCGGTGAGCCGGTGCAGCCGGTCCATGAGGGCGGGCGCGTCGGCGACCATCCGGGTGTGTCCGGCGAGGAAGCCGCTCGGGCGTTCGGCGGGAGTGGGGACGGGCGTGGGCGCGGTGGGTGCGGGGCCGCCTTCGAGGAGGCCCCGGCCGCCCAGCAGCCGCAGCATCTGCCCCCACTGCGCCTCGCCGAGCCGGGTGCCGAACTCGCCCGAGTAGGCCCGCCCGATCTCCGCCAGGGACCGGGTGCCGTCGAGACGGGTGATGATGAAGTGCTCCTTGGCGCCGACCTCCAGGCGCCGCCCGGTGCGCGGGTCCTTCAGCAGGTGGATGCGGGTCGGGCCGCGCAGCAGGCTGGGGCCGAGCACGATGTCGGGGCGCACACGCGGCCGGGCGGCGAGGAAGGCGTCGGTGGTCATCTGCTGTCCTCCGGGGCGCCGTCGCGCAGGGCGCGGGCGAGGACGTAGGAGAGGAACGCCTCGTCGCGGACGGTGATGCCCAGCCGGTTGTTGGTCATGTGCGCATAGGGCGACAGGAGCATCGGCAGGGCGTGCGCCGGGTCGGTGGCGTGGATGTCGCGGGTGCCGTCGAAGGAGCGGAAGACCAGGTCGCCCTGTTCCGCCAGCCGGGCCGCGCGGTCGCGGAGTTCGGCGCAGTGGCCGGCCCAGCCGCGCAGGAAGGCCGGGAGCCGTTCCGGTTCCCCGCGGGCCACCGCCTCGCGGATGTGCCGGAAGCGCTCGGGCAGCCGGTCGCCCATGGCGGCGTACGCCCGTTCGTAGCCCTTGTCGGCCGTGTAGTTGGTGGTGCTGAACGCGTTGTTCCAGAAGCCGTGGTAGCGGTCGAGGAAGGTCAGCAGGGCCTCGTCGTCGGCGAGGAAGGTGCCGGAGACGACCATCATCAGCTGGGCTGACAGGCCGAGGAGCACCGTGCGCAGATGGAGGTTCATGGTGCGGGTGGCCTCGATGACGAGGTCGCTGGAGTGCTGGAAGTGCCATTCGGCGAGCGCGATGCCGGCGGGGCCGCCGTACTTGCCGTACTCGGGCTCGTAGGGGCGGTCCTCGAAGCTGTTGTTGGGGCGCAGCTTCATCCGCCCGTCCGGGCCGAGGAACCGGGCGCGCTCCTCCTCGCCGTACTCCAGGGTGAACAGGGTCTCGTACAGCTCGGCGAAGAAGCCCGCCCTGACCTCGTAGAGGGCGGGGCGTTCGCGCAGGAACGCGTCGAGGGCGGCGTGGGTGCGCTCCCGGACGGCGGCGGCGTCGGCTGCGCGGGCCGGCTTCAGCCGCAACCGCAGATGAGGGCCCTCCAGCCAGTAGTTGATGAAGAAGTAGCCGGTGATCAGCCCCTCTTCGGTCAGCTGGCGCACCAGGGGTTCGACGCACTTCAGGAGCAGCGGGCGGGGGCTGGCGGCGTAGAAGACGTGCACCGCGAGCCAGCTGCCGGGCGCGTCCTCGGTGGTGGTGTCCACGGCGGGGGTGGGTGCGGTCATCGGGCTTCGTCCTTCTCGGGCGGGCCGGCCGGGGCGGGCAGCATCTCTACGGCGAGTTCGGCGACATGGCGGCCGCGGGGCGAGGTGACGTGGAGCTCGTCCTCGCCGGGCAGCGTCTCCTCGAAGACGGTCCGGGCGTGTCTGCCGGCGAGGAGTCCTTCGAGCCCGGTGAGGGACAGCGGACTGGCGAAGTCGACGTACTGGGGCTTGGCGCTGCCGAACCAGCCGCCGGCCTCGTCGCCGTCGCGCTCCTCGTGGACGGTGGCGAACACCCGCTCGGGCAGCCCGTGCCGAACGCGCCAGCGGTGCCATCCGAGGTACCAGTCGGCGTCACCGGCGCCCGGGGCGCGCAGCGGGAGGCGTCCGTCGGCGACGGTCCAGGAGCGGCGCTGGAGGACGAGGCGGTGGTGGCGGACGCGGGGGCGCCGGGTGACGCCGTCGCGCTCGGGCCCCGCGGGCACACCGCGCCAGACGTCCGGCTTGGGGCGGGCGGTCGGGGAGAACAGCAGCAGGGTGCGCGGGATCTCGGGCAGCACCATGGGCACCAGGTAGCCGAGGTAGAGGGGGACGACCTCCCGGCCCAGCCGGCGCGAGCGCAGCAGCAGCCGGTCGGTGGCCTCGTCGTGCACGGCGTACAGGTCGTCCAGGTGGAGGCGGGCCTCCTCGGGCGCCGTGCTCGTCTCGCCGGGGCAGACGATCTCGTGGTCGGTCAGCCGGCCGTGCAGATTCAGGTTGGTGGTCGCGGCGCCGGCCGTGACCTCGGCGAACACGGCGCCCGGCGGCAGCAGTCCGCGCAGCTCGGCGCGGATGGCCGCGGTGAGTCCGGGGCCCTCGGGGCCGTCGAAGCAGTGGGTGAAGCGGGTGAAGGGGAAGCAGAGGCCGCCGAAGGAGTCGTTGAGGACGACCAAGGGGTCACCGTCGCGGCGGGCCAGCTGGAGGAAGTGGCTGTGCGGCTGGAACGCCGGGGCGGCGCCGCCGAGAGCTTCGGCGACCTCGTCGACGAGGGCGTCGTCCAGGACGAACTCGTCGCGATCCGGGCAGAGTTGTGCCCAGTGTTCGCGCATGCGGGTGGTGAACGCGGCGCGGGCTCGGTCCAGGGCCGTGATCTCGGGCAGGCCGAGCCAGTTCTCCTCCGGGGCGTGGCCGCCGTCCGGCAGGAAGTCGTCCTTGGCGGCCGTGAACTGGAGGTACTGGCGGAAGATGTCCTCGTGGAAGTCGTGCACCAGGCGCAGCAGATCGTCGCAGCGCCCGCCGCGGCCGAAGCGGGCGAGGAAGAAGCCTTTGAGGGTGAGCCGTTGGGGCAGCGCCACGTCGAAGGCGGGCAGCAGCCTCCCGAGCGAACGCAGCGGTTCCTCGGCGAGCCGCCGCCACTCGGCGAGATCGGCGGTGGTGGTGCCGGCGGAGACGTCCTCGTAGACGAGGGTCTGCGGGAGGGAGGGGCGTTCGGCGCCCATTTCCTCCTGGAGCGCGAGGAGTTCGGACCTGAGTGCGCCGAGCAGGGTACGGCGGGTGGGGACGTCCGCCGCCGGGAAGCGGGCCAGGATGCCGGCGGGGCCGTCCAGGCGGGCGGCGAGCGCCTCGGCCCAGGGCCGGTCCAGGGCGCGCAGCGACCGCTGGAAGGCGCGCACCGGGTCGCCGCCGTGCACATCCGTGGCGAAGCTCGAAAGCTGGAGCATGCCGAGGTCGCGCAGCGCGGCGAGGTAGCGCTCGGCCTCCTCCTCGCCGGCCCCGGTGGTGGTGGCCAGCCAGTGCGCCAGCTCGCCGTGTCGGACCGGTCCCTCGCGGTCGCGCAGCAGGGCCAGCATGCCGTCGAGGGTGCCCTGTCGGCGCAGGAAGAACAGTCGGTCCTGCGCGGCGTCGAAGCTGACGGCGGCGCTGTCGTCGCCCGCCGTGACGGCCCGCTGGACATAGCGGACGCGGCCCTCGTCCAGCTTCCAGCCGGAGGCCGGGGTGACCGGGAGGTCGGCGCGCCGGGCGGGGTCGGCGGCGACGAGTTCGGCGAGGCGGGCGAGCGCGACGACGTTCAGCCGGGGGTGGCCCGTCCAGTCGTCGCCGATCCGCGTGAGCGCCGTGCCCTCGCCCGCTGCCCCGTCCTCGAAGCGCCCGACGGCGACGCCGGTGAGCGTGCTGAACGGGCTGGTCTTGCAGGCCGTGCGGTAGACGTACGAGAGCAGGGAGCGCTCCATCTTGCGGGCGCGCTTGCCCGGTACCGGCGCCGGGTCGGCGGCGAACGCGTCCAGCCGCTCCTCCAGCGTGGGCGAGGCCAGCAGCAGGCCCCGGCGCAGCCGGTCGTCCAGGGCCAGCTCGCGCAGCGCGGCGCGGGTGCGGCCGAACCCGGCGGCGAGCACGGACTCGCCCTCGGCCCGCAGCTCCTCCCAGCGGACCCGGGCCTCCAGCCACTCGGCGAGATCGGCACCGGCGTTGCCGCCGAGGCCCTCGGCGAGCGCGCGGGCGGCCGAGAGGTCGCCGGGCAGACGGTTGTTGAACACCTGGCGGCGCAGCGTGAGCAGCCGGCGGCGCAGCACCGCGTCGTCGGTGCCGCCGACCGCGTCGGAGAGCGGATCGCTGAGCCGGGCGCCGAGCGCGGCGAGCCGGTCCTGTTCGGCGGCGGTCCGGACGGCCCAGTCGGCGGCCTCGGGGACGCGCAGGGCGACGGCGGTGTCCACGGGGAGACCGGACACGCGCAGCATGAAGCGGTGGCGCAGGGTCGCGGACCCCGCGGGGACGTTCCCCGCCGCCTCGGCCGCGGCCGGGGTGCCGGTGGGTGAGTCCGAGGTGTCCGGCCGCGGGCCGTCCTCCGCGGGGACGTCCTCGGCCGGGGTGGTGGCGGTCGGGCTCACGCCCTCCCCCTTTCCTGTGGGGTGTGCGCCCGCCCCGGTCCGGGGCAGGGTGCTCGGGTCATGGGGCCACGATGTCGAAGCGGTAACCGGCCGGGCGGGGAGCCTCGTCGCCGATCATCATCACGAGCAGCGGGATCTCGCCCCGTTCGGCGAGGCCGAGTTCGTCCGCGAAGGAGACGCAGTCGAAGCCGAGCGCGACACCGCAGCCCGTGCCCGCCGCCGCGGAGGCGGTGTACACGGCCTGCGCGGTGGCGCCGATGACGGCGTTGACCAGCCTGAGGCCCCGGTCGCCGACCGCGTCCAGCACGGCGTGGGTACGGGCCGCGGGCACCAGGACGGCGGCGGCCTGCTCCAGGTTGTAGTTGGCGAGGAAGTAGTTCTCCTGGAGGAAGCCACCGAAGTCGCCGGGCTTCATCAGCACCAGTTCGCCGCTGACGTGGTCGTGTTCGTAGAGGCCGGGCGCGATGTCCCGGACGTGGTTGACGAAGACGTACTGCCGGGTGAGGGGCGCCGCGCCGGGCGTCTCGGCGTCGGTGTCCAGGGTGCCGGCGGCGACGGCCGCGGCCAGCGCGGCGGCCAGCCGGGCCGGATCGAGCGGGGCCGCGGCGCTGAACCGGCCGAAGCTGCTGCGGCGTTCGCGCAGCGCCCGGCGTACGGTCGCGTCGAGCGCGAGTGGGGCGGGCAGCGCGACGCGCTCGCCGGGACCGGACGGTGTGACCAGCGCGCCGTCCAACGCGCCGGGCGCCGGACGGTCGGCGGCACCTTCCAGGGTGGCCGCGTGGATCGCGTGCACGGTCGGGAAGGTCAGCACGCTGCGGGAGCGTTCGTCGGGGACGCGGCGGACCCGGGCGGCGGGCGTGGCCGGGGCGTCCTCCTCCCCCGTGCCCGCCTCGTCCGGCTTCTCCCATCGAAGCGGCACCACCGCGAACACGCCGTCCTCCTCGGGGTCCAGCCCGAGCAGCCGGCCGAGGCGGGGCTCGTCGAACCACAGCGCGGCGCCGATGTGGAGCCCGTGCGCGCGGGCCCACATGCGCCAGGTCTGCAGGAGTGCGCCGATGTCCATCGTGACGACGTGGTAGGAGAAGCTGTTGTACTTGAAGGCGTTCTGCCAGAACGTGACGCCCAGCACCAGGAACTGGTCGGTCCCCGCGGCCTCTTCGGGATCGCCCAGGGCGGCCCGCACCTCGCCGGTGACATCGCCGGCGAGGGTCCTGGCGAACGCGTTTCGCGGGGTGTCGTAGTAGTGGACGCCGGGGGCGAGGGGGCCGCTCGCGCCGCTGATCCAGTGGATGCCTATGGGGTAGAGGCCGCCGCCGGAGGAGGTGCCGCGCGACCAGTTGGCGTGGGTGTGGAACGGCAGGGAGCCGAGGTCGCTGTTGGCCTGGACGGCGAGGCGGCGGCCGGTCAGCCCGTAGGAGTCGCGGAGCATCGCGCCGAGCAGTGGCAGGGTGAAGGCGCCGGTGCCGCGCCGCCCGAACAGGCCCCGGCCGACCGTGGCGTCCGGCGCGCAGCCGCCGTCGGGCAGCGGCAGGACGGGGGCGCCGGGGAAGAACTTGCCCTTGCGGGGGCGGTCGGACCAGTCGGGCACGAAGTCGGCGGGTTCCATGGGGATCCTGCCCCGCCGCATCACCGCGGTCGCGTACTCATGGGCGTATCCCATGGTCACTTCCCTTTCTGCTGTCTGTGGTCGAGGTCTGCCGTCCGGGCCGTGCACGGGGCGGCTGTCCGGGCTGTGCACGGAGTGTGCGGGCGGCGGGGCGACGGGGCCGTGGGCGTTGCGGGGTTCGGGTCAGGGGAAGGGGTGTGGAGCCGGATTGAGGTCGGCGGCCGTCAAGTCGTGCTCGCGCAGGCCCGCTTCGCGCAGCGCGGTGCGCATCCGGGGCATCAGCGGGGCGCGTTGCCGGCTGGTGCCGAAGTCGATCGGGAGCAGGCCGGGTATCAGGACCTTCACGGTGTGCAGACCCGACTCCGCCTGTTCCGGGGAGGTCTGGTCGACCACGACGACGTCGAAGCCGTGCGCGGTGACGGCGGCGACGCACGCCCGCACGTCGGTGCGCAGGTCGGCGGCGGGCGTCAGGGCGCCCGCCCCGGTGGCGAGGGAGGCGAGCGGCACCCGTTCGGCGTCGTCGCGTCCGCGCAGCAGGAAGTCGGTGTGCCGGCCCATCTCGGGCAGCCCGTACAGCAGCGGATGGTCGTGCAGGACCCGGACCTCGCCGAAGTCCCCCGCCATGCGCCGCAGCCGGGGTTCGTCGCGGGCGGTGCGGCGGCGCAGGTTGACCGAGTCGGTGGCGATCTCGCAGAGCCCGCCGGCGAGCGCGGCCTCGGGGTCGAGGGAGGCGCCCGCGCCGAAGCAGAGCAGTCCGGGTCCGCCGTCCACGCGTTCGGCGACGGCGGTCACCACCGGTACCGGGAAAGTGACGCGGGTGTCGAAGAACCGGGCGCGGTAGCCGTACATCGCCAGCCGGTCGACCATGGCGCGGGTCGCGGTCCGGGTGCTGCTCGCCGGGTCGATCTCGGGCAGCCGGAGCCGGCCGAACCAGGCCAGCAGGAAGGCGTCGCGTTCGACGGTCTCCATCAGCCCGTGGTAGACGGCCTCGGTCAGACTGCCCCCGGAGGCACAGCCGTTGGAGCTCTCCTGGACGAAGCGGCGCCGGATGCCGCCGGGCGCGTGGTAGTAGGCGACCACCTCGGGCACGAGGACCGGCCGGTCGTCGCGCAGCGACCAGCCCCACACCCAGTCCACCGGGCGGTCGGGCGCGAAGCGCGGCACCTCGGGGGCGGCGGCGTGGAAGGCGTCGGAGTACAGGCCGGTGACGCGGGGGTCGACGGCGAGGTCCCCGAGGTCGTCGAGGGTCGCGCCGACCACGGTCCGCTTGGCGCGGGCCCGCATGCCGGCGAACCGCTCCAGGCCCTCCAGCACCCCGACGCGGACGCTGCTGCCGTAGGAGCCCGCGTGGCCGCCCCAGTAGCACTCCCGCAGGTAGTCGCCCGAGCGGGTGGTGAAGGCGCCGATCACCGAAGAGGTCGACGCGGAGGCCAGGTCGGGCGCGAAGGAGGGGCCGAGCGCTCCGGTGACGGGGTTGACGAACGCCTCCGGCACCAGGCCGTACGCGGCGAGCGGGCGTGCGCGGAAGTCGTCCGGGTCGTGTTTGGCGGCGGGGTCCAGGGTGATCCTGGCGGCTTCGGCGGTGTCGTCCGCGCGGCTTCCGCAGGACGGGCACTCGCCGTCGGGCACCAGCGCCACCCGGGAGACACACAGAGTCTCCAGGTCCAGCAGCCACACCCATGGGTGCCGGCCGCCCCGGTCCCCGCGGGCGACCGCGGCGACCAGCGTGGCGAGGGCGTCCACGGTGAAGCCTGCCAGCCAGGGCGGGGTCCCGGTGGCCCGGGGCCGGTCGCCCCGTTCCAGCGCGTCCCGCAGATACCCGGCCCGCACCGCCTGCCAGCGGCGCGCGAGGCACCGGGCGCAGCCGGGCACGCCCTCGGCGGGTACGGGGCCGACCACGGCGTGGTGTCCGTACAAACCCACCGGTATCGCGTCCCGGGCGAACTGATCGTCCCCGACGGCGAGTTCGTCCCGGGCGCCGAGCGGGGTCACCGCCGCCGGCGGGGTCCCCGGGCGCCCGGCGAGGGCGGCGGTGAGCGCGGCGCACACCGCGTCCCACGGCCCGGCGGCCGTGGGCGGGGCGGGGTGCGGCGCGGTCTCAGTGGGCACGGCGCGTCCCGCGGGTCAGCACGACACACGACGCGAACAGGGCGCCCGCGGCGAGGTCGGGCGCGGTGACCCGCACCGCGAACGCGTCCCGCCCGGCCGCGGCGAGGCCGTCGAGGACGGCGGACCAGCTGGTCTCCACGGCGGGGGCCGGTACGACGCCGTCGGGGACGAGGGTCGACGCGTCCAGGTCGGCCCACAGCGGGTCTCCGGCGTCGGGCTCGCCCCCGGCGCGGCGCAGTTGCTCGGCGCCGAGCAGATCGCGCAGGGCCTCCAGGACGGCTTCGCGGTACCGCAGCCCGCTGCCGGTGGCCGAGCGCACCTCACCGCCGGCCTCGTCGGTGAACCGGGCGAGCACGACCGGCAGGAGCGGGTGGCCGAGGTCGAGGACTTCGGCCGTGACGCCGAGGTTGCGCGCCGAGCGCAGCAGGAAACGCAGTTCGGGGTCGTCGGCGAGGGTCGCGGGGTCCACGGTGCGCACCGGGTTCGTACGGCGGACCGCGGCGGTCAGCGCGTCGTGGGCCAGCGCGGTGCGCAGGGCGCGGGCGAGCGCGGCCCGGGGGCTGCCCGCGGCGCCGGTGCCGGCGGAGGTCCGTTCGAACAGGCCCGCGTCGTTCCAGCCGCCGAAGGTGCGCAGGGCGCCGGCGGGCACCAGCGCGGTCCTCCCGTCGAGCAGTGAGGTGGCCTCGCCGAAGTGGCCGATCCGGTCGACGGGCACGTCCAGGCCGCTGGAGACGGCGAGTTCGGCGGGGGCCAGGCGGGTCCACTTCCCGGCGGCGGCCTCCAGCGCGGTGGCCGTCAGCACCTGGGGCGGGACGACGTGTTCGACGTACACCTCGGCGGCGCGGAACAGCGCGTTCAGGCGGGCCCCGGCGACATGGTGGACGTCGGCGGCGGACACCTCGCGCGTCCGTCCGGGCGCGAGGCCCAGCCGTACGGTGCCGATCTTGAGAGGAGTCTGTTCCCACTCGTCGTCCGCGTACGCGGTGAAGACGCCGGCCGCCTCGCGGACCAGGACGTCGCGCTCCTCCAGGGCGGTGAGCGCGGCGCGGGCGGCGTCCTCGTCGGCGGCGCCGTCGGCGGGCGTCGCGGCGGCCTCGTCCTCGGGGTGGACGGTGCGCAGGTCGTCGACGCGCTGCGCGCGCTCACCGCCGGGGAGGACGGAGCGGTGCTCACCGTCGGGGAGGGCGGCGCAGTGGGGGCAGCGGGGGTGCGGCAGCAGCGGCTCGGTGAGCACGTCGAGGGAGTCGAGGTCCTGGACCACGAGCTGACCGCGGGTCTCGGCGGGCAGCGCCCCGGTGACCAGGCGGAACACCTCGAAGGCGAGCAGGTTGCCGAGCATCCCGGCGAGCGGGCCGCCGATGAGGGGCGCGGGCGCGCCGAGCGGTGCGCCGGGTGCGACGGACGCCCACAGGTCGGCGCTGTCGGCCGCGTCGGCGCCCGCGCCGAGCCGCAGCGCGGCGCAGCACCAGCAGCCGGTGCGCCCGGCGGTCATCTCGGGGCCGATGACGGCGCGCTCGCCGAAGGTCCACGCGCCGAGCAGCCGGCGACCGGCCGGCACTCCCTCGGTGAGCAGCCGGAGCAGCTGCCGGGAACCGGCGGCGGGAGTCACCAGGACGGTGTCCCAGCCCGCCAGTTCGGCCCAGCCGTACGTGCCGTCCGCGGCCCGCTGGAGGCGGGCGAGCCGGGGGGCGCAGCCCGCCCCGGCGAGGGCCGCGACCTCGGTGTCGATCTCCGCGCTGCCCTCCACCCCGTGCCGTTCGGCCCGCAACTCGCTGTAGGGGGAGTCCTGTTCGGTGATGGCCACGGCGGCGCTGCCGTTGCGCAGCAGGCCGAGCGCGGCCCAGCGGGCCAGGGCGTCGTCACCGAGGACGGCGACCGGGGTGTCGCGGAAGCGCGCGAACCGGCCCCTCGCGTCGTCGGCGTAGTGGTCGAGGTAGTCGAGCTGATGGGCGAAACGCTCGCCGACCTGTGGCCCGAGGGCGTCGTCCGGGGGTGTCGGGCCGGCGTCCCGGGCGAAGCCACGCGCGTAGAGCGCGCGTACGAGTTGGACGACCATGTCGCGCTGCTTGTCCCCCAGCCCCGCGCACAGTTCCTCGACCCGCCGCTCACCGTCGAAGTGCGGCACGATCAGCGTGGCGAAGCGGTACGCGTTGCGGGTACGGAGGTTGAACCCGCCGTGGGCGTTGTGGAAGAGCACACCGTCCGGGGTCCGGGTGTAGAGCACGTCCCGGCGGATGCGGGGCCGCGACTGCGCGATCTCCTCGGGGGAGGCGGGGGCGTGGGGCATGGGCGGGGAGACCTTTCGATGCTCACGGGGAGGGTCGGCCGGCGGCCGGGTCGGACAGGTCCGCCGGCTCGTGCGGTACGGCGGGGGTGCAGGGGAGGCTGGCTCCGGCCGCCTGGACGAAGAGGCGCAGCAGGTCGTGGACGCGGTAGCGGCCGGAGGAGTCCTCCTGGAGGAGTCCGGCGTCCACCAGGGAGCTGAGCACCAGGGCGCCGGGGGCGCCGGCCGATCCCCGTCCGAGTCCCGGGGGCGGCTCGCCGGTCCCGCCGCTCCCGACCGGGAGCGCCGGCGGCAGTCCGCCGGACAGGGGCGCCGCGGCCGGTGCGCCGGGGGCGGTCGTCCCGGTCTGTCCATCGGGTGACTCGCCGCGCAGTACGGCGAGTTGGAGGTCACGCAGTAACGGCCCCGGCTCCACACCGAGTTCCTCGGTGAGGTGGGCGTGGATCCTGCGGTACTCGGCGAGCGCCTCGGCGCGTCGGCCGCAGCGGTACAGCGCTTCGACGAGCAGGGCGGACAGCCCCTCGTGTCCGGGGTGGGCGCGCACGGCCTCGCGGGCTTCGGGGATCAGCTCGCGGTGCCGGCCCAGGCGTAACTCGCCGTCGAACACCCGCTCCACCGCGAGCAGTCGCTCCTCGGCCAGGCGGGGCACGAGGTCCCGGTGGATCTCGTCCGACTGCACGTTCGCCAGCAGGGGCTCGTCCCACAGGCCGAGTGCGGCGCGGGCGAGGCGCAGCGCGGACTCCGGGTCGTCGGCGGCGTAGGAGCGGGCGAGCAGTTCGCGGAAGCGCAGCAGATCGAGGGTGCCGGTGTCGGCGTGCAGCCGGTAGCCGCCGGGCACGGCCTCGATGGCGTGATCGGCGATGCCGTACTTGCCGAAGAGCCGCCGCAGCCGCAGTACGCAGGTGTGCAGCGCCGATCTGCCGCCCGCGGGCGGCCGGTCGCCCCAGACCACGCGCTGGAGCAGCTCGGAGCCGACGACCGCGCCGGGATGGAGCAGCAGGGCGGCGAGGAGCGAGGCGGGGCGGGAGGGTTGGAGTACGACCGTTTCGTGACCGTCGGTGATGGCGAGCAGGCCGAGCACGAGGAACCGGGGTGGACGGGTCCCGGGTGCGGGAGGAGCGCTGTCGGGCGCAGGGGTGCCTGTCTTCACCGTGGCCTTTCAGCGTCGAGGTGGGGGGGCTGGGTCGGGTGCGGTGGGATGCACAACGGCGTTACGTCGGCGCGGCGTTGGGAACACCGCAGACCGCCGGCGTGCCCAAATCCACTACCGAGACGGGAACTTAGATTCGATGATGCGGTGCCGTCCAGTGCCCGGAGGAAAACGTCCGGTGACGCACGAGCGGCTCGAAGGCCGCCGGGGGCCGGGACGTTGGCGATCCGATCGCAAGGGCATACGCTCCGACCAGGTGCGCCGGGCCGCATACCGGGGCACCACGCACCCAGAGGAGGATCCATGCCGTGGTGGGCGCTGATCCCGGTCGTCTCGATGATCACCGGGCCGCTCGCTCTGTACCTCATGACCCGGCGTAAACGCGCCGGGGACAGGGCGGACGAGCGGTACGAGGAGCTCTCGCGGAAGTACACGGCCCTCCTGGAGGAGACCACCTCGGGCGAGCTCCCGAACGGCCGCGACCGCCACCCCGAGTAGCCGGCGCGGGGCGTCATCGATTTCCACGCGGGAACGAGATAACCCGGACCGGCATTCCGAAAGCGAGTTGCGTAACTTCCGCCGCGGCGCGCGGGACGGCGCACGGGCGGCGCGCGGACATTCACGGCGACGAGCGCGCCCCGCGCCGCACCCGGTGAGGTGCGAGGCGGGGCGGCGCACGGTCCGGAGGTGTTCCGCAGCGGCGGTCAGGCCACGGAGGCGATACGCATCCGGATGTCCTGGGGCGACAGGGTGCCCTTCGCGGTGACGTGGTCACCGGAGGACTCGCCGCGCAGCCGGCGGCCGATCCACGGGACCAGGTGCTCGCGGGCCCAGTGCACGTCGTCGCGGCGGACGTCCAGGGTGCCCCGCGGCGGCAGCGGCGGCCACGGCTGCTCGGGGTCGGCCGGGATCTCCAGGCCGAGCGCCTGCCCGGCGCGCAGCGCGACACGGGTGTGCCCCTCGGGCGAGAGGTGCAGCCGGTCGCTGTCCCAGGCGCGGCGGTCCTGCACGGACCTCAGCGACCACAGGTCGAGCACCGGGCAGTCGTACCGGTCGGCGATGGCCCGCACATGCCCGTTGTACGTGGCGATCCTGCCGCGCAGGTGCTTGAGCAGGGGGACGCCCCGGGTGTCGAAGCCGGTGGTCACCAGTACCGTGCCGGCCACCTCGGCGAGCCGCGCCACGGCCGCCTCGAAGCGCTCGGCCACCTCGTCCGGGTCGGTGCCGGGGCGGATGATGTCGTTGCCGCCCGCGCACAGGGAGACCAGGTCCGGGGCGAGTGCGACCGCCTGCGGGACCTGGTCGGCCACGATCTGGTCCAGCAGCTTCCCGCGCACGGCGAGATTGGTGTACTGGAAGTCCCCCTCGGGCCGCCGGTCGGCGAGCAGTACCGCGAACCGGTCGGCCCAGCCCACGAACGCCCCGTCGGGGCCGGGGTCGCCGACGCCCTCGGTGAAGCTGTCCCCCACCGCCACGTACGACCCGATCACTGATCTGCTGTCATTCTTCGAATCGTCTGCCACGTCGGACCATGATTCCTCTCGGGGTGTGACTTACGCGACCGTAGGAAGGGGTTGACGAACGGTGACATGAGCCACTCCGCGAGATTCCCGGTTCCAGGAATACACTCACCGCCAGGGCTGTTGCCGCCCGGACACGCACCCGTCAGGTGCGCCGCAGCCGGACCACCGTCGCGTCCACCGGCCGGGTCGAGGCCCCGCAGCCGCGGCTTCGGCGCGGGTTCGCCGTAGCGCTGCGCCTGGAGCCGGGCGAGGACGGATCTCCTTGTACAGCCGGCCCCATCGGGCGGCCTCGGCCAGTTCCTCCTCGCTCCACCGGCCGAGGTCGCCGCCGAGAAGCGCGGGCCGCCCTCGACCGGGTACTCCTCGCGGCCGTCGAGCGGGGAATCGAAGGGGCGGGGGCCGGGCAGCGGGCGGGCGGCGAGGGCCTCGGCGTCGGCCAGGGTGATCCGCGGCCCCCGGTGCAGATGCGCCGGCTCGTCCCGGGCGGTGGGATGCAGGGCATAGCCGCTGGTGGGGTGCGTCATGGGGTGCGTCAGCAGCCAGGTACGGCCGTCTTTCGCGATGCCCGTCGTCAAGACCTCGCAGTCGCGCCGGAAACGTTCGACGACGCGCATCATGGGCCCGGCGGCCCGCGCTGCCAATGCCTGTGGACAACTCATTGCCCCACGAAACCAATGCCGTATGGTCGACGCAGCGCCCGCCGCGAGTCGTGACGGCGGGAACCGATCGGGAGGAGCCCCCGTGACGCAGCAGGTCCCGTCGACCGAGCCGGAGCTGGCCGGTGTGCGCAATTTCCGCGACGTCGGCGGACTGCCGACCGTGGACGGACGCCGGCTGCGCCAGGGTGTGCTGTTCCGCAGCGGGCACCTGGCGCACGCGACCGCGCAGGACGCTGTCTTCCTCTCCTCCCTGGGCCTGCACACCATCTTCGACTTCCGCAACGCGGCCGACCAGAAGCTGGAGGGCCCGGACGTCGCGCTGCCCGGCGTGCGCAATGTGAACCTGCCGCTGAGCGACCCGGCGGACGGCGCCGAGTTCTGGAAGATGGTCCGCGACGGCGACCTCGACCAGCTGCGCGCGGTGCTGGACGACGGCAAGGGAGCGGCCCGCATGGTGGCCTCGTACCGGTCGACCGTGCGCAACCGCACCGAAGAACACTCCCGGGTGCTGCACGCGATCGCCGAGGACAGCGTGCCGGCGCTGCTGCACTGCGCGGCCGGCAAGGACCGCGCGGGCGTCTCCATAGCCGTCACCCTGCTCGCCGTGGGGGTGGAGCGGGACGCGATCGTGGCCGACTACCTGGAGTCCAACGCCAAGCACCGCCGCTACAAGGTGCAGCGCAGCGGCAGTGCGCAGAGCGCCTACACACCCGAGGTGATGGAGCTGCTCAGCCCGCTCTTCGACGCGCGCGCCGAGTATCTGGCCGCCGCCTTCGAGAGCATCGAGGAGACCTGGGGCGGCGTGGACCGCTATCTGGAGGAGGGACTGCGGCTGGCTCCCGAGACGCGGGAGCGGCTGCGGGCGCGGCTGGTGGACTGACCCGTCGGTCCCGTCCGGTGCGCGCCCGCCCGGTGCGCGGGCGCGGGCTCAGCCCTTGCCGCCGATCGCGAACAGCAGATAGAGGAACGCGGCCAGGAGGTGCCCGAAGGCGATGTAGATGATCAGCCGGACCCACAGGGATCGGGGGAACTTGGTCTCCAGGTCGCTCATGGCAGCTCTCCGTTCAGGTGCCCCAGGCACAGCGCGGCCGTGGGGCTCTGCAGCAGGGTGTGGACGAACAGCAGTTCCACGCCGTCGGGGTCCTCGGCGGCGAGGCGGTGCGGGGTGAGCGAGTCGAAGTGGGCGCTGTCGCCGGGGGCGAGCAGATGCGTGGCGTCGCCGAGGCGCAGCCGCAGCCGTCCCTTGAGGACGTAGAGCCACTCCTCGCCGGGGTGGACGCGCACTATGTCGCCCTGCGCGCCGTACGGCGCGTGCACCCGCAGGGCCTGCATCCCGCGGCCGGGGGCGCCGGCCTGGAAGTAGGTCCAGCCGGCGGCCCGGCTCGGGTCCATGTCGGCGGCCCGGACGATCGCGTCGCGGTCGGCGACCCGCTCACCGAGGAGTTCGGAGACCGTCGTACCGTAGATACGGGCGAGCGCGAGCAGCATCGGCAGCGAGGGCTGCCGCTGCCCGGTCTCCAGCCGGGACAGGTGGGCCGGTGAGAGTCCGGCGTCCCGGGCCGCGGCCTCCAGGGTGAGGCCGGCCCGTCGGCGCAGTGCGCGCAGTTGCGGCGCGACGGCGGGCAGTTCGCCGCCCTGGCCCGCCGCGGGCGAAGCGGCATCTGAGGCGTTCATGCCTCTATTCAGCGCCATTCTTGCCCATAGGGCAATTTTCTTGCCTCTGAGGCAAAAGCGCGGGCTGCTACGATCGCATCCAGCTTTTGAACACGTTCAAAGCATGGGGGTTCGCATGCCCGACCACATCACGCCGAGCCGGAACGACTCGCCGGCCACGCTCCTCGGTCCCACCGCGCTCGTCCTGGGCGCCGTCTCCGCCGTGGGGATCTGCCCGTTGCTCATGCTGTTCCCGCTGACCGAACTCGCGGGTGCGCTCGCCCTCACCTTCGGCCTCGCGGGTGTCCACCACGCCCGGCGGGGACTCGGCAGGATGTGGCCGGCCGCCACCGGAACCGTTCTCGGCGCGGCCGGCTTCCTCTGCCCCTGGATCCTCCTCGTGGGCTCCGCCTGACCGGTCAGCGGTTGGCGACCGCCTGCTTGATCAGGGTCCGGCCGAAGTCCCACATCAGGCCGCCGCCGCTGTGCGCGTCGTCCATGACCGCGGTGAAGCCCCGGACGAACCGGTCCACGTCGGCCTCGTCGAAGACGAGCGGCGGAATCAGCTTGATGACTTCGAGGTGGTCACCGGAGACCTGGGTGAGGATCCGGTGCCGCTGGAGCAGCGGCACGACGACCATCTGGGCGAACAGGCCCTTGCGGGCGGCCTGGAGCATGGCCCAGCGGCTGCGCAGCCTCAGCGAGGACGGCCTGCCGAACTCGATGCCGATCATCAGGCCCCGGCCGCGGACGTCGGACAGCAGCTCGTACTTGTCGATCAGCTCGGTGAGCCGGGACTTCAGCAGGTCGCCCGTGGTCCGCACGCCCGCGACGATCTGCTCGTTCTCCATGACCGACAGCACGGCGAGCCCGCACGCCATCGCCTGGGCGTTGGCGCCGAAGCTCGCCGAGTGGACCAGGACGCGGTCCATGGACGAGTAGACCTTCTTGAAGATCCAGTCCTTGCCGAGGGTCGCGCCGACCGGGACGTACCCGCCGGACAGGGCCTTGGCGACGCACACCAGGTCCGGTTCCACGCCGTCCTCGTGCTGGTAGGCGTAGAAGTCGCCGGTGCGGCCGAGACCGGTCTGCACCTCGTCCGCGATCAGCAGGGCCTTGTGCCTGCGCAACAGCTCCTGCGCGGCGCGCAGATAGCCGGGCGGCGCCTCGTGCACGCCCTTGCCCTGGACCGGCTCCACGATCAGCGCGGCCACGTCGCCCTTCCTCAGCTCCCGTGCCAGGGCGTCGAGATCACCGAGGGGTACGGCGGTGTCGGGCAGCAGCGGGGCGAAGCCGTCGCGGAAGCCTTTCTCCCCGTTGACGGACAGCGAGCCCGTGGTCAGCCCGTGGAAGGCGTGCTCGCAGTACAGGACGCGCGGCCGGCCGGTGGCGTAGCGGGCGAACTTCAGGGCCGTCTCGACCGCCTCGGTGCCGCTGTTGCCGAAGAACACCCGGTCCAGGTGCGGGCTGTGGGCGAGCAGCCGCTCGGCGAGCAGTCCGGGCAGCGGCTGGCAGTCGAACCGGGTGAGGTCGGCGAGGTCCAGGTCGAGGACGTCGTGCAGGGCCTTGCGGACGACCGGGTGATGGCGGCCGAGGCCCATCACCCCGAATCCGGCGAGCATGTCCAGGTGGTCGTTGCCCTCGGCGTCGAAGAAGTGGGCGCCCTCGGCGCGCTCGTAGACCTTGTCGAAGCCGATGGTGTGCAGCATGCGCGGGAGCTGCGGGTTGAGGTACTTCGCATGCAGCTCGTAGCGCTCGGCTCCGCGCTCGGCGAGCAGGGCGCCGAGGTCGAACTCGATGGTCATTCACTCTCCTTGACGGTGCCGTCGACATCCTTGACGGCCAGGCTCGCTGAAATACGTCCGGCGATCTCCACCGGGGTGAGACCGATGTCGGCCAGTACCTCACCGCGCTTGGCGTGCGGCAGGAACTGGTCCGGGATGCCGAACTGCCGTACCGGTACGTCCACTCCGGCGTCCCGGAGGGCCTGGGCGACGGCCGAACCGACGCCGGAGGCGCGGCTGTTGTCCTCCACGACGGCCACCAGCCGGTGCGCCGAGGCCAGTTGCGGCAGGGCCGGATCGACCGGCTTGATCCACCGGGGGTCGACCACCGTGCACCCGGTGCCGCCCTCCGCGAGGAGTTCCGCCGCGCCGAGGCACACCGGCGCCATCACGCCGACGGCGACCAGCAGCACCCTCGCCCGCTCCGCGCGGTGCAGCACGTCCATGCCGCCCACCCGGCCGAGGGCCGGGATGTCCGGGCCCACGTCCTCCTTCGGGAACCGCAGCACGGTCGGCGCGTCGTCCACGGCCACCGCCTCCCGCAACTGGGCGCGCAGCCGGGTCGCGTCGCGCGGGGCGGCGATCCGCAGGCCGGGCACCACCTGGAGCAGCGACATGTCCCACATGCCGTTGTGGGAGGCGCCGTCGGGACCGGTGACGCCCGCCCGGTCGAGGACGAAGGTGACCCCGCAGCGGTGCAGGGCGACATCCATCAGCACCTGGTCGAAGGCACGGTTGAGGAAGGTGGCGTAGAGGGCGACGACCGGGTGCAGTCCGGCGGTGGCGAGCCCGGCGGCCGAGGTGACCGCGTGCTGTTCGGCGATGCCCACGTCCCACACCCGGTCCGGGAAGCGTTCGGCGAAGGCCCCGAGGCCGACCGGGTGCAGCATCGCGGCGGTGAGCGCGACGACGTCCGCGCGCTCCTCGCCGATCCGCACGATCTCCTCGCCGAACACCGAGGTCCAGGACCGTCCGCCGGAGACGGCGAGCGGTGCGCAGGTCGCCGGGTCCATGACACCGATGGCGTGGAAGCGGTCCAACTCGTCGGCGAGCGCGGGCTCGTAGCCGCGGCCCTTCTCGGTCAGGCAGTGCACCAGGACGGGCCCGTGGAAGCCCTTGGCGCGGCGCAGCGCGGACTCGACCGCCCCGATGTCGTGCCCGTCGACCGGGCCGACGTACTTCAGACCCAGGTCCTCGAAGAGCCCCTGGGGTGCGAAGGCGTCCTTGAAGCCCTTCTTGGCGCCGTGCAGGGACTCGTAGAGGGGCGCGCCGACGACAGGGGTCCGGTGCAGGACCTCCTTGCCCCAGGCGAGCACCTTCTCGTAGCCGTCGGTGGTGCGCAGGGTGGCGAGATGGTCGGCGAGCCCGCCGATGGTGGGCGCGTAGGAGCGCGCGTTGTCGTTGACGACGATGATCAGCGGCCGGTCCGGGGCGTCCGCGATGTTGTTCAGCGCCTCCCAGGCCATGCCGCCGGTCAGCGCGCCGTCCCCGACGACGGCGACCACATGGCTCCGCTCCCCCCTCAGCTCGCGCGCCTTGGCGAGGCCGTCGGCCCAGCCGAGCGCGGTGGAGGCGTGGCTGTTCTCGATGACGTCGTGCTCGGACTCCTCACGCGCCGGGTAGCCGGACAGACCGCCCTTGCCGCGCAGCTTGGAGAAGTCCTGACGGCCTGTCAGCAGTTTGTGTACGTAGGACTGATGGCCGGTGTCCCAGAGGATCCGGTCGACCGGCGACTCGAAGACCCGGTGCAGGGCGATGGTCAGCTCCACCACGCCCAGGTTGGGCCCGAGATGACCGCCGGTGCGCGAGACCGCTCGCACCAGGAACTCGCGTATCTCCTCGGCCAGTTCGCCGATTTCCGCTCCGGACAGCCCCTTCAGGTCACGCGGCTGCCGGATCGTCTCCAGAATCGTCACGTCCGTGGCCCCCTCTCGCTCCGTGCAGTTACGTGGACTCACTTGATCCGCTCGGCGAGCCGCTGCGCCTCCTCGATCAGGGTCTCGACGATCCGGGATTCCGGGACGGTCCGCACGACCTGCCCCTTGACGAAGATCTGCCCCTTTCCGTTGCCCGAGGCAACTCCCAGATCGGCCTCACGGGCCTCCCCCGGGCCGTTGGCCACACGGCCCGTCACCGCCACCCGCAACGGCACTTCGAGGCCGTCCAGTCCCGCCGCGACCTCGTCCGCGAGCCGGTAGACGTCCACCCGGGCGCGGCCGCAGGAGGGGCAGGAGACGATCTCCAGCCACCACGATGTCGGACGTACGGGTCGTCGTCATCGACCGGACCGGGACGGGGGCCCCGCCCCCGACCGCCACCGGCCCGACGTGGATCTCCCGCGACCGCCGCCGCGGGGCCGCCTGCCGGGCCGGCACCTCGGGAACGCCCAAGGGTACGGCGGTCATCACCTACTCCCGGTTTCCCGAGACCGTCTCCCGCATGGCCCGCAGCGACTCCTTCAGGGAGCCCATGGTGGCGAGTACGGCGGTGGGCTCGTAGCCGCAGTGCGCCATGCAGTTGGCGCAGCGCGGGTCCTTGCCCCGGCCGTACTTGTCCCAGTCGGTGTCCTCCACCAGCTCCCGGTACGTCGGCACGTACCCGTCGCTCATCAGGTAGCAGGGGCGCTGCCAGCCGAAGAGGGAGTAGTTCGGGATCGCCCACGCGGTGCACGGGAAGTCGACCCTGCCCTCCAGGAAGTCCAGGAAGAGCGGGGAGTGGTTGAGCCGCCACTTCTTGCGGTTGCCGCCCGAGAACGCCTTCTTGAAGAGCTCCCGGGTCTGCTCCACACCGAGGAAGTGCTCCTGGTCCGGGGCCTTCTCGTAGGCGTAGGCGGGCGAGATCATCATCTCGTCCACCTTCAGGTCGTCGTTGAGGAAGTTGAGCACCTCGACGACGGTCTGCGGGGTGTCGGTGTTGAAGAAGGTGGAGTTGGTGGTCACCCGGAAGCCGCGCCGCTTGGCCTCCTTGATGGCCGCCACCGCCTCGTCGAACACGCCTTCCTTGGCCACGGACTCGTCGTGCCGCTCACGCAGCCCGTCGATGTGCACGGCGAAGGCGAAGTAGGGCGAGGGGGTGAACTTCTCCATCTTCTTGCGCAGCAGCATCGCGTTGGTGCACAGGAAGACGTACTTCCTCCTGGCCACCAACTGGCGCACGATCTCGTCGATCTGAGGGTGCATCAGGGGCTCGCCGCCGGCGATGGAGACCATCGGCGCGCCCGATTCGAGCACCGCGCCCACCGCCTGGGCGACCGGCATGCGCTGCTTGAGCACCCCGGCCGGATGCTGGATCTTGCCGCAGCCCTCGCACTTGAGGTTGCACGCGAAGAGCGGTTCGAGCTCGACGATGAGCGGGAACTTGTCCCGCTTGCGGAGCTTCTGTTCGGCCAGGTATGTAGCGACCTTGATGGACTGACGCAACGGCATGGCCATCTGGGCTCACCTCCGGGGGAGCAGCAAAGAACGGTGCCATTCGAAATATGCGGGAAGTACGGAACGGAGAACGCGAAACGCTGATATTCCACCGCGTATCGTGCCGATCCGGACGAGTTCGTGTTCGGGAGCGTCGACGACCACCCGGACGGCGGCGACCGGGCGTTCGCCCGCGGTCACGGCGCTGAGCAGGGTGGCCGCGGACTCCATGTCGACGGCGATCGCGCCGGTCGCGCGCAGGGCGGACCGTTCGGGGCCGCGGACGACATGATCGGAGCCGGTGAGCGGGCCGGTGTGGACCGTGCGGCCGGGCAGCAGCCGCGCGAGTTCCTTCACCAGCAGTTCGGTGCCCGCGCACGGGACGGTCCCGTGCGGGTCCCGGGTCTCCTCGGCGACCACCAGGTCACCGGGGTGCATGCCGGGTGCGAGACCCGCGCAGAAACCGGTGGCCACCACGGCGGCCCCGGTGAGCGCGGGCCGGGCCAGGTACCGGGTGAGGGAGCGCTGCGCCGCCCGCGGCCCCATCCCGGTACGGACGAACGTGACCGGCCCGCCGGCCCCGCCGCGGTCGCCCGAGCGCAGGGCGAGGTGCTCGATGCCGAGCGCGCAGGCGATCAGCAGCGGGGCCGGGGCGGGCTGGACGTTCACATCAGCTCCCCTTGGCCTCGGAGAGCGCCGGCCCGGCGGACTTGGCCTCCACGGGCCGCGGCCGGGGGGTCCGGGCGAGCAGCTGCCGCTCGAAGGGGTCGCCGTGCAGATAGCGGCCGAGCGCGGTGAGCGGGAACACCTGCCGGTACAGGTGGTAGTTGATGGAGAAGTCCCAGGGGAAGCCGGTGCCGGTGAAGTAGGGTTCGTCCCAGCTGCCGTCCTCGCGCTGGGTGGCCGCGAGCCACTGGACGCCCCGCTCGACGGTCTTGGAGTCCTTCTCCCCCGCCGCGAGCAGCGCCATCAGCGCCCACGCGGTCTGCGAGGGGGTGGAGGCGCCCCGGCCGGCCCATTCCCTGGCGTGCCGGTAGGAGCGCAGGTCCTCGCCCCAGCCGCCGTCGTCGTTCTGCACCGACTCCAGCCAGGTCACCGCCCGCCGGATCGCCGGGTGCGAGCCGGGCAGTCCGGCCGCGGTCAGTGCCGGGACCACCGACCCGGTGCCGTAGATGTAGTTGACGCCCCAGCGGCCGAACCACGCGCCGTTCGGCTCCTGTTCGGCCAGCAGCCAGGCGATGCCACGCCGGGTGCGCGGGTCGTGGGAGAGGCCCTCGGCGGCGAGCATCTCCACCACGTGGGCGGTGACGTCCGCGGAGGGCGGGTCGATGACCTCGCCGAAGTCGCAGAACGGCAGCCGGTTGGGGAACGGGCTGGTGTTGTCGACGTCGAAGGCGCCCCACGCGCCGTTCTTCGACTGCATGCCGAGGTTCCAGCGCACCGCGCGCCCGATCGCCCGGTCCGTCCGCTCCGGGTCGTGGTGCCGGATCCGGCGCAGCGCGAGGGAGACCTCGGCGGTGTCGTCGATGTCCGGGTAGTTGTCGTTGTGGAACTCGAACGCCCATCCGCCCGGCGGGAGCTGGGGACGCTTGACCGCCCAGTCGCCGGGCCGGACGATCTCCTCGCCGAGCAACCAGTCGGCGGCCTTGACCAGTTGGGGGTGGTCGGCGGGCAGACCGGCGTCGACCAGCGCGATGGCGGCGAGGCAGGTGTCCCACACCGGGGACTGGCAGGCCTCGATCATCCGGGCACCGTCCTCGCGCCAGACGGCGAACCGGTCCAGGGAGGCCAGCCCCTCGCGCAGCACGGGGTGTTCGAGGTCGTAGCCGAGCAGGTGCAGGGCGATGACCGAGTACACGGCCGGGGGCTGGATGCCGCCCCAGCAGCCGTCGTTCTCCTGCCGCTCGATGATCCAGCGGGCGGCGGCGTTCATCGCGGCCTTGCGCAGCCGGCGCGGGACGACCCTGCGCAGTTGCTGGAGCGCCTTGTCCAGGCGCTGGAAGGCCCCGTCCCACGTGTTCGCCGGCTCAAGAGGCCTGGCCGGGTTCGGGTCCGCCGGGTCGGTGTGCAGTTCGTCCAGCGGAAAGGGGGCGGGGCGCACCGGGCGCTTCGCGGAGACGATGGTGAGCGGCACGATCGTCTGCCGGGCCCAGCACCCGAAGTCGTAGATGTTCAGCGGCATCCAGCCGGGGAACCAGATCAGTTCCGGGGGCATCTCCGGCAGGTCTTCCCATCTCCACCAGCCGAACAGGGCGAGCCAGATGCGGGTGAAGACCCGGGCTGAAGCGATGCCGCCACGCTCGCGGATCCAGGCGGAGGCCCTTGCCATGTGCGGGGCCTCGGGCGCGTCGCCTGCCAGGCGCAGGGCGACGTACGCCTCGATGGTGGTGGACAGCTCGCCGGGGCCGCCCCAGAAGGTGGCCCAGGTGCCGTCCTCGCGCTGCTCGCCGCGGATGAACCTCGCGGCGGCCTGGGTGGTCCTCTCCTCCTGGATCCCCAGGAACTGGCGGAGGAGCAGGTCCTCGGCGTCCATGGTGACGTTGGTCTCCAGGTCGCCCTTCCACCAGCCCTCGGCGTCCTGCCGGGAGAGCAGGAAGTCGGTGGCGCGGCGGGCGGCCCGTGCGGCGGCTTCCGGGACCCCGGCCGTCTCGGGGGTGGTGAGGGTGGTGTCGCTGGCCGCGGCAGCGCGGGACGGCAAGGTGGCCCCGGTGCTTCCGTCGGTCGTCGCTGTCATGGCTTCCCCTTCGTACAGTCGTGCGAGACGTGCTGCTGTGGGTCCGCCGTCGGCCGGTGTGCGTCCTGTCGCGCCACCGGCCGGCGACTACGCGAGGCTTGTTCGACCGATAGTGATCATCTCTTCCGTACGACGACGAAGTCGGCGAGGGCCGTGAAGGCGGCCCGCACCCGGTCCGGCATGGCGACCGCGTCCAGGGCGCTGACGGCGATGGTGTGCTGGCGGCGCGCCTCCTCGGCGGTCCAGTCGCGGCCGCCCGCCTCCTCGATGAGGGCGGCACGGGCCGCGAACTCCTCCTCGGAGAAGTTCTCGAAGTCGCTGCTCTTGGCGTCGGCGGCGAGGATCTCGCCCAGCCGCTCGGAGGCGGGTCCGCCGGCCGCGAGCGCGGCGACCACCGGCAGCGACTTCTTGCGCTGGCGCAGGTCGCTCCAGGTCTGCTTGCCGGTGGCCTCCGGGTCGCCCCAGATGCCGAGCAGGTCGTCCACGGCCTGGAAGGCGAGGCCGAGGTGGTAGCCGTAGCGCTCCAGCGCGTCGGCGGTGGCGTCGTCGGCGCCGCCGAGGACCGCACCGATGGAGGAGGCGCAGGCGAGCAGCGCGCCGGTCTTGTTGCCCTCCATCTCCAGGCACTCCTCGACGCTGACGCGGTCGCGGTGCTCGTAGGAGATGTCCTGGGCCTGACCGTCGATCAGGGCGCGGGTCGCGGTGGTCAGCCGGCGGGTGGCGCGGCCGGCCTCGACCGAACCGAGCTCCAGCAGCACCTCGTTGGCCAGCGCGAACAGGGCGTCGCCGACCAGGATGGCCTGGGCGGGTCCGTGCACCTTCCAGACCGTGTCGCGGTGGCGGCGCTGCTCGTCGCCGTCCATCAGGTCGTCGTGCAGCAGCGAGAAGTTGTGGACCAGTTCGACGGCGACGGCGCCCGGGACGCCGGTCTCCGGCGCGCTGCCGGTGACCTCGGCGGAGAGCACGGCGAGCGCGGGGCGCACGGCCTTGCCGCCGTCCCCGTCGGCCGGGTTGCCGGCGGCGTCGATCCAGCCGAAGTGGTAGGCGGCGACGGTGTCCATGGGAGGAGCGAGGCGGTCGACGGCCGCACGCAGGACCGGCGTGGCCAGGGTCCGTCCGCGCTCCAGCAGCGCGGTGACGTCCACCGCGGTCTCCGTCGAGGCCGGGGGCACAGTGGGCACAGTCTCTCCTCTTGTTGCGGTACCGAAGGTGCGGGGGCCCGCCGCCGGCTGCCGATGAGGCATCAGGCCGCCTCCTCGAAGGCGAAGAGACGGCTCGGGCGGGGCCGGCCCAGGGCGCGGAGCGCGGCGTCGGCCGCGCTCACTCCGCTGCGGACCGCACTCTCCATGGTCGCGGGCCACCCGGTGGCGGTCCACGCTCCGGCCAGGTACAGGCCGGATGCCTTGGTGCGGGCGCCGGGGCGCAGACGCCCGACGCCGGGGGCGGGCGCGAACGTCGCCGTGCGCTCCCGGGTCACGAAGAAGTCCCGGATCACGGCGTCGCGCGTTCCCGGAATGAGTTTCTCCAGCTCCGGGACGTAGCGCTCGCGGAGCCGTGCGACGGGGAGGTCGATGTCGTCCCGCGCGGCCGACTGGGACAGCGCGAGGTACTGGCCCGAGCGCAGTCCGGAGGCGTGGGTGCGGTCGAAGACCCACTGCACGGGGGTGCCGAGGGCGGCGAAGAAGGGCCGCGCGAGCACCTCGCGGTCGTACACCACGTGCACGTTGAGGATGGGGGCGGTGCCGATCTCCAGCAGCCGCTCGGGGGCGTCGACGGCGCCGGGCGGCAGCAGTCCGTGCGCCTCGCGCTGGGGTACGGCGAGGACGACGGCGTCGGTTTCGACACGCTCGCCGGGAACCTCGACGCGCCAGCCGCCGTTCTCCATGGCGGAGACGGAGGTGACGCGTGAACGGACCTCGGTACGCACGCCCGCGGAGTCGAGCGCCCTGCGCGCCAGCCGGTCGTGCAGTTCGCCCAGCGGGACGTGGGCCCAGCCGATGTCGGCCGCTCCCGGGTCGGAGAGCAGACCGGTCTTGAACACCATCGCGGCGAGCCCCAGCGAGGACTCCCCCGCGACCGCGTTGAGGGTGGCGACCCCGACCAGGTCCCACAGGGCCTCGATGGCACGCGCCGACTGGCCGTGGGCGGCCAGCCAGCTGCCGAAGTCCTGGGTGTCCAGGGCCGGATCGGCGAGGTCGAGATCCCTCAGCGCGAGCGCGGCCCGCCCGACGGAGGCGCGCTCGGCGAGCGAGAGGTGCGGGTAGGCGGCCAGGCCGCGCCCCAGATGCAGGGGTACGGGCAGCGGGTCGCGCCGCAGCCGGCCGAGCCGCCGGCCCTCGGGCTTGGCGAGGTCCACGACGGGCACGTCCAGGCGGTCCTGAATCGGTGCCAGCGCCGCGCCGCCGATCCGGTCGAGGAACCAGCGGTAGGCGGTGCAGCAGCGCAGGTACACGTGCTGACCGTTGTCGACGGTCAGTTCGCCGCGCCGGAAGGAGAAGGCGAGGCCGCCCAGCCTGGGCCGCGCTTCGAGCAGGGTGACGCGAACGCCCGCGTCGGCGAGGGCGAGCGCCGCGGTGACGCCGGCGAGGCCGCCGCCGATCACGACGGCGCCGCGTGCCGCGCCCGCGGGGGTGCGCTGTCCCGGTGCGGGGCGTGCGCCGTCGCTCATGGTGCGTCCTTCCGTGCGTGCCGGCCGTGCTGCTTGAACGGTGCACGTACGGTCGTCGCAGTCAGGGACGCCACGCCGTGGCGCGGGGTTGCCCGGCCGAAGTCACCTGGTCCGGTGAGGTCCATCAGACGCGCCTCCCGACGGACCGCCCGGCGCCGTGACGGGTGACCTGCCGGGTGTCGAGGCCGGACAGACCGCGCACCGCGACGTACGCCTTCTCGTGGCCGGGCAGCGAGACCCGGCCGCGCAGCACGGCCTCGGGGTCGCGCGCGATGCGGTCGAGGAGGCGGCGGTAGATGCCGGCCATGGCGGCGACGCAGGCGCCGCTGCGCCGGTCGAGCATGGGCAGCAGCTGGTAGCCCTCGGCGAAGAGGGCGCGGGCGCGGCGGACCTCGTAGTGCACGAGGCCGGCGAAGTCGGAGCCCTCCGGCGGCGTGGGCCGCTCGAACCCGGCGGAGCAGCCGAACTTGGCCAGGTCGTCGGCGGGCAGATAGGTACGGCCGCCCTGGGCGTCCTCGCGGACGTCCCGGAGGATGTTGGTGAGCTGGAGCGCGAGCCCGAGCGTGTCGGCGTACTCGGCGGCGCGCTCGGCGCCGCCGGCGCCCGGTTCGGTGCCGAACACGCCGAGCGAGAGGCGGCCGATGGCACCGGCGACACACCGGCAGTAGACCTTCAGGTCGTCCCAGGTCTCGTAGGTCTCCCCGCGCGTGTCCATCTCGACGCCGTCGATCAGCTCGTCCAGGCCGCCGAGCGGGATCGGGAAGGCCTCGGCGGCGTGCGTGAGGGCGACGGCCACCGGGTCGGTGTCGTCCTCCTCGACGCGGCCCTCCCGGATCCGGGCGAGCAGGGCCCGGGTCTCCTTGAGCCGCGCCACCTTCACGTCGTCGGCCAGATCGCCGTCGCCGATGTCGTCGACACGCCGTGAGAACGCGTACAGCGCCGACATGGCGCGCCGCTTCGGTGTGGGCAGCAGCCTGATGCCGTACGCGAAGTTACGGGCCTGCTGTCCGGTCACCGTCTCGCAGTAGCGGTAGGCGGCGAGCACCGGTGCGGACACGTGCGACGCAGACTCCACGGTCCGGATCACCCCTCTCCTCGCAGAATCACGCCCGCCTCACGCAGCAACTGGACCTTGCCTGGTTTGGGCGGGCCGGGAAGTACGTCGTATTCGGCGGCGGCGATCGCGCGGACCGCCGCCCTTCCCCCCGCCACGAACCCTGCGAGCAGCAGCTTCAACCTGCCGTGGACGCTACCCACCAGGGGGGCGCCTTCATTCAGCAGATCGCGGGCGCGTTGCGCTTCGTATGCAACCAGGGCGCGCATCGGTGCGCCCGCGGTTTTCGCGGACAGATCCGTTTCCGTGACGTGGAAGCGCTTCATGTCCTCGGCCGGAATGTAGATCCGGTCGCGGCCGAAGTCCTCGGCGACGTCCTGGAGGTGTTCCACGATCTGCAGCGCGGTGCAGATCGCGTCGGACAGACGGATCCGCTCGGGGGTCGAGGTGCCGGTGACGGCGAGGACGAGGCGGCCGACGGGGTTGGCGGACAGTTCGCAGTAGGCGAGGAGGTCGTCGTACGTCTCGTACCGGGAGACGAGCTGGTCCTGGCGGTTGGCGGCGATCAGGCCGAGGAACGGCTCGGGGGTGAGCGCCCGGCGCCGTACGACGGGCTGGAGCCGGCGCAGCAGGGGATGGCCCGGGGTGCCGTCGAAGACCCGGCGCAGGTCGGCCTCGAAGGCGTCGAGCAGCAGCAGCCGGTCGCCGGCCTCGGTGGCCGACACGCCGAGCAGTTCGGCGTCGGCTCCGCCGGGGGCGAGGTCGCCGTCTCCGATGTCGTCGACCAGCCGGGCGAAGCCGTAGACCGCCATGAGGTCGTCGCGCCAGGCGCGGGGCAGGAAGAAGGGGGCCACGGGGAAGTTCTCGCTCGCGGCCTTGTCGAGGGTGGCGCGTTCCGGGTCCGGCGCCGTTCTGGTGCCCGTCATCGGGCGACGCCCTGGGCGGCAACGGCACATGCTGCGTTGAGCTGGGGAGTTTCCGTAGCCATTGCCGTCACATCTCCCGTTCTACACTGCCGACCCAATACACACTATTTCGGACACGCCGCCCGGCAATTAGCGGGGCGTGATCCGGCGCGGGATGTCGCGCATTATCGCCCCACTTGCCGCTTTCCGGCACCGGTACAGCTTACGTTGTACAACGCATCGAGGTTCGAGGGGGTGTCCCGCAGATCACAACAACACACCGATCGGCGTCAAGATTCCTGACAGCCTTGGGAGTTGACGGTTCCTTTGCGGACGCGGGGCCCCGCCGGAAGGTCGCCGGCGGGGCCCTGGCCGAAACAGTTCACTTGCCCGTGAACTTCTCGTACTCCTTGAGCACCTCTTCGGTCGGCCCGTCCATGCGCAGCTCGCCGCGCTCCAGCCACAGCACGCGGTTGCAGGTGTCACGGATGGACTTGTTGTTGTGGCTGACCAGAAAGACCGTACCGGCCTCCTTGCGCAGTTCCCGGATGCGTTCCTCGGAGCGCTTCTGGAACTTCCGGTCACCGGTGGCGAGGGCCTCGTCGATCATGAGGACGTCGTGGTCCTTGGCGGCGGCGATCGAGAAACGCAGCCGCGCGGCCATACCGGAGGAGTAGGTGCGCATCGGCAGGGTGATGAAGTCGCCCTTCTCGTTGATCCCCGAGAAGTCGACGATGCCCTGGTAGCGCTCCTTGATCTGCTCGCGCGACATGCCCATGGCGAGACCGCCCAGGATGACGTTGCGCTCGCCGGTCAGGTCGTTCATCAGGGCCGCGTTCACGCCCAGCAGGGAGGGCTGGCCGTCGGTGTACACCCTGCCCTTCTCCGCGGGCAGCAGCCCGGCGATGGCGCGCAGCAGGGTGGACTTGCCGGAGCCGTTGGAGCCGATCAGACCGATGGCCTCGCCGCGGTAGGAGACGAAGGAGACCCCGCGCACGGCGTGCACCTTGCGCACCCCGCGCTCCTCGCCGCGCTTGAGGATCCGGCTGAGGGCGGCCGTCGCGCTGCCCTTGCCGGTCTTGGCGCCGTTGACCCGGTAGACGATGTGCAGATCGTCCGCGATGACCGTCGGGCGGCGCTCACCGGTCTCCGTGGTGCCCTGCTGGGGGTTCTGCTCGGCGTTCTGCTCAGCCACGGCCGTACCGCTCCTCCGCCTTCCAGAAGTACACGAAGCCGCCGGCGAAGACCGCCACGGCCCAGAACACCGCGATCGCCCACACGTGCGGGGGCAGGTTCGAGGCGCCGTAGCCGTCGATCAGCGCGAAACGCATCAGGTCCATGTAGATCGCGGCCGGATTGACCTGGAGCAGCCGCACCGCCCACTCCGGGCGGTCCGTCATCATCGCGCTGATGGAGAACATCACACCGGAGGTGTACATCCAGGTGCGCAGCACGAACGGCATCAGCTGCGCCATGTCCGGCGTCTTGGCGCCCATGCGGGCCACGATCAGCGCGAGGCCGGTGTTGAACAGGAACTGGAGCGCCAGCACCGGCACGATCAGCAGCCAGGACATGCCGGGGTAGCTGCCGAAACCGATCGCCACGATGAACAGCACGATCATCGAGAACAGCAGCTGCTGGAGCTGCTGGAGCGAGAAGGAGACGGGCAGCGAGGCACGCGGGAAGTGCAGGGCGCGCACGAGGCCGAGGTTCCCGGAGATGGCGCGCACGCCCGACATGACCGAACTCTGCGTGAAGGTGAACACGAAGACGCCGGTGACCAGGAACGGGATGTACACGTCAGGGGACAGGCCGCGGCTGGCGTGCAGGATGACACCGAAGATGAAGTAGTACACGGCCGCGTTCAGCAGCGGGGTGGCGACCTGCCACAGCTGGCCGAGCTTGGCCTGGCTGTACTGCGCCGTCAGCTTCGCCTGCGAGAAGGCGAGGATGAAGTGGCGCCGGCTCCACAGCTGACGGACGTACTCCACCAGCGAGGGGCGGGCGCCGCTGACGGCGAGCCCGTACCTGGCGGCCAGCTCGGCCGGCGTCAGCCCCTCGTCGGGCGCCGGTATCGCGCCCACCGCGACACCGGCGTCATGCGTTGTGTGACTCACGAGTAAGAACCCGGACTCTCTCAGTAAGAAGCTTGCTGTTCAGGTAAGAAGCTTCTCAGATGACCGGAGGACGGCCCAGCCGGGTGAGCCGCCAGACCGTGCGCCAGCGCATCGGACGGCGCGGGCCGCAGGACGTGGTCCAGCCTTCCTTGAAGCCGCCGAACCAGGCCGCGAGGGCAGGACGCGAGGGGCGGCGGGCCAGCGTGAGCAGCAGCCAGACGCCCAGGTAGACGGGTACCAGCGGGGCCGGGAGGTTGCGCCGGGCGAGCCAGACACGGTTGCGGGCCACCATGCGGTGGTAGACGGCGTGCCGCGAGGGCGCGGTCGTCGGGTGGAACAGCACCATGTCGGAGCGGTAGTCGATCAGCCAGCCGGCGTTCAGCGCCCGCCAGGCCAGATCGGTCTCCTCATGGGCGTAGAAGAACTCGTCGGGCAGCCCGCCTACCTCGGCGAACACCTTGGTGCGCACCGCGTTGGCGCCGCCCAGGAAGGTGGTCACCCGCGAGGAGCGCATCGGGTCCGAGGCCCGCAGCCGGGGCACGTGGCGGCGCTGGGTCTCGCCGGTCTCGGGATCGGCGATGCGGAAGCTGATGATGCCCAGCTCCGGATCGGCGGCGAACGCCCGGCGGCACAGCTCGGCGGTGTCGTGCCGGGCGAGCAGGCCGTCGTCGTCCAGGAAGAGCAGGATGTCGACGTCCTGGCCGCCGGGGCCGAACGCCTCGATGCCGACGTTGCGGCCGCCCGGGATGCCCAGGTTCTCCGGCAGCTCGACGGTGCGCACGCCCTCGGGGACGTCGGGCACCGGGGAGCCGTTGCCGACGACCACCACCTCGACTCGGTCACCGTCCTGCTCGGCGACCGAGTCGAGCAGGGCCCGCAGTTCCTCGGGCCGGTTGCCCATGGTGATGACGACGGCGCCGACCCGCATGGCCGCGCTCACTTCAGCCTGCTGGAGGCGAGGATGGACACCAGGTGCAGCAGCGTCTGCAGCAGCGCGATGCCGGCGAGGACGGCGGTGCCGAGCCGGGTGAAGAACAGGTCACCGCGGATCTGGTCCGCGATGGCGAGCAGCACGATCAGCAGCGAGGCCTCGATGCCGAGGATGAGCCGGTGGAACTTCAGCGCCGAGGCGGCACGGCGGGCCAGCGCCATCCCGGAGGAGCGCGGCTCGGCGGCGGCCTCCTGCACCGGTGGCTTGCCCGTCTGGTGCCGGGCGACGCCGACCAGGTCGGTCTCCGCCTTGATCAGGATCGCGCCGAGTGCGGCCAGGGTGCCGAGGAAGGCCCACAGCCAGTCGATGCGGCCGGTGCCCCACAGGTCGGCCGCGCGCAGCCCGAGGCCGACCAGCACGGCCGCGTCGGTGAGGTAGGCGCCCACCCGGTCCAGATAGACACCGGCGAGGGAGTACTGCCCCCGCCAGCGGGCGATCTCGCCGTCGACGCAGTCCAGCAGCAGGTACAGCTGGGTGGCGACCACGCCGAGGACCGCGCCCGTGATCCCCGGCACCAGCAGGGCCGGGGCCGCGAGTACACCGCACAGGGTCATCAGGTAGGTGAGCTGGTTGGGCGTGACCCTGGTGTTCACCAGGTAGCGGTCGATACGAAGGGACACCTCACGCATGTAGAGGCGTCCCGCCCAGTGCTCACCGCTGCGCCGGTCCTTCACCCCGGCGGGGTGGACGACCGGACGGAGTTCAGCTACCGATGGCCTTGACATAGTCGGCGTAGATGTCCTTGATCTGGTTCGGCTTGAGGTCGAGGTGTTCGAGGATGGTGTAGCGGCCGGGCCGGGTCTCCGGCGCGAACTCCACGGCGCGGACGAACTCGTCCACGGTGAATCCGATCTCCTCCGGCAGCACCGGAAGCCCGTGCCGGCGCAGCACCTGGGCGGTGTGCCCGGCCTCCTCGTGGGCCCCGCGCAGATACATGGCGAAGGCCGCGCCGAGCCCGCACTGCTCGCCATGGGCGGCGGCGCGCTTCGGGAACAGCAGGTCGAAGGCGTGGTTGATCTCGTGGCAGGAACCGGAGGAGGGCCGGGAGTCACCGGAGATCGACATCGAGATGCCGCTGAGGACCAGTGCCTCGGCGAGCACCTGGAGGAAGCCGTTGTCGCCGATGCCGCCCGGGTGCCGCAGCACCGCCTCGCCCGCCTGGCGGGCCATGGCCGCGGCGAGACCGTCGATCTTCTCGCCGTTGACCCGGTGGGACAGCTCCCAGTCCGCGATCGCGTTGATGTTGGAGATGGCGTCGCCGATACCGGCCCGGACGAAGCGGGCCGGGGCGGCGCGGATCACGTCCAGGTCGATGACGACGGCGATCGGGTTGGGCACGCCGTACGAGCCGCGCCCCGCGTCGTTGTCGAGCGTGGCGACCGGCGAGCACAGGCCGTCGTGCGCGAGGTTCGTGGGCACGGCGACCAGGGGCAGGCCGATACGGGCCGCCGCGAACTTGGCGCAGTCGATGATCTTGCCGCCGCCGAGTCCGACCACCGCGTCGTAGTGGCCGGACTTCATCTCGCCGGCCAGCCGGATGGCGTCGTTCAGGGTGCCGCCGCCCACCTCGTACCAGGAGGCACCGGGCAGCGAGGGGGCGAGGCGCTCGCGCAGCTGGGCGCCGGAGCCGCCGCTGACCGCGACGGCGAGGCGGCCGGACTGGGAGACGCGCTCGTCGGCGAGGACACCGGCCAGGTCGTCCAGGGCACCCGGGCGGATGTCCACGACGACCGGCGAGGGGATCAGCCGGGTCAGTAGCGGCACGCGATCTCCCGCCCCTTGGCCAGGTCGTCGTGGTTGTCGATCTCGACCCAGTCGACGTCGCCGATGGGCGCCACGTCGATGCGGAAGCCACGGTCGACCAGCTCCTGGTAGCCGTGCTCGTAGAACTGCTGCGGGTCGGTCTCCCAGACCGTCTTCAGCGCGTCGCCCAGCGCCTCGGCCGCGTCGCCCTCGATCAGCGTCACGCCGATGTACTCACCGGTCGCCTCGGCCGGGTCCATCAGCTTGGTGATCCTCGTCATGCCCCCGTCCGGGCCGACGACGACCTTCATCTCCTCGTCCGCCAGGGACTTCACGGTGTCCAGCGCGAGGATGATCTTCTTGCCCCCGCCGCGCGCGGCCAGCAGCGTCTCCTCCACCGAGACCGGGTGCACGGTGTCGCCGTTGGCGAGGATCACACCGTCCTTGAGCGCGTCGCGCCCGCACCACAGGGAGTAGGCGTTGTTCCACTCCTCGGCCTTGTCGTTGTCGATCAGGGTGAGCTTGAGGCCGTACTTCTCCTCCAGGGCGGCCTGGCGGGCGTAGACGGCCTCCTTGCGGTAGCCGACGATGACCGCGACCTCGGTCAGCCCGATCCGGGCGAAGTTGCCGAGGGTGAGGTCGAGAACCGTGGGCTCGCCCTCCATGCCCGCGGGCCCCACCGGCACCAGCGCCTTGGGCAGGGTGTCCGTGTAGGGGCGCAGACGCCGTCCGGCGCCGGCCGCCAGCACGAGGCCGATCATGCGGTTTCTCCTTCATCGTGTACGGCGGGTGCCCCTGCGGACACCCAGAACCGGATGCTCTCCGCGAGCACCACCAGGGCGACGACCACGGCGAGCACCGTGAGCGCGGCCGTGAACTGCGCGGCGGTGAGTGCCGCGGCCAGGACGGTGACGAGCAGGGTGCGCCCGTCGTGCCCCCCTATGGAGCGCACCAGCCAGGCCGGCGGCGCTCCGGCGTTGCCGCGGATGCGGTACACCGTGTCGTAGTGATGGTAGGCGACCGCCGCCACCAGCCCGAAAGCCGCGGGAAGCGCCCCGTTCACGCCCGCTTTGACCGCGAGGGCGAGGACGGTGCCGTACTCGGCGGCGCGGAAGAACGGCGGGACCAGCCAGTCGAGGGCGCCCTTGAGCGGGCGGGCGACGGCGAGGGCCGAGGTGAGGACGTAGACCAGGGCGCCGATCACCGGCACCACGGAGCCGTAGCCGCAGAAGGCCGAGCAGGCGACGACCGCGGCGCCGCCGAGCAGGGCGACGACGGGGACGGCGAGGCCGGGCAGACCGCGCCGGGCGACCCGCACGACCGCCTCGGTGAGCGGGCCGGAGTCGGCCAGGTCGGCCAGCGCCCGTGCCGCGCGGTCGGTGCGGTGCGCCTTGCGGGTCAGCGAGCGCAGCACCCGGCCCGCGGTGGTGTACGTGGCGGCGAAGGCGCAGCCGACGAGCAGCGCGTAGAAGGTGATCCGCGGGGTGGTGAAGGCGGTCAGGACCGCGATCATCGCCCACCGTTCGCCGATCGGCAGCACTATCATCCGGCGCACCCAGACCGTCCAGCCGACGCTGTCCAGCTTGTCGGAGAGGGCGGCGGTGGGGCTGGTGTTGGCGGTGGCGTCGTGGTTGGCCTCGTTGAAGGAGAAGTCGACCACGTGCCGGCAGGTCTGCAGGACCATCGCGCCGAGCGCGAGGGCCCATACGTCGTCGTGGCCGCCGCGGGCCGCGCCCAGGGCGAGACCGGCGTAGTAGGCGTATTCCTTGGCCCGGTCGAAGGTGGCGTCGAGCCAGGCGCCGAGGGTGGAGTACTTCAGGGCGTAGCGGGCGAGCTGGCCGTCGGTGCAGTCCAGCACGAAGGAGGCGATCAGCAGCACGCCGGCGGCTATGAAACCGCCGCGGGTGCCGGTGGCCGCGCAGCCGGCCGCGATCAGCGCGGTGAGCAGCGAGGCGGTGGTGACCTGGTTCGGGGTCAGGCCGCGGCGCGCGCACCAGCGGGCGAGGTAGCGCGAGTACGGGCTGACGCAGTAGGTGGTGAAGAAGCCGTCACGGGACTTCACGGCCGACCTCAGGCGTACGGCCTCGTCGTCCACGGCGGCGACGGCCTGCCGCGCCTCGTTGCGGGCCTGCGGGTCGGCGGGCACGACGGCGACGAGGCTGCCCAGCTCGGGGCGGTGCACCTCGCTGCCGTCGGCGTCCAGCTCGGTGACGATCCGGTCGGCCAGGCTGTCGACGGCGACCGCGGTGCCGCCGCCCGAGGAGGTCTCGCGGGCCACGGCGCGGGTCAGCGCCTGCCGGGCGGCAGGCTGGGCGGTGACGGCTCCGGGGACGGCTGCGAGCGGGAAGCGGGGGTCGGTCAGGCCGAGCCGCAGGGCGTGCACATGGCCGACGAATGCGGCGTCGACCACGGCCACGCGGTCACCGGCGGGAGAGGCCGCGAGCAGGGCCTCGGCCGCGGCGGCGCTCTCCGCCATCCGGACGTCGAAGCCGAGGGACCGCAGATCGCTCTCGAGCGACGATCCGGGGACCGGCTGACCGGTGACGATGGCGGTCGGCAACCGAACTCACTCCCTGGGTGCCGGCGCGTCGGCACCGGTCTTCTGCATGATGGGGCGCCCCTTGCCTGCGGCACCCGGTCGGCATGTCGGCAGAGGGTATCGGATGAACCGAAGCCCGTGTTCACCGGCCGTTCACGGACCGGCCCGCGTCCGGGGTCCCGCCCTTTGCCGTGATCATCATGAGCGATCCCGCCCCGCCCCCACAAACCGTGGCCGCAGACCCGGGCATCCGGGACACGCGGGTGGACGAGGGGTACGCGACCGGTCGCCGAGGGCTACCGCCGCCCGCGGTCCCTCGCGGCCGCGGGCAGCCGTGCCGCCGGGCGGCGGGCACCGACCTGATCGGCCGCCCCGCGGAGCATAGGGTGGGGGACCATGACGTGGCTGATCACCGGCGGTGCCGGATACATCGGGGCGCATGTGGCACGCGCCATGACCGGCGCCGGCGAGAAGGTCGTCGTACTGGACGACCTCTCCGCCGCCGTACCCTCGCGCCTCCCCTCCGACGTCCCGCTCGTCACCGGCTCCACCCTCGACGGCCCCCGTCTGCGCGAGGTCTTCACCGAGCACGGCGTCACCGGCGTGGTCCACCTCGCCGCCCGCAAGCAGGTCGCCGAGTCCGTCGCCGAGCCCACCCGGTACTACCGGGAGAACGTCGGCGGCCTCGCCACCCTGCTGGACGCCATGGCCGCGTCGGACGTCCGCCGGCTGCTGTTCTCCTCCTCCGCCGCGGTGTACGGCAACCCGGACGTGGACCTGATCACCGAGGACACCCCCTGCGCCCCGGTCAACCCCTACGGGGAGACCAAACTGGCGGGCGAGTGGCTGGTCCGGGCGGCCGGGCGGGCGTACGGGATCTCCACCGTGTGCCTGCGCTACTTCAACGTGGCGGGCGCCGCCGCGCCGGAGCTCGCGGACACCGGGGTGTTCAACATCGTGCCGATGGTCTTCGACCGGCTCACCCGCGACGAGGCGCCCCGGATCTTCGGCGACGACTACCCGACGCCGGACGGCACCTGCGTACGGGACTACATCCACGTGGCCGACCTCGCCGAGGCCCACCTCGCCGCGGCGCGCCGGCTCGCCGGGGACGCCGCGGCCGGCGATCTGACGCTGAACATCGGCCGCGGCGAGGGCGTCTCGGTCCGGGAGCTGATCACGGTCATCGGCGAGGTCTGCGGCGACCGCCGGGAACCGGTCGTGGAACCCCGCCGGCCCGGCGACGCGCCCCGAGCGGTCGCCTCGGCCGAACGCGCCGCCCGGGAACTGGGCTGGCGCGCCCGCCGCGACGTCCACGAGATGGTCGGCTCGGCCTGGGAGGGCTGGCTGCTGCACCACGGGAAGTAGCCCGCAGCGCCCTGACCAGCGGATCGTTTCCGCAGGTCAGGGCACATGACAACGGTGTTCAGTACCGCGTTGCCCCATACCCCCCGCCCGTAGTTCACTGGGCCTCCGGACGACCACGGAAGGACGGTTCCGCCATGGGGGCTGGGCACGATCACGGGCATGCGCACACCCATGCGCCGCCCACGGGCACGGCCGCGGCCGCCTACCGCGGCAGGCTGCGGATCGCCCTCTGCATCACGCTGACGATCATGGTGGTGGAGATCGCCGGCGGGCTCCTCGCGGACTCGCTCGCGCTGATCGCGGACGCCGCGCACATGGCGACCGACGGGGTGGGCCTCGGCATGGCGCTGCTGGCGATCCACTTCGCCAACCGCCCGGCGAGCGCGAACCGCACCTTCGGCTACGCCCGCGCCGAGATCCTCGCCGCGCTGGCCAACTGCCTGCTGCTGCTCGGCGTCGGCGGCTACGTCCTGTACGAGGCGGTCCAGCGGTTCGTCACCCCCGCGGACACCCACGGCGGTCTGATGATCGTGTTCGGCGCGATCGGCCTGGTCGCGAACTCCATCTCGCTCACCCTGCTGATGCGCGGCCAGCAGGAGAGCCTGAACGTGCGCGGCGCCTTCCTGGAGGTCGCCGCCGACGCGCTGGGCTCGGTCGCGGTGATGATCTCGGCCGCCGTGATCCTCCTCACCGGCTTCAAGGCCGCCGACCCGATCGCCTCGATCGCCATCGGGCTGATGATCGTCCCGAGGACGCTGAAGCTGCTGCGGGAGACGCTGGACGTGCTCCTGGAGGCCGCGCCCAAGAACGTCGACATGGCGGAGGTCCGGGCGCACATCCTGGCGCTGGACGGCGTGGAGGACGTACACGATCTGCACGCCTGGACGATCACCTCGGGCATGCCGGTGATGTCCGCGCACGTGGTGGTCAGCTCGGAGGTGCTCAACGCCATCGGGCACGAGAAGATGCTGCACGAACTCCAGGGCTGCATCGGCACGCACTTCGACGTGGAGCACTGCACCTTCCAGCTGGAGCCCGGCGGACACGCGGAGCACGAGGCGCGGCTCTGCCACTGAGCCGGCGGCGGCCCGCCGGTGCCGGACCACCGGCGCGGACCGGTTCTCCCGGCACGGAATCAGTTCATCCGTTCGATAGCAACCGGACGGTTCCCTCCCGCGACCCGAGGGCACGATGATCTACCGGGTCCCCCTTCCGGCACCGTCGCACGCTCTGACATGCGGGTGTGCCGGGAAGTGCCGGGAGTGCCGGATTCGTACGGCAGACTTGGGGGGCGAAGAACGAGGCGAAGGATAGGTATGCCGATCACACCTGCCACCGAGACGCACAGCTCGACGAACGGCGCCGCTCAGGCGATCCTGCTGGAACTCGTCGACGAGAAGGGCGTGACCATCGGCACCGCCGAGAAGCTCGCGGCCCATCAGGCGCCGGGGCAGCTGCACCGCGCGTTCTCGGTGTTCCTCTTCGACGAGCAGGGCCGGCTGCTGCTCCAGCAGCGGGCGCTCGGCAAGTACCACTCCCCCGGCGTGTGGTCCAACACCTGCTGCGGCCACCCCTACCCCGGTGAGGCGCCGTTCGCGGCCGCCGCCCGGCGGACGTACGAGGAGCTGGGCGTGTCCCCCTCGCTGCTGGCCGAGGCGGGCACCGTGCGCTACAACCACCCGGACCCGGCCTCGGGCCTGGTGGAGCAGGAGTTCAACCACCTGTTCGTCGGACTGGTGCAGACGCCGCCCGCGGCGGACCCGCAGGAAGTCGCCGCGACCGCCTTCGTGACCGCGCAGGAGCTGGCCGAGCGGCATGCCCGGGACCCGTTCTCGGCGTGGTTCATGACGGTGCTGGACGCGGCCCGCCCCGCGGTCCGTGAGCTGACGGGCCCGGCTGCGGGCTGGTGAGGCCCCCTCACCGCGTCCGGTGCGTGAACCTCAGGGGTACGCGGGCTTGAGCGGCAGGGCGGCCCAGATCACCTTGCCGCCGCTCGCGGTGTGTTCCACGTCGACCACCCCGCCCGCCTCCCGGGCCACCTCGCGCACCAGGAGCAGCCCCCGTCCGCCGGTCCGGCCGTGATCGGCCTCCAGCGCCGTCGGGCGGTAGGGGTGGTTGTCCTCCACGGACACCCTCACCCACTCGGCGCCGACCGCGACCTCCACGGCCAGCACGGGCGACAGCAGCGCGGCGTGCCTCACGGCGTTCGTGACCAGCTCGGAGACGATCAGCAGCAGGCCCTGCGCCAGTTCCTCGGAGACCGGCACGCCCTGGCGCAGCAGCAGGTCCCGCACCGCGTGCCGGGCCTGCGGGACCGAGGCGTCCACCGCGGCCGCGGTGAACCGCCAGACACCCTCGTACGGCAGTGGGTGGGGCGTCCGCTCGTCGGCGCCCTCCGCTGGGCGCGGGTCGTCCCCGCGCCCGTGGTTGTCCATCGTCCGGTCGCCACCCTCGCGCTCGATTGTCACCACGCGTCGAGTGTTGGTAACGACCGGCTCGGCATCGGACATCTGATCAGAAGTCGCCGGGTATCGAGCGCCTTTTGACCGACTGCTTATGACAACGTCACGTGTCGGACTGTTCTCATGCCTACCGCTGCTCGCTGACGAGGCCGACGATCCGGCGGCCTCCGTAGCCGGCGGCGATCAGGCCGAGGCCGTCGAAGAGCAGGGCGAGCGAGAAGAAGGCGCCGATGACGTACTGGCTGCTGCTGGGCCAGTGGGCGAGGACCAGGACGCCGAGCAGCAGGTCGAAGACGCCGAGCAGCAGGGTCCAGCCGAACTGGGGGCCGCGTACGACGATGCTGCCGACCATCCGGAAGAGGCCGGCGGACAGGAACAGCAGCGCGGCGAACATGGTGAGCGCGGCGGCGGCCGCGTGCGGCACCCGGATGACGACGACGCCGGCCGCGATGTTCAGCGCGGCCACGATCACCCCGAGCCAGAAGTAGTCGGTGCCCCGGGCCTGGATCGCGTGCAGCAGGCCGACGATCCCGCCGATCAGCAGCAGCCAGCCGAACAGCAGCATCGAGGTGAGCGTGGCGACCCCGGTGTAGACGAGCCCGACGAGTCCGGCGAGGACGAGGATCACACCGAGCACCGCGAGCAGGCCGAACCCCCGGCGCATCGACGTCGCCCTGTCCTTGGACCTTCGCGCCCTGGCCATCGCCACCTCCTCGGGAATCCGCCGATTCCGCCGATTGAGCTGATTGAGCTGATTGAGCCGATTGCCTGATTACGCCGATCACGCGGATTGCACCGAATCACATGAATTATCTTCACAACCGTCCTCTATCCCTTTTTGTCCCCCTCGGAGGCGGTGTCGTAACTCCGGGGCGGGCGGATAGCATCCGGCGCATGGAGCCCCAGCTGTCCCACCAGGTCACCGACTCCGTCGCCACGGTCTCGATCGGCAATCCGGCCAAGCGCAACGCCATGACCGCCGGCATGTGGCGGGCCCTGCCACCGCTGCTGGCTGAACTCGCACGCGATCCCGGGGTACGGGTGCTGGTGCTGACCGGCGAGGGCGAGACCTTCTGCGCGGGCGCGGACATCTCCACACTGCGGGGATCGGCCGGACCCGCGCAGGGGCTCGCGGTGGCGGCGGAGGAGGCGCTGGCCGCCTTCCCGAAGCCCACCGTGGCCGCCGTGCGCGGCTACTGCGTGGGCGGCGGGGTGCAGCTCGCGGCGGCCTGCGACCTCCGACTGGCCGAGGAGGGCGCCCTGTTCGGGGTCACCCCGGCACGGCTCGGCATCGTCTACCCCTCCTCCTCGACCCGGCGGCTGGTGTCGCTGGTGGGCCCGTCGACCGCCAAGTACCTTTTGTTCACGGCCGAGTTGATCGACACCGAGCGCGCGCTGCGCACCGGCCTGGTGGACGAGGTGCTGCCGGAGGGCGAACTCGACAAGCGCCTCGCCGAGTTGACACGGACGCTCGTCTCCCGCTCCGGGCTCACCCAGGCCGCCGCCAAGGAGTTCGCGAACGGCCGCGAGGACCGGGAGGCGCACTGGACGGAGCAGGCCCGCACCGCCGACGACACCGCCGAGGGCGTGGCCGCCTTCCTGGAACGCCGCTCCCCGCGCTTCACCTGGACACCGCCCGCGTGAGGCTCCCCGCCGATAGCCTGCGGGCATGCGGGTGGGTGACGAGCGGACGCGGCTGATCGTGCTGCGCGGCAACAGCGCCTCGGGCAAGTCGTCGGTCGCGGCGGGTGTGCGGGAGCGGTTCGGGCGGGGCCTCGCGCTGGTCGGACAGGACAATCTGCGCCGGAGCGTACTGCGCGAGCGGGACCGGCCGGGGGCGGCGAACATCGGGCTGATCGAGCTGACCGCCCGGTACGCGCTGGACGCCGGCTACCACGTCGTCGTGGAGGGCATCCTGGACTCCGGCCGCTACGGCGCGATGCTCGCCCGGCTGCGCGCCGGCCACCGCGGGCCGACGTACGGCTACTACCTGGACGTGCCCTTCGCCGAGACCCTGGCACGCCATGCGACCAAGCCGATCGCGGACGAGGTCGACGAGGCGCGGCTGCGGGAGTGGTACCGGCCGCGTGACCTGCTGCCCGGCGGGGTGGAGACCGTCATCGGGGCCGACAGCGGACTGGCGGAGACCGTCGAGCGGATCCTCACCGAGACCGGCCTCGCGGAACTTCCGGCGCTCGACCGCTGAGAGACAGGCACCGCGCGCCGGGGGCGTCCGACCGGCGCACGCGCTGTTACTCACTTTCGGGTGAGCGCGAGGGCGCGCGGAGAGGCGAAACCGCAGGAAAAGGGCAAATTCACGACATAAATGGTTGCTACAGGCGACTGTCACAGAAGTCTCTTATATCCGTAATGGGGTCCGCGCGTCTCCCGCGTCGGCCGGGGCGCGGGTCGCAGGGTGTGCACGTGCGGCCGACCGGTCGCCAACGCGCTCCACACCCTTGTGAAGGGGGACCTCGTGTCCGTTCTCGCCTCTGTCCGCAGACTGACCGCCGCCACCGTCCTGGCCGCCGCCGTCGTGGGCGCGGCCGCCCTGCCGGCCGCCGCCGTGGGCCGGCCCGCCGCCCGCCCGCACCGTGCCGTCTCCACCGACCTGCGGCACTTCCCGTACCCCGGCGACCGCTGGGGCCGTGACCACCGGCACGGCTGGGACCACCGCGACGACGGCCGGCGCTACGGCCACCGGCACGGCTGGGACGGCCCCTTCGGCGACCACGACCGCCGCGGGCACCGCTGGCACTGATCCGGTCCACGGGTCGCCGTCGGCATCGGGGCTCGCCGGGGCCGGGCAGGACACCTCCTGCCCGGCCCCGGCGCGTGTTGCGGAGCCCGTACGCGGCCGCGACGGACCGAGAAGGCCGCCCGCCCGCGAATCCTCGACGCGGCGGACGGGCCAGCCGGAGGAGGGCCTGGATGCGGGCCTCTCCCCCTCCACTCAGACCTGATCGGCGGGGTGTGTCCTCAGCGCACCGCTCCGTGAACGGCTGCCAGGACGGCGTGCTGGAATTCCGCCGCGGCCCGTCGACTCGTGAAGCCCGTGCACGCGGTGACGCGTCGGGTGTCGGTGAACTCGGGGGAGAACCAGTCGGTGACGTTGTCGTCGTCGGCCTGGGTGATCGCCGGTGATCCCGTTCTCAGTCGGAAACCGACCTGCCGGCAGACGTGGTCCTCGGGGCGGATCAGGTGCCATACGACGGCCGCGTCGAAGATGGGCTTGGCCGGGAAGCCGGCCGCCGCCAACTCGGCCACAAGAGGCTGTGAAGACCGTCCGAAGAAACGGGCGAGCGGGTCCGGGCTGGTGGCCAGCGCCCGCAACCGGGCGAGCGGGATCGGCGCGAGGGACGACAGCTCGAAGTTGATGGCGGTGAACGGGATCGACGTCTGCTCCAGTACGACCGCCTCCGCGCGTGGGTCCATGATGTAGTTGAAGTCCACCGCCGGATGACCGAACAGTTCCAGGGGTGTCGTCGGTTTGCTGCCGACCAGTGCGACGACCCGTTTGATGTGCCGGGCTTCCGCCGGGTAATTCATGCTGAGGCAGGCCACGTCGGTCAGTGGTCCGATGGCGAGGATCGTCAGTCCCCGGGTTCGGCGCAGTTGTTCGGCCATGAACCGGACGCCGTCGTTGACGCAGGTGTCGGTGAGGTCCGCCCCGCCGGTGGTCTCCTGGGGCCGAACCGGCAGCCAGACGTTCGCTCCCTGGACCACGGGCACCCGGGAACCGAGCGCCTTCGCGGTGGCTCGGGCGGTGACCATCGAGGGCTTGACCATCGAGTTCCCCATGGTCACGACGACGCCCCGAACGTCGAGACGGTGCGCGACGGCAAGGGCGAACGCGTAGGCGTCGTCGATGTCCGGAACCGAGGTGGCGATACCGTTGCGGTTGCCGGTGGTCAGTCCCATGGTCATGTCAGTGGACAGAATGACTGGTTCACGACCGCGATTGGTCCGCTCCGGACTCCCGGAATCGGCCGCGCGGCCATCGTGGCGGAAGCCCCGCTCGCTCCCGCCACGGGGGAGGAAGGCGTTCCCCTTGCCCTGGAGGGAGGGGGCGGCCGTGTTCGGCACCGCGTGCGTGGCGGAGCGTTCGGCCGTCCGAGCCACGCCTGTGCCACCGCACAGCGCCACGGGCGCGAGCAGCCCGACAGCCATCGCGACGGTTCTGCTGACCGCGGTCCAGCGCCGTCTTCTCATCGTTGGTCCTCTCATCTCCGGATCTTCACCGCTACGGCCGACCCGGCCGGCGGCAACGAGGGTCATTCGCCGTACGTCCCGGACCGAGACGGGCCGACGGCGTTGCGATCACGACGGTCCGGCTCCCCGCCCGCTCCCCGCGTGGCCGACTCGGCGGAAAGGGGTCCTTCCCGGGTCCCCGGGCCGGCCGTCCGGCGGCGGGTCATCCGGTGGACGTGTCGAGGAAGGCCCGGACCTCCCGGTTGAACGCGACGGGGTTCTCCCAGAACGCGAAGTGGCTGGCGCGCTCACGGAGAATCCGTACGACGGCCCCGGGAACGGCAGAGGCCACCGAGCGCGCGGCGGCGGCGGGGATCACACTGTCGCTCCCCCCGATGACCAGCGTCGGAACGGTGATCCTCGGCAGGACGTCACGCCAGTCCTGCATGACGTTGTCCAGCAGCAGTCTGCCGGCGTACTCCCGGGGCAGGAGCAGGTTCCGGGCGACGACCCACCGACGGTCCCCCTCATCGGCGGCCGGAGTCCACATGGCGTCCAGGAACTCGACGCTGAGGGCCTCGGCGTCCGAGCCGGGGGCGCGCAGTCCCGCGACGACTTCGGCGATCTGTTCCAGGCCGTACAACGCGCCGAGGCGTTCGGCGAGGCCGTCCGGCCAGTACGGCTGCCGGACCAGGACGGCCGGTTCGTCGAACAGCACCAGACGGGCCAGCCGGTCCCCCTCGAACAGGTCCCAGTAGGACCACGCCAGCGCGCATCCCATGGAGTGGGCCACCCAGACGACCTCGGTGAGGTCCAGGTGGTGAACGAGCTGGTGGATGTCCGTCGTCAGGCGGGCGATCCGGTACCCGTGATCCGGCTTGTCGGATTCACCGTGACCACGGTGGTCGACCGCGACCACATGGTGTGTGCGGGCGAACTCGGCGATCTGGTACCGCCATTGCGCGGCGGTCTGGGACCAGCCGGGAACGAGCAGCATGTCCGGGCCGTCGCCCGCTTCCAGATAGTGCAGCCGTACGCCGTCGTTGGTCGTGGCGAAGCCGCTGCGCACACCGCGCATCTCGTCCTCCTCAGGCACAGCCGCGCCGTCAGGCCGCATATCCCGCCCCAAGGGGGATGTGGCGATGATCATCCGGTTCGTCACTTCCGAAACCCGCGAAACGATCATGTCGAGACGGGTTGTTCCGGGCGATCCGCCACGCCGACCGGTCAGTCCACCGGCGGCATACCCGGCCGAGCCGGACAACCGGTGCCGGCCGGTGACAGGCGTCCCACCCCGGTGGCGACCGTCCCGGCCGGTCGCGGACGCCCCGCCGGAAGGCGCCCTGATCCACGGTTGTCGGCGTCACCTGCCACAATTGCCGCGCAACCTCAGTGGAGAAGGCGGTACGGGATCGTGACGACACCCGGGTCCATCGAAGCAGGATCCATCGAAGGCAGGATCGCCGAGGAGCTCGGCGTACGGGAGCGGCAGGTGAAGGCCGCGGTGGAACTGCTCGACGGCGGTTCGACCGTGCCATTCATCGCCCGCTACCGCAAGGAAGCGACCGAGATGCTCGACGACGCGCAGCTGCGCACGCTCGAGGAGCGGCTGCGCTATCTGCGGGAGCTGGAGGAGCGGCGGACCGCGATCCTGGAGTCGGTGCGGGAGCAGGGCAAGCTCACCGAGGAGCTGGCGGCCCGGATCCGCGGCGCCGAGACCAAGGCACGCCTGGAGGACGTCTACCTCCCGTACAAGCCGAAGCGGCGCACCAAGGCGCAGATCGCGCGCGAGGCGGGCCTGGAGCCGCTGGCCGAGGGCCTGCTGGGCGACCCGACGGTGGAACCGCTGTCGGCGGCCGCCGCGTTCGTGGACGCGGACAAGGGTGTCGCCGACCCGGGGGCCGCCCTGGAGGGCGCGCGGGCGATCCTCACCGAGCGGTTCTCCGAGGACGCCGACCTGATCGGCGAGCTGCGCGAACGCATGTGGGTGCGCGGGCGTCTCGCCGCGAAGGTGCGGGAGGGCAAGGAGGAGGCGGGCGCCAAGTTCGCCGACTACTTCGAGTTCGCCGAGCCGTTCACCGACCTGCCCTCGCACCGCGTCCTCGCGATGCTGCGCGGCGAGAAGGAGGATGTGCTCGACCTCGTCCTGGAGCCCGAGGAGGCGACCGACGGCCCGTCCTCGTACGAGGGGATCGTCGCCCACCGCTTCGGCATCGCCGAGCGCGGCCGCCCGGCAGACAAGTGGCTGACGGACACCGTCCGCTGGGCCTGGCGCACCCGCATCCTGGTGCACCTCGGCATCGACCTGCGGCTGCGGCTGCGCACGGCCGCCGAGGACGAGGCGGTGAACGTGTTCGCGGCGAACCTGCGCGACCTGCTGCTCGCCGCCCCCGCGGGCACCCGGGCCACGCTGGGTCTGGACCCCGGCTTCCGCACCGGGGTGAAGGTCGCCGTGGTCGACGCCACCGGCAAGGTCGTCGCCACGGACGTGATCCACCCGCACGTCCCGGCCAACAGGTGGGACGAGGCGCTCGCCAAGCTGGCCCGGCTCGCGAAGGAGCACGCGGTCGAACTGGTCGCGATCGGCAACGGCACCGCCTCCCGCGAGACCGACAAGCTCGCCGCCGAACTCATCGCCGGGCACCCGGAGCTGAAGCTCACCAAGGTGATGGTCTCGGAGGCCGGCGCCTCGGTGTACTCGGCCTCCGCGTACGCCTCCCAGGAACTGCCCGGCATGGACGTGTCGTTGCGCGGCGCGGTCTCCATCGCCCGGCGGCTCCAGGACCCGCTGGCCGAGCTGGTGAAGATCGACCCGAAGTCCATCGGCGTCGGCCAGTACCAGCACGACCTCTCCGAGGTGAAGCTGTCCCGTTCACTGGACGCGGTGGTCGAGGACTGTGTGAACGGCGTCGGTGTGGACGTCAACACCGCGTCCGTGCCGCTGCTCGCCCGGGTGTCGGGCGTCTCGGCCGGGCTGGCCGAGAACATCGTGGCGCACCGGGACGAGAACGGCCCCTTCACCTCCCGTTCGGAGCTGAAGAAGGTGGCGCGGCTCGGCCCGAAGGCGTACGAGCAGTGCGCGGGCTTCCTGCGCATCCGCGACGGCGCCGACCCGCTGGACGCCTCCAGCGTGCACCCGGAGTCTTACCCGGTGGTGCGGCGCATGGTGAAGACCTCGGGGCAGGAGGTGGCCTCCCTCATCGGCAACACGGGCGTGCTGCGCTCGCTGCGGCCGGCCGACTTCGTGGACGACACCTTCGGTCTGCCGACCGTCTCGGACATCCTGAAGGAGCTGGAGAAGCCGGGCCGCGACCCGCGTCCGGCCTTCAGGACGGCCACCTTCAAGGAGGGCGTGGAGAAGATCTCCGACCTGTCCGCGGGGATGGTCCTGGAGGGCGTGGTGACGAACGTGGCGGCCTTCGGCGCCTTCGTGGACATCGGCGTCCACCAGGACGGACTGGTCCATGTGTCGGCGATGTCCAAGACGTTCGTCAAGGACCCGCGGGACGTGGCGAAGCCGGGTGACATCGTCAAGGTGAAGGTCCTGGAGGTGGACATCCCGCGCAAGCGGATCGGGCTGACCCTGCGCCTGGACGACGAGGCGGCCCCGGCGGACCGGTCCGGCGGCGGCAAGCGCCAGCGCGGCGCCCGCCCGCCCCAGCAGCGGCAGGGCGGCCAGGGGCAGGGGCAGGGGCAGGCCCGGCGCCAGGGCCGCGGCGGCGGTGACCGGGGCGGACGGCAGGCGCCGGCCCCCGCGAACAGCGCCATGGCGGACGCGCTGCGCCGCGCGGGCCTGCTGGACCCCAAGCAGCGCTGACCCACTGGCGGCCGGAGGGGCCGGAGCCCGCGCGGCTCCGGCCCCTCCCCGCGTCTTGCGCACCAGCAGACAACGGCCGAAACAGACTTTTCCCCGTATCGATGGGTTTAGGGCGAGGAAACGAACGAAGCGGGCACAGCGCCCATTCGCTCCCTCCACACTCGCTTCTGTGCACGCGACCGTGCACGCGAAGCGATGGGGAGGACTCTGTGTTCCGCACTACCAAGCAGCGCCTGGCGGCGTGCACGGCCGCCGCGGCCGTCGCCGCCGCGGCGGCCTCGTTCGCCGCTCCGACGGCGGCCACCGGCGCCGCGGCCCGAGGTGAGCTGACGTACGGCAGTGTCATCCTGCTGCAGAACCAGTACGGCGGCGACGGCGGCTACCTCGACACCAACGGTGTCTCCAGCCAGCCGGGTGCCACCTACAACGTGAGCACCAACGAGCGCCCCAACAGCAGGGGGCCGGCCACCTCGGAGTGGCGGGTCGTCTCCGCCACCGGCAAGGCCGACGGCACCCGGGTGGTCAGCGGTGACGTCGTCTACCTGATCAACCAGTACGGCAGCCACCACACCTACCTCGACACCAACGGCGTCTCCGGCGAGTCGGGCGCCAAGTACAAGGTCTCCGCCACCACCACCAGGGACCGGGGTCCCGGTACCGGCAAGTGGCACATCTTCGGCGTGCGGTCCGCGCCGAACGACGGCCACATCCGCGCCGACGACATCGTGCATCTGCTCAACGACTACGGCTCCGCCAACGGTGGCTTCCTCGACACCAACGGCCGCTCCTACCAGGGCGGGGGCGCCAAGTACGGCGTCTCCACCAGCCCCTACAGCGACCGCGGCCCCGGCACCGGTTCCTGGAAGGTGCTGCCCTCCTGACCTGACGCCGCGAGCCGCCGGGCCCCGGGGACGCCGTACCCCCGGGGCCCGGCCCCGTCAGTGCTCGGTCACCTTGCCCGCCGCGACCTCCCAGCGCCTGCTCACCCGGACCGCGTCCAGCATGCGGCGGTCGTGGGTGACCAGCAGGAGGGTGCCGGTGTAGGCGTCCAGGGCGGACTCCAGCTGCTCGATGGCGGGCAGGTCGAGGTGGTTGGTGGGCTCGTCCAGGACGAGCAGGTTGACGCCCCGGCCCTGGAGCAGGGCGAGGGCGGCGCGGGTGCGTTCGCCCGGGGAGAGGGTCGCGGCCGGGCGCAGCACATGGACCGGCTTCAGGCCGAACTTGGCGAGCAGGGTACGGACCTCCACCGGCTCGGTGTCGGGGACGGCCGCGCAGAAGGCGTCCAGCAGCGTCTCGGGACCGTGGAACAGGCCCCGGGCCTGGTCGACCTCGCCGACGAGCACGCCCGAGCCGAGGGCCGCGTGCCCGGCGTCCAGCGGGACCCGGCCGAGCAGGGCGGCCAGCAGGGTCGACTTGCCCGCGCCGTTGGCTCCGGTGACCGCGATCCGGTCGGCCCAGTCGATCTGGAGGCTCACCGGTCCGAAGGCGAAGTCGCCGCGCCGGACCTCGGCGTCCCGCAGCGTCGCCACCACCGCGCCGGAGCGCGGGGCGGACGCGATCTCCATGCGCAGCTCCCACTCCTTGCGCGGCTCCTCGACCACCTCCAGACGCTCGATCATGCGCTGTGTCTGCCGGGCCTTGGCGGCCTGCTTCTCACTGGCCTCGCTGCGGAACTTGCGGCCGATCTTGTCGTTGTCGCCACCCGCCTTGCGGCGGGCGTTCTTGACGCCCTTGTCCATCCAGGACCGCTGCGTCTGCGCCCGGTCCTGGAGGGCGGCCTTCTTGTCGGCGAACTCCTCGTACTCCTCGCGGGCGTGCCGCCGGCCCGTCTCACGCTCCTCCAGATATGCCTCGTAGCCGCCGCCGTAGAGGTTGATCCGCCCCTGGGCCAGGTCGAGTTCGAGGACCTTGGTGACCGTGCGGGTGAGGAACTCGCGGTCGTGGCTGACGACGACGGTGCCGGCGCGCAGCCCGGTGACGAACCGCTCCAGGCGGTCCAGTCCGTCCAGGTCGAGGTCGTTGGTGGGCTCGTCCAGGAGGAAGACGTCGTAGCGGGAGAGCAGCAGGGAGGCGAGTCCGGCGCGGGCCGCCTGGCCGCCGGAGAGAGAGGTCATCGGGCGGCCGAGACCGACGGCGAGGCCGAGGGAGTCGGCCACCTCCGCCGCGCGCTCGTCCAGGTCGGCGCCGCCGAGGCCGAGCCAGCGCTCCAGGCTCACCGCGTAGGCGTCGTCCGCGCCCGGCGCGCCGTCGACCAGCGCCTGGGTGGCCTCGTCCATGAGCCGCTGCGCCTCGGCCACGCCGGTGCGGCGGGCCAGGAACTCCCCCACGGTCTCCCCCGGCCGGCGCTCGGGCTCCTGCGGCAGGTGGCCGACGGTGGCGGTGGGCGGGGACAGGCGCAGTTCGCCCCGCTCGGGCGCGAGCACTCCGGCGAGCATCCGCAGCAGGGTGGACTTGCCCGCGCCGTTGGCGCCGACCAGCCCGATCACGTCGCCGGGCGCCACGACGAGGTCGAGCCCGGAGAAGAGCGAGCGGTCGCCGTGCCCGGCGGCGAGGTTCTTGGCGACGAGGGTGGCAGTCATCAGGACGCCGATCCTAGTGGGCCCGCCGCCCGGCGCTGGTCAGCCCGGATGGCGCCCGTGCCGGCCGGCTGTGAGCATCCCCACGCCGGCCGGTGCGCGCCGGGCTCTGCCGGGGACGGCGGAGCAGGGCCTATGGTCCACACGTGGACAGCGTGGGCGGCGTGCGCCGCGGGACGGGCGGCGAAGTGATCGTGGTCGGCGGCGGGGTCGTCGGGCTCACCACCGCCGTGGTGCTGGCCGAGGCCGGGCGCCGGGTGAGCGTATGGACGCGGGAACCCGCCGAGGAGACCACGTCGGCGGTCGCCGGGGGCCTGTGGTGGCCGTACCGCATCGAACCGGAGCGGCTCGTCGGCGCCTGGGCGCTGGAGAGCCTCGCCGTCTACGGGGAACTGGCGGCGGCCCCCGAGCGGACGGGCGTGCGACTGGTCGACGGCCTCCACCAGGGGGCGCGCCCGGACGAGCTGGGCGACTGGGCGGCCCGGGTGCCGGGGCTGCGCACGGTGCCGGACGGGCTGGCGGCGCGGCTGCCGGTGATCGACATGCCGGCGCATCTGGCGTGGCTGCGGGAGCGGCTGATGCGGGCCGGCGGCGCGGTGGTGCTGCGCGAGGTGGCCGATCTCGCCGAGGTGCCGGCGGAGGTGGTGGTCAACTGCGCGGGGCTCGGGGCGCGTTCGCTGGCCGGGGACGACACGGTACGCCCGGTGCGGGGGCAGTTGGTGCTGGTGGAGAATCCCGGGATCGACACGTACTACACGTCCGTCGACCATTCCTCGCCGGTCGCCGCGTACTTCATCCCGCAGCCGTACGGGCTGATCCTCGGCGGCACGGCGCAGGAGGACGACTGGTCGCTGGAGCCGGACCCGGACACGGCCGCGGAGATCGTCGCCCGGTGCGCGCGGGTGCGGTCGGAGATCGCGGGGGCGCGGGTGCTGGCCCACAAGGTGGGGCTGCGGCCGTACCGGGACGCGGTGCGGCTGGAGCGGGAGGTGCTGCCCGGCGGACGGACGGTGGTGCACTCGTACGGCCACGGCGGTGCCGGGGTGACGGTGGCCTGGGGGTGTGCCCGGGAGGCGGCCGGGCTGGTGCCGGACCCGGCCGCCTGAACCCGCCGCGGTCAGCCCGCCGGAAGGTGGCTGTCCGTACGCGGTGCGCGCAGGCCCTTCGGCGTTCGCGGTGCCGGGGACTCCGCCGTCGTACCGGACGTCGCGCGGGTGAAGGCCCGGACACCGCCCACCAGCGGCAACCGGGCCGAGGTGCCGCCCAGCCGGACCGTCACCGCCGGCTTCGTGGACGGCGGGTCGATGAGGTCGCGGTCCGTGCCCGCGACGATCAGGGCGAGGCGGTGGCCCCTGGGGACGACGTGGTCGGTGGCGGCCAGGGTGAGGGTCATCGTGTAGGACCTGCCCGGGGTGAGGGGGACGCCCTTGGCGAGGGAGGCGTAGTGGCCGAGATCGGCCCAGCCGCGGCTGAAGACGGTGTAGTCGACCTCGGCCGTCTTCGCGGCGGTCTCCAGGTAGCAGGCGCTGTCGCCGGCCGTGCTCGCGCCCCAGCAGGTGCGGTTCTTCAGCGTGGTGATGCCCTCGGCGGCGTCGGAGTAGTCGCGGATGGTGTCCGGGCCGACGTCGACGAGCACGGCGGAGAGACGGGCCGAGGCGGTGGTGGGGGTCGCGGTGACCGTCACCCGTGACATGCCGGACAGCCGCAGGTCATGGGTGAGGGGCGCGGTGAGGAAACCGGTCTTCTCCGGTGTGGACGTGGTCAGCCGGCCCGCCCAGTCGGTCTCGCCGAGCTTCGGGTCGTCGGTGAAGGTCTCGGTGCCGGTGGCGCGGCGCAGGCCGAGCGTGCCGACGCCGGGCTCGGTGCCGGGGGCCGGGTACAGGGTGGTGGCGCGGGTGCCGGCGGGCGGCCAGGTGGCGGAGGTGACCCACTGGCCGGGGTGGCGCTCGACGTCGGCCGTCGGCTCGCGGTCGATGCCGTTGTCGTAGCCGAGGAGTTCGTGGTCGAACCAGCGGTGCAGGGTGTCGACCCAGGCGCCGCGCCGGTAGTCGAAGGGGTCGACATGGCCGGTCTGGGACAGCCACAGCTTGCGCTCGACACCGTTCCTGGCGAGGGCGTCCCACCACTGGCCGAAGTGCTTGGTGCGGACGTTGAGGTCCTGCATGCCCTGCGCCACGAACACGCTGGCGCGCACCTTGGCCGCGTCCTTGACGTAGTCCCGCTCGGTCCACAGCGGGGTCCAGTCGCCGCTGCGCGGGCTGCCGTCGGCGAGTTTCCTCTGCTCGGCGGCGCAGTGGGCCGCGGCCGCGTCGCTCTCGACGTATCCGGCGAGGTCTGCCGGGCCGCCGTCGTAGAGCGGGGCGCCCTGGGCGAAGTAGTAGTCGTACCAGGAGGAGATGGCGCTGATCGGCACGATGGTCCGCAGGCCCTTGACGCCGGTGGCGGCGACGCCGTTGGCGACGGTGCCGTCCCAGCTCTTGCCGATCATGCCGGTTCTGCCGTTGGTCCAGGTGGCCTTGACGGTGTGTGTCCCGGTGCGGCTCGTGTAGGCGGTGGCGCGGCCGTTGAGCCAGTCGATCACGGCCTTCGCGGACTGCACGTCGGAGCGGCCGCCGACGTCGACGCAGCCGTCGGACCGGCCGGTGCCGGCGAGGTCGACGCCGACGAAGGCGTAGCCGCGGGGCACGAAGTAGTTGTCGTAGAACAGCGGCATCCGGACGACGCGGCCGCTCGCGTCGTAGGTCTTGACCTGGTTCTCGTTGCCGCGCCCGCAGCAGGAGTAGTACGGGCTGGCGTCCATGACGACCGGCACCTTGCGGCCCTCGCGGGCCGGTTCGGCGGGGCGGACGATGTCGGCGGCGACGCGGTCGTGCCTGCCGTCGCCGTCCTCGTCGAGGCCGGTGTCCACCCACACGGACTCGCGGACGGCGTGGGCGTAGGAGTAGACGGGGGTGCTCTCCCGGGGCGGAGCGGCCTGGGCGGCGGCCGGGGTGAGGAAGGCGGCCGGCAGGGCGGCGGCGGCCGCCGCCGCGAGCGCTCTCCAGAGGCTGAGGCGCGTGCGCAGGGGCGCTCGGACAGGTGTGCTCTTCGGCATGCGCGGACGATAGTCCCGTCAACTGCCGTACAGAAGAGTGCGTTACGGCAGCCGGGTGGCTCATTGCGGCCGAATGGCGATCGTGTGACAGCGGGGGTCATGGACAGGGCAAGGGGCACAGGGGGTGAATAGGCTCCGGACAGAGATCTCCGGGCGGGGTACTCCGAACGAGTGCTTCGGACAGGGTGCTTCGCACGGGGTCCGGTGAACAGACCCGCAGTCCCGACGACTTGGAGCTGACGTGCACCGCAGAATCATCGCGCCGGGCGCACTGGCGGCGGCCTCCCTCCTGCTGGCGATCCCGGCATCGGCCGCGAGCTACTCCCCCGGCGCGCCGGGCATCGGCGACCCCTACTACCCGTACTACGGCAACGGCGGTTACGACGTCTCGCACTACGGTCTGCGGCTGCGCTACCAGCCGAGGACGGACGAGTTGCGGGGCACCGCGACGATCAGCGCGCGGACCACGCAGGACCTGTCCAGCTTCGACCTGGACTTCCTGCTGGACGTGAGCGAGGTGCGGGTCAACGGCGTCAAGGCGTCATTCACCCACGCCGAGCAGCACGAACTGGTGATCACGCCGAAGAAGCCGCTGGCGAAGGGCACGCCGATCACGGTGATGGTCCGCTACAGCGGGGTGCCGTCGACGAAGAGCGCGTACGGCTTCACCACCTGGCACCGCACACCGGACGGCGCGGTCGCGGCGGACGAGCCCGAGTCGGCGTGGTGGTGGTTCCCGAGTAACGACCACCCGAGCGACAAGGCGACGTACGACGTCTCGGTCACGGTACCCGAGGGCACCCGGGCGATCTCCAACGGCGCGCTGCGCTCGACCTCGACGAAGCGGGGCTGGACCAGCTACTCCTGGCGGCAGGACAGGCCGCAGGCGACGTACCTGGCCACGCTCGCGATCGGCAGGTTCGACATCACCACGAGCCGGTCCGGGCGCGGGGTGCCGGTGATCAACGCGTACAGCGAGGACCTGGGCGCCGATGACGCGGCGGCGCGGGCGAGCGTGGAGCGCACCGGGGAGATCGTCGACTGGCTGAGCAATTATTTCGGGCCGTATCCGTTCGCCACGGCGGGTGGATACATCCCGAACACGACCACCGGGTACGCACTGGAGACCCAGACCCGCGTCTACTACAGCCCCAAGCAGTTCGCGAAGGGCGCCAATCCCTCGGTGGTCGTGCACGAGCTGGCCCACCAGTGGTACGGCGACGACGTGTCGCTGAAGGGCTGGAAGGACATCTGGCTCAACGAGGGCTTCGCGACGTACGCGCAGTGGCTGTGGTCCGAGCACGAGGGCCAGGGCACGACCCGGCAGCTCGCCGGCCAGGTGTACTCCTCGCACCCGGCCGACGACCCGTTCTGGAAGGTCGAGCCCGGCGACCCCGGTCCGGACGACCAGTTCGACGACGCCGTCTACGACCGGGGCGCCGCCGCGATCCAGGCGCTGCGCGAGGCGGTGGGCGACCACGCCTTCTTCCGCATCCTGAAGGGCTGGCCGAAGGCGCACGCCTACGGCAACGCGTCCGTGGCCGACTTCGAGGCGTACGCGGAACGGATCTCCGGCAAACCCCTCGCCGGGCTCTTCGACACCTGGCTGTACCGGCCGGCGAAGCCGACGGCATCGGCGGCGCGCGGGTTCGCGGCCGCCGGTACGTCCGTTCCGCGGCCGAAGTCCTGGAAGAACATCGAGGCCGCGCACGACGGGCACAACCGCTGACCTTTCACACCGGGGCGGCTCGGCCGCCCGGGGGCGATGCCCTCCCGGCTCATCGCGTTCGCGTGGTGGGGCGGGCGGGCGTGGCGGGCGGGACCGCTGTTCGTGGACCGCCGGGCGGTGCGGCCGTACCGCCCGTCGCTCCCTGCGGCTCCGGCAGCCACAGGGTCAGCAGGGCCATGGCCGCCGCGCACACCGCGATGACGAGGAACAGGAGGTGTACGTCGCCGCCGTCGAAGACGAGAACGGAGGTGAAGACGATGCCGCCGACGTTGCCGTAGGCACCCGTCAGGCCGGCGATCTGGCCGCCGGAGCGCCGGTTGACCAGCGGAACCATCGCGTAGACCGCGCCGTTGCCGCCCTGGATGAAGACGGAGGCCAGCGCGACCAGCGCGACGCCCGACCACAGTCCCCAGCCGCCGGTCATCCGGGAGAGTACGAGGAAGACGGCCACGGCGCCGGCGAGCAGGATCCGCAGGGCCGTCCGCCGCCGGGGAAGCGCGTCGGACAGCAGCCCGCCCGCGGGGCGCGTGATCAGGTTGGTGCAGGCGAAGGCGCTGCCCGCGGCGGCCGCGGCCGTGACGCCGAGGCCGAAGGTGTCGGCGAAGTAGGCGGGCAGGAGGGATACCACCGCCAGCTCGGTGCCGAACGTCACGAAGTACGCCAGCGACAGCAGCGCCACCAGCCGGAAGGGGTAGCGCTCGGCGGGCGGATGGGCGTCGGCGAGCGCCGGGCGGTTCACCGAAAGGGTGCGCACCGCCTGCGCCGCGTAGCCGGCCACGAGCACGAGCACGACGGCCGCGAAACCGGATCGGGGGATCACTCCGGCGCCGTACACGCGGAACGCGACGAGACCGAGGGCGGCGATCGGCGGCAGTTGCACCGCGAGCAGCCCGAACACCGCCCCACGGCTGGTGACCTCCAGGGCGCCTTGCCGGCGCGGTCGCTGGTACGCGGAGCCCTCGGGGGTGTCGCGCACGGCGAAGAGATAGACGACGCCGTAGAGCGCGCAGAGCACGCCGACGAGTCCGGTGGCCCAGCGCCAGCCGCCGACATGACCGGCGAGGGCGACGGAGAGGCCGGGCAGCACCAGGGAGGCCGCGGCCGAGCCGAAGTTGCCCCAGCCGCCGTAGAAGCCCTCGGCCGTGCCGATCTCCTCGCGCGAGAACCACTCGGCGACCATCCGGATGCCGACCACGAACCCGGCGCCGACCACGCCGAGCAGCAGTCGGCCGACGACCAGGACCGGGAAGCTCGACGCGGTCGCGAAGAGCGTGTTGGGGAGGACCGAGAAGATCAGGATGGAGGCGAACACCAGACGTGGGCCGAAGCGGTCCAGGAGCATGCCCACACCGATCCGCGCGGGGACGGTGAGCGCCAGGTTGCACAACGAGAGGGTGAGCGACTGTCCCTTGGACAGGTGGAGTTCGGCGCCGATCTGCCGGGCGAACGGCGCCATGTCGAACCAGACGAGGAAGGTGAGGAAGAAGGCCAGCGTGGTCAGGTGCAGGACCCGGTGACGGCCGCGCAGGGACGCCAGCGCACCGAGCCGGCGGAACGCGACGCCGAAGGAGAAGGTGGGAGGGGGCAAAGGGGACGAGGGCATGGTGGCTCCCGCGGGGATGGTGGAGGGCGTTCGCCGTGCGGGGCGAGAGGTCAGCGGGACGCGGACGGGGCCGGCCGCACCGGCCAGACCAGCAGCCTCACCGAGGTGTCGTCGGGGGCGGATTCCTCGTCCAGGCACGCGCCGGTGCGCAGGTCGAACGCCTGTTTGTACATCGGCGAGAAGACCACCGGTACGTCGCCGCGACTGCCGGTGATGCCGCGGGAGATGACGTGGGCGTCGCTGAAGGGGTCGTAGTTCTGGACGGCGTAGAGGCCGCCCCGGCGGTCCCGGAAGAGCGCGACCTGTTCACCGTGCAGGAGTACGGCCACGCCCCGGCCGGGGAGCAGATCGTCGTACCGGCAGACGGTGTGCCACACGCCCTCGTGGGCGAGCTGGATCTCGTCGGCGGGCATCAGGCGCGCACCTCCCGGCGCGGTCCGGCGACGCGGACCGGGCGGATCTGGCCACGCTCGGGGGTGAAGCGCACGGCGGGATCGGGGACGCCGGGTGCGTTGACGAACGAGACGAAGCGGCGCAGCCGTCCGGGGTCGGCGAGGGTGGCGGCCCATTCGTCCTCGTATGCGGCCGTATGGCGGCACATCAGTTCGTCCAGCTCGTCGCAGATGCCGAGGGAGTCGTTCATGATGACGTCCCGCAGATGGTCCAGGCCGCCGTCGAGCCGCGCCACCCAGGGGGCGGTGCGCTCCAGCCGGTCGGCGGTGCGGATGTAGAACATCAGGAAGCGGTCGATGGTGCGGATCAGCGTGGCGCGGTCCAGATCGGCGGCGATCAGGGCGGCGTGCCGCGGGGTCATGCCGCCGTTGCCGCCGACGTAGAGGTTCCAGCCCTCGGCGGTGGCGATCACCCCGAAGTCCTTGCTCCGCGCCTCGGCGCACTCGCGGGCGCAGCCGGAGACGGCCGCCTTGATCTTGTGCGGGGAGCGCAGGCCGCGGTAGCGCAGCTCCAGTTCGACGGCGAGGCCGACGGAGTCCTGCACGCCGTAGCGGCACCAGGTCTCCCCCACGCACGACTTCACGGTGCGCAGCGCCTTGCCGTAGGCGTGGCCCGACTCGAAGCCCGCGTCGACCAGGCGGCGCCAGATACGCGGCAGGTCGTCGACGCGGGCGCCGAACATGTCGATGCGCTGACCGCCGGTGATCTTGGTGTAGAGGCCGAAGTCGCGGGCGATCTCACCGATGGTGATCAGCCCGTCGGGGGTGATCTCGCCGCCGGGGATGCGCGGGACCACCGAATACGAGCCGCCGCGCTGGATGTTGGCGAGGAAGTGGTCGTTGGTGTCCTGGAGCGCGGCCTGTTCGCCGTCGAGGATGTGGCCGTTCGCGAGGCCGGCGAGGATCGAGGCGACCGCCGGCTTGCAGATCTGGCAGCCCTCGCCGCTGCCGTGCTCGTCGATCAGCCGGGAGAAGCCGGTGATCCCCTTGACCCGGATGATCTCGTACAGTTCGGCGCGGGTGTGCGTGAAGTGCTCACACAGACCGCGCGGGGCGGCGACGCCCCGGTCGGCCAGTTCGTCGGCGACGAGGGTGCCGAGCAGCTTCTCGCAACTGCCGCAGCCGGTACCGGCCTTGGTGCACCGCTTCACCTCGGGCACCGAGGTGTTGCCGTCGGCGACCGCCCGGCGGACGGCGGCCTTGCTGACGTTGTGGCAGGAACAGACGATCGCCTCGTCGGGCAGCGGGGCCGGGCCCGCGCCGGCCCGGTCCGGCAGCAGCAGCCGCTCGGGCGGTACGGCGAGCGGGGCACCGGTGAGCAGCGGGCGCAGGGTGGCGTAGTCGTCGGTGTCCCCGACGAGGACGCCGCCGAGGAGCCGGCCGTCGGCGCCGACGACCAGCTTCTTGTAGACCCCGGCACGGCTGTCGGCGTACACCACGTCGAGGGCGCCCTCGGTGGTGCCGTGCGCGTCACCGAAGCTGGCGACGTCGACGCCGAGCAGCTTGAGCTTGGTCGAGGTGTCAGCTCCCTTGAACTCTCCTTCTTCTGCGATAAGTTGCCGGGCGGCGGTCTCGGCCATGGCGTAGCCGGGGGCGACCAGTCCGTAGACCCGGCCGTCGGCGGCCTGGGCGCATTCGCCGATGGCCCAGATGTGCGGGTCGGCGGTGCGGCAGGAGGCGTCCACGACGATGCCGCCGCGGGCGCCGACCGGCAGGCCGCACGCCCGCGCGAGCTGGTCGCGCGGGCGCACGCCGGCGGAGAAGACGACCAGGTCGACATCGAGTTCGGTGCCGTCGGACAGGAGCATGGACCGCACCCGGCCGTCGGGTCCCGCGGAGATCGCCTCCGTGCCGGCGCCGGTATGGACGGTGACGCCCAGCTCCTCGATCTTGCGGCGCAGCAGCAGCCCGCCGGCCTCGTCGACCTGGAGCGCCATCAACCGCGGCGCGAACTCGACGACATGGGTGTGCAGCCCCGACGCGCGCAGCGCGCCGGCCGCTTCCAGGCCGAGCAGCCCGCCACCGACCACCGCGCCGGTGCGCGCCCGAGCCGCCCCCGCCTTGATCGCGGCGAGGTCGTCCAGGGTGCGGTAGACATGGCAGCCGCCGAGGTCGTGGCCGGGCACCGGCGGTACGAAGGGGTAGGAGCCGGTGGCGAGCACGAGGGCGTCGTAGCGAAGGGTGCGCCCGGCCGCCGTGGTGAGCGTCCGGCGCTCGCGGTCGATGGCGGCGGCCGGCTCGCCGAGGCGCAGCTCGATGCCGTGCTCGGCGATGAACTCCGTTGCGCACAGGGACAGTTCGTCTTCCGTCGTGCCGGAGAACCATGAGGTGAGGTGGACCCGATCGTAGGCGGGGCGGGGCTCCTCGGCGAGGACGGTCACCCGCCAGCCGGGGCGGGGTCGTTCGTGGAACGCCTCCAGGAAGCGCTGGCCGACCATGCCGTGGCCGACGAGGACCAGATCGCGCCGGGGTGCGGTCGGGGTGTGCATCAGGCGGCTCCTTCGGTGGTGAGCAGGTGGAGCGGGTCGCCGGGGAGCGCTTCGTCGCGCTCGTAGGCGTGGGTGAGGTCGCCGACCGTCGCGAGGTCGCCGAGGAGGATGCCGCCGACGAGCCGGTCGCCGCGCAGCACGAGCTTCTTGTACGAGCCGTACGGCCCCCGGGTGGCATCGGCGATGCGCAGCACATCGGTGCCGTCCGTCTCGCCGGTCTCGCCGAACGCCGCGTACTCCAGCGGGCCCGCGGTCAGCCGGACCAGCGGCCGCGATCCGCGGTAGACGGTCTTCGGAGCGGTGCCGCAGAGCCGCGCGGCGAGGACGTCGGCCTGGTCCCAGGCGGGACCGGCGAGGCCGTACGTGATGCCGGCGTGCTCGGCGCAGTCGCCGATCGCGAAGACGTGCGGGGCGGAGGCGGCGAGCCGGTCGTCCACCACGACACCGTTGCGCACCGCGATCCCGGCGGCGCGGGCGAGCCCGGTGCGGGGGCGTGCCCCGCAGGCGAGGACCACCAGATCGGCGTCGAGCAGGTAGCCGGTGGCGAGGCGGACGCCGGTGACCCGAGGGTCGCCGTCGAGGGCGCGGGCGCGGTTTCCGGGGTAGGTGTGCACGCCCAGTTCTTCGAGGGCTCCGCGCAGCGCGTCGCCCGCTCCCTCATCGAGGTGGCGTTCGATCAAGTAGGGTCCCTGGTGGACGATCTCGGTGGGCAGGCCGACCGCGGCGAGCGCCCGTGCGGCGCTCACCCCGAGCACCCCGCCACCGATCACCACCGCGCGGGTGGCCCGCGTCGCGTCCTCGGCGAGCCGCGCGCAGTCGGCGAGGCTCCGGAAGGCGTGGACCCCGGCCTTCAGCCCGCCGTCGGCGGTGCGCAGTCCCCGGACCGGCGGCAGCACCGGGTTCGCCCCGGTCGCGAGCACCAGCTCGTCGTAGCCGCTCTCCTCGCCGCCCGCCGGCGTCAGCGTGCGGGACCGGACGTCCACCGCGACGACCTCGCACCCGGTGCGCACGGCGGTCTGCGGCGCGCCGCACGGCAGCCCGACGGCGGCGGCGTCGAGGCGGCCGGTGAGCACATCGGCGAGGAGTGTGCGGTTGTACGGGCGGTGCGGCTCGGCACCGTACAGCGTGACGTCGTCCCCCCGCCCCCGCTCGACGAGTTGCTGCGCCAGACGGGCCGCCGCCATCCCGGCGCCCACGACGGCGATCCGCCCGCTCACCGGTCGTCCCCCGCGCGTTCGACCCTGACCGCGCACACCTTGAACTCCGGCATTCGCGAGACCGGGTCGAGGGCGGGGTGGGTGAGGGAGTTGGCGCGGCCGAGCCCCGGCCAGTGGAAGGGCATGAAGACGGTGTCGGGGCGGATGCCCGCAGTGATGCGCGCCGGTGCGGTGGCGCGGCCCCGGCGGGTGGTCAGGGTGAGCCGGTCGCCGTCCACGACACCGAGCCGCTCGGCGAGGCGGGGGTGCAGCTCCACGAACGGCCCGGGGGCGGCCCGCGCCAGCTCCGGCACCCGCCGGGTCTGGGCGCCGCTCTGGTACTGGGCGAGCACCCGGCCGGTCGTCAGCCACAGCGGATAGTCCGCGTCCGGTTGCTCCGCGGCCGGCCGGTGCGAGACGGCCGCGAACCGGGCCCGTCCGTCCGGTGTGGCGAAGCGGTCGAGGAACGGCCGGGGCGTGCCTGGGTGGTCCTCGGCCGGGCAGGGCCAGAAGACGCCGTCCTCGGCGCGGACCCGCTCGTAGGTGATGCCCGCGTAGTCGGCGGGGCCGCCCGCCGAAGCCGCGCGCAACTCCTCGAATACCTCCCGCGGATCCTCGGAGAATCCGCGCCGCACGCCGAGCCGGGCGGCCAGTTCGCGCAGCACGTACAGGTCGGTGCGCACGCCCTCGGGCGGGGCGAGCGCCGCCTCGCGCAGCAGCACGCGGCCCTCCAGGTTGGTCACCGTGCCGGTCTCCTCCGCCCACTGGGCGACCGGCAGGACGACGTCGGCCAGCTCGGCGGTCTCCGAGAGCACCACATCGCTGACGGCGAGGAAGTCCAGCTCCTTCAGCCGGGCGGTGACATGGGCCGCGTGTGGCGCCGAGACCACCGGGTTGGAGCCCATCAGCAGCAGGGCGCGCACCCCGTCGGGCTGCCCGAGTCCGTCGAGCAACTCGTAGGCCGAGCGGCCGGGTCCGGGCAGGGTGTCCGGGTCGACGCCCCACACGGCGGCGACATGGGCGCGGGCGGCGGGGTCGGTGAGGGACCGGTAGCCGGGCAACTGGTCGGATTTCTGGCCGTGTTCGCGCCCTCCCTGACCGTTGCCCTGCCCGGTGAGGCAGCCGAGGCCGGAACCGGGGCGGCCCGCCTTGCCGGTGGCCAGGCACAGATCGATCCAGGCGGCCACGGTGTCGGTGCCCTTGCTGTGCTGCTCGGCCCCGCGCGCGGTGAGTACGATGCCGGTGCTCGCCCGCGCGAACCGGCCGGCCACCTCGCGCAGCACCGGCACCGGGACGCCGGTCAGCCGCTCGACCCGCTCCGGCCAGTGCGCCATGGCGGCCGCCCTCACCTGCTCGAACCCGGTGGTGCGGGCGGCGATGAACGCCTCGTCGAGCAGCCCGTCGGCGATCACCAGGTGCAACAGGCCCAGCGCGAGGGCCAGATCGGTGCCGGGCACCGGCCGCACATGCAGATCGGCGAGCTCGGCGGTGCGGGTGCGGCGCGGGTCGACGACGATCAGCCGACCGCCGTTCTCCCGGAGCTCGCGCAGATGGCGGACCGCCGGCGGCATCGTCTCGGCCGGGTTGCCGCCGACCAGCAGCACGCACTCGGCACGGGCCACGTCGGCGAGCGGGAACGGCAGTCCGCGGTCCAGACCGAAGGCGGCCTTGAGTGCCGCGGCCGCCGAGGACATGCAGAAACGGCCGTTGTAGTCGATGTTCGCGGTGCGCAGCACCACCCGGGCGAACTTGCCCAGCAGATACGCCTTCTCATTGGTGAGCCCGCCCCCGCCGAACACCCCGACCGCGTCCCGGCCGTGCCGCCGCCCGGCGTCCGCGAGCCCCGCGGCCACCCGGTCGAGCGCCTCTTCCCAGGACGCCTCGCGCAAAGTGCCGGCGTCCCGCACCAGTGGCGCCGTCAGCCGCGCGCCGGGTGCGAGCGGCCCGGCCGCGGTACGCCCCTTGCCGCACAGCGCACCCCGGTTGACCGGGAACCCCGGCCGCTCCAGCACCTGGACCGGCGCGCCGTCCGGACCGTCCGCGGGCACCAGCCGCATGCCGCACTGCAACGCGCAGTACGGGCAGTGGGTGTCCACGGCCGTGATGGTGGTCGTCGTCATGCCGTGAGCGTCACCGGCGCGCGTTTCGCCACCGGGTCGCCCGTGTTGCGCCCACGGCACGGCCCCCTCACACCGCCGGTGGTACGGGGTGACGTCCCCGACATCTTCCGTAACGCGGGGGGCCGACCGCTTACGCCGCCGTGACGCGCGGGCAACCGGCCCGCAACGCGTCGGGCTGACCTTGAGGGGCATGGCAACGGGCATCCACACAGGCACCACGGCGGCGCGGCGAGCCGGTCCGCTGACCGGATTCGCGGTCGGAGTGACCGCCACGCGCCGCCGCGAGGAGCTCACCGCGCTGCTGGAGCGGCGCGGCGCACGGGTGGTCGAGGCGCCGCTGATGCGCATCGTGCCGCTCGGCGACGACACCGCGCTGCGGGAGGCCACCGAACGCTGCCTCGCCGGGCCGCTCGACTACGTCATCGCCACCACCGGCGTGGGCTGGCGCTGCTGGATGAGCGCCGCCGACGACTGGGGCACCGGCGGGCGGCTGGCCGCCGCCTGCCGGGCGGCGGTGGTGCTCACCCGCGGACCCAAGGCCACCGGCGCGGTGCGGGCGAGCGGTCTGGACGAGGCGTTCTCGCCGCGTTCCGAGGCCAATGACGAGCTGCTCACCTGGCTGCTCGCCCGGCCGCTCGACGGCCGCCGGATCGCCGTGCAGGAGCACGGAGTGCCGCTGGACGGCTTCGCCGCCGCGCTGCGCGAACGCGGCGCCGAGGTGATCGAGGTGCCGGTCTACCGCTGGGGCCCGCCGGACGACCCGGAGGCGGTGCGCCGCCTCGTCGAACTGACCGTCCGGCGTGAGCTGCATGCTCTGTCCTTCACCAGCGCGCAGGCCATCGAGGCGCTGCTGGCCTGCGCGGACGGCTTCGACCGGCGCGCCGAGGTGCTCGCCGCCCTCGGCCGCGACGTACTCGCGGTGTGCGTGGGGCCGGTGTGCGCGCGGCCGCTGCTCGAACTCGGCATCGAGCCGGTGTGCCCGGAGCGCGGCCGGCTCGGGGCGCTGGTGCGCACGCTCGCCGAGGCGCTGCCGGCCAGGATGCGCCGGGAACTGGAGTACGAGGGGCGGCTGGTGGTGCTCCAGGGGAGCGCGGTGCTCACCGACGACGCCCAGGTCACGCTGCCGCCGGTGCTCGCCGCGCTGCTGCGGGCCCTCGCCGACCGACCGGGCCATGTGCTCAGCCGCGCCGAGCTGCTGCGCCGCGTCTGGCTCGCGGACCGTGCCGACGAACACGCGGTGGAGGCCGCGATCGCCCGCCTCCGCACCGCCCTCGGACCCCATTCGGGGCTGGTGCGCACGGTGTCCAAGCGGGGGTACCGGTTGGCGGTGGCGGCTTGAGCACCGTACGAGCCGGGCCGCGGTGATGGGCTGGGCGCCGCCCGAGCCCACCGGCGATGACAGCAGGGCACGACACGGCGCGAACGGCGGAAAGGACCTGAACACCCCACGGGCCGAACGGCGCCGGCGCCCCGAGCACCGCATGCGCGGAACGGCGGTGCCGGCCCGGACACCGCGCGAGCCGAACGGCGGTGACGACCTGAGCGCCGCACGAGCCGACTGGCGATGGGGGCCTGGGCGCCCCCGCGAGCCGGACGGCGGTGACGGTCCGGGCACCGCGGACGTCAGCCGGCGGCGCCGACCGGGCGCCGCCCCGAACACGCGGCGAAACCGGCCGGGACACCAGCCGGTCGGCGTGCGTCCGGCACGACGGAACCGCCCGCGTCACACGCGAGCGGCGGACGAGCGAAAGGAGAAGGCCCATGAGCGACAGCCCGGTCCTGGTCGCCGTCGGCCATGGCAGCAGAGGCCCGGAGCACGAGGAGACGATCGGTCGGCTCGTCGACGTCGTACGGCGGTCGCGGCCGGGGCTGCGCGTGGAGACGGGGTGGCTCGACCTGGTGCGTCCGCCGCTCGCCGAGGTGCTGGCGGGGCTCGACGCCCCCGCGGTCCTGGTTCCCCTGCTGCTCGGCACCGGCTACCACGTGCGCGTCGACATCCCCGCCGTGGTCGCGGCCGCGCCGGGGGTGACGGCCCGGGTGGCCCGCGCCCTCGGCCCGCACCCACTGCTCGCCGACGCCCTGTGCGACCGGCTGGCGGAAGCGGGCTGGGCACCGGGGAACGCCGTGGTGCTGGCGGCGGCGGGATCGACGGATCCGGGTGCCGACGCGGACACCGTGCGGATGGCCCGGCTGCTGGCGCGGCGGCTCTGCACCCCCGTGGTGCCGTCGTATCTGTGTGCCGGCTCGCCCACCCCCGCCGAGGCGGTGGCCGGACTGCGGCGGCGCGGCCACGGCAGGGTCGCGGTGGCCCGCTACCTGATGGCGCCCGGCTTCTTCGGCGGCCGGGCCGCCGCGGCGGGCGGCTGTGTCACCGCGCCGCCGCTCGGCGCGCACGAGTCGGTCGCCCGGCTCGTGCTGCGCCGATACGACGACGCGGTGCGCGAGGCCGCGGCAGCCGTGCCGTCGTGGCCTCGCGCACCGCGCCGAACCGCTACTTCGTGAGCTCGGACAGCTCCCGGTCGCCGCCGGCGTTCACCCGGCGCCGGACGCCGAACCAGCCCGCGACGAGCATGACGGCGATCACCGGGATGAGCAGCAGGGTCTTGCGGCCGACCTCGTGGTCGTCCCACATCATGCCGAGGCAGACCAGCAGGAAGGCGATCGTGGCGATCTCGGTGACCGGGGAGAACTTCAGCTGGAAGTGCGGCCGGGTCACCAGGCCCGCGCGGGCGCGGCGGACGAAGATCATGTGGCAGATCATGATGATCACCCAGGTGCTGATGATCCCCAGCGAGGCGACGTTCAGCACGATCTCGAATGCCTGGCTGGGCACGAGGTAGTTCAGGCCGACGCCGAGGACGCAGATGCCGCAGGTCAGCAGGATGCCGCCGTAGGGCACCTGGCTGCGGCTCATCACCCGGGTGAACTTGGGCGCGGAGCCCGACATCGCCATGGAGCGCAGGATGCGGCCGGTGGAGTAGAGGCCGGAGTTCAGCGAGGACATGGCGGCGGTGAGGACCACGAGGTTCATCACGTCGCCGGCCGCGGGGATGCCGATCTTGGACAGGACCGTCACGAAGGGGCTCTGGTCGGCGGTGTACACCGAGCCGGGCAGCAGCAGCGCGAGCAGGACGACCGAGCCGACGTAGAACAGGCCCACTCGCCACATGATCGAGTTCACCGCGCGCGGGACGATCTTCTCCGGCTGCTCGGTCTCGCCGGCGGCGACGCCGACCAGCTCCAGGGCCGCGTAGGCGAAGATGACGCCCTGCATCACGAGGACGACCGGCATCATGCCGTGCGGGAAGACGCCGCCGTGGTCGCTGATGAGCTTCATGCCCGGCGTGTAGCCGTCGACGTGGTGCTGGGTGGCCAGCAGGAAGATGCCGACGAACATGAAGGCCACCAGCGTGGCGACCTTGATGATCGCGAACCAGAACTCCATCTCGCCGAAGATCTTCACCGAGATCAGGTTCACGGCGAGCACCACGGCGAGCGCGATCAGCGCCAGCACCCACTGCGGGATGGGCGTGAAGAAGCTCCAGTAGTGCGTGTAGAGCGCGATCGCGGTGATGTCGGCGATACCGGTGGTCGACCAGTTCAGGAAGTACATCCAGCCGGCGACGTAGGCGCCCTTCTCGCCGAGGAACTCACGCGCGTACGAGACGAAGGACCCGGACGAGGGCCGGTACAGGACCAGCTCGCCCAGGGCGCGCACGACGAAGAACGCGAAGATGCCGCAGACCAGGTAGGCCAGGGCGAGCGCGGGGCCCGCGTCGTGCAGGCGTCCGCCGGCGCCGAGGAACAAGCCGGTTCCGATGGCGCCGCCGATGGCGATCATGTTGACGTGGCGGGCCTTGAGGTCCTTGCTGTAACCGGCGTCGCCCGCGTCGGCGGGCGTCTGCGCCGCCTGTGCAGGGGCGGCCTGTGCCGATTCCACGGCTTGCTTGCTCACGGGTGGTACCACTTCCTGGTGCGCCCGGACCTGAGCCCGGGGGTCGTGCAGGGCTTGGCCCGCACCACCCGATGAGTCGCGGCACAGACCAAGCCAGCAGCTTCCCAGACGCATCGCGCATTACGCGGTGGCCTACGTCACACAGCGTTACTTCTCACACGATCTTCCCAGCGTCCACATGATGTCCATCACGGCGTGTACACGACGACACGACGGGTTTCACAGTAGTGGTGTGACAGCGATACTGCTGCACATGACGACCGATGCCGGGGAGATGAGCCTGACCGTCGACGAACTGGCCGCACGGGCGGGGGTGACGGTGCGGACCGTGCGCTTCTACGGGAGCAAGGGGCTGCTGCCGCCACCGGCGATCGGGCCGCGGCGGGTGGGTCGGTACGGGGCGGAGCACCTGGCCCGGCTGGCGCTGATCGAGGAGTTGCAGCGCCAGGGGATGACACTCGCGGCGATCGAGCGGTACCTGGCTCAGCTGCCGTCCGATCTGTCCGCCCACGACCTGGCCATCCACCGCGCCGTGGTCGCCTCCTGGGCGCCGGACTCCGTGGAGACGCTCCCGCGCGCCGAGCTGGAGCGGCGCGCGGGACGGGTGCTGGCCGACGAGGAGTTGGAACGGCTCACGGCGGCCGGGGTGCTGATCGCGGACGCCGAGACCGGCGCCGGCGGGGAGGACCGCTTCCGGGTCGACACCGGCCTGCTGCGGCTCGGGCTCGAACTGCTGGACGTGCCGTTGTCGCGGGGCACGATCCTCGCGGCGCGCGAGGTGCTCATGGAGCACTCGCGCGCCGCGGCCCGTGAGCTCGCCCGGCTCTTCCGCGGCGAGGTGGCCGAGCGGGACACCCGCGACGTGCGGGACCTGTCCGCGCACATCCACCCGCTGGTGGTGCAGGCGCTGCTGACCACCTTCCAGCGTTCGCTGCGCGAAGAGCTGAGCGAGCTGCTCAGCGGCGAGGGGCCGTCAGGCGGCTGAGTCCGTGAAGCGCTCGCCCCGGTCCGCCTTCTCCACCAGCAGCGCCGGCGGCTCGAACCGCTCGCCGTAGGCCTCGGCGAGTTCCCGGGCGCGGGCCACGAAGCCGGGCAGGCCGCCCTCGTAACCGTTGATGTACTGGAGCACACCGCCGGTCCACGCCGGGAAGCCGATGCCCAGGATGGAGCCGACGTTGGCGTCGGCGACGGAGGTCAGCACGCCCTCCTCCACCAGGCGCACGGTGTCCAGCGCCTCGGAGAAGAGCATCCGCTCCCGCATGTCCTCGAACGGGATCTCGTGCCCGGCCTTGGTGAAGTGCTCGCGCAGGCCCGGCCAGAGCCCGGCGCGCTTGCCGTCCTGCGCGTAGTCGTAGAAGCCTGCGCCGCCGCTGCGGCCGGGGCGCCCGAACTCGTCGACCATGCGGTCGATGACGCTGTCGGCCGGGTGCGCCGTCCAGGTGCCGCCGGCCTCCTCGACCGCCCGCTTCGTCTCGTTGCGGATCTTCCGGGGGAGGGTGAGGGTCAGCTCGTCCATCAGGGAGAGCACCTTGGCCGGGTAGCCGGCCTGGGCGGCGGCCTGCTCGATGGAGGCGGGCTCGATGCCCTCGCCGACCATGGCGACGCCCTCGTTGATGAACTGGCCGATCACCCGGGAGGTGAAGAAGCCGCGCGAGTCGTTGACGACGATCGGCGTCTTGTTGATCTGCCGGACCAGGTCGAAGGCGCGGGCGAGGGCCTCGTCGCCGGTGCGCTCGCCCTTGATGATCTCGACCAGCGGCATCTTGTCGACCGGCGAGAAGAAGTGCAGGCCGATGAAGTCGCCCTGGCGCTCGACGCCCTCGGCGAGGCCGGTGATGGGCAGGGTGGAGGTGTTGGAGCACAGCAGCGCGTCGGGCGCGACCACGGACTCGATCTCCTGGAAGACCTTGTGCTTGAGCGCGGTGTCCTCGAAGACGGCCTCGATCACCGCGTCGCAGCCGGCGACGTCGGCGGCGTCCCCGGTGGGCGTGATCCGGGCGAGCAGCGCGTCCGCCTTCTCCTGCGTGGTGCGGCCCCGGGAGACGGCCTTGGCGCACAGCTTCTCGGAGTAGCCCTTGCCCTTGAGCGCGGCCTCCAGCGAGACGTCCTTGAGGACGACCTCGATGCCCGCACGGGCGCACGAGTAGGCGATGCCCGCGCCCATCATGCCCGCGCCGAGCACGGCCACCTTGCGGACCTCCCGGGGCTCGACGCCCTTGGGGCGGTTGGCACCGGAGTTGACCGCCTGGATGTCGAAGAAGAACGCCTGGATCATGTTCTTCGCGGTCTGCCCGGTGACCAGCTCGGTGAAGTAGCGGGTCTCGATGGTGCTGGCGTTCTCGAAGTCGACCTGGGAGCCCTCGACCGCCGCGGCCATGATGTTGCGCGGCGCCGGGTAGGGCGCGCCGTTCGTCTGCTTGCGCAGGCTGGCCGGGAAGGCGGGCAGGTTGGCGGCGAACTTCGGGTTGGCCGGGGTGCCGCCCGGGATCCGGTAGCCCGGGACGTCCCAGGGCTGCTGGGACTCGGGGTGCTCGTCGATGAAGGCGCGGGCCTTGGCCAGCATCTCCTCCGGCGTCTCGGCCACCTCGTGGACCAGCCCGTTCTCCAGGGCGCGCCGCGGGTTGTACTGGGTGCCCTGGAGCAGCAGCTTGAGCAGCGCGTCGGTGATGCCCATCAGGCGCACCGTACGGGTGACACCGCCGCCCGCGGGCAGCAGGCCGAGGGTGACCTCGGGAAGACCGATCTTGGAGCCGGGGGCGTCCAGGGCGATGCGGTGGTGGGAGGCGAGCGCGATCTCGTAACCGCCGCCCAGGGCGGCGCCGTTGATGGCGGCGACGACAGGCTTGCCGAGGGTCTCGATGCGGCGCAGCGCGTTCTTGATCGCGGTCGCGGTGTCGAAGACGGCCTGGGCGTCACCGGGGCCGGCCTGGATCATCTCCTTGAGGTCACCGCCCGCGAAGAAGGTCTTCTTGGCGGAGGTGTAGATGATGCCCCGGATGGAGTCCTTCTCGGCCACGGCGCGGTCCGCGATCGCCTCGATGGACGCCTTGAAGGCCTGGTTCATCGTGTTCGCGGACTGGTCGGGGTCGTCCAGGACCAGGGTGACGACACCGGTGTCGTCCTGCTCCCAGCGGATGGTGGTGCTCTCGGTCATGACAGTCGTCTCCGTTGAAGTCGCTTGGTTCCGCTGGGAGTTCAGATGCGCTCGATGATGGTGGCGATGCCCATGCCGCCGCCCACGCACAGGGTGGCGAGGCCGTAGCGCTTGTCCTGGCGCTCCAGTTCGTCGATGAGGGTGCCGAGGATCATGGCACCGGTGGCGCCGAGCGGGTGGCCGAGGGCGATGGCGCCGCCGTTGACGTTGACCTTGTCCAGCGACAGGCCCATCTCCTGGACGAAGCGCAGCACGACGGCGGCGAACGCCTCGTTGATCTCGACCAGGTCGATGTCGTCGATGGTGAGGCCGGCCTTGGCGAGGGCCTTGCGGGTGGCGGGCGCGGGGCCGGTGAGCATGATGGTGGGCTCGGAGCCGGAGACGGCGGCCGAGACGATCCGCGCGCGCGGGGTGAGGCCGTAGCGCTCGCCGACCTCCTTGGAGCCGATCGCGACGAGCGAGGCGCCGTCCACGATGCCGGAGGAGTTGCCCGCGTGGTGGACGTGGTCGATCTTCTCCACCCAGTGGTACTTCTGGAGCGCCACGGCGTCGAACCCGCCGAGTTCGCCGATGTCGGCGAAGGACGGCTTGAGCTTGGCCAGGGTGTCCGCGGTGGTGCCGGGGCGCGGGTGCTCGTCGCGGTCGAGGACGACCAGCCCCGCGCGGTCCTTGACCGGGACCACGGAGCGGGCGAAGCGACCCTCCTTCCAGGCGTTGACGGCGCGCTCCTGGGACAGCGCCGCGAACTCGTCCACGTCCCGGCGGGTGAAGCCGCCGATGGTGGCGATGAGGTCGGCGCCGATGCCCTGCGGCACGAAGTTGACGTCGAGGTTGGTCATCGGGTCGTTGAACCAGGCGCCGCCGTCGGAGGCCATCGGGACCCGGGACATCGACTCCACGCCGCCCGCGAGGACCATGTCCTCCCAGCCGGAGCGGACCTTGGCCGCGGCCAGGTTGACGGCTTCGAGGCCCGAGGCGCAGAAGCGGTTCTCCTGCACGCCCGCGACGGTGTCCGGCAGCCCGGCGGCGATCGCGGCGATGCGGGCGATGTCCGAGCCCTGGTCGCCGACGGGGCCGACGACGCCGAGCACGATGTCGTCGATGGCGGCAGGGTCGAGGCCCGGGAAGCGGTCCCGGATCTCGTGGATGAGGCCGACGACCAGGTCGATGGGCTTGGTGCCGTGCAGGGCGCCGTTCGCCTTGCCGCGGCCGCGCGGGGTGCGGATCGCGTCGTACACGTACGCTTCGGTGCTCACTGGGATGCCTTTCGGGAGGGTCGGCCGGGCGGTTCGGCCCGCGGCGGATGGGTCGGGGGCTCAGTCGGCGGCCGGGGTCGGCCGGGCGTCGCCGGTGAGCGCGGGTATGTCCCAGTCCCGGGCCACGGCCTCGGTGTCGGCGCCGGGCAGCGCGGGTCCGGTGCGGACGGCGGTGGGGGTGGCGGAGAAACGGGGTGCGGGGGCGGGCTGGGTGATGCCGCCGTGGTCGGTGAAGGTGCCGCGGGCGGCCAGGTGCGGGTGGTGCGGGGCCTCGCGCAGCGACAGCACGGGGGCCACGCAGGCGTCGGAGTCCGCGAACAGGGCGGTCCACTCCTCGCGGCCGCGCTCCCGGAAGCGCGCCGCGATCGCCGCGCGCAGTTCCGGCCACCGGGTGAGGTCGGCGCGGGCGCCCTGGAGGTCGTCCAGGCCGAGCAGGCGCAGGAACTCGGCCGAGAACCGCTCCTCCAGGGCGCCGACCGCCATGTATCCGCCGTCGGCGGTCTCGTAGGTGCCGTAGCAGGGGCAGCCGCCGTCCAGGAGGTTGGTGCCCCGCCGGTCCTGCCAGGCGCCGGCGGACAGCATGCCGTGGATCATCGCGGACAGATGGGCGGTGCCGTCCACGATGGCGGCGTCCACGACCTGGCCGGTGCCGGTGGCACGCGCGTGGTGCAGGGCGGCGAGGACGCCGACGACCAGGTAGAGCGAGCCGCCCGCGTAGTCCCCGAGGAGGTTGGCGGGCACGGCCGGGGGGCTGCCGGGGTGGCCGATCATGCCGAGGGCGCCGGTGAGCGCGATGTAGGACACGTCGTGGCCCGCGCGATCGGCGAGGGGGCCGTCCTGGCCCCAGCCGGTCATCCGGCCGTAGACCAGACGGGGGTTGCGGGCGTGGCAGTCGGCGGGGCCGACGCCGAGCCGCTCGGCGACGCCCGGCCGGTAGCCCTCGACGAGGACGTCGGCGCGCTCGGCGAGGTCCAGGACGCGGGCGGCGCCGTCCGGGGACTTGAGGTCGACCACGATCGAGCGCTTGTTGCGGTTGGTGATGTCGTGGGCGGGGTCGATGCCGAGGCCGGGGCCGCCGGGGCGGTCCACCCGGACCACGTCGGCGCCGAGGTCGGCGAGCAGCATGGCGGCGAACGGGCCCGGCCCGATGCCGGCCAGCTCCACCACGCGCACGCCGCCGAGCGGTCCCCGCTCCGCTGGTGCCGCCGTGCTCATGCCGACCCCCAAGCGTGTGACACAACTGATGTAACACCGGTGATGCTATGAACGCGTTCCATCTGGCACAAGACCTGAACGAGCAAGCGCTTAGCCAAGTGCCCATCCGGCTGAAAATCACCCGGCCGCCTCCGGCACGCTCTCCTCACGCTAGCCTCGGCCACCGACAGCGGCGCGGGCTGCGCGACCGAGGGGTGTCATGAGCAGGCGAGGTGGGTCATGAACGGGCTGGATCGTCCCTACGACGTGGTGCTCTACGGGGCGACGGGGTTCGTCGGCGCCCTGACGGCGCAGTACCTGGCGGCGCACGCGCCGAAGGGCCTGCGCTGGGCGATCGCCGGGCGCGACGAGGTGAAGCTGCGGCGGCTGCGGGACCGGCTGCCCGCGGCCGCGGACATCGGCGTGCTGCGCGCCGACACGTCCCGGCCGGCCGGGCTGCGCGACCTCGCCGAGCGGGCCCGGGTGGTGGCCACGACCGTGGGGCCGTACCTCCACCACGGCGAGCAACTGGTCGCGGCCTGCGCGGACGCCGGGACGGACTATCTGGACCTCACCGGCGAGCCGGAGTTCGTGGACCTGATGTACGTACGGCACGACGCCCGCGCCCGGGAGACCGGCGCGCGCCTGGTGCACGCGTGCGGGTTCGACTCCGTTCCGCACGACCTGGGCGTGTACTTCACGGTGCGGCGGCTGCCGGAGGGTGTGCCGCTGCGGGTGGACGGCTATGTGACGGTCGACGCGGCGTTCTCCGGCGGCACCCTGGCCTCGGCGCTCGGCCAGCTCGCCCGTGGGCGCGCGATGCTGGCTGCCGCCCGCGACCGGGCCCGGCACGAGCCGCGACTGCACGGGCGCCGGGTCGGCGCGCCGACCGGGGCGCCGCGGTTCGCCCGCGAGGTCGGCGCGTGGGCGCTGCCGCTGCCCACCATCGACCCGCGGATCGTGAGCCGTTCGGCGCGGGCCCTCGACCGGTACGGACCCGACTTCCGTTACCGGCACTTCGCGGCGGTCCGTCATCTGCCGGTCGCGCTCGGCGGGGCCGCGGCGGTCACCGCCGCGGCGGCCGCCGCCCAGCTGCCGGCCGTGCGCCACTGGATGTCCGACCGGCTCGGTCCCGGCGAGGGGCCCAGCGCGGAGAAGCGGGCCAGGAGCTGGTTCAGGGTCCGTTTCGTCGGCGAGGGCGGCGGCCGGCGCGTCTACACGGAGGTCGCGGGCGGCGACCCCGGGTACGACGAGACCGCCAAGATGTTCGCCGAGGCCGCGCTCTGCCTGGCCCTCGACGATCTCCCGAAGACATCCGGCCAGGTGACGACGGCCCAGGCGATGGGCGACGCCCTGACGGAGCGGCTGCGAACGGCCGGGATCACCTTCCGGGTGGCGGCCGAGCGGTGACCGGGATCGTCCGGTGCGCGCCCGCCTCGCGCGGGCCCGGTGCGACGATGGGCGTTCAGGCCGGACGATGCCCTGAGGAGGCGCAAAAACCGTGAAGTTCGTGCTCGAAGTGACCGTGGACGAGAACGCGTCCGCGCAGGAGCGGGCCGCCGAGCTGGGCCGGATCCTGCGCTACTGGGGCGGCAATCTGCACCACTACGCGCTGGAGCCGGGCGACGGCTCGCCCCTCCACGACTCCGGATATCAGGAGGTCGGGGCCTGGCGGCTCGTCGCCGACTGAGCCGGCCCGTCCGCCGCCCCCTCCCTCGCCTCTTCCGCCGCCGCCTCCTTGAGCGCCCTGCGGCAGAGGCCGTCCGCGCGGCGGGTGGTCTCCGGGAGGCGGTAGGCGGGGGCGAGCGCCAGCGTGTGGGCGAGGGCGTTGGCCAGGGACACCCGGTGGCCGACGGAGACGAAGACGGGTTTGACGGCGTCGCGCGTGCGAAGGGCGCGGCCGACCTCCTCGGCTCCGGCGAGCAGCGGTGCGGAGCTGCCGCGGGCGGGCGCGGGCTCGTCGTAGGTGAAGGTGAAGGGGTTCTTGGCGACGCCGATGGCGGGCAGGCCGGTGAGAACGCCCAGGTGGCTCGCCAGGCCGAAGCGGCGGGGGTGGGCGAGGCCGTAGCCGTCGCACACGACCAGGCCGGGCGGACACGGCAGGGATTCGAGCGCGGCCAGGACCGCGGGCAGCTCGCGGAAGGCGAGCAGGCCCGGGACGTACGGGAACGACACCCGGCCGACCGCGGTCGACTCGGCGACGACCTCCAGGGAGGCGGCGTCCAGGACGACGGCCGCGGCGGCGACCAGGTCCCGCTCGTCGTCGTAGGCCACGTCGACCCCGGTGACCCGGCCGGTGCCCGGCGGCGGTCCGGGCTCGTCGAGCACCACCCGGCCGCGCAGTTCGTCCTGGACCGCGCGGGCCTCCTCCTCGGTGGTGGGCCAGCCCGCCGGTACGCCTACGGTCGTCATGAGGGCCGACTGTACGTGCCCGGCCCGGCCGCCCCGGCTCCCGGGGTCAGGCTCGCGATCATGCTCGTACCGGAGCCGTCCCGGTACCGGCGGGATCGGGATCGCGACCGCGGCGCGGCCCGTCAGCCCTTCCTGTCGTCCAGCGCGCGCCGCAGCTCGTCCTTGTTCATGTGCGAACGTCCCTCGATGCCCCGCTGCCTCGCCTCGTTGTACAGCTGGTCGCGGGTCGGACCCTGGGGCCCCGACCGGTTGCCCGACCGCAGGCCGCCGCGCCTGCCGGACGACATGTCCTGGGTCGAGGCGCGGCTCGCGGTCCTGGACTCGCCGGACCGGGCGCGCTCCTTGTTGACGGTCCGCGCGGCGATCTCCTTCGCGCGTCCCTCGCTCGCGCCCCGGTCCCGCGCGCTCTCCTTGATGTGCTCGTACTGTCGTTCGCGCTTGGGGCTGGAACCGGCGGGCATGATCGCTCCTTTCACCGCGAAGGCTGGTCCGACGCCTTCGGGGCGCGAGTACCCGGCTCCCGGCGCGCCTACCTCACCGTTCCAGCCGGGCCACCCTGCCCCGCTCGCCGGCCGCCCAGCAGCCGAGGTCGGGGGTGCAGGAGACGGTGTCGTACGAGCCGGTGTCGATCGTGCGCCAGGTGCGGCCGCCGTCCGTGGTCAGATCGGTGCCGGTGGGACCGACGGCGAGCGCCGAGTCGCTGCTGTGCGGGAGCCAGGCCGCGCCGGAGCGGTAGGCGGGCGGCGGGGTGGCGGCGGGCTGCCAGGTGCGGCCGCCGTCCCGGGTGACGGCCGCGGCCTCCGGCGAGGGCAGGCCGGCGCGGTAGTCGCCGCCGACGGCGAGACCGTGGGCGCGGTCGCGGAAGGCGAGCGCGAAGACCCCGCGGGCCGGGTCGCCGGCCGGGACCGGGGTGTCGGTCGCGGTCCAGGTCAGCCCGCGGTCGGCGGAGTGCAGGACCCGCGCGCGGGCGCCGCCGCCGGTGGCCAGCCAGACGTCCTCGGGCCCGGAGGCGACCAGGCACTGCCCGCTCGCCGCGAAGCCCGCCTCGCCGTCGAGGGCGGGCGGCATCCCGGCCGGGGGCAGCACCCGCCAGGAACGGCCGCCGTCACTCGTGGAAAGGACGCGGAACCTCCCGTCCACGGGGTCGGCCACCGCGAGGCCGTGGCGGCGGTCGAAGAAGGCCATGCAGTCGTAGAACGCGTCCGGGTCGGTGTTGCGGAAGGACTCCGTCCAGCTCGCCCCGCCGTCGTCGGTGCGGTACACCCGGGACGCCTCGCCCTCGCCGATGGCCAGGACCACCGCGTGCCGCGCGTCGAACGCCTCGACGTCCCGGAACTCCAGGCCGGCCGCGCCGGACGGGGAGACGTCGCGCCAGGAGGTGCCGCCGTCCCGGGTGAGCAGCACGGTGCCGCCGGTGCCGGCCAGCCAGGCGGTGTGCCGGTCGACGGCGGCCAGGCCCCGGAAGCGGACCTGCGGGGTGCCGGGGTCCTTCGCCGCCCAGTGCACACCCTGGTGCCTGCCGAGCGCTGCGGCCGACGGGACGGTCAGCGCGGCCAGGGCCGCACCGCACGCGACTCCCGCCGCCGCCAGCCTGCCCATCCGCCGCACGCCCCGCGTGCCCCCCAGGTCCCGCTCGCCCCTCGTGCTCCCCATGCGCCTCATGGCGGGCGAAGCTAGTCCACCGCCCGGCCGCCGTCCAGAGGGCCGACCGCCGCGCCGTGGGCGGCGGCACGCGCATGAACGCGGTGACCGAGGTCACTCGTCCCCCAGGTGCACGTACCGGCCGGTTCCGTCGTCTCATCCAGTGCCGGGAGTCACCAGGCCGCAGTCCAGCCGTCACGAGGGAGCAAGGCGTTGTCCACCGTCATCGAGCAGCCCGTAGAAGCCCGCCTCGTCGCCGCCGCACCGCGCATGCAGAGCATTCCCGCCACGCTGCGCTACGACCGCTGCGACCGGTTCGCCGTGCGGATGACCTTCCCGGCCCCGGCCACCCTGGAAGGCGTCGAGGTCTGCTGGACCTTCGCCCGGGAACTGCTCGCCGCCGGACTGCACGCCCCCGAGGGCCAGGGCGACGTACGGGTGCGGCCGTACGGCTACGACCGCATCGTGCTGGAGTTCCACGCGCCCGAGGGCACCGCCGTCGTGCATGTGCGCGCGGGCGAGATACGGCGCTTCCTGGAGGCGGCCGGCGAACTGGTGCCGGTCGGGCTCGAACACCTCCAGCTGGACCTGGACCACCACCTGGCCGAACTGATGCGGGACGCCTGACGGCGCGGACGCGCGGCCCGGCGCACCGGGGCGAGCGCGGCCTCGACGGGTGCGGCCTCGGCGAGCGGGGCGCGCGGCGGGTGCGGCGCCGACGGCGATCCGGGCGACGGCGGCCGGAGCGCGGTCCGGCCGGATGGCGGCCGGCCGGGGAGACGCGGGGTGCGAACGGCGTGGGCGGGTGCCCCGCCGCCCCCACCGCTCCGCCGGAGCGCGAGCGCGTACGCGTACGCCTCGCCGGTAAATGCTTTGACTCCCGTCTGCGGTGCTCCTACCGTTCATCTCGGTTCTGTTGCCGTCGATCGGAGAAGGACGTTGCTCGTCTGAGGTTCGGAGACATCGCGTCGCACCGGTGAGGTGTGCGTGGCGTACGACCCTCGGCGTTCGAGCCGTCCTCCGGCACAGGCCCTTCTTCTTTTTGTACGGCCTCCGGGTGATCCATCGGTTCCCGCCCCGCGGTGTCTCCAGACGCGTCCGCGAAACCGCACTCACTCCCCCGCGAGGCCCCTATGTCATCCGCGTCCTCCTCTTCCGTCAGCCTTTCCTCGCTGTCCTTCGCCTGGCCCGACGGCACCACCGTGTTCGACGGGCTGGACCTCTCCTTCGGCCCCGGCAGGACCGGGCTCGTCGGCGTCAACGGATCCGGCAAATCAACCCTGTTGAAGCTCCTGGCGGGTGAACTCGCCCCGGCCGACGGCACCGTCAAGGTCATGGGCGAGGTCGGTTATCTCCCGCAGAACGTCACCCTGGACACCGCGCTCCGCGTGGACCAGGCCCTCGGCATCGCCGAGCGGCGGGCCGCGCTGCACGCCATCGAGGCGGGCGACACGGCCGAACGGCACTTCGAGACGGTGGGCGACGACTGGGACGTCGAGGAGCGCGCCCTGGTCACCCTCGGCGAACTCGGCCTGGGCCACATCGGGCTGGACCGCACCGTCGGCGAGGTGTCCGGCGGCGAGTCGGTGCTGCTGCGGCTCGCGGCGCTGCTGCTGCGCCGCCCGGACGTACTGCTCCTGGACGAACCCACCAACAACCTCGACCTGTACGCGCGCCGCCGCCTCCACCAGGCCGTCGCCACCTGGTCCGGAGTGCTCGTCGTCGTCAGCCACGACCGTGAACTGCTGGACCTGGTCGACCAGATCGCGGAACTGCGCTCCGGCGAGGTCGCCTGGTACGGCGGCAACTTCTCGGCCTACGAGGAGGCACTGTCCGTCGAGCAGGAGGCGGCCGAACGGATGGTGCGGGTCGCCGAGGCCGATGTGCGCAGACAGAAGCGCGAGCTGGCCGACGCACAGGTCAAGTTGGCCCGCCGCAAGCGGTACGGGCAGAAGATGTGGGAGTCCAAGCGGGAACCGAAGATCGTGATGGGCGCCCGCAAGCGCGCCGCCCAGGAGTCGGCGGGGAAGCACCGCATCATGCACGAGGAACGCCTCGCCGAGGCCAGGGAGCGCCTGGACGACGCGGTGGACGCGGTGCGGGACGAGGACGAGATCCGCGTCGACCTGCCGTACACCGCCGTGCCGCCGGGCCGGCAGGTACTCACCCTGGAGAACCTGGCGACGGCCTACGGGGCGCGGGTCGGGGGAATCCTCGATCTGCGCGGCCCGGAGCGGATCGCGCTGGTCGGGCGCAACGGCACGGGCAAGACGACGCTGCTGCGCACGGTCGCCGGGGAACTGGCGCCGACGGAGGGCACCGCCACCGCCCACGTCCCGCTGCGGTTCCTGCCCCAGCGCCTGGACGTGCTGGACGACGAGCTGACCGTCGCCCAGAACGTGGCCCGGTTCGCGCCGGGCGCCACCAACAACCGGGTCCGGGCGCGCCTGGCCCGCTTCCTGTTCCGGGGCGCGCGCGCCGACCAGCGGGCGGGCACCCTGTCCGGCGGCGAGCGCTTCCGGGCCGCGCTGGCCGCGCTGATGCTGGCCGAACCGGCACCCCAGCTGCTCCTGCTCGACGAGCCGACCAACAACCTCGACCTGGCGAGTGTGCGGCAGCTCACCTCGGCCCTGGAGTCGTACGAGGGGGCGCTGCTGGTGGCCAGCCACGACCTGCCGTTCCTGGAGTCGATCGGCATCACCCGCTGGCTGCTGATGGCGGACGGCGAGCTGCGGGAGATCGCGCCGGAGGATGTCGGCTAGGGAGGGGGACGACCCGGGGACGAGGGTTTTGTCCTGGCCACGTCGGGCTGCATGATGGCGGACCAGCGCCGCGCACCTCGCGCAGGCACCGCGTCTCCGACCGGAAAGGCCCGTCGTGCCCAGCAAGAAGGCTCTCGTCCGCCGCCCGAGCCCCCGTCTCGCCGAGGGCCTGGTGACCCATGGCGAGCGGCAGAAGGTCGATGTCGGGCTCGCCACCGAGCAGTGGGAGGCGTACGTCGCGGCGCTGCGGGCGCACGGGTGGGAGACCTTCGAGGTCGAGCCGGCCGACGACTGCCCGGACTCGGTGTTCGTGGAGGACACCGTCGTCGTGTTCCGCAATGTCGCGCTGATCACCCGGCCGGGCAGCGCGTCCCGCCGCCCGGAGACCGCCGGTGTGGAGGAGGCGGTGGCCGGCCTCGGCTGCTCGGTCAACTGGATCTGGGACCCGGGCACCCTGGACGGCGGCGACGTCCTGAAGGTCGGCGACACGGTCTACGTCGGCCGCAGCGGCCGCACCGACGTGGCCGGGGTGCAGCAGGTGCGGGCCGCTTTCGAGCCACTGGGTGCCCGGGTGGTGGCCGTACCGGTGAGCAAGGTGCTGCACCTGAAGTCGGCCGTGACCGCGCTGCCGGACGGCACCGTCATCGGGCACATCCCGAAGGTGGACCGGCCCTCGCTGTTCCCCGGCTTCCTCTCGGTGCCGGAGGAGTCCGGCGCGCACGTGCTGCTGCTCGGCGGGCACAAGCTGCTGATGGCGGCGAGCGCCCCGAAGACCGCCGAGCTGCTGACCGACCTCGGCTACGAGGTGGTCACGGTGGACATCGGCGAGTTCGAGAAGCTGGAGGGCTCGGTGACGTGCCTGTCCGTACGGCTGCGGGAGCTGTACGCCTGACCGGGTGAGCCCCTCCCCCCGACGGCCCCGGGGCCGATGTGTCCCGGGGCCGCGCCCTGCACCCGGACGGCCCGGCGCACCTCTGATCTGGGGCTCTCTTACGACGGCCTTAACCTACGGTTTCGTAACCTACGGTTTCGTAGCCTACGATCACGTAGGTTTCCCGGCACCGCTCGCCGGTACCCCTCGTTTGTGCTCTCCCCCGTTCGGCGTCCCCTGGAGTTCCCGTGACGATCACTTCCCCCCATCTCGGCAGCCCGTCCGTCTGGACCGACGCCCGGCTGCTGTACGCGCTGGAGGAAGTGGTGGAAGGAGAGTTGAACCGGCATCTGAAGGTCGCCAAGGACTGGATGCCGCACGAGTACGTGCCCTGGGGCGACGGGCGCAACTTCCCGGGCCTGTTCGAGGACGGGGAGCCCTGGACGAAGGACCAGTCCAAGGTGACCGAGATCGGTCGCACCGCCCTGGTCGTCAACCTGCTGACCGAGGACAACCTGCCCAGCTACCACCACGAGATCGCCAGCCTGTTCGGCCGCGACGGCGCCTGGGGCACCTGGGTGCACCGCTGGACGGCCGAGGAGGGCCGGCACGGCATCGTGATGCGGGACTATCTGCTCGCCTCGCGCGCGGTGGACCCGGACAAGCTGGAGCAGTTCCGGATGGCGCACATGAGCGAGGGCTTCGAGTCCGACAACCGGCACTCGATGCTGCACTCGATCGCCTATGTCGCCTTCCAGGAGCTGGCCACCCGGATCTCGCACCGCAACGCCGGCCATCAGTCCGGTGACCCGGTGTGCGATCGCATGCTCGCCCGGATCGCGACCGACGAGAACCTGCACATGGTGTTCTACCGCAACCTGCTCAAGGCGGCGTTCGAGCTCGCGCCCGACCTGACGATGCAAGCGGTCCGGGACGTCGTCGTGAACTTCCGGATGCCCGGCCACGGGATTCCCGGTTTCGAGCGGGCCGCCGCGCAGATGGCGATCGGCGAGGTCTACAACCTGCGCATCCACCACGACGACGTGCTCCAGCCGGTGCTGCGCTTCCTGAAGGTCATGGATCTCGACGGCCTCGGGCCCGAGGGGCGGCAGGCGCAGGAGGAACTCGGCCTGTACATGGGCGGCCTGGACATGGAGGCCGGCCGGTTCGACGAGAAGCTGGCGGCGCGCAAGGCACGGATGGCGGCGCGGGCCGCCGGCCGCTGAGCGGGGCGGTCACCGGCCGGCCGGACCCCCGGTCCCGGGGGCCGGTCAGCCGGAGGTGCGGCGCAGGGCGAGGCGTTCCTTCTCGGACAGCCCGCCCCAGACGCCGAAGCGCTCGTCGTTGGCGAGGGCGTACTCCAGGCAGGCCGGGCGCAGCTCGCACATCCCGCAGATGCGCTTCGCCTCGCGGACCGAGCTGCCCGGCTCGGGGAAGAAGAAGTCCGGCCCCGTCTGCGCGCACAGGGCCTGCGCCGGCCAGGTCGGGTCGGCCGGGGTGATGGTGTCGAGGTGCATGGCAAGGATCATGCCGATCGGCGAAAAACGTTCGATCAACGCGCGCTCAACGCCGTCGTCGGGGCCTCCGGCCGCATCGATGATGCTCCACGGCACCGGTCGGTTGCACGGCGGCGCGCGGAATTTCCGGGAACCCGGCGGACATGCCGGGTCGCCGATGGCGCGGGCGCGCTCCGGCGGTGCTCCGGCGGCGGTCGTCGGAGGGCGGTGCCAGACTCGGCAGTGCACGGGACGGGACCCCTTCGAGGAGGGCGGCAATGCTCAGCACCGATTTCGTCGACGGCGCGCCGAACTGGCTCGACATCGGCGCACCGGACATCGACGGCGCGCGCTCCTTCTACGGCTCCCTGTTCGGCTGGCGCTTCGAGTCGGCGGGCCCGGACGCGGGGGGCTACGGCTTCTTCCAGCTGGACGGGAAGACCGTCGCTGGTGGGATGCGGTGCGGGCCCGAGCAGGGGCCGCCCGCGTGGACGCTGTACTTCGGGACCGCGAACGCGGCGGCGACCGCCCGAGCGGCCGAACAGGCCCACGGGAAGGTGCTGTTCGGGCCGGTCGACGTGATGGGCCAGGGTGACATGGCCGTCCTCGGCGACCGGGCAGGCGTACGGTTCGGGGTCTGGCAGCCCGGCCGGACCAGGGGCGTGGACCTGGCGAGCGCGCCGGGCGCGTTGTGCTGGGCCGAACTGCACACCCCGGACGTCGCGGCGGCGGCCGCCTTCTACCACCGGGTGCTGGGCCTGGAGACGTCCGGGGTGTCCTTCCCGGGCGGCGTGTACACGTGCGTCAGCCCGGCGGGTGCCGGTAAGGACGCGATGTTCGGCGGGATGGTGCCGCTGACCCGGGCGGGGGACGAGCCGTACTGGCTGCCGTACTTCGAGGTCGGGGACACCGACGCGATCGCGGCCGAGGCGCGGCGGCTCGGCGGCTCGGTGAGCGCCCCGGCCGTGACGGTCGAGGGCGTGGGCCGCGTCGCCAGGCTCGTCGATCCGTACGGGGCACGGTTCGCGGTGATCCGGAGCGAACGGACCCGGGGGTGAGGCCGTGACCGGGGGCCGGCCGGGGTGCGGTCGGGCGCGCGGTGGCCGGCGGCCCCGCACGGCTCAGGCGGATGCCCGGCGGATCAGGGTGGTCGGCAGGATCACGCCGGGTCCCGGAGTCCGGGCCGCCGGCCCGGTACCGCCCGGACCTGAGGAGCGGTCCGGGGCAGAGGAGACTTCCGGTGCTGAGGCGCCGTGCGGGACGGAGGTGCCGTGCAGGGCGGAAGGCCCTCGCAGCAGCAGACGGGCCATCAGGCGGCCCATCCGCTCGATGTCCTGACGGACCGTGGTCAGCGGCGGATCGGACTGCTCGGCCAGCGGCAGCATGTCGTCGAAGCCGACCACGGCCACGTCCTCGGGCACCCGCAGCCCCCGCTCCCGCAGCACGCGCAGCGCGCCCAGCGCGGTGAGGTCGTTCGCCGCGAACACGGCGTCCACGTCCGGGCGGCGGCCGAGGAGTTCCCGCATGGCCCGCTCCCCGCCGGCCGGGGTGAAGTCGCTCTCCACCACCAGCGAGGGATCGAGCCCCCCGCCGGCCGTCTCCGCCATGACGTCCCGGTAGCCGTCGAGCCGGTCCGCGGCCGAGGTCTGGTCCAGGGCGCCGGTGATGTGCGCGATCCGGCTGCGGCCGAGCCCGACCAGATGGCGTACGGCCGTGCGCGCACCGCCCCGGTTGTCGGTGTCCACGTACATCGGTGTGCCGGTGCGGTCCCGCCAGCCCGGCCGGCCCCCGAACACGGTGGGCACCCCGGCGTCGTGGATGAGTCCGGGCAGCGGGTCGTCCAGGTGCAGGGAGAAGACCAGCGCCCCGTCGACATGGCCCCCGGCGAGATACCGGGCGACCCGGGTGTGGTCGTCCCGGCCCTCGGTGAGCAGCAGCACCAACTGGTTGTCGTGCGCCGTCAGTTCCTTGCTGATGCCGCGCAACTGGAGAGCGAAGAAGGGGTCGGTGAAGACCCGGACCTCGGGTTCGGCGATGACGACGGCCACGGCGTCGTGCCGCTTCGTGACGAGGCTGCGTGCCGCCTGGTTGGGGACGTAGCCGAGTTCGGCCACGGCCCGCCGTACCCGCTCGGCCAGCGGTTGCCGCACCCCGTATCCGCCGTTGACCACCCGTGACACGGTGGCTCTGGACACCCCGGCGCGCGTCGCCACGGCCTCCAGGGTGGGACGCGACACTGCCTCGGGCACCACGGGACTCCTCATCGGCCGGTTACCGCCCAGGATAACGAGGGTCCGGTGCCCGGCGGGGCGTCGTCGGTGGTCAGGACGCGGGGTCCTCGCGGGCCCGGCTCGGCCGGACGCGTTTGGGTTCGCCGGGCATCTTCGGGTACTCCGGCGGGTACGGCAGATCGCCCAGCCCGTGGTCGTGCTCGTCACGGCGGGCCAGCTCCAGCAGGGCGTCCAGGGAGTGGGCGTGCTCGTCCATGCCGGCGTGCACGTCGCCGAGTTCGGCGAACCGGGCCGGCATCGTGGCCAGGTCGAAGTCGCGGGGCCGGGCGGAGTCGACCTCCGCCCAGCGCAGCGGCGCGGAGACCGTGGCCCGCGGACGGGGGCGTACCGAGTAGGCGGAGGCGATGGTGCGGTCGCGTGCCGTCTGGTTGTAGTCGACGAAGACACGGGCGCCGCGCTCCTCCTTCCACCACTTGATGGTGACCTGTTCGGGCATCCGGCGTTCCAGCTCCCGGCCGACGGCGATGGCGGCGCGCCGTACCTGGGTGAAGGTCCAGCGGGGTTCGATGGGCACGAAGACGTGCAGGCCCCGGCCGCCGGAGGTCTTCGGCCAGCCGCGCAGTCCCCCGAACTCGTCGAGGACGGCGCGCAGTTCATGGGCGGCGCGGACGGCGTCCGTGTAGTCGGTGCCGGGCTGCGGGTCGAGGTCGATGCGCAGTTCGTCGGGGTGGTCGACATCGTCCGCGCGCACCGGCCAGGGGTGGAAGGTGAGGGTGCCGTACTGGGCGGCCCACACCACGGCGGCCTCCTCGGTCGGGCACATCTCGTCGGCGCTGCGGCCGCTGGGGAAGGTGATGTGGGCGGTCGGGATCCAGTCGGGCATGCCCTTGGGGGCGCGCTTCTGGAAGAACCACTCGCCCTCGATGCCGTCCGGGTAGCGCTCCAGGGTGGTGGGCCGCCCGCGCAGGGCGCGCAGGATGCCGGGGCCGACCGCGACGTAGTACCGCGCGAGGTCCAGCTTGGTGAAGCCGCGCTCCGGGAAGAACACCTTGTCCGGGCTGGACAGCCGTACGGTCCGCCCGGCCGCCTCCAGTTCCACCGCTTCGGCCATGCGGCCACCGTAGGCGCCCCCCGCGCGGCTCGCACACCGGGCGCGCACGGGTGCGCACACCGGGCGCGCGCTCGCGGGCGCGAGCAGAATCGGAGCCATGGAGCTGCCCGTGATGCCGCCGGTGAAGCCGATGCTCGCCAAGTCCGTGGCGAGGATCCCGCCGGGCATGCACTACGAGGCGAAGTGGGACGGGTTCCGTTCGATCGTGTTCCGCGACGGCGCCGAGATCGAGCTGGGCAGCCGTACCGGCAAGTCGCTGACCAGGTACTTCCCAGAGCTGGTCGAGGCGCTGCGGGAGCGGGTGCCCGAGCGGTGCGTGCTCGACGGGGAGATCGTGATCGCGCGGGCCGGGCATCTGGACTTCGACGCCCTGACCGAGCGGATCCATCCGGCCGCCTCCCGGGTGCGGACGCTGGCGGAGCGGACCCCGGCCTCCTTCGTCGCCTTCGATCTGCTGGCGCTGGACGACCACGCCCTGCTGGACGTGCCGCTCGGCGACCGCCGCGCGCTGCTGGACCGGGCCCTCGCCGACGCCACGCCGCCGGTGCATCTGGCGCCCGCGACGACGGATCTCGCGGTGGCCGAGCTGTGGTTCGACCGGTTCGAGGGCGCCGGACTCGACGGGATCGTGGCCAAACCGCTCGACCTGCGCTACCGGCAGGACGAGCGGGCCATGTTCAAGATCAAGCACGAGCGCACGGCCGACGTCGTCGTGGCCGGGTACCGGCTGCACAAGAGCGGCCCGGTGGTGGGCTCACTGCTGCTGGGGCTGTACGACGGACGGGGCAGGCTCCAGCACGTGGGCGTGTCGGCCGCGTTCCCCATGAGGCGGCGCGCCGAACTGGTCGAGGAGCTGGCGCCGCTGCGGATGGACGATGTCACCGGGCACCCCTGGGCGGCCTGGTCCGAGGAGGCCGCGCACGAGAGCGCCCGGCTGCCGGGCGCGCCGAGCCGCTGGTCGGGCAGGAAGGACCTGTCCTGGGTGCCGCTGCGGCCCGAGCGGGTGGCCGAGGTCGCCTACGACCACCTGGAGAACGGGCAGCGCTTCCGGCACACCGCCCGGTTCCGCCGCTGGCGACCCGACCGGGCGCCCGGGAGCTGCACGTACGCCCAGTTGGAGGAGCCGGCGCGGTACGACCTCGCGGAGATCCTCGGGGAGCGGCGCTGAGACCGGCCGGGAGAGCCGGTGACTCTGCCGCCGGGGAGCTCCCGCCGCTACGGCTTCATCAGGACCTTGACCGCGCCGTCCTCCTTGCGCTGGAACATCTCGTAGGCGTGCGGCGCCTCGGCCAGCGGCACCCGGTGCGTGGCGAAGTCGTCCACGCCGAGCGGGTCCTCGTCGGTGAGGTACGGCATGATCCGGTCGCTCCAGCGGCGGACGTTGGCCTGCCCCATGCGGAGCTGGGTCTGCTTGTCGAACAGGGTGAGCAGCGGGATCGGGTCGGCCATGCCTCCGTAGACGCCGCTGAGCGAGATGGTGCCGCCCCGGCGTACCAGGTCGATCGCCATGTACAGGGCGCCGAGCCGGTCGACGCCGAAGCGTTCCGCGAGAGGGGCCGCGACCCTGCGCGGCATGAGGGAGGTGGCCTGCTGGGCGAGCCGCGCGGCCGCGCTGCCGTGGGCCTCGGTGCCGACGGCGTCGATCACCGCGTCCGGGCCCCGGCCGCCGGTGTCGTCGCGGATCGCGTGGACCAGTGCCTTCTCGTCGTCGAAGGTCCTCAGGTCGTACGTCCGCACGCCCCGCCGGCTCGCCCGCGCGAGCCGCTCGGGCACGAGGTCGACGCCGAACACCCGTTCCGCGCCGCGTGCCACGGCGATCCGGCAGGACATGTCGCCGATCGGGCCGAGGCCGAGGACCGCGACGCTGCCGCCGGGCGGGACCGCCGCGTACTCGACGGCCTGCCAGGCGGTGGGCAGCACGTCGGAGAGATAGACGAAGCGGTCGTCCGGCGGGCCCTCGGGCACCTTCATCGGGCCGAACTGCGCCTGCGGCACCCGCAGGTACTCGGCCTGGGCGCCCGGTACGGCGCCGTACAGACGGGTGTAGCCGAACAGGGCCGCGCCCATGCCCTCGCCGGTGACCTGGGTGGTCTCGCACTGGGTGGTGAGCCCCGAGTCGCACATGAAGCAGTGCCCGCACGCGATCTGGAACGGCACCACGACCCGGTCGCCGGGCCTCAGGTCCGGCACCTGGGAGCCGACCTCCACCACGATGCCCATGGGCTCGTGGCCGAGGATGTCGCCCGGGGTCATGAACGGGGTGAGCACTTCGTACAGATGCAGGTCCGAGCCGCACAGCCCGCTGGAGGTGATGCGGATGACGGCGTCGGTGGGTTCCTCGATCCTCGGGTCCGGCACGTCCTCCACCCGCACGTCCCGCCTGCCCTGCCAGGTGACTGCCTTCATGAGGTCGCGCTCCTTCGGTCGCTCGCGTGCGTCCGGTTCGCGTGCCGGCCGGGTACCCGTGCGGACGGGCACCGAACCCCCTGGTGGGCGCGGCGTGGGTGCGGGCGGGCGCGGGAGCCACGTGCGCGCGATCCAGCGACGGACGACGGGCGGGACGGCGAGAGTGGGCACGGGACGTGGTGCGCGAAGAGGCGCGGTGACGGCGGTCGTGCTGGCCGCCTTGCTGGCCTCGGGGTGCGGCGGGCACGGCGGCCGGCACGACCGGGGCCCGGTGCCGACCCGGCCCCCGGCCTCCACCGCCGCGGGCGGCTCCCCGCTCGCCGTGAAGATCGACAATGTGCCGGCGGCCCGCCCGCAGACCGGGCTCGATGCCGCCGACGTGGTGTACGCGGAGCAGGTCGAGGGCGGTCTGAGCCGGCTGATGGCGGTGTACGCGAGCCGGCTGCCGGACGCCGTCGGACCGGTGCGCAGCGCCCGTGAGTCCGATCTGGAACTGCTCGGCCAGTTCGACCGGCCGTACCTGGCCTTCTCCGGTGTCCAGCGCAAGCTGCTGCCGCTGATCGGGCAGGCGCCGGTGCGGCCCGAGTCGCCCGAGGAGGCACCCGGCGCCTACTACCGGGACAGCGCGCGGGCCGCGCCGCACAACCTCTATCTGCGCCCGGCGCGCCTGCTGCGCTCCGCCCCGGGCGAGGGCGCGCTGACCACGGGCTTCCACTACGGTCCCGCCCCCGCCGGCGGCACCCCGGTGGCCTCGCGCACCGTGCGCTATCCGGCGGCCCGGTTCACCTTCTCCTGGTCCGCGGCCCGGCACGGCTGGCTGATCGCCATGGACGGCACCCCCACGGTCACCGCGGACGGCCCCCGCCCGGCGCCGCCGACGGTCGTCGTCCAGTACGTCGGCATCCGCGACTCGCGGTACCACGACGTCCTCGGCAACCCCACCCCCTACACCGAGACGGTCGGCTCCGGGCGGGCGGAGGTGCTGCGCGACGGGCGCGCCTTCGCCGCCACCTGGTCACGGCCGGCGGCGAACGACGGTACGACGTTCACCGCGGCGGACGGCGCGCCGCTGGCCCTCGCCGCGGGTCAGGTCTGGGTGGTGTTCGCACGGGCGGGCTGAACCGCCCCGCGGCGCCCGAGGATTACCGCGCCCCACCCCCGTCGAGCGCCGCCCTCGCCTGTGCCACCAGGCCGTCCGCCCCGCACGAGCGGGCCAGGGCGAGGCCCCGGTCGAGTTCGGCGGCGGAGCGGGCGAGGACGCCGTACTCGATGCGGGCGGCCGCGTGCTCGTACTGGGAGGGCGATGCCTCCAGATAGGTGACGGCGCGGCCCGCGAGCTGGCGTGCGCGGCTGCCGGTCTCGAGCGCGGCGGCACAGCGCAGGGCCTCGCCGATGGCGGTGTCCGTGCCGAAGCGCTCGGCCTGCCGGCGGGCGTCGGCGGCGAGCCGCTTGCTGCGGGCCGGGTCCTGGACCGCGAGGGCGCGGGCGAGGTCGACCGACCAGGGCGCGAGGACCGGGTTGTGGCCGCCCCTGGAGACGGCGGTCTTCTCGGCGGCCTCCAGCTCGTTGACGCCCTCCTCGACACGGCCGACCGCGAGCAGCAGCCGGCCGCGCACCGAACGGACGTCGGGCAGCACGATGGTGGACGGGTAGGGCGGGGCGAAGCCGTACTGTTCGGCGACCGACCAGGCCTCCTGGACGCGGCCGCGGGCGAGCAGGGTGTCGACCAGCCCGCACGTGGCGGACCAGTGCAACGGCAGGCGCCGGCCCACCCGTTCGGCCAGGACGAGGGCCTCGCGCAGATTGGTCTCGGCGTCCCGCAGACGGCCCTGCCTGCGATAGGCGAGACCCAGGTAGGCGTTGGCCAGGGAGAGATGGCCGCCGTGCCAGCCCGAGCCGGTGTACACGCGCAGGGCCTGCGCGAACAGGCTCTCGGCGCGGTCGAGCCGGTCGGTGTACACATAGGCGCTGCCGAGCATCATCAGCAGCTCGATGCCCCACTCCCGGTCGGTCCAGCCGAGGCCGGGCGCGAGCCTGCCGTTGACGAGGGCCCGGTCGCAGAGTTCGACGATCTCGGCCGCGCTCTCGCCGTGCGTCATGGCGTCGAAGCCGCGCAGGATCAGCAGCGCGCGCTCGGTGTTGTCGCGGCCGGTGCAGGTGGCGGCGAGTTCCGCGAGGCTGCGCGAGCGGGCCGGGGCGGCGGCCTCGCCGTGGATGCCCTCCCACATGTACTGGAACGCCTGCAACCGCATCCGCACGGGCCCCGGTTCGTGCCGGGCGGCCTCGGCCTCGATGGTGCGGACGGCCTCCTCCAGCTGGTCGTTGTGGAGCAGGGCCTGGGAGAGGCGGACCACGGCGTCGACGCGGTCGCTGCCGTCGAGGCCGCGCATGCCGAGGGCGCTGCGCAGCTGACCGATGGTGACGGCGGGCGCGGTGAGCAGGGTGGCGCAGCCCAGTTCGTACAGGACGTGCGCGTGGATGTCGGGGCGGGGCGGCTCCTCCAGGGCGCGTTCGAGGCAGACCCGGGCGGCGTCGGGCGCGCCGACGGCGAGGTGTTCGCGGGCGGCCTCGCGCAGCTGCTCGACCAGTCTCTCGTCGGCCTCCGGATGGACTTCGAGGAGGTGCCTGGCGGCTTCGGCGGCGCCCCGGCCCAGCTCGGTGACGATCTCGGCGGCCACGCCGTGCATCGCGGTGCACACGCCCGGCGGGATGGAGTTGTAGACGGCGGATGCGATCAGCGGATGCACGAACTCCAGGTCGCCGCCGCGGTGTTCGGTGGCCGTGGGATCGGGCGTGGTGAGGATGCGGGCGGTGCGCAGCAGACCTGCGCAGTGCCGGGCGGTGTCCTCGTCCATGGTGGCGAGGCGGGCGACCGACTCCAGGGTGATGCCGGTACCGAGGACGGCGGCGGCCCAGGCGAACTGGGTCGCCTGGAAACCGAGTTCCTTGATCCGGTCGACGAGTCCGCCACCGCGGGCCGCGCGGTTGAGGGCGCGCAGTTCCCCGGCGCGGGCCTCCACCGGCGACAGTTCGCTCTCCTGCACCTTGGCGAGGAGTTCGACGGCGTCGTAGGGGTTGCCCGCGGTGACGGCCCAGACCTCGCGGCAGAACGCGTCGTCGGCGTGCCGCCCGAGGGTGGCTCGGGTGAGTCCGGCCGCGGCGCCGGGGGTGAGCTCGCGCAGGTTGTTGACCGCGCGGCCCGCGGCCTCGGCGACCGCGTCGAGGTGGCGGGCGCTCTCCCCGCTGACGTCGCCGGGCCTGCGGGCGACCACGACCAGCACGGACAGGTCGTGCAGGCGCTCGGCGAAGGCGGCGAGCCAGCGCAGGGTCTCCTGGTCGGCCCAGTGCGCGTCGTCGATCAGCAGCACGAGCGGCCATTCGCGGCGGGCGAGCCTGCGGACGGCGGCGACGAGGCCGTCGCACACGTACTGCGGGTCGGCGCTCTCCTCCTGCGGTTCGGCTATGCCGAGGGCGGGACCGGCGATGTCGTACCAGTCGCCGAGGTACTCGCGGGCCTCCTCGGGCAGCAGCGACAGCAGCGCGGGCTGGAGCAGCTGCCGTACGACGTTGAAGGGAACGGACCTCAGGGTCTCGGCGCCGCGGGCGTACCACACGGTGCAGCCCCGGCGTTCGGCCATGCGGCGGATCTCGGTCAGCAGCGCGGTCTTGCCGAGGCCCGCCTCGCCGCGGAAGACCAGCAGGCCGCCCGCGGAGGACTCGTCGGCGCGCAGCTCCTCGATGGCCCGCGCGACGGTGTCGATCTCCGCGTCCCGCTCCCACAGGGGAGCCGAAGCGGCCGCCGCCGGCCGTCCCTCCGTCATCCTGTTACCTCCCCAAGGTCGCCCGAATGACGTACAGACCCCGAGCGTAGCCGTCCGGTGGGATATGTGGAGGCCGGTCGGGGCAGCTCTTGCACAGCCGGGTGAAAGTTCGGGCGGCCGGGCGACGCGGGCCCGTCCCGATCAGCGATGTCGTCGGCGGACGGAGCGTCAGCAGTGACCGGGACGAGGCGGGTTCCGCGCGGGCTTACCACGGGCCGGGGCCCCGGGGTGCGGGCCGTGGCGGCGGGTTCGGCCGGGAGCTTCGTGACGTGGTACGCGTTCGCGGTCCACGGCTTCCCCGACACCGTGCTCGCCGAGCGGGTCTTCATCCCGGTGGGCGGCGCGGGTGACGGGCCGGGCGGCGGCCGGTCGTGCTCGCGGACGCGGTGCCGGTGGTGGCGACCGCGCGGCCGGGGCTCGGCCCCGCTCCAGGATCCCGGCACCCCGACCTCGGTGAAGGCCCTCGCCCTGGCCGGCGCGGGCGCGGTGAGCGGGCCGGCCCTGCCGAAGCGGGCTCCGCGGGAGACGCGTCGGCGGAGCCGGCTGCGCGGGAAGACCTCACGGGGAGCGATCGGGAGGAAGCGGTGCGAGTGATCGGACTGATGTCCGGGACGTCGTACGACGCCGTGGACGCGGCGGCCGGTGATCTGCGGCTGGACGGGGACACGTTGGCGCTGCGGCCGCTCGGGATGGTCAGCGCGCCCTACGAGGAGCCGTTGCGCGCGGCGCTCGCGAAGGCGTTGCCGCCCGCGGAGTGCGGTGTCGAGGCGGTGTGCCGCCTCGACACCGGGATCGGGCGGGCGTTCGCCGCGGCGGCGGTGCGGGCCGACCGGGAACTGTGCGCGGGACGAGCGGAGTTGGTGGCCTCGCACGGACAGACGGTCTACCACTGGGTGGCGGACGGGCGGGTGCGCGGCACCTTGCAGCTCGGGCAGCCCGCGTGGATCGCGGAGGCGACCGGGCTGCCCGTGGTCGCCGACTTCCGGGCCCGGGACGTCGCGGCGGGCGGCCAGGGCGCGCCCCTGGTCAGCCTGTTCGACCTGCTGTGGCTGCGCGGCCGGCCGGGCCGGCCGGTGGCGCTGAACATCGGCGGGATCGCCAACCTGACCGCGCCGGACGGCACCGCCTTCGACACCGGACCGGGCTGTGCGCTGCTGGACGCGGCGGCACGGGAGTTCAGCGGCGGGCGGCTGGCCTACGACGCGGACGGCGCCCTCGCCGCGCGCGGCCGACCGGACCCGCGGCTGCTGGACCGGCTGCTCGGTGAGCCGTACTACGCCATGCCCGCGCCCCGCACCACCGGCAAGGAACTGTTCCACGCCGGATATCTGCGGGCCGCCGGCGCCTTCGGCGGGGGCCGGCCGGAGGACGTGCTGGCCACGCTCGCCCTGCTGACCGCGCGGACGGTCGCGGACGCGGTCCGGTCGGTCGGCGCGAGCGAGGTGATCGCGTCCGGCGGGGGCGTGCGCAATCCGGTGCTGGTGCGCCTGCTCCGGGAACTGCTCGGGGAGATCCCGCTGCGCTCCTCGGACGAACTGGGACTGCCCGCCGCCGCCAAGGAGGCGTACGCCTTCGCCGTCCTCGGCTTCCTCACCGCGCACGGCCTCGCGGGAACCGATCCGCGCAGCACGGGGGCGCGGCGGCCGAGCGTGCTGGGGTCGGTCACACCGGGGCGGGACGGGTTCCGGATGCCGGCGCCCGCGAGGTGCGTGCCGGTGCGGCTGGTGGTGGAGGGCGGGGAGGGGGAGCGGACGGTGCCGGCCGAAGAATTCGGGAGGTGATTTGTCCGGGTCGGCAGGATTGGCGGCAGATCCTCTCATCGCACTTTCACGGATGCCTCATACGGTGGGGCCATGACGCAGGTGACTCCTCCCGGGTGGTACCCCGACCCCGGGCAGACGCATGACGGCCCGCCCACCGAGCGCTGGTGGGACGGCAAGGCCTGGACGGACCGGATCCGCCCCGCCGGGACGGCCGCGACGTGGGGTCCCCCGGCGGCGCGGCCCGGCCAGGCGCCGGAGTCCGGCCGGGCACCTGAGTCCGGCCCGGCACCGGACGGCGGCCAGGCACCGGGGCCCGGCGACGCGGCCGGGGCCGGCACTCAGGCGCGGACGGCCCCGGCGGCGGGCCCCGTGCCGCCCGCCGCCGAAGCCCCCGACGCCGGTCCGGCGCCAAGGACCGCTCCCCCGCCGCCGGCCGGCCAGGCGCCGCCCGGCTACGGCGCCCACCCCGGCCACCAGCCCCCTCCCGGGCAGCCCGGCTACCCGGCCTACACCGGCTATCCCTCCTATCCCGCGCCGCCTCCGCAGCCCTCCCACAGCGGGCTGCGGACCGGCATAGCGGTCACCGCGGCGGTCGCGGTGCTGGCCTGTATCGGGATCGGTGTGTACGCGCTCACCGATGGCAGCGGCCGTGGCAACGACCGCGCCGGGGCGCCGCACAGCGCGAGCGGCGGGCAGAACGGCGGCGGGTTCGGCGGCCGGGGAGGCCCCGGCGGATCCGACGGCTCCGGCGGCGCTTCCGGCGGACAGGGCGGCTCGGGCGGCTCGGGCGGCTCGGGCGGCTCGGGCGGCCAGTCTCCGGAGCGCACCCCCGCGCCCAAGATCAAGGGCGGCGGGACCGTCCCGGACTCGGTCGACGGCGTCAGTCTGCCCGTGCCGAAGGGCTGGACCGGGCAGACGATCAGCGTCGGCGCACAGGTCACCTCGGACGACTCCTACAAGTGCCCCGGCAACAGCTCCCAGACCTGCACGGCGGGCGGCGCGTACACCGCGCCCGCCGTGGCGCTGGGCACCGACGGCGACACCGCGGAGCAGGTCGCGAAGGCGGACATCGCGGCGAACGCGAAGGAGTCGTACGGCGGCAGCACCTACGGCAGCATCACCTCGCACCGGCAACTGGCCGCCGAGGCGGTGACGGTGGCCGGGCAGAAGGGCTACCTGGTGCGCTGGAAGGCCGTCACCAGCAAGGGCGCCGACGGACTGGTCGAGTCGGTCGCCTTCCCCTCCCCGAACGACGCCCGGCAGATCGTGGTCGTGCGCTTCGGCGTCGACGTCGGGCAGGACGCGTCGGTCATCGACGAGATCCTGAAGGGGATCAAGGTCTCCTCCGGCGGCGGGGACGGCCAGAACGTCTGACCCCCTCGAAGGCCCCGGAACGCGGAAAGCACGAAAGGCGCGGGCGGAACGCGGAAGGGGTTGAAGAGTCCGGCCGGGTGGGGTTCCCTCCGCTCAAGGGGAACCCCACCCGGCCGGGGGTGCGCGCCGCCCCCGTCCCCACGGTGCGGCGCGGGCAGACCGCCGTTCAGTCATCCCGTGAACGGCGGCCTGGGTCTCATGTGAGCCCGAGCGCGGGCAGCACGGTGGCCTCCACGAACCGGAGCAGGTAGCCGGCGTCGGCGTACTGGCCGCTGAGCACGGGCCGGACGCGCAGCACGCCGAACATCATGGCGGGGATGAACTCAAGGGCGGGGTGGTCCGCCGCGACCTCACCGCGCGCCACGCCTCGGTCGAGGATCTCCTGGAGCGCGGCGATCTCCGGGTGCACCAGCGCCTCGCGCAGCGCCTGGGCCAGTTCCTCGTCCTGGGTCACCGCGGACCCGAGCGCCTGGAGCAGCTTGGTGTCCTTGCCCGACCAGTCGCCGGCGGCCCGCGCCGCCCGGCGCAGGTCCTCGGCGAGCGATCCGGTGTCGATGCCGGCGAAGCGCACCCGCCCCCTGGCCCGCAGCGCGGCGGCCACGAACTGGGGTTTGTTCTTCCACTGCCGGTAGAGCGTGGACTTGCTGCAACGGGTGCTGGAGGCGACGCCCTCCATGGTCACGGACTCGTAGCCGCACTCGCGGATCTGTTCCAGCACGGCGTCGAAGAACTCCCGCTCACGCTCCGGCGTGATCTTGGAGCGGCGCGAGGCGACGACCGACTCCGGTCCCTCCGCGGCCTGCGACGTCATGTGGTGTTTCCCCTCGCTCATGGGCTCGGGCGCCCCGGGCCCGGTTTCCAGTGTGTCGGACTTCAATCGATACACGAGTGTACCGGTACTCCATCGTATCGGTACACTGCCGTATCGGTACACCAACGTATCGGTACGGACACGTACCAAAGAGTCGCCGCACCGTACCGAAGCATCACCGCACACGATCTTCAGCGAAGGGGCCGGGGGATGACCGCGCTCACCGAGCCTGCCGAGGCAGAAACGGACCCGGACGCCGTCGCGCGTCCGGGTCTCATACGCGAGTTCCTGCTCGTCGCGGGGCTCTTCCTCGTCTACAAGCTCGGCCGGCAGCTGGCCACCGGCCACACCATCCGCGCCTTCCACAACGCCCATCGCGTCTGGGACCTCGAACGGAACCTGCGCCTGCCGCACGAGACCGCCGTCCAGTCGGCACTGCTGCACGGCGACACCCTCGTCCGGGCCGCCAACACCTACTACGCGGCGGTGCACTTCCCGGCGACGCTCGCCTTCCTGGTCTGGCTCTACCTCAGGCGCCCCGCGCACTACGTGTGGGCCCGCCGGGTCCTCGCCGCGGTCACCGCGGCCGCCCTGGTGCTGCCCTTCGCCTTCCCGCTCGCCCCGCCGCGCATGCTGGCCGGGACCGGCCTGGTGGACACCGCCCGGGTCTACGGCCCCTCCGTGTACGGCCCGCCGGCCCACGACCATCTCTCCAACCAGTTCGCCGCGATGCCCTCGCTGCACTTCGGCTGGGCCCTGATGGTGGCGATCGGCCTGATCGCGGCCACCCGCTCCCGCCTGCGCCCGCTGTGGCTGCTGCACCCACTGCTCACCCTGCTGGTGATCGTGGGCACGGCGAACCACTACTGGCTCGACGCGCTCGTGGCGACCGCCATGCTGGGCGTCGCCCTCGCGCTGTTCCGTCCCCCGCACCGCGCTCCCACCACGACGGGCGTCGGCACCGGCCTGGCCGTCCCGCGCCGACGGGTGCCGGCGGGAGCGGGCCGGTGAACGCCGCCGAACTGGTCGCCGTCGCACTGTCCCTGGTCTCGGCCGTGGCCTACGCGCTCGCCGCCGTCGCCCAGGAGCGCCTGGCCGCCCGCGACGCCGGGGCCGGGCTGCGGCGGCTGCTCGGCACGGGCGCCTGGTGGTCGGCGGTCGGCCTGAACGCGGCGGCCGCGCTGCTGCACGTCGCGGCCCTGAAGTACGGTCCGCTGACCGTCGTACAGCCGCTCGGCGCGCTGACCCTGGTGGCGGCCGTGCCGCTCGGCGCGCGGGCGGCCGGACGGCGGGTCAGCGCGGTGGAGTGGCGCGGTACGGCGCTCACCCTGCTCGGTCTCGGCGCGGTACTGGTCACCGCGTCGGGACCCGCGCCCTCCCGGGTGCTCAGCCTGCCCGAGGCGGTCGCGGTGGCCGGTACGACGGCCGCGCTGATCGGCGCCCTGTCCTGGCCCGGCGCCCGGCCGGGGCTGCGGCACGCGACCGCGTCCGGGTTCGCCTCGGGGGTCGCCTCCGCGCTCACCCAGACCGTGACCGTCGCCGTCACCGACCGCTCGGGGCCGGTTACGAGCACCGAGGTGATCGTGGTCGCGGTGCTGGTCGCGGCGTTCGCGGCCGGCGGTCTGCTGCTGTCCCAGACCGCCTACCGCGGCGGCCTCGGCGCCCCGCTGGCGGTCGTCACCCTGGCGAACCCGGTGGCCGCCGCGCTGATCGGGCTCACCCTGCTCGGGCAGGGCCTCACCGGTGGCGCGGGCGGTGTGCTGCTGGCGCTCGCCGGGGCCGCGCTCGCCGCCCGCGGTGTGGTGCTGCTCACCCGGGCGGCCAAGGAGGCGGCGGACGTGGCGGACTCGCACGGCCATCCGGTGGCCGCGGTGCTCGCGCTGCGCCCGGGGACGGCGGCGACCGAACCCGCCCTGCGGTCCCGGCTGCCGGGGCAGCCCGAACAGCCGGGGCGTCTCACGGCGCGGTGACCTCGCGGCCCGCGGACGTCGGCGGCCGGTGCGCGCGTCCCCGCGTGCACCGGCCGCCGTTGCCGTACTCGGTGTTCTGCCGTGCTTCGTGCCGTGTGGCGCGTGCCCCCGTGCGGGAGGCGCTCAGTTCCAGCCCCGCGAGTCCTGCTTGAGCGCGGTGTCGACGGTCAGGGCCGTCGCGACCACCAGGCTCAGCAGCGGCTCGGGCAGCTGGTAGTGGATCTGGAGGACGTAGTTGTCCGCGGTGGTGAACAGCGTCTTGGCGAGGCCCTCCCAGGTCTTGGTGATCCGGGCCACCTCGTTGTCCGCGTGGTCGACGATCGCGAAGTTCCACGCCCGCCAGTTCTCCGCCTTGATCGCGCCGACCTGCTGGCCGTTGACGTTCATCGCGAAGTTGATCTTGCCGATCATGTTCTGCTGGACGATCTCGCCGACCGGCGAGCCGTCCGGGCGGGACACGATCACCCGGGACTTGAAGATCTTCGCGGGCCGGGTCAGCAGCAGCTGCGGCTGCCCGTAGGCGTCGCGGATCTCCAGCTTGTGGGTGAGGAACTGGTCCCAGCTGGAGACGAAGCGCAGGATCTTGCGCAGCGCGCCCTGCCCGACCTCGGTGACCGAGCCGAGCTCACGGCCGTTCTGGTCCATGACCTTGTACTCGTTGGTCAGCTCGATCAGCTTGGCCTTCTGGTTCACCACCAGCACCGGCTCGGTGAACAGGGTGCCGCCGCCGGGGCCGCCGGCCACGACGCCGGCCTGCTGCTGCACCTGGCGCTGCACCCGGGCGTCGGGAGCCTGCTGCTGGGGGAACTGCTGCTGCGGCACGGCCTGCTGGGCCACGGGGGGCTGCTGCGCCGCCGGGGCCTGCTGGGCCTGGCTGTTCGTGTGCTCGGTCCACTGGTTCCCGTCCCAGTAGCGGAGCGTCTGAGGAGCACCGTGCGGGTCCGGGTACCAGCCCGCCGGAGTGTTCGATTGCGTGGTCACCGGGGCACACTACCCTGCCCTGACCAGTACCTGACCAACTCGGCGGAAGCGGTGCTCATCGCCCGTTCACTCCGTCGCGAGCGCCGGGTCGCTGACGCCGGGCCGCCCGTTCTCCACGTGCCCGGCGAAGCCGCGCAGGAAGGCCGGGTCGTCCGCGGAGGTCACGGTCAGGTCGTACCACCGGTGGCTGCGCCTCAGGTCCACGGTGTGCCGGACGCGCGCGCCGGGCCGTACGGAGACGGTGACCGGGGCGCCGCCGTAGCCGTCGGCTATCTTCAGCCGGGCCGTGCCGGAGCCCTGGTTGGTGAGGGTGAGTTCGACGTGGTCGCCGGTGTGCCGGGCGGTCGCCTCGGGACCCGCCGTCCTGTTGCCGCCCTTGAAGACGCGCAGGAAGCCGTTGGGGCCGTGCACCGCGAGGTCGTAGGAGCCGCCGGAGTAGGCCGAGTTCCAGGTGTCGGACAGGGACTTGCCGGCCTCGGTGGTGTACGTCCAGGGGCCGTCGGCGCGGTTGCCGGAGGTGACGAGGAAGACCGCGCCCGCCTTGGCCCCGGAGGCGAAGGAGAGGGTGAACGTGCCGGCCGAGGTGTCCGCCGAGCCGTCCACGACGGGCGCGTACCTCAGCGGGCGGGTGGGCCGGCTGCCGCGCTCCTGACGGGGCAGCGACGGGTTCGCCGGCGGCTTGGGCACGTAGTCGGGGTGCCGGTCGTGGTCCGGCGGCAGATAGCCGGCCGTCGAAGGCAGCGAGACCGTCCTGACGTCCTTGCGGCAGAAGTCGAAGGCGCTGGTGAGGTCGCCGCAGACGGCCCGCCGCCAGGGCGAGATGTTCGGCTCGCGCACCCCGAAGCGCTGCTCGATGAAGCGGATGATCGAGGTGTGGTCGAAGGTCTCGGAGCAGACGTAACCGCCCTTGCTCCAGGGCGAGACCACCAGCATCGGCACCCGCTGGCCGAGACCGTACGGTCCGGCCGAGTACCCGGCGCCGCCCCGGTACAGGTCGGCCGAGGCGTCGACCGTCGACTTGCCCTGGGCTCCGGAGGCGGCCGGGAAGGGCGGCAGGACGTGGTCGAAGAAGCCGTCGTTCTCGTCGTAGGTCAGGAACAGGGCCGTCTTCGCCCACACCTCGGGGTCGGAGGTGAGCGCGTCCAGGACCTGGGAGACGTACCAGGCGCCGTAGTTGGCGGGCCAGTTGGGGTGCTCGGTGAACGCCTCGGGGGCGACGATCCAGGAGACCTGCGGGAGCGTGCCGGCCCTGACGTCCGCCCTCAGCCGGTCGAAGAAGCCCTCGCCGGCCTTCGCGTTCGTGCCGGTGCGAGCCTTGTCGTACAGCGGGTCGCCGGGCCGGGCGTCGCGGTACCTGTCGAAGTAGAGCAGCGAGTTGTCGCCGTAGTTGCCCCGGTAGGCGTCCTCGATCCAGCCCCAGCCGCCGTTCGCGTCCAGGCCGTCGCCGATGTCCTGGTAGATCTTCCAGGAGACGCCCGCCTGCTCCAGGCGCTCGGGGTACGTCGTCCAGCCGTAGCCCTTCTCGTCGTTGCCGAGGACCGGGCCGCCGCCTTTGCCGTCGTTCCCGGTGTGACCCGACCACATGTAGTAGCGGTTGGGGTCGGTGGAGCCGATGAACGAGCAGTGGTAGGCGTCGCAGATGGTGAAGGCGTCCGCGAGGGCGTAGTGGAACGGGATGTCCCGGCGGGTCAGGTACGCCATCGTGGTCGCGGACTTGGCGGGCACCCACTTGTCGTACTTACCGCCGTTGAACGCGGTGTGCCCGTCGTTCCAGCCGTGCGGCAGGTCCTGGATGAAGGCGAGGCCGAGGTCGTCGGCGTCCGGGTGGAAGGGCAGGATGTCCCGGGTGCCGTCCGACTGCCGCCACACGGAGCGGCCGTTCTGGCTCACCGGGCGCGGGTCGCCGAAGCCGCGCACGCCCCTCAGCGAACCGAAGTAGTGGTCGAAGGAACGGTTCTCCTGCATCAGGACGACGATGTGTTCGACGTCCTCGACCGATCCGGTGCGATGGTTCGCGGGGAGGGCGGCGGCGCGCTGGACGCTGCTCGACAGCGCCGTGAACGCCGTCGTGGCGCCCGCGATCTGGAGGAAGCGCCGGCGGTTGACTTCGGTCATGGGGGATGGGTCCTCTCGTCCTGACGTCCGTGACTGCCGCGCCGAGTGTTCCAAGCGCGGCGAACGTCAGGGAAGGGTGAGGTGACGCCGATATGAAAGTACGTCTCGCGAACGGTGTCAGTCCTCGGGCGGCGGGACGACCGTCAGATGCGCCGGCACGGCGCGCTGCCCGCGCGGGCGCCGGACCGGCGCGGCGGCCCCGCGGGAGTCGCGCGGGACCAGCGTCAGCCGCCGGCAGCCCAGCTCGCCGAGGGCCTGGGAGGTCTCGTCCACGATGCGGCACTCGGTGGGGCCCCGGCGCGGATCGGGGTGCAGCAGCAGCCGTACGGCCCCGTCGAGCCGGGTGCCGCGCTCGCCGACGGCGCGGATCCAGTGCGGCAGACCCTGCCGGTAGGCGGCGTCCATGAGCGGGTCCTGCATGATGTCCCGGCGGATGGCCTGGAGTTCGGGATCGTGGCCGTAGGCGTCGATGGCGCCCTTGAACTGGGCCAGCATCGGCAGGCACCAGCCCGCCTCGTGGTCGCCGAGGACGAGCCCGGCGTCGGGGTGGAACAGCACGAACCGCAGGAAGTTGTCCCCGGGCATGGCCGTGGGATGCGGGCGCGCCCCGCCGAACAGCGTGGCGTAGGCGTCGTTGGCCAGCACCACGTCCCAGCGGTGGTCCACCACCAGGGACGGGAAGGGCACGGCGTCCAGCAGCACGCCGTGGTCCTGTAGGTACGACTGGGTCTCGGAGGTCTCGGGGACGGGCCGCGGCGCCGGCCGCTGCCCTCCTGCCTGATGTGCCATCGGGAGGTCACCCCTCTTGCCTCTGCGGCCTTCACGCGGCGATGCGATCCTGCTTCCCCACGACGAGTGATGTCAACTATCGTGGCATTCCACGCCGGTTGACGGCTGAAATTCGCCACAGTTGTGGCGACACCTGGATGTGGGTTCACGGCACGGGCTAATCTCCGGGAAGTTCACGGCGACCGCCGGTCCTGGTACCGGGCCCGCGGGACGCACGGACGCACCTGTTGCCCTTGCTCGAGAGACGTAGGAGTTCTGTCGGTGACGGATGGCTACGAGGATCCGGGCGCCGCGGCGACCGCCCAGCTGCCGGCCGTCGTCGCCCGCGTCACCGCGCTCGCCGAGCGCCTCGGGGTGACCCAGCCCGAGGTCTTCGACGTCGCGCGGCTCTCGGTCGCCTGCGGGGTGCCCGAGCCGGTGGTCAAGGCGCTGCTCAGCGGGCGCCCGGCGGGCGAACCCGATGTCCAGGCGCGGTTCCTCCAGCGCCTCGGGCTGCTGCGGCGCACCCGGCTGAAGCCCAACGGGCGCAAGTACACCCAGCAGGAGATCGCCGACGGCGCGGGCATGTCCCGGCAGCAGGCCGGTGCCCTGATCAACGGCGACCGGCGGCCCACCATGGAGCACTGCGACGCGTTGCAGCGCTTCTTCCGGGTGCACGCCGGGTTCCTGACGGCGGAGGACCCGGAGGCGCTGGCGGGCGCGCTCCAGCGCACCGAGCAGGAGCTGCTCCAGAAGCTGGCCGACCGGGAGCGGGCCGCGGCCGGGCCGGCCGAGGATCCGCTGGAGCGGCTGCTCCAGGACCACGGGGTGCGCGGAATCGCCTGGCGCGCCGCGCAGTTGCCGACCGACCAGCACCGGGACAAGGTCGCGGAATGGCTGGACATGCTCCTTGAGAGCGTGAAGCGGCCGGAGGCCTGACGGCGTCCGGGACGCGGCGCCGAGGTGCGGTTTCGCCCGATTGTCAGTGGTGCGCGGCAAGCTGGTACGAGTGCGCCGCAGCGCGCGTGACCGTGACGCCTACTCGGGGAGAGCAGACCGATGCCGACCGCTGTACTGACCGACCATGAGCGCACCGCCGTCCAGGCCTACTTGCGGCTGCTGCACACGGTGCGCGCCGCCTTCGACGGTCCACCGGACGGGGCGCCGCCCGCCCTGGTGCCGCCGTCCGTGCTCGCCGAGGCGGAGACGGCCCTCGCACGCGCGGGCCTCGCGGGCAACGAGGAGGGGTTCTTCCGGATGCTGGGCGAGTGGTGCCCCTCGGCCCGGTGAACGGACGCCGGGCCGGGGGCCCCGGGACCGCCGTGGCCGGACGCGGGTCCGGGGACGGCGACGGCCGCCGTGGCCGGACCCGGGGGTACGAGAACGGCGGCCGCCGTCGCCGGGACGCGGTTACCGCGGCGGGGCCGCCGGGGCTTCTCGGGCGCGGGCGCGGGTGCCCCTCAGCCGGGGTGCGGGATGACGACCGTGGTGGTCACCAGCGCGTCCCGGGCGGCCCAGCGGCCGTCGAGCACCTGGAGGCGGCGGCCGCCGACGAGGGGGCCGGGGACCAGCAGTTCGGCGTGCAGGGTGCCGTGCGGGGCGCCGTCGGGGGACGGGCTCAGGGTGATGTCGGCCTCGGAGAAGTCCAGCCACTTGTGGGTGAGCGGGAACCATGCCTTGTACACCGACTCCTTGGCGCTGAAGAGGATGCGGTCCCAGTGCACGGCGGGCCGCCGCTCGGCGAGCCGCTCCAGGCGGGCCGTCTCGGTGGGCAGGAAGACGGAGGCGCCGACGCCGTCGGGCAGCGGGCCGTGCGGCTCGGCGTCGATGCCCAGCGAGACGAGATCGGTGGCGCGGACCAGCGCGGCGGCGCAGTAGCCGTCGCAGTGGGTCATGCTGCCGACGATGCCCGCCGGCCACTGCGGGGCGCCCCGCTCGCCGCTGACCACGGGCCGCGCCGGGATGCCGAGCTTCTCCATGGCACGCCGGGCGCAGCCGCGTACGGCGGCGAACTCGCGGCGCCGCTTGGCCACGGCACGGGCGACGAGCACCTCCTCCTCCGGGTGGAGCGGGGTGTCCCACAGCGGGTCGTCATGGAGTGCCTCCACGGCCACGACCGACTCCGGGAGCAGTTCCTCGATCACCGGCTTCCACCTCCTCCATCGGCAGGATGCGGCGCGCCGTTCCCGGCGTCCGCGAACGCTTGCGCCACTCGCGGGGGTAGCCCACGGAGACCTCGGTGAAGCGGACTCCGTCGTGCCAGGTGGTGCGGGGGATGTGCAGATGGCCGTAGACCATGGTGGCGACGCGGAACCGGCGGTGCCAGTCGGCGGTCAGCCGGGTGCCGCACCACATGGCGAACTCGGGATGCCACAGCACCTCGGTGGGGTGCCGGTCCAGCGGGTAGTGGTTGGCCAGCACGGTCGGCAGGTCCGCGGGCAGCGCCGCGAGCCGTTCCTCCGTCCGCGCCACCCGGTCGCGGCACCACGCCTCGCGGCTCGGGTACGGGTCGGGGTGCAGCAGGTACTCGTCGTTGCAGACGATGCCGGTGCTCTCGGCGTAGGCGAGGCCCTCGGCCTTGGTGGCGCAGCCGGCGGGCAGGAAGGTGTAGTCGTAGCCGAGGAACAGCGGGGCGACGGCGACCGGGCCACCGGGGCCCCGCCACACCGGGTAGGGGTCCTCGGGGGTGAGGACGCCGAGCTCGCGGCAGACCTGGACCAGATGCTCGTAGCGGGCGACGCCGCGTAGCTGTACGGGGTCCTTCGGATGGGTCCACAGGTCGTGGTTGCCGGGTGCCCACAGGACCTTGCGGAAGCGGGCCGCGAGGGTGGCGAGGGTCCAGCGGATGTCCTCCACCGTCTCCGCGATGTCGCCCGCGACGATCAGCCAGTCCTCGTCGCCCGTCGGGTGCAGCCGCTCCACGAGCGCCCGGTTCTCCGGATAGGAGATGTGCAGATCGCTGATGGCCAGCAACTGGCCGGGACCGGCCGTCGGCTCCACCCCGTGTCCCCCTTCCCGTCAGCGGATCGTCCGGTCCACAAGAACACAATCGCGTGCGGCGTTCAAGAGCTTCTTGAGCCGGTCTACTTGAGGTAGGCCAGGCCAGGATGGACCGCCAGGTAGCCGTCCGTCAGCCGGCGGGCCACGGTCACCGAGTCGACCAGGGGGTGCAGGGCGAACGCCTTGAGCGCGGTGGCCCGGGAGCCGGACTCGGCGGCGGCGAGGACCTCGCGTTCCACCGCCTTGACCGAGGAGACCAGGCCCGTCGCGTGGGCGGGCAGCGGGGCGGTGGCCAGCGGGTGGGCGCCGTTGGCGTCCACCAGGCAGGGGACCTCGATGACCGCGTCGGCGTCCAGGCTCGGGAGGGTGCCCTGGTTGCGGACGTTGAGGACGAGGGTCGTGCGGGTGTCGCGGGCGACGGCGCGCATCAGGGCGAGGGCCACCTTCTCGTACCCGCCGGAGAGGTCCTCCTCCTCGCGTTCGCCGGCGCCCGCCGTCTCCCGGTTCTCCGACATGTACGTCGCCTCTCGCTCGGCACGGGTGCGGTCCCAGGCGGCGAGCGCGGAGACGTCCGGGTGCCCGGCTCGCGCGTAGAAGCGGGCCTGCTGGTCGCGCAGGAAGGCGCCGCGGGTCAGCTCGGCCTGCTGGTAGGCGCGGACGGTCTCGCGGTTGAAGTAGTAGTAGTGCAGGTACTCGTTGGGGATCGCGCCGAGCGAGCGCAGCCAGTCGGGGCCGAAGAGCCTGCCCTCCTCGAAGGAGCCGAGCAGCGCGGGGTCGGCGAGCAGCCGGGGCAGTTCGTCGCGTCCGGCGACGCGCAGGCCGCGGACCCAGCCGAGGTGGTTGAGGCCGACGTAGTCCACGAAGGCGTCCCCGGGGGCGACGCCGAGGACGCGGGCGACGCGCCGCCCGAGGCCGACCGGGGAGTCGCAGATGCCGATGACCCGGTCGCCGAGATACCGGGACATCGCCTCGGTGACCAGGCCGGCCGGGTTGGTGAAGTTGATCACCCAGGCGTCGGGGGCGAGGCGGGCCACGCGGCGGGCGATGTCGGTGGCGACGGGCACGGTGCGCAGCCCGTAGGCGATGCCGCCCGCGCCGACCGTCTCCTGGCCGAGCACGCCCTCGGCCAGCGCGACCCGCTCGTCGTCCGCCCGGCCCTGGAGACCGCCGACCCGGATCGCGGAGAAGACGAAGTCGGCACCGCGCAGGGCCTCGTCGAGGTCCGTGGTGGTGGTCACCCGGGGTGCGCCCGGGTGCTCGGCGGCCTGCTCGGCCAGGACCCGGGAGACCGCGTGCAGCCGTCCGGCGTCCAGGTCGTGGAGGACGACCTCGCCGACCCGGCCCTCGGCGCGGTCGGCCAGCAGCGCGCCGTACACGAGCGGCACGCGGAAGCCGCCACCGCCCAGAATCGTCAGCCTCACGTCCCACGCACCTTTCCCGAGTCCCGAGACCCCTGCCGGGGCACATCATCCCCGCGCGCCGCCTCCCGGCGCACGTACCGGCCCGGACCGGTTCCCCTCTCCCGCCCCGGAAGGCGCCGGTCGGCGGCCGGAACCGGCACGCCCGACGCACGGCGGTCACCCGGCGGCCACCGATCCGTGGTTGCATGCGACTCCCGACTCCACAGCCGTGACAGGAGCCTGATGAAACGTCAACTCGCCGCGCTCACCGCACTGGTGGGTGCTCTCGTGTGTGCCGCCCCGAACGCGTCGGCGTCCGAGCCGGCCCGGTGGGCGGCGGCCGGGACGTCGTACACCGACACCCTGGGCGGCGGCCAGGGCCTCGCCAGCCGGGCCGACGGCTCGCTGCTGCACCGCGGGCTGCTGGACATCCCGCTGGGTCTGCGGATCAAGGGCTGGAACCATGTGGGCGACCCGGACATCGCGCGCGGCTACGTCTTCGACGCCTACCAGGGCGCGGACACCGCCACCTCGAAGATGTACACGGTGACCACACCGGGCGGCAAGCGGTACGACTACGTGCACCCGCTGGATCCGGGCGAGAAGGTGAACAACTCCTTCGCCGCCGTCTCGCCCGACGGGCAGTGGCTGGTCTCCGGTGAGTGGGAGGACCAGGACCGGCTCCAGGTGTTCCCCGCGCCGCTGCTCAACCCCGCGACCCCGCGGGGCGGCGGGACGCTGGCCCAGGCCGGTCAGATCAGCCTGGACAAGCAGGTCCGCGACATCCAGGGCTGCGACTTCGTGACCGCCACCCGTCTGGTGTGCGCCTCCGACGACGACTCGGGCCGGCTGTTCCCGCAGAGCAGGCCGCTCCTCCAGGTGGACCTGCCGCACCCGCTGGACGGCAGGCCGGTCACCGGCCGGGTGAGCAGCCTCTTCGGGCTTCCCCAGCAGAGCCTGTGCAAGGGCACGTTCGAGGCGGAGGGCGTCGACTACGACCCCGGCACCGGCACCCTGCGCGCCGAGGTGATCGCACCGGGCGTGTGCGCGGTGGCGACGACGGTGTACGCGTACCACCTGGAGTAGGCCCGGGGCCGGGTGGGCGGCGGCCGGCCGGGAGCCGGCCGCCGCCCACCCGCTTCAGCGGGTGAACTCGGCTGCCCCGCACGTACTTTCACTGCTTCAAGTCTTGACGGACCCGGAGTCGGGGAGCACATTGGCGGCACCGTGAGAGCGCTCTCAAACGCCCCCCGCTCCCCCGCTCCCCCTTCCCCCGAGAGGCCACCCGTGAGTGATTCCTCCGGCACCCCCAGACCTCGTTCCCGCTCCCGCTCCCGTTCCGTGCGCCGCGCCCTCGTCGCGGCCGTCGCGACGTTCGGCCTCGCCGCGGCCGTCGCCACCGCGGCCACCGGGCCCGCGGACGCCTCCGCCCCGGCACCGCCCTCCGGCTGGTCACAGGTGTTCCTGGACGACTTCGACGGCGCCGCCGGCAGCAGCGTCAACACCTCGAACTGGCAGTTCGACACCGGGACTTCCTATCCCGGCGGGGCCGGCAACTGGGGCACCGGCGAGGTCGAGTCGATGACGTCGAGCACCAGCAACGTCTCCCTCGACGGCAAGGGCGACCTGCTCATCACCCCGCGCCGCGACGCGTCCGGCAACTGGACCTCCGGCCGGATCGAGACCACCCGCACCGACTTCCAGCCCCCGGCCGGCGGCAAACTGCGCGTCGAGGCACGCCTCCAGATGCCGAACGTGACCGGGAACGCCGCCGCCGGGTACTGGCCGGCGTTCTGGATGCTGGGCGCGCCCTTCCGCGGCAACTACCAGAACTGGCCCGGCGTCGGCGAGCTGGACATCATGGAGAACGTCCAGGGCCTGGACAAGACCTGGGCCACCATGCACTGCGGCACCAGCCCCGGCGGCCCCTGCAACGAGACCAGCGGTATCGGCAACTCGACCGCCTGTCCCGACACCACCTGCCAGTCGGGCTTCCACACCTACACCATGGAGTGGGACCGCTCGGTGAGCCCCGAGGCGATCCGCTTCTACGTCGACGGCGTCAACTACCAGACCGTCACAGCCGGTCAGATGGACGCGACCACCTGGGCCGACGCCACCGACCACGGCTTCTTCGTCATCCTGAACGTGGCGATGGGCGGCGGCTTCCCGGGGGCCTTCGGCGGCGGCCCGACCAGCGCCACCGAGCCCGGTCACCCCATGGTCGTCGACTACGTCCAGGTGCTCCAGTCCTCGGGCGGCGGAGGGGGCGACACCACTCCCCCGCCGCCCGGCGGCCGGGACGCGTACAGCCAGATCCAGGCGGAGTCGTACGACGGCCAGTCCGGTGTCGGCACCGAGACCACCACGGACACCGGCGGCGGCCAGGACCTGGGCTACCTCGCCAATGGCGACTGGGCGCTGTACAAGGGTGTGGACTTCGGCTCGACGCCGGCCACCCAGTTCTACGGACGGGTGGCGAGTGGCGCGGGCGGCGGGGTCAGCGGCCTGGTGGAGGTGCGGCTGGACAGCCGTGGCAACGCGCCGATCGGCAGTTTCGCGGTGGGTGACACCGGGGGCTGGCAGTCCTGGCGGACGGTTCCGGCCAACATCGGGTCCGTCACCGGCACGCACGACGTGTACCTCACGTTCACCAGCGGGCAGCCGGCCGACTTCGTGAACGTCAACTGGTTCGACTTCGGACACTGATCCGCGGCGGGAGCCGGGCAGCGTTCCGGCCTGACGTCGGAACCGCCCCGGTTCCCGCCGTGTCCGGTGCGTGGTGTGCGCGTGCCGCACCAGAGACCGAACCGCGCGCCGCAGTTCGCGCTGACCGTCCGGGCGGGCCTGCGCACGGATCGGGCCGGGCAGGCCCCACGCGATGCCCGACAGCCTGGCAGCCTGGCAGCCTGGCAGCCTGGCAGCCTGGCAGCGGACAAGGCGTACAGCGAGCGGTACAGCAAACGCAATGCCGTTGAGCGGGCGGTCAACAGATCGAAGCAGTCCCGGGCCGTGGCGACTCGCCATGACACGCGCGGCTATGTCTGCCCCGGCACCGCCACTGCGGCAGCCCTCGTGATCCGGCTTCGGACCCGACTGCCCGGACAAGTCCTAAACGATGTGGTGCTGCAGACGCCGGTACTCGAGGAAGTACGCGAGTGCGTTGAGGGCCAGCATGGTTGTGGCGAGGGCCGGCTGGATGGGCGGAACCCAGTCGCCGTCGACGAGGGCGGTGCCGGGGTAGAGGATCGCCGACAGCTGAGTGATCCAGTACAGCGACTCGGCAACGACGACGACCTGGACCAGGGAGCGCGTCCAGGCGCCCCGGTGCACCCACAGCAGGTACAGGCCGATCAGGCCGAGTGCGGCGCCCATGCTCATGGTCTGGGCGTTGTGGAACTTGGCGTGCGGCGGCCAGTCGGGGTTGTAGATGTGGGTCTTGTTCCAGTCCGCGATGTAGGCGCCGGTCATGGTGACCAGTGAGGTGAGGGTCAGCAGCACCTTTCCAGTGGTGATCTCGGGCATGGGGTTTCTCCCTCGGGGGTGAGTGGTGTGTGAAAGGGCGTGGTGCCGGGTCCCGGAACGGCTCAGGCGGCGATCCGGTCGCGGAACTTCTCGGCCTGCCGGCGGGCCTGTTGGTGCGCGTCGGTCAGGGACGCCTTGTGGAGCGGGATCAGGTGGGTCAGCGCCGGGACGACGGGCGCCATGGTCAACTCGGGCATGAGCGAAGTGACTTCGAGGCCGAGCATGTCGTGCAGGATCGTCTCCAGTGCGGGCACGACGAAGTCCTTGCCGTGATTGGGGGTGCCGGGGCCGTAACCGCCGCCGCGTGCCGAGACCACCAGGGCCGGACGGCCGGACGCCGCGGGACCGTCGGGGAGGCCGAAGGTGCGGCCCTTGACGATGACCTGGTCAAGCCATGCCTTGAACACCGAAGGCATCGTGAGGTTGTACATCGGCACGGTGAACAGGTAGGCGCTCGCGCCGAGGAACTCCTCGACGAGTTCGTCCTGGACAGCGGCGGCCGCGGCTTGTTCCGGAGTGTGCCGGGCGGGGTCGGTGCCCCAGGCGGCTATGCCCGCCGCGCCCAGGTGGGGTACGGGCGAGGCGGCCAGGTCACGGTGGACGGCCGGCGCGTCCCAGGTGTCCCGGAAGGAGCGGGCGACCTGGGACGACACCGAATCGGCGCCGAGCGAGGAGGAGTCGATGTGGAGCAGGTAGGACATGGAGGAGCCCTTGTTGGTCGGTGGAGAACGGGAAACGGGCAGGGCAGGGCAGAGCCGCGGGCCGGGCTGGTGCGGTGTGGGTGAGGTGACCGCGTCGATGCCGTACGGGGGCCTGGCGGCTGCTTCGGCGCAGCCCTCGGCAGGGGGACGTCGGCCGTGCCGGTCACCCGCGCCGGCGTCCCGGCGCGGGGCGGGGAGAGCGGTCAGGCCGCGGTGGGCCCGGCGGTCGGCTCGTGGCCGGTGGCGTACCGGTAGGAGGCGGCGATGACCTTCTTGGCCACCTCCAGTTCGGCCTCGTCACGCGGGGCGTAGAACATGACGACATTGGCGCCACGGTTGTAGAGCGGGTGCTTCTCGCCCCATCCGGAGGCCAGGAACGCGGCGTGGTCGGCCGGGTCCAGGGCCAGGTGCAGGCTGCCGTCGGCGTGCAGGTGTACGAATTCCGCGTTCCCGCGCGGCAGGAACAGCCGGGTACCGCGGGCGGGGGCGGCATCGCCGAGGAACACCGCCCAGGTGCTGGGGACGGAGATCTCGCTGCGGCCTGAGACGGTGCCGGGGAGCGCGGTGGCCATCCACCGCCGTAGTGCCTCCTTGATCTGCGGCGGGCTGGGCTGGGTGAGCTGCAGGTGCGGGACCTCGGGCCCGGTCTCGGGCCGGTCACCCGCACGCTCGGGCAGCGCGGGGAAGGTCATGGTGGTGCCTCTTCCGTGGTGCGGACGGCCCGTGGGTACGACGGGCGGTCGGCTGATCGCCGAGCGGTCCGGCTCGCTGTCGGCTCGCTCGCTGACACCACCAAGTTAGTATCCTCGGGATAGTGGTTTCCTCCAGGAAAGTTCCCCGGCTGCCGAGTACGGGGGCGCCGGCACGAGCGGAAGGACAGGTGCCGTGACCGATCCGGCGCAGCAGGTGTGCCCGATCAACCCGGTGGTCGAGCTGGTGTTCAGCCGCTGGACCACCCCGATCCTGTGGGCCCTCGAACACCATGGGCGCTCACGCTTCAGCGAACTGCAGCGACTCCTGCCGACGATCACGCCGAAAGTGCTCACCCAGCGCCTGCGCCGGCTGGAACGGGACGGCCTGATCACCCGCACCTACCATGCCGAGGTCCCGCCGAGGGTCGAATACGCCATCAGCGAGCTGGGCCGCACCCTCGTCCCCGTCTTCGACGCCATCGCGGGCTGGTCCGACGCCCACCTGCCCCAGGTCACCGCCGCCCGTCGGGACTACGACACGGCACGCGCGGAGGAAGAAGCCTGGGCGGCGGGCTGAGGAAGAGCATTCGCGGTCAGCCACCCAACCGGCCCGCGCCCGGTGCAGCTGCCGGGGATGTCGAGAGCCGGTTCTTGGCCGCGCCACGGGCCGTCCCCTCGCTCACATCGGCAATCGGGCAAGGCGTCATCGCGTGATCTCCTGGACGGGCCCTAACGCAGTTCGGCGCGGAAGGCCACCGGCGTTCGCCCGGTGTGCAGTTGGAAGAACTTGGAGAAGTTCGCCGCGTCCGGGAAGCCGACGGCCGCGCCGACCCGGCCGATGGGCAGCTCGGTGTGGGCGAGCAGGCGTTTGGCCTCCAGGACGACGCGTTTGTCGATGAAGCCCTTGGGCGTCCCGCCGGTGGCGGCGCGCACGGCGCGCACCAGGGTGCGGCGCGAGTAACCGAGGGCGTCGGCATAGGCGCTGACGCTGTGATTGGTGGCGAAACCCCGCTCGACCGCGTCCCGGAACAGGGTGAAGGTGTTGTCCGACTGCTGCCGGGAACCGGGCGCCGAGCTGGCGGCGAGATGGGAGAGGCGCAGCAGGAAGGCGGTCAGGCCGTGCCGCAGGACGGCGGCGTGCAGGCTCGGCGGGAGCGTCGTCGTGTCCTCGTACTCGCGCCGCAGCTGCTCCAGGGCCGCCCTGAGCGCTTCGAGCCGGGCCGGATCGGGGCGCAGCAGCGGCGGCAGGTCGTAACGGTACAGGCCGGTGGCCTCGACGGTGGCGCGCGGCAGGAATCCGGGCTGCATGGTCAGCACGATTCCGCGGTACACGCACTCGCGGGAGAAGCGGTGGACCTGTCCGGGGCGTATCCACAGCAGGTCGCCGGCCGCGGCCTCGTACTCGGTGAAGTCGACCATGTGGCGGACGGGGCCGTCGGTGAACAGCAGGATCACATGGAAGTCGATCCGGTGGACGCGGTCCAGCGGGATGTCGGCCCGCCAGGAGCGGCCGGCCCCCATGCGGCCGATCCGCATGCCGACACCGCCGACGGCCAGCTCGGTCGGGAAGGGGAGGGTTCTGATGCCGTCGGCCGTGCCGTCCGCACCACCGGCGGTACCGGTGGCGGCCCCGTCTTGGGGCGTTGTGTCAGCCATGTCCTGTTCGTGCCGTCCCTGCTCCGCGATCACTGTCCCAGATTCACCACAGGGTGACACATCCCGCCCTTCCGTCGAAAAAGTCAGACTTTTAAGTTTGAACGCGTCCGGCCAGCCTTTTCGTACTGAACGAGGACTTCTTGAAGATGAGCACGCAGACTTCCGGTGGCTTCGAGTGGACCGATCTCGACCGGCGGGCCGTGGACACCGCCCGCCTGCTGGCGGCCGACGCGGTGCAGAAGGTGGGCAACGGCCACCCGGGCACCGCGATGAGCCTGGCGCCTGCCGCGTACACGATCTTTCAGAAGATGATGCGTCACGATCCGGCGGACCCGGAGTGGACCGGCCGTGACCGGTTCGTCCTCTCCCCCGGCCACACCTCGCTGACCCTCTACACCCAGCTGTTCCTCGCCGGGTACGAGCTGGAGCTGGACGACCTGAAGGCGTTCCGCACCCACGGGTCCCGGACCCCGGGCCACCCCGAGTACGGGCACACCGCGGGCGTGGAGACCACCACCGGACCGCTCGGACAGGGCGTCGCCAACGCGGTGGGCATGGCGATGGCCGCCCGCTACGAGCGCGGCCTGTTCGACCCCGAGGCCCCCGCGGGCACCTCCCCCTTCGACCACACCGTCTGGGCGATCGTCTCCGACGGCGACCTGGAGGAGGGCGTCTCCGCCGAGGCGTCCTCGCTCGCCGGCCACCAGAAGCTCGGCAACCTGGTCTTCCTCTACGACGACAACCACATCTCCATCGAGGGCGACACCGCGACCGCCTTCTCCGAGGACGTACTCGGGCGGTACGAGGCCTACGGCTGGCACACCCAGCGCGTCGAGCCCACCGCCGACGGCGACGTGGACGTGCCCGCCCTCCACGCGGCCCTGGAGGCGGCCCGCGACGAGACCGGGCGGCCCTCGATCATCGCGATGCGCACGATCATCGCCTGGCCCGCCCCGAACGCCCGGAACACCGAGGCGTCGCACGGCTCGGCGCTCGGCGCGGAGGAGATCGCGGCCACCAAGCGCCTCCTCGGCTTCGACGCGGAGCGGTCCTTCCAGGTCGAGGAAGAGGTCCTGGACCACGCCCGGCGGGCCCTGGACCGGGGCGCCGAGGCGCACGCGGCCTGGGACAAGCGGATCGCCGAGTGGCGCACCGCCGAGCCGGAGCGCGCCGCCCTGTTCGACCGGATCAGCCGGGGCGAGCTGCCCGCGGGCTGGGAGGACACCCTGCCCGTGTTCGAGGAGGGCGGATCGGTCGCCACCCGGGCCGCCTCCGGCAAGGTGCTCCAGGCGCTCGGCCCGGTGATCCCCGAACTGTGGGGCGGCTCCGCCGACCTCGCCGGCTCGAACAACACCACGATCGACAAGTCCAGCTCCTTCCTCCCCGAGGGCAATCCGCTGCCGAGCGCCGACCCCTATGGCCGTACCGTGCACTTCGGCATCCGCGAGTTCTCCATGGCGGCGGAGATGAACGGCATCGCCCTGCACGGCAACACCCGCGTCCACGGCGGCACCTTCCTGGTGTTCTCCGACTACATGCGCAACGCGGTGCGGATGTCCGCGCTGATGCAGCTGCCGGTGACGTACGTCTGGACGCACGACTCCATCGGCCTCGGCGAGGACGGTCCGACCCACCAGCCGGTCGAGCACCTGGCCTCGCTGCGCGCGATCCCGGGCCTGAACGTCGTCCGCCCGGCGGACGCCAACGAGACCGTGATCGCCTGGGCCGAGATCCTGAAGAGGCACGCCACCAGCCCCGCCCCGCACGGGCTCGCGCTCACCCGCCAGGGCGTGCCGGTGTACGCGCCGAACGAGGACGCGGCCAAGGGCGGCTACGTGCTGCGCGAGTCCTCGACGGAGGTCCCGGAGGTGATCGTCATCGCGACGGGCTCCGAGGTGCGGCTCGCCGTGGCCGCGCGGGAGCGGCTGGAGGCCGAGGGCATCGGCACCCGGGTGGTCTCGATGCCGTCCGTGGAGTGGTTCGAGGAGCAGCCGCGCGCCTACCGCGAGCGGGTGCTGCCGCCGGCCGTGAAGGCCCGGGTGGCGGTGGAGGCCGGCATCGGGCTGACCTGGTACCGCTTCGTGGGCGACGCGGGCCGGATCGTCTCCCTGGAGCACTTCGGCGCCTCCGCCGACGCACAGACCCTGTTCACCGAGTTCGGGTTCACCCCCGAGAACGTCGCCGCGGCGGCCCGCGAGTCGCTCGCCGCCGCGCGCGCCTGACACCGACACACGAAGAAAGATGATGACTGTGACCGAAGCAATCGCGACCCCGGGAGCCCTCAAGCGCCTTGCCGACGAGGGTGTGTCCATCTGGCTGGACGACCTGTCGCGCAAGCGGATCACCTCGGGCAGCCTCGCCGACCTGGTGGCGAGCGGCAGCGCCGTCGGTGTCACCACCAACCCGTCGATCTTCCAGGCGGCCATAGGCTCCGGTGAGGGCTACGAGGAGCAGCTCACCGATCTGGCCGTACGCGGCGTGACCGTCGAAGAGGCCGTGCGGATGATGACCACCGCCGACGTCCGGGACGCCGCCGACGTCCTCGACTCCGTGCACCGGGCGACGAACGGCCGCGACGGCCGGGTCTCCATCGAGGTCGACCCCCGCCTGGCGCACCGCACCGCGGCCACCGTCGCCGAGGCCAAGCAGCTGTTCTGGCTGGTCGACCGCCCCAACGTGATGATCAAGATCCCGGCGACCGAGGCCGGCCTGCCGGCGATCACCGAGGTCGTGGGGCTCGGCATCAGCGTCAACGTGACCCTGATCTTCTCCCTGGAGCGCTACCGCGAGGTCATGGCCGCCTACCTGGCCGGCCTGGAGAAGGCCCGCGAGCGCGGCGTCGACCTGTCCACCATCCACTCGGTGGCCTCGTTCTTCGTCTCCCGGGTGGACTCCGAGATCGACAAGCGGCTGACCGCGCTGGGCACCGACGAGGCCCTCGCCCTCAAGGGCCGCGCGGCCCTCGCCAACGCGCGGCTGGCCTACGAGGCCTACGAGGAGGTCTTCGCCTCGGACCGCTGGCTGTCGCTCGCCGGTGACCGGGCGAACAAGCAGCGTCCGCTGTGGGCGTCCACCGGCGTGAAGGATCCCGCGTACAAGGACACCCTGTATGTGGACGACCTGGTCGCGCCGGGCACGGTCAACACCATGCCGGAGGCCACCCTGAACGCCGTCGCCGACCACGGCGAGATCACCGGCGACACGGTGACCGGCGGCTACGCCCAGGCCCGCGCCGACCTCGGCGCGATCGAGCGGCTCGGCATCTCCTACGGCGAGGTCGTCCAGCAGCTGGAGGACGAGGGCGTCGCCAAGTTCGAGTCGGCCTGGCAGGACCTGCTGGACGCGGTGGCGAAGTCCCTGGAGAGCAAGGGAGCTGACGCGCGATGACCGAGAAAGCGAGCCCCGCCCCGGCGCCCGAGCGGGCGCGGGGGCACGTCACCCCGGCCGCCGACTGGGTGAACCCGCTGCGGGACACCCGGGACCGCCGCCTCCCGCGCATCGCGGGTCCGTCGGGCCTGGTCATCTTCGGTGTGACCGGTGACCTGTCCCGCAAGAAGCTGATGCCGGCCGTGTACGACCTGGCCAACCGCGGTCTGCTGCCGCCGGGCTTCTCCCTGGTCGGCTTCGCCCGCCGCGAGTGGGAGGACCAGGACTTCGCGCAGGTCGTCCACGACTCGGTGCGCGAGCACTCGCGCACCCCGTTCCGCGAGGAGGTGTGGCAGCAGCTCGCCGAGGGCATGCGCTTCATCCCCGGCGACTTCGACGACGACACCGCGTTCAAGCAGCTCAAGGACGCCGTGGACGAACTGGACGCCTCCCGCGGCACCGGCGGCAACTTCGCCTTCTACCTCTCGGTGCCGCCGAAGTTCTTCCCGAAGGTCGTGCGGCAGCTGAAGAAGCACGGCCTGGCGAGCCCGCCCGAGGGCTCCTGGCGGCGCGCGGTCATCGAGAAGCCGTTCGGCCACGACCTGGCCAGCGCCCGCGAACTGAACGCGCTGGTGCACGACGTGTTCGAGCCGGACCAGGTGTTCCGCATCGACCACTACCTGGGCAAGGAGACGGTCCAGAACATCCTGGCGCTGCGCTTCGCCAACCAGATGTACGAGCCGATCTGGAACCGCAGTTACGTCGACCACGTGCAGATCACGATGGCCGAGGACATCGGCATCGGCGGCCGGGCCGGCTACTACGACGGCATCGGCGCCGCGCGTGACGTCATCCAGAACCATCTGCTCCAGCTGATGGCGCTCACCGCCATGGAGGAGCCCATCGCGTTCGACGCGGAGGCGCTGCTCACCGAGAAGCTGAAGGTGCTCAAGTCGGTACGGCTCCCGGACGACCTGGGCGACCACACCGTGCGGGCGCAGTACGCGGGCGGCTGGCAGGGCGGCGAGAAGGTCGTCGGCTATCTGGAGGAGGACGGCATCGACCCCCGGTCGAAGACCGACACCTTCGCCGCGATCAAGATCGGTATCGACAACCGCCGCTGGGCGGGCGTCCCGTTCTACCTGCGCACCGGCAAGCGGCTCGGCCGCCGGGTGACGGAGATCGCCGTCGTCTTCAAGCGGGCCCCGCACTCCCCCTTCGACTCCACCGCCACCGAGGAGCTGGGCCAGAACGCGATCGTGATCCGCGTCCAGCCGGACGAGGGCATGACCGTCCGCTTCGGCTCCAAGGTGCCGGGCACCTCGATGGAGATCCGGGACGTGTCCATGGACTTCGCCTACGGCGAGTCGTTCACCGAGTCCAGCCCGGAGGCGTACGAGCGGCTCATCCTGGACGTGCTCCTGGGCGACGCCAACCTGTTCCCGCGTCACCAGGAAGTGGAAGAGTCCTGGAAGATCCTCGACCCGATCGAGCGGTACTGGGCGGCAAACGACCGTCCGGCACAGTACGCGTCGGGCAGCTGGGGACCGCGGGAAGCCGACGAGATGCTCGCACGAGACGGACGGAGCTGGCGCAGGCCATGAAGATCGACCTGACCGACACCACGGCAAGCAAGATCAACAAGGCGCTGGTGCAGGGCCGCCGAGCGATCGGCACCCCGGCCGTGGGCATGGTCCTGACGATGGTCATCGTCACGGACGAGGAGAACGCCTACGACTCGATGCGGGCCGCCGAGGAGGCCTCGCACGAGCACCCCTCGCGCACCCTGGTCGTCATCAAGCGGCACGCCCGCACACTGCGCGACCGCACCCACTCGCGCCTCGACGCCGAGGTCCGGGTCGGCTCCGAGGCCGGCACCGGCGAGACGGTGGTACTGCGCACCTACGGCGACGTCTCCGACCACGCGGACTCGGTGGTGCTGCCCCTGCTGCTGCCGGACGCCCCGGTCGTCGTGTGGTGGCCGGTGGACGCGCCCGACACCCCGTCGAAGGACCCGCTCGGCGCGCTCGCGCAGCGCCGGATCACCGATCTGTACGCGGTGGAGCGGCCGATGGAGGTCCTGCAGGCCCGCGCCCGCAACTACGCGCCCGGCGACACCGACCTCGCCTGGACCAGGCTGACGCTGTGGCGCTCGATGCTGGCGGCCGCGCTCGACCAGGCGCGGGCGGAGGTGACGTCGGCGGCCGTGGAGGCCGAGGCGGACAACCCCAGCGCCGAGCTGCTGGCCCGCTGGCTGGAGGCACGGCTGGGGGTGAGCGTGGACCGCGTGGTCACCGAGGGTCCGGTGGTCACCGCGGTACGGCTGGGCACCCACGACGGCGAGATCGTCGTGGACCGCCCCGAGGGCCCGCTCGCGACGCTCACCCTGCCGGGCCAGCCGCCGCGCACCCTCGCCCTGAAGGTCCGCCCCACCTCCGAACTCATCGCCGAGGAGCTGCGCCGCCTCGACGCCGACGAGATGTACGCCATCGCCCTCAGGGGCGAGGCCGCCAAGGAGAACGCCTGAGATGGCCGACGTCCGCTATCCCAACCTCGTCCACCGGCCCGAGTGGACGGCACTCGCCGACCACCGCGCCGAGGGACCGCTGCACCTGCGCGAGCTGTTCGCGTCGGACCCGGGCCGCGCCGAGCGGTACGTGGTCCGGGTAGGTGATCTGCACATCGACTACAGCAAGCACCTGATCACCGACGAGACCCTGGCCCTGCTCCAGGAACTCGCCACCGCCACCGATGTGTTCGGGCTGCGGGACGCCATGTTCCGCGGCGAGAGGATCAACGTCACCGAGGACCGCGCGGTGCTGCACACCGCGCTGCGCGCGCCCCGGGACGCGGTGATCGAGGTGGACGGCGAGAACGTGGTGCCCGGGGTGCACGCCGTTCTCGACAAGATGAGCGACTTCGCGCGGCGGGTGCGTTCCGGTGCCTGGAAGGGCCATACCGGTGAACGGATCCGGAATGTCGTCAACATCGGCATCGGCGGCTCCGACCTCGGGCCGGCGATGGCGTACGAGGCGCTGCGCTGCTTCGCCGACCGGGACCTGACGGTCCGGTTCGTGTCGAACGTGGACGGTGCCGACCTGCACGAGGCCACCCGTGGCCTGGACCCGGCCGAGACGCTGTTCATCGTCGCCTCCAAGACGTTCACGACGATCGAGACGATCACCAACGCCACCTCCGCGCGCGCCTGGCTGCTGGACGCCCTCGGTGACGAGGCCGCGGTGGCCAGGCACTTCGTGGCGCTGTCCACCAACGCGGAGAAGGTGACCGGGTTCGGCATCGACCCGGACAACATGTTCGAGTTCTGGGACTGGGTCGGCGGCCGCTACTCGTACGACTCCGCGATCGGCCTCTCCCTGATGATCGCCGTCGGGCCGGACCGGTTCCGGGAGATGCTGGACGGCTTCCACCTGGTCGACGAGCACTTCCGCACCGCGCCGGCCGAGGCCAACGCCCCGCTGCTGCTCGGCCTGCTGGGCATCTGGTACGGCAACTTCCACGACGCCCAGTCGCACGCCGTGCTGCCGTACAGCCACTACCTGTCCAGGTTCACCGCGTACCTCCAGCAGCTGGACATGGAGTCCAACGGCAAGTCGGTGGACCGCCGCGGGCGCCGGGTGGAGTGGCAGACGGGTCCCGTGGTGTGGGGCACGCCGGGCACCAACGGGCAGCACGCGTACTACCAGTTGATCCACCAGGGCACCAGGCTGGTCCCGGCGGACTTCATCGGCTTCGCCCGCCCGGTCGGCGAGCTGAGCGGCGGACTCGAGGCGCAGCACGACCTGCTGATGGCCAACTTCTTCGCCCAGACGCAGGCGCTCGCGTTCGGCAAGAGCGCCGAGGAGGTCCGCGCGGAGGGCGTGCCCGAGGAGCAGGTGGCGCACCGCACCTTCCGCGGCGACCACCCGACCACGACGGTCCTCGCCACCGAGCTGACCCCGTCCGTGCTGGGCCAGCTGATCGCGCTGTACGAGCACAAGGTGTTCGTGCAGGGCGCGGTGTGGGACATCGACTCCTTCGACCAGTGGGGCGTGGAGCTGGGCAAGGTCCTCGCCAAGCGCGTCGAACCCGCCCTCACCGAGGGGGCGGACGTACCCGGCCTCGACCCCTCCACCAAGGCCCTCGTCGCC
>NZ_LBDA02000055.1 GCF_000980885.2 Streptomyces malaysiense | reverse complement strand
ACGCCCCGCCTGCGCGGAGAACAGTTCGTGCAGCGGCAGCTCGGGAAGGGCCACCGCGGTGCTGTTGTACTCGTCGATGTCGACCGAGTGGGCCTGACCGGCCGGCTGCTGGGGCATCTCGACACACCAATCTCGAGGATTCGGGCTGCGCTCGCGCGCGGAACAGGGGCGGACCGCCGCGACCGCGATCGGCGCCGACGGGAGGAGCGGGAGGCGGGGCCAGGGCCCTTCTTTCGATCCCGACGGGATCCGGGGGGACCTAATGCAGGACGTGGGCGAGCGGTGGGCGCGCGTCGACGGGGAGCAGCAGGTCCTCCGCGGACAGGGCTTCGACCCGGTACTTCCCGACGGCGCTGATCAGCATCCGCAGCTCCAGCGCGATGCTCTCGGCCAGCCGCAGCAGGCCCGAGTCGCCGTCCTCGTCCACGGCCAGCAGGGCCGCCCGGCCGAGCCCGACCGCTCGGGCGCCGAGCGCCAGGGCCTTGACCGCCCGGGTGCCCTCCCAGACGCGTCCGCTGGCGAGCAGGCAGCGGCCGGTGCGGCCGATCCGGGTCAGGCACTCGCCGAGCGGCAGCCCGACCTGGGTCAGGAACCCGCTCGGCGCCCACGCGGTGCCCGCCTCGGCGCCGTCGACGGTGACCGCGTCCGCGCCGGAGGCCCACGCGGTGGCCGCGGCGTGGGCCACGTCCCGCCCGGGGTGGAGCTTCACCCAGACCCGCACACGCGGGAAGTTGTTGCGCATCAGCCGGATCTGCTGGCGCAGGATCTCCTCGGTGAACGTGCCGGGGCTGCTCAGCCGCAGCACACGGTCGTCGGCGCCGAACACCTCCTGGGTGGCGTACTGTCCGGCGACCCGGCCGGCCGCCTCGCGGTCCAGTACCGTCAGCCCGCCGAGGCCCGGCTTGGCGCCCTGGCCGACCTTCAGCTCGAAGGCCAGCTTCCCGGCGGCCAGCAGCGGCTGGGACACGGGGTCGCTGTAGAGCAGGTTCCACACCTCGGCGTCCGCGTCCTCGGTGGACTGCTGGACGACCACGCCGCCGTACCGCTCGTTGCCGGCCGCGGCGGCGGCCTCGGTGTAGGCGGTGATACGGGCCGTCATCGAGGAGACCTCGGCGTCGCCGGCGCCCCGGTAGCCGTTGACGGGGACCACGTTCTCGCCGATCACCATCGGGATGCCCAGCCGTCCCGCCTGCGCCCCGGCGGCCTCGCCGAGGTCGCGGCTGGCGACCTGGGTGGAGCCGAACGCCGAGACGTACAGCGGCAGCCGGGAGGAGAAACCACCGATGACGGCGCCCAGTTCGACGTCCGTGTACAGCGGCTCACGGGCCAGCTCGATCAGCTTCTCCAGCCGCTCGGGCATGAACACCGGCGGCACGATCCGGGTCCGCTCCAGCAGGTCGCCGGTGTCGTGCCCGGCGGGCTGGGCGCCGACCAGGCCGGTGCCGTAGACGGACAGGTCGGGGAAGGCGGCCGCGGCTCCCCGCCGGGCACGGCGGCGCACCTCCTCCTCGGGGAAGCCGGCGGCACTCAGTACGGCGCTCACGCGGACACCACTCCCGGGAGCTTGGGGTAGGCGCTGGCCTGCCAGACGGCGGTGCGGCCGGTGACGTACCGGGTGAAGCGCTCCAGGCCGATACCGAAGCCGGAGCTGGCCGGGATGCCCCGGCGGGCCAGGTCCAGGTACCAGCCGTACTTGGCGGGGTTCTCGCCGGTCTCCCGCATCCGGGTCACCAGCGTCGCGTAGTCGTGCTCGCGCTCACTGCCGCTGGCCAGCTCGCCGTAGCCCTCGGGGGCGATCAGGTCGAAGTTGCGCAGCACGCCCGGACGCCGGGCGTCCTCGCGGTCGTAGAAGCCACGGGAGCCCTTGGGGTAGTCGACGACGAAGAAGGGGCGGCCGGAGCCGGCGGACAGGATCTCCTCGCCCCGCCAGTCGATCTCCGCGCCCGGGTCCTGCGGGTGCCCGAGCGCGACGAGGCCGGCGGTGGCCTCCTCGTGGCTGGTGCGGCCGAAGGCGCCGGTGACGGCCTCGCGCAGGGCGTCCTCGTCCCGGCCGAGCAGTTCGAGCTCGGCGGGCATGTCCCGGAGGACCTCCGCCACGGTGTGCGCGACCAGTGCCTCGGCGAGCGCCATCGCGTCCTCGCGGCGGGCGTCCCGTATCTCCACGTCGATCTGGTGGAACTCGGCGAGGTGGCGGTGGGTGACCGCCGTCTCCAGCGGTTCCAGCCGCACGTTGGGAGCGATGTAGAAGATCTTGTCGAAGGCGGCGAGCGTGGCCTGCTTGTAGAGGATCGCGCTCGTCATGAGCTTGTACCTGTGGCCGTAGAAGTCCACGTCCACCTGCTTCGAACCGCGGATGCCGGGGTCGGTGACCGGGCCGATGAGCGGTGGCAGCAGCTCCTGGAAGCCCTGCCCGGCGAGGAAGGCGCGGACGGCGGTGAGCATCCGGTTCTGGACCCGCAGGGTGGCGCGGGTCTCCGCGGCGGTCAGGTGGGCGTCGAGGGAGGCGGGCAGCGTGGGCGAGGCGGGCGGGGCCTGGAGGGTGGCCGGCCCGGCCGGGCCGGCGGTGGTCACGGTCATGGGTACTACCTCCTGGAGGTGCCGCCGGACAGGCCGGCGAGAGGACGCGGGCGCCGGGGCGGCGCGGCGGTCGGGGCGAGGAAGTGGTTGTCGTACCGGCTCTGCACGAAGGACAGGGCGTCGAAGAGGCCGCGGGCCGTCAGACGGCCGGCGTTCCGGGCCACGCGGCCGAGCGGCATCGAGCCGGTCTCGGACCAGGCGAGCCGGCCGGACTCGTCGATGCAGCTGCGTGAGCGGCCCGCGTTGTCGGGGTGCAGGCAGTAGGGGACGTCGAGGTACCCGTGCGCGAACGCCGTCAGCAGGGCCCGGCCGAGGTCGGCGTCGAGGCCGAGGACCGCGTCGATCAGGGCGCGGGCCTCGGTGTACACCGGGTTGTCGGGCACGGCCCGCGCGCCGGCGACGGCGGTCCGGTGGGAGTCGCGGGCGGCCGCCGCGGCGACGCGCAGCGCCTCGACGTTCTCCGCGACGGTGGGGATGCGGTGAGCCTCCGCGGCGGTCTTGACGATCAGCCGGGCGGCGCCGGCCTCCACGGCGAGTTCCGCCGACCTCTCCAGCAGTTCCAGCGCGCCCTCGCGGGAGCGCGGGTAGAGGCCCATGTAGGTGTAGAGGACGATGTGCCACTCGGTGTCGGGCAGCAGCTCGGCCGCCAGCCGGCGCAGCGCGTGGATCGCCTGGACGTCCTGTTCGGAGTTGGTCTGCTGGGCGTAGCTGAGCGAGATGGAGCGCAGGCCCGCCCGGTGGAAGAAGAGCGCCTCCAGCGCGCTGAGCGCGACCAGGAGACCTGGTGGGCACAGCTGTCCCAGCATGCAGCCGCCGAACGTCTCCAGGTGGGGTTCCGCGCCGGTGGAGCGGAGCGAGGCGAGGAACTCGCAGGCCTGCTGCCAGTTGCGGACGGATTCGGCCAGCGGGGTGCGGCCGTAGGGCAGGCAGTACGAGACGGGGCCGCCCTCGGTCGCGTCCAGGCCGAGCGCCGTCAGGGCGGCGACGATGCGCTGGGGGCGGGCCGAGCCGTGGCGGACCTGTACGGGGAACGACGGGTCGCGCACGCCGTCCAGGACCCAGCGGGAGGTGTGCGGGCTGAGCGAGCTGATGGGGTAGCCGTTGAGGGAGTGGTCCTCGTTGAGGGCGCGCACCGCGGACAGTTCGTCGCCCACCCTGGTGTAGCTGTCGATGGTGAGGGTGCCGACGACGGCCTCGGCGGCGTCCCTGGTCGCCCGCAGCCCGGCCCGCATCAGGGCCGGATCGGAGAACCCCATCCGCGGTTGCACCACGAGGACGCCCCTGGCCTGGGCGTCCGCCACGTACCGTGCGAAGGAGGTGCGCGACCCGTGTACGGCCACCGGGCCCCGGGGGCGGGTCGTGGCGGCCTGGGTCACCGGGTCACCTCCTTGGGCAGGGCGCCGACGAACGCCTCGAAAGAGGCGAGGTCCGCGCCCTCCTGGAAGACGGCGTCGAAGCCGGCCGCCACGAGTTCACGGGCCTGTTCCTCCCGCTGGTCCTCCGAGATCCCGAGCTTGCCGCCGATGACGACCGGCAGTCCGTCGAGGTCCGGACGGGCGCGCAGGGCCTCGATCAACGGCTTGGCGTCATGGCGGCCATGGCCGTTGACGCTGCTGATCACCAGCAGGTCGGGCTGGTGATCCGCGCAGGACTCGACGATTTCCTCCTCGGGGACGCAGGGGCCGAGGTTGACGACCCTGTGCCCCAGGTCCTCCAGCAGCAGCTGAATGAATACGAGATTCCAGGTGTGCGCATCGGACGCCAGTCCAGTGACGATTACTTCGAGTGACGCCGTGCGGTCGCAAGTCGCCAGTTCGGCAGGCTTCATTCGTTCTTCGTCCACATCATTGATGACATCGGGAGAAGGAGGCTGGCGGGTTCTGAACTCCCCGCCCGGTCGAGACTAGGAGTCCCCCCGGAGCGTCACCGGCGCCCGCGACGGCAGCGGAGCGGCAGTTGCCGCCGCCCGTCCGCCCGGTGTTCCCGACGGCAGTACCGCCGCAGGAACGGAACGGTAAGGCGGTCTCGGAAGCTGCTGCCGCAAGCAACCGGAACACCAGGGAGACAGCGATGACGAACCGTCAGGCTCGGTCGGCTGAGTTCGGCGCCGTGCTGCGCGGCGCTCGGGAGAAGGCCGGGCTCACCCAGGAACAGCTTGCCGGGCTCTCGACTGTCAGCATCCGGGCGATCCGTGATCTGGAGCGTGGACGGGTGGTACGGCCCCGCAAGGACACGGTGCGGCTGCTCGCCGATGCCATGCGGCTCGGCGACACGGGCCGGGCCGCGCTCGAACTGGCCGCCGACAGCGCCTCGGTGGGCAAGGCGCTGCACGATGTGTACAGCCCCGAGCTGGCCTGCCCGCCCATGCCGGTGCACACCCTGTTCGGCCGCGAGCTCGAACTGCGGGCGCTGGCCGACCTGCTCGGCGGCGAGCGGGAACGACTGGTGACCGTCGTCGGCCTGCCCGGTGTCGGCAAGTCCCGGCTCGCCCAGGAGGCCGCCCTCCAGGTGCACCGGCGGGGCGACATCCCCGTGCTGTGGCTGCCCATGGACGGCGCCGGGCGCACTCCGGAGCAGGCCGTGCACCGGCCACGGACGGCGCTGGCCAACTGGGTGCGCCCCCTGGTCTCCGAGGGCGGGCGCTACGACGAACTGGCGTCCTTCATAGCGGACCGGCCGACCCTGCTGGTCCTGGACGGCCACGAGGTGACGCCCGCCACCAGCCCGGCCCTGACGTACCTGCTGCACAGCTGCCGGCGGCTCAGGATCCTGCTCACCTCCCGGCGCCCGCACCATCTCTCCGGCGGCCGGCTGCTGCCCCTGGCCCCGCTGCCGGCGGTTCCCGCGCCGGGCCCGCCCCCGATATCCGGGCCGGCCGCGATGCCACCGCTGCCCGGTGACTCGCTGTCGGCGCGCCGTCCCGCCGTCGAGCTGATGCTGTCGTATGTCAGCCACCTGCGTCCCGACCTGCTGCTCACCGACTCCGTCATCGCGGTCGTGGCGGAGATCTGCGAGGCACTGGACGGCATTCCGCAGGCCCTGGAGGCGGCCACCTCATGGCTGTTGCTGTACTCCCTGGAACAACTGCGGGAGATGGCACGGGAGTCGCCCCTCGCACTGGTCGACGGCGCTCCCCCGCTGACGCTCGGCGGCGCCACCCCGCTCGGTGAGCTGCTGGCCGCGGTGCGCGCCGGGCTCCCCGACCGGCAGGCCGATCTGCTGGCGGCGATGGCCCCGCCGGCCTCCTCCTGGACGGTGGACGACGTGGCCGGGGCACTCGGCGTCCCGGCGGCGCGGGCCGCGCAGGACGTGCACGCCCTGCTCCTGCACGGCCTGATCCGCCAGTTCCCCGCGGAGCCGGGCGGCGCGGGCGGGCCCGGCCGGTTCGCGGTGCTCCGTCTCGTACGCGACCTCGTCCTCGTCGGACGGCGGTCCGACGAGGACGAGGCGCCCCGCCTGCTGGCCACCGGCGCGGCGTGACCGGCACCCGCCGCCGCACGCGCGCTCCGGCCGGGCCCACCGAGTCCTCTCAAGACCCCTGTAGTTCACGAAAGGTGACGACACCCCGCCATGCGTAATCTCATCTCGCTCTCCGACCTGACCGCCGAGGAACTCGACCGCATCGTCCGGCGCGCCGTCGTCTTCGGCCGCGGTGACACCGGCGAACGGCCGCTCGCCGGCCACCGGGTCGGTATCTACTTCCGCAAGTCCTCGACCCGTACCCGGACGTCGTTCTGGAGCGGCGCGAGCCGTCTGGGCGCGGACGTCATCACGTTCGGGCCGGACGAACTGCAGATCAGCACGGGGGAAACCCTGGAGGACACGGCCCGGGTGCTGGGCGAGTACCTGGACGCGCTGGTCGTGCGCACCAACGGGGACATGGAGGAGATGCGGCGGCTGGGCAGCGACCCGAAGCTCGCCGTGGTCAACGCCCTCACCCTGGACGAGCATCCGACCCAGGCCGTCGCCGACCTGGCCACGCTCACCGAGCGGTTCGGCGGTCTGGCGGGCCGGCACGTGCTGTGCGTGGGCGAGGGGAACAGCTCGGGTGCCGCGCTCGCGCTGGCCGCGGCGCTCACTCCGGGGCTGCGGCTGACCCTGCTGTGCCCGCGGGGGTACGAGGTGCCGCAGGAGACCCTCGACCTGGCCGGCAAGCTCGGCGACGGACAGGCGCTGGTCGAGCAGGTCACGTCGGCCGACGAGGTGACCGGGCCGGTGGACGCCGTCTACACCAGCCGCTGGCAGACGATGGGCGTTCCCAAGGCGAACCCCGACTGGCTGGCCGACTTCGAGGGGTTCCGGATCGACCGGGCGTTCTTCGAGCGGTTCGCCGGCCCGGACACGGTGTTCCTGCACGACCTGCCCGCCGTGCGCGGCCAGGAGGTCACCGACGAGGTCCTCGACGGGGAGCGGAGCGTGGCCTGGCGCCAGGCGCACCACAAGATGACGGCCGCGATGGCGGTGCTGGAGTGGTGCGTGGCCGGGGCGGACGACCGCGCCTGACCGCACGGCCGGAAAGACGGCGGTGGTGGAGCGGGCCCGGGGCCGGCTCCACCACCGCCGTCCGTGCGCCCGCGCACATGGGCGGCCGGGCTCAGCCACCCATGGCCGCGACGGCCGACCTGGGGCGCAGATCCGTCCAGTTGGCCTCGATGTACTCGGCGCACTCCTGCTTCGTGCCCTCGTCCCGCACCAGCGTCCAGCCCGCCGGCCGCTGGATGCCGACCGGCCAGAGGGAGTGCTGGCCCTCGTCGTTGGCGAGCACGACGTAACGGCCTTCCGGGTCCTCAAAAGGGTTGGTTGCCACAATTCCCACCTTCGCTGAAGCGACGACGCATGACACGCACCTGTGTTCTCCGCTCCCAAGCTAGGGGCCGTTCAGGCACTGTGCGGGCAGAGCGAGAGGCAGATCGGCGGCGGTGTTGCCGCCCTCGTCGCTCACCGGGGCTTGGTCCACACCACACTACCGCCCGTTTCACGGACGACATATGATCATACGGACAGTGAGAGCCATGAACTCCTACCGGTGAGGGGATCCAAGGTGGCAGGTGGTGGGGGGCCACTGAGGTTCAACCTGCTGGGTGCGCTGGAGGTCTGGGAGGGCACCACCAAACTCCGCCTGGGCGGGGCGATCCAGGAGCGCGTGCTCCTCATGCTGCTGCTGGAGTCCGGCAAGATGCTGCCCGTCTCCCGGCTCGTCGAGGCCGTCTGGGACGAGGACCCGCCCGCGACCGCGCCCCACCAGGTTCGCAAAGCCGTCGCCGATCTGCGCCGGCGCATACCCGGTGGCAGCGAGACCCTGGTGACCGAGGGCCCCGGGTACCGCGTCGTGGTCACCGAGACCCAGCTGGACCTGGCCGAGTTCGACGCCCGGCTGCGCACCGCGAAGGAAGCCCTGGCCGCCGAGGACCCCGCACGGGCCGTCGACGCGCTCCAGGCCACCCTGGCCCTGTGGCGCGGCCCGCTGCTCTCCGGCGAGGGCACCCCGGTCATCGAGCGCGCCTCGGTCATGCTGGAGGAGCGCCGGCTGGCCGCCGCCGAGCAGCTCTTCGACCTGAGACTCGGCCTCGGCGAGTCGGCCGAACTCGTCGTGGACCTGCGCCAGCTGGTGCACCAGAACCCGCTGCGCGAGACCCTGCGCGGCCAGCTGATGCTCGCGCTGTACCGGTCGGGCCGCCAGGCCGCCGCCCTGGAGGAGTACGCCGAGGCCCGCCGGCTCCTCGGCGAGGAACTCGGCATCGACCCGGGTCCCCGACTGGCCGAACTGCACGAGGGGATCCTCCGGGAGAGTCCCGAACTCGCCGCCGCGCCGAAGTCCTGGGAAGCCCCCGTCCCCGTCCCGGCCGCCCCGGAGATCAAGGCGCCCTCCACCCTCCCGCACGACCTCGCCGACTTCACCGGCCGCGACCGCGAACTCCAGGAGTTATTGGGCTACGCGCGTCACGAGGACGGGCAGGCCACCCGGATCGTCGCCATCGACGGCATGGGCGGCAGCGGGAAGACCACCCTGGCGGTGCGGGCCGCGCACCGGCTCGCCGCGGCGTACCCGGACGGCCAGATCCATATCGACCTGCGCGGGTACACCCCCGGCGAGCAGCCCGTGACCACCGGTGCCGCCCTCGCCTTCCTGCTGCGCACCATGGGCGTACCCGGTCCGGGACAGCAGCTGCCCGAGGACGACGCCGGGCGCGCGGCCCTGTGGCGGGCCACCCTGAGGGGCAAGCGGGTGCTGCTCCTCGTCGACAACGCCACCGAAGCCGGAACGATCCTGCATCTGCTGCCCGCCTCGCCGGACTGCCTCCTCCTCGTCACCAGCCGGGCCCGGCTGGTGGACCTCGACGGAGCCGACTGGATCTCCATCGGCCTGATGTCCCCCGAGGAGAGCGCCACCCTGATCGAGGACATCCTCGGCAGACAGCGGGTGTCCGCGGAGCCCGAGGCCGCCGCCGAACTGGCCCGGCTGTGCGGGTATCTGCCGCTCGCCCTGCGCATCGCCACGGCCCGGCTGCGCAACCGCCCCCGCTGGACCCTGGCGTACCTGGTCGAACGGCTGCGGGACGAGACCCGCCGGCTGGACGAACTCAGCCTGGGCGAGCGGAGCATCGCCGCGACGCTGCGGCTGTCGTACCAGGCCCTGGACAAGGACTCCCGGACCGCCTTCCGGACCCTCGCCCTGCACCCCGGCGGGGACATCGATGTCTACTCGGCGGCCGCCCTGCTCGGCATGGACGTCCGGATCGCCGAGGACACGCTGGAACGACTGCTCGACGTGCACCTGGTGCTGCAACCGGAGATCGGCCTGTACACCATGCACGACCTGGTGCGCAGCTTCGTCCGGAGCCTGCGCGGCGAGCCGACCGCACAGGACGACGAGGCCGCGGTCGAGCGGCTGCTCGACTACTACCTGACGGCCACCGAGACGGCCTGCGAGGTCCTGTTCCCGGGGCGCCGGCGCCGGCCCACCGGAATCCCGCCGTCGACGGCGCGGCTCCCCGACTTCACGGACGACAAGCGGACACAGGTCTGGTTCTCCCGCGAGCACCCCGGGCTGCTGTCCCTGGTCACCCTGGCCGAGCGGTCCGGCCACGACCGGCACGCGGTGTGCCTCGCCCGCAATCTCGTCTTCCACCTCAACGCGCGTGGCCATCTGCAGGAGTTCGCGGAGCTGTGCCGGCTCGCGGTGACGGCCGCCCGGCGCCTCGGCGACCTGGACCTGCTCGGTGTCAGCCTGTCCAACCTGGGCGTCGCCTGCTGGAAGCTCGGCCGCTACGAGGAAGGCGTCAAGGTCGCCGAGGAGGGCCGGGACGTCGCCGCCCGCCTGGGCGACCGGCACACCCAGGCGCACACCGAGAGCACCCTCGGCCTGTACAAGAGCCTGCTGGGCCGCTTCCCCGAGGCCCTCGCCCACCTCCAGTGGGCGATCGACTGCGAGCGCGAACTCGAATCGCCCCGCGCCGAGGCCGAGAGCCTCACCGCGCTGAGCGCCCTGTACGAGCAGTGGGGCAAGTACCAGGAGGCCGCGGCGGCGGCCCGGCGCGCGATGGAACTCGCCGAGCGACTGGGGAGGCAGGGCGGCAAGTTGGTGGCACTCACCGACCTGGCCCTCGCGCAGACGGGCCTCGGCGAGTACGCGCAGGCCGATGAGACGCTGCTCCTCGCCCGCCAGTTGTGCGACGAGTCCATGGACCAGGGCCATGTCGCGATGACCCTGGCGCTGTCGGCCGACATCGCCCAGCGCCTGGACCGGCCCAATGAGTCGTCCGGCTTCGCGGACCGCGCCCTGGCCCTCGCCCAGGCGGGTTCCTCGCCGCTGCGCCAGGCGAAGCTGGAGAATGTGATCGGCCGGGTGCTGCGGCGCAAGCAGGAGTACGCGTCCGCCCTCGCCCTGCACAGCAGCGCCCACGAACTGGCGTCCTCCGTCGGCCACCGGGTCGAGGAGGCCTACGCCCTGGCGGGCCTGGCGAACGCGGCGGCCGCACTGGGCGACGAGGCATGGGCGGCCGAGCACGCGGCGCAGGCCGAGGAACTGTTCTCGGCGATGGGCATCCCCCCGAACGCCCGGCGCACCTGACCGCCGTCGACGGCCGGCCGTCGTCTCACCGACGGTCCGGGAACTACGCGCTGACGACCGGGTTGGTGACGGTCGGGCCCTTGTCCTCGGCCGTCACGTGGTGACCGTGCCGCTGCGCGTCCGTGTGGCCTGCCTCGACAGCCGCGGCGCCCAGCGCCAGCGCCACCACGGCCACGACGATCCGGATCGAGTTGGTGAGCTTGCGAGCCATGATTTCCGCCCCCTGAAGTGTCTCCGGTCTTTCCGACACCTCGAATATGGCGAGGGGTATTCCCGCGAGGGTCCCGCTCCGTTACCGCTCGCGGGTAACGCGCGGAAACGGCCTCTGAGCAGGGACGGAAGCGAATCCGGGAGGGTGGTGCGGGAACGCACCGGTGAGGCGGGAACGAGCGGCCGGGGCGGGAGCGGCCGGGTGGGGCGGGTGAGGCGGTAACGGGTCAGTCCGTACCGGCTCCGCCGGCCGTCACCGTCGTACCGCCGAGCCGGCACGACAGCACGCGCGGGCCCCTGGCGGTGAGGACCACCACGGTGTGCGCCGGCCCGCTCTCGTGCTCCGCCATGTCGAGCAGCGCCCGGACCGAGGAATGCAGTACGACGCGGTCCGCCTCGGCCGGCTCACCGCACGGTCCGGTGCCGGCCGGCGTCCCCCGGGTGATGCCGACGACCTGGTGCATCCCGTCGCGGGACTGGGTGGCGACCCCGAACCGCGGCCCCTCCCACGTCCCCTCCCGCATGCCCTCCGCGTCAGGACCGTCCGGCGAACCGCCGTCCGACGGCCCGCCGGTCCCGGTGTGCGCGGCCCACCGTTCGACGGCCGACAGGTCCCGCAGGGCACGGCTCAGCCGTTCCGTCACCGGTGGCGGGTCCGGGAAATGGTTCACGAATCGCTCCTTCGCAGATAACCGACGCTCTCCATGCCACTGCTTTGCCGGTCGGGTCGTCAAGAGGCAGCTTTCATCGGCAGTTACCGGGGTGCTTGGCCGGATCCATGGAAACTCCCCAGCTCGTCGAGTTAGCGTCCTCGCATTCCCACTGCTCGCCCGATCGGCTTCCTGAAAACAACGGAGGAACGCAACGATGAGGCAGATGGTAAATTGGCTGACACCGTCCTTCGCCGCCCATGGCGGCAATCCAGGAGTAGCCACACTGGGCCCGTCCGGTACCAGTAGCGAAGTCGCCGCGGGAATCGTCTGGCAGAGCCTCGAAGGCGATGTCCCGAGCATCCGGAACATAGAACTGCACCGGACGTACGAGGACGCCGCCGAGGCGGTGCTCAAGCAGGACGTGGACTACCTCGTGGTGGCCAACGCCTACAGCGGCATCAGCGAGTTCTACATGGACACCCGGCTGTCCCTCGCCGGCGTGTTCGTGATGGACACCCCCAACTACGGCATCGCCGGGCTGCCCGGAGGGCCGGTCTCGGACCGGCCGGTGGTCGCGACCCATCCGGCGCCCCGCCCGCTGGTGGACGAGCTCCTGCCGAGCCGCTTCACCGACCGGGAGATCCTTCAGGTCACGTCGACGAGCACGGCCGCCCAGGCGGTCCGGGACGGTGTCACGGACCTGGCGCTCACGACCGTACCGGCGGCCGAGGCGCACGGCCTCGAATTCATTTCCCGGAAGCGGTTCATCAGGATGCTCTGGTCCGTATTCACGCTGAACGGCGAGATATTCGTCGTCCCCGACGACACCGCGGAAGCTGGAAGGATCACCCATGCTCATACTTGACGGAGAGGCGGTCCGTGCCTCCTACCCGATGGCCGAGGCCGTCTCGGTCATGGCGGAGGCACTGCGCTCTTTTTCCTCGGGAAAGGTGACGCAACCGCTCCGGTCGATCCTCGCACCGCCCTCCGAAGAAGGCGTGTTCGCGATGATGCCGTGCCATGCGGAGGGTCTCGGATACGGATTCAAGGCCATCATGCACAATCCCGGGAACGAGGCCCGCGGGCTGAGCACGCATATCGGCATGGTCACCGTTTTCGACCCGGAGACCGGCGAACTCTCGGCCGTCCTCGACGGCGGCGCGGTCACCGCGATCCGCACCGCCGCGGTCTCCGCCGTCGCCACCCGGGAACTGGCCCGTGCGGACGCGGGCGATCTGGCGATCCTCGGCTCGGGCACCCAGGCCCGCACCCATCTGGAGGCCCTCCGGCTGGTGCGGGACGTCCACCGGGTCCGGGTCTGGTCCCGGACCGCCGAGCGGGCCCGGGAATTCCGGGACTGGGCCGCCGCCCAGAGCGTGGACGTCGAGGTCAGCGCCACCCCCGAGGAGGCCGTACGCGGCGCGGACCTGGTGTGCACCACGACCGCCTCGCGCGTCCCGCTGATCCCGGCGGGCCTGCTGAGCCCCGGCGCCCATGTGAACGCGGTCGGCGCGTCCGTGCGCGGCGCGCGGGAACTGGCCCCCGCCGCCGTCGCCGGCTGCGCGGTCTACGTGGACAGCCGGGAGTCGGCCCTCAACGAGTCCAGTGACATCCGCGACCCGATCGACGAGGGCCTGATGACCGAGAAGGACATCAGGGGCGAGATCGGAGAAGTGCTCCTCGGCACCGCCGAAGGGCGCACCGAGCGAAAGGAGATCACCTTGTTCAAGTCCCTGGGCCTGGCCGTCGAGGACGTCGCCTCCGGGTTCACGATCGCGGCTCGGGCGCGGAAGGGCGGCCTCGGTGTTGCTGTCTGAGACGCGGCCGTCCACGCTGCGGGCCACCAAGGTCTTCGTCGTCGACGCCTTCGCCAAGCGCCCGTTCACCGGCAACCCGGCCGCCGTGTGCCTGCTGGAGGAGCCCAGGGACGAGGGCTGGATGCAGGCTCTCGCCCGGGAGATGAACCTCTCCGAGACGGCGTTCGTGACCGCCCGCGAAGAGGGCTACGAACTGCGCTGGTTCACCCCGGCCAAGGAGGTCGACCTCTGCGGTCACGCGACCCTCGCCAGCGCCCACGTCCTGTGGCAGCGCGGCTTCCGGGAGCGGGAGATCGACTTCCACACCCGCAGCGGCCTGCTCACCGTCAGCCGCGAACAGCGCGAGATCGTCATGCGGTTCCCGGCGGAACGCGCGGCGCGGACCGAGCCGCCGGCCGGGCTGTGCGAGGCGCTGGGCGTGGACCCGGTGTGGACGGGCCGCAACAGGTTCGACTACCTGGTCGAGGTGGCCGACGCGGAGGTGGTGGCCGACCTCAAGCCCGACTTCGCCGCCCTCGCCGGCGTCCCGACCCGCGGGGTGATGGTCACCGCGCCGGGCGGCTCCCACTCCGAGTTCGACTTCGTCTCCCGGTTCTTCGCGCCGGCGTACGGCGTCGACGAGGACCCGGTCACCGGCTCCGCCCACTGCTGTCTCGGCCCGTACTGGGCCGACCGGCTGGGGCGCGCCGAGCTGTGGGGCTACCAGATGTCCCGGCGCGGCGGAACGGTCCACGTCACCGTCATGGACGACCACGTGCTGCTGGGCGGCACCGCGGTCACGATCACGGCCGGCGCGTCGATCCCGTAGGCAACCAGGAAGGAAGCGGAGGACAGACCATGCCCGCGTACGTCATAGGGAACGTCACCACGCTGGAGACCAGCGACGAACTCGCCGAGTACCGCCGCCGGGTGGGCGCCACGATGGCGCGGTACGGCGGGCGCTTCCTGGTCAGAGGAGGGAAGGTGGACGTCCTGGAGGGCGGCTGGCTCCCGGTCCACCTCACCCTCATGGAGTTCCCGGACGGTGCCGCCGTGCGCGCATGGCTCGGGTCCCCCGAGTACCGGGACATCGCCGCGCTCCGGACCGGCAGCGTGCGGACCGAGCTGGTCCTCCTCGAAAACGGCGACTGACGACGGACGTCTGTCGATCCGGCTTGTCCACGCAGGGATTCAGGAAGGTCTCACCTCACGTGTTCACCATCTTCGACGACGAGCTCGACGCCCTCGCCCGCCGCTCGGTCGCCCGGCAAAGGGAATTCCACGGCGGGCGGTGGGACGCGGAGCGCCTCTCCGCCCACCAGTGGGAGAACCTCCGGAAAAGCCTGCGCTATGTGCGCAAACGCTCGCCCTTCTACGCCGGGCGGCTGGCGGACCTGACGGACGCGCGGATCGAGGGCCTGGACGCCGCGGAGTTCGCCCGCGCCGTGCCCTTCACCACGAAGCAGGACCTCCGGGACCAGCGCTACGACATGCTGTCCAGGCCGGTGAGCGAGTCCTGGGTGTTCTACGAGACCACCGGCACCACCGGACCCGCCACCCCGTGCCCCCGCGACAACACCGACTCCATCGTCAACAACGCCGCCCTCACGGTGGCCTACAAGGACGTCTTCGAGCGGCACGGCGACCGTCACGTCGTGGCCGTACTCGGTCCCACCGAACTGCACTCGACGGGCGACACGTTCGGCGACGTCTGCCGCAACCTCGGCCACGCGGTGGTCAAGATGTGGCCGCACTCCCCGGTCGTGGGATTCGAGCGGGCCCTGCACATGCTCCGCGAGCTGCGGGTTACGGCCGTCTTCTGCACGCCCGGCATGGCGATGTCGCTGGCCGAGGAGGCGCGGAAGGCGGGCCTCGACCCGGCGTCCGACTTCGGTCTGCGGCTGCTGATGTTCGTGGGCGAGCTGGTCACCCCGAAGCTGCTGGAGAACCTCGGCGGCATCTGGAACGCTCGGGCGTACAGCTGCATGTACGCCTCGCAGGAGTCGTCCATCGTCGGCACCGCGCACGCCGACGGCAGGCTGCGGACCGTGCCGTTGAACGTCTACTACGAGGTCGTCGACCCGGGTACCGGGGAACTCGTGGCGCCGGACGCGCGGCAGGCGCGGACGGGCGAGCTGGTCATCACCCATCTGTACCAGGGTGCCAAGCCGCTGGTGCGCTACCGCACGGGCGACCTGGTCCGGCTGGAGCCGGCCGGCGACGGCGGCTCCCCCGCGCAGGTCCTGACGCCGCTGGGCCGGGTGCGCGACCGGATCGGCCTCAACGGCCGGACGGTCACGGCCTACGAACTGGAGGACCTCGTCCTGTCCCGGGCGCCGGGCTGCCGCGACTACCACATCACCATCGGCCGGGAGGCGGAGGTGGACGTGCTCACCGTCGACCTCGACATGCCCGACACGGCCACCGCCCGGGACGCCCGCGTCTCGCTCGTCGCGGCGGCCGCGGACGCCTGGGGCTGCCCGGTGACCGTCCGGCACCGGAAGCCGGGCGCGATCACCACCACGGGAGCCATGGTCAGCTGGAAGGCGGCCCGGGTCCGGGACCTGCGCACGGCGCCGGACCCCGAGCACGAGGCGGCCATGGCCATCGCCCGCCGGCGGGAGGCACGATGAGCGCCGGCCGCACCGCCGCCCCGGCCGCGGGCCGGTGGGTCTTCCACGACGGCGACTTCGTGGCCGCGGCCGACGTACGGCTCGGCCCCGACCTGCAGGCGCTCCAGTACGGCACCGGGGTCTTCGAGGGCATCCGCTCCTATGCCGGCGACTCGGGCGAGGCCCACCTCTTCCGGGCCCACGACCACTTCACCAGGATGATCGGATCGGCGCGCCTGCTGCGTATCGCGATCGAGTACAGCGCCGCCGAACTGGTCGATATCGCGGCCGAGTTGCTGCGGCGCAACGGCCACACCGGCGACGCCTACCTCAGACCTCTCGCCTACAAGACGGCCCTGGAGCCGGGGGTGCCGTTCGGTGTCCGGCTGCGGGGCGTGTCCTGCGCGCTGACCATCGTCAGCCTGCCCATGGGCAGTTACCTGCCGAAGGGCGGGATCAGCTGCGGGATCTCCTCCTGGCGGCGGATCCCGGACAGCTCGCTCCCCGCCCGCGCGAAGATCACCGGCGCGTACGCCAACAACGCGCTGGCCACCGACGAGGCGACCGCCGCCGGCTACGACGACGCGATCTTCCTCAACCAGGCCGGCCATGTCGCCGAGGCCAGCACGGCCAACGTCTTCGTGGTCCGCGCCGGACGGGTCGTCACCCCGGCCCAGGACGCGGACATCCTGGAGGGCATCACCAGGGACTCGGTGATCTCGCTGCTCCGCCGCGAGGCGGCGATCGAGGTCGAGCGGCGCACGGTCCTGCGGTCCGAGCTGTACACGGCGGACGAGATCTTCCTGACCGGCACCGGCTGCGAGATCGTCCCCGTCACCGCCCTGGACGGCCGCCCGGTGGGCTCCGGTGTCCCGGGTCCCCTCACCCGCACGGTCATGGACGCCTACGACCGGTCCGTCCGCGGCCGGGACCCCCACGACGAGCAGGACTGGCTGACACCGGTCCACGCGACCCCCGTCCTTCTCTGAGGAGGAACCGATGATCCGACACACCGTCCTCTTTCGTTTCCGGCCCGAGGTCGACTGGTCCGACGCCCGCGCACGGGCCGCCGAGGCGGCCACCGCGGGCCACCCGGACCACATCGAGGAGATCCTCGGCTGGGAGTTCGGGCGCAACATGACCGAGCGGCCCGTCGCCTACGACTTCGCCCTGATCGGCACGTTCGCCGACCGGGGAGCGGTCGACCGCTACCTGGTCCATCCCGACCACGTCCGCGGCGTCGAGCTGTGGAAGGAGATCGCCACCTGGGTGGTCGCGGACTTCGCCGTCGCCTGAGAGCCGCCCGCCCCCGTGAAGGGCCGGATCAGCCGTGACCGGTCCGGCCCGCGTCCGGTGCACCCCGTCCCGCGCCCGTACGACCACTACCCCGAGGATCACGACATGACAGCGACCGTTCCCCGGAACGACAGTCCCGCCACCCTCGTCGAGGAGGCGCTGGACGCCCTCCTGACCACCGCCGAACGCCGCGATCCGCTGGTGGAGGCACAGGTCGCGGTGCTTGAAGCCGGACTGATGCTGACCCGGGCGGGCGCGGTCACCCCGTCCTCCGGCCGGCACGACCGCGTACAACTGCTGCGCGAGGCCCTGGGTTCGGTGCGCGCCGCCGTCATGGCCACCGGTGTCGCGGTGGCCAGGTCCAACGACGCGGCGCGCACGGCGGGTGTGGACACGGGACAGGCCGGTCATGTTCGCGAGTGGGATCAGCCGCCGTCCGCGATGTGCGGGTGAGGGGCCGGGAAGCCGGTCACCCGCGTGATAACCCTCACATAAAAACAACAACTAGGCGTCGTGAATAGTAGACCGCACTCCGCCGACATATGAGATTTGTCCGTCTTGATATCCGCGTGGACCCTTCCGAGGGCGGCCGTCCCCGGCGAGCGGAACGCCTCTCCCTACTCGTCCGCACGGACGCGCTCCTGACGGTGCGCCGGATCGGAGCGAACGTCACGATCGCGAAGTCCGCACCTTCACGGACGTCTGACAAGGGGCCCGCGCGACTACGAGGCCGGATAGTAGTAAGGCTCGTTGCGGTCCTCTCCGGCCCGTGCCGAGACTGGGCGCTCGGCGATCACCGAGCGAGGTTCACACCATGGGCAAGCACCGTAAGACGCAGCATTTCCGGCGGATGGTCATCGGCGCCGTCGCGGTCGGCACGGTGGGCGTGCCGACCGTCGCCCTGGCCTGCACGGACTGGCCGTCCGGCGCGACGGACCAGGCCACCGCCGTCACCGCTGCCGTGCCGGCGGACGCACTCGCGCCCACCGGCACGGCCACGCCGGGACAGACCGCGGCACTCCAGCGGCCGGGCCTGTCCCTGGCGATACCGAAGCAGCGGGCGCACCACCGTCATCCCCGGCATCTCCCCGCGCTCCCCGGCGCCCCGCGCACCGCCACCACGGCGGCCGCGACCCCGCCGGCCGCCGCGCGGCCGGGCGGCACGCCCGAGGCCGCCCCGCCCGAGCAGAGCGCGGCGCCGGCTCCGGCCGCCGCGGCGTCGAGCACCCCGACGGCGGCCACGGCGTCCACCGGCGCCGCCTCCGGCGTCGCCGCGCAGATCGTGCAGCTGGTCAACGCCGAGCGCGCGAAGGCCGGTTGCCGGCCGCTCACCCTCGACGCGAAGCTCACCGAGGCGGCGCAGGCGCACAGCGCGGACATGGCGGCCCACCAGAACATGTCGCACACCGGCTCCGACGGCTCCGACCCGGGCACCCGCATCACGCAGGCGGGTTACACCTGGAGCGCGTACGGCGAGAACGTCGCGTACGGCTACTCGACGGCCGCCGAGGTCATGGCGGGCTGGATGTCCAGCCCCGGCCACCGGGCCAACATCCTGAACTGCGGCTACCAGGAGATCGGTGTCGGTCTCGCTCAGCCCGGCAGCTACTGGACGCAGGACTTCGGCACGCCCCGGTAGCCGCGCGCACGACGGGTCAGCGGCCCGCGAGCGGATTGCGCAACGGCAGGTACCGCGCGTCCGCCCCGTCCGCGCCCGTCCACCGCAGCAGCAGGTTCGTCTTGCCCGGCAGGGTGGGCGAGCCGAGCAGGGCGGGGATCTCGGGCACATCGTGCCGGGCGAGCGAACGGCGCACGGCGGGCCAGGGGTCGTACCCGCGATGTTCTTCGGCCAGGGCGCCGGCGATCTCCATGAGGTGGTTGACGAGCAGGCAGTACACCAGCCGCTCCCAGCCCGCGGCGCGCGGGACGTCCGGCAGCAGCTTGACCCCCTCGGCGTCCCGGAACAGCGCCTGCACGGGCAGACCGGAGGCGTCCACCGCGACGAGGGTGTTCTGGAGATGCGCCTCCAGGACGACCCCGTGCGCGTCGAAGGCGGTCAGCGCGGGCGGCACGACCTGCCCCAGATACGCCTCCCACCAGGCCGCGGGGTCGGGCGTCGCGGCGAGCGGGCTGCCCTCGAAGCCCTCGGCCAGCCCCGCGGCGAGCAGCGGCACGGCGCCCGGGAGCAGATGGCCGCGCAGCCCGTCGCGGACCACCACGGCCAGTTCCTCGTAGGCGAAGGAGGGCGCCCGGTGGCCGCGGTCGGCGAGCCACGCGGCGGGCGCTCCCATCGCGGCGAAGGCGCGTCCGGCGGCGGCGTCGGTACGGCGCAGCCGGCGCAGGTCGTGGCGCCAGAGCCGGCGGATGTCGTTGGTGATCCGCACGTCCAGGCTGAACTTCAGGAACAGGTCGGCCCGCGGCTCGTACACCGTGCGGACGGCCGCCGTCGGCCAGGCGTCGAAGGGGGTCGTGCCGAGCCGGACGAGGCGGCCGTCGGCGAAGGCGGGAGCGAGGGTGTCGGCGACCAGGTCGAGCTGCCAGGGGTGGGCGGGCAGCAGCCGGTAGCCGGGCGGGGCGCTGCCCAGGGCGTCCAGGGCCCGGGTGTCGCCCTCCTCGGTCACCTGGTCCTCGCGCACCCCGAGCAGCACCAGCGGGAAGCGGGCGTGCGCCTCGGGGGCGTACGGCAGCCAGGAAGCGACCGGGCCGCCACCGCGCGCCTTGGGTGCCGGATGGTAGGGGTGACCGGTGATCAGGGACTGCTCGGAGCGCAGATAGGGGTCCTCGGGCGGGGCCGTGCGGGCGCGGGCGGCAAGCAGCGCGGCGACGGCTTCCCGGCTGTCGATCATCTCGGCGGGCAGGTCGCCGCCGGGCAGCCCGGTGTGCCGGCGCAGTTCCTCGGCGACGAGCTTGACCAGTTCGGGATGGCCGATGCGGTGCCAGGCGCCGGCCACGAACACCTCGGGGTCGGCGGGGCGGCGGCCGGGGCGCACGCGCAGCAGCCGTCCGGTGCCGGGCAGCCGGTGGGCCGGCCGCTTCCCGGGGGCGCCGGACAGCGGCTCGGCCACCTCCCGGAGCAGGCAGTTGAGCAGGGGGGCGGCCGCATAGGCGTCGGCGAGCCGGCCGACGGCGGCTGCGGGGGGCTTGAGGTCCACGCGATCCATTCGTTCTTCGGCGGCGTTCTTCTCCGAGCCGTTCTCCTTCGAGCGTCGCACCCGGGTGGGGGCGTTCTTCGCACGGGGCCCGGAAGCGATCAGTATGGCTTCGTATCCGACCATGGTGCCGACCTCCGTACCCGACCATCGTGCCCCGTACCGGCCGCGATCGAGGAGCCGTCCGTGTCCCACTCCCCCACCGCCGAGGCCGAGGTCGCGGCGGAGCTGAGGGCCCTGCGCCCCGGGCTGCTGCCCCGGTACGACGCCGAGCTGCCCGGCGCCCGCGCGGCCGTGCTGACCCGGCTGTGGCGGGGACTGGCGCACGAGCCGCTGCCCTGGATCACCGGGCGGGCACGCGGGGCGTACGGCCTGGAGCTGCGGCTGGCCGACGGCCGGACGCTGCGCGGCCCGCACGCGGACCCGTACGCCACGCACGCCTACGTCACCGCCGTCCACCTGGAGCGGCGGCGGTACGACGATCCGGCCCGGCTGACGGCGGAGCTGGCGGCCGGTGCCGGGGTGGGGCCGGAGGCCGAGAGGTTCGCGGCGGAGCTGGGGCACAGCGTGGCCGGTCTGGCGCTGTCCCGCGCCGCCGCCGATCACCCGGACGAGTGGCCGGTCGGCGTATCCGCGGGCCGGGAGCGGGACTGGGAGTGGGAGCAGCGGGTGGTCGACGGGCACCCCTTCCATCCCAACTGCCGCTCCCGGCCCGGTTTCTCGGTGGCGGACCAGCTGGCGTACGCCCCGGAGCACCGGTCCGCGGTACGGCTCGGGACGCTGCCGGTGCCGGCCGACGAGTGCCTGGTGACCGGCGAGTGGCCGGACGAACTGCGTGACGGGGAAAGGCTGTTGGTGCCGGTGCACCCGTGGCAGGCGGGGCATGTGCTGAAGCGGCCGTACGACGAGTGGCGCACGGCCCGGCCCCTGATGTCCCTGCGGACGCTGGCCGTGCCGGGCGGGCTCCATGTGAAGACGGCGCTGAGTGCCCGGCTGACCTCGTCGGTCCGGGACATCTCGCCGTACTCGGTCGAGGCGGCGGCGGTCCTGTCCGACTTCGCGGCCGAACTCGCGGCGCACACCAGCGGGTTGCTGGACGTCACCCGCACCCTGGGCGCGGTCACCGCGGGGATCCCCGATCTGGCCGCGCTGCTGCGGGAGTCGCCCGCGGGGTACGCGGGGCCGGGCGAGCGGGTGCTGCCGGTGGCCGCGCTCGCCACCACCCGGCTGCCCCGGGATCCCGAATGGCTGGCCGCATTCACCCGGCTGGCGCTCACCGTGGGGCTGCGGCTGCTCGATCTCGGGGTGGCCCTGGAGGCGCACGGCCAGAACCTCCTGATAGTGCTGGCCGCCGACGGGAGCCCGCTGCGGCTGGTCTACCGCGATCTGGCCGACATCCGGATCAGCCCGGCCCGCCTGGCCCGGCACGGCATCGCGCCGCCCGCGCTCGCCGGACGGCTGGTCACGGACGACGAGACCGCCCTGCGCCGCAAGCTGTTCGGCTCCCTGGTGGCCGGCGCGCTGGCCTCGGTGGCGGGGTCCGGTCCGGCACTCGGGGCGGCGCTGGCGGCGGCGGTACCGGACCTCGCGGACACATCCGATCTCACCGTGCTGCGCCGGGGTCCGGTGCCCGCGAAGGCGTTGACGCTGATGCGGCTGTCGCCCGGAACGCCGGGCGACCGGTGGACGGCCCTGCCCCACCCGCACGTTTTGGAGCCCGGCACGGTTGATCAATAGGATCCGTCGATGATCAGAAGACAACGGCTGGCGGCAGGAGTGTGCGCCCTGCTCGCCGCACTGGCCGCCGGGCTCACGTTCCCGACAGCGGCGGCCGCCGACGAGACGGAGCAGGCCGCTCCGAAGGTCGAACTGGTGCTGGACGTCAGCGGATCCATGCGGACCCGGGACATCGACGGCGGCACCCGGATGGCGGCGGCGAAGCAGGCGTTCGACGATGTGCTCGACGCGACCCCGCAGGACGTGGAACTGGGCATCCGCACGCTCGGCGCCAACTACCGCGGGAACGACCGCAAGGAGGGCTGCAAGGACACCGCGCAGCTGTACCCGGTCGGCCCGCTGGACCGGACCGGCGCGAAGACCGCGGTGGCGACGCTCCAGCCGACCGGCTGGACGCCGATCGGGCCCGCGCTGCTGAAGGCGGCGGACGACCTCGACGGTGGTTCCGGCACCCGCCGGATCGTGCTGATCAGCGACGGCGAGGACACCTGTCAGCCGCTGGACCCGTGCGAGGTGGCCCGGGAGATAGCCGCCAAGGGCATCGGCCTGACCATCGACACGCTCGGTCTGGTGCCCGACTCCAAGACCCGCGACCAGCTCAGCTGCATCGCGGACGCGACCGGCGGCACGTACACCTCCGTGCAGCACAAGGAGGAACTGACCGACCGGGTGGACCAGTTGGTGCACCGGGCGGCGGATCCGGTGGTGACGCCGGTGGCCACCTCGGGCGCCGGGCAGTGCACGAGCGCGCCGACGCTGAAGTCCGGTCTGTACACCGACCGCGCGGCGTTCGGACAGCAGCGCTGGTACAAGGTCGACGTCAAGCCCGGCCAGGAGCTGCGCGCCTCGGTGAGCGTCGCGGACGACCGGGCGGTGAACCCCTCCTACGGGGTGCTGCTGCGGGCGGTGACCGTCAAGGGACGGGAGATCGTCCGTGGTGAGGCGGCGGGTACCGGCCGCACCGACATGATCTCCACCGGACTGCGCTACCCGAAGCCGTCGAGCGACGACGACAACGCGCCGGCCGAGACGGTGTGCCTGGAGGTCGCGCACTCCTTCTCGGCGCCCGCGGGCGTGAAGAGCACGCCGGGTCTGCCGCTGGAGCTGACCGTGGACGTGGTGAACGGTCCCGACCAGGCGCACGACGTGGCGTCGTTCGGTCTCGGCCGCGGCTGGTGGCTGCTGGGCACGCTGGTGCTCGTCGGCTTCGTCGCGGGTGTGGTGTGGGGCTGGCTGTCGCGCTGGCGGGTCGCGATCTGGAGGACGAACTGATGCGTACGACACGGGTATGGGGCGCTTTGGGCGCGGCGCTGCTCACGCTCGGCCTGGCCGCGGGTCCGGCCGCCGCCGACGCCTCGCCCTCCCCCAGTGCCTCCGGCGGCTCCGACGGCTCGGCGCCCACGCAGGCGGGTACGTCCTTCCGTACGGCGACGGAGCTCCAGCAGGGGCAGCGGGCCACGGCCTCCGGGTCCACCGGTGACTACCTGTACTGGTCCTTCCCGGCGGACACCGGGCAGCGGCCGACGGTCAGGGCGAGCGTGAAACTGCCGCGGACGCACGGCTCCGAGACCTGGCAGCTCGATGTGTACGACGGTCTGCGCCGCCACCAGTCCTGCCAGTACGGCGCCTCCTCCCGCACCGCCGGACAGAGCGCCGAATCGGTCGAGTTGGCCTGCGTGATGCGCACGGTGCGCGGCTGGGCGGAGCCATGGGCGAACGACCCGCTGCCCGGCACGTACTACGTCCGGCTGACGGTCGTGGACCTCGGCGCGGCGGATCTCGGTCAGCCGGTCGGCGCCGAGGTCCAGGTGGACTCCAAGGACATCGGCGGCGCTTCGGCCGTCGACGGGTCCCTGGGCAAGCCGCTCGTCCCCGGTATCGCGGTCAAGTCCGAGGCGCGGGGCGACGATTCCAAGGCCGCCGTGCTCTCCAGCTTCGGTTCCCGGGACGGCTGGTCCTCCGGCTGGTGGTCCGACCGCTGGGTGTGGACGGCGATCGGCGCGGTGCTGGCCGCGCTGGCCGGAATCGGCGGATACGCGCTGACGCGGGGACACGGCCGGCCGCCGACCGTCTGACCTCGCCGCGAGGAGGGCCCGCCGGGTGGCGGGCCCTCCTTTACGGCCCCGGCGGTTCGCCGCAGCCGATAGTTTGGCGCCATGTCCGCGTTCATACAACAGCTTCCGGCGCTGGTCGGGGTCGTCATCGGCGCCATCGGCTCGTACCTGGCGATCGCCCGCGGCGATCGGATCCGCTTCCACCGTGAGCGGGCCGCCCGCTGGGAGGAGCGGCGGCTGGCGATCTACGCCGAGTACGCGAGGGCGCTCAAGCAGTCCGTCACCCTGACCTACCGGATCGCGGCCCATCTGGGCGTCGACCCCCATCCGCATCCGCTGTCCCCCGAGGAGGCGGCTCCCCAGCTGGCCGAGGCGACCGATGCCCGGGATCCCGCCGGGGAGGCGCTGCTGATGCTCGGCAGCACCGGCGTGGTGGACAAGGCGCGCGAGTGGGTCGTCGCGCTGATGGACATGGAGCGGTTCCTGCGCGAGGAGAGCCACGACCCCGAGACATGGCGGGCCATGATGGCGCGCCAGCGCGCCGCGCGGGAGGCGTACTACGCGGCCGTCCGGCACGATCTCGGTCTTCCGCCCGGCCATTCGGGAGAGTGGAACCTGCCGGCGTCCACGTGAACCCACCGGCCGGGCCGGTCACTTCGCCGGGCGTCCGAACGACCCGGGCAGCCGGCGGCCACGCGTACGTGCTCTCGGCCCACGACACCGGCCGGCAGGCGTTCCGGATCGACAACTACTGGGGATAATCCAGGAGAACGAGCGGCTCTGCCTGGTTCTGGGAGGCCGACACGCAGTGGCCGCTGCCCCAACAGGGCGATGTGACCGTGCCGGTGTGGGCCACGGTGCCGTCCCCTCCTCCGTCGCCCACTCCTTCTCCGGTTCCCGCGCCTGATCCTCGGCTGGTTCAGGCCGGGGCGCCGATGGACGGGTGGGCGCACGACAACAACGTGAGCACATCATGATCCACGGCATCGACGTATCCGCGTACCAGCCGTCGACGTACTCGACATCCGGCCTGGACTTCGTCATCGTCAAGGCGACCGAGGGCACCTCGTACATCAACCCGCGCATGCAGGCCCAGGCCGACCATGCCCGCGCGGCCGGGCTCGTGGTCGGCTTCTACCACTTCCTGCGGCCCGGCAGCATGACCGCCCAGGCGGCGTACTTCGTGTCGAAGTGCGCCTCCCGGCCCGGCGACATCCTCGCCGCGGACTGGGAAGACCAGGGCGTCTCCTGCGCCGACAAGGACACCTTCCTCCGCGAGGTGAAACGCCTCCGCCCGAACCACAAGGTGATCCTGTACTGCAACCAGACGTTCTGGCTCGGCCGGGACACCACCAGCTACGCCGGCGACGGCCTGTGGATCGCCGACTACGTCACCGCCGGCAAGCCCCGCATCAAGGCGAAGTGGCTGATCCACCAGTACACGGACGCCGCACCTCAGGGCGGTGACGGCGACGTCGCCGCTTTCGATTCCCGGGCCGCGCTCGCCGCGTGGGCGGCCGGAACCACACCGCAGGAGGCGGACATGCAGCTCAGCGACCAGATCAACATCGGCGCGTGGATCCCGGCGCACTGGCCCGACGACAAGGGCCTCGCGGACCGGAAGATCCCCGTCGACCTCGCGCTCGGCTCCGGTTACGCGCACTCCCGCATCGCCCACGAGAACAGCGACAAGATCGTGGCCATGCTCACGAAGATGCAGGCACAGGAGGCCGCGCAGACGGCGGCGATCGAGAAGCTCGCGTCGCTGATCGGGTCGGGCGTGGACACGGCGACGGTGGTGGCGGCCGTGCAGAAGGCCATCGCGGACGCGGTGGTTCACGTGTCGGTCGACGTGACCGGCTCTCAGGGCTGAAGGAGGCCGTCATGAAGGATTCCACGAAGGTCACCGTGCGGACCGTGTTCCAGGCGCTGGTGGGTGTCGCCGTGGTCCTGCCGGAGATCGTGCGCGCGTCGGGTGTGCCGGAGTCGCTGCCGTGGGTGGCGGGCGCGCTGGCGGTGGCCGGCGGGGTGGCGCGGGTGATGGCCCTTCCGTCGGTACAGGGTCTGCTGCCGGTGTGGCTGCGAACGAATGGGGTGGGAGTGCGGGAGTGACGATGCCGGACTCGGGCGGAGACGAAGCCCGATGGGATCGCGCGGGGACTCACCGAGGTCGGGGAGGACGTCGCGGACCACGACCCGGAGACAAGCTGCTCCAGCCCGGCGAGGCGACGGAGGTGGCCGTCGATCCGGATGCGGCCGCCGCCGGCGCCGGCGCCGAGATCCACGCCGAGCCCTGCGATCGAGCGCCCCGGCAGACCTCGCCCGAGAGGCGCTGGTGGTCCGGCTGAGCCGCGGCCTCGCCGACCCCCGCGTGGGGAGGCCGCGGCGCACGGGCCCGGTGGCGGCACCCGGCCGCTCCGGACGGCCGGGACGACGAGCGGCCCATCGCGCGGCCGGGGGCCGTCCGGCGCAATCCGCCCTGCGGGCGCCGGTCCCCCGTGGCACGGTGCTGCCAGACGAGCGGGAAGGCGCTGGGATGGGTGACCTCTTTCTCGTCCGGCACGGTGAGACCGAGTGGTCGCGCTCCGGACGGCACACCGGCTGGACCGACGTACCGCTGACCGAACGCGGCCGGGAGGAGGCGCGCCGGCTGGTGCCGCTGATCCGCTCGCAGCGCATCGGCGCCGCCTTCGTCAGCCCGCTGCGGCGGGCCCGGGAGACCGCCGAGCTGATCGGCGTCCACGACGCCCGGGTCGAGGCCGACCTGCGCGAATGGGACTACGGCGGGTACGAGGGCGTCACCACCCCGGAGATCCAGCGGACCCGCCCCGGCTGGTTCCTGTTCGCCGACGGCGTCGCGCCGGGCCCGCCCGGCCACCCCGGTGAGAGCCCGGAGCAGGTCGGCGAGCGCGCCGACCGCGTGCTGGCCGAGGTCGACGCCGCCCTGCGCGACACCGAGGGCGGCGTGGTCCTCGTCGCCCACGGCCACCTGCTGCGCGTCCTGACCGCCCGCCGCCTCGGCCTGCCCGCCGGACACGGCGCGCTGTTCCAGCTGGCCACGGGCACGCTGTGCCGTCTGGGCACGGAGCACGGGCGGCCGGTGGTGGCGGGGTGGAACATCCGGCCCGGCTGAGGACCGGACCCACCGTCCCGCACCCGGTCGGGCTCCCGTCCCGCGGCCCGTTGTCATACCCTCGCCCTAGGCTTCCCTCCGAGCCGCCGGACCGGCGGCCGTACCCGGCGGCACCCGGGAGGGGAGCACACCGTGAGCCGAGAGCCGACCACCGCCCAGCGGCGGGTGATCGACGCGGCCGACCCGGTCACCGGCCGGTTGCGCGGAACGCAGGCGCAGCTCGCGGCCCTGGTGCGCCGGGGCCTCGCCTTCCGGCACCCGCGCCCGCCGCACGACCATTTCCTGACCCCGGCCGGGCAGCGGACCCGCGAGGGGTCACCCGGGACACCGGAGCGGGCGGCCCCCGCCACCGGGGTCTTCGCGGCACGTGCCGGCGGGGCGCGGGAGGCGGCCCCGCCCTCGGCCGCCGCGCGGCTGCGCGAGGTGCGCGGCGCGTGGCAGGGCCTGCTGGAGCTGCGCCGGATGACCAACCCGGACGGCTCGGCGGACCGGCCGTGCGGCTGGGAGCGCGGTCATCTGGTGCGGGCCGCCGCCCTCGCCCTGGAGGCGGCCGGACACCACCCGGAGACGGAGTCCGCACCCGGCTACCGGGTGCGCCCCACCCCGCAGCCGGAGGCGGTCGCCGTGTACGCGCCGGACGCGTCGGCCCTGTCGGCCTGCGCGAAGACGCTGGAGCGGGCGGGGTGGCAGCCCGGCGAGTACACCGAGCCGCGCACCCGCGCCCGCTATCTGCTGGCGTCCCCGCGCCGTGCCTGACCCGGGGGCGGCACCGCCACCGCGCGTGGAAGGATCACCGGGTGGGCGGCGCCGCCGTACCGGAGCAGCCGCCGTACCGGAGCAAGAGGGGAAAGCCGTGAGCGAACCGTTCTCCGTCCGCGTCACCGTCCGCGGGTACGAGACCGATGTGCAGGGCCATCTGAATCAGGCCGTGTACCTCAACTACGCCGAGCACGCCCGCTGGTCACTGCTCCAGGCCGCCGGCATCGGCCAGACCGGCCTGGTGCGCACCGGTGTCGGCCCGGTGGTCCTGGAGACGACCATCCGCTACCTGCGCGAACTCCTCGCCGGCGACGAGGTGGACGTCACCTGCGCCTTCGAGTGGACCTCCGGCAAGACCTTCAAGGTCCACCAGGAGCTGCGCAAGGCCGACGGCACCCTGGCCGCCGAGGTCACCGGCGTCGGCGGCCTGCTGGACCTGAGGGAGCGCAAGCTGGTCGCCGACCCGGCCAAGGTCTTCGAGGAACTGGCCACCGACGCGGCCCTGTTCGGCCTGTGACCCACCGGGGGGCGGGCGGTTCCCGGTGCGGGGCACGGCCGTCGCCGTACCCCGCGCCCTAGCCTCACTGCACCGACGCCAGCTCCTCCCCCGCCTCCATCGGATGCGTGACGTCCTGCGCGTCCCGGCCGCGGCCGAGGTGGTTGAAGACCAGGTTCAGCACCACCGCCGCGACACACCCCGTGGATATCCCGGAGTCCAGCACGATCCGCGCCGTGTCCGGGAACGCGTGGTAGAAGTCCGGCGCCGTGATCGGGACGATCCCGATGGCCAGGGAGACCGCGACGATCAGGACGTTGTTGTCCCTGTCCAGGCCGGCCCGCACCAGGGTCTGGATGCCACTCGCGGCGACCGAGCCGAACAGGACGACGCCCGCGCCGCCGAGGACGGGACGGGGGACGACGGCGATCAGGGCCGCGGCCGCCGGGCACAGCCCCATCAGGACCAGGAAGCCGCCGCCGAAGGCCACGACGAAGCGGCTGCGGATGCGGGTCATGGCGACCAGGCCGATGTTCTGGGCGAAGGCGCTGCACATGAAGCCGTTGAAGAGGGGGCTGAGGGCGGAGCCCAGGGTGTCGGCCCGCAGGCCGGCCGAGATGGTCCGCTCGTCGGAGGGCCGTTCGACGATCTCGCCGAGGGCCAGCATGTCGGCGGTGGACTCGGTCATCGAGACCACCATCACCACGCACATCGACAGGATCGCGGCGATGTGGAACTGCGGGGCACCGAAGTGGAAGGGCGTCGGGAAGCCGATCAGGTCGGCCGACGCGACCGGGGAGAAGTCGGTGGCCCCGAACGGGATCGCGATCAGGGTGCCCGCGATCAGGCCGAGCAGCACGGCGATCTGTTTGACGAACCCCCGGGTGAATCGGCGCAGCAGCAGGACGATGAGAAGGGTGATGCCGGCCAGGGTGAGGTTGGTGGTCGAACCGTAGTCGTGGGCCGAGGGGTCGGGGCCCTGGGCCCAGCCGAAGGCGACCGGGAGCAGGGAGACGCCTATCAGGGTGATGACCGTACCGGTGACGACCGGCGGGAAGAAGCGGACGGCCTTGCAGAACACCGGGGCCGCGAGGAAGCCGAGGAGGCCGGCGACCATGACCGCCCCGAAGATCACCGGCAGGGCGTCGGACTTGTCCTTGACCGAGGCGATGATCGCCGTCATGGGGGCGACGCCGGCGAAGGTGACTCCGTTCACGAAGGGCAGCCGGGCGCCGATCTTCCAGAAGCCGAGGGTCTGGAGGAACGTGGCGAGCCCTGCGGTGAACAGACAGGCGCCGGTGAGGAAGGTGAGGTCGCCGCCGGACAGGCCGGCGGCCGCGCCGACGATCAGGGGCGGGGCGACGACCCCCGCGTACATGGCGGCCACATGCTGGAGGCCGCTGGTCGCCATCTTCAGGGCGGGGAGTTTCTCGTCCACCGGGTGGACGGGGACTGGCGCTGCTTCGGCGGATTGGGCGGACACGACGGGCTCCTCCGGTCGGTTGAACACGTCGGCTGTGGACGTGGGTGTCAGGGAGGTGGTGCGCGACGGGCATGGGGGCACCCTCCCGCTCGAACGCAGCCGAGAGTGAGGGAGGGACCGGGGGACCTTGGGGGGGTCGTGGACGGGGATCCGTAGGGGTCGTGGAGGGGAACCACAAGGGTTTTGGTGGGGAACCGTTCCGGGGCGCGCACGCTCGTGCGCGCCCCGGAGCCGGCCGCCGTGGGCCCCGCTCGGGTCCACGGCTGCCGGCCGGGAGCCGTCCCTCCCGGCCGGAGTCGGGGGGTCAGCGCTGGGCCGCGAGCTGTGCCAGGCGCCGGGCCTCGTCGCGGGTGGCGCGCGCGACGGCGTCCTCGTCGACGGTCAGCAGCCGTCCGTCCGCGACGATCTGACGACCGTTCACGAACGACGCGGTGACCGGGGCGGCCGCGCCGAGGACCAGGGCGGTCACCGGGTCGGCGATGGAGGCGTGGGCCAGTGTGTCCAGCTTCCACAGCACCACGTCGGCCAGCTTGCCCGCCTCCAGGGAACCGGTCTCGGCGGCGCGGCCGAGGACGCGGGCGCCCCCGTGGGTGCCGAGCCGCAGGGCCTGGCGGGCGTTCAGCGCGGCCTCCCGGTGGGCGCCGAGCCGGTTGATGAGCAGGGCGTTGCGCAGCTCGGTGTGGAGTTCGCCGGACTCGTTGGAGGCGGTGCCGTCGACGCCGAGGCCGACCGGGACGCCGGCGGCGAGCATGTCCGGGACCCGTGCGATGCCGGCGGCGAGCCGGGCGTTGGACGAGGGGCAGTGGGCGACGCCGGTCCCGGTACGGGCGAAGGCGGCGATGTCGGAGTCGTTCATGTGGACGCAGTGCGCCATCCACACGTCCTCGCCCAGCCAGCCGGTGGACTCGAAGTAGTCGGTCGGGCCCATGCCGAACAGCTCGTGGCAGAACTTCTCCTCCTCCACGGTCTCCGAGCCGTGCGTGTGCAGCCGTACGCCGAGGCGGCGGGCCAGCTCGGCCGCGTTGCGCAGGAGGTCGGTGGAGACGGAGAAGGGGGAGCAGGGGGCGACGGCGACCTGGGTCATGGCGTCGAAGGAGGGGTCGTGGTGCTCCTCGACGGTGGCCTGGGTCGCGGCGAGCGCGCCCTCCAGGCTCTCCACCGCGAAGTCCGGGGGCAGCCCCCCGTCCGACTCGCCGCGGTCCATGGAGCCGCGGGCGAGGGTGAAGCGGACGCCCGTCTCGCGGGCGGCGCGGATGATGGCGCCGGACAGGTCGCCGGTGCCGCGCGGATAGACGTAGTGGTGGTCCATGGCGGTGGTGACACCGCCGCGGGCCATCATGGCGAGCGACCCCTGGGCCGCCGTGTAGGCCATGGACTCGTCGATGCGCGCCCAGACCGGGTAGAGCGCGACCAGCCAGTCGAACAGGTTGTGGTCCGTGGCCAGGCCCCGGGTGATCCACTGGTAGAAGTGGTGGTGGGTGTTGATCAGGCCGGGGGTCGCGAGATGTCCGGTCGCGTCGATCCGGCGGACCACGTTCTCCAGGCCCTCGGGAGCCGACCCGGCGCCGAGCGCCTCGATGCGGTTGCCGGCGAGGACCAGGTACCCGGAGGCGTATTCGGTGTCTTCGGCGTCGACGGTCGCGATCGAGCAGTTCTCGATGACGATGCGCTGGGCTGCTGCCATGTTCCGTCCTTTTCGCTCAGCGGACTTCTGTGGGGAGGGCACGGCAGGACCCTGGGAGATTTGAGTACCGCGGCCGGGGTTCGGGTGGGGGCGTCGCCCCGGCCGCGGGTGCCGAGAAAAGGGGGGTGGATCAGAGGTTGGTGAGGTCCACCGGGATCCGCGGTTCGCAGCCGTCCCGCAGGATCGTCGCCTCGATCAGGCCGTAGGGCCGGTCGGCGGCGTAGTAGACCTCGTTGTCGTTCTTGAGCCCGAACGGCTCCAGGTCGACCAGGAAGTGGTGCTTGTTGGGCAGCGAGAAGCGGACCTCGTCGATCTCGCTGCGGTTGTTGATGATGCGCGCGCCCATCTGGTACATCGTCTGCTGCAGGGAGAGCGAGTAGGTCTCCGCGAACGCCTGGAGCATGTGCTTCTTCACCTGCTCGTAGGACTTCTCCCACTGGGGCATCTTCTGCTCGTCGTCGGTCCAGTTGAACCGCCAGCGGCTGGAGACGGAGGTCGCCAGGATGCGGTCGTGGGCCTCCTTGAGCGTCGTGTACTTGTCCTTGGCGTAGCCCCAGAACTCGGAGTTGGTCGAGTTCATGACGGTCAGGTCCTTGAGGCCGGAGACGACCTCCCAGGACGAGCCGTCGTAGGTGATCTGGGTGAGCCGGGTCTCCTGGCCCTTGCGGACGAAGGAGTGCTTGACCTCGTCCGCCCCGATGAACTGGGAATTGGCGTCGGAGGTGGCGATCCGCTCCCAGGAGTACTCCTCGATCCGGATCCGGGCGCGCTGGATCGGCTCCTGCGAGGTGACGAAGTGGCGGGCGAGATGGATGCCGAACTGCTCGGCGGACTCGATGCCGTGCTCCTTGGCGAACGCGAACACCGTGTTCTTGGTGGTGTCGGTCGGCAGCACATGGGCGTTGGAGCCGGAGTAGTGGACGTCCTCCATGTCACCGCTCAGCGCCACGGAGACGTTGAGGTCCTTGATGTGATGGGTGGCGCCGTCCCGCGTGATCTTGACGACTCGGTTCTCGGCCTTGCCGTACTGGTTCTGGCCCAGGATCACAGGGCGGGCAGGGCGGGAATTGACGGTCATGTAGCTAGCTCCCTCGGTAAACGGAGTAGCCGAACGGGTTGAGCAGCAGCGGTACGTGGTAGTGCTCGCCCGGTACGACGGCGAAGGTGATCGCCACCTCCGGGAAGAACACGGCCGGTCCGCTGTCCCGATTCGCGGGGGCGTCCTGCTGCGCATCGGCTTGCTGGTTCGCTGATTGCTCTCGGAAGTACGGCTCCACCGCGAAGTCGAGCCGTACCTGGGTGGTACCCACCGGTGGCGTCGGCAGGTCCTTGCACCGGCCGTCGGCATCGGTCGCGGAGCCGCCGAGCGCCCGCCAGTCCGCGTCCCGGCCCGAGCGGGCGAAGAGGTGGACGGCGACGCCCTCGGCGGGGCGGCCGATCGAGGTGTCCAGGATGTGCGTGGACACGGAGGCGGTGGTGCTGGTGCTCATGGGTCAGGCGTCCTCTTCGACGAGTCGGGCCAGTCGGATGCGGTTGATCTTCCCCAGCTCGGTGCGGACGATCTCCCGCTCCCGCTCCGGCGCGTTGCCGATCCGCGCCTTGACCGCGTCCCGCATCCGCTCGCCGGTCAGACCGGTGGCGCAGATGAGGAAGACGTGTCCGAACCTCTCCTGGTAGGCCAGGTTGAGTTCGAGCATCTCGGCCTTGAGCTCGTCGGACGCGCCGGCCATGCCGCGCTGCTCACGGGCCGAGGCCGGATCGCCCGGCCGGGGCCGCCCGATCGGCGGGTGCCCGGCCATCGCCTCCGCCAGGTCGGCGGCGGTCAGCTCGGCCAGGGCCGCGTCGCTCGCCGCGTAGAGCTCCTCGGCTGTGGCGTAGGGGCGGGCGGCGGTCAGCCGTCGTGCCCACGTGCTGGAGGCGCACGCCTCGTGGAGGGCGGCGAAAGCCGCCCGCTCCTCCAGATCGTTGAACCGGGCCAGACCCGGGGGCGTGGAAGTCGACGTCACGGGAGCCTCCGTGGCCGGATTCGGCCTTCGTGCTGAACGGGCTGCCGATAGCTAACGCCCCCGGAAACGCCACGTCAACACTTTGTTGAAAAATCCGCGTTACAAGCTGTTACGAGCGGCGACACCTCCTGAGGGCTTCAGGCGCCCTTCTCCCGGTTGAGGTAGTTGTAGACGGTGAAGCGGCTGACGCCCAGCGCGCTCGCCACGGTCTCCACGCCGTGCCGCACCGCGAAGGCACCCCGCGCCTCCAGTATCCGCACGACCTCCTGTTTGGCCCTGCGGTCCAGGTCGGACAGCGGCCGCCCCTCCCTGCGCTCCATCGCGGCGAGGATGTGATCGAGGGAGTCGGCGAGCTGAGGCAGCCGTACGGCGACGACATCGGCCCCCTCCCAGGCGAGCACGACGTCCTCGGGGCCGGCCTCGTCGGGCGGCATCATCACCCCGCCCATGGCGTCGACCAGCGGTTTCACGGCCGCGATGAAGGGCTGCTCCCCGGTCACCTATCGCCCTCCCCATCGCTCCGGCCGTCCGCGCCGTCCCCGTCGCCCAGCACGTTGACCTGGAGCGAGATCCGGGTGGCGCCGGCCGCGAGACTCCTGCGCAGCAGCGCGTCCACCGCGGTGAGCACGCGCTCGGCGCCGCCCTCGGCGGTGTTGCCGAACGGGCCCACGTCCACGGCGTCGAGGGCCGCGGCCTCGATGACCTCGCGCGCCGCCAGGGCATGCGCGGGGGCCTCTTCCAAGTCGAAGGGTTCGGTCGTGAACTCCACTCTCAATCGCACGCGCACAACCTAACGCGCGACGCGCGCCCCGGGGCGCCCCAGCAGGGACCGGCCTGCGGACCCCTCTTGACAAGCACCGACACACGGCGGCAATCTTCCATTAAGCAGAAACGAACTTCCGTAATACGGAATTACTACCACGGAAGGGAGCGCGGCCCGACATGCCAGGCTTCGACTGGGGCACAGCCGCAGACCAGCGCTTCAACGTCAACCTGTCGATCCTCTTCACGGAACTCCCGCTCCTGGAGCGCCCCGCGGCCGCCGCCGCGGCGGGCTTCTCCGCGGTCGAGCTGTGGTGGCCCTGGGTCGACTCACCCACCCCCGAGAAATCCCGCCTGGACGCCCTGAAACGGGCGATCGAGGAGGCGGGCGTAAGGCTGACCGGACTGAACTTCTACGCCGGACAGCTCCCGGGCCCCGATCGCGGCGCCCTGTCCGTCCCCGGCGAGGAGTCCGAGCGGTTCCGCGCCAACATCGACGTGACGGCGGACTTCGCCGCGTCCCTCGGCTGCACGGCGCTCAACGCGCTCTACGGCAACCGCGTGGACGGCGTGGACCCTGCCGAGCAGGACGCGCTCGCCCTGGAGAACCTGACCCTCGCGGCCCGCGCCGCCGACCGGATCGGGGCGACGCTGCTGATCGAGGCGCTGAACGCGCCCGAGTCGCCGCGCTACCCGCTGGTGTCGGCGCCGGCCGCGGTGGAGGTCGTCGACCGGGTCAACGCGGCCACGGGACTCGGGAACGCGTCGTTCCTGATGGACCTGTACCACCTGGCCATGAACGGCGAGGACCTGCCCGCGGTGATCGACCGCTACACCGCGAAGACCGGCCATGTCCAGATCGCCGACAACCCGGGCCGCGGCGCCCCCGGCACGGGCACGCTCCCGCTGGCGGAGTCGCTCGACCGGCTGCGGAAGGCCGGTTACGAGGGCTGGGTGGGCCTGGAGTACAAGCCGGGCGACCGCCCGAGCGCCGAGGCCTTCGACTGGCTCCCGCGCGAGGCGCGCCCCGCGCGCTGAACTTCCCAGACTTTGCACGGCAGTTGAGAGAGGCACCCCCGAACATGAGCAAGACGCTTCCGAAGATCGCCTGGATCGGCCTCGGCATCATGGGCTCCCCCATGTCCGAGAACCTGATCAAGGCGGGTTACGACGTCACCGGCCACACCCTGGAGCAGGCGAAACTGGACCGGCTGGCCGCCGCCGGCGGCACCGCGGCCCCCTCGATCGCCGAGGCCGTGCGCGACGCCGATGTGGTGATCACGATGGTGCCCGCGTCCCCGCAGGTGGAGGCCATCGCCTACGGCCCGGACGGCATCCTGGAGAACGTCCGCCCCGGCACCCTGCTGATCGACATGTCCTCGATCACCCCGGGGACCTCGATCGACCTGGCGGCCGCCGCCGAGGAGAAGGGCGTCCGGGTCCTGGACGCCCCGGTCTCCGGCGGCGAGGCCGGTGCCGTCGAGGCGGTGCTGTCCATCATGGTCGGCGGCGACCAGGCCGACTTCGACGAGGCGAAGCCCCTCTTCGAGGCCCTCGGCAAGACCATCGTGCTCTGCGGACCGCACGGCTCGGGTCAGACCGTGAAGGCGGCCAACCAGCTGATCGTCGCCGTCAACATCCAGGCGTGCGCCGAGGCCGTGGTCTTCCTGGAGAAGTCGGGGGTGGACCTCGCGGCCGCCCTCGACGTGCTGAACGGGGGCCTCGCCGGCTCGACGGTGCTGACGCGCAAGAAGGACAACTTCCTGAACCGCGACTTCGCGCCGGGCTTCCGGATCGATCTGCACCACAAGGACATGGGCATCGTGACCGACGCCGCCCGCAGCGTCGGCGCGGCCCTGCCGGTCGGCGCCGTGGTCGCACAGCTGGTGGCGTCCCTGCGTGCCCAGGGCGACGGCGGCCTGGACCACTCGGCCCTGCTGCGGTCGGTGGAACGGCTGTCCGGCGCACAGGTCTGACACCTCACCGCAGCCGGCGGCCTCCGGGCCCCCTTCGAGACTTCCGGGTCGCGGTGCCGCTGACACCTGTCCCGTCGCGCCCGATGCGGCGCCGCGGCCCGGAACCAAATTCAACAAACTGTTGACGCCTCGTTCACCCCACTCCTAGGCTCCACGCAGACTTCTAGGCTCCACAAAGCGGAAGACGATTTCCGCTGCCACTCGCATGGAAGGTCCACGATGTCGCAGCGCGTGCTCACGACAGAGTCCGGCGCCCCGGTCGCCGACAACCAGAACTCCGCCACCGCCGGCGTCGGCGGCCCGCTCCTGCTCCAGGACCAGCACCTCCTGGAGAAGCTCGCGCGCTTCAACCGCGAGCGGATCCCGGAGCGGGTGGTGCATGCCCGGGGCTCCGGCGCCTACGGCCACTTCGAGGTGACCGACGACGTCACCGGCTACACCCACGCCGCCTTCCTCGGCGAGATCGGCAAGCGCACCGAGGTGTTCGCGCGGTTCTCCACGGTCGCCGACAACCTCGGCGGCGCGGACGCGGTGCGCGACCCTCGCGGCTTCGCGCTCAAGTTCTACACCGAGGAGGGAAATTACGACCTCGTCGGCAACAACACCCCGGTCTTCTTCATCAAGGACCCGCTGAAGTTCCCCGACTTCATCCACTCGCAGAAGCGGGACCCGTTCACCGGCAAGCAGGAGCCCGACAACGTCTGGGACTTCTGGGCGCACGCCCCCGAGGCCACGCACCAGGTGACCTGGCTGATGGGCGACCGCGGCGTCCCGGCGTCGTACCGGCACATGAACGGTTACGGCTCGCACACCTACCAGTGGACGAACGCGGCAGGCGAGGGCTTCTTCGTCAAGTACCACTTCAAGACGAACCAGGGCATCCGCTGCCTGTCCACCGAGCAGGCGCAGGAGCTGGCGGGCAAGGACCCCAACTCCCACCAGACGGACCTGCTCCAGGCGATCGAGCGGGGCGTGCACCCGTCGTGGACGCTGTACGTGCAGATCATGCCAGCGGCGGACGCGGCGGAGTACCGCTTCAACCCGTTCGACCTGACCAAGGTCTGGCCGCACCGGGACTACCCGCTCCAGCGGGTGGGCCGCCTGGTCCTGGACCGCAACCCGGACAACGTGTTCGCCGAGGTCGAGCAGGCCGCCTTCTCCCCGAACAACTTCGTGCCGGGCATCGGTCCCTCGCCGGACAAGATGCTCCAGGGCCGGCTGTTCGCGTACGCGGACGCCCACCGGTACCGCCTGGGCGTCAACCACACCCAGCTCGCCGTGAACGCGCCCCGGGCGACAACCGCGCACAACTACGGGCGCGACGGTCTCATGGCGGCCAACTCCCAGGGCCGGTACGCGAAGAACTACGAGCCGAACTCCTACGACGGCCCCGCCGAGACCGGCCGGCCCCTCGCGTCGCCGCTGCCCGTCTCGGGCCACACCGGCACCCACGCCGCACCGCTCCACACCAAGGACGACGACTTCTACCAGGCGGGCGAGCTGTACCGCCTGATGTCGCAGGAGGAGAAGCGGCGCCTGGTCGCCAACATCGCCGGGGGCCTCGCCCAGGTCTCCCGCGACGACGTGATCGAGAAGAACCTCGCACACTTCCACGCGGCGGACCCGGACTACGGCAGGCGCGTGCGGGAAGCGGTCGAGGCACTGCGCGAGGACTGAGCGCCTCGATCGATCAGCAGGCGGCGTGCGGGGACTGACGGGAGGTCATGCCCGCGCACGCGGCCCGCGCCGCGCCGGACGGCCCGATTTGAGGGGTGGCCGTCCAGTGCGGCACGGGCAGGGCGAGGACCGCGGCGGCGTGCGAGCCAGTGCGGTGGTCAAGGAGCCGGGCCGCTTCTCGACCAGAGTGAAGAGGCCCCGCCTCCGTCACACCCCCGCGGTCCCACCCATCCCGACCCCGTCCGGCGGCGCGACCTACCTGTCGCGCCCAGCGCCGCGCCGCCGGACGGCAGCAGCAGCACGACGCTCCCTACGCCGGGTCGAGACCCACGGCGAGGGAGCGTTCGGCGTTGTCCAGGAGTTCCTCGCAGGTGAGGACCTCCACACGGCCTCACGCGGCCTCACGGATCCCGGCACGGTTCCCGTCCGGCCCGACGAGGTGGCCGACGGCCTGCCCGACGGCCTCGTGCACGGCGCCGGCAGGCACCCGGGCGTGCGGTGCCGCCTGCTCAGGCCGCACCGGTGTCGGACGCCGGGCTCCCGGCGTGCCCCGTCCTGGAAGATCCGGTACCGCTCCTGGAAGTCGAGCCGGTCGCTTTGGCCCTCGGCATGGTCCGGGGAGTCCCGCGGCAGCCGTACGGCGTGCGGGAACACCGCGGCCGTCGCACGCTGGCGGTATGGGTAATCCGGTTCAGCACCCGCACATCGTCGTCCACGCGCCCGCCCTGGACGGCTCCAGGCGCGTCACCGAGGGAGAGGTGACGCTGGGGCTGGCCTCGCATCTGGACGACGTCGTGGAGATCCTGCGGCTGGTCGATCTGGACCGGGTCGAGGTGGAGGAGGACGACCTCATCGAGTGGCAGGGCGGCGGGCCCGAGGACTGGCCCGGCCTCTCGGAGCACGAGGTGTAGGAGCGGACATGAGAAGAGGCGGCCCGTCCGGTGGACGGGCCGCCTCTTTCGCACACCGCGGGGCGTCAGCGCTTCAGCGCGCCGATCGCCGTCGGCGCGTGGGCCGCCTCCGTGGCGAGGGGTTCGAACTCGGTGACGTCGCTGATGTCCATCGTGCGGCTCATCGAGATGTTCGTGACCCGCTCCAGGATCGCCTCGACCACGACCGGCACCCGGTACTGGGCGGCCAGCTTCTTCGCCTCCTCGAACGCGGGGCCCAGCTGGTCCGGCTCGGTGACCCGCAGGGCCTTGCAGCCCAGGCCCTCGGCGACCTTGACGTGGTCCACGCCGTAGACGCCGATCTCGGGCGTGTTGATGTTCTCGAACTCCAGGTTCACCTGGAAGTCGATGTCCAGCCCGAGCTGCGCCTGGCGGATCAGACCCAGGTAGGCGTTGTTGACCAGGACGTGCACATAGGGGATCCGGTGCTGGGCGGCGGCCGCCAGTTCCTCGATCAGGAACTGGAAGTCGTAGTCGCCGGACAGGGCGACCACCGCGGCCTCCGGATCGGCCTTCGCGACGCCGATCGCGGCCGGGATCGTCCAGCCGAGCGGCCCGGCCTGGCCGCAGTTGATCCAGTGCCGGGGCTTGTAGACGTGCAGCATCTGCGCGCCGGCGATCTGGGAGAGCCCGATCGTGGTGACGTACCGCGTCTCGGGGCCGAAGGCCCGGTTCATCTCCTCGTACACCCGCTGCGGCTTCATCGGCACGTCGTCGAAGTGCGTACGGCGCAGCAGTGTGGCCTTGCGCTCCTGGCACGAGGAGATCCAGTCCGCGCGGTCGGGGAGCCGGCCGGCCGCCTTCAGTTCCCGTGCCACCCGGACGAACAGCTCCAGCGCCGCCCGCGCGTCGGACACCACCCCGTAGTCCGGCGGGAAGATCCGGCCGATCTGCGTGGGCTCGATGTCCACGTGCACGAAGGTGCGGCCCTCGCGGTAGACGTCCAGCTTGTAGCCGGTGTGCCGGTTCGCCCACCGGTTGCCGATACCGAGGACGCAGTCGGACTCCAGGAAGGTGGCGTTGCCGTAGCGGTGCGCGGTCTGCACGCCGACCATGCCCGCGTTCAGCTCGTGGTCGTCGGGCAGCGCTCCCCAGCCCATCAGGGTCGGGATGACGGGGGTGCCGGTCAGCTCGGCGAACTCGGTGAGCAGTTCGCAGGCGTCCGCGCCGATGACTCCGCCGCCGGCCACGAGGACCGGCCGCTCGGCGGCGAGCAGGTACGACATCGCCTTCTCGATCTGCGCGCGGGTCGCGGCCGGCTTGTACACCGGCAGCGGCTCGTACGTCTCCGGGTCGAACTCGATCTCCGTGAGCTGGACGTCGATCGGCAGGTCGATCAGCACCGGTCCCGGCCGGCCGGAGCGCATCAGGTGGAACGCCTGCTGGAAGACGCCGGGGACCTGGGCCGCCTCCAGCACGGTCACCGCCATCTTGGTCACCGGGCGCGCGATCGCGGCGATGTCGACGGCCTGGAAGTCCTCCTTGTGGATCACATGCGTGGGCGCCTGCCCGGTGATGCACAGGATCGGGACGGAGTCGCCGGACGCCGAGTACAGGCCGGTGATCATGTCGGTGCCGGCCGGCCCGGACGTGCCGACGCACACGCCGATGTTGCCCGGCCGCGCGCGAGTGTAGCCCTCGGCCATGTGCGAGGCGCCCTCGACATGGCGGGCGAGGGTGTGCTGGATGCCGCCGCCCTCCTTGAGGGCCTTGTAGAACGGGTTGATCGCGGCCCCCGGCACACCGAAGGCGTCACTGACGCCCTCGCGCTTGAGGATCTCAACTGCCGCGCGGGCAGCGGTCATACGAGCCATCGAGTACTCCTGCCTCGGTGTCGGATGCGTACTCCCGTCGCGCCCCGCGGTGAGCACTCTCCAGAGAGTCTGCGTTGAACCCCGACAGACCAGATATTCCGTATCGTGGAATTCAACTTCTACTATCTGGAAGCAATGTAGAGAGAAGCGCCGACCTCGTCAAGAGACACAAAGACACCGGCAAGTGCCGCGGAAACGCCGGACAAACGCGGTGGGCCGGGAGCACCATGGGAGCGCTGTCCCGAGGTGTCGCGCGAGAGTGAGTGGGCCATGCCCGAGAGCGTGCCGGTGCGCTGTCCGGCCTGCCGGCGTGAGCACGTCTACACCGCCCCGGTGTATCCCTGCGCCTGCGGAACCACGGCCGCCCCGCGGCTGGACCGCCGTGCCGCGCCGGTCGTGGCCGAGCACCGGTCCTGGGCCGAGGAGTGGACCGGCGCCGTGTGCGCCGCGTGCGGGCGGCTCAACCACTGGCCGCGCCCGGAACTGGGCTGTCCGTGCGGCACGGTGCTGCTCGTCCCGGTGCTGGAGGCGGACCCGGGCCCGGGGGTCCGCGGCGAGCCGTCCCCCGCGCACGCGCAGGCTTCCGCCGCCCGCGCCGAGCCGCGCGCCGCCCGGCCGGATGCCCCCGACGCCGCCCCGTCGCGCCGCGCCTTCCGGCCGCACGCCGTCCGCACCGCGCGGGACGTCGTCACCGCGACCGCGCTGTATCTGCGCTGGCTCGGGTACGAGGACATCCGCCGCGCCGACCAGCGGCCGACGAACGGCGTCGGGCTCGCCGCCCGGGGGCTGCTCGCCCAGGTGGAGCCGACGGTACGGCCCGCCGCGCCCCGGGACGTGGAGTGCCTGTGGCTGACCGCGATGACGGAGTCCGCCGACTGCGTGTACTTCTCGCTCGCCGGTTACAGCGAGGCCGCCCGCGCCTGCGCGGACTCCCTGGGCGTGCCGCTGTTCGTGCTGGACCTCGCGGGCGTCCCGCAGCCGGTGAACGATCCCGCCGGCGCCCTGGACGCCGACGGCGCCCCGGAGCCGGGGCGCCGCGCGCGACGGGGCTGACGCGGCGGTTCAGTCCCGGTACCGCTCCCGCAGTTCGATCTTCCGCACCTTCCCCGACACCGTCATCGGGAAGGTGTCGAGGATGCTGAGCCTGCTCGGCACCTTGTAGTGCGCGAGCCGCCCCCGGCAGAAGGCCCGCAGTTCGTCGAGGGTAGGCGGGTCGCCCTCGTCCCGCGGGATCACGCAGGCGAGCACCTCCTCGCCGTACCTCTCGTCCGGCACCCCGACGACCTGTACGTCCCTGATCTTCGGGTGCGCGTAGAGGAACTCCTCGATCTCGCGCGGGTAGATGTTCTCGCCGCCCCGGATGATCATGTCCTTGATGCGGCCGACGATCTCCACGTACCCGTCCTCGCGCATCATCGCCAGGTCCCCGGTGTGCATCCAGCGGCCCGCGTCGATGACCTCGGCGGTCTTCTCCGGCTCGTCCCAGTAGCCGAGCATCACGCTGTAGCCGCGGGTGCACAGCTCGCCCGTCCCGCCGCGCGGCCGGGTGACACCGGTGGCCGGGTCGACGACCTTGACCTCCAGGTGGGGCAGGACGCGGCCGACGGTGGCGGTGCGGTGCTCCAGGTCGTCGTCGGTCCGGGTCTGGAGGGACACCGGCGAGGTCTCGGTCATGCCGTAGCAGATGGCGACCTCGGCCATGTGCATCTCGGCGACGACCCGCTTCATCACCTCCACCGGGCAGGGCGAGCCGGCCATGATGCCGGTGCGCAGGGTGGAGAGGTCGTACGAGGCGAAGTCCGGCAGGTTCAGCTCGGCGATGAACATGGTCGGGACGCCGTACAGGGACGTGCACCGCTCCCGCTGCACCGCCTCCAGGCTGGCCTTCGGTTCGAAGGACGGGGCCGGGATCACGATGCAGGCACCGTGCGAGGTGGCCGCCAGGTTGGCCATCACCATGCCGAAGCAGTGGTAGAAGGGGACCGGGACGCAGATCCGGTCCTGCTCCGTGTACTTGACCAACTCCCCGACGAAATAACCGTTGTTGAGGATGTTGTGGTGGGAGAGGGTGGCTCCCTTGGGGAAGCCGGTGGTGCCCGAGGTGTACTGGATGTTGATCGGGTCGTCGCAGGACAACTCCGCTTCCCGTGCCGCCAGTCCGGTCCGGTCACCGCTGTCGCCGCGCGCGGTGAACGCCGCCCAGCCGGGCCCCCCGAAGTAGACGACCTCGCGCAGCTCCTGGCAGCTGCCGCGGACCTCCTCGACCATGGCGCGGTAATCGCTCGTCTTGTGGCTGAGAGAGGCGAACAGCAGCCGTACGCCCGCCTGCCGGAGCACGAAGCGCACCTCGTGGGTGCGGTAGGCCGGGTTGATGTTGACCATGACGGCGCCGATGCGGGCGGTGGCGTACTGCACGAGCACCCACTCGGCGCAGTTGACCGCCCAGATGCCCACCCGGTCGCCCTTGGCGATGCCGCTCGCCAGCAGGGCGCGGGCGAGCCGGTCCACGTCGGCGTCGAAGGCGGCGTACGTCCAGCGGCGCCCGCCCGCCACGTCGACCAGGGCCTCGCGGTCGGGCCAGGTCCGCGCGGTACGGGCGAGGTCGGCGCCGATGGTGTCGCCGAGCAGCGCGGTGGTGCCCGTCCCGTGGGCGTACGAGAGCTGCGGGGCGCTCACCGGAAGTCCTCCTCGCGGTACTCGTCCGCCGAACCCCGCGCGGTGGCCTCGCGCAGCTCGATGCGGCGGATCTTGCCGGAGACGGTCTTGGGCAGCGTGCCGAACTCCAGTCGGCGGACGCGCTTGTAGGGGGCGAGCACCTGGCGGGAGTGCTCGAAGATCGCCTTGGCGGTGCCGGGTCCCGGCTCGTAGCCCTCGGCGAGCAGGACGTACGCCTTGGGCACCGCGAGCCGCAGCTCGTCCGGGGCGGGCACGACGGCGGCCTCGGCCACCGCCGGGTGCTCCAGCAGCGCGCTCTCCAGCTCGAAGGGGCTGATCTTGTAGTCGGACGCCTTGAAGACGTCGTCGGCGCGGCCGATGTAGGTGAGGTAGCCGTCCTCGTCGCGCGCGGCGATGTCACCGGTGCGGTAGTAGCCGCCCGCCATGGCCTCGGCGGTGCGGTCCGGGTCGCCGTGGTAGCCCGCCATCAGGCCGACGGGCGGGTCGGCGAGGTCGAGCGCGATCTCGCCCTCGGCGGCGCCGGGCGCGCCGGTGACCGGGTCGAGGAGCTCCACGCGGTAGCCGGGGCTGGGGCGGCCCATGGAGCCGGTCTTCAGCGGCTGGCCCGGAGGGTTGGAGACCTGTACGGCGGTCTCGGTCTGCCCGAAGCCGTCCCGGATCGTCAACCCCCAGGAGCGCCGCACCTGTTCGATGACCTCGGGGTTGAGCGGTTCGCCCGCGGCCACCACCTCGCGTGGCGGCGTGCGCAGTTGTCCGAGGTCGGCTTGGATGAGCATGCGCCACACGGTGGGCGGGGCGCAGAAGGTGGTCACCCCGGCGCGGTCCATCTCGGCCATGAGCCGGCCCGCGTCGAACCTCGTGTAGTTGAAGATGAAGACGGTCGCCTCGGCGTTCCACGGGGCGAACAGGTTGGACCAGGCGTGCTTGGCCCAGCCGGGCGAGGAGATGTTCAGATGGACGTCGCCGGGCTTCAGGCCGACCCAGTACATGGTCGCCAAGTGACCTACGGGGTAGGAGACATGGGTGTGCTCGACCAGCTTGGGGCGGGCGGTGGTGCCCGAGGTGAAGTAGAGCATCAGCGGGTCGTCGCAGCGGGTGGGCCCGTCGGCCGTGAAGCCGGTGGGGGCGCCGTAGGCGTCCTCGTACGGCAGCCAGCCCTCCGCCGGTGTGCCGCCGACCGCGATCCGGGTGTAGGCGCCGGGCACCTCGGCGAACTTGGCGACGTCCTCGGCCCGCACCAGCGCGTGCCTGACCCGGCCGCGCTCGACACGGTCGCGCAGGTCGGCGGGGCCGAGCAGCGGGGTGGCCGGGATGACGACCGCGCGCAGCTTCATCGCGGCCAGCATGACCTCCCACAGCTCGGCCTGGTTGCCGAGCATGACGAGGACGCGGTCCTCGGCGGCGACCCCCCGCGCGCGCAGCCAGTTCGCGACCCGGTCGGAGCGCTCGGACAGTTCGGCGAAGGACAGCCGGGTCTCGCCGCCGTCCTCCTCCACGATGTGCAGCGCGGCGCGGTCGTTGCCGGCGGCGATCACGTCGAACCAGTCCAGCGCCCAGTTGAAGTGCTCCGGCCGGGGCCACGCGAACCCGTCGTAGGCGGTGGCATAGTCCTCGCGGTGTGCCAGCAGGAAGTCCCGCGCGCTCCTGAAGGCATCGGTCGCCGTCGTCATCCGTCGTCCTCCTATGTTCCCGACCATTGCCGGGCGGCTCCCCGGCATCGTCTAATCCGTGATGCAGGTCTCACTACCCCCGAACGGGGGTGTGGTCCCTGCGCGCACGGGGGTGTGGTCCGCACATCAGCCGCACCGAAGGAGCGATGAGGTGACAGCACAGGCCGTGACGGCGGTGGAGATCCGCGGTGCGCTGCTCCGGCTACGGCGCGCGACGGGGCTGCCGGTCGCCTTCGGCGGGCTGGTGGAGTCCGGCCGGCCGCAGGTGCGCATCAGCGAGCTGAGCGGCACGGCGACGGCCGCGCTGCGCTCGCTCGCGGTGAGCTCGGGCAGCGGGCTCGGCGGCAAGGCGGTGGCGCTGGCCAGGCCCTGCGCGGTGACGGACTACTCCAGCTCCCGGCACATCAGCCACGAGTACGACATCCCGGTGGCCGCGGAGGGCATCCGCTCGGTGCTCGCGGTGCCGGTGGTGGTGCGGCGCCGGGTGCGCGGGGTGCTGTACGGCGCGCTGCGTTCGGCACAGCCGCTCGGTGACCGGGCGCTCGGCGCGGCGGTGGCGGTGGCGCGGGACGTGGAGCAGACGCTGGTCCTGCGGGACGAGGCGTGGGAGCTGCTGACGGTGGCCGGCCGGGCCCCCCTCAAGGGTGCGGGGGCCCAGCCGTGCGGTGCCGCCGGGGCCGGCGCGGGGGGCGGCACGGGCACCTGGGAGCAGGTGCGTGAGGCGCACGCGGCGCTGCGGGCGCTCGCGCCCCGGATCACCGATCCGGCCCTGCGTGCCGATCTGCTGGCCGCCTGCGGGCTGCTGACGGCGCCGCGGCCGGCCGGCGGACCGGCTCTGGCGCCGCGCGAACTGGACGTGCTGTCCTGGGTGGCGGCGGGTGCGACCAACGCCGCGGTGGCCGAGCGGCTGGGGCTGCGCCCGGAGACGGTCAAGGGCTATCTGCGTTCAGCGATGCGGAAGTTGGGCGCACACACGCGAGGGGAGGCGGTGACCGCGGCACGTAGGGCGGGGCTGCTTCCGTAGCCCCCCGGGACACTGAAGGAAACCTTCCCATTCATGCGCGGATGCTTTGAATTTCCTCATGCTTGACCGTTTGTTATTTCCCTCACCACGGCTTCCGTCCGAATTTCAAGGATCGTTGCCTAGAATTTGGTCCGGACACGACATACGAGGGGAGCGGTGACCGTGCGACGGGACTTCCAGGAGCCTGCGAGATGCCGCTCGGACCTGGTCATCGGCCGCGAGGAGCTGTGCTCCGCCGCCCGCGCCCAACTCGCCGCCGGCGGCAGCGTGCTGCTCCACGGGCCGGCCGGAATAGGGAAATCGACCATCCTGCGGGCATTGGCCGAGGAATACGCCTCGCCCGCGCACATCGTCCTGCGCTGCTCGGCGACCGAGTCCGAATCCCACCTTCCGTTCCTCGCCCTCGCCGACCTCCTCGGCCTGGTCCTCGACGACGTCTGCCCGCGGCTGCCCGCCGCCCAGCGCACCGCACTGGAGTCGGCGCTCACCGGCCGCGGCGAGTCCAGCCTCCAGCGCGACGGCCTCGCCCTGCGCCTCGCCGTCCTGTCCGCGCTGCGGGTGCTCGCAACCCGCGGCCCGGTCCTGGTCGTCGCCGACGACCTGCAGTGGCTGGACCCGGCCAGCGCCGAACTGCTCGGCTTCGCCGCCCGCCGGCTCGGCGGCACCCCGGTCCAACTCCTGTGCGCGGTACGGACGGAGGGTCAGGACAGCCAGGAGTACGACCGCCATCTGCGGTCCTGCCCGCCGGACACCCTCGCCGTGCGGCTCGGGCCGCTCTCGCGCACCCGGATCGCCGAACTGCTCGGTCACCGCGGCCACGGGGGGCTGCCCCGCTCCACGGTCCGCGAGGTCCACCGCACCAGCGGCGGCAACCCGCTGTTCGCGCTGGAACTCGGCCGCGCCCTCGCCGAGAGCCCCACCCCGCCCCGGCCGGGCGAGCCGCTGCCGGTGCCCACCTCGCTGCGCGCCCTGGTGCTCAGCCGCCTGGACATGCTGTCCGTGGAGGCCCGCCGCACCCTGCTGGTGGCCAGCGCCGGCGCCCGCCCCACCCCGGCGCTGCTGCACGCGGCGGGCCGGGAGAACGCCGAGGCCGAGTGCGCCCAGGCCGCCGAACTCGGGCTGCTGGCCACGGAGTCGGAGGCCCCGGCCGTACGCTTCGCGCATCCGCTCATCTCCGCCGCGCTGTACGCGGAGGCGCCCGCGCAGGAACGGCGGGCCGCGCACGCGGCGCTGTCCACGGCCGCCTCCGACCCCATCGAGCGGGCCCGGCACCTCGCCCTCGCCACCACCGGCGCCGATCCGGAGGTCGCCGCCCGGCTCGCCGAGGCCGCCGCCCTCGCCCGGGACCGCGGCGCACCCTCGGTCGCGGCCCAGCTGGGTCTGCTGGCCGCCCGGCACACCCCGGTGGACGGCTCGCCCAGCCCGGAGGAACGCCGGCTCGGCGCCGCCGAGGACGCCATCACCGCGGGCGAGGTGGACCTCGCCCGGGACATCGCCCGGGAGGTGCTCAAGCGGGCGAGCGTGCCCGCCGAACGGGTGCGCGCCTGGATCATCGTCATCGACACGGCGGGCCACACCATGGCCGAGGTCGACGCCCTCTTCCCGCAGGCCCTCGCCGACGCCGGGGACGACCCGCGGCTGCTCGCCCTGGTCAACTACCAGCTGGGCTGGCGGGCGCTGATAGTGGAGGGCGACTTCACCGCGGCCCGCGGCGCCGCCGCGCACGCCGCGGAGCTGGCCGCGCGCGGCAAGGACCGGCGCACCGAGCTGCTCGCCCTCTCCTTCCAGGCGCAGACCGAGACCCTGATGGGCCATCCGGAGGCGCCCCGCACCATCAAGCGGGCCCTGCGCGAACCCCAGGACCCCCGGGTGGCCTGGCATCACAACGGGGCGGGCAGCGCCCGGTTCCGCTGGCTGGTCATGGGCGACCAGCTGGCCGAGGCGCGCGCCACCGTCACCGGGCTGCTGCGCGAGGTGCGCCGGCGCGGCTCGGTGGAGAGCGAGGTGCACTTCCTGCGCGGCCTCGCCGAGACCGAACTGCGCGCCGGGCATTGCGGCCGCGCGCTGGACCTCGCCCGCGACAGCCTCGAGCTCGCCCGGGACTCCGGGATCGGCGAGACCGCCTCGGCCATGCTGACCTCGCTCGCGGAGGCGTCCGGCGGGGACGTGGACCGGGCGCTCACCCTCGCCCGGGAGGCGGTGGAACACGCCGAGGGGGACGGCGACCAGATGTACCTCTCCCGGGCCCTGGGCGCGCTCGGGTACGCCCAGTTGGTGGCCGGGGACCCGGCGGGCACAGTGCGTTCGCTGCGCCGGGTGCGCAGTCTTGAGCTGGGGCTCGGCATCACCGACCCGGCCCGCGGCCGCTGGCAGGGCGACCTCGCCGAGGCACTGGTCCGCATCGGTGAACCCGCCGAGGCGCAGGACGTCATCGACACCGCGCGGGAGCACGCGCTCCGGCTCGGCCGGGAGAGCGTCCTCGCCGTGCTCGACCGCTCCGAGGCGCTGGTGCGGGCCGCGCAGGGCGCGGGCGAGGCGGCGCTCGACCGGCTGAGGTCGGCTCAGGACCGGCTCGGCAAGCTGGGCTACGGCCTGGAGGAGGCGCGGGCCGCGTTCGCGCTGGCCCGGCTGCGCGGCCGGCGGCCCGGACCCGCGGCCTACGACGAGGCGACCCGGCTGTTCCGCCGCTGCCGGGCGCTGCCCTGGCTGCGCCAGGTGGACGAGGCGCTCACCACCCTCGCCGCGGAACCGGCGCGGACCGCGCCCGCCGCCCTGGACGCGCTCGACGTGCTGGACGTACTGGCCGCGATGGAGCGTCAGGTGGCCGCGCTGGTCATGGAGGGCGCCACCAACCGGGAGATAGCGGCGCGGCTGTTCATCAGCGTCAAGACGGTCGAGGCCACGCTCACCCGGGTCTACCGCAAGCTCGGGATCCGTTCGCGGGTGGACATCGTCCGATTGGCCGCAGGTCGGCGCGCGCACTGAGCACGGCGGCGGTTAACTGAGCCGGACCGAGGGTTTTCCCTCACCCGCCCCCCTAGGGGGTTCCCTCATTGGGAGCCGAAGGTTCCGGACCTAGCGTAATGGGCGTACCGCTCGCCCGGGTACAGGGGGTCGGACCCACCCCCCACCACCGTGCACGCCCCCTACCCGTGCGACCCCCCACCGGTGCAACCCCACTGAGGAGACTCATGTTCGGGCCCACACGTGCCAGACGCACCGCCGCGGTCCTGGTGGCCACCGCCGCCGCCGCGACGACCGCGCTGCTCGCCTCCCCCACGGCGAGCGCGGCTCCCCAGCCCATTGTCGGCGGTACGACGACGACCACCACCGCCTACCCGTTCGTCATGCAGATCACGGACGCGTCCGGCAACCAGTTCTGCGGCGGCAGCCTGGTGGCCGCCACCAAGGTGGTGACGGCCGCGCACTGCATGGCCGGCGAAACCCCGGGCGGCGTCCGCGTCGTCGGCGGCCGTACCAAGCTGAACGGCACCGACGGCACGGTGAGCAAGGTCAGCAGGATCTGGGTGAACCCGGACTACTCGGACGCCACCAAGGGCGACGACGTGGCCGTGCTGACCCTGTCGACGTCGATGCCGTACAAGCCGGTGTCGTACGTCTCCTCCTCCCAGACGGGTGTGTACGCGGCCGGTACCACGGCGCGGATCCTCGGCTGGGGCACGACTTCGGAGAACGGCAGCTCCTCCAGGCAGCTGCGGACCGCGACCGTGCCGGTCGTGTCCGACACGAGCTGCCGTTCCTCCTACGGTTCGGACTACGTGCAGTCCGACATGGTGTGCGCCGGGCTCAGTTCCGGCGGCGTAGACACCTGCCAGGGCGACAGCGGCGGTCCCCTGCTCATCGGGGGCGTCCTGGCAGGGATCACTTCTTGGGGCGAGGGGTGCGCGGAGGCGGGCTACCCGGGTGTGTACACCCGGCTGGCCACCTTCGCGGACCAGGTCACCGCACAGGTGAACTCGTGACCCGGAGGATCTCCCGAGTACCCCTCGGGTAAGGCCAGGGGGGCGTTGCGAGCGACCACGAGCAGCCCGCAGCGCCCCCCTTTCCACGTCCGGCCTCCCCTCGCGCGGCGCTACCCGGCGATGTGCAGGCCGAATCCGCTGCGGCCCGGCGCCTCCAGTCCCGCGCGCAGCCGGACCGCGGGGATCTCGTAGTCCCCGGCGTTCTGCGCGCGGTACGGGACGGGCTCGGTCTCCTCCAGGGACAGCAGCCGCTCCCGCCACCGCCCGGCCGCGTCCGCGAACGCCTCGGCGGACAACCGCCCCGCGCGGTACAGGACGAACGGCGGCAGCACCGCCATGCCGGGGTGGTAGAGCACGCCGTGCTGGATCGGGTACAGCAGGTCGTCGATCGGGCCGTTGATGCCGCGGTCGGAGTAGTGGGACTCCGGGCCGCCGACCGTCAACGACAGCATGGCGCGCCTGCCTTGGAGGGCGCCCTCGCCGAAGCGGTCGCCGTACCGGGTGTCGCTGTGCTCGCCCACGCCGTATCCGAAGCCGTGGGTGAAGACGCGGTCCACCCAGCCCTTGAGGATCGCGGGCATCGTGTACCACCACAGCGGGAACTGGAGGATCACGGTGTCGGCCCAGCGCAGCTTCTCCTGTTCCGCGCGGACGTCGGCGGCGAGCGCGCCGCTCTCGTGGGCACGTCCGGAGTCGCGCACGACGTCCAGCGGGTCGGAGGCGACGGGGCCGAAGTCGGCGGCGTCGACGGTGGACTTCCAGCGCATCGCGTACAGATCGCTGACCCGCACCTCGTGGCCCGCGCCGGACAGCGTCTCCACGGCGATGTCGGTGAGCGCGCCGTTCAGCGACCGACGCTCGGGGTGGGCGTGCACGATGAAGACCTTCATATCCGCTCCTCGGATCTCTGGGAGTTCGATCCTCGCGGGATCGGGCGGCGCGGTTCAGGGGCGCTCCTTCCGCAGGTCCGGGCTTCCTGGTACCGGCAGGGCCACCCAACGCGGCCGTCCGGCACGGATACTGGAGCGATGGACGATCTCGCGGACTTCCTGCGCACCCGACGGGCCCGGGTCCACCCGGAGTCCGCCGGCATCCGCGCCGACCCGCGCCGCCGGGTGAGCGGGCTGCGGCGCGAGGAGGTCGCGCACCTGTCGGGGGTGAGCGTCGACTACTACGTCCGGCTGGAGCAGGGGCGGGCCCGCCGGCCCTCGGCCCAGGTGCTCGACGCGCTCGCGCGGGCGCTCGATCTGGACGAGGTGGAGCGCGAGCATCTGCACCGCCTCGCCAACCGGCCCGCGCGGACCCGGCGGCGGCCGTCCGTCGCCCGGCCGCGCCCCGAGCTGCTGCGGGTGCTGCAACTCGTCGCCGACGCACCTGCGTTCATCATCGACCACCGGCTGACGGTACTGGCCGCGAACCGGCTCGCCGATCTGCTCTACGGCCGTCCCGCCGAGGGGCTGAACCTCGCCCGGCACGTCTTCCTGACCGAGGAGGGGCGCGCGCTGTTCGCCGACTGGGAGGGCTGCGCGTTCGACACCGTCGGCCATCTGCGGCTGGCCGCCGGCCGCTGCCCCGACGATCCCGAACTGGCGTCCCTCATAGGTGAACTCGCCATGCACAGCGAGCGTTTCCGCCAGTTTTGGGCTCGCGCGGATGTCCGTACCCGCACCCACGGCCGCAAGGTCTACCAGCACGCCTCGGTCGGCCGCCTGGAGCTGCACCAGGAGAACTTCGTCCTGCCGGACTGCGCGGGCACGGAGCTGATCGTGCAATCGGCCGCGCCCGGCACCCCCGCCGACGACAGCCTGCGGCTGCTGGCCGCGCTCGACGCCACCGGTGACCCGGTCGTGCCGGACACCGTCTGATCCTTCCTGGGCCTTTACCCGAAGGGGATCTTGGGCGGGGACGGCGGAGGGAAGGGTTCCCCGTGGGACCGGCGGTGCCGGTGCGACCCCGAGGACCGCTGGAGGAGAAGAGATGACCGAGGCGTTGGTGCTGGGTGGCGGCGGTGTGGGCGGCATCGCCTGGATGACCGGGCTGCTCGCCGGGCTCGCCGATGCCGGGCAGGACGTCACCGGGGCCGGTCTGCTGGTGGGCACCTCCGCGGGCGCGACCGTCGCGGCCCAACTGGGCAGCGGGCTCGGTGTGGAGGAGCTGTACGCGCGGCAGGTGGAGCCTTCGTTGCAGGCCCGCGAGATCACGGCCGAGATGGACATCGAGAGGTTCGCCGCGGAGATCGGCGTCACGATGGCCACGGCTGCCTCGCCGGCACGGCTGCGCAGCGCGGTCGGCCGGGTGGCCCTCGCCGCGCGGACGGTCGGCGAGCCGGAGCGGCTCGCGGTGATCGAGTCCCGGCTGCCGGACCACGGCTGGCCAAAGCGGGCGCTGAAGCTCGTCGCGGTCGACGCGGAGACCGGTGACCCGCGGGTGTTCGACCGCGACTCGGGCGTCCCGCTGGTCGACGCGGTCGCCGCCAGTTGCGCCGTCCCGGGCGTGTGGCCGCCGGTGACGATCGCCGGGCGCCGCTACATCGACGGCGGCATCCGCTCCGTCGCCAACGCCGACCTCGCCACCGGTGCCACCCGTGTCCTGGTCCTCGTCCCGCTGGGTCCCGTCGAACCGCTCCCGAGCGACTACCCGCTGGACGACACGGTCGCCGCGCTGCGCGCCGAGGGCGCCCAGGTTTTCGTCATCGCTCCCGACGAAGCCTCGGCCGCCGCGATCGGTGCCAACCCCCTGGACCCGGCGACCCGCGAACCGGCGGCGAAGGCGGGCCGTGAGCAGGGGCGGCGGCTGGAGCCGGAGTGGGCGCAGGGCTGACGGAGGCCGGTCCGGCCCCCGGATCACCGCTCCCCCACGGGTACTTGGCCGCACGCGGGCGGCGGCCGGGGCAGCGCCGTGCCGGGCATCTCGCCGTGATCACATTCGAACAAATGGACTATAAAATGTGTGTATAGTCCCGGCATGTCTCCTTCGATCGAGAAAACCCGTCCGCCGGTGCTCGCGACAGGCAAGATGCGCGAACGGCGCCGCGGGTTCCGTCCGGCCGCACTCGTCTCGGCCGCCCTCGGCCTGGCGCTGGCCCTGAGCGGCTGCGCACAGGTCGACACCACCTCACCGAGCACCGCGCGCGAGCAGGCGGCACAGGAGGCGCCGGCGAGCTTCGGCGGCGTCGACTGCCGCAAGGCCAAGTGCATCGCGCTGACCTTCGACGCCGGCCCCAGCGAGAACTCCCCGAAACTGCTGGACATCCTGAAGGAGAAGAAGGTCCACGCGACGTTCTTCCTGCTCGGCAAGCGGCACATCGAGAAGTACCCGCGGTTGGTCAAGCGGATGTCGGACGAGGGCCACGAGGTGGCGAGCCACACCTGGGACCACAAGATCCTCACGGACCTGTCCGACGACCAGGTGCGCGACGAACTGCGGCGGCCGAACGACGCGATCGAGCGGATCACCGGGCGCAAGCCCACGCTGATGCGCCCGCCGCAGGGCCGCACCGACACCAACATCCACGAGATATGCAAGGAGTTGGGGCTCGCGGAGGTCCTGTGGAGCGTCACCGCCAAGGACTACACGACCACCGACTCGGCGCTCATCACCAAGCGCGTCCTCGACCAGGCCGACCGGGACGGGATCATCCTGCTGCACGACATCTACGCCGGCACCGTGCCCGCGGTGCCGGGCATCATCGACGCCCTCAAGAAGCGCGGGTACACCTTCGTGACGGTCCCCCAGCTCCTCGCCCCCGGCAGGGCCGAACCGGGCAAGGTCTACCGGCCCTGAGCCCCCTCCGGGCCCCGGGGAGTGGCCCGACCGGGTGAGCCGGTCCGGAACTGCCGGGAACGCGGGAGTCATTGCCTACGATCGGCACGTGCCGACCTTCACCCTCACCCGGACCGTGCCGCTCCCGCTGGACGAGGCGTGGCGCCGGATCACCGAGTGGCCCCGCCACGGGACCGCCGTACCGCTGACCCGGATCAGTGTGCTCACCCCCGGCCCCACCCGGGTGGGCACCCGTTTCACGGCGCGCTCGGGCATCGGCCCGCTCGCCGTGGACGACCCCATGGAGGTGACCGCCTGGCGCCCGCCCGCGGACGGCGAGGACGGGATGTGCCGGCTGGAGAAGCGGGGCCGGGTGGTCCTCGGCTGGGCGCAGATCGAGGTCCGGCCGGGGCCCGGGGGCCGCAGCCGGGTGGTGTGGCAGGAGGAACTGCGGGTGCGCCTCCTGCCCGGCGCGTTCGACGGTGTGGTCGCGGCGACGGCTCGCACCGTCTTCGGGCGGGCGATGAACCGGCTGCTCAGGGGGGACTGAACCGCGGGCGGCGGTCAGTCCTTGCGCCCCGTCACCGCCACCGTCACACCCAGGCCGATCATGGCCAGACCGCCGGCGCCGCCGACCGCGGACAGCCGCCGGGGCGAGCGGGCGAACCAGTCGCGGGCGGCGGAGGCGACCAGGCCCCAGACGCTGTCCGAGACCAGCGCGATGACGTTGAAGACCAGGCCGAGCAGCAGCATCTGGAGGGGCACGTGCCCCCGGGCCCGGTCCACGAACTGGGGCAGTACGGCGGCGAAGAACACCATGGTCTTGGGGTTGGCCACACCGACCGCGAAGCCCTCGCCCAGGGTGCGCAGACCGCCCCGCTCCAGAGGGCCGGACCGCGTGAACGCGGCCCGCAGCGAACCGCGTTGCCGCCATGCCTTGACGCCGAGGTGCACCAGGTAGGCGGCGCCCGCGAGCTTGAGCGCGGTGAACAGGAGGACCGAGCGTGCCACCACCGGCCCGACGCCGAGGGCCACCGCGGCGACGAGGACGTACGCGCCGAGGGTGTTCCCGGCGACCGTGGTCAGCGCGGCGCGGCGGCCGTGCGCCAGGGCCCGCCCGACGACGAAGAGCACGCTCGGGCCGGGTATCACGATCAGCAGGAGGGCCACCGCCGAGAAGGCGAGGAGCCGGTCGAGGGACACCATTCCCTCATGGAACACAGGGGCCCGTGCGCGCGGCAATCGCTTTTCGCCGCGGCCGGCGGCCAGTGAGGCCGGATGTCGGGGGCCGGGAGGGCGCGGCGGCTCAGGCCACCGACCCGATGCGCGTGCGGGCCGCCGTCTCGTGGTGGATCGGGGTGTGCCCGCCGGTCAGGGCGACCCCGCTGCCGCCACGCCGGGCGGCGACGATCTCCGCCGCGATGGACAGGGCCGTCTCCTCGGGCGTACGGGCGCCGAGGTCCAGGCCGATCGGGGACCTCAGCCGGGCCAGTTCACTCTCCGTCAGGCCGACCTCGCGCAGCCGCCGCGCGCGGTCGAGGTGGGTGCGCCGGGAGCCCATCGCGCCGACGTAGGCGACCGGGAGGCGCAGCGCCACCTTGAGGAGCGGCACGTCGAACTTGGCGTCGTGGGTGAGGACGCACAGGACGGTACGGCCGTCGGTCGCGGTGCGTTCCAGGTAGGTGTGGGGCCACTCGACCACGATCTCGTCGGCGTCCGGGAAGCGGGTGCGGGTGGCGAAGACCGGGCGGGCGTCGCACACGGTGACGTGGTGGCCGAGGAACTTGCCGACGCGGACCAGGGCGGAGGCGAAGTCGATCGCGCCGAAGACGATCATCCGGGGCGGGGGTACGGAGGACTCCACCAGGACGGTGAGCGGGGCACCGCAGCGGGAGCCCTGGGCGCCGATCTCCACGGTGCCGGTGCGGCCCGCGTCCAGGAGGGCGCGGGCCTCGGCGGCGACGGTGCGGTCCAGCTCGGGGTGGGCGCCGTAACCGCCGTCGTACGATCCGTCGGGCCGGACGAGCAGGGCGCGGCCGGACAGGCCGGCCGGGCCGTCCACGATCCGCGCGAGCGCCGCCGCCTCCCCGCGGGCGGCGGCGGCCAGCATGGCGGCGATCACCGGCCGGGCGGGGTCGTCCGCCCGGACCGGTGCCACCAGGATGTCGATGACGCCGCCGCAGGTCAGGCCGACCGCGAAGGCGTCCTCGTCGCTGTACCCGAACCGTTCGAGGACGGTCTCCCCGTCCCTCAGCGCCTGTTGGCACAGCTCGTACACGGCGCCCTCCACACAGCCACCGGAGACCGACCCGACGGCGGTGCCGTCGGTGTCCACCGCCAGCGCGGCGCCCGGCTGCCGGGGGGCACTGCCCCCGACGCCCACGACGGTGGCGACGGCGAAGTCACGCCCCTGCCCGACCCACCGGTCCAGCTCTTCGGCGATGTCCAGCATCTGTCGGTCTCCTCAGGATGGTTGCTCGGAAGGGGGGCCGCCCGCGTCGCTAGTGGACGCCGAGCCAGCCCTCGACGGGGTGCAGGGCGAAGTACACGAGGAAGACCACCGTCAGCCCCCACATGAACGCACCGATCTCCCGCGCCCGGCCCTGGGCCACCTTGATCGCCGTGTAGGAGATGACGCCCGCGGCGACTCCCGTGGTGATCGCGTACGTGAACGGCATCAGGACGACGGTCAGGAAGACCGGGATCGCCGTGGCCCGGTCGCCCCAGTCCACGTGCCGCGCGTTCATCAGCATCATCGCGCCGATGACCACCAGCGCCGCGGCGGCCACCTCCTGCGGGACGATCGCGGTCACCGGGGTGAAGAACAGACAGGCCGCGAAGAGCAGCCCGGTCACCGCGGACGCGAGTCCCGTACGGGCCCCCTCGCCGACGCCTGTCGCCGACTCGATGAAGACCGTCTGACCCGAGCCGCCGGCCAGACCGCCGATCGCACCGCCCGCGCCGTCGATGAACAGGGCCTTGGAGAGCCCTGGCATCCGGCCCTTGTCGTCGGCGAGGCCGGCCTCCGTGCCGACGCCGATGATGGTGGCCATCGCGTCGAAGAAGCCGGCGAGCACCAGGGTGAACACGATCACCGCGATGGTCATCCCGCCGACCTTGTCCCAGCCGCCGAAGCCGACGTGCCCGAAGAGCGAGAAGTCCGGCATCGAGACGGCGCCGCCGTGCAGTTCGGGCGCGCCGGACTCCCACTGGTGGGGGTCGATGACACCGATGCCGTTGAGGACGACGGCGACGACCGTGCCGGAGACGATGCCGATGAGGATGGCGCCGGGGACGTTACGGGCCTGGAGCATGAAGATCAGCAGCAGGGTGCCGGCGAAGAGCAGCACCGGCCAGCCGGTGAGCTGGCCCGCGGGGCCGAGGCTCAGCGGGGTGTCCTTGCCCTGGTGCACGAAGCCGGACTTGTAGAAGCCGATGAGGGCGATGAACAGGCCGATGCCCATGGTGATGCCGTGCTTGAGCGCGAGCGGGATCGCGTTCATGATCATCTCGCGCAGGCCGGTGACGACCAGCAGCATGATGACGACGCCGTACACCACGCACATGCCCATCGCCTGCGGCCAGGTCATGTTGGGCACGACCTGCGCGGACAGCACGCCGGAGACCGAGAGACCGGCGGCGAGCGCGAGGGGCACCTTGCCGACGAAGCCCATCAGCAGCGTGGTGAGCGCCGCGGCGAACGCGGTCGCCGTGATCAGGGCCTTCTGGCCGAGGGTGTCGCCCTGGACGTCCTTGCCGGACAGGATCAGGGGGTTGAGGAGGAGGATGTACGCCATCGCCATGAAGGTGGTGACGCCGCCGCGCACCTCACGCGCGACCGAGGATCCTCTTCTGGATATGTGGAAGTACCGGTCGAGCCAGGACCGGCCGGCCGGGACGCGGCTGCCGTCGCCGGCGTCCTCGGCCGTGGTCCTGGTCTCCACTGATGGGTGGGTCATGGTGCCGTCTCCCAAGGTTCACAGGGGCACCCGGTCAACTCCGGTGAGATGAGCGGGATTTGGGATGTGCACGTAACCCGGGGGACGGCCCGGTGTTGCACGTGTGGGGTGGAGCCGGGGTGAGCGGTTGCCCGGCGCCGGGGTGCCGCCGCGGCCACCGTGCCGCCCGAGCCCTGAAGGCTCGGGGTGAGGCACACGTGCCGCGGCGGCGGGTGATCAGGCCGTGCCCGTGAGGTGCTCCGGACGTACCGGTGTCCTGTCGAGCTCCAGGCCCGTCGCGCCCCGGATCGCCGCGAGGACGGCCGGGGTCGAGGACAGGGTCGGGGCCTCGCCGATGCCGCGCAGCCCGTACGGGGCGTGTTCGTCGGCGAGTTCGAGGACGTCGACCGGGATGGTCGGCGTGTCGAGGATGGTCGGGATCAGGTAGTCCGTGAAGGAGGGGTTCCTGACCTTCGCGGTCTTCGGGTCCACGATGATCTCCTCCATCACCGCGACGCCCAGGCCCTGCGTGGTGCCGCCCTGGATCTGGCCGACGACGGAGAGCGGGTTGAGCGCCTTGCCGACGTCCTGGGCGCAGGCCAGCTCGATGACCTTGACCAGGCCGAGTTCGGTGTCGACCTCGACCACGGCGCGGTGCGCGGCGAAGGAGTACTGGACGTGGCCGTTGCCCTGCCCGGTGCGCAGGTCGAAGGCCTCGGTCGGCCGGTGCCGCCACTCCTCCTCGACCTCCACGGCCTCGCCCTCCAGGACGTCGACCAGGTCGGCGAGCACCTCGCCGCCGTCGGTGACGACCTTGCCGCCCTCCAGCAGCAGTTCCGCGGTGGCCCAGGCGGGGTGGTAGGAGCCGAACTTGCGCCGGCCGAGCTCCAGGACCCGTTCCCGGACCAGCTCGCAGGCGTTCTTGACGGCGCCGCCGGTGACGTACGTCTGCCGGGAGGCGGAGGTCGAACCCGCCGAGCCCACCTGGGTGTCGGCCGGGTGGATGGTCACCTGGGCGACGCCGAGTTCGCTGCGGGCGATCTGGGCGTGCACGGTGACGCCGCCCTGGCCGACCTCCGCCATCGCGGTGTGCACGGTGGCGACGGGCTCGCCCGCGATCACCTCCATGCGCACCCTGGCGGTGGAGTAGTCGTCGAAGCCCTCGGAGAAGCCGACGTTCTTGATGCCGACCGCGTAGCCGATCCCGCGTACGACGCCCTCGCCGTGCGTGGTGTTGGACAGGCCGCCGGGCAGCTGCCGTACGTCGGCGCCCTCGCTGGACTCCCACTGACGCTCGGGCGGCAGCGGCATCGCCTTGACGCGGCGCAGGAGTTCGGCGACCGGCGCCGGGGAGTCGACCGGCTGCCCGGTGGGCATGACCGTGCCCTGCTCCATGGCGTTCAGCTGCCTGAACTCCACCGGGTCCATGCCGAGTTCCTTCGCCACCTTGTCCATCTGGGCCTCGTAAGCGAAGCACGCCTGGACCGCGCCGAAGCCGCGCATCGCGCCGCAGGGCGGGTTGTTGGTGTAAAGGGCGAGGGCCTCGATGTCGACGTCGTCCACGACGTACGGCCCGACGCTCAGCGAGGAGGCGTTGCCGACGACGGCCGGGGAGGCGGAGGCGTAGGCGCCGCCGTCCAGGACGATCCGGCACTTGACGTGGGTCAGCTTGCCGTCGCGGGTGGCCCCGTGCTCGTAGTACAGCTTGGCCGGGTGGCGGTGGACGTGCCCGAAGAAGGACTCGAACCGGTTGTAGACGATCTTGACGGGCTTGCCGGTGCGCAGCGCCAGCAGGCAGGCGTGGATCTGCATCGACAGGTCCTCGCGGCCGCCGAAGGCGCCGCCGACGCCGGACAGCGTCATCCGCACCTTGCGCTCGGGCAGCCCGAGCACGGGCGCGATCTGGCGCAGGTCGGAGTGCAGCCACTGGGTGGCGATGTAGAGGTGGACGCCGCCGTCCTCCTCGGGCACCGCGAGCCCGGACTCGGGTCCGAGGAACGCCTGGTCCTGCATGCCGAAGGTGTACTCGCCCTTGACGATCACATCGGCGCGGGCGGCGGCCACGGCCGCGTCGCCGCGCACGATCGGCTGGCGGTGCACGATGTTCGGGTGCGCGACATGCCCGATGTGGTGGTCGTCGCGGCCCTCGTGGACCAGGACGGCGTCCGGCGCGAGGGCCGACCTCTCGTCGGTGATCACGGGGAGTTCGCGGTACTCCACCTTGATCTTGGCGGCGGCGCGGCGGGCGGTCTCCGGGTGGTCGGCGGCGACGATCGCCACCGGCTCCCCGTGATGGCGCACCTTGCCGTGCGCGAGGACCGGGGTGTCCTGGATCTCCAGGCCGTAGTGCTTCACCTCGGTCGGCAGGTCGTCGTACGTCATGACGGCGTACACGCCCGGCAGCGCGAGGGCCTCGGCGGTGTCGATGGAGACGATCTCGGCGTGCGCGACGGTGGAGCGCAGGATCTGGCCCCACAGCATGTCCTCGTGCCACATGTCCGAGGAGTAGGCGAATTCGCCGGTGACCTTCAGGGTGCCGTCGGGGCGCAGGGTGGACTCGCCGATCCCGCCCTTGGTGCCCGAGCCCTGTGTGATCTTCGTGGGAACGCCGTTGGCCGGCATGTCAGACCCCCTCGGACTGGCGGGCGGCGGCCAGACGGACCGCGTCCATGATCTTCTCGTAGCCCGTGCAGCGGCACAGGTTGCCCGACAGCGCCTCGCGGATGTCGGCGTCGGACGGGTTGGGGTTGCGCTCCAGGAGTTCGTCTGAGGCGACGAGCAGGCCCGGGGTGCAGAAGCCGCACTGGACCGCGCCGGCGTCGATGAACGCCTGCTGGATGGGGGCGAGTTCGACGCCCTCGCCGGCCTGGGAGTCGGTGCCGGCCTTGGCCGCCCAGCCCTTGGCCGCGTCCAGCGGGACGCCGTCGGAGCCGCCGCAGGACCGCTGCCGCGCGTGGTCGCCGAGGCCCTCGACGGTCACCACGTCCCGGCCCTCGGCCTGTCCGGCGGCCACCAGGCAGGAACACACCGGCACGCCGTCGAGGCGCACGGTGCAGGAGCCGCACTCGCCCTGCTCGCAGGCGTTCTTGGAGCCGGGCAGGCCGAGCCGCTCGCGCAGCACGTAGAGCAGGGACTCGCCCTCCCAGACGTCGTCGGCCTCCTGCGGGCGTCCGTTGACGGTGAAGTTGACGCGCATCACGCAGCTCCCTCGGTGCGGCGGGCGCCGCGGTACGACTCCCAGGTCCAGGTCAGGGTCCGGCGGGCCATGACGCCGACCGCGTGCCGGCGGTAGCTCGCGGTGCCCCGGACGTCGTCGATCGGGTTGCAGGCGGCGGCGCACAGGTCCGCGAACTGCTTGGCGACGGAAGGAGTGATGATCTTCCCGTTGTCCCAGAAGCCGCCCTCCGCCAGCGCCGCGTTCAGGAACTCCTCGGCGGCCTCGGCGCGCACCGGCGTGGGCGCGGCCGAGCCGATGCCGGTGCGCACGGTGCGGGTCCGCGGGTGCAGGGCCAGGCCGAAGGCGCACACGGCGATGACCATGGCGTTGCGGGTGCCGACCTTGGAGTACTGCTGCGGGCCGTCCGCCTTCTTCACGTGCACGGCGCGGATCAGCTCGTCGGGCTCCAGCGCGTTGCGCTTGACACCCGTGTAGAACGCGTCGATCGGGATCATGCGGGTGCCGCGCGCCGCCGACGCCACCTCGACCTCGGCGCCGGCGGCGAGGAGGGCGGGGTGGGCGTCGCCGGCGGGCGACGCCGTGCCGAGGTTGCCGCCGACGCCGCCGCGGTTGCGGATCTGCGGGGAGGCGACCGTGTGCGAGGCGAGCGCGAGGCCCGGCAGCTCGGCACGGAGCTGTTCCATGATCGTGCTGTAGGGCACGGAGGCGCCCAGTCGCACGGAGTCCTCGCCGGTCTCCCATTCGTAGAGATCGCCGACGCGGTTGAGATCGAGCAGGTACTCGGGCCTGCGGTGGTCGAAGTTGATCTCGACCATCACATCGGTGCCACCCGCGATCGGCACTGCGGTGGGATGCTCGCCCTTCGCGGCGAGCGCCTCCTCCCAGCTGGCGGGGCGAAGGAAGTCCATGACCGGCTCTCTTCTTCGTCTTGGGTTCTGCGGATTTGAGCCAATCCGTGTGCGGCGGGCCCGGCTCGTTCCTGTCGTCTTGACGTGGAGTGGAGCCAGTACACCGCTGTGTACTCCGACGGGGTCAGTCACCGAAACCATGAAGGAGTTCGCTGGCCAGGGGAAGCATCTTGTAGATTCGTATGAACGGAGGACATCGGTAACCTCTCCGTTTTCCCGGGGAAACGGCCACTCCCCCGTCACCCTCCGAAGATCCATCGTAGGTTTCGAGACACAGAAACGGCGGCAACGAGATGCGGCTGCGCGCACTGCTGGACACCGACGCGCTGGGCCTGCTGCTGCTCGGCGGCGAGGACGAGCTGGACCGCTCGGTGCGCGGTGTGATGACGACCGACCTGCGGGACCCGAGCCGCTACCTCTCCGGCGGCGAGCTGGTGCTGACGGGACTCGCCTGGCGGCGGGACGGGGCGGACTCCGAGCCGTTCGTACGCCTGCTGGTGCAGGCCGGGGTGGCGGCCCTCGCGGCGGGCACCGCCGAGCTGGGCGGGGTGCCGGAGGACCTGGTGGCGGCCTGCGCCAAGCACCGGCTGCCGCTGCTCGCGGTGGACGAGTCGGTGGCCTTCGCGACCGTCACCGAGCACGTCGTACGGCAGGTGTCCGGCGAGCGCGCCGGGGACCTGGCCGCCGTGGTGGACCGGCACCGCCGGATGATGACCTCCGGCCCGGCGGGCGGCGGCCCCGACGTGGTGCTCGACCTGCTCGGCACCGACCTCGACCTGCGCGCCTGGGTGCTCTCCCCCACCGGCCGGCTGATCGCCGGCTCCAAGGAGGCTGGTCCCGGCCTGCCCGCCGGGACCTGCGCCCGGCTGGCCGCCGAGCACCTGGCCGCCACCCGCACCGGCCGGCGCTCCCCGCACCGGGTCCAGCTGGACGGTACGACGTACTCGCTCTTCCCGATCCGCTCCTCGGGGCGTGCCCCGGGCGCCGCGCGCGATGTGCGCGAGACGGTGCTGTCGGACTGGCTGCTGGCCGTGGAGGCGGACGCCGGCGACTGGGACGGCCAGCGTATGGACCTGCTCCAGGGCGTCACCCAGCTGATCGCCGTGGAACGCGACCGCCGGGAGGCGGCCCGTACGGTACGGCGCCGGCTCGCCCAGGAGGTCCTGGAACTGGTGCAGACGGGCGCCGCGCCCGCCGAGATCGCCGCCAGGCTGCGGGTGGCCGCGCCGGTGCTGCTGCCCGGCCTCGGCGCGGCCCCGCACTGGCAGGTCGTGGTGGCCCGGGTGGAGTGGGACGGCGAGGAGATCGAGGGCGGCCCGGTGGCCCAGTCCCTCCTGGAGGAGGTGCTGGTCGACCCGCTGGCGACCGGCCCCGAGCCCGCCGACCGCATCGCCGTGGCGCACACCGGGGACGAGGCGGTGGCGCTGGTGCCGCTGCCCGCCGTACCGGCCGTCGCCGCGGACCGTGAGGACGCGGAGACCGGGCTGCTCGCCGACGCGCTGCTCCAGGTGGTGCGCGAGCCGCTGTCCGCGGGCCTGGACGGCGACGGGCGGCTCACGCTCGGCGTCAGCGCGGCCGTGCACTCCGCGGAGGGCCTGCGCGGCGCCCTGGAGGAGGCCCGGCACGCCCGCCGGGTGGCGGCGGCCCGGCCCGGCCGGGTCTGCGCGGCCGGGCACCAGGAGCTGGCCAGCCATGTGCTGCTGCTCCCGTTCGTCCCGGACGACGTGCGCCGCGCCTTCACGGCCCGGCTGCTCGACCCGCTGACGGACTACGACCGCCGGCACCGCGCGGAGCTGATACCGACCCTGGAGGCGTTCCTCGACTGCGACGGCTCCTGGACCCGCTGCGCCACCCGTCTGCACCTGCACGTCAACACGCTGCGCTACCGCGTCGGGCGGATCGAGCAGTTGACGGGACGGGACCTGTCGCGCCTGGAGGACAAGCTCGATTTCTTCCTGGCACTGCGGATGAGCTGAGCCGGGCGGGGCGAAGCGGACGAATCACGTCCGCGCCGCACCCCCACGACTTTGTGAAAACTTTCACCCATCCCCTTGGCCCGGTGTGGCGATCGGTGCTGGAATGCCGCCACCACTCAACAGCCCGATGGCGTGCCTGGGGAGGTCAACGTGGCGTATACCGCCATGTCTGGGAACGGAACGACCGCCGGTGACGATCCGCTCCAGACCGCGGTATGGCGGTTGCGCTCGCGGGCCTGCTGGGCCGACGCCGCGGCCCTGCTGCCACCGGACACGCCGGGCGCGGCGCTGCAACGGGCGATGCTGCTGGTCGAGCGCTGCCTGTACACCGAGGGCGGCTGGGCGGACGCGGAGGACGCGCTGCGTACGGCGGAGGCGCTCGCGCACACCGACGAGGAGCGGGGCGCGGCCGCGTGCGAGCGCGGGCAGCTCGCGTACGCCGCGACGCTGCACGGCGTCCGGGACCGGGTGGACGAGGCGCGGGCCGCGCTGGGGCGGGCGGCGGCGCTGATCCCGCCCGGGGCGGCGGGGCGGGCGCTGCTGGACTTCCGGCGGGGGCTGCTCGCGGAGAACCTGTCCCGCTCCCCGCAGGCGGCGCGGGCCGCGTACCGCCGGGCGCACGCGGGCGCGACCGCGCACACCGATCCACTGCTGCTGTCGTTCACCTGGCGGCATCTCGCCGGGCTCGCCCTGCGGGACGGGGAGCTGGCGGAGGCGCGGCACGGGTTCGCGGAGTCCCTGCGGATCCGGGAGGAGCTGGGGTACCTCGTGGGCACGGCGCCCGCGCTGGTGTCCCTGGCGGACACCGAGGACGAACCGGCGGCGACCCGGCTGCGGGACGAGGCGCGGCGGCTGTTCCGGCTCCTGGGGGGCGTGCCGACATGGCTGGCGGCGCAGCTCGCGCCCCCGGCGGCGGGACCGGTCACGGCGTGACCCGGGAGGCGGGGCGGACTCAGAGGGAACTGAGAGACGGCTGTGCCAGGGTGGCGCGTCCCGAGACCCCCCACTCCAGGAGAGCGTCGTATGACACTCATCAACGGGCTTCCGGCCCATATCCTGCTCGTCCATGTCGTCGTGGTGCTGGTCCCGCTGACCGCGCTCGCGCTGGTCGCCGCGGCGGTGTGGCCGCGGGCCGCGCACCGGCTCGGCGTCCTGCTGCCCGTACTGGGCCTCGTGTCGCTGGTCAGCGTGCCGCTCACGACGAACGCCGGTGAGTGGCTGGAGCGGCATGTCGACGACGACCCGCTGGTGCGCAAGCACACCGAGCTGGGCGACGGGCTGCTGCCGTGGGCGCTGGGCCTGTTCGTACTGGCCGTGGTGGTGTGGTGGGCCGGCCGCGACCTGCGTCGCGCGGCGAGCACGGCGGAGGGCACGGAGCGCGTCGGCTCGCGCTGGTCCGCGCTGCCGGTGCGGATCGTCATCGGGCTGCTGTCCGCGGTCATCGCGGTGGGCGCGGTGGTGGACGTGTACCGGATCGGCGACTCCGGCGCGAAGGCGGCGTGGCACGACGGGTTCTCGAAGTCGGCGCACAGCGAGCACGACGGCGACGGTTCGTAACGCGCGCCGAGGGGGCGCGGGAAACCGCGCCCCCTCGGCAGCGACGACATCCACGTCGGGGTACGGCCGCGATCCCGGCGACGTGCGCGTCCGGATACGGCCACGAGCCGGCGGCACCCCCGACCGAGTACGGCCACGGGGCCGGCGGCGCCCGCGTCCCGGCGCGGCTGAGGGCCGGGCGGCATCCACATCCGGGTTACGGCCACGAGCCCGGCGGCATGCGCGTCCGGGTACGGCCACGAGCGCCGGCATCCACGCCTGAGTGCGGCCACAGCGCCGACGGCACCCGCCTCCCCGGTACGGCTACGAACCCGGCGGCAGCCCCATCCAGGTACGGCCACGAGACCGCAGCGCCCCTGCCCAGGTACGCCCGCGAGCCCGGCGGCGCTCGCGTCCCGGTACGGCCACGAGCGCCGGCATCCACGCCTGAGTGCGGCCACAGCGCCGACGGCACCCGCCTCCCCGGTACGGCCGCGAGCCCGGCGGCATACGCGTCCGGGTCAAGCAACGGGCCCAGCGGCAGCCCCATCCAGGTACGGCCACGAGACCGCAGCGCCCCTGCCCAGGTACGCCCGCGAGCCCGGCGGCGCTCGCGTCCCGGTACGGCCACGGGGCCGGAGGACCCGCGTCCCGGTGCGGCCACGAGCCCGGCGGGGTCGCTCAGGCCGCGCCCGCGAAGTGTTCCGCCACCAGTTCCCGTACCACCTCGAAGTCCCGGGCCACCAGTGCCTCCAGCAGGGACACGTGTTCCGCCGCGTCCGCGAGCAGGTCCGCGCGGGCGTGCCGGACCGGGCCGCCGGCCAGGGGCCAGTGTGCACGGCGGTGGAGGTCCGAGGCGATGCGGACCAGTTCCTCGTTGCCGGAGAGGGCCAGCATCGCGCGGTGGAAGACGCGGTCGGACTCGGCGTACGTCGCGGGGCAGCCGGACGTCGCCGCCCGGACCGTGTCCTGGGCCAGCGGCCGCAGCTCGGCCCAGCGCGCGGCCGGGACCGTACGGGCCAGCCGCAGCATCACCGGGACCTCCAGCAGCTCCCGCACCTCCGCCAGCTCGGCCAGCTCCCGCGCCCCCCGCTCGACCACCCGGAACCCGCGGTTGGGCACCACCTCGACGGCGCCCTCCAGGGCCAGCTGCTGCATCGCCTCCCGCACGGGCGTCGCCGAGACCCCGAAGCGGTCCCCGAGCACCGGCGCCGAGTACACCTCGCCCGGCTTCAGCTCGCCCGCGACCAGCGCCGTTCGCAGCGCCTCCAGGATCTGCCCGCGCACCGAGGCGCGCTGTACCACCGGCCGCTCGCCCTCGGGCCGGCGCGGGCCCGGAACCAGTCCCTCACCGTGCGTGTACGCCGCCGCGGAGCCCTGCGCGCTCTGCCTCACGGGGTCCTCCTGGCGGCTTGTCGGTACTTGGGGTCATTGACGACGGCTTGTCGGTTGTTCGTCAAGCACCCTAGACGTACCGAGCGGTACGTCAAACTCGATCGAGGTCGATCGAGGACGATCGGGGACGAGCGGACCCCCGCGGTCCACTAAGATCAACTCGAATCGGGCCGCCGCGCACGGACAGGTGATTCACAACTTCCTCACCCGTCGCAGGAACTTTCCGTCGAACCATCCGTACGGGTAGTCTTATTCGAACTCAACTCCCGCCCCTCATGCGTCAGTTCGAGCAGATCGCCGTCCCCGGGCATCCCCTCGCACCCTCTTGGCGGCCTCTTGCCCCGAAACTCCCTGAGGGCCGCCCGGAGTGGGTCAATATGGCGGGCGTTACGCCCTATCCCAATGCAAGGGACCCCTGATGAGACTGACCGACATATCGCTGAACTGGCTGCTTCCGGGCGCCGTACTGCTCCTGGGCATGGTGGCGGCGGTAGCGGTGCTCGCGCGCGGCAAGCGCTCCTCCGGGGAGAACGCGAGTGCGGACGACTCCTGGGAGCGCAGCGAGGAGCGCCGCCGGCGCAAGGAGGCCATCTACGGCACCGCCTCCTACGTGCTGCTGTTCTGCTGCGCGGCGGTGGCGGCCGCCCTGTCCTTCCACGGCCTCGTCGGCTTCGGCGAGCAGAACCTGGGCCTGACCGACGGCTGGCAGTACCTGGTGCCGTTCGGCCTCGACGGCGCGGCCATGTTCTGCTCCGTCCTCGCGGTGCGCGAGGCCAGCCACGGTGACGCGGCCCTCGGCTCCCGCATCCTCGTGTGGCTGTTCGCCGCGGCCGCCGCCTGGTTCAACTGGGTGCACGCGCCGCGCGGTGTCGCCCACGCGGGCGCCCCGCAGTTCTTCTCCGGCATGTCCCTGTCGGCGGCCGTCCTGTTCGACCGCGCGCTCAAGCAGACCCGCCGCGCCGCGCTGCGCGAGCAGGGCCTGGTGCCGCGCCCGCTGCCGCAGATCCGCATCGTGCGCTGGCTGCGCGCGCCCCGCGAGACCTACAAGGCGTGGTCGCTGATGCTCCTGGAGGGCGTGCGCAGCCTGGACGAGGCGGTCGAGGAGGTCCGCGAGGACAACCGGCAGAAGGAGCAGTCGCGCCAGCGCAGGCGCGAGCAGCAGCGGATGGAGCGCGCCCAGCTCAAGGCCATCAGCCGGGGCCACGGCCGCTTCGTGAACCGGGTCGGCGGCCGGCAGGTCGAGGTGCAGGCGGTGGAGCGCGGCTCCTCGGGCGCCACCTCCGCGGAGCCTGCCATAGCGAACGCGGATGCTCTGCCGGTGCCCTCCCGTCCCTCCCTCCAGCCGGTCCGCAAAGGGTCTGAGCCGGTGGCCAAAGGGCCCGAGCCGGTGACCGTCGACCTCACCGCCGAGGACGACACCATGGCCCTGCCCCGCCTGGACTCCCTGGAGCGCAAGCTCAAGGACCTGGAGCAGCAGTTCGGCTAGGGTCCGCGAGCCCGGCGTGATCGGGACGAGAGGCCCCAGGAGCCTCCAGGAGCCACGGATCCCTCATGGGCCGGGGGTGCGACCGAGCGGTCGCACCCCCGGCCCATGTCCGTCACCGCCCCGTGCCCGTCCCCGGCCCCTGCCCGTCCCCGGCCCACGACCGCCGTCGCTCACGCCGCCTCGGCGCCCAGTTCGAACCACACCGACTTGCCGACCCCGTGCGGCCGTACGCCCCAGGCGTCCGCGAGGGACTCCACCAGGACCATGCCACGGCCGTGGGTGTCGCCGTCCGGGTCGGGGGTGCGCACCCGGGGTCTTCGGGGCACGAAGTCCCTCACCTCCACCCGCAGTCCGCCCGGCGCCAGGACCGCGGTGAGGACGGCGTCGTCGTCGGTGTGCACGAGCGCGTTGGTGACCAGTTCGCTGGTGAGCAGCTCGGCGATCTCCGAGCGTCCCGGCTTGCCCCAGTCCCGCAGCAGCTCGCGCAGCTCCCGGCGCGCCTCGGGCACGGAACGCAGATCCGCCCGCCCGAGCCTGCGCCACAGCCGCTGCGGCGGCTCCACGACCCGGCCGCGCCCGCCGCGCGCCTCCCGTGGGCGATCGCCGGCGGGAACCCGCACCAGCCGCCCCGGTGACTCCGCCGCGCCCGGCACCGGACCCGCTGCCCGCACGGTGCCCACCGCCTCCCGGACGCCGCCGGGAACTTCCCCCGGGGTCTCCTCCGTACCGTCCCCCGGTTCCGCGCAGGGGGTCCCGGTGGTCACGGGACCGCCCCCTCGTGCCTGCCTCTTCATGGCCCCCGCCCGCACGCCGCTCGAACCCTGCCCCTCCTGGTCGAACACGTTCACGGGGGGATGCTTGCCCAGTGGACCAACGGCCAGTCCTGGCATCGGCCCGATGACCGGCGGTTCGGCCACCGCCGGGGCCCGCCGCACCGGGGCGCGGGATGGCCGCGGAGGCCCCCGGGCGGCCTTCCGGGCAGCCACCTGACGCCGCTGACGCCCCGTGACGGCCGGACCGCCGCGCCCGGCACAGCCGGTCGGCATGTCGTCACGGGCCGTGAAACTGGCCGAAATCCGCTCCCCGGTCCGGGTGGTGTCAGGGGGGTCCGGACGGTGTCAGGGCCGGGGCACGTTGCGCAGGTTGGAGCGGGCCATCTGGACCATGCGGCCGACCCCGCCGTCCAGCACGACCTTGGAGGCGGACAGCGCGAACCCGGTGACCATCTCGGCGCTGATCTTCGGCGGGATGGACAGGGCGTTGGGGTCGGTGACGATGTCCACCAGGGCCGGGCCCTTGTGCCGGAACGCGTCCTTGAGCGCGCCGGCGAGTTGCTTGGGCTTCTCCACCCGCACCCCGTACGCCCCGCACGCGCGGGCCACGGCGGCGAAGTCCGGGTTGACGTTGACGGTGCCGTACGCGGGCAGTCCGGAGACCATCATCTCCAGTTCGATCATTCCGAGCGCGGAGTTGTCGAACAGCACCACCTTGACCGGGAGATCGTGCTGCACGAGCGTCAGGAAGTCCCCCATCAGCATGGTGAACCCACCGTCACCGGACATCGACACCACCTGCCGGCGCCGGTCGGTGAACTGGGCGCCGATCGCCATGGGCAGCCCGTTGGCCATCGAGCCGTGCGAGAACGAACCGATGATCCTGCGGCGGCCGTTGGGCGAGATGTAGCGCGCCGCCCAGACGTTGCACATGCCGGTGTCCACGGTGAACACCGCGTCGTCGTCGGCGATTTCGTCGAGTACCGCGGCCACGTACTCGGGGTGGATCGGGACGTGCCGGTCGACCTTTCTGGTGTACGCCTTGACCACGCCCTCCAGCGCGTCGGCGTGTTTCTTCAGCATCCGGTCCAGGAAGCGCCTGCTGGTCTTCTCCTCGACCCGCGGGATGAGGCAGCGCAGCGTCTCGCGCACATCGCCCCACACGGCGAGGTCGAGCCGGGAGCGCCGGCCGAGCACCTCGGGCCGCACGTCGACCTGGGCTATCCGCACGTCGTCGGGCAGGAAGGCGTTGTACGGGAAGTCGGTGCCGAGCAGGATCAGCAGATCGCACTCGTGGGTGGCCTCGTAGGCGGCGCCGTAGCCGAGCAGCCCGCTCATGCCGACGTCGTACGGATTGTCGTACTGGATGAATTCCTTGCCCCGCAGGGCGTGCCCCACCGGGGACTTGATCTTCTCGGCGAACCGCATCACCTCGGCGTGCGCCCCGGCCGTGCCGCTGCCGCAGAACAGCGTGACCTTGCCGGCCTCGTCGATCATCTCCACGAGTGCGTCGATCTCGGCGTCACCGGGGCGGACGGTGGGCCGGGAGGTGACCAGGGCGCTCTGCGCGGCCTTCTCCGGGGCGGGTTCGGCGGCGATGTCACCGGGCAGCGAGACCACGCTGACCCCGCTCCGGCCGACGGCGTGCTGGATGGCGGTCTGGAGCAGCCGGGGCATCTGCCTGGGGCTGGAGATCAGCTCGCTGTAGTGGCTGCACTCCTGGAAGAGCCGGTCGGGGTGGGTCTCCTGGAAGTACCCGAGGCCGATCTCGCTGGAGGGGATGTGGGAGGCGAGGGCGAGCACGGGGGCCATGGAGCGGTGGGCGTCGTACAGGCCGTTGATGAGGTGCAGGTTGCCGGGGCCGCAGGAGCCGGCGCAGGCGGCCAGCTTCCCGGTGATCTGGGCCTCGGCGCCGGCCGCGAAGGCGGCGGTCTCCTCATGGCGGACATGCACCCAGTCGATGCGGGAGTGGCGGCGGACGGCGTCCACGACCGGGTTGAGGCTGTCGCCGACGACGCCGTAGAGGCGGCGCACGCCGGCGCGGACGAGGATGTCGACGAACTGTTCGGCGACGTTCTGCCTGGCCATGTTCTCTCGTCTGCCCCTTCCGGGGTCCGGGATCCGTGCGGGGTCACGGACCCGTCCCCGGACCCGTGCGTGGTGCCCCGGTTCCATGGAGGCATACGCGGGCCGGTCACGCCTCCCACAGGGCCGCGGCCGTACGGTCGTCGGCGTAGCCCTTGACCCGTACCCGGGCGTCGGTGAGGAACGCGGCGAGGCCGGGCGCGCGGCGGCCCGACCAGCGCCGGGACAGATGGGCGCTCAGGGCGGGCTCGCCGCGCAGCGGCTCCGCCAGGCCCGGAGTGCACATCAGCAGCGCATCACCCGGGCGGGCTAGCGAGACCTGGAAACGGAAGGGTTCGGGGGCGGGCGGGGACGGCGGCTCGGGCGGCTGTTCGTACGGGTCCGGCGGGGCGGGGACGCCGAGGTCGAGGGTGAGGCGGTCGTCGTCCGCACCGGGCTCGGGAGCGCCGGGCGGCGCGGGGGGCTGCTCCGCCGTGGCGCGCGGCTCGATGTCCCGCCAGATGCCGTCCCGCAGCAGGAAGAGGCCGCCGTCACCGACGCCGAAGAAGACGCGGGCACGGCAGTGCGGGTCGGCGGGCAGCAGCAGACAGCGCAGGGTGGCCGTGTACTCCTCGGCTCCCGCGCCCCGTTCGACGGCGCTCGCGCGGAGCCGGCCGAGGCTCCGGTCGGCGAGCCGGTGCAGGCCCGCCTTCAGGTCGGCGCGCCGGGTCGCCCGGATGTCCTCGGCGAGCCGCCGGTGGCTGCGGCCCACCGCCCGGCCGATCCAGCGGCACGCCTCGGCCGCCGCGAGGTGCGCCTCGGGGGTGGCGCGGGCGCCGGTGGCCATGGCGACGAGCACCAGCGCGTGTTCGCCGGTCCCGAACCGCGCGGTCAGCAGCGCGTCCCGGCGCGGCTCGCCCCGGTAGCGGGCCGAGTCCCCGCGCAGCGACACCGACCGCAGCGTCCACGTCCCGTACCGGGCCCCGTCCAGGACCGTGTCCGCCACCAGCTCCGCCAGTTCCTCCGGTTCGGCGCCGGGGAGGGCGGTGGGCTCGGGGTCGTAGGTGGGCGGTCCGGACCCCACGAAGTCGAGGGCCGAGGCGGGCTCGGCAACCGAGGGAGGTTCGGGGGCGGAGGAGGAT
>NZ_LBDA02000054.1 GCF_000980885.2 Streptomyces malaysiense | reverse complement strand
GCCGCCCCGCCGTACCCCCCGCCACCCCCCACGACCACCACCCTCCACGTCTCCGTCCACACCATGCCCCACCTCCTCGACCACTGCTTCTACCCGCAACGCCCCGGCTGGCCCGACCTGGAGGACCGCTGGCCGGTCGTGCCCGCGACCACGATCGTGCGGCACATGATGGACGCGGCGCAGGCGGCGGCGCCCGGGATGCGGGCGGTGGCCGTGCACGGTGCCCGGTTCGACCGGTGGCTCACCGCCGTGCCCGCCGTGGACGTACCGATCATGGTCACCCCGGTCCCCGGACGGCCGCACCACCTCGGCGTCGCGTTCGGCCCCACCGCCCGCGCCGTGGTCGAACTCGCCCCCCGCCATCCGGCACCGCCCGCACCCGCGCCCCGCCCGAAGGCCCCCGAGCGCCGTCCCGAGCACACCGCCGCGCAGATCTACCGCGAGCGGTGGATGTTCCACGGCCCGGGGTTCCAGGGCCTGACCGAACTGTCCGCGATCGGCGACCGGCACGTGCGCGGGGTGATCACCGCGCCCGCCGCCCCCGGCGGCCTGCTGGACAACGTGGGCCAGCTGCTCGGGTACTGGATCATGGCGACCCGCACCGAGCGGACCGTCGTCTTCCCCGTGCAGATGCGGCGGATGACGTTCCACGGTCCGCACCCGGCGCCCGGCACCCCCGTCGACTGCCTGGTGCGGATCACCTCGCTCACCGACACGCTCCTCGAAGCCGACGCCGAACTCGGCGTCGGCGGCCGGGTGTGGGCCGTGCTCGACGGCTGGCAGGACCGCCGCTTCGACAACGACCCGACGACCCGCCCCGTCGAACGCTTCCCCGAGCGCCACACCCTCTCCGCCCTCCAGCCGGGCGGCTGGACGCTGCTGCACGAACGCTGGCCCGACCTCGCCTCCCGCGAGCTGATCATGCGCAACTCGCTGGGCGGCGCGGAGCGTGCGCAGTACGCCGCCCACCCGCCACGGGGCCGCCGCCAGTGGCTGCTCGGCCGGATCGCCGTCAAGGACGCGGTGCGGCGGTGGCTCTGGGAGCAGGGCGAGGGGCCCGTCTTCCCGGCCGAGATCCAGGTCCACAACGACGCGGCCGGGCGCCCCCGCGTCACCGGTGTGCACGGCCGGAGCCTGCCCCCGCTGGACGTCTCGCTCGCGCACCGGGCCGAGGCGGGCGTGGCGATCGTACGGCCGCACGGCCCGCACCACGGGCCGGACCGCGGCACCGGCGTCGGCATCGACATCGAGGAGGTCACCGAACGCGGGCCCGCGACCCTCGCCACGGCGCTCGGACCGGAGGAACTCCGGCTGCTCGGCGCGCAGCCCGGTCCGCGGGCGGAGTGGTTCACCCGGTTCTGGGCCGCCAAGGAAGCCGTCGCCAAGGCCGAGGGCACCGGATTCGGCGGCCGGCCGCGGGACTTCAGGGTTCTGGAGGCGGCCCCCGACGGCAGCCGGCTGCTCGTCTCCGGCCGGCTCGACCGCGCCTACCCCGTCCACTGCGCCCGGGTGGCCAACCCGCCCGCCCTGGCACCCCGCGCGTACGTGGTGGCCTGGACCACCGGGCCCGCCACCGCCCCCACCGCCCGGCCCGCCTTCGAAGCCGCCGCACCCCACGATCCCGCAGCCGAGGAGACCCCCCGATGAACCCCCCGCTGATCCCCACCCAGCCGGCCCCCGACGCCGTCCTCGCCGACATCACCGGCATGCTCCGCGAGGTCCTGGCCGAGTACGGCGACGACGACACGGTCATCGGCATGTCCACCACCTTCAACCGCGACCTGGAACTGGAGAGCATCGACCTGGTCACCCTGGCCGGGCTGATGGAGGAGAGGTACGGCGGCCGGGTCAACCTCGCCGAGTTCCTCGCCGGGATGGAGTTCGAGGAGATCATCGGACTGACCGTCGGCAGGCTCGTGGAGTACGTGGTCCGCAGCCTGCGCGGCGCGCAGGCGGGCTGAGCCATGGCGATGGTCGACGCCGGCGGCGTCCGGCTGCACGTCCAGCGCATGGCCCCCGCCGGGGGCGGCACCCCGCACGGCACGGTCGTATTGGTGCACGGGCTGCTCACCGACAGCCTGGCCAGCTACTACTTCACCGTGGCCCCCGGCTTCGCCGCGGCCGGACTGGACGTCCTCATGTACGACCTGCGCGGCCACGGCCGCAGCGAACGCCCCGCCAGGGGCTACACGCTGGACCACAGCATCGACGACCTCACCGCACTCCTCGACCGCCTCGGTGTCACCGGGCCCGTGCACCTCGTCGGCAACTCCTACGGCGGGACCGTCGCGTTCGGCTACGCGACGCGCGCCCCCGAGCGCGTCGCCACCCTCACCCTCGTGGAGTCCGAACCCGCGACCCCGGCCTGGGCGAGCAAGCTCGGCGGCATCCTGCACCGCGTCGTGACCCAGCTCGTCCACAACGAACGGGACGCGATCGCCTGGATCACCGCCAACCGCGGCCACAACACCGCCCGCCTCGCCAAGGGCGCCGCCCGGCTCGCCCGGGAGACCACCCTCGGCCGGGACATCCCCGCCAGCCGGGTGCACACCGAGGCCGAGATCGGTGCCGTGCGCTGCCCGGTCCTCGGGATCTACGGGGGCGACTCCGACCTCGCGGACCTGATCCCGCTGCACGAGGCCCGGCTGACGGACTTCCGGTCCGTGCTGCTGCCGGGGCACGAGCACTCGGTGCTGGTGGAGGCACCGGGCGCGGTCGGCGGGCACATCCTGGACCTGATCCGGGCCGGCGCGGGCGTCGTCCGGTGAGCGGCTTCCTGTTCGTCGTACCGCCGCTGACCGGCCACATCAACCCGGCCGTCGGGGTCGCCGACCGGCTCGCCGCGCGCGGTCACCGGGTGGCCTGGGCCTGCGCCGACCCGGGCCTGGTGCACCGGCTCGCGGGCTCCGGCGCCCCGGTGTTCGGCTGCGCGGGCCCGGTGCCGGGTGGCGCGGGCGTCGAGCGCCCGCCGGACCTGCGCGGCGCGGAGGCGCTCAAGTTCCTGTGGGAGTGGTACCTGCTGCCGCTCGCCGACGCGATGGCGCCCGGAGTGCGCGGGGCCGTCGAGGAGTTCCGCCCGGACGTGGTGGTCGCGGACCAACAAGCCTTCGCCGGAGCCCTGGTGGCCGAGCGGCTCGGTCTGCCGTGGGCCACCTCCGCGACCACCTCGGCCGAATTCAGCGGCGCCTACGACGGGTTGCCCAAGGTCGCCGAGTGGCTGCGGCAGCGGCTGGCCGAACTGCGCGACCGCCTCGGCGATCCCTCGGCCACCGCCGACCCGCGCTCCTCGCCCCACCTCCTGCTGGTCTTCAGCAGCCCCGAACTCGTCGGCCCGCAGGCCCCGTCGGCGCCCCACGTCCACTACGTCGGGCCCTCCCTCGCGGGCCGCCCCGACCAGCCCTTCCCCTGGGAGTGGCTGTCTCCCGGCCGGGCGAAGGTCCTGGTCACCCTGGGCACCGCCAACGCCGACGCGGGCGGCCGGTTCCTCACCGCCTGCCGTGAGGCGCTGCGCGAACGCGCCGACCGGGTGCAGGCCGTACTCGTCGACCCGGGCGGGGTGCTGCCCGCCGAGGAGGGCGGCAAGGACGTGCTGGTCCTGCCCTCCGTGCCCCAACTCGCCCTGCTGGAGCGGATGGACGCGGTGATCTGCCACGCCGGGCACAACACCGTGTGTGAGGCGCTGTGGCACGGCGTCCCGCTGGTCGTCGCCCCCATCCGGGACGACCAGCCGGTGATCGCCGCGCAGGTCGTGGACGCGGGGGCCGGGCTCCGGGTGAAGTTCGGCCGGGTCACCGCCGACCGGCTGGGCACGGCCCTCGACACCGTCCTGCACGACCCCGCCCACCGGGCCGCCGCGGCCCGTGTCCGCACCGCCTTCCGCGCGGCCGGCGGCGCCCCCGCCGCGGCCGCCCACCTGGAACGACTGGCAACGGAGAGCCGATGAGCGACCCCAGCGAAAAGCGGGCGAGGGCCGAACGCGTCGCCGCCCTGCGCCCCGCCTACCGAGCCGATCTCGCCACCGGACCCGCCCGCTTCCTCGGCGTCCGCCGCACCACCTGCCCCTGGTGCGGCTCGGGCCGGCTCAGCGAGCGCCTGCGCACCACCGACCTGCTCCAGCACAAGCCGGGCCGCTTCACCCTCGACCGCTGCGCCGACTGCGGGCACGTCTTCCAGAACCCGCAACTGACCGAGGCGGGACTGGAGTTCTACTACCGGGACTTCTACGACGGTCTCGGCGAGCAGCGGATGAGCGGCACCTTCGGCCGCCGTACCGCCATGTACGAGGGCCGCGCCCGCGCGATGCTGCCGTACGACCCCGCCCCGAAGACCTGGCTGGACGTCGGCACCGGGCACGGCCACTTCTGCGCCGGCGCCCGCGCCGTGCTGCCCGGCACCTCCTTCGACGGGCTCGACTTCACCGACGGCGTCGAACTCGCCGCCCGCGAGGGCCGCGTCGACCAGGCCCACCGGGGCGCGTTCCCGGACCTCGCCCCGGAGCTCGCCGCCCGCTACGACGTGGTGAGCATGTTCCACTACCTGGAGCACAGCACCGACCCCGACCGCGAACTCCGCGCCGCCCACCAGGCCGTACGCCCCGGCGGCCACCTCCTCGTCGAGGTCCCCGACCCGGACAGCCGCTACGCCCGTCTCCTCGGCCGCTGGTGGCTGCCCTGGCTCCAGCCGCAGCACCTGCACTTCATCCCGGCCGGCAACCTGCGCCGCCGGCTCACCGAACTCGGCTTCACGGTCCTCGCCGAACAGCACGCCGAACCGCACGACCCGGTCGATCTGCTCGCCGCCGTCTGGCTCGCCCTGGACCACGCCGCGCCCCGCGAGGACGCCCCCTGGCTGCCCGAGCCCCCCGGTACCCCGTGGCGGGCGCTGCGCGGCGCGCTCCTGCTCGCCGGGGTGCCCGCCCTGCTCACCGCCACCCTCCTCGACCGCCTCGCGATCCGCCCGCTCGCCCAGCGCCTCCACCTCGCCAACGCCTACCGCCTGGTCGCCCGCCGGGAATGAACGTCCCGCGCGTCGGAGCACCTGGACCCGGACCGGCGCCGCGTCCGCCGCGAGCCCGCCGGCCGCCGGGAGCGCCGGTCTCGGCTCCGTACGGGTGGGCGGGGCGCGGTCAGAGCGCCTTGGCCCGGATCAGTGCCGACAGCACGAGGGCGCCGGGCAGCAGGGGGAGCCAGTCCGTCAGTACCCGGTAGCCGATCACGGTCGCCGTCGCGGGGGCGGGCTCCGCGCCGAAGGCGACCAGCGTCCACAGCAGCGCCGCGTCCACCGCGAGCCCGCCGGGCACCGGCGCGGCACCGACCGCCGTGCCGGCCGCCAGGAACGCCAGCGCCACCTCCGCCCAGGACAGCCCGAGCCCGAGCGCGGCCCCGACACAGCCGAGCGCGCCCGCCTGGACCAGCGGCATCGCCACCGCCCCGCCCCACAGCGCCAGCACCCGGCAGGGCCGTGCGTGCACCACCCGGACACCGGCCAGCGCGGTGCGCACCAGCCCGGTCACCGGCCGCCGCAGCGGTCGTACGACCGTCAGCAGCACCCCCGTCCCGGTGACCACCCCGCCCGCGACCGACGCGAGCGGCACCAGGTCCGGTCCGTCCGGCACCAGATCGCCCAGGCGCCGCCAGGCCGGCGAGAGCGCCAGGAACACCAGCAGCACGAGTGTCTTCGCGGTGCCCTTGACCAGCGAGTACAGGCCGATCGAGGCGGTGGCCCGGTCCAGCGGCACCCCCCGCGCCCGCAGGAAGCGCACGGTGACGGCGTGCGCGCCGAGCCCGCCGGGCAGTGCGTGGTTCGCGGCACCCGCGGCGAACTGCGAGGCCAGCAGCAGCCCCGCCGGCAACCGGTCCGGCAGCGCGCCCTGCCGTACGCAGGAGGCCGCCACCCAGGTCAGGCACGTACAGCCGAGCCCGGCCAGCAGCCAGCGGGGATCGGCCGCGACGAGCCGCCGCACCCCCTCGTGCACCACGGACCGGTTCGCGACGGCCCAGCAGAGCGCGATCAGCAGCGGTGCCAGGCACAGGGCCAGCCGCAGGGACCGGCCGGAGACCGACCGGGCGGTCCGGCCGGGGGCACCGGGCCGGGGGCCGTCGGGAGCGGTCAGGAGGGGGGACGGTGCGGACACGGGGACGTCGTCCTTCCGCGGCGGGCCCGGGGGCAGGCGGTGCGGGCGAAACCGGGGGGAGCCTTCCCGCGCCGGATGACACCGGGGTGTCCGTGAACCCAATGCCCGGGGGCGAGCCGGTGCCGCCCGGAGGGTGTACGCCGGGCGGCCGTTCACCGCCGACCGGGTAGCCTTCTTTGGGGAGCGCTTTACACAGCGCTTCCGGGCAAGATCAGCGGCAGGGGAGGATCCCGCGGTGCACGTCCAGGAATGGCTCGACTCGGTCCCGGCGGTAGCCGTCTACGCCGTGGTGGCCCTGGTGATCGGCGTCGAGAGCCTCGGCATCCCGCTGCCCGGTGAGATCGTCCTGGTCTCCGCGGCGCTGATGTCCTCCCAGCACTCCCACATCGACCCGCTGATCCTGGGCGTCTGCGCCACCGCGGGCGCGGTGATCGGCGACTCCATCGGCTACGCCATCGGCCGCAAGGGCGGCCGCCCGCTGCTGGCCTGGCTGGGACGGAAGTTCCCGAGGCACTTCGGCGAGGCCCATGTGGCCACCGCCGAGCGCTCCTTCCAGAAGTGGGGCATGTGGGCCGTCTTCTTCGGCCGCTTCATCGCCCTCCTGCGCATCTTCGCGGGTCCCCTCGCCGGCGTCCTGCACATGCCCTACTGGAAGTTCCTGATCGCCAACGTCCTCGGCGGCATCTGCTGGGCCGGCGGCACCACCGCCGCCGTCTACTACGTGGGCGTGGTCGCCGAGGGCTGGCTGAAGAAGTTCTCCTACGTGGGCCTCGCCGCCGCGGTCCTCCTGGGCCTGGCGACGATGCTGGTCGTCAAGCGCAGGGCGAAGAAGGCCCGGCGCGAACCGTCCCAGCCGGCGGCGGAACCCGTGCGCGCCGGTGACTGACCTCCCTAGCGGTGCACCTCCTTGTGCGTCCGGGCCAGGTCCGCGTACAGCGTGCCGTTGAGGGTGACCCCCTCCTTCTCCTCGGCCGAGAGCTCGCGCCGCACCTTCGCCGGCACCCCCGCGACCAGCGACCCCGGCGGCACCACCATCCCCTGCGGCACCAGCGCCTGCGCCGCAACCAGCGAACCCGCCCCGATCACCGCCCCGTTGAGCACGGTCGCGCCCATCCCGATCAGGCAGTCGTCCTCGACCGTCGCCCCGTGCACCACGGCGTTGTGCCCGATGGACACCCGCTCGCCGATCGTCACCGGGAACCCGGGATCGGCGTGCAGCGTCACGTTGTCCTGCACGTTCGCCCGCGCCCCCACGGTGATCGTCTCGACGTCCCCGCGCACCACCGCGCCGTACCAGACACTCGCCCCCGCGCCCAGCGTCACGTCCCCGATCACCGAGGCGGTCGGCGCCACGAACGCCTCCGCGTCGATCCGCGGCTCTCTGCCGCCGATGCCCGTGACCAGTGCCCGCTGCGTCATCACCGTCTCCTCGCGTCGATAGGTACCCGCACGGTACGACAGGGGGTGGGGCGAAGATCACAGCGGTCCGGCCTCTCGCCGGACGCGACCCGTGAGTAACGTGACCCCGTGCCGAAGCGCAAGAACACGTTCTCATCCTGGTGCCGTGGCCTCGCCCAGTGTGCCGTCCACGCGGCCTGGGCGTGGGTCCAGCGGACCGGCTCCGTCTCGGCGGAGCACCCGGGACGCTTCCGCTTCGGCGCCATCGGCGAGGCCACCCGGCTCGCCTTCCCGCTCGGCACGGTCTTCGGCGAGCCCTGGATCCGGCTCGGCTCCCACTGCATCATCGCCGAGCAGGTCACCCTGACCGCCGGTCTGATGCCCGACCTGGACCTCGGTCCGGACCCGATCCTGCGCATCGGCGACGGCGTGGTGCTCGGCCGCGGCAGCCATGTCATCGCGGACACCACGGTGACCATCGGCCGCGACTGCTACTTCGGGCCGTACGTCTACGTCACCTCCACCAACCACTCCTACGACGACCCGCACGAGCCCATCGGACGGCAGTGGCCCCGCATGGAGCCCGTGGAGATCGGCCCCGGCTGCTGGATCGGCACCGGCGCGGTCATCCTGCCGGGCGCGCGGATCGGCCGGAACGTCGTGGTCGCGGCCGGTGCCGTGGTGCGCGGCACGGTGCCCGACCACGCCGTGGTGGCCGGCGCCCCCGCCAGGGTCGTACGGCGCTGGACGCCCGAGGACGGCTGGCAGCCGCCGCTGCGGACCCCGGCGCCGGTCCCGATCCCGGACGGGACGACCCCGGCGCAGCTGCGGGCGCTGGCCGGACTGGACGAGTCCGCGGTGGCCCGGCTCGCCGAACTGGAGCCCGAGGGCTGAGGCCCTCAGCCGGTGGCCAGCAGCACCGTGCCCACCAGCGCGAGGCCCGCGCCCGCCGCCTGGACGACGCGCAGCCGTTCGCTGAGGAAGCCGCGGGCGGCCAGCGCGGTGACCACCGGGTAGAGCGAGGCGAGGACGGCGGCCACGGTGACCGGGCCGTGCTGGGCGGCGGTGGCGTAGGTGCCGTTGGCCGCGACGTCGGCGAGACCGACGAAGGCCAGCGCGGGCAGCGAGCGGTAGGGGAAGCCGCCCTCGGGCAGGGCGGAGCCGCCGCGCCGCAGGGAGGCGGCGAGTACGGCGCCGCCCACCGCGACATTGGTCAGCCGCTGTACGAACAGCGACAGGTACAGGCCGGTGACCGTGGTGGACGCCTCGCCGATCAGGGCGAACACCGTGCCGAAGCCGAGCGCCGCGACGAGCGTCAGCAGGACCGTGCGCCGCTCCACCGGCGCGCCCCGCAACTGGGGGCCGCCCGCGAGGACGACCCCGGCGACGGCGACCGCGATGCCCGCGAGCCGGAGCAGCCCCGGGCGTTCGCCGAGGAACAGGCCCACGCCGACGGGTACGACGACGCCGAGTGTGGCGAGCGGTGAGACGACGCCCATCGGGCCGAGGGCCAGGGCCTTGTAGAAGGCGAGCAGGGCGATCGGGCCGACCAGGCCCGCCGCGAACGCGAACCACAGCCGGGGCCCGGCCGCGCTCCAGGCACCTGTGGCGACGACGACCGCCCCGAGGACGGCCGCCGCGACGGTCTGCGAGACGACGACCACGGTGAGCGCGGGCGTGCGTCGTGTCAGCAGGCCGCCGCCGAAGTCGGCCAGCCCCCACAACAGGCTGGTGGTCAGGGCGAAGATGGCCGTCACGATGCCTCGCAGTACAGTTTGTTGAACGAACGGGTGCGCTCCACCGTAGTTCAGTACGCTGAACTACGTCATCCATTAAATTGAACCATCTCGGATTTTGGACGGAACGTGTCGGACCTCGAATTGCTGACCCAGTCCCTGGCGCGCAGCGTCAGGCACTGGCGCTCGGTGCGCGGTTTCACCCTGGACGTGCTCGCCGCCCGCGCCGGTGTCAGCCGCGGGATGCTGATCCAGATCGAGCAGGCCCGCACCAACCCGAGCATCGGCACCATCGTCAAGATCGGCGACGCGCTCGGCGTCAGCGTGACCACCCTGCTCGACTACGAGCGCGGCCCCCGGGTCCGTATCGTCCCCGCCGAGCGGGCGGTGCGGCTGTGGCACACCGCGTCCGGCAGCTACAACCGGCTGCTGGCGGGCACCGAGGCCCCCGGCCCGCTGGAGATCTGGGACTGGCTGCTGATGCCCGGTGACGAGAGCCCGGCGGAGCCGCATCCGTCCGGCACGGTCGAACTGGTCCATGTCACGGCGGGCGAGCTGACCCTCACGGTCGACGGCGAGGACCACCTGGTCCCGACCGGCGCGAGCGCCACCTTCGAGGCCGATGTCCCGCATGTCTACGCCAACCGCGGCGAGGTCCCGATGGAGATGATGATGGCCGTCTCCGTGCCGCCCGTGCAGTGAGACGTGCCCGCGCCCGGCCGCCGCGCCTTGTTAGCGTGCGGCCATGCGCGCACCCATCGGAGACTTCGAGACCGCGACCCCGGTGACCGACTGTCTGGCCGACCTGGCCGAGCCGGTGGCCGAGGCCGTACGGAACTGGTCCGCGGGGATTCCGGCCGACCGTGTCCTGTACGTCGACACCGACCCGGACTGGGCCGACACCGCCGTCTTCGTGGAGCACTACGGCCGTGACCTGCCCGAGCGGTCGGCGAACTGCGTGGTGGTCGCCGCCAAGCGGGCCGGCGAGACCACGCTCGCCGCCTGCCTGGTGCTGTCCACCGCGCGGGCCGACGTCAACGGCGCGGTCCGCCGTCGACTCGGCGCCCGCAAGGCGTCGTTCGCCCCGATGGAGACGGCGACGGGGCGCAGCGGGATGGAGTACGGCGGCATCACCCCGATCGGACTGCCCGCCGACTGGCCCCTGTTGGTGGACCCGGCCGTCGTCGACCTGCCGTACGTCCTGGTCGGCAGCGGCCGCAGGCGGGGCAAACTCCTGGTACCGGGCAAGGTGTTCGCCCAGCTGCCGGGTGCCGTGGTGCTGGACGGACTGAGCGTTGCCTGACCTCAGCCGGTGAGGTGGTGGGCCGGCGCCGGACGGGGGCCGCGCTCGCCCGGCGCCGGTGCCGGAGCCGCGTGCACCAGCGCGGCCGACAGCTTCGGCAGGGCGTGCAGCAGCGCGTGTTCGGCCTCCACGGCGATCGCGTGCGCCTGCCGCAGGGTGGCCTCGCCGTCCACCTCGACCGAGAGCTCGGCCCGCAGCCGGTGCCCGATCCAGCGCAGCCGCAGCCCGCCCACCCGGTCTACGCCCGGCACCGCGCGCACCGCCCGCTCGGTGCGGTCCACCAGGGCCGGGTCCACGCCGTCCAGTATCCGCCGCAGCACCTCGCGCCCCGCGTCCCACAGCACCAGCGCGATCGCCGCGGTGATGGCCAGCCCCACGACCGGGTCGGCGAGCCGGAGGCCGAGGGCGGAGCCGGCCGCGCCCAGCAGCACGGCGAGCGAGGTGAAGCCGTCGGTACGGGCGTGCAGCCCGTCGGCGACGAGCGCGGCCGAGCCGATCCGGCGACCCGTCCGGATCCGGTACCGGGCCACCCACTCGTTGCCCGCGAAGCCGGTCAGCGCGGCCAGCGCGACCGCGGGCACGTTCACGACCGGGCGGGGGTCCAGCAGCCGCCCGACGGCCACCCAGGCGGCGAAGGCCGCGGAGGCGGCGATGGTCAGCACGATCACCAGGCCCGCGAGGTCCTCGGCGCGGCCGTAGCCGTAGGTGAAGCGCCGGTTCGCCGCGCGCCGCCCCAGTACGAAGGCGATGCCGCGCGGCACGGCGGTCAGCGCGTCGGCGGCGTTGTGCACCGTGTCGCCGAGCAGCGCCACCGAGCCGGACACGGCCACCACCCCCACCTGCGCCAGCGCGGCGAGCGAGATCCACAGGGCGCGCAGGCCCTGGGCCGAGGACTTCAGCGCCGCGTCGAGCTTGTCGGCGCTCCCGTGGGAGTGCGGGGTGAGCAGATGGGCCAGGCGGTGGCGCGGTGCGGAGGTGCCGTGCCGGTGCGGGCCGTGGTCGTGGTGGTCGCTCACGGGAGACCCCTTCTGCTGGGGGCGCCCACCGGGTCATTATGTGCGTATGAGCGCACACATGCACCTCTCACCTGCGCACCCCGCGCATCAGCGAACCCCGGGCGAAGCCGACGTCACCACCCTCACCGAAGCCTGCGGCGCCGCCCGCCCGGCCGTCAGTCGGCACCTGGCCCGCCTCCGCCTCGCCGGCCTGGTCGACACCCGCAAAGAGGGCCGCCGGGTCGTCTACTCCCTGCGCCACGGTCACCTGCGCCGCCTGGTGGACGAGGCTCTGCGGACCGCGTACCACCGGCTCGCGGAGCGGCGGACGGAGGGCGGCCGGTAGGCGGGGCCGTCCCACCGGGCGTCGGCCCCCGGCAGGCCGGGCGGCCCGGGTTCCCGGACCGGCGGAGCCGCGTGCGGGAACCCGGGCCCGGGACCTGGCGCCCGCCCCGTGACACGACGGTGCCCCGCCGGCCGGGGGAGCGGCTGGCGGGGCACCGGGGAAGGGGTCGTGATCAGTGCGCGGGCGCGTCCGTCACGACGACCTCGTCGATGCTGCGTTCGATCGCTTCCGTCTTGGAGGCGGTGGCCTTGGCCCAGTAGTAGATGCCGAGGGAGAAGGCGGCGATGACCAGGATGTCCCAGTACAGCTTGATGTTGCCCTGGCTGCCCTCGCCGAAGCTGCCCTGCCAGGAGATCAGGCCGATGCCCAGCAGGTAGGCCGGCAGCCACTGCGCGGCCTTGAAGTCCATCCGGGGCGCGTCGGGCTTGCCCTTGAGGTTGGCCCACAGGGCGTAGGAGCCCATCAGCACGTAGCCGAGGAGGATGGCGAAGGCCAGCCGCCACAGGGTGTTCCAGCCGCTCCAGTAGATGATCAGGTTGGCGACCACGAAGGACAGCGGCGAGATGAACTTGCCGAAGGGCAGCCGGTACGGACGCTCGAAGTGCGGCAGGCGGTCGCTGAAGACGCCGTAGGCCAGCGGAGCGCCCGCGTACATCAGCACGCTCGCCGAGGTGATGAAGCCGACCAGCTCCTGCCAGCTCGGGAAGGGCAGGAAGCAGACGATGCCGGTGACGAAGGAGACGATGAGGCCGATCCAGGGCACGCCGCGCTTGTCGGTCTTGGTGAGCGCCTTCGGCGCGTAGCCGTTCTTGGCCAGCCCGTAGGAGACGCGAGAGGTGGCGGTGGTGTAGATCAGGCCGGTGCCGCCGGGGGAGATGATCGCGTCGACGTAGAGCACCCAGCCCAGCCAGCCGAGGCCGACCACGGTCGCCAGGCCCGCCCAGGGGCCGCTGATGCCGGCGTAGGCCAGCTTCCCCCAGCCGTGCGCGAAGGAGGCGTGCGGCAGGGCGGCGATGAAGACGATCTGGAGCAGGATGTAGATACCGGCGCCGATGGCGACCGAGCCGAGCGTGGCGCGGGGCAGGTCGCGCTGCGGGTTGCGGCTCTCACCGGCCAGCTGGATCGCCTGCTCGAAGCCGAGCAGCGCGAAGATGATGCCGCTGGAGCTGATGGCACCCAGCACACCCTTGGCGCCGAAGGGGGCGAAGCCCTCCGAGGTGAAGTTGGAGCCGTGGAAGTTGCCGGCGGCGATGATGAAGATCGCGGCGAGCGGGATCGCGATCTTCCACCAGGTGGCGGCGCTGTTGGTGTGCGCCAGGGCGCGGACGCCGAAGAAGTTGACGCCGACGAAGACCGCCATGAGCACGATTGCGGTAACGATTCCGCTGGTGGTCAGCGTGCCGTCGGTGCCCTGGAGCCCCTGGGCGAACTTCCAGTGACCGGCGTAGCCGATCATCGCCTCGACCTCGATGGGGGCCACGGTGGCCGCCTGGAGCCAGGAGAACCAGCCGAAGGACATGCCGGCCAGGCCGCCGAAGGCGTAGTGCGGGTAGCGCGCTGTACCGCCCGCCACCGGGAACATGCCGCCGAGCTCGGCGTGCACGAGCGCCAGCAGGACGATGGCCACCGTGCCGATCACCCACGAGATGATCGCCGCGGGGCCGGCCACGACGACGGCCTTCTCGGCGCCGTAGAGCCAGCCGGAGCCGATGATGGACCCCACGGAGGCCCACATCAGGCCGATGAGTCCGACGTCGCGGCGCAGACCCCCGGTCTCACTCGTGGCTACCGGTGCAGCCTGGTCGACTTTCGTCATGCAAGTGGCCTCTCAGATCGTAAACGCGGTTTTAACGGGGAGGGAGGCCACAGGCTAGGAACGGTTTCCGTGTCGGCAAAAGACTGCTTACCAAATCTTGACCCAGGATCTTGCGCATCTTGGGGACAGGGTTTCCACAGCTCAGTCACCGTGTGCGAATGTCAATATTCATCTGCGAATTGTGATGAAGAAGTTCTGACACTAGCCCAGGCGTGGAATTTCGATCGCGGGGCATCGGTTCATGACCATGTCAAGGCCGGCCGCGCGAGTGCGATCGCAAGCGTCCTCGTCGACGACGCCGAGCTGGAACCAGACCGCCTTCGCGCCCTTCGCCACCGCCTCGTCGGCCACCGCGCCCGCCAGGGAGCCGTTGACGAAGACGTCCACCACGTCGACGTCGAAGGGGATGTCCGCGAGCGAGGCGTAGCCCGGCTCGCCGTGCACCGTCTCCGCCTTCGGGTGCACCGGCACGATCCGCTTGCCGTACCGCTGCAGCACCCGTGCCACGCGGTACGCGGGCCGGGCGGAATTGCCGGACAGGCCGACCACCGCCCAGGTATCGCCCCGTTCGGTCAGAATCCTGCGAATCGCCGCTGCTTCGTCGTACACGTCCGCCTCCTGTCGGTGTGCCGTTGTCCGATGCCGTCAACCGGCCTCCGGAGGCGCTGATTCCCCTTGCTCCGCCCCGCCACGGTGTCCGGAATCGGCGCGCGGTCCCTGCGCGGGGGCCCTCACGCGCCTACGCTCGGCCCGTGCTGCGCATCCTCGACGCTCGAACCGGTGAACCCGTCGCCGCCGCGCCCGCCCGCCGCGGCCTGACCCGCATCGAGGCCCGTGCCCCCGGGGCCTGCCTCACCTCCCTGCGGGTGCTGCTGACCGCCGACATCCTCGCCCGCGCCCTCGAACTGAACGGCCTCCAGGCGTGGCCGACCGCCCCCGGCCGGCCGCCGGAACTGTGCGCCGCCGCCGACGCGCTCGCCGTCCGGCCCTTCGAGGAGGCGCGCGGACCGGGGTTCGCGGAGGCGGGAGTGGTGCGGGTGGCGGCGCGGGAGGCGGAGGCGGACGCGGTCCGTGGCGAGGGGCCGGTGCTGGTGGTGGCACCCGTGGTCTGGGCCGCGGGGCGTGCGGAGCCCCCGCTGTCCGACCCCGCGCTGCTCGCCGACCCCACCGCCCTCCGCCTCGCCCTGCTCCGCGCCCCGCACGGGGAGACCGTCACGCTGGACGAGGCGGCCCTGGGCCGTGCCGCCGAGCGGCTGGCCGGGTGGCGGCGGGACGTGGCGGGCTGGGCGCGGCAGCCCTCGCGGCCCGTGCCGGAGGCGGTGCGCCGGCGGCTCACCGGGGCGTGGGAGGACGATCTGGACATGCCGGGCGTGCTGGAGGTGCTGGCCGCGACCGCGGCCGACCCGGCCGTGGCCGACGGAGCCCGGTTCGAGACGTTCGCCCACGCCGACCGGCTGCTCGCCCTGGAACTCACCCGCGACCTCGGGACCCCCGGGTGAGCGACCGCGCGGGCACCGGTCCGCTGCGCCGGCTCGTCGTGCTCAGGCACGCCAAGTCGGCCTGGCCCGAAGGCGTGCCCGATCACCGCAGGCCGCTCGCGCGGCGCGGCCTGCGGGACGCCCCCGCCGCCGGCCGCGCCCTCGCCGAGGCCGACCTGCTGCCCGACCTCGCCCTGTGCTCCACCGCCGTACGCGCCCGCCGGACCTGGCAGCTCGCCTCCGACGAATGGGGAACCCCGCCCCGGGTGCGCTACGAACCCCGGTTGTACGAGGCCGGCGTGCCGGCCCTGCTGGACGTCGTGCGCGAGACCCCGCCCGAGGTGGAGACGCTGCTCCTCGTCGGGCACAACCCGGGCCTGGAGGAACTCGTCCTGACCCTGGCCGGGGACGGGCTCGACGACAGCCTGGAGCGGCTGCGGGCCAAGTTCCCCACCTCCGCCGTCGCGGTCCTCGCCTGGCACGGCACCGGCTGGGCCGCCCTCGCCCCGGGCGTCGCCCTGCTGACCTGGTTCACCGTGCCCCGGGGCAAGGCCCGCGCCCAGGGGCCCGATGCCTGCGCATAGGCTGGCGGGATGCAGGACGAGTACCGCACAGTGGCCCGCGCGGGCGTGCACGAGACCGAGATCAACCGTTCCCGCTTCCTGTGCGCCCTCGCCCCGGCCGCCACCGAACAGGAGGCGCAGGACTTCGTCGCGGCCGTCCGCAAGGAGCACGCCGACGCCACCCACAACTGCTGGGCGTACGTCATCGGGGCCGGCGCCGGCGTGCAGAAGGCCAGTGACGACGGCGAACCGGGCGGCACGGCCGGCGTCCCCATGCTCCAGATGCTGCTGCGCCGCGACATGCGGTACGTCGTCGCCGTCGTCACCCGCTACTACGGCGGCGTCAAGCTCGGCGCGGGCGGGCTGATCCGCGCCTACGGCGGTGCCGTCGGCGAGGCCCTGGACGCCCTCGGCACCCGCACCCGGCGCCGCTTCCGGCTGGCCTCGGTCACCGTCGACCACCAGCGCGCGGGCAAGCTCCAGAACGATCTGCGCGCCACCGGCCGGGAGGTCCGTGACGTCCGCTACGGGGAGGCCGTCACCATCGAGATCGGCCTTCCGGACGCCGACGTGGAAGCCTTCCGGGGCTGGCTCGCCGACGCGACGGCGGGCACGGCCGCCTTCGAGCTGGGCGGCGAGGCGTACGGAGACGTCTGAGACGGTGACGGCAAAACGGGCATAACGCCCTTGTGTCGTGCCGGATATGACAGGTGGTGCCGGAGCGACCGGCCGTGTTGTCGGACCCGGCCGTTAGTCTCGGGGGTCATGAGACTCCTGCACACGTCCGACTGGCATCTCGGCCGGGCCTTCCACCGGGTGAGCATGCTCGGGGCCCAGGCCGAGTTCATCGGACACCTCCTCGCCACCGTGCGCGAGCGCGAGGTGGACGCGGTGATCGTGTCGGGAGACGTGTACGACCGCGCGGTGCCCCCGCTGGCCGCCGTCGAGCTGTTCGACGACGCCCTGCACCGCCTCGCCGAGCTGGGCGTGCCCACGGTGATGATCTCGGGCAACCACGACTCCGCCCGCCGCCTCGGCGTCGGCGCGGGACTCATCGACCGCGCCGGCGTCCACCTGCGCACCGAGCCGTCCGCCGTCGCCACCCCGGTGGTGCTCGCCGACGCCCACGGAGACGTCGCCTTCTACGGGCTGCCGTACCTCGAACCCGCCCTGGTGAAGGACGAGTTCGGGGTCGAGAAGGCCGGGCACGAGGCCGTCCTCACGGCCGCCATGAACCGGGTCCGCGCCGACCTCGCGACCCGCCCGGCGGGCACCCGCGGTGTCGTCCTCGCCCACGCCTTCGTCACCGGCGGCCGGGCGAGCGACAGCGAGCGGGACATCACCGTCGGCGGGGTCGCCGCCGTACCGGCCGGGATCTTCGACGGCGCCGACTACGTGGCCCTCGGCCATCTGCACGGCTGCCAGACCCTCACCGAGCGGGTGCGCTACTCCGGCTCCCCGCTCGCCTACTCCTTCTCCGAGGCCGACCACCGCAAGAGCATGTGGCTGATCGACCTCGCCGCCGACGGCGCCGTCACCGCCGAGCGCCTCGACTGCCCGGTGCCCCGCCCGCTGGCCCGCATCCGCGGCACCCTGGAGGAACTGCTCGCCGACCCGGACCTCGACCGCCACGCGGACGCCTGGGTCGAGGCCACCCTCACCGACGCCGTCCGCCCGCCCGAGCCGATGGCCAGGCTCACCGAGCGCTTCCCGCACACCCTGAGCCTGGTCTTCGCCCCCGAACACGCCCCCGACGACCCCCGGCTGTCCTATGCCCGCCGGCTCGCGGGCCGCAGCGACCAGCAGATCGCCCAGGACTTCGTCGCCCACGTCCGGGGCGCCGGACCCGACGAGCGGGAGGCGGCCGTGCTGCGCGAGGCGTTCGACGCCGTCCGCGCCGACGCCGCCGCGCGGGAGGTCGCCAAGTGAGGCTGCACCGGCTCGACATCACCGCCTTCGGGCCCTTCGGAAGCGCTCAGAGCGTCGACTTCGACGCCCTGTCCGCCGCCGGACTCTTCCTGCTGCACGGCCCCACCGGCGCCGGCAAGACCTCCGTTCTGGACGCCGTCTGCTACGCGCTGTACGGCTCCGTCCCCGGCGCCCGCCAGAGCGGCTCCGGCCAGGGCGCCAACTTGCGCAGCGACCACGCCGAGCCCCGCACCCGCACCGAGGTCCGGCTCGAACTCACCGTCGCCGGACGCCGGCTGGAGGTGACCCGGCAGCCGCCCTGGGAGCGGCCCAAGCTGCGCGGCAAGGGCACCACCGTCGACAAGGCCCAGACCTGGCTGCGCGAGTACGACACCACGGCGGGCGCCTGGAAGGACCTCAGCCGCTCCCACCAGGAGATCGGCGCCGAGTTCGAGCAGCTGCTCGGCATGAGCCGCGAGCAGTTCTGCCAGGTGGTGCTGCTGCCCCAGGGCGACTTCGCCCGCTTCCTGCGCGCCGACGCCGAGGCCCGGGGCCGGCTCCTCGGCCGCCTCTTCGACACCCGGCGCTTCGCCGACGTGGAGAAACGGCTCGCCGAACGCCGCCGCGCGGCCGAGGTCCGGGTGCGCGAGGGCGACGCGGCGCTGCTCGCCGACGCCCACCGCATGCAGCAGGAGGCCGGCGACGCCATGGAGCCGCCCGAGCTGGCCCCGGGCGACCCGGGCCTGGCCGAGGCGGTGCTCGCCGCCGCCGCCGTAGCCCGCAGCACCGCCCGGGAGCGCCTCGCCGTCGCCCACAGCCGCCTCACGGCCGCCGAGTCCGCCCATACCGACGCCCGCCGCACGCTCGACCGCGTCCGCGAACTCGCCCGTCTCCAGCAGCGGTTCGCCGAGGCGGAGCGCCGGGCCGAACGCCTCCGGGAGCGGGCCGACGGGCACCGGGCCGACCAGGAGCGGATGCAGCGCTCCCGCAAGGCGGAGGCGGTCGCGCCCGCGCTGGAGCTGCGCGAGGAGGCCGAGCGGGAACACCGCGGGGCCGACGCCGCCGAGGCCCGCGCCCGGGGCCCGCTGCCCGCGCCCCTCGCCGATGCCGACGCGAGCGGACTCGCCGCCGCCGCGCGCCGCGCCACCGAGGAACTGGGCGGTCTGGCCGCCGCCCGGCGCGCCGAGCGACGCCTCGCCGAACTGGCAACGGAACGCGCCGGGCTGGACCGCCAGGAGCGGGCCGACGAGGACGTGCTGCGCGAGGCCGACGCCTGGCTGGACGGCTGGGAGGGCGCGCGCACGACGCTCCAGGCGCGACTCGACACCGCCCAGGAGGCCGCCACCCGCGCCGAACAGCTCGCCGTACGCCGCGAGCCGGCGCAGCGCCGGCTGGCCGCCGCCCGCACCCGCGACGCCCTCACCGCCGGCCTGGACACGGCGCGACGGCGCGCCCGGGAAGCCGGGCAGCGGGCCCTGGACGCCCGCGCCCACTGGCTCGAACTCAAGGAGCAGCGACTCGACGGCATCGCCGCCGAACTCGCCGCCCGCCTCACCGACGGCACGCCCTGCGCGGTCTGCGGCGCCACCGAACACCCCGCGCCCGCCCGCAAGGTCGCCGGACACGTGGACCGCGCGACCGAGGAGCGCGCCCACACCGCCTCGCAGGAGGCCGACCGGCTGCACGCCGACGAGGAGCGGCGCGCCGCGGACATCGGCAAGGAGCTGGCCGTCGCCACCGCCGAGGCCGGCGAGGCACCCACCGGGCGACTGGAGTCCGAAGCGGCCGAGCTGGAGCAGGAGTACACCCGCGCCCATCGCGCCGCCTCCGCCCTGCACGCCGCCCGCGAGGAGCTGCGGCGCGCCGAACAGGAGCGCGAGCGACGCCTCGCCGACCGGCAGGAGGCCGCCGTACGGGCCGCCTCCCGGCTCACCCGGCGTGAGGTGCTGGAACGCGAACAGGCCCAGCTGGAAACCGTGTTGACGCAGGCACGCGGCACCGCCGACAGCGTGGCCGAGCGCGCCGCCCAGCTGGAGCGCCGGGCGGCCCGGCTCACCGAGGCCGCCGAGGCGGTGCGTGCCGCCGAGGAGACCGCACAGCGGCTCAAGGCCGCCGACGCCCGGCTCGCCGACGCCGCCTACCGGGCCGGCTTCGCCACGCCCCGGGAGGCCGCCGACGCCCTGCTCACCGACGCGGCCCACCGCGAGCTCCAGCACCGGCTGGACGCCCGCCAGTCGGAGGAGGCCGCCGTACGCGCCGTACTGGCCGAGGCCGACACCGCGGCCGCCGCCCAGTGCCCGCCCGCCGACCCGGCCGACGCGGAACGGGCCGCGGCCGCGGCCGAACACCGGCTGCGGACCGCCGCCTCCGCCCGCGACGCCGCCGCCCGCTGCTGCGCCGAGCTGGACCGTCTCTCCGCCCGCGCGACCGGGGCGGTGCGCCGACTCGGCCCGCTGCGCGAGGAGTACGACCGAGTCGCCCGGCTCGCCGCCCTCACCGCGGGCACCGCCGCCGACAACGAGCGCAAGATGCGCCTGGAGTCGTACGTGCTCGCCGCCCGCCTGGAACAGGTCGCCGCCGCCGCGACCGCCCGCCTCCAGCGGATGTCCTCCGGCCGCTACACCCTCGTGCACTCCGACGGCCGCAGCGGCCGCGCCCGCAGTGGGCTCGGACTGCATGTCGTGGACGCCTGGACCGGCCGCGAGCGGGACACCGCGACCCTGTCCGGCGGCGAGACCTTCTTCGCCTCCCTCGCCCTCGCCCTCGGCCTCGCCGATGTCGTCACCGACGAGGCCGGCGGGGTGCGCCTGGACACCCTCTTCATCGACGAGGGCTTCGGCAGCCTGGACGACCAGACCCTGGACGAGGTCCTCGACGTCCTCGACGGCCTGCGGGAACGCGACCGCAGCGTCGGCATCGTCAGCCATGTCGCCGACCTGCGCCGCCGCGTCCACGCCCAACTGGAGGTCGTCAAGGGCCGGTCGGGCTCCACCGTGCGCCGACGGGGCACCGGCTGAAGACGATCGGCGCGTGACGGGCGGATTCGGCGGCCGTCACGCGGACGTGTAGGTTCTTCGCCCATGGCTGGGTTCGAGGATCGCGGACTGCCGCGGTGGGTGGAGTCGGGCGGCGGCCCCCTGATCGCCGTTCCGGAGGTGGTCCTGCCGTTCTGGGCGGGCGCAGACAGCGAGGAGCTGGACACGGACTACGACCGGGCCTGCGAGGTCCCCGGACACGCCGGGCTGCTCCCGGTCGGGGACAGCACGGCCCTCGTGCTCGGCGACGAACCGGCCGCCACCTCCTACCTGCCCGAGCACACCGCCTTCGTACGGTGGTCCGCCGCGGACCGCGAGCGCGGCCTGCCGGCCGAGGTTCCCGCCGCGCTGGAGACGGCGGTGTGGGGGCGGGAGCTGCGCTGGGACGTGCCGGGGCCCGTGGTGCTGTTCGACTCGGCCCGGCCGGGCGGCGAGGCGGACCGGCAGGAACACCTGCGGGTGCCGCTCACCGCGGGGTCGTACGCCGTGCGCGCCGCCTGCGCCCCGCCGGGCACCGGGACCTGGGTGGGACTGGTCCGGCTCAGCAGGCTCGCCTAGCGACGCCCGGGGTCTCAGGGCCGGATGCCGTCGAAGGCGATCCCCAGGTGCCGGGGGCCGCGCAGCACCGCGTTCTCCCGGTAGGGCGGCGGGTCCTGCACCAGGCGCGGGTTCTCCAGGCGCCGGGCCAGCTCGGTCAGCGCGATCTGCGTCTCCAGACGGGCCAGCGGCGCCCCGAAGCAGATGTGGATGCCGCTGCCGAAGCCGAGGTGCTGGATGTCCTCGCGGTCCGGGTCGAACCGCTCGGGGTCCGCGAACCGCTCCGGGTCCCGGTTGCCCGCGGCCAGCACCAGCCAGATCCGCGAGCCCTTGGGGATCGTCACCCCGCGCACCTCGATGTCGGTGACGCAGGTGCGCTGCGGCACCAGCTGCACCGGCGGCTCGTAGCGGAGCAGTTCCTCCACGAGCCGGGGCGCGAGGTCCGGCTCGTGGCGCAGCCGCTCCAGCACGTCCGGGTGGCGCAGCAGTGTCAGCATGCCGTTGGTGATCAGGTTGACGGTCGTCTCGTGTCCCGCGATCAGCAGCAGGATGGAGGTGCTGAGCACCTCCATCATCGTCATGGCGCCGTCCGGGCCATGACCGTTCACCAGGTCGGACAGCACATCGTCGCGCGGCTCCTTGGCGCGCTCCTCGGCCAGCCCCGCCAGGTACATGCCGAGCTGCATCCGGGCCTCGCGCGCGGTCTTCGCGAACTCCTCGTCCGCCTCCCGCCGCGTCTCCGGGTCGAGGCTCGCCACCAGCGGGTCGACCCAGGCGCGAAAGCGCGGCTCGTCCTCCCTGGGCACCCCGAGCAGCCGGCAGATCACCGTCACCGGGAAGGGATAGGCGAACTGGTCGACCAGGTCGACTTCGCGTGCCTCCCCGAAGCCGTCGATCAGGCCGGTGACGATCTCCCGCAGCTCGCCCCGCATGCCGTCGATCCGGCGAGGCCGGTGCGGGGGCCCGAAAGCGCTGTTGGCCATCCGCCGCAGCCGGTCGTGCTCGGGCGGGTCCAGGCGCAGGAACGACGGCGGCAGCCCGCCCGTCTCCTCCGACTGGAGCAGCGTGTCGTCCCCGGCGGCCGCCAGGTTGGCCGCGTCGGAGCTGATCCGCGGGTCGTGCAGCAGCGCCTCGATGTCCCAGTAGGAGCTGATGACATAGGGGCCGCCCTCCTCCTCGTGCAGCACCGGTGTCCGGCGCAGCTCCCGGTACACCGGGTACGGGTCGGCGCGGTTGGCGAAGTCGGTGATCCGGCGCACGATCGAGTCTTGCGTCATGGGGGAGTCCTCGGGACGGGTCCGGCGGGTGGGGCGCCGGTCAGTGGCGGGCGGGGTGGAAGACGAGCTGGGTGTCGGCCGGCGAGTAGCCGCTGAGGGTCACCATCGGGCCGTGGGTGGGCAGGGACGGATCGGGGAAGTCGGCGGGCACCGGGCGCCGGTTCTCGGGGCGCCGGTCCAGCGTCGGGTACTCCACCGGGAACGGTTCACCCCGCTCGATCGCCCGCCGGTAGAACTCCAGCCAGCGCGTGTCGTCGAAGCTCACCGCGGCCACCACCCGCCCCTTGTGGCCGTAGACCCCGACGAACCGCCGCTCCGCCGTCGATCCCTGGGTGATCATCAGCTCCTCGCCCATCGGGGGCACCCCGACCGACTTGATGTTCACCCCGAACTGCGAGGACCAGAACGCCGGCATCCACAGGTGCGGGCGCCGGTCCGCGCCGTCGCAGATCATGTTGTGCGCGGCCGTCTCCGCCTGCGCCACCGCGTTGCCCCAGTGTTCGAGGGACAGGAACTGGTACCCGAACAGCGCGTGCGGGGAGCGGGCCACATCGCCCGCCACGAACACGTCGTCGGTGATGATGCCCCGGAAGTCGAAGGCCCGGCAGCCCGCGTCGCAGGCGATGCCCCGGGGCCCCGCGCCGAGCCCCGACCCGTCCAGCCACTCGGTGTTGCGCACCGAGCCCAGCGAGACCACGACCACGTCGGCCTCGACCACGCTCTCGTCGGACAGGTGGACCGCCCGCACCCGCCCGGCCCCGTCGCCCTCCAGCGCGGTCACCGTCACCCGGGTGCGCAGATCCACACCGTGCTCGCGCATCAGATCCGCGGCGACCCCCCCGATCACCCCGCCGAGCGCGCCCACCAGCGGCGCGCCCGCCCGTTCCGCGACCGTCACCGGGATGCCCTGCTCCCGGCAGGCGGAGGCGACCTCGCAGCCCGCGAACCCGGCGCCGATCACGAACACCCGGCGCGGCCCCGCGCGCAGCCGCTGGTACAGCCCGGCCGCGTCGTCCCGGGTGCGCAGCAGGAAGACGCCGTCCAGCCGGGCCTCCGGCTCCTTCGGCCAGGGCCGGGCGCGCACCCCGGTGGCGATGAGCAGCCGGTCGTACTCCACCTCGTCCCCGTCGGCCAGCCGCACCCGTCCGGCCGTCAGATCCAGGCCGGTGGCGGCCACGCCGAGCCGCCACTTGGCGTCGATCTCCCGGCGCCGGGGCAGCTCGGTGCGGTGCGGGTCCGCCCGGCCGAGCAGCACCGACTTGGACAGCGGCGGGCGGTCGTACGGCTCGTACGGCTCGTCGCCGATCAGGGTCAGCTCCCCGGTGAAGCCCTCCGCACGCAGCGTCTCGGCCGCCCGCAGCCCGGCCAGCGAAGCCCCCACGATCGCGATCCGGCCCTCGCGGCGGAACCGGTCCATGTGCTCAGTGGCCATGGGGGGCCTCCTGGCCCCGGGACGCTCCATGGCCGTCCACCCCGTCGGCCGTGATGGCCTGCACCGGGCAGGCCGCCACGGCCCGCGCCAGCCGCTCGCGCTGCTCGTGGTCGGGCTGTGGGTCGTAGACCAGCGACTCCTCGCCGTGCATGGCGAAGACGTCCGGCGCGAGGAACGCGCACTGCGCGTACCCCTGACACTTGTTGAGATCGACGACGAGCCTCATCGACGCCCTTCCGGTGGCCAGGGTCCGGAGAGCGCATCACGCGGCTGACGCGTGCGGCGGCCCGGACGGCGGTCGTCCCCCTCCGCCAGCATGGAAGCGGAGGCGGGGGATTCGCGCGCCGGACACGCCGATCGGGTGAGCGTGGGCGCTCAGAGGCCGGAGAGCTCGTCCACCAGGTCGTCCAGGCCCAGCGAACCCTGGGAGAGGGCCGCCATGTGCCAGGACTTCAGGTCGAACGACGCGCCGTGCCGCTGCCGGGCCCGCTCCCGGCCCAGCAGCCAGGCCCGCTCGCCCAGCTTGTAGCCGATGGCCTGGCCCGGGATGGTCAGGTAGCGGGTCAGCTCGCTCTCCACGAAGTCGGCGGGACGGCTGCTGTGCGCCCTGAAGAACTCCTGCGCCAGCTCGGGCGTCCAGCGCTCACCCGGGTGGAACGGCGAGTCCGCCGGGATCTCCAGCTCCAGGTGCATGCCGATGTCCACGATCACCCGGGCCGCCCGCATCATCTGCGCGTCCAGGTAGCCGAGCCGCTCCTCCGCGTCGCCGAGGTAGCCCAGCTCGTCCATCAGCCGCTCCGCGTACAGCGCCCAGCCCTCGGCGTTGGCGCTGACGATGCCCACCGTGGCCTGGTAGCGGGAGAGGTTCTCGGCCACGTGTGCCCACTGGGCGAGCTGGAGGTGGTGGCCGGGCACGCCCTCGTGGTACCAGGTGGACACCAGGTCGTAGACCGGGAAGCGGTCCAGGCCCATGGTGGGCAGCCAGGTGCGGCCGGGCCGGGAGAAGTCCTCCGAGGGGCTCGTGTAGTACGGGGCCGCCGCGCCGCCGGGCGGGGCGATGCGCGACTCCACCCGCCGCACCCGCTCGGCCAGTTCGAAGTGGGTGCCGTCCAGGTCCGCGATCGCCCGGTCCATCAGGCCCTGGAGCCAGTCGCGGACCTCGTCCACACCGATGTGCCGGCCGTGCTCGTCCAGGTGCGCCAGCGCGACCCAGGGGGTATCGGCGCCCGGCAGGATCTTCTCCGCCTCGCGCTTCATCTCGCCGAGGATGCGGTGGAACTCGGACCAGCCGTACGCGTACGCCTCGTCCAGGTCGAGATCGGTGCCGTTGAAGTAGCGAGCCCAGCGCGCGTACCGCTCCCGGCCCACGACGTCCGGGGCACCCTCGACGGCCGGCGCGTACACGTCCCGCAGCCAGTCCCGCAGTTCGCTCAGGGCGGCGGTCGCGGTGCGGGCCGCCCCGTCCAGCTCGGCGCGCAGCGACTCGGGGCCCGCGGCGGCGAACTCCTCGTACCAGCCGCGGCCGCCGCCGTCCGTGTCGATCCACTCGCCGAGCTGCCCGATGAAGGTCTCGGTCGGCCGCGGTGCCGCGAACAGCTTCCGGTCCAGACCGAGTTGGAGCGACTCGCGGTAGCCGGCGATCGCGCCCGGCACCGCGCGCAGCCGCTCGGCGATCGCCGCCCAGTCCTCCTCGGTCTCCGCCGGCATCACGGTGAAGACGTCCCGCACCGAGTGGCCGGGCGTGTGCATGTTGCCGACGGCGCGCAGATGCTCCTGCGCCTCGTGCACGGCGAGCTCGGCGGTCAGCCGCTCCCGCAGCAGCCGTCCGCAGCGCCGTTCCACGTCACTGTCGGCGCCGGGGCCGCGCTCCGCCTCGTCCAGCCTGGCGAGGGTGGTCCGGGACAGCTCCGCGAGCGCCTCCTGGCCCGCGGGCGAGTAGTCGGGCAGCGTGCGCGAACTCGCCGGCACACCGAGGAAGGTGCCGGTCACCGGGTCGAGGGCGATCAGCTCGTCGACGTACGCGTCGGCGACCTGGCGGGGCAGCGGGGTGTTGATCTCAGACATGCCGCCCATCCTCGTACGAGAGGGATCTCCGCGTCACCGGGGCGGCGGGGATTCAGCTGTCGGCGTGGCCGGGCGGCAGCAGCGGCCCGCACTCCCACTGCTGGAAGATCAACCGGGTCTCCACCCGGGCGACTTCGCGGTGCGCCGTGAACTCGTCCAGGACCAGCCGCTGGAGATCCGCCATGTCCGCGACGGCCACATGCACCAGATAGTCGTCGGGGCCGGTCAGATGGAAGACCGAGCGAGCCTCCGGCAGCGCGCGCACCCGCTCCACGAACGGGCCCACCAGTTCCCTGCGGTGCGGTCTGACCTGGACCGAGAGCAGCGCCTGCAGACCGCGGCCGAGTTTGGCCGGATCCAGTCGAAGCCGGTTCCCGAGGATCACGCCGCAGCGGCGCAGCCGGGTCACCCGGTCGAGACAGGTCGAGGGCGCCACCCCGACCTGGGCGGCGAGATCGCGGTAGGTGATCCGGGCGTCGTTCTGCAGCAGCCGCAGCAGCTGGAGATCCACCGGATCCAGTACGACAGATTCGGCCATTGGCCGAACATAGCACGGGGTTCCATCCGGGTATCCCGTTCGATGTTCACCCTTCCCGTCATGGACACAGCGACCACGGGTGCCTACGACGACGTACGCCCCGCACCGAGAGCCCTCGCCACCGAGGCCGTGCACGCCGGCCGCGACGATCTCGCCCGCCAGGGGCTGCACGCCGCGCCGATCGACCTGTCCACGACCTACCCCTCCTACGACAGCCGGGGCGAGGCCGCGCGCATCGACGCCTTCGCCACCGACGGCGCCGACCCGGCGGGGCCGCCCGTCTACGGCCGGCTCGGCAACCCGACCGTGGCCCGCTTCGAGACGGCGCTGGCCCGCCTGGAGGGCACGGAGAGCGCGGTCGCGTTCGCCAGCGGCATGGCGGCCCTCAGCGCGGTGCTGCTGGCCCGGTCGGCGGCCGGACTGCGCCATGTCGTCGCCGTGCGGCCGCTGTACGGCTGCAGCGACCACCTGCTGACCGCCGGGCTGCTCGGGACCGAGGTGACCTGGACCGACCCGGCCGGCGTCGCCGACGCGCTGCGTCCGGACACCGGCCTGGTGATGGTCGAGTCCCCGGCCAACCCGACCCTCGCCGAGCTGGACCTGCGGGCCGTCGCGCACGCGTGCGGCTCGGTGCCGCTGCTGGTCGACAACACCTTCGCCACGCCGGTGCTCCAGCGCCCGGCCGAGCAGGGCGCGCGGCTGGTGCTGCACAGCGCCACGAAGTATCTGGGCGGGCACGGGGACGTGCTGGCCGGGGTCGTGGCCTGCGACGAGGAACTGGCCGGCCGGCTGCGCCAGATCCGCTTCGCCACCGGCGGCGTCCTGCACCCGCTGGCCGGCTATCTCCTGCTGCGCGGCCTGTCCACCCTGCCGGTCCGGGTCCGGGCGGCCTCCGCGAGCGCCGCCGAACTGGTCCGCCGCCTCGCCGCGGACCCGCGGGTGTCCCGTGTCCACTACCCGCGGATCGGGGGCGCGATGATCGCCTTCGAGGTGGAGGGCGATCCGCACGAGCTGATCTCCCGGGTGCGGCTGGTCACCCCCGCGGTGAGCCTGGGCAGCGTGGACACCCTGATCCAGCATCCCGCGTCCATCAGCCACCGCATCGTGGACGCCGACGACCGACGGGGCGCGGGGGTCGGCGACAGGCTGCTGCGGCTCTCGGTGGGGCTGGAGGACGTGGACGACCTCTGGGCCGACCTGGACCAGGCGCTGGGGGTGCCCGCCCGGGTGCCGGTCGGGGCGGCGGAGGCGACGGGCTGACGGACCGGTGACCGCTTCCGCCCCTCCCGGTGCCCGCGGGACCGGGAGGGGCGGCCCCGCCGGTGTCAGTCCCGGTGGGCCGTGTCGTACGCCGGGCGCGCCGAGGGCTCCGCGGCCAGCCGCGCGGTGATCACCAGGGTGCCCTCCTCCACCTGGTAGTCCAGCGGCAGCCCGAGGCCCCGCATCGCGGTGACCATGCCCGTGTTGGACGCCTGAGTCACCGCGTACACGCTGTCGCAGTGGGCCTCCCGGGCCATCGCCACCAGCCGCCGCAGCAACTCGGCGCCGACGCCCCGCCGCTGCCAGTCGTCCTCGACCAGCAGCGCGACCTCCGTCTCGTCGCCGTCCCACAGCAGGTGCCCGAGGCCGACGATCCGTCCGGTGGACGTCTGCGCCGCGAGCGTCCGCCCGAAGCGGGGGCTGAGGAGATGGTGGAGGTAGCGGTCGGCGTCGCCGACGGGACCGTGGTAGCGCAGCGTCAGCGTGCGGGCCGAGCAGCGCTCGTGCATCGCCTTGGCCGCCGCCAGCCCACCCGTGTCGATCCGCCGCACGGCGATGTCGTCGCCCGCCGGCAGCGTCAGCGTGTCCTGCCCGTCCGGGAGCCGCGGGCCCAGCCGGGCGTCCAGCTCCACCAGCGCCCGCGCCCGCGCGAACTCGGTGGGAGTGAAGGGCAGATACGGCCGCTCCACGCTGAGCACACCGCCCTCCGGTGCCCGCAGCCGCATGACCGTCTCCTCCAGCACCCCCTCCGCCGGCACCTCCTCCTGGTCACGACCCCGGCCGGGCAGCGATCGGATCGTGCACCGGCCGAGCAACTGCCGCAGCGCCAGCGGAAGTTCCGCCGCGTCCAGTGCCGTACGGGTGGCCAGGCCCAGCACCCGCGTCGGGGCGTCGACCAGATCGTGGGCGTCGGCCCGCTCGATGTACGTGGACGCGCCCCCGGCCGCCGCGACCGCCCGCGTCAGCTCCGCCGCGCTCAGCGCCCCGGGCGCCCGCAGCAGGAACTCGTCCACGGTGCCGTCGGCCAGTGGATGCGTCTGGAGGCTGAGGATGTCCACCCGGTGCCCGGCCAGCGCCGTGCACAGCGCGGCCAGCGAACCGGGCTCGTCCTGGACCGTCGTCCGCATCCGCCACAGCGTGCTGGTCCCGGGCATCCCGTCGGCGCCGTCGCCCGGCCCGGCCGACCGCGCCGTGGCGGCCTGCCGGGCACCGGTATCACCGGCCGGCGGCGGGGGCGGGGCGTGGCCGTGGCACCGTGCCCACCAGGTGTGGAAGGCCGCCGTCGCGGCCAGCGCGAGCGCCGAGATCGCCAGCAGGGCGGGGCCGTCGGGGCCGTGCCCGATCAGGTTCGCCACCCCGTCGGCCACCGCGACGGCGGTGAAGAGGGCGGCCAGTTCCACAAGGTCCCGCCGCCAGTGGTGCACGGGCCGGCCGTGCCGGGCGCGGGTCACATCAGACATATCCGGAGTCATACAACCACTGTGAGGGAAGCGTGTTGCCTGATCACGAACTGATTGTGACCGACAGGTAAAGCATGCTCCGCCCTATTTGTTCCATCTTTTACGACCGCTCCTGCCCGGCTCCTGTCCGAAGCAGCCCGCGGCCGTGCCCGGAGCGGAGGAAACCCCGCCCATCGCGGCAGAGTTGAGGGTGCCGCGCGCCGGGGGATGACGCCGGCGCGCGGCATGGCCCGAAGCGTACGGGAACCCGGTCGGGGAACCGGCGGCCACCGGCCGGCCCGGCCGGGGCGCGGGGTTCCCGGGCCGGTGAACGTGCGTGAGCTGATCGGGTGAACCGGCCCGGAACGGATGGATCGGGGCGGCGCCCGCGCGATAGCCCTGGGACGAGCCCGCGAACGGAGCGGGGAGCATCGGTGGTGGAGGATGATCGTGCGCGTGAAGGCAGTTCTGGTTTCCCTGGCCGTCGCCGCCGCGACGCTGGGTCTCGCGGGATCCGCGCGGGCGGCCGCGTCGGGAGACGTCGTGGTCTTCTCCACCGAGGTGCAGCCGCTCGACGTGTACCACGACCCGGCGGGCTGCCGGCGGCTGCCCGCGCTCGCCCACGTCCTGTCCAACCTCTCGGACCAGCCGGTGCGGATCTACGGCAACCCGTTCTGCCTCGGCCCCTCGCTGGTGGTGCAGCCCGGGTTCGGAACACATGTGCCGGGCGGTGCGGGGTCGTTCTCGGCCTAGCGCCACTCCATCGGATCGTGTCGGGGGAGCGGGGCCGGCAGCGGGCCCCGCGTCCTTCGTCCGGCCCGGTCCGGACGAAGGACCCTAGTCCGCCCTCGGCGCGTCACCCCGGCTCCCGTCCAGGATCACCCGCGCCACCAGCGCCGGGTCGTCGTTCATCGGGCAGTGTCCGCAGCCGGGCAGGCGGATCAGCCGGGCGTGCGGGATGGTCTGCTTGGCGCGGACGCCCTGGCGGCGCAGGAGGAGGCGGTCCCTGCTGCCCCAGGCCACGGTGACCGGCAGGCCGGGCAGCGGGTCGGTGAAGCGGACGGTGCTGCCGGACCGCAGGGTGGCCGTGAAGCCCGTGGCCTCCACCAGCGCTCGGGTCTCGGCCACCACGGCCGCGGGGTCGCGGCGTGCGGGGCGGGCGTAGATGGTGCTCATCAGCGCCGTGCGGCCCGCCGTGCTTCGGCTGAGCCGCTCCACCAGGGGCACCGGCAGCCGCTGCGCGATCCCCCGCATCGCGAGCAGCGTCGCGAAGGCGTACCGCCGCTCGGCCTGCGTCCAGAATCCGGCGGGGGACAGGGCCGTGACGGACCGTACGAGTTTCTCGCGGCCCAGTTCCAGGGCGAGCAGGCCGCCCAGCGAGTTGCCCGCGACGTGCGGGCGCTCCAGCCCCAGCGTGTCGAACAGGGCGCCCAGTACGGTGCTGGTCGTGGGCAGGTCGTAGGCGAGGGCGGGTGACAGCGCGGGGGACGCGCCGAAGCCGGGCAGGTCGACGGTGATCACCTCGCGCTCGGTGGCGAGGATGTCCACCACCGGGTCCCAGGCCTGCCGGTGGTGCCCGATGCCGTGCAGCAGGACCAGCGGCTCGCCGCGCCCCACGCGCGCGTAGGACACGGCCACGTCCTCGGGGTCGCGCGGGGTCGGGACGGTGAAGGAGACGGTGGCGGACATGGGTGCTCCTCGGCTCGGCTGCTGACGGACGCCGTGGACAGCTTGTCAGCGATTGCTACCGACGGGTAGCCCCGGAGCGGCCGTGACCGGACCGCCGTCAACCCGCCCGCCGCACCTCCACGTTGAGGTCCGCGTGCCCGAACACCCGCGACATCCGCAACCACAGCGGCAGATACATCTCGGTCGCCCGCGCCGCCGCGATACCCCCCAGGTCCAGCACCCGCGCGGCCGGCCACCCCAACTCGCCCAGCCACGCCGTCACCCGCTGCTTCGCGGCCGCGTCCTCCCCGCACACGAACATATGGTGCTCGCCCGGCACCCGTCCCGGATCGACCATCACCTTGAAGTTGACGGTGTTCAGCGTCTTGACCACCCGCGCCCCCGGGAACGCCCGCTGGATCCGCTCGCCCATGCTGTCCGATTCCACCGGGTCGAGCCGGGGCAGCCCGCCCTCGAAGGACAGCGGGTTGCAGACGTCGACCAGGATCTTGCCGTCCAGGTGCGCGGCGCCCGCCGCCCGCAGCGCGTCCAGTGCCACCCGCCCGCTCACCGCGTTGATCACCGCCTCGCCCGCCTCCGCGGCCCGCGCGAACGTCCCCGCGTGCGCCCGCCCGGCCACCGCCGTCGCCCACTCCCGCGCCACCGGGTTGTCCGCGGTGCGCGACCCCAGGGTCACCTCGTGCCCCAGCTCCACCAGCCGCCCCGCCAGCGTCCGCCCCACCTCGCCCGTGCCCAGCACCCCGTACCGCATCGCACACCTCCGGCTCACCGGCCGCCGGCCCCCGGCGGTCCGCGCGGTCATTGTGATCCGGCGCGTTCGCGAGCGGCCAGATTCCGAGTGGACAGCGCCGGGGCGTGTCGGATGGGATGAGAGCATGACCGCCGACCCCGCGACCGAGGTCTTCGAGGAACACCGGAGCCTGCTCACCGGCGTCGCCTACCGCATGCTCGGCCGCGTCGCCGACGCCGAGGACGTGGTCCAGGACGCCTGGCTGCGCTGGTCCCGTGCCGACCGCGCGGAGGTCCGCGAACCCCGCGCCTATCTGGTGCGGATCACCACCCGACTGGCCATCGACCGTTTGCGCCAGGCGCAGTCGCGCGCCGAGTCGTACATCGGGCCGTGGCTGCCGGAGCCGTACGTCACCGAGTACGGCGACACCGCCCCCGACGCCGCAGACCGGGCCGTCCTCGCCGACACCGTCTCCCTGGCCGTCCTGGTCGTCCTGGAGTCGCTCTCGCCCCTGGAACGCGCGGTGTTCGTGCTCCGGGAGGCGTTCGGCTTCCCGTTCACACAGATCGCCGCCCTGCTCGACCGCGGCGAACCGGCGGTACGGCAGCTCGCCCGGCGGGCCCGCCGGCACGTGGAGGAGCGGCGGCCGCGCTACGACGTCGACCCCGGCCGGCGCCGCGAGCTGACGGAGCGGTTCCTCGCCGCCGCGTCCGGGGGCGACCTGGACGGACTGATGTCGGTGCTCGCCCCGGACGTCCGGCTGGTCTCCGACGGCGGCGGCAAGGCCAGAGCGGCCCTGCGGATCATGCACAGCGCCGACAAGGTGGCCCGCTTCCTGGCCGCCGTCGCCCCCGCCGCGGGATCACCCGGCCGCACGCTGCGGCTGCTGGAGGCCAACGGCGGCCCGGCCGTCCTGATCCTGTCCGGCGGCAAACCCGACAGCCTCTTCCAACTGGACGCCATGGAGGGCCGCGTGACATCGGTCTACATCCAGCGCAACCCCGACAAGCTGCGCCACCTGGCCGAGCACTGAACCGCATGCGGACCCGAGCCCCCGTCCCGCGACGGGGGCTTTGCCGTGATGTCACCCGGACCACCGCGTGCGAACGCCTCGTGAACGCTGCGCCGCGGCCCCCGCCGCCCGTACGTCCGGGGGCGAGGATTGGTCTTGACCAAGGGTGTCGGCCGCCCTATGGTCGGCAGAGAAGTGCAACAACCTTTAATAAACAAGGGCGCTAAAAACCGCCGCACCACGGCTCTTGCGGAGGACAGGGTGGGGACCACGCAGCTGGATTCGGTGCAGGAACCGAAGTACTGGCATCTCAGGACCGTGCTCAGCGAGGCGCTCGACTCCGAGTTCTCGGTCGGCGAGATCCTGCCCAACGAGCGCGATCTGGCCGCCCGCTTCGGCGTGGCCCGTGCGACGCTCCGTCAGGCCCTCGAACAGCTGGAGCTGGAGGGCCGGTTGCAGCGTCGCCGGGGCGTCGGAACCACCGTCGCGCCACCGCGCGTGGGCGTGGCCGTCGGCGGCGAACAGCACTCCTGGCCCGGCGCCGCCGGGGACGCCTGGCAGGCCGTCGACTGTGCCCAGGAGATTCCGGCCGCGGCCGTCGCCGCCGCCCTGGAGACCGGCGCGGACGAACCCGTGCACACCGTGCGCCGCTCCCGGATGTCGGGCGGCCAGCTGGTCGCCACCGAACTCCTGCACATCCCGGCCGCCTCGGTGCCCGGTCTCACCGCCATCGACGCGCCCTCCGGAGCGGCCCGCGCGCGTGCGGTGCTGCGGGAGCTGCACCGTCTGGACCTGGAGGGCCAGGACCGCGCCGTCGAACTGGGTTCGGCGCGCGCGGACGACGCCCGTGAGCTGGACCGGCTGCCCGGTTCGCCCGTCCTGGTCGTCACCACCCGCTTCACCGTCGAGGGCCGCACCGCCGCCCTCTCCGTGGCGACCTACCGCGCCGACACCTGCCGGCTGACCTTCGGCGACAGCGCCGGCGTGGAGATCCACCACGACCCGGCCCGGCGGGCCTCCTGATCCACGCGGCGGCCCGCCGGGCCTCCGGCTCACCGGCGGTCTTCCCGACCCGTCCTCGCGCCCCGGAACTCATCCGGGGCGCGCACCGGTCGCGCCGGTGCGGGGAAGTGGCGGCCGGCACCATGCACCGGTGCGGGGGAGTCGCGGCCGGCACCATGTCCTCGGCCGTGTGACGCTCCTATGATTCGGGCGACCACGCACCGCGAGGAGACCGTTCCGCCATGAGCCGCATCCAGCCCGCAGCAGAGATACCGGCGCACGAGGAGCTGCGCGTACCCGTGCACGGCGGCGATCTGGCCGTACTGCGCTGGCCCGCCGCCGACCCCGCCGCCCCCGTGGTGCTGGCCCTGCACGGCATCACCGCCAACGGCCTGTCCTGGGCCCGGGTCGCCCACCATCTGACCGGCCGCGTCACCCTGCTCGCCCCCGACCTGCGCGGCCGGGCCCGCAGCAGCGACCTGCCCGGCCCGTACGGCATCGCCGCGCACGCCGACGACATGGCCGCCGTGGCCGCCCGGCTGGCCCCCGGCCCCGTGGTGCTCACCGGCCACTCCATGGGCGCCTTCACCGCCGCCCTGACCGCCGTGCGCCACCCCGGGCTGCCCTCCGCCCTGCTGCTCGTCGACGGCGGAGTGACCTTCCCCGTGCCGGCCGGACCGGAGCCCGACGAGCTGATCGCCGCCGTACTCGGCCCGGCCATGGCCCGCCTGTCGACGACCTTCGAGGACCGGGACGCCTACCGGGCCTTCTGGCGGCGGCACCCGGGCTTCGCCGCCGCCTGGTCGCCCTGGGTGGACGCCTACATCCAGCGCGATCTCGTCGGCGAGGAACCCGCAATGCGCTCCTCCTGCGCGATCGAGGCCGTCCGTGTCGACGGCATCGACCAGCTCGGCGGCGAGGTGGCCGAGGCGATCCACCGACTGCCGCTGCCCGCGCGACTGCTCTGGGCGGAACGGGGCCTGATGGACGAGCCGCAGGGCCTGTACGACGGCGACCGCCTCGCCGCCGCGAAGCTCGACCCCGAGCGGGTCCGCACCCTGCGCGTACCCGGCACCAACCACTACACGATCCTCGTCGGCGACTGTGGCGCCCGGCTCGTGGCGGACCAACTGCTGGCCGGGGCGGGCCTCGCGGCGCCGTAGACGGCGAAGTCCCACGCCCCGGAGGCGTCCTGCCGGGTGTCGTCAGCGGCGCGCCGTCACCGTGCCCTCCACCGCGAACAACTGTTCCTCCACATGGTCCAGGGCCAGCCGCAGCGCCCCGGTGGCCACGGCCGCCTCGCCCAGCGCGGACAGCGCCACCCGGGGCGGCCGCAGACAGTAGCGGGCCAGTTCGCGGCGCAGCGGTTCCAGGACGCCGTCCAGTCCGGCCGCCCAGCCGCCGATCACGACCAGCTCCGGATCGAGCGCCAGCACCAGCGCGGCCACGTCGTGCACCAGCCGCTGGATGAACCGCTCCACGGCCGCCCGCGCCCGCAGATCGCCCTCGCGCGCCAGCGCGAACACCTGGGCCACCGCCTGCTCGTCCAGCGGGTGCAACGGCTCGTCGGTCGTGGACAGCAGGGTTTCCGGGGTGGCCTCCCGGCCCAGCAGGTGCAGCGCCCCGATCTCCCCGGCCGCCCCGCCGAAGCCGCGGTGCAGCCTGCCGCCGATCAGCGCGCCCGCCCCGGGGCTCAGCCCGGCCAGTACGAACACCACGTCGTCGGTGCCGTCCGCCGCGCCCTTCCAGTGCTCGGCGACCGCCGCCGCGTTGGCGTCGTTCTCCACCAGCACCGGACACTTGAAGGAACGGCCCAGCCGCTCACCGAGGTTCAGCCCCGTCCACTGCGGCAGCGCCGTGCTCAGCCGCACCGTCCCGTCGCCCGCCACGATGCCGGGCGTGCCCACGCCCACCGCGCGCAGCGAGTCCCGGGGGACCCCGCAACGCCGCAGCAACTCGGCGACCGTGCCGCGCAGCCGGTCCAGACGCTCGTCCGCCGACGCCGTCTCGGTGACCTCCTTGGCCTGCCGGCCCAGCACCCGCCCGTCCAGGTCCGACAGCAGCGCCGCGACCCGGTGCGGGCCGATCTCCAGGCCCAGCAGATGCCCCGCCTCGGCCCGGAACCGGAACCGGCGGGCCGGGCGCCCCTGCCGGCGTGCGATGCCCTCGTCGGCGGCTCGCTCCACCACGAGCCCCGCCTCGATCAGGCCCTCCACCACGCCCTCGACCGTGGGCCGGGACAGCCCGGTGACCCGCGCGATCTCGGTGAGCGTCGCACAGTCCGTGGCCCGCAGCGCGTGCAGCACCACCGCGGAGTTGATCCTTCGCAGCAGCGAGGGATCGCCGCCGGTCAGCTGCCCCACCGTCCGTCCTCCCAGCTCGCGGGCGTGTTGGCCGGATCGTACTCGTCCCGCACCGCCCCGGCGAGCGCCGGGCTGGGCCGGAGCGGAACAGCCGGCTCAGCGCGGTTCCACGAACCCCGACTCGTACGCCGCGATCACCGCCTGCGTCCGGTCGCGCGCACCGAGCTTGGCCAGTACGGCACTCACATGCGACTTGACCGTCTCCGCACCCACCACCAGCCGGGCGGCGATCTCCGCGTTGGACAGCCCCCGCGCCATCAGCCGCAGCACCTCCGCCTCCCGCCCGGTCAGCCGCGTCCGCGCCGTCCCGGCCCGCGCGGGCCTGCCCGCGCCGTCGCCGTACCGCTCGGCGAGCCGTCGTACCGAGGCGGGGAACAGCAGCGACTCGCCCTCGGCGATCAGCCGCACCGCGTGCACGATCTCGGCGGGCCGGGCCCGCTTCAGCAGGAACCCGTCGGCGCCCGCGCGCAGTGCCTCGTACACGTACTCGTCGTCCTCGAAGGTGGTCACCACGAGGATCTTCGGCGGGTCGGCCACCGTGCGCAGCACCGCGCGGGTGGCCTCGATGCCGTCCAGCAGCGGCATCCGTACGTCCATGGCCACGACGTCGGGGCGCAGCCGACGCACCAGCGGGATCACCGCCGCGCCGTCCGCCGCCTCACCCACCACCTCGATGTCGGGCTGCGCCCCGAGCACGGCCCGCAGCCCCGCGCGGACCAGTGGCTCGTCGTCGACGAGGAGTACGGTGACCGGCATCCGGCCAGACTAGATCACCCCCGATGCCGTCCGGCCCAGCGGTAGTTCCACCCGCACCAGCCACTCGTCCCGCTCCGGGCCGGTGTGCGCGGTGCCGCCGAGCAGGGCGGCGCGCTCCCGTATGCCGCGCAGCCCGCTGCCGCGGCCCGGTCCGGGTATCGGTTCCGGCAGGGCGTTGCGCACCCGCAGCAGCAGCCGGTCGTCGGTGACCGCGACCCGGACCCGCACGGGTACGGCGCCCGCGTGCCGCAACACGTTGGTCAGCGACTCCTGGAGGATGCGGTAGCCCTCGCGCGACACCGGCCCCGGCACCGCCGCGACCGGCCCCGACACCTCGGCGTCCACCGTCGCCCCCGAGGCCCGCGCCGACTCCAGGAGCCGGTCCGCCTCGGCCAGCGTGGGCCGGGCGCTCGCCGGCCGCCCGGTCTCACGCAGCACCCCCAGCACCCGCTCCAGATCGGCGAGCGCGGCCCGGCCGGTCTCCTCGACCGCGCCGAGCGCCCGGTCGGTGAACTCCGGATCGGCCGCCGCGCGCGCCGCGCCCGCCTGCACCACCGCCACCGTCAGCGCGTGCCCGATGGAGTCGTGCAACTCCCGGGCGATCCGGTTCCGTTCGAGCAGTTGCTCGGTGCGCTCCTCCAGCGCGGCCAGTCGCTCGGCGGCCGACGGCCCGAGCAGCAGGCGCGCGCACGCCGTGACCAGCACGCCCAGGCCGACGACCGCGCCGTACAGGGCGAGCAGGGCGACAGGTGAGGCCAGGGCCCAGGCGCGCGCCGGCGGCAGCCGGTCCAGCAACGGCGCCCCGGACGGTACGTGCCCCCACGCGCAGCGCGCCAGCTCGACCGCGGCGACGAGCAGTCGCACCGTGACGTAGCAGATCGTCCAGCCGAGCACCCAGCGCAGCTCCAGCCACCCCACCGTGCGCAGCCGCTCCCGCCAACTCGCCGCCGGGGCCTCGGATATGCCGGAATCCGGTGCGTCGGGCGTCAGCAGCAACCGCGCCTGGACGCCCTCGCCCCGGCGGACGGCCGGCAGCAGTCCGAGCGGGACGAGCACCAGGGCGGGCACCCAGGGGCGCGAGGGGTCGATGAAGAGCCACAGACTCTCCATCAGCATCGGTACCCACAGATGCAGCAGCCGCGTGTACGTCGTCCCGCGCAGCAACGGGCGCAGGAGGCGGACCATGGGCTCATCGTCGCACCCGCCGCCGACAACGGACCTCCCCCGCCCGGGGGAGGCGGTCCCCGCCGGCGGGGGAGGCGCCAACTCCCCTGCCCCGTCAGGCTGAGGTCATGACCAGCATCGACGTACGCGACCTCACCAAGGAGTACGGCGCCCGGCGGGCCGTGGACGGTCTGAGCTTCAGCGTCCGCCCCGGCCGGGTCACCGGCTTCCTCGGCCCCAACGGCGCGGGCAAGTCCACCACCATGCGTCTCGTCCTCGGCCTCGACCGCCCCACCTCGGGCACCGCCACCATCGGCGGCCGGGCGTACGCCGCGCTGCGCGAGCCGCTGCGCCGGGTGGGCGCCCTGCTGGAAGCCGGGGCCGCGCACCGCTCGCGCACCGCCCGCGACCATCTGCGGGCCCTCGCGGCGAGCAACCGCGTCCCCGGTGCCCGCGTCGACGCGGTCCTCGAACGGACCGGTCTCGCCGAGGTGGCCCGGCGCCGGGTGGGCACCTACTCGCTCGGCATGCGCCAGCGGCTCGGCATCGCCGCGGCCCTGCTCGGCGACCCCGAGGTGATCCTGCTGGACGAGCCCGCCAACGGCCTCGACCCCGAGGGCATCGTCTGGATCCGCACCCTGCTGCGCGGCCTCGCCGCCGACGGCCGTACCGTCCTGGTGTCCAGCCACCTGATGAACGAGACCGCCTCCTTCGCCGACCACCTGGTCGTCCTCGGCCGCGGCCGCCTCCTTGCCGACACCTCCGTGCGGCAGTTCATCGACGCCCGGGTCCAGCCCGAGGTCAGGGTGCGCAGCGCCGACGCCGGTGTGCTCGGCGAACTGCTCGCCCGGCACGGCCACGACGCCGTCCGGCATGCGGACGGCGCCTGGACGGTGCGGCACGCCCGCGCCGAGCAACTCGGCCACCTGCTCGCCCGGGAGGGCGTGCCCGTGCTGGAACTGGCCTACCGCGAGGGCACCTTGGAGCAGGCGTACCTCGATCTGACCGCGGCCGAGGCCGAGTTCAGCACCCAGCCCCAGGAGGTCTGACCATGCCGTTCGCCCCGGTTCTGCACGCCGAGCTGATCAAGATCCGCAGCCTGCGCTCGCTCGTCGGTTCGCTGGCCGCGATCGTCCTCGTCACGGCCGCCTTCTCCGCGCTCGCCTCGGCCTCGCCCGAGGAGAACGACCCCGACCCGCTGTTCTCGGCGTTCTTCGGCATCGGCTTCGGACAGATCGCCGCCATCGCCTTCGGGACGACGGCCGTGGCGGCGGAGTTCCGGGGCGGGGCACTGCGGCTGACGCTGACGGCCACCCCGGACCGGCCGCGCTGGTTCGCCGCCAAGGTGGTCGCGATCGCCCTGCCCGTGCTCGTCGTGGGACTGCTCACGGGAGCGGTGACTCTCCTGGTCGGCAAGGCCGTCCTCGGCGCAGCCGGCCCGACCTGGCCCCAGGGGCTGCGCGGCGCCGTCGGCTGCGACCTCCAGCTCACCCTGATGGCCCTGTTCGCCGCGGGCCTCACCGCCGTACTGCGCAGCGGTGTCGCCACCCTCTCGGTCCTGATCCCGTTCCTGCTGACCGTGTCCTTCGTGATCGGCGACATGTCCTCGGGCATCGCCGACTTCCTTCCCGACCGCGCGGGCCAGGTCGCCCTGCACAGCGCCTGGGACGGTCCCCTCGGTCCCTGGTCCGGCCTCGCGGTGTGCGCCCTGTGGGCGGCGGCGGCTCTCCTGGCGGGCGCCTGGTCCGTCAGCCGCAGGGACGCCTGAGCTACTGCTCCGCGGCCAGCCGCAACCGGCCGTACTCCTCCGCCATCGTCGCCGCCGTCCAATGGGCGTTCAGCCCGCTGGGGTTGGGGAGGACCCAGATCCGGGTGTCGCCGATGGTCCGTCGCTGGGGGCCTGTGCGGGCGGTGCGGTCGGCGAAGGCGGCGCGGTAGGCGGTCACGCCGACCACGGCGAGCCAGCGCGGTGCGAGGCGCCGTACCTTCTCGGTCAGCAGCCGGCCGCCCTCGGTGTACTCCTCGGCCGTCAGCTCGTCCGCCCGCGCGGTGGCGCGGGCGACGACGTTGGTGATGCCGAGGCCGTACGAGAGCAGGTCCCGCTGCTCGGCCGGTGCCAGCAGTCGCGGGGTGAAGCCGGACAGGTGCAGCACCGGCCAGAACCGGTTGCCCGGACGGGCGAAGTGGTGGCCGGTGGCCGCCGTCATCAGCCCCGGGTTGATGCCGCAGAAGAGGACACGGAGGCCACCCGCGACCACGTCCGGGACGAGGCGGTCGCGGGCGGCCTCCAGGTCCGCCTTCGAGGGAAGCGGAGTCAGAGGATCGCTCCGGGGGTGTAGCCGGCGGCCTCCGGGCGCTGCTTGACGATCTCCTCGATCCGGCCGACGACCACGGCGACCTGGTCGGCCGCGGCGCCCGTGAAGGACAGCTTGTCGGCCATCAGCGCGGCCAGCTGCGCACGGTCCAGCGGCAGCCGCTCGTCCGCGGCGAGCTTGTCCAGCAGATCGTTGCGCTCGGCACCCTGCTCGCGCATGGCGAGGGCGGTCGCGACGGCGTTCTCCTTGATCGCCTCGTGCGCGACCTCGCGGCCGACCCCGGCGCGCACCGCGCCCATCAGCACCTTGGTGGTGGCGAGGAACGGCAGGTAGCGGTCCAGCTCACGGGCGATGACCGCCGGGAACGCGCCGAACTCGTCGAGCACGGTCAGGAAGGTCTCCAGCAGGCCGTCCAGCGCGAAGAACGCGTCCGGGAGCGCCACCCGGCGCACCACGGAGCAGGACACGTCGCCCTCGTTCCACTGGTCGCCCGCCAGCTCGCCGGTCATCGAGGCGTAGCCGCGCAGGATCACCATCAGGCCGTTGACGCGCTCGCAGGAGCGGGTGTTCATCTTGTGCGGCATCGCCGAGGAGCCGACCTGGCCCGGCTTGAAGCCCTCGGTGACCAGTTCGTTGCCGGCCATCAGCCGGATCGTCCTGGCCAGCGAGGACGGCGCCGCCGCCAGCTGCACCAGCGCGGTGACGGCCTCGTAGTCCAGCGAGCGCGGGTAGACCTGGCCGACCGAGGTGAACGCCTGGGAGAAGCCGAGGTGGGCGGCGATCCGCTGCTCCAGCTCGGCGAGCTTCGCCGCGTCGCCGCCCAGCAGGTCCAGCATGTCCTGCGCGGTGCCGACCGGGCCCTTGATGCCGCGCAGCGGGTAGCGGGCGAGCAGTTCCTCGACGCGGCCGTAGGCCACCAGCAGTTCGTCGGCGGCGGTCGCGAAGCGCTTGCCCAGGGTGGTGGCCTGCGCGGCCACGTTGTGCGAGCGGCCGGCCATGACCAGCTCGGCGTACTCGCCGGCCAGCTTGCCCAGGCGGGCGAGGACGGACACGGTGCGGTCGCGCATCAGCTCCAGGGAGAGCCGGATCTGGAGCTGCTCGACGTTCTCCGTCAGGTCACGGGAGGTCATGCCCTTGTGCACGTGCTCGTGCCCGGCGAGGGCGTTGAACTCCTCGATCCGCGCCTTCACGTCGTGCCGGGTGACCTTCTCGCGCTCGGCGATCGAGGCAAGGTCGACGGTGTCGAGGACCCGCTCGTAGTCGGCGATCGCCTCGTCCGGCACCTCGATGCCGAGGTCCTTCTGCGCCCGCAGCACGGCGAGCCAGAGCTGCCGCTCCAGTTTCACCTTCTGCTCGGGCGACCAGAGCGTGGCGAGCTCGGCGGAGGCGTAGCGTCCGGCGAGGACGTTCGGGATGCGGGGCTTGGCGGGCGCTGAAGTCACGTGTCCAGATTCTACTGGCGGTTTGTGCAGGTCGGCGCCACGCCCCCGTTCGTCGGAAGCTACGAGAGCGCGAGGCCCCCCCGTCACGCCCGCCCCTCGTACGCCTCTCGGGCCCCGTTCGTCCCGTACGGCAGCAGCTCCGGGCGCTTGGCCGGCAGGCCGTCCCCGGAGGAGCGGCCGGTCAGCCGCCTGCCTATCCAGGGCAGCAGGTACTGCCGGGCGAACCGGACGTCCGCCGCCCGCCGGGCCGGCCAGCCCGGCGGCGCGGTGGCCGGCATCGGTGCCTGCCACTCGGTGTCCTCGGGCGGGTAGCCGAGCGTCTGCCAGACCGCCTCCGCGACCCGGCGGTGCCCGTCTGCCGTCAGATGCAGCCGGTCCACGTCCCACAGCCGGGGGTCGCCGAGCGAGGGGGCGCCGTACAGGTCGACGACGAGGGCGCCGTGCTTCGCGGCCAGTTCGTCCACGGTGGCGAACAGCTCCTCCATGCGCGGCCGGAACCGCTCCAGGACCGGGCCCTGGCGGCCGGGGCTGCGCATCAGCACGAGTTTTCGGCAGGAGGGCGCGAGCCGTTCCACGGCCTCGGTCAGCAGCCCGCGCACCCTGCCCATGTCGCACTTGGGCCGCAGGGTGTCGTTGAGCCCGCCGACCAGGGTCACCACGTCGGCGTTCATGGCGGCGGCCCGGTCCACCTGCTCGTCGACGATCTGTCCGATCAGCTTGCCGCGCACGGCGAGGTTGGCGTACCGGAAGCCGGGGGTGCTCGCCGCCATCCGCGCGGCGAGCACGTCCGCCCAGCCCCGGTAGGAGCCGTCGGGCAGCAGGTCCGACATGCCCTCGGTGAAGGAGTCGCCGACCGCGACCAGGCTGGTGTACGGGGGAGGAGTGGGATTCGTCTGCATGGCGTCAGCGATGGTATCCCGGCTCCATACCCAGCGGTCGGTCGGAGTGGGGAACCTGGCGGAACACGGCGGGGCGCGCGCGTGCTCAGGCCGGCTGCCCGAACAGCTCCCGCAGCACGTCCTCCATGGTCACGAGCCCGGCGAGGCGGCCGTCCTCGCCGAGGACGGCCGCCACATGGTTGCGGCTGCCGCGCATCGCGGTGAGCACGTCGTCCAGCGGGGTGTCCGCCTTGACGCGGGCGATGGGCCGCATGTCGCGCAGCTCGAACGGCAGGTCCTGGGGCAGGGCGTCCAGCGCGTCCTTGACGTGCAGGTAACCGACGATCCGGCGGCCCGGATCGACCACCGGGAACCGGGAGAAGCCCGACTCGGCCGACAGCCGTTGCAGCTGCTCCGGTGTGACGCCCACCTGCGCGTACACCACCCGCTCCAGGGGCACCACGACGTCCCGCACCGGGCGGCTGCCCAGCTCCAGGGCGTCGTGCAGCCGCTCCTGCGCCCGGTCGTCGATCAGGCCCGCCTCGCTCGCGTCCTTGACGATCTCGGCGAGTTCGGCGTCCGTGAAGGTCGCCGCGACCTCGCCCCTGGCCTCCACCCGCAGCAGCTTGAGCAGCGTGTTGGCGAACGTGTTCACCGTGAAGATCACCGGGCGCAGCGCCCGGGACAGCGCGACCAGCGGCGGCCCGAGCAGCAGCGCCGCGCGCACCGGCTCCGCGAGCGAGATGTTCTTGGGCACCATCTCGCCCAGCAGCATGTGCAGATACGTCGCCAGGGTCAGCGCGATCACGAACGACACCGCATGGCCCACGCCCAGCGGCACGCCCACCGTGTGGAACACCGGCTCCAGCAGGTGCGCGATGGCCGGCTCGGCGACCACACCGAGGACCAGCGTGCACAGCGTGATGCCGAGTTGGGCGGCGGCCAGCAGCGCGGAGACGTGCTCCAGGCCCCACAGCACGCTCCTCGCCCGCCGGTCGCCCTCCTGCGCGAGCGGCTCGATCTGCGAGCGGCGCACCGAGATCAGCGCGAACTCACCGGCCACGAAGAACGCGTTGACCACGAGGGTGGCCAGTCCGATCAGCAGCTGTACGGCGATCACCGCGCCCCCTCCGTCGTCTTGTCCCCGCGTTCGTCGTCCAGCGGCGCGTGCAGCAGCACCCGTGCGGCGCGCCGGCCGGAGGCGTCCACCACGTCGAGGCGCCAGCCCGCGATCTCCACCCGGTCGCCCACCTCGGGTATCCGGCCCAGCTCGGTGGCGAGAAGACCGGCCAGGGTCTCGTACGGCCCGTCGGGCACCCGGAGCCCGACGCGCGCGAGCTGGTCGGTGCGGGCGGCGCCGTCGGCCGAGTACAGGGCCCGGCCGCTCTCGTCCGCGCCGGCCGGGGCGAGGTCGGGCGTCTCGTGCGGGTCGTGCTCGTCGCGCACCTCGCCGACGACCTCCTCGACGATGTCCTCCAAGGTCGCCACGCCCGCCGTGCCGCCGTACTCGTCTATGACGACGGCCATGGTGCGGCGGCCGGAGAGCCGGTCGAGCAGCCGGTCGACCGTGAGGGACTCGGGCACCAGCAGCGGTTCCCGCATCAGATGCGAGATGCGGCGGTGGCGGCGGTGCTCGGCGGGCACCGCGAGGACGTCCTTGATGTGCACGGTGCCGACGACGGAGTCGAGGTTGCCGCGGAAGACCGGGAAGCGGGACAGGCCCGTCGCCCGGGTCGCGTTCGCCACGTCCTCGCAGGTCGCCTGCTCGTCCAGGGCGATCACCTGGACGCGCGGGGTCATCACGTTCTCCGCGGTCAGGTCGGCCAGGTTCAGCGTCCGGACGAACAGCTCGGCGGTGTCCGCCTCCAGGGCGCCCTGCTTGGCGGAGTGCCGGGCGAGCGCGGCCAGCTCCTGCGGCCCGCGCGCGGAGGCCAGCTCCTCGGCGGGTTCGAGACCGAGCCGGCGTACGAGATGGTTGGCCGTGTTGTTCAGCTGGGAGATGAAGGGCCGGAAGGCGGCGCTGAACCAGCGCTGCGGGGTGCCCACCCGCTTGGCGACGGCCAGCGGCGAGGAGATCGCCCAGTTCTTGGGCACCAGCTCCCCGACGACCATCAGGAACACCGTGGACAGGGCGGTGCCGAGCACCAGCGCCGCCGATCGGGCCGCGCCGCCCGACAGGCCCACGGCGCGGAACGGCCCGGCGAGCAGCTTGGCGATCGAGGGCTCGGCGAGCATGCCGACGACCAGGTTGGTGACGGTGATGCCGAGCTGGGCGCCGGACAGCTGGAACGTCAGGTTCCGTACGGCCTTCAGGGCGCCCGCGGCACCCCGCTCACCGCGCTGCGCGGCCCGCTCCAGCTCGCCGCGCTCGACCGTGGTCAGCGAGAACTCCGCGGCCACGAACACGCCGCAGGCGACCGACAGCAGGATCGCCACCAGGAGGAGGAGCACTTCGGTCATCGGGTCACCCCCGTCCCAGGATCGGACAGGGAACGGCGGGACGCGCGGTGTCGCGGGCCAGGGGGCTCGCCCATGGGTGGACGCTCACTACCTTTCACAGAGGACCGAGTGCTCCCTCCATGGTAAAGGATGGGCAAAGCAATGCCGGGGAGCCTGTGGACGACCCATCGCGTCAGCCGGTCAGCGGCTTCACCCAGCGCCGCCACTGCTCCTGCGGCCCGTACCCGGCCGCACTCCACGCGTACCGCGCCCGCTCGTTGCGCACCAGCACCATCGCGTCGGCGCGCCGCCCGCCGAGGCGTACGAAGCGCTCCTCGGCGGCGGCCAGCAGGGCCGTGGCGATGCCCTGGCGCCGCCGCTCGGGAGCCACCGCGAGCCGGTACAGATGGCAGCGCCAGCCGTCGAAGGCCGCGATCACGGTGCCGACCAGCTCACCGCCCAGCTCGGCCAGGATCAGCGCCTGGGGGTCGCGCGCCACCAGGCGCTCCACCCCGGCGCGGTCGTCGCTGATGCTGGTGCCCTCGGCGGCCGCCCGCCAGAAGGCGAGCACGGTGTCGAGGTCGTCGGGTACGGCGGGACGTATGCGCGGCTCGTTCATACGGCCACCCTGATCGCGGACGGGTTCCCCGCGCCGGGGTTTCCATCATGCGGACTCGGCGCGCAGCCGCTCGATCACCGGCGCGAACGCCTCCATCTGTGGCTCCAGGACGGTCAGGTTGGTGAATCCGTACCGATCGCGCTGCGCCCTGACCTTCGCCACGACGTCCTCCAGCGGGCCCACCAGCATGACCGGCAGCGCCAGCATGGCCTCAAGAGTCAGGTCCGCTCGCCGCTCCAGCACCGGCTTGAGCGCCGACCCGGGATCGTCGGTGACGGCGACCTGCTGGATCAGCAGGTTCAGCTCAGCGGGCAAGGCCCGGCCGGCCGCCAGCTCCCGGTAGCGCCCGACCCGTTCGTCCAGCTCGCCGGCGGTGAGCGGTTCGAGCGATGTGGTGCTCCCCGTCCGGACGCCCGAGAAGGCGGCGATGTCGGCGTGCTCGGCGGTCAGCCGCAGCGTCCGGTCGCCGTTGCCGCCGATCAGCAGCGGCACCCGGTCCTGCGCCGGACGCGGCTGGTGCTCCGCGGAGCCGAGCAGCCGCTCCAACTCCTCCACCGTGCGCCGCAGATGGTCCACCCGCTCGCCCGGGGAGCCGAACGGCAGCCCGGCCGCCTCGTGCTCCTCCCGCACATAGCCGGTGCCCAGGCCGAGTTCGAGCCGCCCGCCGGTGAGCGCGTCCGTGGTCGCGACCTCCCGGGCCAGCAGCGTCGGGTTGTGGAAACCGGCGTTGAGCACGAGCGTGCCGACCCGGGGCCGCTCGGTCGCCTGCGCCGCCGCCACCAGCGCGGGGAAGGGCGCCACCCAGCCGAGATGGTCGGGGACGAGGATCACGTCGTAGCCCAGCTCCTCGGCGCGACGGCATTTCGCGCGCCACTCGGCCCCGGACGCGGGCGTGAGCAGGTTGACCCCGAAGCGGAACGGGCGCGGCATGAAGTCTCCTCAACCGTAAGCGAATTGATCTTCAGCCGGCATTCCATCACACCGGTGCCGGGGCATCCGGCGGGCGCTCACTCGTGGGCGATCGCGGCCAGCACGTTCATCCGCGAGGCCCGCAGCGCGGGCAGCGCGGCGGCGACGACCCCCACCAAGGCCGAGCCGACGACCACGGCCACGATCGTGCCCCAGGGGATCGCGAAAGCCGTCAGCCCGCGCAGCGCCAGCACCCGTTGCATGCACACGCCCCACACCAGGCCGAGGGCGAGACCGAGCACCGCGCCGAACACCGAGATCACCACCGACTCCAGCCGGATCATCCGCCGCAACTGCCGCCGCCCGAGGCCGATCGCGCGCAGCAGCCCGATCTCCCGGGTGCGCTCCACCACCGACAGGGCCAGGGTGTTGACCACGCCGAGCACCGCGATGACGATCGCCAGGCCCAGCAGCGCGTACACCAGGTACAGCAGCACACCGATCTGGTCGTGGACCAGCTGCTTGTAGTCGCTCTGGTCGCGCACCTGCACCTGCGGGAACGGCTTGAGCGCCCGTTCGAGGCGGGGGCGCAGTTCCTTCGTAGCGGTGCCGGGCGCGGCGTTCACGTACAGCGCGGAGTCCTGGCCGCCGGGCGCGTACCGCTCCAGCGTGCCGAGGCCGAGGAAGACACCGCCCTGGTCGCCGAAACCGCCGGTGGCGGACTGCTCGGTGAGCGCGCCGACCGTCAGCCCGGCCCGGCGGCCGCCCGGGAACTCCACCGGGAGCACGCTGCCGAGCCGCACCCCGTGGTCCCGGGCGAAACCCGCGTCCAGGGCGAGGTGCCCGTCGGCCAGCGCGGCCGCCGAACCGCCCCGCGCGTAGGACATGTGCACGACGTCGTCCAGCCCCGGGCCGTAGCCGGCCGCGCCCGTCTCCACCCGGCCGCCGTCGGGCAGCCGTACGGCGATCCGTGTCAGCCGCTGCGCCACGACGAGCCCGGCTCCCCTGGTCGCGGCCACACGGTCGGCGATCTGCCGGGTGAACGGGGTGAAGTTGGCGTTCTGGACCGTGAAGTCGGCGCCGAGCCGCTTGTCGATCTGCTGGTCGAACGACGCCGACATGGACGCGCTCGCCACCGACATCCCGCCCACCAGGGCCAGGCCCACCATCAGCGCGGCGGCCGTGGCGCCGGTCCGGCGTGGATTGCGCAGCGCGTTGCGCCGGCTCATCACGCCGACCGCTCCGAACAGCGCGGGGAACCCCGCGCCCAGCACCCGGATCACCGGCCGCACCAGCAGCGGCCCGGCCACCACGGTCGCGATCAGCGTCAACGCCACCCCGGCGCCCAGCAGGGCCGCGGCGGGACCGGTGCGCGTGGCCGCCGCGCACCCGGCCAGCGCCGCCGCGCCCACGGCCCCGACCAGCGCACCCGCGATCGCCCGCGCCCGCAACGGCTTGCCCGCACCGGCGACCTCGGCGTCCGCGAGCGCCGCCATGGGGGAGACGGCCGCCGCGCGCCGGGCGGGCAGATAGGCGGCCACGAATGTCACGCCGAGCCCGACCACGTACGCGGCGACGGGCGTACCCCAGCCGATCACCATTTGGGCCGCGCCCAGATTCATCCCGAACGCCCGCATCAGCCCGATCAGCCCGAAGGCCAGCCCGATCCCGGCCGCGAGGCCCAGCGTCGAGCCGACCAGGCCGAGCAGCAGCGCCTCCGTCAGCACCGAACGCCGTACCTGCCGCCGGTCGGCGCCCAGCGCGCGCAGCAGGCCCAGCTCCCGGGTGCGCTGGGCGATCAGCATGGAGAAGGTGTTGACGATCAGGAACACGCCGACCAGGAGCGCGACCCCGGCGAACCCCAGCATCACGTACTTGACGACGTCCAGGAACGTGCCGAGGGCGGCCGCCGCCGACTTGGCCTGCTGGTCCGCCGTCCGCACGTCGTACGTCGCGGCCCTCGTGCCGAGCGCCGCGACCACCCGGTGCGCCAGCCGCTCGTCGGAGACCCCTCGGGCGGCGTCCACGGAGATGCCGGTGGCCCGCGCGGCCGAGCCGAGGAGCCGGCGCCCGGCCACCGCCGGGTCCAGGTAGAGCAGGGCCGCGCCCGAGTTGGTCGTGGTGAACGAGGCGATCCCGACGACCCGCACCCGGAAGGTGCCGGGCTGCGCCTGCACGGTCAGCGTGTCGCCGATCCGCACCTTCCGCCTCCCGGCCGTGTCGGCGTCGAGCAACGCCTCGTCCGGACCTCGCGGGGCGTGCCCGGAGGTCAGCTCCACCGGGCTGCGCCGGGTCGGGTACCAGGAGCCGGCGAGGGTGGGCGCGCCGTTGGTCGGGCTGATGGATCGGTTGTGGCGGTCGACCACGACCAGGTTCTGCACCTGCACGTCGGCGCGCGCCGCCGCCACTCCGTCGACCCTCGCCACCTCGTCCCGCAGCGAGGCGGGCAGCGTCTGCACCGCGCCGCTGGCCCGCGCGGCCATCAGGTCGCGCTTCGGCTGCACGGTCACGTCGGCGGCGGTCGAGGCGAACAGCCGGTCGAACGTGCGGGCGACGGTGTCGGAGAAGATCAGACTGCCCGCGACGAACGCCACGGACAGGACCACGGCGAGAGCGGACAGCGCGAGCCGCCCCTTGTGCGCGAGGAAGCTCCTCAGGGTCGCCTTGAGCACCGGTCAGTCCTCCCGCGCGGCACCCGGGCCGCGGGTGTCGTCGAGCCGTTCCGCCCGCTCCCCGTCGAGCCGTTTCATGCGCTCCAGGACCCGCTCCGCCGTCGGCCGGGCCAGTTCGTCCACGAGCCGCCCGTCGGCGAGGAAGAGCACCAGGTCGGAGTGGGCGGCGGCGCCCGGGTCGTGGGTGACCATGACGACGGTCTGCCCCAGGTCGTCCACCGCGCCGCGCAGAAAGCCCAGCACCTCGAGACCGGCCCGCGAGTCGAGGTTTCCGGTCGGTTCGTCGGCGAAGATCAGCTCGGGCCGGGAGGCCAGCGCCCGAGCGCACGCCACCCGCTGCTGCTGACCGCCCGACAGCTGGCTCGGCCGGTGCCCGAGCCGCCCGCCCAGCCCGAGTGTGTCGATCACCTGGTCGAGCCACGCCTGATCGGGCTCGCGGCCCGCGATGTCCATCGGCAGGGTGATGTTCTCGGCGGCGGTCAGCGTCGGGATGAGGTTGAACGACTGGAACATGAACCCGATCCGGTCCCGCCGCAGCCGGGTCAGCTCCCGCTCCCGCAGCCCGGTGATCTCGGTCTCGCCCAGCCACACCTGCCCGGCCGACACCGTGTCGAGCCCCGCCAGGCAGTGCATCAGCGTGGACTTGCCGGACCCCGAGGGCCCCATCACGGCGGTGAACCGGCCCCGTGCGACGTCCACGTCCACCGAGTCCAGCGCGAGCACCGCGGTCTCGCCCGCGCCGTATGCCTTGGTCAGCCCGCGGGCGCGGGCCGCGGTCCCCTCGCCCGGCGCGCGGCCGGGGGCGTGCTGTGCGGCAGCGGATGTGGACAAGACCGCCTCCCGGTCACCGGTTCGAGCTGTCCCGGGTGAGCCTAATGTGACCGGGCCCACAGGGGGAATCGGGGCCGGACCCGGATTCCGCGGCCGTCGCCGGCGGCGCGCGCGGGCATGCCACCGGGCCGCGGGCGGTGTGACGGCGGGCCCCGCCCGGACGCGCCCGTGCGCCCCCTTGTGCTCCTGCTCCCGCTTGCCCTTGCTAGCACTCGGGCGCTAGCGTCGAGGCATGGCGAAGACCCAGCTGAACGTGCGCGTGGACGAGGGGACCGCCCGCGCGGCGCGCGAGCGCGCGCTGGCCCGCGGGATGAGCGTCAACCGCTACATCGAGGAACTGGTCAGACAGGACACCGGCGAAGCGGGCCGCACTTTCGTGGAGGCCGCCGCCGATTTCATGAAGCAGTACGAGTCCGTGTTCGCCGAGGAGTTCACCGAGGCGCGCGGCACCGCCGCGGGCGAAGGACGCAGCTGATCCCTTGAGCGACTCGCCGAACGGGCTGAGCATCGACCTCGCCTGGCTGCTCATGCTCGCCGAACAGAAGACCCCCGGGGACCCGCAGGTCGCCGACTGGGGCGCGCTGATCGCGGCCGTCGCCCGGCACCGGGCGGAGATCTTCGGCGTGCCGGTGTACGAGACGCCCTACACGCGCGCCGCCGCCCTCCTCCAGCTGCTCATCCACGTGCCCGCGCTCGAACGCTCCAACGCGCTGTTCGCCTCCGCGGTCGCCTACGCCTATCTGGTCGCCAGCGGCGCCAAGGTCGTCACCACGCCGGAACAGGTCCGCGACCTCGCCCGGCTGGTCAAGGACGGCGCGGCGAGCATCGACGACATCGCCCGGGAACTGCGCCGCTGGAGCCTGTGATCAGGAGGCGCCCGGTCCGCCACCGGGCCGCCAGGCGGTCCCCAGCACACAGTACGAGGCCGGCAGCCGCGGTCCGTGCTCCGGCAGCGACAGGCCGCGGTACGGCCCGAGTTCGAACCCGGCGCGGCGCAGCGCGGCCACCGGGTCCCGGGCCAGATGGCAGCCCCCGGCGAGCGCGGGCCACACCGTACGGTCGAGGGCGCGCTGGGTCAGCCGCATCGCCCGCCCGCCGCCGCTCCCGTGCTCGAAGAACCGCACCTGCCCGCCGGGCCTGAGCACCCGGTGCGCCTCGCCCAGCGCCCGCGCCACGTCGCGCACGCTGCACAGCACCAGGGACAGCACGACCGCGTCGAACGCCCCGCTCTCGGCGGGCAGCGCCTCCGCCGTGCCGGGCACCACGTCGACGGGTACCGGTGCGCGGCGCGCCGACTCGCGCGCCAACCGGCCCAGCAGCGGCTCCGGCTCGACGGCGACGACCAGCGCCACGGTGGCGGGATAGCGGGCGAAGTTGAGCCCGTTGCCCGCGCCGACCTCGATCACCCGGCCGGTCAGCCCGGCGAGCAGCCGCCCCCGCACCCCGGCGAACCCGAGCCGCGTGTCCGCCCCGGCACTGGCGCGCGCGTAGTACCGGGCGAACACCGGATGCCGCACGGGGCCCCGCCCCGGCGCCTCGGACCCCAGCCGCATACCGACCTCCCGGACATCACGGACACGGGGGAAGTATCCCCACCGTCCGCTCCGGTGAGTCCTCCGGCGCTCCTAGGCCCCTTCGCGTGCCCGGAACGCCTCCGCGTCCCACGTGCCGTCCAGCCGTGGGGACAGCCAGCCCGGGGCCGACGCCCTGAAGCCGGCCGGCGGCAGGGAACCCGCGCCCGAGGGCAGGGCGCCCAGCAGGGGCGCGCCGGAGACCTCGGGCAGGTCGGCGACGTTGCACCGGGTGGCCAGGTCGGGTTCGGCGGGCCAGCTGCCGATCACCACGCCGAACGGCTCCAGCCCGCGGCGGCGCAGCTCGCGCGCCGTCAGCTCCGTGGCGTTCAGCGTGCCCAGGCCCGCCTGGGCCACGATCAGCACCGGCGCGCCCAGCGACCGCGCCGCGTCGGCCAGCGTGCCGCCCGCCGCGTCGAACCGCACGAGCAGCCCGCCCGCGCCCTCGACCAGCACCAGATCGTGCCCGGCGGCCAGCTTGGCGGCCCGCTCGGCCACCTCCTGCGGCTGCACCGGCGCCATGCCGGCCCGCCGCGCCGCCGTGCCCGGGGCCAGCGGCTCGGGATAGCGGGCGACCTCCTCCGCCGTGACGGCGCCGGCGAGCCGGGCCACCTCGTCGGCGTCCCCCCGCTCGTCGGGCCGTACCCCCGTCTGGGCGGCCTTGAGGACGGCCACCGAGCGCCCGGCCGCGAGCGCCGCGGCGGCGACGGCGGCCGTCGTGACGGTCTTGCCGACCTCCGTGCCCGTCCCCGTGATCACCAGTACCGGCATGTCATCCCTCCCGTGCCGCCGCGCACACCGCGCGCGCGATCCTCGCCACGTCGTCGTCCGAGGTGATGTACGGCGGCATCGTGTACACCAGATCGCGGAACGGGCGCAGCCACACGCCCTCCCCGACGGCCGCGCGGGTGGCCGCGGCCATGTCGATCCCGTGGTCCAGCTGGACGACCCCGATGGCGCCCAGTACCCGCACGTCCCGCACGCCCGGCAGCCCGGCGGCCGGGGCGAGTCCCGCGGTCAGGCCCGCCTCGATCCGCTTGACCTCCGCCTGCCAGTCCTGGCCCGTGAGCAGCTCCAGGGACGCGCAGGCCACGGCGGCCGCCAGCGGATTGCCCATGAACGTCGGCCCGTGCGCCAGCACCGGCACCTCGCCCCGCGAGATGCCGTCGGCCACCCGGGCCGTGCACAGCGTGGCCGCCATCGTCAGATAGCCGCCGGTCAGTGCCTTGCCCACGCACATCACATCCGGGGTGACGGCCGCGTGGTCCGCCGCGAACAGCGCGCCCGTACGCCCGAAACCGGTCGCGATCTCGTCGAACACCAGCAGCACGTCATGCGCGTCGCACGCCTCGCGCAGCACCCGCAGATACGCCGGGGAGTGGAAGCGCATCCCGCCCGCGCCCTGCACCACCGGCTCCACGATGACCGCGGCCAGCTCGTCCGCGTGCCGCCCGATCAGCTCGCGCAGATGCTCCGCGTACGACTCCTCGTACCCGGCCGGCGGCGCCTGCGCGAAGACCTGGCGCGGCAGCACGCCGGACCACAGCTCGTGCATCCCGCCCTCGGGGTCGCACACCGACATCGGCTGCCAGGTGTCCCCGTGGTACCCGCCCCGCCAGGTCAGCAACCGCTGCTTGCCGGGCCGGCCGAGCGAGCGCCAGTACTGGAGGCACATCTTGACGGCGACCTCGACCGACACCGAGCCGGAGTCGGCCAGGAACACATGCTCCAGACCCTCGGGCGACATGTCGACAAGGAGTTTCGCCAGCCGGACGGCGGGCTCGTGGGTGAGCCCGCCGAACATCACATGGCTCATGCGCTCCAGCTGCCGCCGCGCCGCGTCGTTGAGCACGGGGTGGTTGTAGCCGTGGATCGCCGACCACCACGACGACATGCCGTCCACCAGCTCGCCGGAGCCGTCCGCGAGCCGCAGCCGGACCCCGCTCGCCGACTCCACGACGAGCGGTTCGGCACGTCCGGGCATCGGACCGTACGGATGCCAGACGTGCCGCCGGTCCAGCTCCAGCAGCTCGGGGACGCTCAGGTGGGGCAGGTCAGGCATTGGGCGCGAGATCCGTTCCGGCGCCCCGGCGGCGGACGGCGACCAGGTCGGTGCGGGGCTCGTTCGCGGACACCGGCTCGGCGGCCGGCTCGGCGGGTGCCGGACCGCAGACCCCCGCGCCCTCGTGACAGCCGCCCGCGGCGGAGTCGTGGCAGCCGGCGGTGCCGCCCTCGTGGCAGCCACCGCCGCCCGCCCGGTGCTCCGGCAGGGTCACCTGCTCGGCGCCCTCCACCTCGAAACCGGCGTCGGCGATCATGTCCAGGTCGGCCTTGCCCGCCTGGCCCTCGCTGGTCAGGTAGTCGCCGAGGAAGATGGAGTTGGCGAGGTTCAGCGCGAGCGGCTGCATCGAGCGCAGATGCACCTCACGGCCGCCCGCGATGCGCACCTCGACGTCCGGGCACACGAAGCGGACCATCGCCAGGATCCGCAGACAGCGCTGCGGGGTGAGGTTCCACTCCTTGGCCAGCGGGGTGCCCTCGAACGGGATCAGGAAGTTCACCGGAACGGAGTCCGGGTCCAGCTCGCGCAGCGAGAAGACGACGTCCACCAGGTCCTCGTCGCTCTCGCCCATGCCGGCGATCAGACCGGAGCACGGCGAGAGACCGGCCGCGTGCGCCTTCTGCACCGTGTCCACCCGGTCGGCGTACGTGTGGGTGGTGGTGATGTCCCCGTAGGTGGATTCCGAGGTGTTCAGGTTGTGGTTGTAGGCGTCCGCGCCGGCCTCGCGCAGCCGTTCGGCCTGGCCGTCGGAGAGCAGACCGAGGCAGGCGCACACCTCGACGCCCTCGTTCCCCTCCTTGATGGCCTTGATGGTCTGCGAGACCCGGTCCACGTCCCGGTCGGTCGGGCCGCGCCCGCTCGCCACCAGGCAGACGCGCTTGGCGCCGCCCGCGAGCCCCGCCGCGGCCGCCTGGGACGCCTCGTCGGGCTTGAGCCAGGTGTACTTGAGGATGCCCGCCTCGGAGCCCAGCCGCTGGGAGCAGTAGGAGCAGTCCTCGGGGCACAGTCCGGACTTGAGGTTGACCAGGTAGTTCAGTTTCACGCGCCGGCCGAACCAGTGCCGGCGCACCTTGCCGGCCGCGGCCACCACATCGAGCAGGTCGTCGTCGGAGGTGGCCAGCACGGCGAGCGCTTCCTCGCGGGTCGGCAGCTCGCGCCGAAGCCCCTTGTCCACCAGCGTGTTCAGCAGGTCCATGAGGCCCGATCCTGTCTTACGGGACCGCTCCGGGCCAAGGAGAGTTCACACAAGGAACACCGTTCACCGTGGGGGTATTGCCACACGGTGGGTGCCGGCCGGGCCAGCTAGGGTCTGTGCGCTACCTACAAAACCTCCGGAGGACTCATGGCGTTCGGCTGGATCGAGGAGCAGGCCCGGGGGCGCCACCGGGCCGGGCTCGTACGGCGCCTCAGCCCGCGCCCCGCCGCCTCGTCGCTGCTGGACCTGGCGAGCAACGACTACCTGGGCCTCGCCCGGCACCCCGAGGTGACCGAGGGCGCGGCACGGGCCGCCCGGACCTGGGGCGGCGGCGCCACCGGCTCCCGGCTCGTCACCGGTACCACCGAGCTGCACGCCGAACTGGAGCGGGAGCTGGCCGCGTTCTGCGGCTTCGAGGCGGCCCTGGTCTTCTCCTCCGGGTACGCGGCGAACCTGGCCGCGGTCACCGCGCTCGGCCCGCACGGCTCGCTCGTCGTCTCCGACGCGGGCAACCACGCCTCGCTCATCGACGGCTGCCGGCTCGCCCGCGGCGAGACCCAGGTCGTCGGGCACGCCGACCCGCAGGCGGTGCGCAAGGCCCTCGCCACCCACGAGGGGACGGCCATCGTCGTCTCGGACACCGTGTTCTCGGTCGACGGGGACCGGGCGCCGCTGGTACGGCTCGCCGAGGCGTGCCGGGAGCGCGGCGCGGGACTCGTCGTGGACGACGCGCACGGCCTCGGCGTACTGGGCGACGGCGGCCGGGGCGCGGCGCAGGCGACCGGACTCGCGGGCGCGCCGGACGTGGTGGCCACGGCCACGCTCTCCAAGTCGCTCGGCAGCCAGGGCGGGGTGGTACTGGGGCCCGCGCCGGTGATCGACCACCTGGTCAACGCGGCCCGGACGTTCATCTTCGACACCGGTCTGGCGCCGGCGGCGGCCGGTGCGGCCCTCGCGGCCCTGCGGCTGCTCGGCAGGGAGCCCGAACGGGCGGCGCGGGCCCGCGAGGTGGCGGGGGAACTGCACGCACGGCTGACCGCCTCGGGTCTGGAGGCGGTGCGTCCGGACGCCGCGGTGGTCTCCGTACGCGCCCCGTCCCCGGAACAGGCGGTGCGCTGGGCGGCCGACTGCCGTACGGCGGGTCTGGCGGTGGGCTGTTTCCGTCCCCCCTCCGTGCCCGACGGCATCTCACGGCTGCGGCTGACCGCCCGCGCGGACCTCTCCGGGGCCGAGATCGCCCGCGCGGTCCGGGTGATCGGCGAGACCCGGCCCGAGCCGGCGTGACCCGGCCGCGCGCCCGCGCCTGATCGGGTCCCGCGGGCGTCCCGCCGGGGCCGGCGGGTTTCAGCGGAGCGCGGCCACGAAGCCGGCCCAGCCGGCCGCCGAGAAGAGCAGCGCGGGTCCGGCGGGATCCTTCGAGTCGCGCACGGCGAGCAGTCCGGACCAGGGTCCGGAGCGCGGCCGTGCCGTCTCCACGCAGTTGTTGGCTCCCGTGCTGTAGCTGCTGCGCAGCCAGCGCACGTCGTACAGGTCGGTACTGGCAGGGACGTTCCGAGGCAGGGCTGACAATGGTGCCTCCTTACGCGCCGTCACCTATCCCGGCGATGTAGTCCAGCGAGTCGTGGGGGGAAAGAGCGTGGTCCTGAAGGGTCTGGAAGGCCTCCGAGTACGCCCGGAGGTCTTCTTTCCGTTCGAGGTAGAGGCTACTCGTCAACTGGTCTAGAACAACCACATCGAGATCAGAAGTGCTCGGAAATGAGAAAATAACGAAAGGCCCGGTGAGGCCGACATGCGCCCCCGCCCCGAACGGCAGTACCTGGAGCCGTACTTGGGGCAGCCGGGCCGCTTCCGTCAGCCGTTCCAGCTGGCGTGCCATCACTCCGGGACCGCCGACCTCCCGGCGCAGCACCGCCTCGTCCAGCACCGCGCACAGCTCCAGCGGCGGGTTCGAGCGCAGCACGTCCTGCCGGGCCAGGCGCACCTCCACCAGCGCGTCCAGGCGCTCCTCGTCCAGGTCCTTGACGGCCGCCCGGGTCACCGCGCGGGCGTACTCGGCCGTCTGGAGCAGACCGGGCACGACGCTCGTCTCCAGTGTGCGCATCGCCCTGGCCTGCGATTCCAGGCTGATGAAGTCCCGGTACGTCGGGGGGAGCACTCCGCGGTAGGCGTGCCACCAGCGATTGCGGTCGCCGTCGCCGTCCTCGGAGCCCGCCAGCATCAGCAGCAGCTCGCGCAACTGGGTGTCGCGCACGGTGTAGGCGTCCAGGAGTAGGCGGAGATCGGCCGGTTTCACACCACTGGCGCCCGTCTCGATACGGCTCACCTTCGACTGGTGCCAGCCGACCAGGCGGGCCGCCTCCCCACTGGTGAGCCCCGCACCGGTGCGCAGCGTGCGCAGTTCGGCACCCAATTTGCGGCGGCGCACTGCCGGCCCGTTCTGCATGGGCTCCTCCTTACTCCTCGAAGGCCGCCCGGATACGGTCTCCCGTCGCAGAGTTCACCGCATCGAGCGACAGATATATGCACATCTTGGTGGATCGCTCCCCGTGACCGGTCCGGTGGTGGCAGTCTGGCGAGGAAGCACCAGTCCGGGACCGTACTCGAACCATCCGCTCCATGTAGGACTCCGGTCCCGTGGGAAAGGGACGACGTCGCCATGGCAGACCACCTGGAAGCATCCGTCACTCTGCCGAGCGATCCCGCCTCGGTCGCCGCCGCGAGGTCGTACGTGGTGAGCACCCTGGCGGAGTGGGGCCTGCCGTCGGACACCGAGGCGGCCGACACGGTCCGGCTCATCGTCTCCGAACTGGCCACCAACGCCGTGCAGCACACCTTCGGGCAGTCCCCGAACTTCACGGTCGACATCGCGCTGGAACGCGACGAACAGCTGCGCATCGGCGTCACGGACAGTCATCCGCGCTTCCCGAAGAGACTGCCCGCGGCCGTGCAGCAGGACAACGGCCGCGGCATGGTCATCATCCGCTGGCTCACCGCCGAGTGCGGCGGCAGGCTCCGGGTCCGCCCCACCGGTGAGGGCGGCAAGACGGTCTCCATCGAACTGCCCTGGAGCGTCCCGGCCGAACCGGTGGCGGCGGCCCGGCGGGAGCCGTAGCGGGGCAGCCCGCGGGACGCGCCGCGAAACGTTCATCCGGCGGGCGGGACCCGTCCCGGGCCGCCCGCGGGCCGGGACGGCGCCGGGTGAGGGAACGGGCACGAGGGAGCGGCCCGGTCGCCGGAGTCGCTCCCGGTGCTCGGGCGGGTCAGCTGACCCGGCCGTACCAGACGCTCCTGGTCCAGATCTTCTCCAGCCGTACCACGGAGCCGCTCTTCGGCGCGTGCCAGATCTTGTTGTGACCGGCGTAGATGCCGACGTGGTAGACGTTCGAGCCGTAGTGGAAGAACACCAGGTCGCCGGCTCTGCGGCTGCCGGAGGAGATGTGGTGCGTCCTGTTGTACTGCTGCGCGGCGGTGCGCGGCAGCTTCTTCCCGGCCTTCTTGAACGAATAGAGCGTCAGCCCCGAGCAGTCGAACCGCCGCGGCCCGGTGGCCCCCCACTGGTACGGGGCGCCCTTCTTGGACGCCGCGATGTTCAGGGCCTTCGTCGCCAGCGTCGCGGCCGAGGCGTCTGCGGAGAGACCCGGAACCGCGATCGAGCCGCCCACGGCGGCCAGGGTGAGGGCCGAGGCCGTACCGGCACGGGCCATCAGCGACGGGACACGATTGAGCGCAGTCATGCGCAACCCTTCGTCAGCCGCCTGTGAAGGATGACCTGTCGGATTCGGGCTGGCGAAGTTGCCCGGCCGCGTTGCCGCGGCTTCACCCCAAGGGCCGCCCGAGGCACCCGTCCACCCGCTCACGCGGACGGCCGGCCGTCCCGGGGACCCGCCTTGCCTGGGTCCTCCACTCCTGCCGATCCACTCCTGTCGACCGGTCATCCGGGCGGCGGCAGGACTCGGCGTCCGCCCGGACCGCCCCGCCGCGGTGGCGGGGGCTTGTCGTCAGACAGGGATCTTGACCCACAGCTGTCCGAAAATCCCAACGGAATCGGGGATTTGTGGCGTTACTCACCACTCGCCCTTTCGGGTGGAGGCTGCTCTCTTCGATGCTCCGTCAGGTCCGGTGCGTAGTCCGGGACCTGGGAAAAGGCGGCCGCGCACAGAGCACGGAGCCGGCCTGCGCGCAACTCGGGAGAGCCGGAAACGGATCCGGATATACACCGGTCGGCGGTACGTCGTTCGGCCCGTTTCGCGCCCGGACCCGGCGGCCGCGCGGACACCCCGCGCCCGCCGGATCCGACGGCCGTCCGGATCAGCCCACGGCGTCCGGCGGGAGCGCGACGCGAGCGGCCCGGCGCTCACCGTCGAGCACCCGCAGCGCCCGTGCCAACGTGCCCCCGTGCACCTCCCGCTCGCCCCGTTCGTGCATCAGCTCCAGCGCGTCGCGCAGCTCCTCCGCCTTGCGCACCAGCGCCTGCGCGGCGCGCAGCCCGCGGTAGGTGTCCCCGTCCCGGGCCGGGTTGATCCTGCCGAGCAGATCGACCACCGCCAGATAGTGGTCGACCACCTCGCCCTCCGCGTGCGTCAGCGCCGGCAGCGGCGGCAGCTCTTCCGGCAGCACGGCCGGTTCACCGCTCGCCGGGGAGGTCCCGGCGGCTCGGCACCACGCCGTCCACGAGGCCGTACGACCGTGCGCCCGGCGCGTCCAGCATGAGATCGCGCTCCAGGTCCTGGTGCACCTGCTCCTCGGTGCGCCCGGTGTGCCGGACCAGCATCTCCTCCATCAGGGTCCGCAGCCTGACCAGTTCGTCGGCCTGGATGAGCAGGTCGCTCGGCTGGCCCTGCGCCGGCTCGGGCAGTTCGGGCTGGGAGAGCACCACGCGGGCGCCGGGCAGGGTGAACCGCTTGCCGGGGGTGCCGGCGGCCAGCAGCACGGCGCCGACCGAGGCGGCCTGGCCCAGGCAGTACGTCTGCACCTCGCAGGTGACGTACTGCATCGTGTCGTAGATCGCCGTCATCGCGTGGAACGAGCCGCCGGGGCAGTTCAGGTACAGCGTGATGTCCCGGTCCGGGGCCAGGTGTTCGAGGTGCATGAACTGGGTGATCACATCACCGGCCGCCGCCTCGTCCAGCGGTGTCCCGAGGAAGACGACCCGGTTCTCGAACAGCTTCGAGTAGGGATCGAGCCGCCGCTCCCCGAAGTCGGTGCGCTCGGTGAACTCGGGCAGGACGTAACGGGCGGACGGTCGGTACATCTGGGCACACCCCTCCTCACGGCGGAGACCGGCGATCTCCGATTTCTGTACAGAATGTACAGGACGTACCTGACGTTATGATGGGGGTATGGCCTACGAGATTCCGGTGACGCAAGCCAGGGCTGAGCTCGCCGACCTGATCAACCGGGTGGTGTACGGCGGCGAGCGCGTCGTCGTGACCCGGCACGGCAAGCCGCTGGCCGCACTGGTCTCGGCCGCCGACCTGGCACGGCTCGACGCCCTCGACGCCGCCGAGGAGCCGGGCGGGGAACAGGTGGCCAGTTCCGTGTCCCGCATCCGCGAGTCCGCCGTGCGCGAGGTGCCGTCCGCTCCGCGTGAACGCCAGCGCTTCGGCATCGCGGCGGAGTACCGGGGGCCGGGCGTGTCCTGAACCGCCCCGGACACCTCGGATATGGGCGGTGCCACAGGGCGGTCATGAGCCGCCCAAAGGCTGGTTAACGTCGTTGAAACTCCGGCGAACTAGCCTGCGGATCCATGCCACCGGTGGGTTTCTGTGCCCCCATTGATCACGGTCGGTCCCTGTTCGTCCGTGTGTTACACCTGACTCCCGTCGCGGTGGCTGCGGCACCCGGACCCCGCCCGGTCCGGAGCGAGGACTGTGAGGTGGGACGTGCAACTGACCCCGCACGAGCAAGAGCGGCTGCTCATCCATGTGGCGGCCGACGTCGCCGAGAAGCGCAGGGCCCGCGGCCTCCGGCTCAACCACCCCGAGGCGGTCGCCCTCATCACCTCGCACATCCTGGAGGGCGCGCGCGACGGCCGCACCGTCGCCGAACTCATGTCCACCGGACGCAAGATCCTCACCAGGGACGACGTCATGGACGGCATCGCGGAGATGATCCACGACGTGCAGGTCGAGGCGACCTTCCCGGACGGCACCAAGCTCGTCACCGTGCACGAGCCGATCGTCTGAGGGGGGCCGCGATGATTCCCGGAGAGATCCTGCTCGCCGACGACCCCGTACACGCCAACGAGGGCCGCCCCACAACCCGGCTCACCGTCCTCAACGCCGCCGACCGGCCCGTCCAGGTCGGCTCCCACTACCACTTCGCCGAGGCCAACCCCGGCCTGGAGTTCGACCGCGCCGCCGCGCACGGCAGGCGGCTGAACGTGGCCGCCGGCACCTCCGTGCGCTTCGAGCCCGGCATCCCCGTCGACGTCGAACTCGTCCCCCTCGCCGGCGCCCGGATCGTGCCGGGGCTGCGCGGCGGGACCGGGGGTGCGCTCGATGCCTGAGATCTCCCGCGCCGCCTACGCCGACCTGTTCGGACCGACCACCGGCGACCGCATCAGGCTCGCCGACACCGATCTGCTGATCGAGATCGAGGAGGACCGTTCGGGCGGACCCGGCCGCGCCGGGGACGAGGCGGTCTTCGGCGGCGGCAAGGTCATCCGCGAGTCCATGGGCCAGTCCCGCGCCACCCGCGCCGAAGGCACCCCCGACACCGTGATCACCGGGGCCGTCGTCGTGGACCACTGGGGCATCGTGAAGGCCGACATCGGCATCCGCGACGGCCGTATCACCGCTCTCGGCAAGGCCGGCAACCCCGACACCATGGACGGCGTCCACCCCGACCTGGTGATCGGCCCCGAGACCGAGATCATCGCGGGCAACGGGCGGATCCTCACGGCCGGCGCCATCGACGCGCATGTCCACTTCATCTGCCCCCAGGTCGCCGACGAGGCGCTGGCGTCCGGGATCACCACCCTGGTCGGCGGCGGCACCGGACCCGCCGAGGGTTCCAAGGCGACCACCGTCACGCCCGGCCCCTGGCACCTCGCCAGGATGCTGGAGGCGATGGAGTCCTACCCCCTGAACATCGGCTTCCTCGGCAAGGGCAACACGGTCAGCCACGACGCGATGCTGTCCCAGATCCGCGGCGGCGCCGTCGGCCTGAAACTGCACGAGGACTGGGGCTCCACCCCCGCCGTCATCGACGCCGCGCTCACCGTCGCCGACCGCACGGGCGTCCAGGTCGCCATCCACACCGACACGTTGAACGAGGCCGGGTTCGTCGGCGACACCCTCGCCGCGATCCGCGGCCGGGGCATCCACTCCTACCACACCGAGGGCGCCGGCGGCGGGCACGCGCCCGACATCATGACCGTGGTCTCCCAGCCCCATGTGCTGCCCAGCTCCACCAACCCGACCCGGCCGTTCACCGTCAACACCGCCGAGGAACACCTCGACATGCTGATGGTCTGCCACCACCTCAACACGGCCGTCCCCGAGGACCTCGCCTTCGCCGAGTCCAGGATCCGGCCCTCCACCATCGGCGCGGAGGACATCCTCCACGACCTCGGCGCGATCTCGATCATCTCCTCCGACTCCCAGGCCATGGGCCGGGTCGGCGAGGTGATCCTGCGGACCTGGCAGACCGCCCACGTCATGAAGCGGCGCCGGGGCGCCCTGCCCGGTGACGGCCGGGCGGACAACCACCGGGTACGGCGCTATGTCGCCAAGTACACCATCAACCCGGCCCTCGCCCAGGGCCTCGCCACCGAGACCGGCTCCGTGGAGCAGGGCAAGCTCGCCGACCTCGTGCTGTGGGAACCGGCCTTCTTCGGTGTGAAGCCGCTCCTCGTGCTCAAAGGCGGACAGATCGCCTACGCGCAGATGGGCGACGCCAACGCCTCCATCCCCACCCCGCAGCCGATCCTGCCCCGCCCGATGTACGGCGCGATCGGCCGCGCCCCGGCCGCCAACTCCGTCAACTTCGTCTCCTCCCTCGCCCTGGAGGACGGGCTGCCGAAACGGCTCGGGCTCGGCAAACGGTTCGTGGCGATCGACTCCACGCGCGCGGTCACCAAGGCCGACATGCGGGAGAACGACGCCCGGCCCGACGTCCGGATCGATCCCGACAGCTTCGCCGTGCACATCGACGGCGAGCTGGTCGAGGCGAGCCCGGCCGTCGAACTGCCCATGGCCCAGCGCTACTTCCTCTTCTGACGGCGGCGACGGCACCGTGATGACACACGCGGCACTGCTCGTGCTGGCCGACGGCCGCTTCCCCGCCGGAGGACACGCCCACTCCGGCGGGGCCGAGGCCGCCGTCAAGGCGGGGCGCATCACCTGCGCCGCCGACCTGGAGGACTTCTGCCGGGGCCGGCTGCACACGGCCGGACTGGTCGCGGGCGCGCTCGCGGCGGCGGCCGCACTCGGCCTGGACCCCCGGGAGCTGGACGCGGCGGCGGACGCCCGCACGCCCTCGCCCGCGCTGCGGCTCGCCGCCCGCCGGCTCGGCCGGCAGCTGCTGCGGGCCGCGCGGGCGAGCTGGCCGTGCGCCGAACTCGACGAGCTGGCCCGGTGGTTCCCCAAGGGCGCCCACCAGCCCGTGGTCCTCGGTCTCACCGCTCGGGCGGCCGGCCTGGGGGCCCCCGACGCGGCGTACTGCGCCCTGTACGAGAGCGTGAGCGGACCGGCGACCGCGACCGTACGACTGCTCAGCCTCGACCCCTTCGACGCCACCGGCGTACTGGCCCGGCTCGCACCGGAGCTGGACGAGGTCGCGCGGGCGGCGGTCGAGGCGGCGGGAGCGGCGGCCGGGGAAGGGCCGCAGGCGCTGCCCGCGGCGTCCGGCCCGCTGCTGGAGATCATGGCCGAGGCCCACGCCGCGTGGCCGGCCCGGCTGTTCGCCTCCTGAACCTCCCGGTGCCACCTCCCCGTTCCATCCGACCCAGCCACCAGCCGGAACCTCCCGCCCGAACCACCCGCCCCGAACCACCCGCCCCGAACCACCCGCCCCGAACCACCCGCCCCGAACCACCCGCCCCGGATCACCAGGCCGGAGAACGGCCGCCCCCGCACCACCGCCTCCGCACCAGCCCCCGGCCTCCAGGAGCCGTACATGCACCTCGACCACACCCACCACGGTCCCGCCGCCGTGAGCGCCGACGCCCACCGCCCGGACGGAACGCGCCGTGCCCTGCGGGTCGGGCTCGGCGGACCCGTGGGATCGGGGAAGACCGCCACCGTGGCCGCGCTCTGCCGGGAGCTGCGGGACGAGCTGTCCCTCGCCGTCGTCACCAATGACATCTACACCCGGGAGGACGCCGAGTTCCTGCTGCGCCAGGCCGTGCTGCCGCCCGAGCGGATCACCGCCGTGGAGACCGGCGCCTGCCCGCACACCGCGATCCGGGACGACATCTCCGCCAACCTGGAGGCCGTCGAGGACCTGGAGGACGCCGTCGGCCCGCTGGACCTGATCCTGGTGGAGTCGGGCGGCGACAACCTCACCGCCACCTTCTCCAGGGGTCTTGTGGACGCGCAGATCTTCGTCATCGACGTGGCCGGCGGCGACGACATCCCGCGCAAGGGCGGACCGGGCGTCACCACCGCCGACCTGCTGATCGTCAACAAGACCGACCTCGCCCCCCATGTCGGCTCCGACCTCGCCCGGATGGCCGCCGACGCCAAGGCCCAGCGCGCCGAACTCCCCGTCGTGCTCCAGTCCCTGCGCGGCGAGAGCGGTGTCGCCGAGGTGGCCGCCTGGGTCCGCGCACGGCTCGCCGCGTGGACGGCATGACCCGCACCGGTGTCCGGGCCGATGCCCGGATCGTGGCCCGTGCCGACGGCCGCGGTGGTACCGCGCTGCCCGTGCTGGACGGCTCGGGCCCCCTGGCGCCGCGCCGCACCCGGGGGAACGGGGTCGAGGCCCGGGTGGTGGTCGTCGGCGCGATGAGCGGCCCTCTCGGCGGCGACCGGTTCACCCTGAACGCCCGGGTGGAGGAGGGCGCCCGGCTGCACCTCGGCTCCGCCGCCGCCACTCTCGCCCTGCCGGGCCAGGCCCCCGGCGAGGCCCGCTACGACGTCCGGCTCGACGTGGCCGACGGCGCCGAACTGCACTGGCTGCCCGAACAGCTGATCTCGGCCACCGGGAGCGATCTGCGCGTCACCACCATGGCCGAACTCGCCGCGGGCGCCCGGCTGGTGCTCCGCGAAGAGCAGGTGCTCGGCCGGGCGGGGGAGCGCCCCGGCCTGCTCACCACCCGCCTCACCCTGCGTGTCGCCGGCCGTACCGTCCTGGACCAGCAGCTGTCCTGCGGTCCCGGTGCCCCCGGCGGCTGGGACGGCCCCGCCGCCCTCGCGGGTCACCGGACCGTCGGCCAGCTCCTCGTCGTCCGGCCGGAGTTCGCCGAGCACCCGCCCGCGCCCCGGATGCTGGGGGACCACGCTGCCCTGATGCCGCTGCCCGGTCCCGCCGCCCTGGTCACCGCCCTCGCCCCGGACGCGCTGCGGCTGCGCCGGGTGCTGGAGGAGGGGCGGGCCCTGCTGGGGTGACGGACGCCGGGTCGAGGTCAGCCGAGCGGTGCCCTCGGGACACCGTGTTCCCTCGCACTCCTCTCCGTGGGCCGCTCGGCCTTGGCGACGGCGGCGTACTGATCGACGTACTCCTGCTCGGACAGGGTCAGGATGGCGTACATGATCTCGTCGGTGACTGCCCGCAGGACAGCCTTCTGCTGCTCCATCCCCGCGAAGCGGGCGAAGTCGAGGGGCTCGCCGAAGCGGATGGTGACGGGGCGGATGCGGGGGAGGGTCTTGCCGGGCGGCTGGGCCTCGAAGGTGCCGATCATGGCGCAGGGGATCACCGGGACACCTGCCCTCAGGGCCATCACGGCGACCCCGACCTTGCCCTTGTACAGCCGGCCGTCGTGCGAGCGCGTCCCCTCCGGATAGATGCCGAGCAGTTCGCCCTTGTCCAGCACCCCGAGGCCCTCGCGGATCGCGGCCTGCCCCGCCTCCTTGCCCGAGCGGTCCACCGGGATCTGTCCGGCGCTGCGGAAGAAGAACGCGGTGAGCCGGCCTTTGACGCCGGGCCCGGTGAAGTACTCGGCCTTGGCGAGGAAGGTGATGCGCCGCTTGAGGATCGCCGGCATCAGGAAGTGGTCGGAGAAGGAGAGGTGGTTCCCCGCGATGATCGCGGGGCCCGTCTCCGGCACGTTCTCCAGGCCCTCGATCCGGGGCCGGAAGAGCAGCCTGAGCAGGGGACCCAGCAGTACGTACTTGAGCAGGTAGTAGAACAAGGGGGTCGCTCCTCACTCCGGCGGCTCGGCTCGGCCGCGAGGACAGCGTGCTGCCACTTTCCCCCGGGGGCAACCGGACCGGACGGCGTGGCGCGATTCACTCCGGCCGGGAACGCCCGCCGTCACCGACGCCGCGCGCCTGCGGCCGGGCGGGGCGCAGCCGGGGTATGAGGGCCGGGACCCGGGACCGGTAGGCGTCGTACGCGGCACCGAACTCGCCCGCCATCAGGGCGTCCTCGGTACGCACCCGGCGCAGCAGCCACGGGACCGCGGCGGCCAGGTAGGCGGTCCAGACACCGAGGCCGCATGCCAGCATCGAGCCGGTGACCAGGCCGAGGATGCCGGTGTAGATGGGGTGGCGGACCAGCCGGTACGGGCCGTCCGTGCGCAGTTCGTGGTGCTGCCGGACGTTCGGGACGCTGTCCCACATCGTGCCCAGCACCCAGCGGGCCCACAGCAGCAGGGCCGTGGAGCCGAGGGCGAGCAGGGCGCCGAGCAGGGCCGGCACGGGCTGCCAGAACCGGAGGTGCTGCCAGAAGCTCTGGGTATGCCGGACCAGGAGGAGGAACAGGGCCACACCCGCGATCAGCAGGACCCGGCGTCCCGCCGAAGCGCGTGACGCGCGCAGCCAGCCGCGGACGCCGCCGTGGCCTCTGATGCCGAAGTAGGCGGCACCGAGCAGCCAGGCGGCGGCGAAGACCAGGAAGCAGACACCGGTGAGGGTGACGAGTACCGGACGCAGCGAGTTCATGGACCAAGGCTGCGCCCCGTACCCCGGCCCTCACCAGCACCCACGGGTCGATGGAGAGCCCTCCACCCGAGGATGGAGAGCCCCCCGGACCGGCCCTCAGCCCAGCACCCGCTCCAGCGTCCCGAGTGCGGACCGCAGCTCCTCCGCCGTGATCGTCAGCGGCGGTGCCAGGCGGATCGTGGAGCCGTGGGTGTCCTTCGCCAGGACACCCTCCCGCATCAGACGCTCGCTGATCTCGCGCCCGGTGCCGATCGCCGGGTCGATGTCGACGCCCGCCCACAGCCCGCGGGAGCGGAAGCCCAGCACCCCCCTGCCCACCAGCTCGGTCAGCCCGTCCCGCAGGATCACGCCCAGCTCGGCGGCCCGCCGCTGGAACTCGCCGGTCTCCAGCAGTTCGAGCACCGCGATGCCGACCGCCGCCGCGAGCGGGTTGCCGCCGAACGTCGAGCCGTGCTCGCCCGGGTGCAGCACGCCCAGCACCTCGCGCCGGGCCACCACCGCCGACACCGGCACGATGCCGCCGCCGAGCGCCTTGCCGAGCAGCAGCACGTCCGGCACCACGTCCTCGTGGTCGACGGCGAGCGTACGGCCCGTACGCCCGAGGCCCGACTGGATCTCGTCCGCGATGAACAGACATCCCTCGCGCCGGGTCAGCTCGCGCACGCCCGTCAGATAGCCCTCGTCCGGGATGACCACACCGGCCTCGCCCTGGATGGGCTCGATCAGCACCGCCGCCGTGTTCTCGTCGACGGCCTCCTCCAGCGCGGCCAGGTCGTTGTAGGGCACGATCTTGAAGCCCGGGGTGAACGGGCCGAAGCCCGCCCGCGCCGTCTCGTCGGTGGAGAAGCTGACGATCGTCGTCGTACGGCCGTGGAAGTTGTCCGCCGCGACCACGATCGTGGCCCGGTCGGCGGGGACGCCCTTGACGTCGTAGGCCCACTTGCGGGCCACCTTGATGCCGCTCTCCACCGCCTCGGCGCCCGTGTTCATCGGCAGCACCATGTCCAGGCCGGTCAACGCGGCGAGCCGCTCGGCGAACTCGGCGAGCCGGTCGTTGTGGAACGCCCGGGAGGTGAGGGTCAGCTGGTCCAGCTGGCGATGGGCGGCCTCGATCAGCGCCGGGTGACGATGGCCGAAATTGAGCGCCGAGTACCCCGAGAGCATGTCCAGATAGCGACGGCCCTCGACGTCCTCCACCCAGGTGCCCTCGGCCCGCGCCACGACCACCGGCAGCGGGTGGTAGTTGTGCGCCAGGACCGGTTCCTCCGCACGGATCAGGTCTGCGGACGTACGGGTGCGCGCGGGTGCGGTCATCAGCGGATCTCCTGGGTGCAGCACTTGATGCCACCGCCGGCCTTGTGGAACTCCGACAGGTCGACGGGGACGGGGACGTAACCGTGGTCGGCGAGGCGCTCGGACAACGCCTCCGCCTGGGGTGCGATGAACACGTGCCGGCCGTCGGACACCGAGTTCAGGCCCCAGGACATCGCGTCCTCGCGGGTGGCCTCCACCGCGTCCGGGAACAGACGCCGCAGCACCTCGCGGCTGCCCGGCGAGAACGCCTCCGGGTAGTAACAGACATTGGCGTCGTCCAGCACGAACAGCGCCGTGTCCAGATGGTAGAAGTACGGATCCACCAGTGTCAGGCCGATCACCGGGTGCCCCAGGAACTCCTGCGCCTCGCGATGCGCCTCCCGGGTGGTGCGGAACCCGGTGCCGGCCAGTACGTACCGGCCCGTCCACACCAGGTCGCCCTCGCCCTCGGACACCGCCTCTGGGCGGTACACGGTGTAGCCCGCCGCCTTGAACCAGGTGTCGTAGTGCAGCGACTCGGGGCGCCGCTCCGGCGCGTGGAACAGCGAGCCGAAGACCCGGCCGCCGACCACACAGGCCGCGTTGGCCGCGAACACCATGTCCGGCAGGCCCGGCACCGGCTCGACGGCGTCGACGGTATGGCCGTGGGCGCGGTAGGTGCGGATCAGCTCCTGCCACTGCTCGCGCGCCAGATCCACGTCGACCGGCCGGTCGGGGTTCATCCAGGGGTTGATCGCGTACTGCACCGCGAAGTGTCTGGGTTCACAGACGAGGAAGCGCCGGGGGCGCGATTCACGGCTTTCGGACACAGAGGGTTCCCTCCGGTTTCCGTCTGTCACTGTTGGGTGGTTCCACCGTAGGAAGGAACGAGGACGCGCGACAAGTGCAAAAAGCTGCGTGGACCTGCAACATCGCTGCGTTGTCCGGCTCGGTCACGCAGGCCTGGTGCGCATACTTGCGATCTCCCTCCGGGGTTCGTCTCCGCGTCATTCGGGGGCCGCCTGGGTGGCACCCGCCTCCGGACTGTCGGGGATGAGGTGGGAGAGCACCATCACGCTGATCGTCTTCCGGATGAAGGGCACGGTGCGGATCCGCTCCAGCACCTCCTCGAAGTGCTCCACGTCCCGCGCCCGCACGTGCAGCAGCGCGTCCGCGCCGCCGGTCACCGTCATGGCCGCGGTGATCTCCGGATGGTTGCGGACGACCTCCGCGAGCCGCCGGGGCGGGGCCGCGCCCTCGCAGTAGACCTCGACGTACGCCTCCGTGCGCCAGCCGAGGGCGGAGGGCTCCACCGTCGCCGTGAACCCGGTGATCACCCCGGTCTCGCGCAGCCGGTCCACGCGCCGCTTGACCGCCGTGGCGGACAGCCCGATCACGGCGCCGATCTCGGCGAAGCTGGTCCTGGCGTTCGCCATCAGCGCGGTGATGATCTTGCGGTCGAGTTCGTCGAAGGACGCGGTCCTGCTGCTCATGCGGGCAATGTAATCGGCCAGGAGCGTCCGGGGCGCCGGGGGCGGCTACGACTGGGTGACGGCCATGGCGAGGGTCAGCAGCCCCAGCACCACCCAGCCGAACCACAGCCGGCCGTCGCCGCCGAGCGCGACGGTGTAGGCGGTCACGGCGACCAGGGTGCCGACCGTGAGCGCGCCCATCGCCTTCGTGGGGCCGTGGACGGAGCCGTGCGGGGAACCCTGCGTGGAGCCGTGGGTGGAGCCGTGGCTGGAACCGGTCATCGCGAGACCCTCCTCCTGGTCCGTCCGACCATGGTGCCCCGGCGGCGGCCCGCAGGGGATACCCCGGGGGCGACCCGGACCCGGCGCCCGCGGGCGGCCGGGGCTCAGCCCTGGCGAGCGTTCAGGGACGCCAGGTACGCGTTGTAGTCCGCCAGCTCCTTGTCACCGTCCCGGTCCGCCTGCCGGTCCTTGCGCTTGGCCTGGCGCTGCTCGGAGCCGTACCACTGGAACAGCAGCGCGATCAGCACCAGCACGGACGGGACCTCGCTGAACGCCCAGGCGATGCCGCCTGCCGAGTTCTGGTCGGAGAGGGCGTCGATGCCGAGCGAGGCGGGCGGGTGCAGGTAGGTGCCCACCAACGGCGTCGACGCCATCATCAGCGCGATGCCGAAGAACGCGTGGAACGGCATGCCCGCGAACAGCTCCAGCATCCGCATCAGATGACCCGGCCGGTGCGGGCCCGGGTCCACGCCGATGATCGGCCAGAAGAAGACGACACCGACCGCGAGGAAGTGCACCATCATCGCGATGTGCCCGGTCCTGGAGCCCATCAGGAAGTCGAACAGCGGGGTGAAGTAGAGCCCGTACAGGCTCGCGATGAACATCGGGATGGTGAAGAGCGGGTGGGTGATGACCCGCATGTAGCGGCTGTGCAGCAGCATCAGCAGCAGTTCGCGCGGCCCCTTGCGGCCCCGGCCCGCGGTGGGCAGCGCGCGCAGCGCCAGGGTGACCGGGGCGCCGAGCACGACCAGGATCGGCGACAGCATGCTGATGATCATGTGCTGCACCATGTGCACGCTGAACATGACCATCCCGTAGTCGTTCAGCTTGGTGCACATCACCAGCATGATGGTCAGCACACCGACGACGTACGAGAAGGTGCGGGCCGCCGGCCACGCGTCACCGCGCCGGCGCAGCCGTACGACCCCCCACGCGTACAGGCCCAGCCCGAGCAGGCAGGTGATCAGGAAGAAGGGCTCGGCCGAGAACTCGAGCCCCCGCCCCAGCGTGAACGGCGGCAGATTCATCACCATGCCGTGCCCGCTGTGATCCATGTGTCCCATGTGACCCATGCGGCGGCTCCTGATTCATGGGGGTTGTACGTTTCTGTCCGCCCATAAGAGTAGGACCGCCCCCGATCATGCCGACGACCGGGGGCGCGTAGTCCAGGGGCGAACTAAAGCACGCACTCCGCCTCGTCGTACCGCTCGACCGGGACCGTCTTCAGCGTCTCCACTGCCTCGGCCAGCGACACCATCACGATGTCGGTGCCGCGCAGCGCCGTCATCATCCCGAACTCGCCCCGGTGCACCGCCTCCACGGCGTGCCAGCCGAAGCGGGTGGCCAGCACCCTGTCGTAGGCGGTCGGCGTGCCGCCGCGCTGCACATGCCCGAGGATGACCGGCCGGGCCTCCTTGCCGAGGCGCTGCTCCAGCTCGACGGAGAGCTGGCGGGCGATGCCGGCGAAGCGCTCGTGGCCGTAGACGTCCTTGCCGCCCTCGTCGAACTCCATGGAACCGGCGCGCGGCTTGGCGCCCTCGGCGGCGACCACGATGGCGAACCGCTTGCCCGCCGCGAACCGCGCGCCGACCTTCCGGGTCAACTCCTCGATGTCGAAGGGCCGTTCCGGTACGACGACGGCGTGGGCGCCGGCCGCCATGCCGGAGTGCAGGGCGATCCAGCCGGTGTGCCGGCCCATGACCTCCACGATCAGCACCCGCTGGTGGGACTCGGCGGTGGTCTTCAGCCGGTCCAGGGCCTCGGTCGCCACGGTCACGGCGGTGTCGAAGCCGAAGGTGACATCGGTGACAGCGATGTCATTGTCGATCGTCTTGGGCACGCCCACGATGGGCAGCCCGTTGTCCGACAGCAGCCGGGCCGCCTTGAGGGTGCCCTCGCCGCCGATCGGGATGATCGCGTCCAGACCCAGCTCCGCGACGTGCCCCCTGGCCCGCTCGACGCCGTCGCGCAGGTGCTCGGGGCGGACCCGGGAGGAGCCGAGGATGGTGCCGCCGCGGGCCAGGATGCCGCCGACGGCGTCGAGGTCGAGCTTCACGGAGTCGCACTCCAGGAGGCCCTTCCAGCCGTCCCGGAAACCGATGACCTCGTCGCCGTGGTCGGCGACCGCACGGTGCACGACGGACCGGATGACGGCGTTCAGGCCGGGGCAGTCGCCGCCGGACGTGAGGACACCAATGCGCATAGCCCGAATTACCTTCTCGAACGTGGGCCGGGAGACCGGACCACGTCGTCCGGCGGATTCCCGGCCACCCTACCGGCGTGAGGGGGTGGCTCCGTAGCGGGCGTCCGCCTGCTGGACGCGCCCGCCCAGATGAGCGGACAAGCCGTCAGGCGGGCCCGCCACGAGAGTGCCGGAACCCGCTGAGAAGGCCCTGACACGGGGCTCGCGCCGGTGCTCACCGCACCGAAGCCCGGTGCTCACCGCACCGAAGCCCGGTGCTCGCACAGCCGCGCGCGTACGGCTGTGCGAGCACCGGGCTCCTGCGCGACGTGTGCCTAGGCCGGCTGCTGCGCCGCCGCGATGCGCTCCTCGCGCAGGGCGTCGTACCAGCGGTCGTCGATCGGCGGCAGCGCGTTGACGTCGAGCGCCAGCTTCAGCAGCAGGTCGGCGATCAGCGGGTTGCGGGCGAGGACCGGTCCGTGCATGTACGTGCCGAAGACGGTGCCGTTGTACGCGCCCTCCGTGCCGTCCCCGGTGCCGTTGCCCCGGCCGATCTTGGTGCGGGCGAAGGGGCGGGCGGTCGGGCCCAGGTGGGTGACGCCCTGGTGGTTCTCGAAGCCGGTCAGCGGGGGCAGGCCGAGCTGCGGGTCGATGTCGCCGAGCACGTCGCCGACGCACCGCTCGCCGTCGCCGCGCACCGAGACCACGTCGAGCAGGCCGAGGCCCGGCTCGCGCTGGCCGAGGTCGTTGATGAACTCGTGGCCGAGGATCTGGTAGCCGGCGCACACGGAGAACACGATGGCGCCGTTCTGCACCGCCCGCTGGAGGTGCCCGTCACGGCGCAGCCGCTCGGCCGCGAGCCGCTGCGGACGGTCCTCGCCGCCGCCGATCAGGTAGATGTCGCCGGAGGTCGGGATCGGCTGGTCGCTGCGCACGTCGAGCCGGGCCACGTCCAGGCCGCGCTGCCGGGCCCGGCGCTCGACGACGAGGGCGTTGCCCTGATCGCCGTAGGTGCTCAGCAGGTCCGGGTAGATCCACACCAGCCGCAGTTGGTTGTCGCTCATGAGGTGATCCCCTTCGAAGATCAGTTGCCGACGCGGCGGCGCAGGTCCTGGAACGCGGTGTAGTTCGCGATGACCTCGATCCGGCCGGGCGGGCACAGCTGCACGGCCTGGTCGAGGTTCTCGCAGACCTGGAAGTGCTGGCCCGCGACCTCCAGGCGTACCGCGAGGTCCAGCTTGCGGTCGCCGAGCACGAAGATCGGGTGACCGGTGAGCCGGGTGTAGTCGACGTCCCACAGCCAGGAGGTGTCGGTGCCGTCGGCCCCGCGGGCGTTCACGGACAGGATCACCGGGGCGGGCGGCGGGTCGATCAGCGAGAAGGTCTCCAGCCAGCCGGCCGGGTTCTTGGCCAGCAGCAGGCGCAGGTCGCGGTTCTGGAACTGCACGACGTCGTACCGGCCGGCCACCGCCTGCACCTGGTACATCCGCTCCAGGGCGACCTGCGGCGGCACCCCGAAGACGGCGGCGACGGCCGCGGAGCTGGCCGCGTTGGCCTTGTTGGCGCGGCCCGGCAGCTGGAGATGGATCGGCCAGGCGGAGCCGTGCGGGTCGAGGACGTGGTCCCCGGACAGCGCCCAGGTGGGCGTGGGCCGGCGGAAGCCGCACTCGCCGCAGAACCAGTCCTCGCCGGGGCGCTGCATCACGCCACCGCAGGACGGGCAGGACCAGGCGTCGTCCTTCCACATCTGCCCGGCCGCGACCCAGACCACGTTCGGGGACGAGGAGGCGGCCCACACGACCAGCGGGTCGTCGCAGTTGGCGATGACGACCGCCTTGGAGCCGGCCAGGCCCTCGCGCCAGTTCTCGGCGAGCATCCGGGTCTCGGCAGCGCGGTCGAGCTGGTCGCGGGAGAGGTTCAGCAGCGCGATGCACTTCGGGTCGGTGTCCCGGGCCACTCCGGCCAGGTACTTCTCGTCGACCTCTATGACGCCGAACTTGGCTTCCGAGCCGCCCGCGAGGGCGGAGGTGATCCCGGCCGGCATGTTGGCGCCGAGCGCGTTCGACACGACCGGGCCCGCGGCGCGCAGCGCCTCCGCGATGAGCCGGGTCGTGGTGGTCTTGCCGTTGGTGGCGGACACCAGGATGACGTCCAGGTTCTGGGCCAGCCGGGCCAGGAGGTCGGGGTCGAGTCTCAGCGCGATCTTGCCGCCGATCACCGACCCGCTGCCCCGTCCGGCGGCCCGTGATGCCGCCGCGACCGCCTTGCCCGCGGTCACGGCCAGCTTGGCCCGCGGCGTGAGCGGGTCCGAGTTGCCTGCCATCAGTTCTCGATCCTCCTTGCGTACGCGCCGCGCCTGGGGCCATCCGGCAACGTGGTGTGAACCCTCAGCCTATCGAGATCCATTCGCACACCCGAATCCCGGTCCGCATCCGCTGCGGCGGGCATGAGCTGAACGAACCGTACCCTTGCCGCCATGCGACACGGTTCCATTCCGGGCGTCCACGGGCGCGTCCGGCCTCTCACCCTGCTCGGCGACCCCCGGCTGCGCGAACACTGCGGGGACGTCACCGACTTCGGCCCCGACCTGGCGGCACTCGTGGAGGACCTGTTCGCCACGATGTACGCGGCCCAGGGGGTGGGCCTGGCCGCGAATCAGATCGGGGTGCCGCTGCGGGTGTTCGTCTACGACTGCCCGGACGACGACGATGTCCGGCATCTCGGGCATGTGGTGAATCCCCGCCTGGTGGCGGCGGACGGGATCGTGCTGCGGGGCCCCGAGGGCTGCCTGTCCCTGCCGGGCCTGGAGGCGGGCACGGAGCGGTACGACCACGCGGTGGTCGAGGGGCTCACGGTCACCGGCGAGCCCGTCACCGTCCATGGCACGGGCTTCTTCGCGCGCTGCCTCCAGCACGAGTGCGACCACCTGGAGGGCCAGGTGTACGCGGACCGTGTGACGGGGTGGCGCAAGAGGAGGCTGGAGCGGCGGATCGGGCGGGCCTCCTGGGGCCGGTGAACCTCGCGGGACCCGGAACCGGTGGCCCTTCCGGGAACCCGTGACCCGGTGGCCCGGATCCGGTCGCTCAGAACCCCGGGCCGCCCACCCGGTCCCCGGCGGCCGCCAGCCGCCCCCACAGCAGGTCCGCGAGGGAGCGCACCAACTCGGCGCGGGAGCAGGGGCGTTCGCCGAGCCACCAGTCGCCGGCCGCGTGCATCATCCCGACGATCCCGTGTCCCCAGACCCGGGCGAGCCGCTGGCTGTCGGGACCGAGGTCCACCCGCTCCTCGATGACCTGGGCCAGCTCCTCGCCCATCCGGCGCAGCAGCGGGGCGCTGTGCTTGCCGACGTCGAAGCCCTGGTCGGAGCCGGCGCTGCCCTCGGAGGGATGCATCAGGAACCGGTAGACCTGGGGCCGGGCCTCGATGGCGGCGAGGTAGGTGTCCAGCGTGGACTCCACCCGCTCGCGCCGGTCCGCGGGGGCGTCGAGCGCGGCCCGCAGGGAGGACAGCAGGGCGTCGGTGTGCCGCTTGGCGAGCGCGGCGTAGAGCCCGCCCTTGTCGCCGAAGTGCCGGTAGAGGATGGGCTTGGTGATCCCCGCCTCGGCGGCGATCGCGTTCATCGACGCCTGCGGGCCGTCCCGGAGCACCACCCGGTCGGCGGCCTCCAGCAACTCGCGCCGTCGGCGGTAGGCGGACCGCTGCTGATCGGTCCGCTGTCTGGTGTCCATGAGTGCTCTCCCCGCCCGTGTTGATTCGGTGACGCCTGCGCAAACTAACACTGACCGGGCCGCTGACATCGAACGGGATGCCGAGGAGTCAGTGCAGGTTGACTTTTTCTACCCGCCGGTAACAGACTCGGGTTACCGCAAGTAACACATCGTACCGCCGCTGGAGGGGACATGGCCGAGTTCACCATGGAGCTGAACGACGAGCAGAGGGAAGTCCGGGACTGGCTCCATGGCTTCGCCGCCGATGTGATCCGGCCCGCGGCCGCCGAGTGGGACGAGCGCGAGGAGACCCCCTGGCCGGTCATCCAGGAGGCCGCGAAGGTCGGCATCTACTCCCTCGACTTCTACGCGCAGCAGTACTTCGACCCCACCGGCCTCGGCATTCCGATGGCCATGGAGGAGCTGTTCTGGGGCGACGCGGGGATAGCCCTGTCCATCGTGGGCACCGGCCTGGCCGCGGTGGGCGTCCTCGCCAACGGCACCGAGGAGCAGATCGGCACCTGGATCCCGCAGATGTACGGCGACGCCACCGACGTCAAGGTCGCCGCGTTCTGCTCCTCCGAGCCCGACGCGGGCTCCGACGTGGCGTCCATGCGCACGCGTGCGGTGTACGACGAGGCCAAGGACGAATGGGTGATCAACGGCACGAAGACCTGGGCGACCAACGGCGGCATCGCCAACGTCCACGTCGTGGTCGCCAGCGTCGACCCGGAGCTGGGCTCCAAGGGTCACGCCTCCTTCATCATCCCGCCGGGCACCCGGGGCCTCGCGCAGGGGCAGAAGTTCAAGAAGCACGGAATCCGCGCCTCGCACACCGCCGAGGTCGTCCTCGACGGCGTGCGGGTTCCCGGTTCCTGCCTGCTCGGCGGCAAGGAGAAGCTGGACGAGCGTCTGGCGCGCGCCCGGGAGAGGGCGAGGGCGGCCGGCGGTGCGGGGGCGTCCCCGGCCGAAGGCCCGGGGAGGGTGAAGAACGCGGCGATGGCCACGTTCGAGGCGTCCCGGCCCGCGGTGGGCGCGATGGCCGTCGGCACCGCCCGCGCCGCTTACGAGGTCGCGCTGGAATACGCCATGACCCGCGAGCAGTTCGGGCGTCCCGTCATCGACAACCAGGGCGTCGCCTTCCAGCTCGCCGACATGCGGACGCAGATCGACGCGGCGCGGCTGCTGGTGTGGCGGGCGTCCTGGATGGCCGTCAGCGGCAAGCGGTTCACGGCCGCCGAGGGCTCGATGTCGAAGCTGTTCGCCAGCGAGACCGCGAAGAAGGTGACCGCGCAGGCGATCCAGATCCTGGGCGGGAACGGGTACACCCGGGAATACCCGGTCGAGCGCATGCACCGGGACGCGGCCATCTACACCATTTTCGAGGGGACCAGCGAGATCCAGCGGCTCGTCATCGCGCGGACCCTCTCGGGAATGCCGATTCGGTAGCGCGGCAGAGGGAACCGCGCGACCCCGGCCGACTGCGGGCAGTGGCCGGTCGCGCAGTTCCCCGCGCCCCTCCGGGGCGCCCGTCTCACCCGTGTCTCAGAGGCGTGAGTTGCTCGATGTCGTACTTCAGCCGCAACGCCTCTATCGCCTCCTGGTCGGGCGGGCCGCCGGCGCGGAGGATCTCGAGGAGTTCCTCGAAATAGCGCTCGTGGTCGGGGGGCGGGCTCGCCTGGAAGAACATCTTGGCGGGAGTGTCCGTCGGGTTGGCGAAGGCGTGCGGGCAGCCGGGGGGTACGACGATCACCGTGCCCGGGGTCGCCCGGACCACCCGGTTGCCCGAACTCGACTCCCACCCCTTCCAGTTGTCGGGGGTACGGATGCGGGGCTCGAAGGCGAGCACGTCCAGCTCGCCCTCCAGGACGTAGAACAACTCCTCGCTGCGGGTGTGCACATGGGCGCCGACGTCGAAGCCCGGCGGGACCTCCACCTCGAAGGTGGAGGCCATCCGCGAGTGCGTGCCGGTGACCTTGAACGTGACCCGCTGTGCGGGCGTCTCCACCACCCGGCCCTTGCCGGGAGGCACGAGCAGCCCGTCGACCGATGCCGACGTCAGCCCTTCGACCGTCGTCATCGCCGGCTCACCACATCACCGGCAGGGCCTCGGGGCCGCGGATGAGCGCGCCCTTCTTGAAGGGCACATCCTCGGGCGGTACGGCCAGCCGCAGCCCCGGGATCCGGTCCAGCAGCGCGTCCACCAGCAGCTCGGACTCCAGCCGGGCGAGCTGTCCACCCGGACAGTAGTGCGGGCCGAAGCCGAAGGACACATGCGGGTTGGGACAGCGGGAGAAGTCGATCTCCTCCGGGTCGGGGAAGACCTCCGGGTCGCGGTTCGCGGCCAGGTACGACACGTAGACCGCGTCGCCCGCGCGGATGCGGACACCCCGGATCTCCACGTCCTCCAGGGCGATCCGGGACAGCCCGACCGCGTTGCGGTGCGGGATGTACCGCAGCAGCTCGTCGATCGCCCTCGGCCGGATCTCCGGTTCCGCGCGCAGCCGTTCGGCCAGTTCGGGGCGGGTCAGCAGCAGATAGAACATCTGCCCGCTGTTGTTGGTGACCGCCTCGCCTCCGATCTGGAGGAGGACGGCGAGTCCGACGGCCTCCTCCAGGGTGACCTCGCCCCGGCCCACGGCGGCACCCAGCAGCGAGGTGACGTCCTCGGCGGTGCTGCTCCCGCGCGCCCCGACGAGGCCGGAGAAGTACGCGCTCATCTCGCGCTTGGCCCGCTCACTGACGTCCTTGCCGTGCGCGGAGGACAGGATCAGCTGGGTCCACTCGTGCATGTCGTGCCGGTCGGCGGCCGGGACGCCCATCAGCTCGCAGATCACCGCGATGGGGAACGGGCTGAGGATCGCCGCCGTCAGATCGGCCGGCGGGCCGTCCTTCAGCAGCCGGTCGATCTGCTCGTCCAGCATGTCGCGGGCCTTCTCGCGCACCCGCTCCACGCCCTTGGCGGTGAAGGCCGCGGTGACCGAGCGGCGCAGCCGCGTGTGGTCGGGCGGGTCCAGGAAGCCGACCGCGCCGCGATCCGGAATGAAGTGCGGGGCGAGCCGGGTGACCGGCTTGTCCATGACCGCCTCGCGGCCGAAGCGGGGGTCGTTGGTCACCATGCGCACGTCGTCGTGCCGGGTGACCAGCCACGCCCAGCCCTCGCCGTTGGGCAGCTGGATGCGGGTGACCGGGCCCTCGCGCATCAGCTCGGCGAGCACCGGGTCGAAGTCGGTTCCGGTGAGGTCGAGCGCCGGCCAGTGGCGGACCGGCGGCACGGCCTCGGTGAGCGTCGCCTCCTCGGTCTCCGTCATCGCCCGCCCCCGTCGCCGTCGCTCCAGCGGCCCACCGTCATCTCGGCGGTGATGCCGGGACCGAAGCCGGCGAGCAGCCCGCGCGCCCGGTCCTCGGCGCCGCCCTCGTCGAACAGCCGGCGCAGCGCGTCCAGGACGACGGCGCTCGCGATGTTGCCGTACTCGGTGAGCGTGGACCGGCTGAACCGGAACGCGTTCGGCTCGACCTCCAGAAACTTGCTGAGGTCGTCGAGGATGCGGGGGCCGCCGGCGTGGATGATGTAGAAGTCCAGGTCGGCGGCGTCCCAGCCGTGGTTGCCCGCCAGGTCCTTGAGCGCCGGGGCGAGCGGCTCCATGGTGGTCGGCACCCGCTTGTCCAGCAGGAAATGGAAGCCGGTGGCCCGGACGTCGTAGGCGATCCAGTCCTCGGTCTTCGGGATCAGGTAGGAGCCGTTGCGCTCCAGCTTGACGCCCCGGCCGCCGCGTCCGCGCACCACGGCGGCGGCGATGCCGTCACCGAACAGGCCGTTGGACAGCAGCGAGCCGACGCCGAGGTCGGTGGGCTGGTAGCACAGCGAGCAGAACTCGCAGGCCACGATGAGCGCGTTGGCGTTCGGGTACGCCGTGCAGAAGTCGTGGGCCCGGTTGATCGCCGCGCCGCCGGCCGCGCAGCCCAGCTGGGCTATGGGGAGCTGCCGGGTGGTGCTGTCGAAGTCCATCTCGTTGATCAGCCACGCCGTGAGCGAGGGCATCATGAAGCCCGTGCACGACACGTAGATGATCACGTCGATGTCGGTGGTGAGGAGTTCGGCGTCGTCCAGTGCCCGCTGGATCACCGCGGGCACCCGGGCCTTGGCCTCGTGCTCGTAGAGCTTGTTGCGGTCCTCGAAGCCGGGGTGCTTGAGGGTCTCCTCGATGGGCTGCACGATGTGCCGGGTCTTCACGCCGGTGTTCTCGATGAGCCTCAGTGCCAGCGCCAGTTGAGGGTGGTCCGCGTGGCGGGAGCGCGCCAGCTCCAGCGTCTCCTCCATCGTGATCACGTGCTCCGGGACCGACACCGAGGGTCTGCACAAAGTCGCCATGAACCGTCCCTGCTTTCCGCGTGTCCGGCGGGCCTTCACCCACCGGTCAGAAGGTGGTTCACCTCAGGAGGTGCTCCACCCACCGTCACCCGTCAGGACCACGATCTCGCGCTGGGTTACTCCGAACCGGGGACGCCGTGTCGGGCTCGAAGGAGGACTTCCGACGCCGGAAGAGGGAAAAATCCACGTCGGCCGTTAACGCGAAAGCCCTGCTGGGGACGGCCGTCGCGGCCTTCGCCCCGGAGCCCGCGGCCAACCGGTCCGTGCCGCTCGCCGAAAGCGGCGAGGCACCCGTCGGGACCCTGGCCCAGCGGCGCTCGGACGGTGGTGGGCGCCCCCCCGCCGACCGGGCCGCCTTCGAACACCCGGCCGCCGGGCGTCTCGGGGCCTTCGCCGAGACGCGCGGGGTCACGGTGGGACGCGCGCGGGTACGCCCCCTGGGCCTGCTGCCGGGTCTGTTCTGCGTGGGCCGCCCGGCTCGCCCTTACCGCGTCCCCGGCGGACGCGGGGCGGCCACCGTGTCCGTGTCGCCACGGGCCCGCGGGCGACGGGGGCGGCCTCGGCGGTGCTCGACGCCGACGTGCTGGACACCGGTCTGGCGCACACCTGCGGAGGCCCGCTCCGGACGGGCGAGGCGATGTCCTGGAGCGGGCCGGCCGCGAGCCCCTGGACGGCTACGGCGCCCCGCTGCTGTGCGCGATGCACGCCACGTCGATACGGTCGGCGAGCTTGGCGAGTTCGATCGTCAGCTCGGCCACCGTGTGCTCGTCCAGCCTCGGTTCCCCGGTCTCGACCAGCCGCAGCCAGCGTCCGCCCACGGTCCGCAACAACTTGCTCACATCGGCGGCGGCCACCTGAAGGGTCCCGCGGTCGTCGACGATCAGAGGCAGAGTCACTTCGCGGTTCACAAAAGAAGATGGTAGCCGCGCATACCTCACGCACTCTGCCAAACCGTGGTGATGTTGCAGAACTCCCGCATTCCGTGCCCGGACAGCTCACGTCCGTACCCCGAGCGCTTCACGCCACCGAAGGGGAACGCCGGGTGGGAGGCGGTCATCCCGTTGACGTACACCGCCCCGGCCTCCAGGTCGCGCGTGAACCGCTCGACTTCGCTCTCCTCACGCGTCCATACGTTCGAACTCAGCCCGAACGGCGAGTCGTTGGCGATGAGCAGCGCCTCGTCCAGGTCGCCGGCCCGGTACAGCGTGGCGACCGGGCCGAACGCCTCCTCGCGGTGGACGCGCATCTCGCGGGTGATCCCGGCGAGCACGGTCGGCGGGTAGTACCAGCCGGGACCGTCGGGGCGGCTTCCGCCGCACAGCACCTCGGCCCCGCTGCGCTTCGCGTCGTCCACCAGCTCCTCCAGGTCCGCGCGTCCCTGCTCGCTGGAGAGCGGCCCGACCTCGGTGTCCTCCTCCAGCGGATCGCCGACCCTGAGGGCCTTCATGCCCGCCACGAACCGCTCGGCGAAGGCGTCGTAGACGTCGCCGTGCACGATGAACCGCTTGGCCGCGATGCAGGACTGCCCGTTGTTCTGCACGCGCGCGGTCACCGCCACCTCGGCGGCCCGGTCGATGTCGGCGGAGGGCATGACCACGAACGGGTCGCTGCCGCCCAGCTCCAGGACCGTTTTCTTGATCATCTCGCCGGCCGTGGAGGCCACCGCCCGCCCGGCGGGCTCGCTGCCCGTGAGGGTGGCCGCCTTGACGCGCTCGTCGCGCAGGATGTCGTCCACCGCGGCGGAGCCGACCAGCAGCGTCTGGAAACAGCCCTCCGTGAAGCCCGCCCGGTGGAACAGGTCCTCCAGATACAGGGCCGTCTGCGGGACGTTGGAGGCATGCTTGAGCAGGCCCACGTTGCCCGCCATCAGCGCGGGCGCGGCGAACCGGATCACCTGCCAGAGCGGGAAGTTCCAGGGCATCACCGCGAGCACCGGGCCCAGCGGACGGTAGCGGACCCGTACCCGCATCGCCCCGGAGTCACGGACGTCCGACTCGGCGGGCTCCTCGTCGGCGAGCAGGGCCTCGGCGTGCTCCGCGTACCAGCGCATGGCCTTGGCGCACTTGGCCGCCTCCGCGCGGGCCTGCTTGACCGGCTTTCCCATCTCGGTGGTCATGACCCTGCCGATCTCCTGCAGGTCCTCGTCCAGCAGGTCCGCGGCCCTGTTCAGCAGCCGGGCGCGCTCGGCGAACGGGGTCGTCCGGTACGTGCGGAACGTGGCCTCGGCGAGCTGGAGCCGGCGTTCCAGCTCCTCCTCGCCCATGGCCTCGTACGTCTTGAGCGTCTCGCCGTTCGCCGGATTCACCGTCGCGATGGGCATGGCTGACCTCCCCTGGAAGCGGGCTGTGCTTCGACCTTCGCGCGCGGCCCGCCGGGGCGCAACGCCAGGTCGCCTGTTCAGCCCGAGTGCTCCGCCAGCCGGTCGAGAAACGCGGTCTGCGCTGTGACGAGCACCTCGCGGGCCTTTGCCAGGCCGAGCCAGGCCACCCGGTCCAGCTCCGGGAACCGGGCCTGCCGCCCCGAGCGCGGCGGCCACTCCATGGTGAAGGTGCCGGGGCTGAAGCCGGTCAGGTCCGGGTCTCCGGCCAGCGCCCAGGCGGTGACGACCTTGCCGTTGCGCTGCACGACCTCGCCGAGCGGTACGGGCTCCCCGTCGGGCGGCGCGATGCCCAGCTCCTCCCGGAACTCCCGCCGGGCCGCGTCCCAGGGGGGCTCGTCGGCCTCGTACTCGCCCTTGGGGACGGTCCAGGCGCCGGCCTCCTTCTTCGCCCACAGCGGGCCGCCCATATGGCCGAGCAGCACCTCGATCCCGTCGTCGGTGCGCCGGTACACCAGCAGCCCCGCGCTGCGTCTCGTCGTACGCACCGTCACGGTGTGACCTCCGGGTGGGCGGAGAGCAGGGACTCCACGGTATCGGCCTCGGCGGGGCCCTTGTCCTCGCGGTAGCGGACCACACGGGCGAAGCGCAGGGTGACGCCGGCCGGGTAGCGGGAGGAGCGCTGGAGGCCGTCGTAGGCGATCTCCACGACGAGTTCGGGCCGCACCCGGACCGTCCGGCCGTCGTCCTCGACCGCCAGCCGTCCGAGCCGCTCGGTCTGCCAGGCGAGCAGCGCGTCCGTCAGGCCCTTGAAGGTCTTGCCGAGCATCGCGAAGCCGCCGTCCGCGGTGCGGGCCCCGAGGTGCAGGTTGGACAGCTTGCCGGTGCGCCTGCCGTGGCCCCATTCGGCGGCCAGCACCACGAGGTCGAGGGTGTGCACCGGCTTGACCTTGAGCCAGGCGGCGCCGCGGCGGCCCGCGCTGTAGGGGGCGGCCAGCGACTTCACCACCACGCCCTCGTGGCCGCGGGCCAGGCTGTCGGCGAGGAAGCGCTGCGCCGCCGGGATGTCCCCGGGGCCCTCGGCCAGCGTGCGCCGCACCCGCATCGGCTCGGGCACCAGCCGGGCCAGGTGCGTGTGCCGTTCGGCGAAGGGCAGGTCGAGCAGGTCGCGGCCGTCCACCGAGAGGACGTCGAAGAAGACCGGGGAGACCGGGACCTGCTCGGCCGCCCGCGCCACGTCCGTGCGGGAGCCGACGCGGCCCGCCGTCTCCTGGAGGGACCGGGGCCGTCCGGCCGCGTCGAAGGAGATCACCTCGCCGTCCAGGATGAACCGGTCGCCGCACAACTCCATCGCGGCGGCCGTCACTTCGGGCAGCCGGGCGGTGATGTCGTCCAGGGTGCGGGTGTGCACGCGGACCGTGCCGCCGTCCCGGTGCACCTGCACCCGGATGCCGTCCAGCTTCTCCTCCACCGCACAGGCGCCGAGCTTCTCCACGGCCTCGGCGACGGAGCTCGCGCTGTGCGCCAGCATCGGCAGCACGGGCCGCCCGACGGTGAGCCGGAACCGGTCGAGCGCGGCGGGTCCCTCGCCGAGCAGGGCCTGGGCGACGCTCCGCAGCGAGCCGGACAGCATCACCGCCCGGCGTACGTCCCGCGCCGCCGCGCCGGTGGCCCGCGCGAGGCCCTCCACCGCGACGGCGTCCAGCGCGCCCTGGCGGATCTCGCCGGTGAGCAGGCCGAGCAGGAAGCGCTGCTCGGCGTCGGTGGCCGCGCCCAGCAGAGCGCCGACGAGCCGGGCACGCTCGGCCTGGGAACCGGCCCCGGACACCCGGCCCAGCTCGGTGAGGGCCGCGTCGACCTCGCGGACGGTGAGGGTCGCCTCGGCCGCGGGCGGCACCCGCCGCCCCAGCACCTTCCAGCCGACTCCGAGCCGCCCCTGCGGCAGCCGGCCGGCGAGGTACGGGATGACGACCGGCACCTCCGCCGCCTCCGCCTCCCGGAACAATCCGGCGAGCAGCGCGACCTTGCGCGACCTGGCCGCCGTCGCCGCCACCTCCCCCGACACCTGCGCGAGCCGACTGAGCAACATGCCCTCAGGGTGCACCGAAGCCCGGGAGCCGACACCCGCACGAGCGCTCCCGACGGCGGGTGGCTGGACCCTCCCGCCGCGGACGAGGGCCGCGACCGCCTTCCCCGGTCGCCTTCCGGCCCGTGCGACATTGACAAAAGGTATTGCCGAAACTGCAATGGATTCATGGGTACCGAAGACGTCCTGGCGGAGGTGGGTCCCCGGCTGCGGCGGATCCGCAGGGAGCGGGAGGTGACGCTGGCGACGCTGTCCCGGTCCACCGGCATCTCCGTGAGCACGCTGTCGCGGCTGGAGTCCGGACTGCGCAGACCGAGCCTGGAGCTGTTGCTGCCGATCGCCCAGGCCCATCAGGTCCCGCTGGACGAGCTGGTGGGCGCGCCGCCGGTCGGCGATCCCCGGGTGCGGGCCGAGCCGGTGCGGCGCAACGGCCGTACGTTCTGGTCGCTGACCCGCCAGCCCGGCGGCCTCCAGGCGTACAAGGTGCTCGAACCCGGGCGGACGGACGAGCCGGAACCGCGCAGTCACGAGGGGTACGAGTGGCTGTACGTGCTGTCCGGGCGGCTGCGGCTGGTGCTCGGCGAGCACGACGTGGTGCTGTCGGCGGGGGAGGCGGCCGAGTTCGACACCCGCGTGCCGCACTGGTTCGGGTCGGCGGGGGAGGGGCCGGCGGAGTTCCTGAGCCTGTTCGGGCCGCAGGGGGAGCGGATGCATGTGCGGGCGCGTCCGGCGCCGCGCGGGGTGAGCCGTCCGGGGGGTGTTCCCTGATGGGCAAGCGACCGCTTAGTATGCGGGCGGATCCGGTCGGACGATGCGGTCGCGTGGAGGCCCCGTATGCAGGCATGGCAGGTGCACGAGAACGGCGAGCCGAGCGAGGTGATGCGCCTCACCGAGACCGGGCGGCCCGTCCCGGGCGACGGCCAGGTGCTGCTGCGGGTACGGGCGGCCAATGTGAACTTCCCGGACGCGCTGCTGTGCCGGGGGCAGTACCAGGTGCGGCCGCCGCTGCCGTTCACACCGGGTGTGGAGATCTGCGGCGAGACCGAGGACGGCCGTCGGGTGCTCGCCACCCCCGCGCTGCCGTACGGCGGCTTCGCCGAGTACGCCCTCGCGGACGCCGCGGCCCTGCTGCCCGCGCCCGAGGCGCTGGACGACGCGGAGGCCGCCGCGCTGCACATCGGCTACCAGACGGGCTGGTTCGGGCTGCACCGCCGGGCCCGCCTCGAAGCCGGCGAGACCCTGCTGGTGCACGCCGCGGCCGGGGGTGTCGGCAGCGCCGCCGTACAGCTCGGCAAGGCGGCCGGCGCCACCGTGATCGGCGTGGTCGGCGGTGCCGAGAAGGCCGCCGTCGCACGGGAGCTGGGCTGCGACCTGGTCGTGGACCGGCGCGCCGAGGACGTCATCGCCACCGTGAAGGCGGCCACCGGCGGGCGCGGCGCGGATGTGATCTACGACCCCGTGGGCGGCGAGGCCTACGCCCAGTCCGCCAAGCTGGTCGCCTTCGAGGGCCGGATCGTGGTCGTCGGCTTCGCCAGCGGCACCATCCCGACCCCGGCGCTCAACCACGCGCTGGTGAAGAACTACTCGGTCCTGGGCCTCCACTGGGGCCTGTACAACACCAAGAACCCCAAGCTGGTCCGGTACTGCCACGAACAGCTGACCGAGCTGGCCGCGCGCGGCGCGATCAAGCCGCTGGTGAGCGAGCGGGTGCCGCTGGGCGGGGCCGCGGCGGGCGTGCAGAAGGTCGCGGACGGCCGCAGCACCGGCCGGATCGTCGTGACGACGGAGGTGGCGGCGTGAGCGACGCCGGTGAACTGCGCGACCGCACGCGGGAGTTCCTCGCCGCGAACCCGCCCGGCCGGACCGAGCGGCTGGACTTCCTGCGTGCCCGCTTCGACGCGGGCCTCGCCTGGGTGCACTACCCCGAGGGCCTGGGCGGCCTCGGCGCGCCGCGCTCCCTCCAGGCCGTCGTGGACGCCGAACTGGAGGCGGCGGGCGCCCCCGACAACGACCCCCGGCGGATCGGCATCGGCCTCGGCATGGCCGCCCCGACGATCCTCCAGTACGGCACCGAGGAGCAGCGGCGCCGTCTGCTGCGGCCCCTGTGGACGGGTGAGGAGGTCTGGTGCCAGCTGTTCAGCGAGCCCGGTGCCGGCTCCGACCTGGCCGCGCTCGGCACCCGGGCCGTCCGGGAGGGCGACGACTGGGTGGTCGACGGCCAGAAGGTGTGGACCTCCAGCGCCCATCTCGCCCGCTGGGCCATCCTGATCGCCCGCACCGACCCGGGCGTGCCCAAGCACCAGGGCATCACCTACTTCGTGTGCGACATGACCGACCCCGGGGTCGAGGTGCGCCCGCTGCGGCAGATCACCGGCGAGGCCGAGTTCAACGAGGTCTTCCTCACCGGCGTCCGTATCCCCGACAGCCGCCGCCTCGGCGCGGTCGGCGAGGGCTGGCGGGTCGCCCAGACCACGCTCAACAACGAACGCGTCGCCATCGGCGGCATGCGGCTGCCCCGTGAGGGCGGCATGATCGGTCCGGTCGCGAGCACCTGGCGCGAACGGCCCGAGCTGCGCACCCACGATCTGCACCAGCGCCTGCTGAAGCTCTGGGTGGAGGCCGAGGTGGCCCGGTTCACCGGTGAGCGGCTGCGCCAGCAGCTCGCCGCGGGCCAGCCCGGTCCCGAGGGCGCCGGCATGAAGCTCTCCTTCGCCCGCCTCAACCAGGAGATCAGCGGCCTGGAGGTGGAGCTCCGGGGCGAGGAGGGCCTGTTGTACGACGAGTGGACCATGCGCCGCCCGGAACTGGTCGACTTCACCGGCCGGGACGCCGGATACCGCTATCTGCGGGCCAAGGGCAACAGCATCGAGGGCGGGACCAGCGAGGTCCTGCTGAACATCGTCGCCGAGCGCGTCCTCGGGCTGCCCGCCGAGCCGCGCACCGACAAGGACGTCGCCTGGAAGGACCTGGCCCGATGACCGACCTGCTGTACTCGGAGGAGGAAGAGGCGCTGCGGGCGGCCGTGCGGGACCTGCTCACCGACCACTGCGCCGCGGCCGGTGTCGTCGCCCGCGCCGAGTCGGCGGCCCCGCACGACCTCGGCCTGTGGAAGTCCCTCGCCCAGAGCATGGGCCTCGCGGGGCTGCTGATCCCCGAGACGCTCGGCGGCCAGGGCGCCACCCACCGCGAGGCCGCCGTCGTCCTCGAGGAGTTGGGCCGGGCGGTCGCTCCGGTGCCGTATCTCACCAGCGCGGTCGTGGCCACCGAGGCCCTGCTCGACTGCGGCGACGAGGAACTGCTGGAGAAGCTCGCGACCGGGCGCACCATCGGCGTGCTCGCCGTCGGGCTGCACCTCGGTCCGGGCGCCGCGGTCCCGGTCGTCCGGCTCGAAGACGGAACCCTGCACGGCGAGCTGACCGGTGTCGCGGACGCGGCAGCCGCGGATGTGCTGCTCGTCCCGGCCGACGACGGCGGCCTGTACGCCGTGGCCGCCGACGCCGTCACCCGCACCCCCCGGATCTCCCTGGACCTCACCCGGCCGCTCGCGACCGTCACCCTCGACGGGGCACCCGGCCGCCGCCTCGGCGAGTTTGGACCCGCCGTACGACGGGCCCTGCGTGCCGCCGCCGGGCTGCTTGCCTCCGAGCAACTGGGCCTTGCCGACTGGTCGTTGACCGAGACGGTGCGGTACCTCAAGGAGCGCAAGCAGTTCAACCGGCCGGTCGGCGGGTTCCAGGCGCTCAAGCACCGGCTCGCCCAGCTGTGGCTGGAGGTGGTGAACCTGCGGGCCGCCGCCCGCGCCGCCGCCGACGCGCTGGCCACCGGCGAGGACACCGACATCACGGTGGCCGTCGCCCAGGCGTACGCCGCCCCCGTCGCCGTCCGCGCCGCCGAGGAGGCGCTCCAGCTGCACGGCGGGATCGGCATGACCTGGGAGCACCCCGTCCACCTGTATCTGAAGCGGGCCAAGGCCGGCTCCCTCGCCTACGGCACCGCGGGCGCCCACCGCGAGGCCCTGGCCGAACTGGTCGACCTGCGGGCCCCCTAGGATCTGGCCCACCCGAAACATCACACGATCGGAGGACATGTCAGCTGCCCGGCGGAACCCTCCGCTACGCCACACTTGCGGCCGAACGCCGCTCATGGGTGTGGCGGAGGAGGTTCCCGATGGCGATTTCCATCTCTGTGGTGCTGCTGCTCCTGATCCTGGCCGTGATCTTCATGCGCAACGGTTCGCTGAAGGTCTCCCACGGCCTGGTCTGTGTGATGCTCGGCTTCTACCTGGCGTGTTCGAGCATGGCGCCGACCATTCACAACGGGCTCGACGCGACGGCCGCCCTGGTGAGCAGCCTGCGGCCCTGAGCCGGTCAGCCCGTGGCGAAGACGCCGACCCCGTTCGCCACGGGCCGCTCGGCGCCGCCGCTCGGATGGTTGCGGACCGTCACGGCGGCCGCGCCGGTGTCCCGGGTGACCATCTCGGTGGAACCGCCGCCGTCCAGGTTGAACGCGTCGGTGGCGCCCAACGACCGCATGGTGGTGGCCTCTTCGGCGACGGTCAGGCCGGACCGGTAGGCGGCGGCGCCGTCCAGGGCCAGGATCAGCAGCCTGCGTCCGCCGTCGTCGAAGCCCACGACGGTGCGCACCGCCGAGGCGGTGTTGTTCAGCCCGGACAGCGGCGCGCCGTGCCGCAGCACCGGGAAGCCGCCGAGCGCGAAGGCGAAGGCGATTTTGGAGGTGGCAGCGACCAGCCGGTGGGTCACGGACACCGCGTCCCCGACGGCGAGCTCACGCAGGCGCCGGGCGCCCTCCTCGCGGCCCAGCAGGATCGTGGTGCCCGCCGGGACGACGCCGCTGCCCGGGGCGTCGGCGACGGAGATCACCCGGCCGCCGCGCACCGTCACCTCGTACGTCTCGGAGCCGCAACCCGCCCCGCGATCCGTGTCGGTGCCGCAGACCGCGCGTTCGCGCGAGGCGCCGCCCCATGCGGACGTGTAGGCGCCGACCGAGTTCTCCGGCAGCGCGTACTGGTTGAGGCCCCGCAGCGGCAGCCTGCCCGCGCGGCTGGTCACCGAGCCGGTCAGGGTGAGCCGGTCCAGGCGGGCCCGGTGGTCGGTGCCCACGCCGATGACGTCCTCGGTTCCCGTGCCCGGCGGCAGCGCGGGCCCGAACCGCTGGCCGTCGGGCACCGCGGCCTTGAGCGCCCGGCCGTTCGCCACGGCCGGGCCGACGCTCGCACCGGTGGGCTCCACGCCCGGGTGCCGGCTCTCGCTGATGTCGAAGAAGTCCCCGTTGACGCCCGCGACCGCCCTGGCCGCGTTCGCCATCCGGGAGACCGTGGCGCGGGCGGCCACCGCGCCCGGGTGCAGCAGGCCGACACGCACCCGCGGATCTCCGAGGTCGACCGTGAGCAGATGGGCGTGCGCGGTGCCCGCGGCCGCGTGGACGTCGAACTGCCGGTAGGTGACGCCCTGCGCGATGGTGGTGCCCGCCGGAACGGCACCGGCCGGCGCGGCGCCCGCGAGGGCCGCGCCGGCCAGTACGCCGAACGCCGTGACAACCGTGAGAACCGCTCTGCCCGCTGCCGAACGCCCGCGACGTCTGGTCACCGTGCCTCCTGATGCCTCGTCAACTGTCCCTGTCTCCGGGGGCAGTGCACCAGACGGCAGCGGCCGGTGGGCGGACTACGCGTCGACTACGCGAGAACGGGTGAGAAAACGCACCCCCTCGGGTGCCTCCAGGGAGAATCCGCTGCCCCGGCCCGGGACGACGTCCACGATGAGCCGGGTGTGGCTCCAGGCCTCGTACTGGCTGCGCGACATCCAGAAGCTGACCGGCTCCGCCACCCCCGACACGTCCAGCTCGGCGAGCAGCACGTCCGAGCCGCCGGTGCGGAACTCGCCGTCCGGGTAGCACATCGGCGCGCTGCCGTCGCAGCAGCCGCCGGACTGATGGAACATCAGCGGTCCGTGCTCGGCGCGCAGCCGGCGCACCAGTTCCTGGGCGCGCTCGGTGAGTTGCACGCGCGGGACTTCCTCTTCCATGGCACCGTCCTGGGAACCGGGGCGTCCGTCCCGGCCAGTCTCACGGATGCTCCGGGCGCAGTCCAGAGCGCGTGGCGGAACGCGTCGGCAGCGTGTAGGCGACGGCGGAGACCACGAGGCCCGCCGGGAGGACGGGGTCCACCCCGCCGAGGGCGGTGGCCGGCGGGCCGGTGCAGACCGTGTCGACGCACAGCGCGGAGGCGGCCACGCCCCAGATCCTCGACGCCGCCGGCCCGGAACTCCCGGCCGCGGCGCGCAGGATGGCACACCGCACCGGGGAACGTGAACTCGGCCTGTCCGGGGGCGCGCTGCAGCGTGCCGCGAGCACCGGCTGACGCCCCTGTCCCGTCCCCCGAGCCCCCAGCCCTAAGTCCTGGGCCCTGAGCCCGAAGCCCTCGGCCCGATGCCCGAAGGAGCCCCCGTGCCCGCCGACCTCGTCCTGCTCTCCGCCCGGCTGCTCGACCCGGCCACCGACGGCCTGCTGCCGCACACCGCGCTCGCCGCGGGACGGGCGCACAGTGCCGCTCGGCGACGGCCGGGAGGCCGGCGCGCTCGCCGGGCCCCGCGGCACCGTGCTGGACCCGCGCGGCGCGGCGGTCGTGCCCGGCCTGACCGACGGGCACCTGCACCCGGTCTCCGGCGCCGAGCGCACCACGGGCGTCGACCTCTCCGGCTGCCGCGACCCGGCCGCCGTACGGGACGCGCTCGCCGGGGCGGCGCGGGCACTGCCGCCGGGCGGCCGGCTGCGGGGAGAGGGGGCTGGGGCGGCCCGGCCGTGGCGGCCCGTGGCGCGCGTTCCCTCACTGGTCGCGGTCCGGCCGGGGCTGCCGCTCCGGCCGCTCGCGCCGCTCCGATCGGTCGGACCGGTCCGGTTCGTCGGGTCGCTCCCGTCGCTCGCGGCGTGTCCTGCGGGCCTCCACCAGCAGCGGCAGCATGGACAGCGCGACCACCACCGCGACCAGCGGCAGCAGGAAGTCGTCCACCCCGGGGACCGAGGCGCCGAGGGTGAACCCCGCCAGCACCAGGGCCTGCGACCAGAGCACCCCGCCCACCGTCTGCCAGACGGTGAACGGCCGGGCGGGCACCCCCAGCGCCCCCGCCACCGGATGCAGCACCGTGCGCAGCAGCGGCACGAAGCGGCCGATCACCAGCGCCTTGCCGTAGCCGTACCGGGCCAGCAGTTCCTCGGCGCGGGCCGCCGCGCCCCGCACCCGGCGGCTGGAGGTGCGCGCGAGCAGCGCCCGGCCGCCGTGCCGCCCGATCAGATAGCCGACCTGGCCCCCGGCCACCGCGCCGATCGCCGCGCACAGCAGCACCTGCCACAGGGCGAGCCGCGACGGCTGCTCGGCGGTGCCCGCGCACAGCACACCGGCCGGGAACAGCAGTGTGTCCCCGGGCAGGAAGAAGCCGAAGACCAGCAGCCCCGACTCCGCGAAGATCACCGCCAGCACTCCGAGCGCGCCGAAGGCGGCCAGCACCGAGGCGCTGTCCAACGGGTTGACGGCGATCACCGGCCGTGCCTCCTGGCCTCCTCGCAGGGCTCTCGCTCACCAGCATCCTGCGCGGGAAAGATTCGCGCGCGTGCGGGATCCGTGCGAACGCACAGGCCGGGGCGGACCGACATCCCCCGGCCACCCGCCGTGCACCCTGCCGTACACCCCGCCGGGGCAGCGTGTCCCCATGACGCACCGCCCGATCCCCTCCGTCGACGCGCTCATGGGCCTGCTGGCCGGCTGCGCCGGCGTCTGGGACACCCCGGACCGCTCCGGCGATCCGGTGGACATCCTCGACCACGGCCTCCAGGTCGCCGCCCTGCTCGCCGTGAGCCGCCCCGACGACGAGGAGGCGCAGGCGGCCGGACTCGTCCATGACATCGGCCACCATCTGGAGCCCGGCGACGAGGCCGGGCACGGCGCCCACGCCGCGACCGCGGTCGAGGGCCTGCTCGGACCCCGCGTCGCCCGGCTGGTCGCCCTGCACATTCCGGCCAAGCGCTACCTCGCCGCCACCGACCCGGGGCTCGTGCTGTCCCCGGAGAGCGCCCGCACCCTCGGCTGCCAGGGCGGCCCCATGAGCCCGGCGGAGGCGGCCGCCTTCGAGACCGGCCCGGACTTCGCGGCGGCGGTCGCACTGCGCCGTGCCGACGACGCCGGAAAGGTCGTCGGCCTGCGGGTACCGCCCCTGGAGAGTCGGCGGCCGGTCCTGGAGCGCGTCGCCGCCGGCCATGCACGTGCGGGATCCGGCGGATGCTGATGTGCTCATGGTGGGACTGTGGGGGCGTCCCCCTCTAAGGTGAGTCCTGTGGTGGATTGGTTCCAGCCGTTTCGCCAGTCGGCGGTCGACGCCGTCGAACGCGGCCTTGGCACGCCTGCCCGGGAAGAGGCCCCCCTGCCCCTGGGCCCGGCCGAGCTGCGCGCGGTGGCGGCCACGATCGGCACCACCCTCGACGAGGGCACCACCTGCGCGGAGCTGACCCGCGCCGCCGTCGCCCAGATGGGCGGCGCCGCGGCCGTACTGCGCTGGGGCCGCGAGGCGGGCGTCGGTTACGAGGCGGTCGGCGGGAGCCCGGCCCTGCTGCCCGAGGTCCGGCGGGTCGCCGCGGCCGCCCGGGTCGCCGCCGATCCGGACGAGGACCTGACCGTCGCCGCCGCACCCGGCGACGAGCGCACCGCGCTCTGCGTGCCGCTGGCCACCGGCGGCCGCCACTACGGCGTGCTGGTGTGCGCCCGTGGCGGCGCGTCCTACACGGCGCCCGAGACGGAGTTCCTGCGCTTCCTCACCGAGCGCGCCGCCTCCCACATCCGGCACGCCCGCGAGCACGACGCGGTCAGCAGCATCATCGGCAAGCTCCAGCGGGCCCTGCTGGCCGAGCCCGGCCGCCCGCACCCGAACCTGGACGTCGCCATCCGCTATCTGCCCGTCGGGCACAGCGCACTGGTCGGCGGGGACTGGTGCGAGACCGTACGACTGCACTTCGGCCGCACCCTGCTGGTCGTCGGCGACGTCATGGGGCACGGACTCGAGGCCGCCGTGGACATGACCGCCTACCGTTCCTCGCTGCGCTACATCGCCTCCGCCGACCTGCCCCCGCACCGGGTGCTGCGCCAGCTGGACGACATGGCCTCCGGCGAAGCCGAACGCAGGCCCGCCACCTGTCTGCTCGCACAGGTCGACCCCAACCGGGGCCTGGTCACGCTGGCCAGTGCCGGTCATCTGCCGCCGTTCGTGATCGACGCGGACGGCCGGGCCACCCCGCTGCCGGTGCCGGTCGGACCGCCGCTCGGCACCGGGCTCGGCGGCTACGAGCCGACCACCTTCCGGATGGCGCCCGGACAGACCCTGATCCTGTTCACCGACGGGCTGGTCGAGCGGCGCGGCGAGGACATCGACCGCTCCCTGGACCGGCTCGGCGCCATCGGCTTCGGGGCCTCGCCGGGCCTGGAGGAGATCCTCGACACCGTTGTCACCCGGCTCGACGCCCGCAACACCGAGGACGACGTCGCCGCGCTGGCCGCCCGGCTGCGGCCGCGGTCGGGACCGCAACCGGGCTCAGACCCCCGACTCCGCTGAAACCGGACGGAGTTCAGCTCCGCTGGAAGAACTCCACCTCCGCGACCGCGACATGACGGCCCGCCGTCAGCCCCGTCACCGAGTGCAGCACCAGACGCACCCGCACCACGTCGTCGATACCGGTCTGCACCGTCTGCGCACCGGCCTTGTCGTCCAGCGAGACGGATCTGTGCCGCACCGTGCCGTCCGAGGACGTGACCTCCATGTCCATCTGGAGCGCACGGGCCTCGGTCGCGTACTGCTCGGGCGACTTCGAGGCGCCGTTGGTGATGAGGACGTCCACCAGGCGGAACGGCTTGCCGAAGGTGTACGTCAGCGAGGCACCCGGGCCCGGCGCGGCCCAATAGCGGTTGTCGAGACCGTCCTTGGTGTTCGACGCCGGATGTCCGGGCACGGCCGCGCTCGCCGTGACCCCGGTCGCGGTGACGGGCTTGGTGCCGCTGAGCTTGTCCCGGGTGTCCTCGAACAGGGCGCGCCCGGCGGGCAGCAGCAGGTACCCGCCCACGCACAGCGCCAGCACCACCAGCAGGATCACCAGCAGCCGCACCCACCGCCCGGACCCGGCCCGCACCCGGCGCCGCAGGGGCCACATCGTCCGCCACCACGGCAACGGAGCGGGGGCCGCCTGCGGGTTCAGCGGGGTGGCACAGCGGCGGCAGAACCTGCGCCCCGGCGGATTCGGCGTCCCGCACGCGGGGCACGGCGGTCCGGCCACCTCCTCCCGCTGCTCCATCGGCCGCACGACGGGCCGCCGCGCGACCGGCTTCCCGGGCAGTACGGGAGCCGGCTGCCCGGCCTGCGCATCGGCGGGCTCGGGAGCGCGGGGCACCCGCGGGGGCGGGGACGCGGGGGGAGTGCGGAGCGGTGGTGAGGCCGGGCGCGGGGGAGTGGGCTCTGGTGGGGCAGAGGCGGGTGGCGTGGGGGCGGTACGCCGTTCCGGAGGGGCCGGGGGCGTGGGGGTGGTACGCGGTTCTGGAGGAGCCGGGGGCGCGGTGCCGGCGGAGGGCGTGGGGGGTGCCGGTGGCGCGGGCGGCGTGCGCGGAGTTCCGGTCGTCGCAGGCCCGGGAGGCGTGCGGGGCGCCGCAGGCGCGGTGGGCGTGCCGCGCACGGTGGACGCGCCGGACCCGCCGGGCGGGGCGGGTGCCGTACGGGGCACCGGCGGAGCCTGGACGGGCCGGGCGCCCTCGGCGGCCCGCGTCGTACGACGTCCCGTCTCGCGCCGTGCCGTACGCGACTCCTCCGCGCGGGGCCGGGCGCCGGCCGCCGCCGGATCCGGACCCCCCTCATCCGCGGCTTCGTTCGCGGCCGAACCGGTCCCCTCCGCCGAGGGCGCCGAACCCCCCTCATCCGCCCCGGCGTCGTCCTGCGCCGGCGTGCGCGGGCGCGCCGCGGCGGGCCTCTCCGAGGACCACCCGAGGTACGCACCGCAGTTGCCGCAGAAGTCGTCGTCGGGGCCGTTGGACGCCCCGCACGCGGGACAGGCGCGCATGGCGTCACCTCCCTTCGTCGGCGGGCGGGCCGGACAGGACCTCGACCCGGCAGGGGACATGGACGGGGCAGTGGGCACGGACGGTCTCGCGGACACGGTCCGCGTCCACCACCGGCTCCCGGCCCGGCCACACCCGGACCAGCACCTCACCGGCCGGCGCGGCCGGCAGCGGGGTGCCCGGGGTCCGCGACCACGCCGCGCCGCCGTCGCCCAGGACGTCGGCCTCCACGCCGAGCGTGAGCCGCAGCCGCTCCACGAGACCGCGCCGGGTGCCGCGCCTGCGGTGCAGCTCGACCGCCCGTACCACCGCCTCCCGGCGCAGCTCGGCCGGCCACCGCGGGTCGTCCGCGGTGCCCACCCACGACGCCAGCCAGGCCACGAAGTCGGCCGGCGCGACCCGGGGGTCGAGATAGGCCGACAGATTGTCGAGGGTGGAGAACACCGGGGCGAGGACGGTGTCCAGGCCCGCGGTGAACCGCTGCGCGAAATCGTCGTCGGCGTACAGCGCGGGCAGCAGCCCGCCGATCGGATGCCGGCTCGGCAGACCGGGAACGGCGGCGCGGCTCATGGACGGGCCTCCGGTTCGACGGGCTGCACGACGACCTGGTGCCGGTAGGAGAAGACCAGCGCGCCCGGACCGACGTCGATGCGGTCCACCGGCGCGCCGCGCCGTCCGGTGATCGGGTCGGCGGCGAACAGCCGGATCTCCTCCACCAGCGCGTTGCCGGTGGCCCGTTGGAGCACCCCGAACACCTCGCCGTACTGCACCGGACGCCCGAACGGCCACCCGGTGCCCTCCGGGCCGCCGCGCAGCGGGTTGAGGTACCGGAACAGGGCGACGAGCGCCGCGTCCCGCACCCGGTCGGTGTCGGCGGGCGCGGTCGCGAGCCGGGCCACCACGGTGACGCCCTGGTACACCGGCGGCTCCACCACCAACCGGGTGCCGATCAGGCGCCGTTCGTCCAGGCTCTCGGTGATCGCGGTCAGCACCTGGTCCGAGGGGATGAGCTGCTCGAAGCGGAGCCGGTCGTCGCCCTCGTCGGCGACCGCATCCGGCACCACCAGCACCCGGACCGCACCCGCCGCGGCCCCGGCGGCCCCGGCCGGCAGGCAGCGCACCCGGCGCACCGAGGGCGCCGCCTGCCGGGCGATGATCTCGTGGTCCTCGGCGGTGACCGCCCGCTCCTGCATGCGCAGCGCGTCCGGGGCGCGCAGCCTGGCGTTGGCGAGGGTCTCCCCGTCCACCCCGCCGCGCGCCGCCTCCCGGTTGACGACTCGCGCGATGTACGGCACCGAGCTGCGCAGCACCGAGATGGCGCCCCGGGCCACATTGCCGGCCGGGCCGCCGCCCGTGCGGTAGCGGGACACCCGGATGTGGGCGCCCTTCTCCGGCACCGCGCCGCACAGCCGCAGAGTGCCGTCCGGTTCGCGCAGGGCCGGCGGGAAGCCGAACTCGCCGGTGGTGGCGTCCACCCGGACGTGCCGGTCGCCGGGGCCCGAGCGGCCGAAGTGCTCGACCACCTCCCAGCGCTGCCAGCCGTCGGCCGATGAGACCTCCACCAGCGGCGGGCCGCCGTCCAGCAGCACGGGCGGGCGGCCGAGCCGGAACGTCTGGCCCGCGACCCCCTCGGAGGTCCCGAGCGGTACGTCCGTGACGGTCTCGGCGTGCTCGACCGGGGTGGTGCCGCCGACCGTGAACACCGTCGCCTCGCGCACCGTCGGGGACTCCGAGTAGAACGGCTGGCCCGGCTCCGCCTCCGTGACCCGGCAGCGCAGCCAGCCCGCCCGGGTGCCGCCGATCACCGACGCCGTGTGCTCGCCCGGCACGTACACGATCACCTCACCGGGCCGGTTCAGACCACCGGTGGTGTCCGAGCCGGTCTCGCACGAGCGCCAGCGGCCCCCGTCCCACGCCTCCCACACCAGCGGCGGCTGGCGCGGGTCCACGCCGACGCCCTCCACCCGGCTGTCCAGCCGCACCGCCACGATGCACCGGGGCACCGCCGTGGGCAGCCCGAACAGCAGCGCGTCATCCGGCTGCGGGGCCGCCTGGAAGCACCGCACATCGCGGCCCTCGGCGAGCTCCCGGGTCCGGTCGGTCTGCTCACCGCCCCGGGGCGCGGCCACCAGCCGGGTCAACTCGCTGGGAAGGATGCGCAGTTCGTCCTTGGTGGCGAACACCACGGGCTCCTCGGCCTCGCCGTCCGCGGTGGTCACCTCGGTGCCCGCGGGCAGCGTCACCGCGTCCTGCTGCGGAGCCGACAGCCAGAAGTCGACCTCGGCCCCGGCCGCCGCCGGCGGGAACAGCCGGATGCCCAGCAGGTCGAGAAACGCCGTGTAGTTCTTGTCCGGCACCCGGTTCAGCCGGTACAGCAGCTGGTCCACGAGGTAGGCGAACGTCTCGATCAGGGTGACGCCCGGGTCGGAGACGTTGTGGTCGGTCCACTCCGGGGCGCGCTGCTGCACATAGCGCTTCGCCTCGTCGACGAGCTGCTGGAAGCGCCGGTCGTCCAGATTGGGGGAGGGCAGGGCCATCAGTCCGCGACCGCTTCCTCGGCCCCCTCCTCGGAGGGGATCGTGTAGAAGGGAAACACCAGGTTGCGCCGGTCGTTGGTGGAACGGATCGTGTAGCGCACGTCGATGTACAGGGTGCCGGCGTCGACGGCGTCGAACGCCACGACCACCTCGTCCACGCCGATCCGCGGCTCCCAGCGCTCCAGCGCCTCACGCACCTGCTGGGCGATCCGGCCCGCGGTGGCGCCGTCGCCGGGCGCGAAGACGTAGTCGTGGATGCCGCAGCCGAACTCGGGCCGCATCGGCCGCTCACCGGGCGCGGTGCCGAGGACCAGCCGGATGGCCTCCTCGATCTCCCGCTCCCGCGCCACCAGCGCGATACCCCCGGTCGGGCCGACCCGCAGCGGGAACGCCCAGCCCCGGCCGATGAAGCGCTCGCTCATCACAGCCCTCCGATCCGCACGTTGAGGGCGCCGAGCAGGATGTTCGCGCCGCACGCCGACTTGTCGCCCGCCCGCGCGGCCGGCAGCCCCCCGATCAGGACCATGCCCGAGGTCAGCGCGGCCGGGTTGGGCACGATCACGTTGCCGGGGCCGAGGGCCGCGTGCGGGGGGATCGGGCAGGTGTGCAGACTGCCCACCACGGCGGCGGGTCTGCCGCCGATCAGCACCCGCGCCACCGTCGCGGCCGCGCCGGGCGGCGGGGTGGCGACCACCCCGCCGTGGCTGGTGGAATCGCCGGTACGGGCTGCGCCGGGCATGTGGGGCTCCTCCTGGGAAGTGTCGTGGGACGACAGGTCAGTTGATGCGTACGAGGTCCGCCTTCAGCACCCCCAGCAGGCCGCCGTCGAGCGTGAGGCCGCTCTGCCCGGAGACGGTCGTCGAGAGGCCGGACACGTTCACCGACTCGGTGCCGTCGATGTCCACGGAGGCGCCCTTCACGCTGACCTTGCCGGTGCCCGCGTCGAGGGTGATGCCGTGCTCGTCCAGACGCACCGAGGACAGCGCCCGCCGGCCGCCGGCCGCGTACACGGTCAGCTCGATCCGGTCGTCGCGGTCGTCGAGCAGCACCTCCATGCGCTCGTCGGCGGTGCGCAGCCGTACCCCCGAGGGGCCCGGCGCCCGCGCGTCGAGCAGTTCCACCCGGTGTCCCGAACGGGACACGATGGAACGGCGGTTGACCTTGCCGCTGGTCCCGTCGATCAGCGGCACGTCGTGCTCGGAGGGGGTGTCCACGCCGTTGTACAGTCCGCCGATGACGTACGGGCTGTCCAGCAGGCCCTGCTCGAAGCCGACCAGCACCTCGTCGTTGACCTCGGGGCTGACCACACCTCCGCCCCCCTTGCCGCCCCACTGCACCGTGCGCACCCAGTCGGACACGTACGTGTCGTCCAGCCAGGGGAACTTGAGCCGTACCGCGCCGCTCTGCGCGCCGCCCGGCTCCCGTACGTCCGTCACCACACCGATCGCCAGGCCGGGGATGCGCGGGCCCCGGCCGGGCGCGTTGGCGCCGGTCGCCAGGCCCGCGAGGGACCGGTCCGGGCTGGCGCTGACCCACACCGTGGTCCGGTAGCCGCCGTGCGGATCGAGGCTGTGGTGCACGGCGGTCGTCGTGTACCGGCCGGAGAACGCGGGCCCCACGTTGCCGAGCGCCACCGGCACCCCGGCCCGCAGCCGCGGACTGCCCTCCACCACCACTTCCAACTCGCCGAAAGCGGAGGCGACCTGCGCGGAGATCGCGGTCGCGGCCGCCGTCGTCTCGGCCTGCGTGCGGTACGGGGTGTCGGTCACCGTCAGCTTGGCGTCCGCGCCGAACGCGGACGCCAGAGACGGGGAGAGCCCCGGTCGCACCGTCCTGCTGGTCACCGAGGGCTGCCGGGCCACCAGCGGCGTCTTGGTGGTGACGTCCCAGCCGCGCACCTCCACCTGGGACGCGCCGTCCGCGCCCGACAGCGCGGCCCGCAGCGCCAGCAGATTGCGCCCGTACTCCAGCACCATCGGGTTCTGCGTGGCAGGGGTCGACGGCGCGGGCGCCCCCGACGCCGGCTCGGGCCGGGTGAACTGGAGCACCCCCTTGTCGTCGACCCGCACCTGCGCACCGCTCTCGCCCGCCAGGTACTGGAGGAAGTCCCAGTCGGACACGTTGGCCTGCGACAACTGCTTGTAGGTGACCGGCGCGGCCTGCACCTTCCCGACGGGCAGACCCGCGCCCGCGGCCACCTTGCGCACGATGGCGGCGGCCGTCATGTTCCGGTACGCCACCACCTTCCGGCCGCGCTGGAGCCGGTGCGCCTTGGAGTAGGCGCGCACCACCGTGAACGACCCGGTGCCGTCCCGGTCGATCTCCACCGCCGTGACCTCGCCGCTGAACAACTGCTCGCGCGCCTGCCCGGTGACCGTCACCACCGACACCTTCAACGGTGTGCCGAGCGTGATGCCGGTCGACCCCAGGAACTCGTTGTCGGGGTCGCGATAGGTGAGCTGCGCCGTGTCCGGCAGCCCCACGTTCTCGTCCACCACACAACTCACCAGCTGCGCCGCCCAGATCCGCGGCAGCTCACCGGGCGCCTCCACGACGGGGTCCGCCGCGAACGACCGGCCGCCCCGCGCCTCGGGTGTCGTCACCGCTCCTCCTCACCGCCCGCGTCCCCGAGCGCCGGCACCACCAGTTCGGTGCCGGGCGGCAGGGCCATCGGGTCGTCGATCCCGTTCGCCTCGGCGATCACCCGCCAGGCCGTCGCGTCGCCGTACTCCCGCCAGGCCAGCAGCGCCAGGCTGTCCCCGGCCACGACCGTGTGCGTGCTGCGGGCGGTGCGCGCGCCCGAGGTGGGGTTCTGCCCCGCCGGGTCGACGCTCGCCTCCTCCACGGACAGTGAACAGGTCGCCCGCAGCGGCTTGCCGTCCACGTCGAACAGCGTGTACGTCACCGAGAGCGCCGACATCACCCCGTCGAACGAGGTCGTGCGGGCCGTACCCCACTCGAACCGCACCCAGGGACTCGCGGGCTTCTTGCGGGCGAGGCTCGCCGGTGTCGGCACGCAGGCCTTCATCAGCTTCTCCACCGCCTGCTCGACGGAGTCGTCGTGCGTCGACGTCGCGTCGAGGAAGACCTCCAGGCTCAGCTCCCGCGGGCCGCTGCCCACGAACTCCGGCAGCGCCGACTGCCCGGCCATCCGCGAGGGGGTGCGCCGCCAGGTGGTGGACTTGCGCAGTTGCAGGGTGGACGGGTTGAACTGCAGGTCGAGCCGCGCGATGGTGCCGCCGGGCTTCGCGCCGACCACCGACGGGGGTTCCTTCAGGGTCAGTTGTGCCCGAGCACGGCTGGTGCGGGCGGCGGAGGACATACCGGGGACTCCTTTCGTACGGATCGAGGCGGCGGGGCGATTACCGGTCGGCCGGGGGATCAGGCGGGACGCAGGCCCTCGTGGGCGATCTCCAGCGTCTCCAGCGCCGCCTGCGAGTCGGCCGGGTCGAACGAGGGCCCCTCCCAGCGCACCGGCACGATGCCGAGCACCTGCCAGCTGATGATCCGTGACAGGTCCGGTTTCAGCGCCACGATCTCCCCGTCCTTGGGCTCCACGCGACGCAGCGTCTGGTCGAGCCAGCGGCTGATCTTCATCGTGTCGGCGGTGACCGGCCTGGTCAGCGTGATGTTGGACCAGGTGACCCGGCCCGGCAGCTGCCAGGTGAAGCCGTTGTTGCCACCCTCCGCGTAGCTCTCCATCTCCACCTGCGCGCCCATGCCGGAGCAGGTGTGGAAGGCGCCCAGATCGTTTCCGCCGATCGAGAGGCGGAAGAACACGCTCGTCGCGAAGATGTTGTCCGTCATCCGTGGGTCATCCGTTCCATGTCCGCTAGCGCCGTCCGTCGTAGGGGCGTCCGGCGCGTTCCCGCCCTCGCCGCATGTCGGCCCGCAGCAGCCGGGCCAACGGGTCCAGCAGCCGCCGCGCCAGGTCCTCCACATCGACTCCCGGGTCCCGCGGCGCGGTCTCCCTCTCGCCGGCCGTCGTGCTCGCCGGGGGGACGGCGGCCGGTGCGGAGGCCGACCGGGGGCGAGCGCGCGCGGACCCGCCGGTGGCCGTCTTCTTCGCGTCCCGCTGGACGACGTCGATCTGAACGCCGCCCGGAATCACGGGAGCCGGCTCCACCGGCCGCGCCCTGCGCACCACGGGTACGGGGAGCCCGGCGGACGTGGGCGGCGCCGGGGCCGGGGACGTCCGGAGCGGGGGAGCCTGCGCGTCGGTCAGGGGCAGACCGGCCCCGGCTCCCGCCCGCTGGACGGGGGCGTCCGGGCGGACGACCGGGAGTCCGGAGCGAGCCGGGGCAGCCTCGGGGACCGGGACCGGGACCGGGACCGGGACGGGGATCGGGCCCGGGTCCGAGTCCGGGGACGCTCCGGGGGCGGCCGGTCGCGCCGCTTCCGGAGAGGGCTCACGGCGCCAGGAGGCCGCCACGACCGGGGGTCCGGCGGGAGCGCCGTGGGTGCCGGTGTGCGGCGGGCGAGGCATGCCCTCCGGCGCCCGGGTGTCGAGGGTGAGGGGGCGGGCGGAGAGGAGCGAGCGGGCGGCGGCGCCCACGGTCCGCCGGGGCTCGGCGAGGGCGCGGGCCACGACGACCGGGCTCACGGGATTCGTACGCCGTCCGGGTTCCGCGGGCGCGGTGGACACCGAGCGCGGTACGGCACCGGGGGCGCCCGTGGCCGCGGTGCCCGGCTGGACCACGGCACGGGTCACCAGGGGCGCGGCCGGTGCGGACGCCTCGGTGGACGCCGAAGCGGACTCCGGTGAAGGGGAGTTGGCCATGGCTCCGGGCCCGTCGGTGTCCAACGTCCCCAGGAGGGGCGCCGTCGCGGCCCGTGGTGTCTCCTGCCCCGCCGCGCGCTGGACGTAGGGCTGGGCGGGACGGCCGACGGCATCGACCGGCCCACGCGGGGCGGCGGTCGGCGGCAGCGAGGTGAGGGGCGCGCCCAGACTGCCACGGGCACGGGCTCCGGACGGGCCGGGCCGCTCGGCACGGCGAGCGGGCACGGGCCCTTCGTGGGCCGGTCCGGTGCCGGGCCGTGTCGCCGGGGCGGTCGTGGGGCCGTCCGGCGCGGAAGCGTCCGTCCGGCGCTGTACGACGGGCAGTTCCGGCCCGGACGCCGGATCGGCCGCAGCCGGCCGGGTAGCCGCGGCGCGAGATTCTTCTCCGGCGGAGCCGGGGGCGTCCACCTGAGGCCGTGCCGCCGACAGAAGCGGCTTGGCGGGCGCCTCGGTGCCGGGAGCGCCGGGAGCGTCCAGCCTGCGCTGCGCTCCGGGGAGCCCCGGCTCGGCTGCCAGCCGGCCCGCGTCGGAAGCGTCCGCCGTGCGTTGTACGGCGTACGGCTCCGGCCCGGGAGCCAGCCGGGCGGCGGCCGCAGCGGCATCCGAAGCGTCCGTCCGGCGCTGTACGACGGGCAGCACGGGTCCCGCCGCGGGCTGGGCGTCGGCCGCGCCGGGCGCCCCGGCGGCGGTACCGGTGGTCCGCGGGCCGGGCTCGGCCGTTCGCGCGTCCGCGGCGGAGGCGGGAGCGTCCACCAGGCGCTGGACGTCGGGGAGCAGCGGTCGGGAGGGCGCCGGGGCATCGGCCGCGCCGGCCCGCCGGGACCTGGACGCCTCGGTGGCCGGGGTTTCGTTCCCGGCGGAGACAGGACCCGCCGCCTGGCGCCGCACGACCGGCGGCACCGGAGCGGCCGACGCCTGCGCCTCGGTGGCGTGGGGGGTCTCGGGCCCCTTGGCGGCAGCGGCATCCGCGTGACCCCGGGTCTCGGGGAGCAGCGGCCCGGACGGCGCCCGAGCGCCCGCAGGACCGGAGCCGGAGCCGTCCGCCCGGCGCTGTACGGCAGGCGTTCGCGCACCGGCGCCCGTCCGCCCGTCGGCCGTGACGGCACGCGGCGCCGCGACGGCTTCTCCGCCCGAGGTCTCCAGGGCATCCGCCCCGCGCCGTACGACCGGCAGCACCGGACCGCCCGGCGGACGGGCATCGGCCGTGACGGAACCGGAGGGCCGGCCGGTGGACAACGGGACCGCGGTGGTGGGGAGTTCGGCGATCGGCTCGCCCAACGGAGCCCGTCCAGCCGCGCGTTCGGGTGCGGAGGAGCGCTGAACCGCACCGGTACCGGTGCCGGCACCGACGCCGGCGACACCGGCGAGGGCGTCGTCACCGGCGGCCGGCACCGGTCGTACCGCGGCGACCCGGCGTACCGGCCGGGTCGCCACCCGGCGCGCCACGGCCAGCGAGGGGCCCGGCGGCCGCGGTCGCACAGCTCCCGTCCCGCCCGGCTCTCTCCCCCCACCGCGGGGCGAGGGTGCGGCACCCGCGGTATTCGGCACCACGGCGACCCGCCGTACCACCGCGAGCTCCGGTCCGGTCACCCGCCCCGGACCGTCGGCCGCGGCACGCTCCGCGTCCGGCGAAGACGAAGGCGGAAGCGAAGACGGAGGAGACTGCGTACGCGCCGACTCGGCCGGTCGCCGCACCTCTCCGGTGCCCCTCCCGTCCGCCCGCACCACCCGCCGGACCTGGACCTGGACCTGGGCAGGCGCGGAGCCGGCCGCCTCGCCGTCCTCCGCTTCCCCGCCGCCGGGCTCCGGCAGCGAGCGCAGCAGCAGCGGCCCGCCGGCCCCGTACTCCGAGCGCTGGACGGCAGGACGTGTCACGCCGTGCACCAGCCCCATCGGCGCCGAGGGCAGCAGCCCATGGCCGAGCCCCGAGTCGAAGGCGGGGTTCTGCCAGGAGGCGAGGCCGTCGCGGAAGGTGAGGCCGTCACTGACGCCGAGCGGCGCGCGGGCCACGGTCAGCGAGGGCGGCGCGACCCGGCGCCAGCCGCCGTCCCAGTCATCGGGCACGGACGAAGCGGCCCGCGCCGGCCCGGAGCCGGACGGACCGGGGCCGGCCGGTCCGGGCGGGGCGGCCGACGCGGTGTCGGCGGTCCGCTCCCGTCGGCGGCGTGCGTCCCACCAGGCCATGGCCTCAACCCCCTTCGTTCATGCGGGCGTTGATACGAGCGATCTCGCCCACCCACTGGCGGCGCTCCGCATGGGTGAGGTCGAGGATCTCCGCGCGCTGCCAGTGGAAGTGATAGGCGATGTACGCGACTTCCTCCCGGAGCCGGGGAAGCGCGTACGTCACGATTCCCCCAGGCGCCCACCCGAGAGGTCGACCTCGAAGCCGCCCTCGCAGTGCGGGCAGGTCACCGCCGCGCGGGTGTGGCCCTCGCTGTTGACCCGGCGGTAGAAGTCCTGGAGGAAGGCGACGTCGGTGGCGTACATCCGCTCGACGACGCCCGCGTGCACATCGGTGATGGTGCCGAGCCGGGTGATCACCTGGCTGAGCAGCACCACACTGAGGTACGCGGGGTTCTCCTTGACCCGCAGGTCGATCTGCGGCCGCAGCTCGTCGCGGGCCGTGGCGAGCCGCATGGACCCGCTGCGGTGCAGGGTGCCCGACTCGTCCACGTACCCGCGCGGCAGCTCGAACTCGAACTCGGTGCGCAGCCCGTGGTCACGCGGGGCCGCGGGGCCGGACGGTGGCGCCGGTGCCTGCGGTTGCTCGGGGGCCGGTACGGGCGCCGTCGCGTCGAGGATCTCCTCCAGGCTGCCCGCCGTGACCGTACGGCGCCTCATTCGACGACGATCTCCTCGAACACGATGGTGACCGTCTCGGTCGCCGCGGCGGACTCACCCGCCTTGAGCGAGGGACCCTCCCAGCGGGAGGCCCAGCCCTGCATCAGCTGGATCCGGCGCACCGTGTCGCCCTTGGAGTCCTTGATCTCGATGGTCAGGTTCTGCCGGGCGGTGTCGACGGCACCGTTGTTCAGGGTCTCCTTGATCCACTTGGTGAACTCGCTGGACTTGTCGAGTCCCCGCGTGATCGTGATCTCACCCGCCTGCCGGGCGCCCGGCTGCTTGCGGATGATCTGCTTGCCCTCGGAGGTCACCTGCCGTACCTCGACGACCTCTTCCTCGACGGTCAGGCCGCTGATCTCCTGGATGGACTCCACCATGTAGCCGCCGAGCTGCACGCCGAAGACATGGGTGGAAAGAGCATCGCCCTCTGCCATGACTGTTTCGTCACCTTCCCTTGACCGACCCGCGGGTCACTGGTCTCACTCGTCGATGAGGCTGGTGCTGTCCGAGAACTGGGCCAGCCGGAAGACCACGAACTCGGCGGGTTTGACCGGTGCCACCCCGATCTCGCACACGACCCGGCCCTGGTCGATGGACTCCTGCGGGTTGTTGTCCCGGTCGCACTTGACGTAGAACGCCTCCTCGGCGGTGCGTCCGAACAGCGCGCCCCGCCGCCATTCCTCGGTGAGGAACGCGGTGACGTTGCGCCGGATGCTGGACCACAGCCGGTCGTCGTTCGGCTCGAAGACCACCCACTGGGTGCCCAGCAGGATGGACTCCTCCAGGTAGTTGAACAGCCGGCGGACGTTCAGGTAGCGCCAGGCCGGGTCGGAGGACAGGGTGCGGGCACCCCAGATCCGGATGCCGCGGCCGGGGAAGGCCCGTACGCAGTTCACACCGATCGGGTTCAGCAGGTCCTGCTCGCCCTTGCTCAGGCGCAGTTCGAGGTCGACCGCGCCGCGGATCACCTCGTTGGCGGGTGCCTTGTGCACGCCGCGCTCGGCGTCGCTGCGCGCCCACACGCCCGCGATGTGACCGCTCGGCGGGACCGTGGTGTTGCGGCCGGCCGCCGGGTCGAAGACCCGCACCCAGGGGTAGTAGACGGTGGCGTACCGGGAGTCGTAGCCGGCCTCGTCGTTGCGCCAGGCGCGCACCTGCTGGGCGTTGAGGCCCGGCGGGGTGTCCAGGACGGCCACCCGGTCGCCCATCTGCTCGCAGTGCGAGATCACGGCGAGCTGGACCGTGCGCACGGCCTCGGCATCGATGTCACCGCGCTGGTAGGCGCCCATCAGGTCCGGGACCGCCACCATGGTGATCTCGTCGATGGCCTCGAGACCGCCGAAGCCGGTGCGGGCGGCGGAGTCGCCGACGTACTCGGCGGGGTCGAGCCGGGACACCTCGCCGGAGGCGGGGGCCGCGGGGGCGGCCGGCGCGTCGGGCAGGGCCACCGTCTGGGCGGCGGGACGCGCCTGGGCGGCGTCGCGCCGCTCGGTGACCTCGATCAGCTTGGAGGACCGGACCTGGTTGACCACATAGCCCTTGACGTTCTTGCGGGTGGAGACGTCGTAGTTCTCCACCACCTGCTCGCCGCGGCGCACCAGCAGCCGGAAGCGGTCCTCGGGGCTCTCGCCCTCCGGGTCGGCGATCTCCACCGACACCCCGGAGACGCCGGGCCTGGCCGCGACGAGGAACCCGCCGACCGCCACCGGCTCGGGCGCCGGAGCCTGCCGGGGTACCGACCGGTCCGCCGCCGGCGCCGCGGAGTCACGGCCCGAGCCGCCGACGCGCACCACGTATGCCGCGCCGCCGCCGTTGGCGAAGTACCCGTACACGGCGTGCGCGAGACAGGTGCCCTCGGTGAATCCGCCGAACAGCTGGGTGTACTGGTCCCAGTTGGTCACGAGGGTGGGTTCGTGGAAGGGTCCGGTCTGGGCGAAGCCGACGAACGCGGCGACGGCGGTGCCGACCCCCTCGATCGGTCGTGCACCGGACTGCACCTCCTCCACGTACACGCCCGGGGTGAGGTACGTCGGCATACTCGCTCCTTCGTGTGCCAATGGTGTCACCTGCGTCGATGTCGAGTCTCCGAGGCCGGTGCGGCACGGCGACAGGGGCGCGCGGACCTGGGCGAGGGCAACCCCGCTGCCTTTCCGGGCGCCCGTGCCCGGCGCCGCCTTCCCTTTCGGGCAACGCGCCCCGTGAGCGAGCCCTGGGTACGGTAAAAGCCGCTGGACAGAGGGCAGTTCAGGAGTCCGCCAGCACTTCCCGCGTCCACGTGCCGAACTCGCTCTCCAGGACCAGTCGGCCGAGCTTGCGGTACTCCTGGGCGACCGCCGTCACCAACTGCCGCATGCTGAGCGGGAGCCCGGCCTCGGCCGCCAGATACGCGGCCGTCACCGCGCACGCCCGGATGGAGCCGCCGGCCAGTTCGAAACGTTCGGCGCAGAAGCCGAGATCGAGATCGGCGGCGCGCGGCAGCCGTCCGCCCAGGCACCGCTCCCACAGGGCGAGCCGCTGACCGGAGTCCGGCACCGGGAAGTCCGCGATGACGTCGAGCCGCCTGGTGAACGCCTCGTCCAGGTTGGACCGCAGATTGGTGGTGAGTACGGCGATGCCGTCGAAGGACTCCATCCGCTGGAGCAGATAGGCCGACTCGATGTTGGCGTGCCGGTCGTGCGCGTCCTTGACCTGGGAGCGCTTGCCGAAGATCGCGTCGGCCTCGTCGAACAGCAGCACCGCGTTCACCGCGGACGCCTCGGTGAAGATCCGCTCCAGGTTCTTCTCGGTCTCGCCGATGTACTTGTCGACCACCGTGGACAGGTCCACCACGTACAGGTCCATGCCCAGGTCGGCGGCGATCACCTCGGCGGACATCGTCTTGCCGGTGCCCGACTCCCCGGCGAACAGCGCGATCACGCCCCGCCCCCGGCCGCCGCCCGGCCGCATCCGCCACTGTCCGAGCACCTGTTCGCGATGCCGGGCGCGTACCGCGAGCTCCCGCAGCCTGCGGTGGGTCGGCGCGGGCAGCACCAGGTCGTCCCAGCCGACGGCCGGTTCCACCCGGCGGGCCAGCCGGGCGAGCCCCGCCCCGTTCTGCGCCCGTACGGCGGCCCGCAGGTCGTCGGGCCGCACCGCCCGGCCGGCGAGCGCGGCCGTGCGCACCGCGGCGCCCGCGGCCCGGCGCAGCTGCCCGCCGTCCAGCCGGTGCGCCGCGACCGCCGAGGCCAGCGTCTCCGCGTCGGCCGCGGCGATGCCGTCGGAGCCGGCCCGTGCGAGCGCGTGCCGCCAGCGGGTGGCCCGGCGCTCCGGGGAGGGCGGGGCCACCGGGAGGACCACCGGGGTGTCGGCGGCCCAGGCCGGGTCCCAGCCGTCCGTGCCGTACAGGAACAGCGGGAGGCCGCGCAGCGCGGCGCACAGGTCCCAGGTGATCCGGTCGCGGCGGGCGGGTTCCGGGGGCAGCGCCTCCAGCGGGCCGAGGACGAGGCCGGCACCGGACAGCCTGGCCTCCAGGGCGGCCACCCGGGCGAGCGCGGGCGCCTCGGTGGAGCGCCGGGCGAGCGCCGCCGCGTCGAGCACCAGCGGTCGCAGCCCGGCCGCGCGCAGGGCCGCCACCGCGAGGCCGGGCGCGTCGCCGCCGCGGTCCAGCAACTGCACCAGGCCGGGTCCGGAACGCGCCGCGGCACCGGCTCGAGCCACCTCGGCGGGCTCGGCCGCCGGGTCGGCGTCGGCCTCGCCGAGCAGCCCGGCGAGCCGCGCGTCCGGCTCGGTGCCGCCCAGCAGGTGCGCGCCCACCCGGTCCGGGACCGCCAGCACCCGGGACAGAGGCGGCCGTTCGGGCTCGGTGATCTCGATCAGCCCGCCCGCGATCAGCGGCGCACCGGGGGACAGCCGGAAGCGGGCCGCGGACGCGGCGGGCAGCCCGCACAGCTCCAGGGCGAGGGCGACCGTCGGCCTGCGGCGCGTCAGGTCGTCGTTGAGATAGCCGTACAGCCGCTCGAACCTGGGGTCCAGATCCGGCGCCAGGGCGACCAGGAGCAGGTCCGTGTCCAGTGGCGAGAGCCCGAACCGCTCGGCCAGCAGACCGAGTCCGGACGTCGCGGGCACCGGCGGCGGCTCGTGGTCGGGCAGCCCGAGGCCGCCCCGCCCCTCCAGGATCCGCTCCACCGCCTCCGGAGTCAGATACTGGCCCCGGTACGGGTCGTCGGGATCCGGGTCGACGGCACGCCGCGCGGCCACCGCGCAACGCACCCGTTCCTCGACCAGCCGCAGCCGCGCCCACAGGACGTCCACCTCGGTCTCGGTGGCGTACATCAGGGCTGCCGCCTTCCTCGGCGGCGCCGGGCCGGAACCGGGGGCCGCTCACGCGGGCCGGCGAAGCCCTCCGTACCGGGGTCGCCCACCTCCTCGTACCGCAGCCGCCGTCCCGGCGCGGCTTCCTCGTCGGACCCGAGCCGGCCCGCACGCACCACGAGACCCTCGGTCACCGGCGGCGCGGCCGGGCGTGCCGCGGCGGCCAGCGGCGCGCGCACCCGGACGCCGAGCGACGGCTTCAGCTCGCCGTCCAGCGCCGACCACACATCGGACGCGGACGGTCCGTCGTGCCCGCCCCCGGCGGTGTCCAGGGAGACCGCCAGCCCGAGCTCGGCGAGCGAGCCGGTGAGCAGGTCCTCCGGCAGCGTGTCCGTGCTCACCAGTGTGCCCAACACCTGCGAGAGCAACCGGTGTTCGTCCTGCGGGCGGCTCGCCCACGCCGTGACCAGATACGTCAGCTCGAACCAGCGGGGCGGGGTGCGCCGCGCCACCACGTGCCCCTCGGCGTCGTGCACCTCACCGGCGCCGCTGCCGCGCCGGGTGGCGTCCTCCTGGATGTGGTACAGGAACACGCACACCGTGGGCGCGTTGCGGCGGGCCGCCCATTCGCGGGTCGGGGCGTCGAAGACCACCTCGACCCCGGACGCCTCCGGACCGGACCCGGTGAGCAGCGCGCGCAGCGCCTCGTCGACCTCGTGGATCACCGGCGGTTCACCTCGTCGGGCGGCTGCACGGTGCCCGTCACCACCAGGAAGTCGGTCTTCACCGGGGAGAAGCCGGGACCCCGTGCGGTGATGGTGCGCGGTCCGGTCTGGTCCTTGGTGAGGATGAGCAACTGGCCGATGAATCGACCGTCGGGTCCCGGCACGGTCGGCACGGCGGCCGCCGTGATGCCCGGCTTCCAGGTGAACCGAACCGGCGCACCCGGCGGGAAGTCCTTGCCGCGCACCGAGGTGACGAAGCCGGGCTTGCCGATCGGCGGTACCGCGATGATCTCCGGCTGGAGGATCCGCAGCTTCGTGGCGGCCTTGTTGTCCCGGGGGTCGGCGTCCGATCCCGTGGTGGTCAGCACGCCGGTGGCCCGGCCGGTCAGCGCGTGGTCGGGGGCGAGCACCACCCGTACGACGGCGCTGTCACCGGGCGCCAGATCCGGCAGCGCGCACAGCCAGGAGCTGTCGCAGCCCGGCGGCGGACCGCCGTTCGGGATGCCGGCGGGCAGCGAGACACGCAGCCGCAGCCCGGTGGCCAGCGCGTTGCGGCCGTTGCGCACGGTGTACGTCACCACGACCCGGCCGCCGACGTAGCCCGGGTTCGGCTGGGCGGTCACGGTGACCCCCGGTCC
>NZ_LBDA02000053.1 GCF_000980885.2 Streptomyces malaysiense | reverse complement strand
TCAGTTGCTCGCGTCCACTGTGTTAGTTCTGAGGCAACGAACAGTTGCCGGTAAGAGCTGAACGCATAACTACAAAGTGTGCTTGTTCGCTCGAAACCATTAGGGTTTCGGTGGTCATAGCGTAGGGGAAACGCCCGGTTACATATCGAACCCGGAAGCTAAGCCTTACAGCGCCGATGGTACTGCAGGGGGGACCCTGTGGGAGAGTAGGACGCCGCCGAACAATCTTTGGAGGACCCCTGGTCCCAGCGTTCAGCTGGGACCAGGGGTCCTTTTGTTTTTACAATGCTTGCGGTACCGAAGACAGGAGTCACCAATGTCCACCAACTCTCCCGACGACCGACCGGAGCGCGATCAGCGGCGACGGGACAGTGGGGACCGGGGCGATCGCGGTGGCTACCGCGGCGACCGTGGTGACCGCAGTGACCGTGGCGGCTACCGGCGCGACGACAACCGCGGTGACCGAGGCGGCTTCCGCCGTGACGACCGTCCGTCGTACGGGCGTCGTGACGATGACCGGGGTGGTGACCGTGGTGGGTTCCGTCGCGACGACCGTCGTGACGACAACCGTGGTGGTGGCTACGGCCGGCGTGACGACCGTCGTGACGACCGTCGTGACGACCGGCGTGAGGGTGATCGTTCCTCCCGTCCGGGTTTCCAGCGTGACGACCGTGACCGCGGTCCCCGTCGCGACGACCGCGGTGGACGCCCCGGCGGCTTCCGCCGTGACGACCGCCGGGACGACCGTCCCTCGTACGGGCGTCGTGACGATGACCGGGGTGGTGACCGTGGTGGGTTCCGTCGCGACGACCGTCGTGACGACAACCGTGGTGGCGGCTACGGCCGGCGTGACGACCGTCCGTCGTACGGGCGTCGTGACGATGACCGGGGTGGTGACCGTGGTGGGTTCCGTCGCGACGACCGTCGTGACGACAACCGTGGTGGTGGCTACGGCCGGCGCGATGACCGTCGTGACGACCGGCGTGAGGGTGATCGTTCCTCCCGTCCGGGTTTCCAGCGTGACGACCGTGACCGCGGTCCCCGTCGCGACGACCGCGGTGGACGCCCCGGCGGCTTCCGCCGTGACGACCGCCGGGACGACCGCCGGGACGACCGTCCCTCGTACCGTCGCGACGACGACCGTCCGTCGTACGGGCGTCGTGACGATGACCGGGGTGGTGACCGTGGTGGGTTCCGTCGCGACGACCGTCGTGACGACAACCGTGGTGGCGGCTACGGCCGGCGTGACGACCGTCCGTCGTACGGGCGTCGTGACGATGACCGGGGTGGTGACCGTGGTGGGTTCCGTCGCGACGACCGTCGTGACGACAACCGTGGTGGTGGCTACGGCCGGCGCGATGACCGTCGTGACGACCGGCGTGAGGGTGATCGTTCCTCCCGTCCGGGTTTCCAGCGTGACGACCGTGACCGCGGTCCCCGTCGCGACGACCGCGGTGGACGCCCCGGCGGCTTCCGTGGCCGGGACGGCCGGGGCGACGACCGCCGTGGCGGTGGCTACGGGCGCCGTGACGACCGGGACCGCGACCGGGACCGTCACCACGACCGTGAGCCGATCAAGCGGCTGCCGATCCCGGAGGACGTCACCGGCGACGAGATCGACAAGGACGTCCGGCAGGAGCTCCAGAGCCTGCCCAAGACGCTCGCCGAGGACGTCGCCCGCAACCTGGTGATGGTCGCGCGGCTCATCGACGAGGACCCCGAGGGTGCCTACGGCTACTCCAAGGTGGCCCTGCGCCTGGCGTCCCGCGTGGCCGCCGTGCGCGAGGCCGCCGGTTTCGCGGCGTACGCGAACCAGAAGTACAGCGAGGCCCTCGCCGAGTTCCGTGCCGCCCGCCGGATGACCGGCAGCGTGGAACTGTGGCCGGTGATGGCGGACTGTGAGCGCGGGCTCGGCCGGCCGGAGAAGGCGCTGGACATGGCCGGCGCCCCCGAGGTGCACAAGCTGGACAAGGCCGGCCAGGTCGAGATGCGGCTCGTCGCGGCCGGCGCCCGGCGTGACATGGACCAGCTGGACGCGGCCATCGTGACCCTCCAGAGCTCCGAGCTGGCCTCCAACTCCATCCAGCCGTGGACCGCACGCCTGCGTTACGCCTACGCCGACGCCCTGCTCGCGGCCGGTCGTGAGGGCGAGGCGCGGGAGTGGTTCGCGAAGGCCGTCGAGGCCGACCGGGACGGCAGCACCGACGCCTCCGACCGGCTCGCCGAGATGGACGGCGTGGAGTTCGTGGACGCCCTGGACGAGGGCGAGGGCGACTCCGCCACCGGTGCCGAAGCCACCGAGGCCGAAGCCACCGACGCCAAGGCCGCTGAAGCCGAGGCCGAGGTCGACGGCGACAGCGCCGACGAGGACCTGGTCGACGAAGAGGGCGGCGAAGAGCGCGACAAGGACTGACACCCGTCAGTCGTTGACCGCCAGTGAGTGATCAAGGGGGCGGGTTCCCGACGGAACCCGCCCCCTTTCGCATGCCCGGAGCCCCGGGATCAGATCTCCAGCGCCCGCAGCACCAGCCCCGACGCCGGCTTCGGCCCGAACGACGTCGACTTGCGCGGCATGGTCACGCCCTGGCGGGCCAGATCGCGTACGACCTCCTCGCGCACCGGGTGCATCAGCACGGCCGTGCCGCCGTCGCGTTCGGCCTTGGCCACGGTCGCGGCCGTGTCGTGGATGTAGGCGATGTGCGCCGGGGAGTCCTCGGGGATGTGCCAGACGTGTTCCAGCAGGGCGGCGTGCAGGACCGTGGCGTCCAGCGAGCGCCAGGCGGCCGGGCGGTCCGCCGGGACGGTGCGGGCGAGCAGCTCCGGGTCCGGGCGGTCCAGCAGATGGAACGCGCCGTCGCCGGCCAGCAGGAAGGCGTTGCCCGCGCAGGACGCGTCCGCCAGCGCCGCCAGGGCCTCGCCCAGCGGCACCTGGAGGTGCCGTACCTGGAACAGGCCCTCCACGGCGGCCAGCGCGTCCGCCACCGGCAGGCCGTGCAGCAGCCGGTGGATGGCGCGCACGCGCAGCGGATAGCGGGCCGTGTCGACCAGCAGGACCAGCCCGTAGTCCCAGGGGCCGGGCGCGGACTGCTCGTCGCGCAGCCGCAGATAGGTGGCCCAGCGGTGGTGGCCGTCGGCGATCAGGGCTTGCTGATGGGCCAGGTCGGACTGGATCCGGGCCACGTCGGACGCGTCCGTGATCGCCCACAGGCGGTGCCGGAAGCCGTCCTCGGTGGTCGTGGCCAGCAGCGGTGGCTTCTCCGCGGTGCGTTCGACGACCTCGGCCGCGGTGCCGTCGCCGCGGTAGGTCAGCAGCAGCGGTTCCAGATTGGCGCGGGTGGCGCGCATCAGGGCGGCGCGTTCGGCGACCACCGGCGGCATGACGCCCTCGTGGGGCAGCACCACGCCCTCGGCCGGCCCGGAGACCCGCAGCGTGCCGATGACGCCGCGCTGGAGCATGCCCTCGCCGTCGCTCTGCTCGTACACGTACAGGGCGGGTTCGGGGTCCGCGGCGAGGATGCCCTCGGCGAGCCAGCGGCGCAGCGTGTCGGCGGCCTGCTCGGTGCGTTCGCTGGGCGTGTGGGCCTCGGGGAGGATCAGCCGGACGATGTTGTGGGGGTCCGCCGACTGGAGATGGTGCACCCCGTCGGGCCGTACCACGACGTCGTACGGCGGAGAGGTGACGGAGGCCAGGCTGCCGACCCGGTCGGGGTCGTATCGAAGGCCGCGGAACGGGGTCAGTTCCAGGCCCCGGCGCGCCTTTGCTTCCGAGTGACCTGCAGTGTCCATCCCGGCATCGTATGTCAGTGGCATGCGGGATGATCGGGGGTAGGCGAGCCACAGAGGAGCGATGCGGATATGAGCGACGGCGTCAGGACCGGGCCCGGGAGCAGTGGGAGGCCTCTGAGTGAGGCGTACGACACGGCACTGCTCGACCTCGACGGGGTGGTGTACGCGGGTGGGCACGCGATCACGTACGCCGTCGGCTCCCTGGAGCGGGCCCGCGCGGGCGGGATGCACCTGGCGTACGTCACCAACAACGCGCTGCGCACGCCGGAGGTGGTCGCCGAGCACCTGACCGAGCTGGGGATACCGGCGGCCGCCGAGGACGTCATCACCTCGGCGCAGGCGGTGGCGCGGCTGATCGCGGAGCAGGTGCCGGCCGGGGCCCGGGTGCTGGTGATCGGCGGCGAGGGGCTGCGCGTGGCGCTGCGCGAGCGGGGGCTCGAACCGGTGGAGTCGGCGGACGACGACCCGGCCGCGGTGGTGCAGGGGTACGGCGGGCCCGAGCTGACCTGGAGCCGGTTCGCGGAGGCGTCGTACGCGGTGGCGCGCGGCGTGCCGTGGTTCGCCTCGAACACCGATCTGACCATCCCGAGCGGGCGCGGGATCGCGCCCGGCAACGGGGCGGCGGTGGAGGTCGTACGGATCGCGACGGGCAAGGAGCCGCAGGTGGCGGGCAAGCCGCTGCCGCCCATGCACCGGGAGACGGTCATCCGGACCGGCGCGCGGCGGCCGCTGGTGGTGGGGGACCGGCTGGACACCGACATCGAGGGCGCGTTCAACGGCGGCGTGGACTCGCTCCTGGTGCTGACCGGCGTCACCGACGGGGCCCTGCTGCTGGCCGCGACGCCGGAGCACCGCCCGACGTACGTGGACGCGGATCTGCGGGGGCTCCTCACCGGCCAGCCGGAAATCACCCGGGAGGGTGACGGTTTTGGATGCGGTGGGTGGACGGCGACGGCCGGGGAGACCCGGCTGGAGCTGGACGGCGACGGCGAGGCCCTCGACGGGCTGCGGGCGCTGTGCGCGGTGGCGTGGACGGCCGCCGGGAAGGGCTCCTGCGACCTGGACGGGGGCAAGGCGCTGGCGCGGCTCGGACTCTGAGCCGCTGTCATGGCGACGGCGGGTGGTTCGCCGCGGTTCCGCGCGGCTCTCCGTGACGTCGTGCGGCTTGCGGTACCCGAGGATCTCGACCGATGGCGAGGATAGGCTAACCTAACCTCGTGTTGGTCGACAGTCCTCCGGAACCGCGCGCGGCGACCGCCCTCGCGCCCCCGACCCGCCGGGCGGTGCGGCCCCTTGGGCTGCTGCTCTCCGTCGTGCTCCTGACGCTGGTCGCCGTGGCGAGCATCGCGATCGGGGCGAAGGCACTCACCCTGGCGCAGGTCTGGCACGGCCTGTTCCACGACTCGGGCACGTACGGCGACGTCGTGGTCGACCAGCGGCTCGCGCGCACCGTGCTCGGGCTGCTGGCCGGTGCCGCGCTCGGCCTGTCAGGCGCGGTGCTCCAGGCGCTCACCCGCAATCCGCTGGCCGACCCCGGCCTGCTCGGCATCAACGCCGGCGCCTCGGCGGCCGTCGTCACCGCCATCTCCTTCTTCGGCGTCACCAGCCTGAGCGGCTATGTGTGGTTCGCCTTCCTCGGCGCCGCGGCGGTGGGAGCACTGGTCTGGTTCCTCGGCGGCAGCCGGGGCGCCACCCCGGTCCGCCTCGCGCTCGCCGGCACGGCGATCAGCGCGGCCCTCTACGGCTATCTCCAGGCCGTGATGATCATGGACGACGCGGCGCTCGGCCGGATGCGCTTCTGGACGGTGGGTTCGCTCGCCTCGGCGAGCGGGTCCACCATCGCGCAGGTGCTGCCGTTCCTCGCGGCGGGCGGCCTGCTCGCGCTCGCGCTGGCCCGGCCGCTGAACGCCGTGACGATGGGAGACGACACGGCCCGCGCGCTCGGCGCCCAGCTGAACCGCACCCGCGCCCTGGCCATGCTGGCCGCCACCGTGCTGTGCGGCGCCGCGACCGCCGCCTGCGGCCCCATCGTCTTCGTCGGCCTGATGGTCCCGCACGCGGTGCGCTCCTTCACCGGCCCCGACCTGCGCTGGGTCCTGCCGTACGCCGCCGTCCTGTCGCCCGTGCTGCTGCTCGGCGCCGATGTCGTCGGCCGCGTCGTGGCCCGCCCCGCGGAGCTCCAGGTCGGCATCGTCACCGCGGTCGTCGGCGGCCCGGTCTTCATCCTGCTGGTACGACGACGGAGGACGGCCCAGCTGTGAGGACACACTCCAGGAGTCGTGCCGTACGCGTCCCCGGCGGGCTGTCGCTGCGCCTGGACCCGCGGGCGCTGGTCGTCGTCGCCCTGCTGCTGCTCGCCGCGCTCGCCGCCGGCGTCGCGCTGATCGGCACCGGCGACGCGCACATCCCCGCGGCCGACGTGCTGAAGGCGCTCGCCGGGAACGGCAACGCCTACCAGGACTTCATCGTCCGTGAACTGCGCCTGCCCCGCGTCCTCGTCGGGCTGCTGGTCGGTGCCTCGCTCGGGCTCGGGGGCGCCCTGTTCCAGTCCGTCTCCCGCAACCCGCTGGGCAGTCCGGACGTGCTGGGCCTGTCCCAGGGGGCGACGGCGGGGGCGCTGGTGGTGATCGTGCTGCTGTCCGGCGGCGCCGCCGAGGTCACCCTCGGCGCGCTGACCGGCGGTCTGGTGACCGGGCTCGCCATCTATCTGCTCGCCTGGAAGCAGGGCGTGCAGGGGTACCGGCTCGTCCTGGTCGGCATCGGCGTCAGCGCGGTCGTCACCGCCGTCAACGGCTATCTGCTCACCAAGGCCGACCTGGTCGACGCCGCCCGCGCGGTCGTCTGGATGACCGGCTCGCTCGACGGCCGCGACTGGGACCAGGTCTGGCCGCTGCTCGGGCTGTGCGCCGTCCTGCTGCCGCTGGTCCTCGCGTACGGCCGGGGCCTGCGGATGCTGGAGATGGGCGACGACACCGCGGGCGCCCTCGGGGTGCCGGTGCAGCGGGTGCGGCTGGTGCTGATGGTCAGCGCGGTGCTGCTCACCGCGGCCGCCACCGCCGCCGCCGGGCCCGTCGGCTTCGTCGCCCTCACCGCCCCCCAGCTCGCCCGTCGGCTCACCCGCTCGCCGGGCCCCAACCTGGTGGCCTCCCTCTGCATGGGCGCCGCCCTCCTCGTCACCGCCGACTGGGCCTCGCAGCGCGTCTTCGGTGCGGGGCGGCTGCCCGTCGGCGTGGTCACCGGCGTCCTCGGCGGCGGCTATCTGCTGTGGCTGCTGGTCACCGAGCGCCGGGCGGGCCGGATATGAGCGCCCCCGACTTCTCAAGGAGCACCGTGAACCGCCTGTCCGCCGAGCACGTCACCCTCGCCTACGACCAGCGGGTCATCGCCGAGCAGTTGTCGGTGGAGATCCCCGACCACTCCTTCACGGTGATCGTCGGGCCGAACGCGTGCGGCAAGTCGACGCTGCTGCGAGCCCTGTCCCGGATGCTGAAGCCCAGCCGGGGCGAGGTCCTCCTCGACGGGCGGGACATCCGGTCGCTGCCCGCCAAGCAGGTCGCCCGCACCCTCGGCCTGCTCCCGCAGTCGGCCGTCGCGCCGGAGGGCATCACCGTCGCCGACCTGGTGGGCCGGGGCCGCTATCCGCACCAGGGCCTGCTGCGCCAGTGGTCCGCCGAGGACGAGCGGGTGGTCCAGGAGTCCATGCGGCAGACCGGGGTCGCGGAGCTGGCCGAGCGGTACGTGGACGAACTCTCCGGCGGGCAGCGGCAGCGGGTGTGGATCGCCATGGCGCTCGCCCAGCAGACCCCGCTGCTGCTCCTGGACGAGCCGACCACCTACCTCGACATCCAGCACCAGATCGACGTCCTCGACCTGTGCGCCGAACTGCACGAGACCCAGGGCCGCACCCTGGTCGCCGTCCTGCACGACCTCAACCACGCGGCCCGCTACGCCACTCATCTGATCGCCCTGCGCGGTGGCGAGGTGATCGCCGAGGGCGCGCCCGAGGACATCGTCACGGCCGCCCTGGTGGAGCGGGTGTTCGGGCTGAAGTGCCAGGTCGTCGAGGACCCGGAGACAGGGACCCCGCTGGTCGTGCCGGCCGCGCGCAAGGCGCGCGTTCAGCGGGTCACAGCAGCTTCCTGAGCCGGAACAGATCGAGCAGGCCCGCCTCCAGCCGCACCCGGCCCTTGCCCCAGGCGGTCGCGAAGTGCAGCCCGCCGTCCACCAGGGCCAGCAGGTCGTCACCGGCCATCGCCAGCCTGATCTGCGCCCGCTCGCGCGGGGGGCCGGGCAGGGTCTCGTCCACTTCCAGGCTGCCCCGGGTCATCCGGCCCGCGAAGGTGACGTCCAGGTCGGTGATGTGGCAGCTCACCGAGCGCTCCAGCGCGGCGGCGTCACGCACGTCGCCCTCGGCGCCCCCCATGTTGTCCGAAAGCTTTCGCAGCGCGGTGCGGCACTCCTCGATCGTGGCCATCGCCACCGACGGTACCCCAGCGGTTCGATGTAGCGTCTGGGCATGAGCGAGTCCGTGTCCGAGGCCGAGATCGCCGAGATCGCCGGGAGCGCCGAGCGGGCCGAGCCCCCGGCCGAGCCCCATCCGGCGCCCGAACCCGCGTACGACCCCGCGGCCCCGGCCCTCCTGAACCTCCCGCGCACCCCCACCGGCGACGCCGGGGTGGACGCCCGGCTGGCGCGCCTGGCCGATGCCGACCACCTCGCCACCGACGGACATGTCGAGGTGTACGAGGATGTACACAGGGGGCTGCGCGACGCGCTGACCGCGCTCGACGGCCGCCCGGGACCTCCGGTCCCCTCACCGTCGTACGAACGAAGCAGGAGCTGAACCGAACGTGGCAGGAGTCGCACGCCGTCGTCTGGACGCGGAGCTGGTCCGCCGGAAGCTCGCGCGCTCGCGTGAGCACGCCAGCCAGCTGATCGCCGCCGGGCGGGTCACCGTCGGCAAGGCCGTGGCGACCAAGCCGGCCACACAGGTGGAGACCGCCGCCGCCATCGTGGTCCAGGCCGACGACAGCGACCCCGACTACGTCTCCCGGGGCGGTCACAAGCTCGCCGGCGCGCTCGCCGCCTTCGTGCCGCGGGGCCTGGTGGTCGAGGGCCGGCGCGCCCTGGACGCCGGCGCGTCAACCGGCGGCTTCACCGATGTCCTGCTGCGCGCGGGCGCCGCCCATGTGGTGGCCGTGGACGTCGGCTACGGGCAGCTCGCCTGGTCCTTGCGCAGTGATGCCCGGGTCATCGTCAAGGACCGTACGAACGTAAGGGAGTTGACGCTCGACGCGATCGACGGGGAACCTGTGGATCTCGTCGTGGGCGATCTGTCCTTCATCCCGCTCGGGCTGGTGCTGCCCGCCCTGAAGCGGTGCGTGAAGGAGGACGCCGACCTCGTGATGATGGTCAAACCGCAGTTCGAGGTGGGCAAGGAACGACTCGGCAGCGGGGGTGTCGTACGGAATCCGCAGCTGCGGGCGGAGGCCGTGCGCGGGGTGGCCGAGAAGGCCTGGGAGCTGGGGCTCGGGGTGCGGGGCGTCACCGCGAGTCCGCTGCCGGGACCCTCGGGCAACGTCGAGTACTTCCTGTGGCTGCGGTCCGGCGCCCCCCGCCTGGACCCGGCCGACGTCGATCGTGCAGTGGCGGAGGGGCCGCGTTGACACAGAATCTGGCGCGTACTGTTTTCCTGCTTGCCCACACCGGGCGGCCGGCGGCGATCCGCAGTGCGGAACTCGTCGTCAAGGGCCTGCTCAGGCATGGCATCGGTGTGCGGGTGCTGGAGGAGGAGGCGTGCGACCTGCCGCTCCCCGACGAGGTGGAGCTGGTGGGCGAGGCGACCCCGGCGTGTCTCGACGGCTGCGAACTGCTGATCGTGCTCGGCGGCGACGGGACGCTGCTGCGGGGCGCGGAGTTCGCCCGTGCCTCGGGGGTGCCGATGCTCGGCGTCAACCTGGGGCGCGTGGGATTCCTCGCGGAGGCGGAACGCGACGACCTCGATCGGGTGGTCGACCGGGTGGTGGCGCGGTCGTACGAGGTCGAGGAGCGGATGACCGTCGACGTGGTGGTGCACCGCAACGGGGACGTCGTGCACACCGACTGGGCGCTCAACGAGGCGGCCGTGCAGAAGGCCGGCGCGGAGAAGCTGCTGGAGGTCGTGCTGGAGATCGACGGGCGGCCGGTGACGGGGTTCGGCTGCGACGGGGTGGTGCTGTCCACGCCGACCGGGTCCACGGCGTACGCGTTCTCCGCCGGGGGGCCGGTGGTGTGGCCCGAGGTGGAGGCGCTGCTGATGGTGCCGATCAGCGCGCACGCGCTGTTCGCGAAGCCGCTGGTGACGTCGCCGGAGTCGGTGCTCGCGGTGGAGGTGCTGCCGCACGTCCCGCCGGGGGTGCTGTGGTGCGACGGGCGGCGGACGATCGAGCTGCCGCCGGGCGCGCGGGTGGAGGTGCGGCGCGGGGCGGTGCCGGTGCGGCTGGCGCGGCTGCACCATTCCTCGTTCACCGACAGGCTGGTGGCGAAGTTCGCCTTGCCGACCACGGGGTGGCGGGGCGCCCACTAGGGCCGGGGCATGTGCGCTCGCCGCCCGAGACCTCGTATGGTCTGTTCCGTGTTGGAGGAGATGCGGATACGGTCGCTCGGGGTCATCGACGATGCCGTCGTCGAGTTGTCACCGGGGTTCACCGCGGTCACCGGTGAGACGGGTGCGGGCAAGACCATGGTGGTCACCAGCCTGGGGTTGCTGCTCGGGGGGCGGGCCGACCCGGCGCTCGTGCGGCTGGGGGCCCAGAAGGCGGTCGTGGAGGGGCGGATCGCCGTGCCCGCGGGCGCCGCCGCCGCCGTACGCGCCGAGGAGGCCGGGGCCGAGCTGGACGACGGTGCCCTGCTGATCAGCCGTACCGTCTCCGCCGAAGGCCGGTCGCGGGCCCATCTGGGCGGGCGCAGCGTGCCCGTGGGACTGCTCGCCGAGCTGGCCGACGAGCTGGTGGCCGTGCACGGGCAGACCGACCAGCAGGGGCTGCTGAAGCTGTCCCGGCAGCGCGGCGCCCTCGACCGGTACGCGGGCGACGCGGTCGCGGTGCCGCTGGCCAAGTACGGCGAGGCCTACCGCCGGCTGCGGGCCGTCGCCGGCGAGCTGGACGAGATCACGACGCGGGCACGGGAGCGGGCGCAGGAGGCCGACATGCTCCGCTACGGCCTCGACGAGATCGCCGCCGTGGAGCCGCGGCCCGGTGAGGACGCGGAACTGGCCGAGGAGGCCGAGCGGCTCGGGCACGCGGAGGCGCTGTCGTCCGCCGCGACGGCCGCGCACGCGGCCCTCGCGGGCAACCCCGAGGACCCCGAGAGCATCGACGCCCAGGCCCTCGTGGCGGGCGCCCACCGGGCCCTGGAGGCCGTGCGCGCCCACGATCCGGCGCTGGCCGCGCTCGCCGAGCGGATCGGGGAGGTCGGCATCCTGCTCGGCGACGTGGCCGGTGAGCTGGCGGGATACGCCGGCGACCTGGACGCCGACCCGCTGCGGCTCGCCGCGGTCGAGGAGCGCCGGGCCGCCCTGACCGCCCTGACCCGAAAGTACGGCGACGACGTGAACGCCGTGCTCGCGTGGGCCGAGCGGAGCGCCGCCCGGCTGACCGAGCTGGACGGCGACGACGAGCGGATCGGCGAGCTGGCCGCCGAACGGGACGCTCTGAGCGCCGAACTGGGCGGTCTGGCCCAGACGCTGAGCGACGCCCGGACCGAGGCCGCCGAGCGGTTCGCCGCCGCGGTGACCGCCGAACTCGCCTCGCTCGCCATGCCGCACGCCCGTGTCTCCTTCGACATCCGCCGGACCGAGGACCCCGAGGGCGTCGAGGTCGGCGGGCGCACGGTCGCCTACGGCCCCTCGGGCGTGGACGAGGTCGAGCTGCTGCTCGCCCCGCACCCGGGCGCCCCGCCGCGGCCCATCGCCAAGGGCGCGTCCGGCGGTGAGCTGTCCCGGGTGATGCTCGCGGTGGAGGTCGTCTTCGCGGGCACGGACCCGGTGCCGACCTACCTGTTCGACGAGGTCGACGCGGGGGTCGGCGGCAAGGCGGCGGTCGAGATCGGCCGACGCCTGGCCAAGCTCGCCCGGAGCGCCCAGGTCGTCGTCGTCACCCACCTGCCGCAGGTCGCGGCCTTCGCCGACCGGCAGCTGCTGGTCGAGAAGACCAACGACGGCTCCGTGACCCGCTCCGGCGTCAAGGTCCTGGAGGGCGAGGACCGCATCCGCGAACTCTCCCGCATGCTGGCGGGTCAGGAGGACTCGGAGGCGGCCCGCGCCCACGCGGAGGAACTGCTGGCGACGGCACGGGCGGACCAGTAGGCGGACTCGGGGTCAGGCGGACTTAGGGTGTCGGGATGACCGGTACTCGCAGGTCCCGCTCGTTCCTGCTGTCCGCCGCGCTCACCCGGGCCGGCTTGGTGGCGCTGCGCGCCAAGGCGCCCGGAGGGGCCGCGCGCTGGGCACGGAAGAACCACGCGGGGCGCACCGTCATGCTGTACGCCGGGCCCGCCGCGGCGTACGGCACGGCGCTCGCGGCCGCGCGGGTGCACCCCGGGGCCGGGCTCGCCGTGCTGGCGGCGGGGGCGTGCGGGGCGTACGACGACGCGGCGGGCGACCACCGCCGCGGTTTCCGGGAACACCTCGGCGCCCTGCGCGGCGGCGAGGTCACCAGCGGGGCCGTCAAGTTGTTCGGGATCTCCGGGGCCGCTCTCGTCGCGGGCGCGCTGCTGAGGGAACGGCCGCTGGACAGGCTCCTCGCGGGAGTCGTCGTCGCGGGGGCCGCGCACTGCGTGAACCTGGTCGACGTACGGCCCGGACGCGCGCTCGGCGCGGTGCTCGCGCTGGGCGCCCCGGGGCTGCTGCGCGGCGGGCGCGGCGGGGAACTGGCGGCCGTCGCCATGGGCGGCGCCGCGGCGGTGCTGCGCGAGGACATCGGCGAGCGGACGATGCTCGGGGACACGGGGGCGCACGCGCTCGGCGCCGCGCTGGGGGCGGCCGTGGTGGCGGGCAACGGGCGCGCGGGACTGCTCGCGCACGCCGTCGCCTTTGTGGCGGCCGCTGTGAACGGAGACCGGGTCACCGGGTGGGCGCGCTCGCTGTGACCGCCTGACCTCGGGGGACACGAGGAGGGGCGGGTCAGCCCGGGACCGGCCACATTCACCCGTGTGGGTGATGTGCTCCGGCGCATTGCCCCGGCCCGCCGCCCCGTGCGCCCGCCCGGTATTGCCCCGACGGCCCTGCCTGCTGGCATGCTGGGCGAGGGCACCGACCGCTCGGTAGGCGCGCGGGGCGGATCCCATCGCCCCCGTGCGCCCGCTACTTTCTGTACGTTGCCTCGTGACCGCCCCACGCCGAACCAGGAGCCCGGCCTCGTGAGCCCCCTGATCAGCAACGCACCGCACGGCCGGCCGCCGCTGCGCACCGTGCAGGTGCTGGGCGGAGGCGACGCCGGCGGGAGCGCGCACGTGCGCTCCCTGACCGCGGGGCTGGTCGCCCGGGGCGTGCGGGTCACGGTGTGCGCCCCCGTGGAGGCCGACCGTACCTACGACTTCGCGGGGACCGGCGCCGGCCACATCCATGTGGCGCGCAGCAGCGACCCCGCCTCGGTGGCCGCGCTCCGGGCGGCCTGCACGGACGCCGACGTGGTGCACGCGCACGGTCTGCACGCCTCCTTCCGGGCCGTGCTCGCGCTCGGCGGGCGCACCACCCCGCTGGTCGTCACCTGGCACAACCGGACGTACGCCGAGGGCGCGCGGGCCCATCTGCTGCGCCTGCTGGAGCGACGTGTGGCCCGCTCCGCCACCGTGGTCCTCGGCACCAGTCCGGATCTCGTCGACCGCGCCCGCAGGACCGGCGCCCGGGACGCCCGGCTCGCCGCCGTGACACTGCCCGGCCGCACCCGTCCGGCCCCCGCGCCCGACGACCCCGACCGGCTGCGGCCCAAGGCCCGCGCCGAACTCGGTGCCACCGGACGCCCGTTGCTCCTCGCCGCGGCGCCCCTCGACCGGCACCGCGGCCACGAGACCCTGCTGGACGCGGCCCGCGCCTGGCGGGACCTCGACCCCGCGCCGCTGGTCGCCGTCGCGGGGGAGGGCCCGCTGCGGCCGCTGCTCCAGCGGCGCATCGAGGCCGAGCGGCTCCCGGTACGGCTGCTCGGCCACCGCGAGGACCTGCCCGAACTGCTCGGCGCCGCCGATCTGGCCCTGCTGACCAGCCGCTGGGAGTCCCGCTCGGCCCTCGCCCAGGAGGCGCTGTACGCGGGCGTCCCCCTGGTCGCCACCCGGGTCGGCGGCATCCCCGACCTGGTGGGCGACGCCGCCGAACTCGTGCCGTACGGCGATCCGTCGGCCCTCGCCGAGACCGTCGGACGGCTGCTCGCCGACCCGGCGCGGCGCGAGCTGCTGCGCGAGAAGGCGGCGCGGCAGGCCGCCGGCTGGCCGAGCGAGGACGAGACGGTCGCCCAAGTCCTCAGCGTCTACGACGAGTTGACCCAGCCCCTGATTCTCTGACCGCGCGCGGCCGGGGCGCCGGCCGCCTCGCGGGTCACTACGGCTGGGGCGCGTGCCGCCGGGCCCGCAGGGCGAGGCTCAGCGCCAGGACGGTCTGCGGGTCGTCGAGGTCGGTGCCCAGCAACTCGCCGATGCGGGCGAGGCGGTTGTACAGCGTCTGCCGGTTCAGATGCAGTTCGCGGGCGGTCTCCGCCTTGCGGCCCGCATGCGCGAGATACGTCTCCAGGGTGGGCAGCAGCGGCGGCTTGGAACGCCGGTCGTGGTCGCGCAGCGGGCCGATCGCCCGGTCCACGAAGGCCGCGAGGTCCGGGTGGTCGCGCAGCCGCCACAGCAGCAGGTCGATGTCGAGGCGGCGGGCGTCGTACCAGGGGCGGTCGGTCAGGCCCTGCGCGGCCGTCGCGGTCTCCGCCGCGTGCCGCAGTCCCGCCGAGGCCGCCGCCCAGCCGCCCGCCACACCGACGACCACCACCGGCGGGGGAGTGCCGGGCCGCCGCATCCCGGCGCGCTCGACCCCCGTCCGCAGCGCCGCCGCCACCCGGTCCGCGACCGCCGCGCGCTCCGACTCCGAGCGCAGCCCGAGCAGCACCAGCACCCGGCCCTCCACCGGCCGTACGCCCAGCAGCACCGGCACGCCCACCGCGGCCAGCTCCTCGGAGACCGCGCGGGCGAGCACCGCCCAGCCTCCCCCGGCCGGGGAGAGGGGGTCGCCCACCCGCATCACCACCGGCAGCAGCGGGCTGCCGCCGGGCTTGAAGCCGAGGACCCGGGCCTGGGCGGGCGCGTCCTCCGCGCGGACCCGGCCCTCGGCGAGATCGGTGAGGAAGTCGCCGCGCCCGCGCGCCGCCAGCTCCTCCTCCTGCCGGGCCTGCATCAGCACCACGGCCAGGACGCCCGCGGCCCGCTCCGCGGCGATCCGGTGCACCGGCGACAGCGGCGAACGCACCGGCAGCAGCACCAGCCGGGCGCGCACCGAACCCGCCGTACCGGGACCGCCGCCGGGGACGTCGACCAGCACCGAACCGGCGGGCGGCGGCGCGTTCTTGTGCGGGCCGCGCAGCCCCTCCCACACCTGGAGCGGATCCGCGCCCTCGGGCCCCTCGCCGGCCGCGTACAGCAGCCGGCCGTCGGCGGTCTCCAGGAACACCGGATTGCCGCTGAAACCGGCCAGGATGCCCAGCACCTGCGGCACCCCGCCCCCTCCCAGCAGCGCCTCGGTGCAGCGCCGGTGCACCTCCTCGGCCCGCTGGAGCAGCGCGTAGTGGCCGTTGACGATCTCGGTGTGGATCTCCTCGGTGACCGTCACGAACGGCACCTCGCGATGCAGCTGCACCAGCGGCAGACCGGCCGCGCGCGCGGTGTCCACCAGCGCGGCCGGCAGCCGGCTGAAGCGCGGGCCCAGCTCCACCACCAGCGCGGCGATCCCGCGCTCGGCCAGTGTGCGTACGAACGCCCGCTGCTCGGCCGGCCGGGTGCCCAGGCCGTAGCCCGTGGTGAGCAGCAGCTCGCCGCCCTTGAGCAGCGAGGCGATGTTCGGCACCTCGCCCGCGTGCACCCATCGCACGGTGCGGCTGAGCCGGTCCGCGCCCGCGACGATCTCCGGCAGCCCGCTGCGCAGTCCGGGCAGCTCCAGGGCCCGCTGAACGGTGATGCCCGCGCCGTGGGTGTCGGGTCTGCTGTCCGTAGCGCTGTCCATGAAGCGGACGCTACCTGCGAAGACGCCAGGAGAACATCTTCTGGCCGGACCCGTTCGGGGTCCGGGCTACACCGGCCTGATGTTGTGGTTGAACCGGAAGACGTTGTCGGGGTCGTGGCGCCGCTTCACCTTCTCCAGACGCAGCGTGTTCCCCTCGCCCAGGCCCGCCCGGACCCGCTCGGGGCCCTCGTCGCCGATGAAGTTCAGGTACACGGCCCCCGTGCTCCAGGGCCGGACGGCCGCCCGCACCTCTCGCACCCAGCCGGTACACCGCTCGTCGTCGGCCGGGTCCGCCCAGACGCCGGACGGGTGCACGGCCCAGGGCGCGTCCCGGTAGGACACCGGGTACGTGTGCGGACCCGCCGCGACCGCCCCGCCCTGCGGGAGCAGCGCGTGCCGGGTGGGGGTGGGGACCGGCATGCCGTCGCCGAGGGCGCAGTAGACGTCCACCGCGGCGTCCGGCAGCTCGCCGAGGTACTCCGCCGACCAGTGGTTGCGCAGCCCCGCCGGGGTGTCCAGCATGCACTGCGCGTCGGCGTACGGCACCGGGCCGAGGAGCCGCGCCTCGTGCGGCGGTGCCAGCAGCGGTCCGGCCAGCTCGCGCAGCTCCTGCGCGCCGCCCGCGTAGGTCAGCAGGGCGAGGCACAGCCGCCGGCCCACCAGAGGGGGCGGCACGAAGTCCGCGGGAGGTCCGGTGACGTACAGCACCGCGCCGCCCAGCGCGTCGGGACCGGTGCGCAGGATCTCCCGGAAGGCGCGCACCACCCGCGGTCCCTGCTCCGGCAGGAAGAGCAGCAACGCCACGCAGAACAGCGGGAGTTCGTGCAGTTCCAGGGTGAGCGCGGTGGCGACGCCGAAGTTCCCGCCCCCGCCGTGCAGGGCCCAGAACAGCTCGGGGTTCTCGTCGGCGCTCGCGTGCGTCCGCTCGGCGTCCGCGGTCACCAGCTCCACGCCGAGCAGGTTGTCCACGGCCAGCCCGAACGCGCGGTCCAGCCAGCCGGTGCCGCCGCCGAGGACGAACCCGCCGACCCCCATGGTGGAGGCCCGGCCCCCGGTCGTCGCCAGGGCGTACGGCTGCGTCGCCCGGTCCAGGTCGCTCATCGTGGCCCCGCCCTGCACGCGCACCGCCTGCGCGGCCGGGTCGACCGTGACCTCGCGCATCCGGCGCAGATCCACCACGAGCGCGCCGTCCCCGAGCGCCGCGCCGGCGACGCCGTGCCCGCCCCCGCGCACCGCGACCGGCAGATCCAGCTCCCGCGCGAAGCGCACCGCGCGCACGACATCGGCCGCGTGCGCGCACCGCGCGATCACGGCCGGGCGCCGGTCGATCATCGCGTTGAAGACGGCACGGGCGGCGTCGTACCCGGGGTCGCCGGGCGCGAACACATCGCCGGCGAGGTCCTCACGCAGCGCGGCCAGGGCCGCCCGTGCCTTCGAGGGGGAAGCCATGGAGGGGCGCCCCCTTCCGGGAAGGGGGGATACGTGCGCCTCCAGCCTAGGGCGGCTAACCCCCGTACGCCCCCGAAGCCGTCAGGCGCAGGGCCGTGTCGATCAGCGGCACATGGCTGAACGCCTGCGGGAAGTTGCCCACCTGGCGCTGCCGACGCGGGTCCCATTCCTCCGCGAGCAGTCCGAGGTCGTTGCGCAGCGCGAGCAGCTTCTCGAACAGCTTGCGGGCCTCGTCGACGCGGCCGATCATCGCGAGGTCGTCGGCCATCCAGAACGAGCAGGCGAGGAACGCGCCCTCGTCGCCCGGCAGACCGTCGACGCCCTCGGACTGGCCCTCCGTGGGGTAGCGCAGGATGAAGCCGTCGGAGGTGGACAGCTCGCGCTGGATCGCCTCGATGGTGCCGATCACGCGCTTGTCGTCCGGGGGCAGGAAGCCCATCTGCGGGATCAGCAGCAGGGAGGCGTCCAGCTCCTGGGAGCCGTAGGACTGGGTGAAGGTGTTGCGCTCCTTGTCGTAGCCCTTCTCGCACACGTCCCGGTGGATGTCGTCGCGCAGCTCGCGCCAGCGCTCCAGCGGGCCGTCCGCGTCGCCGGACTCGATCAGCTTGATGGTGCGGTCCACCGCGACCCAGGCCATCACCTTGGAGTGCACGAAGTGCCGGCGCGGTCCGCGCACCTCCCAGATGCCCTCGTCCGGCTCCTGCCAGTGGTCCTCCAGGTACCGGATCAGCTTCAGCTGGAGCAGCGACGCGTAGTCGTTGCGGGCCAGGCCGGTCATGTGGGCCAGGTGCAGGGCCTCGGTGACCTCGCCGTACACGTCGAGCTGGAGCTGGTGGGCCGCGCCGTTGCCGACCCGGACCGGGGCCGAGTCCTCGTAGCCCGGCAGCCAGTCCAGCTCGGCCTCGCCCAGCTCGCGCTCTCCCGCGATGCCGTACATGATCTGGAGGTTCTCCGGGTCGCCCGCGACCGCGCGCAGCAGCCACTCGCGCCAGGCGCGGGCCTCCTCGCGGTAGCCGGTCCGCAGCAGCGAGGACAGGGTGATCGCGGCGTCGCGCAGCCAGGTGTAGCGGTAGTCCCAGTTGCGCACGCCCCCGATGTCCTCGGGCAGGGAGGTGGTGGGGGCCGCGACGATACCGCCGGTGGGCGCGTACGTCAGCGCCTTCAGGGTGATCAGCGAGCGGATCACGGCCTCGCGGTACGGCCCGTGGTACGTGCACTGCTCGACCCACTCGCGCCAGAAGCTCTCGGTCGCCTCCAGCGACTGCTCCGGCTCCGGCAGGGCGGGCGGCCGCTTGTGCGAGGGCTCCCAGGAGATCGTGAACGCGATCCGGTCACCCGGGGCGACCGTGAAGTCGGCGTAGGTGGTCAGGGACTTCCCGTAGGTCTCGGCCTCGGTGTCGAACCACACCGAGTCGGGTCCGGCGACGGCGACCGTGCGGCCCTCGTGCTTGTGCACCCAGGGCACGACCCGGCCGTAGGAGAAGCGCATCCGCAGCGCCGAGCGCATCGGCACCCGGCCGGTGACGCCCTCCACGATCCGGATCAGCTGGGGCGCGCCGTCACGCGGGGGCATGAAATCGGTCACGCGGACCGTGCCGCGCGGGGTGTCCCACTCCGATTCCAGGATCAGCGAGTCGCCCCGGTAGCTCCGGCGGGTGGCCGCGGGCGGCTGGACGTCGGCCGCGTGCGCCGGGCCGAGCCGCCAGAAGCCGTGCTCCTCGGTGCCCAGCAGGCCGGCGAAGATGGCATGCGAGTCGAAGCGGGGCAGGCACAGCCAGTCCACCGTGCCGTCCCGGCAGACCAGTGCGGCGGTCTGCATGTCTCCGATGAGTGCGTAGTCTTCGATGCGCCCGGCCACGTGCAACTCCAGTCGAACGGCCACGTCACACCCCCGCGCGAGGGGGCTGTCGCTAGTGCGGTCAAGGGTTCGTTGTTGTGTGTCGTTGAGCGGTGAAGCAAAGCAGTCCGCCGAGCCCTGAGGCAAAACGACAGTCTTTGCTCAACGAACTGCCGCGCTCTCGTTGTTCCGGGGGATCCAGGCGGGGGTGTGCCGTCGTCCGGCCGGGCCCGGCAGGGAATGTCCGAGCAGGATACGACGCACCCACAGGATCCGCGTGCCGCTCCGGGGAACCCATGTGAGCCGAACGGGTGACCTCCCGGTGATGACCGTGTGTGCTCCGCGGGACTGTGCTCGTGCCCGGGACGCCTGGGGGAGCTGTGGCGTCGTGCCTCCCCGGCGCGGGCCGGCGCGAGCCCCGCCGTGCGGGCCCCCGTGCGGAAGGTGGCCGAAAGTCGACGCCTCCGTGTACGGAGCGTGGCCGGAAGCCATCGCCCCCGGGCGCTGATACCCTGGTAGCCCGTGGACCGGTGGGCCAGAAACCCCCGAACCGCAGCGACGGCACCCTCGGAGCGATCCGGGACGTACAGCCGCACCGCACGACAGCCAGCGACCACGGGAGCCCCCTCTTGGCCATGCCGCCCAAATCCACGACGACCAAGCACATCTTCGTCACCGGGGGTGTCGCCTCCTCGCTCGGCAAGGGCCTCACCGCCTCCAGCCTGGGCATGCTGCTCAAGGCCCGCGGACTGCGCGTCGTGATGCAGAAGCTCGACCCGTACCTGAACGTCGACCCCGGCACGATGAACCCCTTCCAGCACGGTGAGGTGTTCGTCACCAACGACGGCGCCGAGACCGACCTGGACATCGGCCACTACGAGCGCTTCCTCGACCGCGACCTCGACGGCTCGGCCAACGTCACCACCGGTCAGGTCTACTCGACGGTGATCGCCAAGGAGCGCCGCGGCGAGTACCTGGGCGACACCGTGCAGGTCATCCCGCACATCACCAACGAGATCAAGCACCGCATCCGGCGCATGGCCACCGACGAGGTGGACGTCGTCATCACCGAGGTCGGCGGCACCGTCGGCGACATCGAGTCGCTGCCGTTCCTGGAGACCGTCCGCCAGGTCCGCCACGAGGTGGGCCGGGACAACGTCTTCGTGGTCCACATCTCCCTGCTGCCCTACATCGGCCCCTCCGGCGAGCTGAAGACCAAGCCGACCCAGCACTCGGTCGCCGCCCTGCGCAACATCGGTATCCAGCCGGACGCCATCGTGCTGCGCTGCGACCGCGAGGTCCCGACCGCCATCAAGCGCAAGATCTCGCTGATGTGCGACGTCGACGAGGCCGCGGTCGTCGCCTGCCCGGACGCCCGTTCGATCTACGACATCCCGAAGGTCGTGCACACCGAGGGCCTGGACGCCTACGTCGTGCGCAAGCTGGACCTGCCCTTCCGGGACGTGGACTGGACGACCTGGGACGACCTGCTGGACCGCGTCCACAACCCCGACCACGAGGTCACCCTCGCCCTGGTCGGCAAGTACATCGACCTGCCCGACGCCTACCTGTCGGTCACCGAGGCGCTGCGCGCCGGCGGCTTCGCCAACCGCGCCCGCGTCAAGATCAAGTGGGTCACCTCCGACGACTGCAAGACCCCGGCCGGCGCCAAGGCGCAGCTCGCCGACGTCGACGGCATCTGCATCCCGGGCGGCTTCGGCGACCGCGGTGTGCTCGGCAAGGTCGGCGCCATCCGCTACGCCCGCGAGAACAAGATCCCGCTGCTCGGCCTCTGCCTGGGCCTGCAGTGCATCGTGATCGAGGCCGCGCGCGACCTGGCCGAGATCACCGACGCCAACTCCACCGAGTTCGACCCGGCCACCGCCCACCCGGTCATCTCCACCATGGCCGAGCAACTGGACATCGTGGCCGGCGAGGGCGACATGGGCGGCACCATGCGCCTGGGCATGTACCCGGCCAAGCTGGCCGAGGGCTCCATCGTGCGCGAGGTGTACGAGGGCAAGGAGTACGTCGAGGAGCGCCACCGCCACCGCTACGAGGTGAACAACGCCTACCGCGCGGAGCTGGAGAAGAAGGCGGGCATCCTGTTCTCCGGCACCTCCCCGGACGGCAAGCTCGTGGAGTACGTCGAGTACCCGCGCGACGTGCACCCCTACCTGGTCGCCACCCAGGCGCACCCGGAGCTGCGCTCCCGGCCGACCCGCCCGCACCCGCTCTTCGCCGGCCTGGTGAAGGCGGCGGTCGAGCGGAAGATCGCCGGGTAACCCGCGCGCTGTACGGTGGCCGGGGTGCGCGCGTCCGGACGGAGCGTGCCCCGGCCACCTGCGCACATGGGGAAGGACAGGGCATGACGACGATCAAGGACACTCCCGAGGAGTGGGAGGTCCGGGCGACGGACATCCCCTTCGTCGGCAACAAGACCTCGGTGCGCACCGACGACGTGGTCATGCCCGACGGCTCGGTGGTCCACCGCGACTACCAGGTCCACCCGGGCTCGGTCGCCGTCCTCGCCCTCGACGAGCAGGACCGGGTGCTGCTGATCAACCAGTACCGCCACCCGGTGCGGCACAAGCTCTGGGAGATCCCGGCCGGACTGCTCGACGTGCCCGGCGAGAACCCGCTGCACGCGGCCCGGCGCGAGCTGTACGAGGAGGCGCACGTCAAGGCCGAGGACTGGCGGGTGCTGACCGACGTGTACACCACCCCCGGCGGCTGCGACGAGGCCGTACGGATCTTCCTCGCCCGCGGGGTGTCCGAGGCCGAGGGCGAGCGCTTCGCGGTGGAGCACGAGGAGACCGACCTGGCGTACGCGCGGGTCCCGGTCGACGAGCTGGTGCGCCGGATCCTCGCCGGTGACGTGCACAACAACTGTCTGGTCGTCGGCGTCCTCTCGCTGGTGGCCGCGCGCGGCGGGGACGGCCTGGACGCGCTGCGCCCGGCGGACGCGGAGTGGCCGGCCCGGCCCTTCGCGTCCTGAGCGCCGCCGCCCGGGACGACGCGTCCCCGTACCCGGTCCCGGGGCCGTCGCACGCATTGGTGTGACCATCGCCTGATCCGATCGGGCGATGTCCCCGCCGCCCCCGTCGTGCTCCGAGCGGAACGTCGCAGAGCGTGAACTAGGCTCTTGAACGCCCGTACCGGAAGATCCGGCGGGCTTGCGCGTGCGGTGTGGGACGGGAGTGTGGCCCGTGACGGATCAGGCGGTGGACACAGGCGGTGCGCGGCTGTCCGCGCCCTCGGCCGACGGGGACCAATTCCTGGGCCGTGCACGGGAGTTGAAGGAGCTGTGCGCCGACATCGAGCGCGCGGGCCTGGACACCCTCGCGGGTCGCAAGCCCCCCCGGGCGCGGGTGCTGCTGATCGCGGGCCGCCCCGGCTCGGGGCGCACCACCCTCGCCGAGGAACTCGTCCGCCAGGTCGCCCACCGTTACCCCGACGGGGTGCTGCGCGCCCGGCTCGCCGAGCCCGACGGTACCCCCGTACCGGTCGAGCGGGCCGCCCGCGCACTGCTCGCCGCGCTGCGCGTGCCCGCCCCGGCCGGCGCCGCCGAGGACGACCTCTGCGCGGCCCTGCGCGCGGCCCTCGCCGACCGCAGGAAGCTCCTCCTCCTGGACGACGCGGCCGGCGCCGAGCAGGTCGACGCGCTGCTCCCGGAGGCTCCGGACTGCCTGGTGGTGGCCGTCGCCAAGGGCCCGCTCACCGGCATCTCGGACGTCCGCCCCTGCACCCTGGGCGGCCTGGACACCAAGTCCGCGGTGGAACTGCTCACCCGCTACACCGGCTCGGTCCGCATCACCGTGGACCCGCGCTCCGCCGAGAGCCTGGTGGAGGCGTGCCAGGGCCATCCGGCCACCCTGGTGCTGGCGGGCGGCTGGCTCGCCGCCCGCCCCAAGGCGTCCGTCGCCGATCTCGCCAAGCGGATGCACACCTACCCGCCGGACGGCGCGGAGGAGACGGACGCCGGCGCGCTGGCCCGGATCTTCCGGCTGGTCCACGAGGAACTGCCCCCGGCCGCCGCCCGGATACTGCGACTGCTGAGCCTCGCCCCGGCGGGTCCGGTCGACGACCACACCGCCTCCGCGCTGGCCGGCTGCTCCGTCGAGGCCGCGCGCGCCACCCTGGACGACTTCGTCGCCCTCGGCCTGCTGCGCCCGGCCGGCTCGCCGCTCGCCGAGTACGACGTCCCCGGCTGGCTGCACCCGCTGCTGCGCTCGCTCGCCGAGGCCCAGGAGCGGCCGGGGGAGCTCCAGCTGGCCAGGGCGCGGATGCTGGAGCGGACCGTACGGCTGCTGCACTCCTGCCGGACCATCACCGAGACGGACAGCGACCGGTCCCGGGAGAAGATCCAGGGGCTGCCCCGTCCGCTGCGCTTCGCCGACCCCCGCGCGGCCGCCGACTGGCTGCGTGTCCGCAAGCCCGTGCTGCTGGCCTCCGCCCGGCTCGCGGTGGCCGACGGAGAGCTGGACACCCTGGCGAGGCGGCTGCTGTCGCAGCTGGTCAGGGCGCTGGCCGCGCATGTCGGCACCCAGGCGGCCGCCGTCGACCTGTACGGCGTGCACGGCCTCGTCCTCGATGTCGCCGAGCGGCGCGGGCTGCCCCGGGAGCGGGCGGCGGCGCTGCTGAATCTGGGCGATCTGGACGCCCGGACCGGACGCACCCAGGACGCGCTGGCCCGCTACCGGGCCGCGCTGGACGCCGGGCGCGAGGCGAACGACCCGTACGCGACCGGCCGCGCGATGGAATCCGTAGGCGGCGCCCACCTGGAGCTGGGGGACTACGAACGGGCCGCCGACTGGTTCGGGCGCGCGCTGGCCGACCGGCTGGCCCGCGGTGAGCGCGCGGAGGCCGCGCGGCTCTACGGCCGGATCGCCACCGCCCACACCTACGCGGGCCGCTACGGCGAGGCGCTGCGCAACTGGCGGGCGGCCTGCGCGGCCCACCGCAAGGGCGGCGATGTCGCCGCCCTGGCACGGGCGTTGAGCGAGACCGCCCGGGTGCAGGAGTACGCGGGCCACCCCCAGGAATCGCTGCGCACCTGCCAGGAGGCGGAGCGGTGGGCACGACGCGCGGACGACGTCCGCCTCCAGGCCGCGTTGCAGCTGCGTCTCGCGGACACCCTGGAGCGCCTCGGCGACCCGACGGCGGCCCGGTTGCACCGGGCCACGGCCGGGCGTCTCCTGGGCGAGGAGGCACCGGAGCGGCCGTCACAGCAGGCCAGGGGCCCGGAACCGGACGCTGACGCCTGCGAAATCCGCAGTGCATCCAATGAAGATTGATGCAATGAAAGGCTAGACAGGCGGAACACCTTCATTAAACTGGCTCTGCCGCATGTTCCTGCGGTGTCTCCCGGTATGCCTAGGCATGTCTGGGTACATCCGTAATGCACCCCCCATACCCTCTGAGCCAAGGACCGTGATCGACGTGAAGGTCGGCATCCCCCGCGAGGTCAAGAACAACGAGTTCCGGGTGGCCATCACCCCCGCCGGCGTGCACGAGCTGGTGCGCAACGGCCACCAGGTCGTCATCGAGCGGGGCGCCGGTCTCGGCTCCTCGATCACGGACGCCGAGTACGTGGCCGCCGGTGGCCAGATCCTGGACACCGCCGACGAGGTCTGGGCCACCGCCGACCTGCTGCTCAAGGTCAAGGAGCCGATCGCGGAGGAGTACCACCGCCTCCGCAAGGACCAGATCCTCTTCACGTACCTGCACCTGGCCGCCTCCAAGGAGTGCACGGACGCGCTGATCGAGTCCGGCACCACCGCCATCGCCTACGAGACGGTCGAGCTGTCGAACCGCGCGCTCCCGCTGCTCGCCCCGATGTCCGAGGTCGCCGGCCGGCTGGCCCCGCAGGTCGGCGCCTACCAGCTGATGCGCGCCAACGGCGGCCGCGGCGTGCTGCCCGGCGGCGTCCCGGGTGTGACCCCGGCCAAGGCCGTGGTCATCGGCGGCGGTGTCTCCGGCTGGAACGCCACCCAGGTCGCCGTCGGCATGGGCTTCGACGTGACCCTGCTCGACCGCGACATCAACAAGCTGCGCGAGGCCGACAAGATCTTCGGTACGAAGGTCAAGGCGATCATGTCCAACGCCTTCGAGCTGGAGAAGGCCGTCCTGGACGCCGACCTGGTCATCGGCGCGGTGCTGATCCCCGGTGCCAAGGCCCCCAAGCTCGTCACCAACGAGCTGGTCGCCCGCATGAAGCCCGGGAGTGTCCTTGTCGACATCGCGATCGACCAGGGCGGCTGCTTCGAGGACTCCCGTCCCACCACGCACGCCGAGCCGACCTTCCCGGTCCACAACTCGGTCTTCTACTGCGTCGCCAACATGCCGGGCGCGGTGCCGAACACCTCCACCAACGCGCTCACCAACGCGACGCTGCCGTACATCGTCTCCCTCGCCAACAACGGCTGGGTCGAGGCGCTGCGCCGTGACGCCGCGCTCGCCCGGGGTCTCAACACCCATGAGGGCAAGGTCGTTTACAAGGAGGTCGCCGAGGCCCACGGCCTGGAGCACGTCGAGCTGGCCTCGCTGCTCGGCTGACCCTCGTGACCCGGCGCGCGACCTGGTGAGTCATCGAGTCGCCCACCGATAAAAGGCGATTCGTCAACACGTCTCGTCAACCGCCCACGCCCGGCCGGACCTTGCCCGACAAGGTCCGGCCGGATGTGTGTATGGTCACTTTGCGACGCTCGGTCAACTCGCCTCGAACGTAACCGTTCAACCGATTCGCACCCCGGTGAAACCTGCTGTGCGACGGCCGTACGCCCTTGACAGCGACATGTTTCATTGCCGACACATCCCGCCGGGTCCGGCGGATTGTGTTGCTGCGGACCGCCGACACGCCATAGAGTCGCCAACCGTCGGCATGGTGCCACGCTGACCTTGTCTAGAAGTTTCCTGGTCACCAAGGAGGTAAGACGACTTGTGAATGAGTCGACATTTTCTCCCGGGGGTGGTCAACCAGGAATGCCCGCAGGGGGCCAGGGGCCCGCGGGATTCGAGGCTGTCGGCTCCGTAGCTGTGCGCACCTTCGCAGCCCACCAGAGTCCGGGAACCCAGATGCCCCGGACAGCACACCAGAGCATGGATGGCCATCACGTGAACGCCATGGCCGGCGACGGAAGTGGCGCGCCCCACAACCAACTCGCCGACTACGACGAACTGCCCGAGGGGCACTTCTACGACCCCGACGCCGAGTACGAGCCCGATCCGGAGTACGCGGCCACGCTCGCGCCCGACGCGGCCCGCCAGCGCCGTGAGCGCATCGGTCCCACCGGTCGCCCGCTGCCGTACTTCCCGATCCCGGGCCCGCTGACCGACCACGGCCCCGCGAAGATCATCGCGATGTGCAACCAGAAGGGCGGCGTCGGCAAGACGACGTCGACCATCAACCTGGGTGCCGCGCTCGCGGAGTACGGCCGGCGCGTACTGCTCGTGGACTTCGACCCGCAGGGCGCGCTGTCGGTGGGTCTCGGCGTCAACCCCATGGAACTCGACCTCACGGTCTACAACCTGCTCATGGAGCGGGGCATGTCCGCGGACGAGGTCCTGCTGAAGACCGCGGTCCCCAACATGGACCTGCTGCCCTCCAACATCGACCTGTCGGCCGCCGAGGTCCAGCTGGTCTCCGAGGTCGCGCGCGAGTCCACGCTCCAGCGGGCGCTCAAGCCGCTGCTGCCCGACTACGACTACATCGTGATCGACTGCCAGCCCTCGCTGGGCCTGCTCACGGTGAACGCCCTGACCGCCGCGCACAAGGTGATCGTGCCGCTGGAGTGCGAGTTCTTCGCGCTGCGCGGTGTGGCCCTGCTGACCGAGACCATCGAGAAGGTCCAGGAACGGCTCAACCCCGAGCTGGAGCTGGACGGCATCCTCGCCACCATGTACGACTCGCGCACGGTGCACAGCCGCGAGGTCCTGGCCCGTGTGGTCGAGGCCTTCGACGACCACGTCTACCACACGGTCATCGGGCGCACGGTCCGCTTCCCGGAGACCACGGTGGCCGGCGAGCCGATCACCACGTACGCCTCCAACTCCGTCGGTGCCGCCGCCTATCGCCAGCTCGCCAGGGAGGTGCTCGCCCGGTGTCACGCCGAGTGAGTCTGCCGGGGGCCGACGAACTCTTCCGTACGACAGGGGGGATGGCGCTCCAGCCGTCGACTCCCCGGCGCGCCGCGGGCGGTGAGGCCCGGGTGCCGGCACCCGCGCAGGACAGCGACGACGTGGCCGCCGCCGAGGACGCGCCGCCGGCCGTGCCCGTGCGGAGCGGGGACGGCGAGGGCGCGGAGCACGTGGCGGCGGACGCGGAACCGGCCGACGCCGAGTCCCGCGCCCGGCGCCGGGGCCCCGCGCCGGAGGCTTCCGCCGCCGAACCGCGCAAGCGGGGCCGGGCGGCGAACCGGCGGCCCAGCGGCCGCGAGCGGCACGACGAGAAGATCACGGTCTACGTCTCCGCCGAGGAGCTGATGGACCTGGAGCACGCCCGGCTGGTGCTCCGCGGCGAGCACGGACTCGCGGTGGACCGCGGGCGCATCGTGCGCGAGGCGGTGGCCGTGGTGCTGGCGGACCTGGAGTCCCGCGGGGACGCGAGCATCCTCGTACGGCGGCTGCGGGGGCGTTAGCGGTAGCCTGCGGGGCGATGACCTCGAACGACGCCCCCCGTCCCGGCCCTGGTGCCGGCCGTCGGCGCGCGCTGGGACGGGGACCGGGAGCACCGGTCGTCGAAGAGGCGCCCGGAGCCGTCGTACCGGAGGAGCCCCTCCCACCCGAGGCCGCGGAGTCCGCCACCGGACCCGACGGGCCGGCCGACGGCGTCTTCAAGGTCCGTCTCGCCAACTTCGAGGGGCCCTTCGACCTGCTGCTCCAGCTGATCGCCAAGCACAAGCTGGACGTGACCGAGGTCGCGCTGTCCAAGGTCACCGACGAGTTCATGGCGCACATCCGCGCGATGGGGCCGGACTGGGACCTGGACCAGACGACCGAGTTCCTCGTCGTCGCGGCCACGCTGCTCGATCTGAAGGCGGCCCGGCTGCTGCCCGCCGCCGAGGTGGAGGACGAGGGCGACCTGGCGCTGCTCGAAGCGCGGGACCTGCTCTTCGCACGGCTGCTCCAGTACCGGGCGTACAAGCAGATCGCCGACATCTTCAACGCCCGCGTCGACGAGGAGGCCCGCCGTCACCCCCGTACCGTCGGCCTCGAACCCGGGCACGCCGAGCTGCTGCCGGAGGTCGTGATCAGCATCGGGCCCGAGGGCTTCGCGAAGCTCGCGGTCAAGGCAATGCAGCCCCGGCCCAGGCCGCAGGTGTACGTCGACCACATCCACGCCCCGCTGGTCAGCGTGCAGGAACAGGCCCGGATCGTGGTCGCGCGGCTGCGCGAGCTGGGCGAGGCCAGCTTCCGGGTGCTGGTGGCGGACACCGGGGACACGCTCACCGTCGTGGCCCGTTTCCTGGCGCTCCTGGAGCTGTACCGGGAGAAGGCGGTCGCCCTGGAGCAGGAGGCCGCCCTCGGGGAGCTGCTGGTGCGCTGGACCGGCGGGGACGGGGCGGCACAGCCGGCGGTCACCGACGAGTTCGACCGGCCGCCCGAGCGGCCCGGGGCCGAGGAGGAGAGGAAGCCGTGAGCGAGACCACCGAGGCCCCCGTGGGACCGGGCGCCGTGGCCGGCCTGGAGCTCAGGCCCGCCCTGGAGGCCGTCCTCATGGTCGTGGACGAGCCCGCGACCGAGGAGCACCTCGCCAGGATCCTGGAGCGGCCGCGGCGGCAGATCGCGGACGCGCTGCGGGCGCTGGCCGACGAGTACACCGCCGAGGGCCGAGGCTTCGAGCTGCGCCAGGTCGCGGGCGGCTGGCGCTTCTACACGCGCGCCGCCTACGCGCCCGCCGTGGAGCGCCTCGTCCTGGACGGCCAGACGGCCCGGCTCACCCAGGCCGCGCTGGAGACCCTCGCGGTCGTCGCCTACCGCCAGCCGGTCAGCCGCAGCCGGGTCTCCGCGGTACGCGGAGTGAACTGCGACGGTGTGATGCGCACCCTGCTCCAGCGCGGTCTGGTCGAGGAGGCGGGCGCGGAACCCGAAACAGGTGCGATCCTGTACAGGACGACGAACTACTTCCTGGAGCGGATGGGCCTGCGCGGCCTGGACGAGCTCCCGGAACTCGCGCCCTTCCTCCCGGAGGCGGAGGCGATCGAGGCCGAGACCCAGGAGGGAGTCCCGTCGTTCGACCCGGACGCGCCCGACGCGCCGGGTGCAGAGGACGCAGACGACTAAGACGGAACTTTGATGCGAAGCAGCGGCAGCGGCAAGAGTGGCGGGCGCGGTAACCACCGCGGCGCCGGCAACAACCGGGACGAGCGCCAGGGGCAGGGCCGTCCCCGCAAGCCCCGCCCCGAGGAGCGCCGCTACGACGTGGGCCCCGGCGCGACCCAGGACGGGCCCAAGTCCGGGCGTGGCGGAGCGGCCCGCGGCGGCGCCAAGGGCGGCCCGCGGCGGCCCCAGCAGGGCGGCCGTACGGAGCCCTCGCGCTCGCGTGAGTACGAGACGCGGGCCGAGGAGCGCAACCGGGACCGGTACGCGGGCAAGAAGGACGTCAAGCTGCCCAAGACCTTCCCGGGCGCCGAGCAGGAGGGCGAGCGGCTCCAGAAGGTGCTCGCGCGCGCGGGCTACGGCTCCCGGCGCGCCTGCGAGGAGCTGATCGAGCAGTGCCGCGTCGAGGTCAACGGCGAGATCGTCACCGAGCAGGGCAAGCGTGTCGACCCGGAGAAGGACGAGGTCAAGGTCGACGGCCTGACCGTGGCGACCCAGTCGTACCAGTTCTTCTCGCTGAACAAGCCCGCCGGTGTCGTCTCCACGATGGAGGACCCGGAGGGGCGCCAGTGCCTCGGCGACTACGTCACCAACCGTGAGACGCGGCTCTTCCACGTCGGCCGGCTGGACACCGAGACCGAGGGCGTCATCCTGCTCACCAACCACGGTGAGCTGGCGCACCGCCTGACGCACCCCAAGTACGGCGTGCAGAAGACGTACCTCGCGCACATCGTCGGCCCGATCCCGCGCGACCTCGGCAAGCGACTGAAGGACGGCATCCAGCTGGAGGACGGCTACGCGCGCGCGGACCACTTCCGGGTGGTGGACCAGACCGGCAAGAACTACCTGGTCGAGGTGACCCTGCACGAGGGCCGCAAGCACATCGTGCGGCGCATGCTCGCGGAGGCCGGGTTCCCGGTCGACAAGCTGGTGCGCACCGCGTTCGGCCCGATCACCCTGGGCGACCAGAAGTCCGGCTGGCTGCGGCGGCTGTCGAACACCGAGGTCGGCATGCTGATGAAGGAGGTCGAACTGTAGGGCGGGCTCCGAAAGCGCCTTGCGTCGATCATCATCCCCCTTTATTGTCACTATGACGATAAAGGGGGATGATGTACATGTCCAAGCGGCCCGCGACCGGCTCGCTCCTCGGCCTCGCGCTCGGGGACGCCCTGGGGTTCCCGACCGAGTTCAACAAAGTGCCCGAGATACTGGCCAAGTTCGGTCCCTGGCGCGAGATGCCGCTCGCACGGCGCGCCTTCGTCTCCGACGACACCCAGATGACCCTCGCCCTCGGCCGGGGTCTGCGGACCGCGATGGAGCGCGGCTATCTCGCGCCCAAGCGGCTGGAACGGCCGGTGCGCGAGGAGTTCGCGGACTGGTACCACTCGCCGGACAACAACCGGGCGCCCGGGAACACCTGTATGACCGCCTGCCGGCTGCTGGAGGCCGAGGGCCGCGCCTGGCAGGACGCCAGTCAGCTCGGCTCCAAGGGCTGCGGCGCGAACATGCGCGTCGCGCCGATCGGGCTCGCGCCCGGCCTGAGCGACGAACAGCGCGCCGGCGCCGCCCAGTTGCAGTCCGGGCTCACGCACGGCCACCCCACCGCGCTCGCCGCGTCCGATCTCACCGCCCGCGCGGTCCGTCTGCTGGCGGCGGGCACCGAACCGGCGGTACTGATCGCCGAGTTGCGCGACTACGCCCACACGAACCGCACCCGCTACGACCGGACGTGGCTCGGCGATCTGTGGACCCGCGCCCAGGACCCCACGCCCGAGCACTTCGCCGCGCGCGGCTGGGACGAGTGCCTGGCGATCCTGGACCGGCTCCAGGAGGCCGTGCGGACCCACTCCCCGGAGGAGGACCCCTGCCTGGCCACCGGGGAGGGCTGGATCGCCGAGGAGGCGTTCGCCACCGGGCTGCTGTGCTTCCTGCTCTTCCCCGACGAGCCCCTCACCGCCCTGCGGCGGGCCGCCTGCACCGCCGGTGACTCCGACTCCATCGCCTGCCTGACCGGCGCGTTCGCGGGCGCGTGGCTCGGTGCGGACGCCTGGCCCGCGGACTGGGCCGAGCGGATCGAGTACCGGGAGGACCTGTTGGCGCTCGGCACACTCTGGGACGCTTAGGCCCATGATCGACAACCTCGACATAGACCTCGCGCCCGTGGTCGCCGAACAGCCCGACCCCCTGCTGTTCGCCACCGTCTCCGGGGCCCACCTGTACGGGTTCCCCTCGCAGGACTCGGACGTGGACCTGCGAGGCGTCCACCTGCTGCCCGCAGCGGACCTCGTGGGCCTGCGCGAGCCGGAGGAGACCCGGTCGAAGACGTGGGTGCACCACGGCGCCGAGCTGGACCTCGTGACGCACGACCTGCGCAAGTTCGTACGGCTGATGCTGCGCCGCAACGGCTATGTGCTGGAGCAGCTGCTGTCCCCGCTGGTCGTGCACACGGGCGACGCGCACCGCGAGCTGGCCGAGCTCGCCCCGGACGTGATCACCAGCCATCACGCCCACCACTACCGGGGGTTCGCGGTCACCCAGTGGCGCCTGTTCGAGAAGACCGCCGAACTCAAGCCGCTGCTCTACACCTTCCGCGTCCTGCTCACCGGCATCCGCCTCATGCGCACCGGCGAGGTCCAGCCTCATCTGCCCACGCTGTCGGCGGAGCCGGAAGCCCCCGCCTACATCGCCGAACTGATCGCCGCCAAGGCCGCCCGGGAACACGGCACGCTGCCCGGCCTCGACCGGTCCCGCGTCGCCGCCGACGTGGAACGGCTGCACACGGCCCTGGACGAGGCCCAGGCCGCCACCTCCCTGCCGGACGCTGCGGCCGGTCATGGGGCGCTGCACGACTTCGTGGTGCGGGTGAGACTGGAGAGCTGAGGGGCCGGGCGGGCCGGGCCGGGCCCCCGGGGACCGGCCGCTGTCGGGGCGCCGGGACCGGGCCGGCCGGCCCCCGCGCGGCCGGCTGTTCGTGAGCGGGGTGCCCCTGGGCCGTCCGCCCGTGCGGGAGCTCTGCCGTCGGGGTGCCGACGTGCCCCGTGTCTCACCCGGGCCGTCCCGGCCCCAGGGCCGAATCCCTGCGCGTACGGAACAAGAAGTCCGCCACCCGGGCGTGGTCCGGCTCCGGCGGCAATGAGGTGTGGCGCAGGGCCGCCTCCGCCTCGGTGCCCAGCCGGGCCATCCAGGACTCGACGGCCTTCCAGGGGACCTCGCCCCGTCTCACCGCCAGCAGGGGCTCGCGCCGGTCGCCCACGTCGAGGTGCAGCTCGCCGGTGCGCAGCAGGTCGCGGCAGGCGGTCAGCAGGCGCAGCAGGTGCATGGCGTGCTTCCAGCGCGGGGCGCCCGCCGTACGCACGTCGGCGTCCAGCTTCCTGCGCTGGCCGAGTGCGTAGCGGGTGAAGGTCTCGTACACCTTCACGGAGAGGAACGCCCCGCGCAGGGACAGCAGTTCGCGGCCGGTGTCGTCCAGGTGTTCCACCAGGGGGGAGTGCAGGCACTCCAGGATGTTCGGATTGCCGCGCAGCGCCAGCTCGCAGAACCGCTCCAGCTCCCAGGAGAACCGTTCCTCGCCCGGCCCCTCCACATGTGCCGGCGGCTTCTCGAACCGCCAGAACGACGCGGTGGGCGCGAGGTACACGCCCCGCCGGTCGGTGTCGCTCGCGTCCGTGGCCAGGCCGAAGGCCCGGGACCCCATGACGCAGGCGTAGATCGTGTGGTCGCGTACCAGGTCCTCGGGCTGCATGCCCGGAGCCTACGCGGCCCCTCAGCCGAGCTGGATGGAGTTTCCGTCGACCTTGATCGAGCGCTCGGGCAGCGGCTTGGTCGCGGGCCCCTCGGCCACCGAGCCGTCCTCGATCTTGAACCGGCTGCCGTGGCACGGACAGTCGATGGTGCCGTTCTGCACCCGGCTCACGGTGCAGCCCATGTGCGTGCAGACCGCCGAGAACGCCTTGAACTGCCCCTTCGCAGGCTGCGTCACCACGATCTTCTGTGCGTCGAAGACCTTGCCCCCGCCCTCGGGGATGTCGCTCGTGCCGGCGAGCCTCTTCGCGTCGGCCGCCGCGGACGTGCCCGCGCCGCTCGGGGACGCCGCGCTCGTGGGAGCCGTCGGCGAAGGGCTGTCCGTGCTGTCGGCGGCCCCGCTCGTGTCGCCGTTGTTGCCGCCGCAGCCGGTCGCGAGCACCGCCGCGCCCGTCGCGATCACCGTGCGCCGCGTCGCGCCCTGGGTCATGTCACCACTCCGTACACATGTCGGGATGCGGATACCGATACCGATGCCTGGAAGAAGGCGTGGAAACCGGAAGAAACCGGACCGTCCGCATCGTCTCAGCGGTCGGGCGCCGCGCGCCGTGCCCACGCGGGCTGACTACGCTGGACGGGCGAGCACGACAACACCTGTCAGCGAGGAGCAGCGCCGTGGCGGTACGAGCGGTCCGGGGGGCCGTCCAACTGGAGCGGGACGAGGCAGGGCACATGGACGAGCAGGTCGGAGCCCTGCTCACCGCCGTCCTGGAGCGGAACGGGCTCGCCGCGGACGACCTGATCAGCATCTGGTTCACCGCCACCCCGGACCTGCACAGCGACTTCCCGGCGGCGGCCGCCCGTAAGCTCGGCATCGTCGACGTGCCCCTGATCTGTGCCCAGGAACTGGACGTCGCCGGCGCCATGCCCCGGGTCGTCCGGGTCCTCGCCCACGTCGAGTCGGACCGCCCGCGCGCCGACATCGCCCACGTCTACCTCGGCGCCGCGGCCGCCCTGCGCAAGGACATCGCCCAGTGAGAACCGCACTCGTCATCGGCACCGGTCTGATCGGCACCTCCGCCGCCCTGGCCCTGTCGCAGCGCGGTGTCACCGTGCACCTCGCCGACCACGACCCGGAGCAGGCCCGGACCGCCGCCGCGCTCGGCGCCGGCACCGACGCCGCCCCCGAGGGGCCCGTCGACGTGGCGATCGTCGCCGCACCGCCCGCCCATGTGGCCGCCCTCCTCGCCGACGCCATGCGCCGGGGGCTGGCCCGCGGCTACCTGGACGTGGCCAGCGTCAAGGGCGGACCGCGCCGGGAGCTGGAGGCGCTCGGCCTGGACCTCGGCGCCTACCTCGGCACCCACCCGATGTCCGGCCGGGAGAAGTCGGGCCCGCTGGCCGCGACCGGTGACCTCTTCGAGGGCCGCCCCTGGGTGCTCACCCCCACCCGGGACACCGACACCGAGGTGCTCAACCTCGCCCTGGAACTGGTCTCGCACTGCCGGGCCGTCCCGGTCGTCATGGACGCCGACGCCCACGACCGCGCCGTCGCCCTGGTGTCCCACATGCCCCACCTGGTCTCCAGCATGGTCGCCGCCCGCCTGGAACACGCCGACGAGGCCGCCGTACGGCTGTGCGGACAGGGCATCCGTGACGTGACCCGGATCGCCGCCTCCGACCCGCGCATGTGGATCGACATCCTCTCCGCCAACCCGGGCCCGGTCGCCGACCTGCTCGCCGACGTCGCCGCCGACCTGGAGGAGACCGTGGGCGCCCTGCGCGCCCTCCAGTCCTGCGACGAGGACAAGCGCCGCACCGGCAGCACCGGCATCGAGGCCATGCTGCGCCGCGGCAACGCGGGCCAGGTGCGGGTGCCCGGCAAGCACGGCAGCGCGCCGCGGGCCTACGAGACCGTCGTCGTGCTCATCGACGACCAGCCCGGCCAGCTGGCGCGCATCTTCGCCGACGCGGGCCGGGCCGGGGTCAACATCGAGGACGTGCGCATCGAGCACGCCACCGGGCAGCAGGCCGGTCTGGTGCAGCTCATGGTCGAACCGAAGGCCGCGCCGGTGCTCGCCGGCGCGCTGCGCGAGCGGGGCTGGGCGCTGCGGCAGTAGCCCGGCGCGGGCGGGGCGGGGGGCCGGGCGGGCCCGGCGGTGGTATGCGTCCGGACGAGTGACCCACACCCAGTAACCTTGTGCGGGGCGCTCTCGCTCCCCGCCCCCGCTCGCACACCGCACCAGGAAGGTGTCCCCTCGTGGAAAACGGCGCCGCCCCGACCGCCAAGCCCGTGATCGTCGCGATCGACGGTCCCTCCGGCACGGGCAAGTCGAGCACGTCGAAGGCCGTGGCCGCACAGCTCGGCCTCAGCTACCTGGACACCGGTGCGCAGTACCGGGCGATCACCTGGTGGATGGTGCACAACGGCATCGACCTGGCGGACCCGACCGCCGTCGCCGCCGTGGCGGGCAAGCCCGAGATCGTCTCCGGCACCGACCCGTCCGCCCCCACCATCACGGTCGACGGCGTGGACGTGGCCGCCCCGATCCGCACCCAGGAGGTCACCTCCCGGGTGAGCGCGGTCAGCGCGGTGCCCGAGGTGCGCACCCGGATCACCGAGCTGCAGCGCTCGCTGGCCGCCGGCGCCGAGCGGGGCATCGTGGTCGAGGGCCGGGACATCGGTACGACGGTGCTGCCGGACGCCGACCTCAAGGTCTTCCTCACCGCCTCCCCGGAGGCCCGCGCCGCCCGCCGCAGCGGTGAGCTCAAGGGCGCCGACCTGCACGCCACCCGTGAGGCGCTGGTCAAGCGCGACGCCGCCGACTCCAGCCGCAAGACCTCCCCGCTCGCCAAGGCCGATGACGCGGTCGAGGTGGACACCACCGAACTCACCCTCGCCCAGGTCATCGAGTGCGTCGTCACCCTGGTCGAGGAGAAGCGGGCGGCGAAGTGAGCCTGCCCTCCGCGAGACAGGACGCGGACCTGCCCTCCGAGAAGGGCGCCGAGGTCGGCCGGCGTATCGGCGTCGGCCTGATGTACGGGCTGTGGCGGCCGCGCGTGCTCGGCGCCTGGAAGGTGCCCGCGAGCGGCCCGGTGATCCTCGCCGTCAACCACTCCCACAACGTCGACGGCCCCATGGTCATGGGTGTGGCGCCCCGCCCGACGCACTTCCTGATCAAGAAGGAGGCGTTCGTCGGCCCCCTGGGCGCCTTCCTGACCGGCATCGGCCAGCTGCAGGTGGACCGCACCGCCGTCGACCGCGCCGCCATCACCCGGACCCTCGGCCTGCTGGCGTCCGGGGGAGTGCTCGGCATCTTCCCGGAGGGCACCCGGGGCGAGGGGGACTTCGCCTCGCTGCGCGCGGGCCTCGCCTACTTCGCGGTCCGCAGCGGGGCGCCGATCGTGCCGGTGGCCGTCATGGGAAGCTCGGACCGGCCGGGACGGCTGATAAAGGCGCTGCCCCCGGTGCGCTCGCGCGTCGACGTCGTCTTCGGCGACCCGTTCGACGCCGTCGAAGGGGTGCGAAGCTCCGATGAGGGCGGCGGCGGGCGACCGGGCGGGAGCGGGCGGCGGACGCGCCGGACGCTGGACGAAGCGACCGAGCGCATCCAGAAGCAGCTCACCGCCCACCTGGAAAACGCCAGGCGCCTGACCGGGCGCTAGGCGACACTTGAGTAGTGGATCAGCCCACCGAGGGATGAGCCCGCGAGGGCCTGTTCCACCGATCACCACGATGAACAACGAGGTACGGACTTCATGAACGACCACATCCAGCCCGACGGCTCGGCCGCGCACGAGTACGAGCACGGGGCTCTCGGCGACGCCGAGTACGCGGAGTTCATGGAGCTCGCCGCGGTCGAGGGCTTCGACGTCGAGGACGTCGAGGGCGCCATCGAGGCGGCGGGCCACGGCCCGCTGCCCGTGCTCGCCGTCGTCGGCCGCCCGAACGTCGGCAAGTCGACGCTGGTCAACCGGATCATCGGCCGCCGCGAGGCGGTCGTCGAGGACAAGCCCGGCGTCACCCGCGACCGCGTCACCTACGAGGCCGAGTGGGCGGGCCGCCGCTTCAAGGTGGTCGACACCGGTGGCTGGGAGCAGGACGTCCTCGGCATCGACGCCTCCGTGGCCGCCCAGGCCGAGTACGCGATCGAGGCCGCCGACGCGGTGGTCTTCGTGGTCGACGCCAAGGTCGGCGCCACCGACACCGACGAGGCGGTCGTACGGCTGCTGCGCAAGGCCGGCAAGCCGGTCGTGCTGTGCGCCAACAAGGTCGACGGCCCGAGCGGCGAGGCCGACGCCTCCTACCTGTGGAGCCTGGGCCTCGGCGAGCCCCACCCCGTCTCCGCGCTGCACGGCCGCGGCACCGGCGACATGCTGGACGCCGTCCTGGAGGCGCTGCCCGAGGCGCCCGCGCAGTCCTTCGGCGCCGCCGTCGGCGGCCCCCGCCGCATCGCGCTGATCGGCCGCCCGAACGTGGGCAAGTCCTCCCTGCTGAACAAGGTCGCGGGCGAGGAGCGCGTCGTCGTCAACGAGATGGCGGGCACCACTCGCGACCCGGTCGACGAGATGATCGAACTCGGCGGCGTCACCTGGAAGTTCGTGGACACCGCGGGCATCCGCAAGCGCGTCCACCTCCAGCAGGGCGCCGACTACTACGCCTCGCTGCGCACCGCGGCCGCGGTGGAGAAGGCCGAGGTCGCGGTCGTGCTGATCGACGCCTCGGAGAACATCTCCGTGCAGGACCAGCGGATCGTCACCATGGCCGTGGAGGCGGGCCGTGCGATGGTCATCGCCTACAACAAGTGGGACACGCTGGACGAGGAGCGCCGCTACTACCTGGAGCGGGAGATCGAGACCGAGCTGGCCCAGGTCGCCTGGGCGCCCCGGGTGAACGTGTCGGCGCGCACCGGCCGCCACATGGAGAAGCTGGTCCCGGCCATCGAGACCGCCCTCGCCGGCTGGGAGACCCGCGTCCCCACCGGCAGGCTCAACGCCTTCCTCGGCGAGCTGGTCGCGGCCCACCCGCACCCGGTCCGCGGCGGCAAGCAGCCCCGCATCCTCTTCGGCACCCAGGCCGGCACCAAGCCCCCGCGCTTCGTGCTCTTCGCCTCCGGCTTCATCGAGGCGGGCTACCGGCGCTTCATCGAGCGCCGTCTGCGCGAGGAGTTCGGCTTCGAGGGCACCCCGATCCACATCTCGGTGCGGGTGCGCGAGAAGCGCGGCGCCAAGAAGAAGTAACCGCGCCACGACGTGAAGGGCGGCCCCTGTCGGACAGGGGCCGCCCTTTCCGCGCGGGTGTCACACGCCGCGGCGCGGTCCGGGAGGCAGCGCCGCCGGCACATGGTGCATCCCGGTGTCCTGCTGCGGCCGCCCGAGGGTGCCGACGCGCTGCCACTGCGACTGCTGGCGGGCGCTGTAGGCCCCCGCGCTGTAGGCGCTGTACGAGCTGCTGAACGAGCCCGCCCGATGGCCGCCGTACGACCACCCGGTGCGGTCCGGCAGGCCGAAGGGGACGAACCTCATCCCCTCCTCGCCGCTGCGGTCGCCCGGCAGCGTGCGAAAGGCCTTGACCCACTCCGCGGCGAGCATGTCGAAGATCGGCGTGGCCGAGGCACCACCCACCCCTTCGAGCCCCGTCCGGGCGGACGGAACGGAGGAGAACGAGGACCGTCGGGGCGAAGTGTCGTATGCGTGCACGTATGTCCAAACGACAGCGCGCGGGAAGAGATGCGGTTTCGCAACCTTCCTTTGGGCGCGCGGCTCAGGTCCCGGCGAGGGGGAGGGCCGCCGCGACCAGCCTGCCGTTGGCCGCCGCCTTGTCGAGCGAGTCCCGCAGCAGGTCCTCGCGCGGCTGGCGGCCGATGGAGCCCACCGGCGCGGCGAACATCAGGACCTGCTGGTGCTTGTTGGCCGCCGCCCGCCAGCCGTCGGTGACCTGGAGCGGCTGGTGGGCCTGCCACCAGGCGATCGGGTGGCCGCCGGGCGGCCCCGGCTGGAGGACCGCGTGCAGCTGGCCCACCGCCAGCAGCACCGACCAGCCGTGCAGCACCGGGGGGACCGCGACCAGTTCGGTCACCGGCATGAAGCCCTGCTCGACGAGGAGCGTCAGGAAGTCGTCCCCGGCCCCGAGGGTGCCGGGGCGCACGATGGGCGAGGTGGGCTCGACCACCAGGGCGGGGTGCAACTCGCCCTCGACCAGGACGAGTCCGCTGGTCACGCCGAGCACCGCCTGCTCGGGCGCGGGCCGCTGCGGCTCGCCGCCCCCGGCCTGTGCGCCGATGGAGCGGACGGCGCCCTGCAGTTGCTCCTCGGTGACCTGGACGACCTGCGAGGGCAGACAGCTGGCGTGGGCGAAGGCGAGGACCGCGGTCTCCTCGCCGACGAAGAGAACGGTGCTGGTGCGCTCCTGCTCGGAGTCGCCCGGGGTGCGGCAGGACGTGCAGTCGTAACTGCCCGGGGCGTTCTCTCCGGCGAGCAGCCGGTCGGCTTCTTCGTCGCCGATCTCGGCGCGTACGGCGTCACTGACGTCGAGCATGCGCGGCACGGGTGGCTCCCTTGGGATGCGTGCGGGACCGGTCGGGTGGCTCCCGGCCGATGAGCCCCAGGGTTCCGGGCTCATGAAGAAGACAACGGACGTCCTGTGGTGGGGGTCACGGCATGACGGAGCACCGGTTCGAATCAACCGCCGTAAGCGATCACTCTGGGTGCGGAACCGGACACTCATCGTCAACTCCACCCCGGATCGGCCTACTTGAACGAGTGGGGTGGATCACAGAGAGTCGTCGGGCATGGTCGAAAAATCATCAGATCAGTGCATGTAGTGGGTGTCCGGAAATCGACGATACCGGAGGTAACTGCCAACTGGCCTGGCGCGACGGGTATTTGGTTGATGTCCGGCACGCGCCTTCCCTACATTCCTCCGCCGTGTGCAACGAGCACCGCTCGGATTCGTCCGCCACCCGGCACCGGCAACGCGTCACCGCCGGCACCGGGGGAGCGGACGGGGCGGGCGCGAGGAACCGCGGTCCTGCGCGGCGAGGCGCGCTCCGCCCGGGGGAATCCGGGTCGTCGGAGAGGGAGTCATATGTCCGAGTGTGCCGATACCGGCCGTACCACCACCCGTGGCGACAGCGCGCGCAGGGGCCGTACGACGGCCGTACTCGCCGGTGCCGCGCTGCTGGCCCCGCTGGGGCTGCTGGCCGCGACCGGCGACGCCGCCGCCGCGGACAACGGGGTGTGGGACCGCATCGCCCAGTGCGAGAGCGGCGGCAACTGGCACATCAACACCGGCAACGGCTACTACGGAGGACTCCAGTTCTCCGCCCACACCTGGAGCGCGTACGGCGGCGGCGCCTACGCCCCGACGGCCGACCGGGCCTCCAGGGGCGCGCAGATCGCCGTCGCGACGCGGGTCCAGCGGGCCCAGGGCTGGGGCGCCTGGCCGGTCTGCTCCGGCCGCGCGGGAGCGATGGGTTCGGCCCCCTCGCAGGTGAGCCTCGACAAGGGCGGCGCGACGAAGAAGCCGGCGCCGTCCAGGACGCCGAAGACCTCGAAGGCGCCGAGCGCGTCGCGGCACCCGTCCGGCCGCACCGCATCCCCGGGCACCGGCGGCTACACCGTCCGTGAGGGCGACACCCTCTCCGGGATCGCCGCGCGGCACGGCATGGACTGGCACCGCCTGTACGGAGCCAACCGGTCCGTGATCGGCGGCGACCCCGACCTCATCGTCCCCGGAACCCGCCTGACCCTCTGAGCGAAGGCGCCTCCCGCGCCCGAAGGCCCCTCGGCTCCGGCCGAGGGGCCCCTGCCGCGTGCGCCGGACGGCGGAACCGGATCCTCGCCGGCCGCGCACCGGTCCCCGGCACCGCCCCCGCGGTCCGCACACATCGGGCACCGGCATGTGCGGAATCCGTGAAATTTCCTATGCGGTGTCAGCTCGGGTGCCATAGCGCCGGATTCCGTCCGGGAATCATGCTCCGGGGCCCGTCCCGATCCTCGCCCCGGCACTTTCCGCCAGGTAATTCGCCGGGGTGGCGCGGTATGCGGGAATTCAGTTCGAATCCCCCGGCGGGCGGTACGGAAACCCCCGATCGTGTGAGGAAGTTCGACCGAAACGAGACCCGGAATCTGTGACAGAAGTGTGACGGGAGTCTGATGCTGCTCTTACCCTGCCGCGCCCGGCTTCCGTCACCGCGTGTGTCGTCCTAGCGTGGCCGTATGACACCGATTCCGACTCCGCCGGCGGAGCCCCAGGACAGCCCGGACGGGTACGTCGGCCTCGACGCCGAGCAGGCCGAGCGACGCGCCCGGGAGCGTGGCTGGTCGACCGTGCGCGCGCTGCCGCCGGGCACGATCATCACCATGGAGTACCGCGTGGGGCGGCTCAACTTCGAGGTGCGCGACGGCCGGGTGGTGCGCGCCTGGAAGGGCTGACCGGCACCGCCGCGAGCGTGGACGGCGCGAAGGCCCCGCTCCCTTCCGGGGAGCGGGGCCTTCGCCGTGGCGTGGGGCCGGTGGTGCGTACCGGTGCCCCCTGCCGGATCCTCAGCCGCCCGTCAGGGGGCGGGCCGGGGACGTGCCGCGCGGTGCCCGGTCGGCACCGGGCGGGCGGCGGGGGCCCGCCGGGGTGACCGGGCTGCGTTCCGAACGGGCCGTGTGCGGGCCGGGCGCCAGGTGCACCAGGCCGCGGGAGGCGCGGGTCGAGGAGACCGGCTCGCGGGCCGGCGCGGGCTGCTCGGCCGAGGAGCCGCGCGGCCCGGTGAGCACCACCGGGGCGACGGTGACGGCCGGTTCGGGCACGGGCCGGATGCGCCGGGCGCGCCAGCGGTCGCGCAGGTCGAACAGCCACGTCTCGGTGCGGGCGATCAGCGGCTCGAACCACGGCAGGGCGAGCAGGATCAGCAGGCCGGCGGCCCAGCCGAGGAGCACGTCGCTGAGCCAGTGCGTACCGAGGTAGACGGTGGTGAGGCCGACGCCGAGCGAGGTGATCGCGGAGGCGGCCGAGAGCCAGCGGCGGGCACGGGGGGTGGAGGCCAGGTAGGCCAGGATGCCCCAGGTGACCACCGCGTTGGCGGTGTGCCCGCTGGGAAATATATCGCCGCCCCTGACCATCTCGTTCGAGCCGATCACGGTCGCGTAGTGCGGACCGAGCCGCCCCATGCCGTACTTGGCGGCGCCGACCGTGATGTTCAGCAGCAGCAGCGAGGTGGCCAGGGTGAGCAGCGGGCGGAGCGTGTGCTGCCGCCAGGAGCGCCAGCCGAGCCAGGACGCGACCATCACCGCGGTGGGGCCGCGCTGGCCGAGCACCACGTAGTAGTCGAGGAAGGCGTGGATCTGCGGCCACTGCTGGTACGGCCGGAAGAACATGACCTGCCAGTCGAGCCGGACGAGCCAGGAGGTGGTCACCACGGCCCACACGATCGCCAGGTAGAAGGCGAGGGTCGCGGAGAACAGCACGACCCGGTGCCGGCTCATCACCGGCACATCGATATGGGCCGGCCGTTCCGGCTCGCGGTCCAGCCTGGCGAACACCCGGTCCAGACGCCGGGTGAGGTTCCGTTCGGTACGCACCCAATCGACGTTACAGCGAGTGAGCTGTGGTACTGGTCGAAACAGCGTCTTTGTGATGACGATGTGATGTGGGAAACCTCTCAAGGGCGGCCGAATTCCGCCGGATTCCGCAATCCGGCGAGGCCGCCCTCTGTAATTCCTTTGATCATGCCGGTTGTTGTTTATATGGCACTTATAAATGCGTTGACCCGGCCCAGGGTCCCCATTCTCCGGGGCGTCGCCGGACCGCCGAAGTGGATCATGGAGGTCCCGAGCCGTTCAGCCAGAACGCCCCGTACACCGCGGAGACGATCGCCAACCCCACCGTGACCAGGGCGGACCGTGAGGTCCGCAGCCGGGCGAGCGCGGTGGCGAGGGGGAAGAGCACGGGGAAGGCGGGCAGCAGCAGCCGGGGCTTGGAGCCGAAGTAGCTCGACGCGCACAGCGCGAGCGCGAGCACGACACCGGTGTACACGAGCAGTGCGAGCGGCTGGCCCCTGCGGACGCCGGTGACGTACAGCCAAAGCAGCAGCGCGACGCCGACGATCAGGCCGACGCCCGCGAGCGCGCCGGGGAACGACGTGAACTTCCCGGCCACGAAGCACGCGAAGGCGTACCCGCCGTCGAACCCGTTGCGCCATCCGGCCTGGACGTCCAGATAGCCGAGCGGGCCCTCGCCGGTGCGATGACCCACCCACAGGACGTAACCGGCCGTGCCGAGCGGGGCGAGGAGCACCCCGAGGAGACGGCGGACGGTGGAATCCGAGGGGGCGCGTGTCCGCGACCGAGCGCCGTCCGCACGCGCCGCGCTTCGGTCCCGCACGAACGAGAGCGCGGCCGCGGCCCACACCGCCGCCACCACCGCGCCGCCCACCGGCCGGGTCAGCCCCGCGAGCGCCGCGAGCAGTCCCGCGCCCACCCACCGCCCGGTCAGCAGCGCGTACAGCGCCCAGGCCGCCAGCGCCGTGAACAGCGACTCGCTGTACGCCATCGACTGCACGGCCGCGACCGGCAGCACCGCCCACAGCAGTACGGCGCACACCCCGGCCCGGTGGCCGTACACCCGCTCGGCCACCGCGTAGATCCCCGCCGCCGCGGCCGCCGAGGCCACCAGGCTCACCACGAGGCCCGCGTACGCGTACGACAGCGGGGTGAGCGCGTGCAGCAGCCGCTCCAGCCAGGGCAGCAGCGGGAAGAACGCCAGGTTCGAGTGGACGTCGCCGTTCGGCAGCCGCACCTGGTAGCCGTAGCCCAGTTCGGCGACCCGCGTGTACCAGAGCGAGTCCCAGCGCGCGGTCAGCAGTGTCAGCGCGCTCGTGCCGCGCGCCGCGCTCCACACCCACAGCACCACCATGCCCAGGGCACGGACCGCCGCGTACGCCAGCACCGCCGGGGCCGCTCTGCGCAGCAGCGGGGCGGCGGGCGGGGCGTGGGGCGCGGCGTGGGGCGCGGCCACGCCGGTGCTGAGATCGGTCACGGGCTCGATTATCGACCGGACGGGGGAACGCGCCGGTCCCCGGGGAGCGGCCCGGCCGGTGCGACGTGGTGCACCCCACAGGGTTGCCGCGCCGGGGTGAGAGGTCCGCCACGCGGGGGCGCGGCGGACTCGCGTAGGCTGACGAGCCATTCCCGTGGGTTCAGCGGGGTCCGGGAACACCACTCCTTCCCGGCCGTACGACAAAGGGAGAGCCTGTCGCTCCGCCCCGCACGAGAGAACATCTGGGAGGTACGTACATGTCCGGGACGACCACGGCCGAGCTCCGGCCGAGCCGTCGGACGGCCGGGCCCGGTGCCAACCGCTGGGTCGTCCTCGTCGTCCTCTGCGCCAGCCTGCTGCTCGTCGCCCTCGACGCGACCGTGCTGCACGTGGCCGTCCCCGCGGTCAGCGAGGACCTGCGGCCCGGCGCCGTCCAGCTGCTCTGGATCGTCGACGTCTACCCGCTGGTCTGCGCCTCACTGCTGATCCTCTTCGGCACCCTCGGTGACCGCGTCGGACGCAGACGCGTGCTCCTGCTCGGCTACGGCCTGTTCGGCGTGGCCTCGGCGGTGGCCGCCTGCGCGCACACCGCCGAGGTGCTGATCCTCGCCCGCGCCCTGCTCGGCGTCGGCGGCGCCATGATCATGCCCGCGACCCTGTCGATCCTGCGCCAGGTCTTCCCGGACCGGCGCGAGCGCGCCCTCGCCATCGGCGTGTGGAGCGCGGTCGCCGCGGTCGGCGCGGCGGTCGGGCCGCTGCTCGGCGGCTTCCTGCTGGAGCACTTCTGGTGGGGCTCGGTCTTCCTGATCAACATCCCGCTGATGCTGATCAGCCTCCCCGTCGGACGGCTCCTGCTGCCCGAGTCCCGGGGCGGGGCCGACGGCCCCTGGGACGTGGCCGGCGCGCTGATGGCGGCCGCCGGCCTGTTCGGCGTCGTCCTCGGGGTGAAGCGGCTCGGCGGCGGCGAGAACCCCGTGAGCCCCTTCACCCTGCTGCCGCTGCTGGTCGGCGCGGCCCTCCTGGTCCTCTTCGTACGACGCCAGCGGCGGCTGCCGTATCCGCTGGTGGACCTGCGCATGTTCCGCAGGCAGGCCTTCAGCACCTCGGTGGGCTGCATCGTGCTGGCCATGCTCGCGCTGGTCGGCCTGGAGCTGATCGCCGCGCAGTACCTGCAACTGGTGCTCGGCCTGTCCCCGCTCGCCACCGGGCTGCGGCTGCTGCCCCTGACCGTGGCGGCGATGGCGGCCGGCCTGCTGGGCGCGCGCGTGCTGCGCCGGTTCGGGCCGCGCCGGATGGTGTGCACCGGCTTCTGCCTGACGGCGGCCGCCGTGCTGACCCTGACCGCGATGGGCGGCACCGACGACCCGCCGCTCATGCTGTCCGGCTTCGTGCTCCTCGGCTTCGGCCTGGAGACCACGCTGTTCGGCGCCTACGAGTCGATGCTCAGCGAGGCCCCCGCGGACCGGGCCGGCGGGGCGGCGGCGATCGGCGAGACGTCGTACCAGCTGGGCGCCGGCATCGGCATCGCGCTGCTCGGCAGTGTGATGAACGCCGCCTATACGCCCCGGCTGCATTCGGTCCCCGGGGTCTCGGCACCCGACGCGACCGCCGCCGGGCACTCGCTGGGCGAGGCCTACGACGTCGCCGACCGCCTCGGCGGCCAAACCGGCGCGGTGCTGCGCCGGGTGGCACGCGACTCCTTCGTGCACGGGCTGCACCTGACCCTGCTGGTGAGCGCGGGCCTGTTGCTGCTGGGCGCGGTGATGGCGCTGCGGCTGCCGCGGATCATGCAGTGCGCCGCGCGGACGGAGACCGGCCCGGCGGCGGACGCCGTGCCGCCCGCCGCGGAGCCGGGTGTCGCCGGGGTGCCCTCCCCGCGTGTCTCCGAGAAGCCGCGCACCTCCGCGAAGCCGCAGGTCCCCGGGAAGCCGCGGGTCTCCGCCTGACCCCTCTGGACGTGCGGGACACTGCGCCGTAACGTCGGCCGCACAGCCGTAACTAGCGCTGCTAGTTTTCAGTATCCGGAGGGTGTCCCATGTCCGCGAAGCTGCCCCCGTTCGACGCCGCCGACCCGCTCGGGATCGACGATCTGCTGGAGCCGGAGGACCTGGCGGTCCGGGACACCGTCCGCGGCTGGGCGGCCGACCGCGTGCTGCCGTACGTCGCCGACTGGTACGAGAAGGGCGAGCTGCCCCGAATCCGCGAGCTCGCCCTGGAGCTGGGCGGGATCGGCGCCCTCGGGATGTCCCTCACCGGGTACGGCTGCGCGGGCGCGTCGGCCGTGCAGTACGGACTGGCCTGTCTGGAACTGGAGGCGGCCGACTCCGGTATCCGCTCGCTGGTCTCCGTGCAGGGCTCCCTCGCCATGTACGCCATCCACCGCTTCGGCAGCGAGGAGCAGAAGCAGGAGTGGCTGCCCCGGATGGCCGCGGGCGAGGTGATCGGCTGCTTCGGCCTGACCGAGCCGGACCACGGCTCCGACCCCGCCTCGATGCGTACCCGTGCCGAGCGCGACGGCGGGGACTGGGTGCTCAACGGGCGCAAGATGTGGATCACCAACGGGTCGGTCGCCGGGGTGGCCGTCGTCTGGGCGCAGACCGAGGAGGGCGTCCGCGGCTTCGTCGTACCGACCGGCACGCCAGGTTTCTCGGCGCCCGAGATCAAGCACAAGTGGTCCCTGCGCGCCTCCGTCACCAGTGAACTCGTCCTGGACGACGTGCGGTTGCCCGCGAGCGCGGCGCTGCCGGAGGTCGTCGGGCTGCGCGGTCCGCTGAGCTGCCTCTCGCACGCCCGCTACGGCATCGTGTGGGGCGCGATGGGCGCCGCGCGCAGCAGCTTCGAGTCGGCCGTGGAGTACGCGAAGACCCGCGAGCAGTTCGGGCGGCCCATCGGCGGCTTCCAGCTCACCCAGGCCAAGCTCGCCGACATGGCGGTGGAACTGCACAAGGGGATCCTGCTCGCCCACCATCTGGGGCGGCGGATGGACGCCGGCCGGCTGCGCCCGGAGCAGGTCAGCTTCGGCAAGCTGAACAACGTCCGCGAGGCCATCGAGATCTGCCGTACGGCGCGGACGATCCTCGGCGCCAACGGGATCTCCCTCGAATACCCCGTGATGCGGCACGCGACCAACCTCGAATCGGTGCTCACCTACGAGGGCACCGTCGAGATGCACCAGCTGGTGCTGGGCAAGGCGCTCACCGGGCTCGACGCGTTCCGGTGAGCCACCGGATGGGCGGGGCCGGTGAGCGGCCCCGCCTCAGCTCTGGTTGAAGAATCCGTCCGTGCGGTGCGCGGACGCGTCACCACTGACGATCTCGGTGTCGGCCGGGGTCAGCAGGAACACCCGCGTGGAGACCCGGTCGATGGAGCCGCGCAGACCGAAGATCAGCCCCGCCGCGAAGTCCACGACGCGCTTGGCGTCGCCGGGCTCCATGCCGGTGAGGTTCATGATGACCGGGACCCCGTCCCGGAACAGCTCGCCGATGGCACGGGCGTCCCGGAAGCTGTCCGGGGTGACCGTGGCGATCCGCCGGCTCTTCTCCTCGGCCTTGTCCGCGGCCACCTGGACCCGGGGGTCGGTGACCCAGGCGTCCCCGGACGTGGTGCCCTCGGAGTAGTCGTCGTCGTAGTAGCGCTCGTCATCGTTGTCGTCGACGAGGCCGAGCCACGCACTCGCCTTGCGTACCGATCCCATGGACGCCTCCTCTCACAGCGGTCTCTCGTGCTTTCCGCACCTTCCCCTATGGTCATCCATGATGCTGACAACGCGCCAAGTGGATAGTCGCCGCACGGGGGGTTTGTGACGGTACTGGTGCACAGCCGATCCGTCGAGACTCCTTGTCCCCCAAGGGTTGTGACACGTACGGCTGCTGACTGTGAGTGAAATATGATGGTCGGCGGCGGATGGGTGACGCTCGGTGCGTCCGGGTGAAGCCGACGCCACCTCAACACACGGGGGAATCGCTGTGTTCGGAATAGTCAGGCCCTGCTCACATCGGCTGGGTGACCGCTTCAAGACCGAGTGGATGGCGCATCTGTGCGGTCTCTGCCTCGCGTTGCGCCGCGATCACGGGCAGCTCGCACGTGTCGTCACCAACTATGACGGTTTGCTGATCTCCGTGTTGACGGAGGCTCAGCTCGGCCCGAGCGAGGGCGGCCGGCGCACGGCGGGGCCGTGCGCGCTGCGCGGGATGCGGACGGCGTCCGTCGCGCAGGGCGAGGGCGCGCGGCTCGCGGCCGCCGTCTCCCTGGTGCTCGCCGCGGCGAAGGTCCGCGACCATGTCGCCGACCGGGACGGGCTGCTGGCCCGCAGGCCCGTGGCCGCCGCCGCCCGCAAGGTCGCGGCGGGCTGGGGCCGGGCCGGGGCGGCCGGCGGGGCGGCGGTCGGCTTCGACACCGGCATCCTGGTGGACGCCGTCGACCGGCAGCTCGGCATCGAGACGCTGGCCGGGCCCGGCACCCCGCTGCTGACCGTCACCGAACCCACGGAGACGGCCACCGCCGCCGCGTTCGCGCACACCGCGCGGCTTTCCGGCCGCCCCGGCAACGTGGCCCCGCTCGCCGAGGCCGGGCGGCTCTTCGGCCGGCTCGCGCATCTGCTGGACGCGGTGGAGGACCAGGAGGCCGACGCGGCCGGCGGCGCCTGGAACCCGCTCACCGCCACCGGCACCTCCCGCACCGAGGCCCGCAGGCTCGCCGACGACGCGGTGCACGGCATCCGACTCGCCTTGCGGGAAGCCGAGTTCAGCGACGGCGCGCTGGTCCATCTGCTGCTCGTGCACGAGCTGCGGCGCTCGGTGGACCGGGCGTTCGGTGCGACGGCCTGCGGGCACACGGGCGCGGAGGGCGCGTACACGCCGGGCGGCCCGGGGCCGCGGGGGCCGTACGTGCCGGGGCACCCGCACGGCAACCCCTACGGCGGCGGGCCGCAGGGCCCGGACAAGCGGGGTCTCTGGGCCGGTTGCGCCGCCGCCCTCGCCGTGTGCTGCACCTGCAAGGTGTGCTGCGCCGACGAGTTCGAGGGCCCGTGGTCGCGCAAGCGTCGTGAGGGCTGCTGCGCCTCCTGCGACTGCGACTGCGACTGGTCGTGCTGCGAGGCGCTGGAGTGCTGCGAGTGCTGCGAGTGCTGTGCCTGCGACTGCTGACCCGGGCACGGGCGGCTGACCCGGCTCGGCCCCGGGTCCTCGGAGGGGGGATTCCCGATGTGGTGGTCGCCGAGCCGGTCGTGCCCCTCCGGAGGCGAGGCCGGCGTCCGGGGGGTGGGACGCGTCCGTGGACGTCCGGCCCGGCCGCCGCGTGAACGTCGCTCCTATATAAGAGGATCGGCTATAAGAGGATCGGCTCCTGACCGTCATGGTCCGCGTCCGGCCGGCGCGCAGGAGCGCCGGCGCCCTCCCCGGGACACCGCCTCCCCGGGACACCGCCTTCCGGGACACCGCTCTCCGGGACACCGCCTTCCGGGACACCGCTCTCCGGGGCCGCCGCCGCGCTCGGCCCCTCCGGCTCCGGCGAGTCCGCGCCGCCCGGCCTGTTGCCGGACGCGCCCCGCGAGGAGCGGCCCCGGGCCGGTGGCTCGGGCGCCGTGGGGATGGACGCGGTCTCCGAGTACCCGCAGCCCGGAGGGCGATGCGGACGGAACAGCAGGCGTGCCGCGGCGGCACCGCCCGTGAAGTTCCCGTTCGGGTGGTGGCGCCGGACCGCCCGGTGGCTGCCGCCGGGGTGCGGGGGCCGGCGTCGGTCGGTCCGCCCCGCCGCCTCACCCCCTCCAGCCCGTCGATGCGAGCACCCGGGGTGTCCGGACCCTCGCCGCTCCGGTACGCGGACGCGGCCCTGGCCCGCGCCGCCGTCCCGGCGCGGGCCAACGCCGTGCGCGGGGATGCGCGGCACCGGGCGGCGGAGCCGGCGCGGGGGCCGGTGCGCCGCTGGTCCTGCTGAGTCCGCGGGCGGGCCCGGCCTCGGCGGCGGAGGTGCGCGGCCGGGGGAGACGAGGCCGCGAAGGGAGGGAAACGCATGGCGACCGACGTGTTCGGCGCATGGTGGCGATGGCGATGGCGATGGCGGGAGAAGCGGGAGGAGTCGGTCACCGCGCCGTGCGGGCCGCCCGCGTCGACCGGCACCCACGGGATCGAGGACCAGCCGGAGGAACGACTTCCGGACATTCCCGGGAATTGGACGGTGGATGGTAAAGGCATTGTGCTGACGGTCGCCGAGACCGGCGGATTCCAGGTGGGCCGCCGTCCCTTCGCCGGGGAGGTCCGGCCGGCCGCCGGTACCGGTACGGAGACCGCCGCCCGTGTCCCGCTCGGCGAGAAACGGCTGGTCGTCCCGGTGCGCGAGGGAGTCCCGGGGGCGCGGGGCCACGACCCCGGCACCGAGGCCCGCCGGGCCTCGCGGGGCATCGAGGCCGCCGCCCGCGGTCCCCGCCGGGTGGTGCCGGGCCGCTTCACGCCGTACGAAGCGCGGCGCGTCCCGCGGCTCGGTGACACGCTCGGCCGGGCCCGCGCATTCGCCCTCGCCCGGTGAACTCGCCTCCACTCCGGCCGGCCGGGAGCGGACGCCGGCCCCGGCGCGGCGCGACGAGGGCCCGCCGTGGGCGGTGTTCGCCGACGCCACCAGCGGCGACACCGGCGTCCGGTTCCGCTTCCGTCACCCGCGGGCGCCGGACGCGCGGGGCCGTACGGCCGTCGGATTCAACCGCGTCCGGCCGCCGTCCCGCGCCTCGAAGGCCATGTCCACACCAACGAAAGTCAAAGCACCGGCCGTTGGGCAAAGGAGGGCTAAAGTCCGACGGCCGAAAGGCACCCTTGTGCGTACCGGGCGGTCGGCCGAATACTCCCCCTCAGCGATTGTCAGGGACATGCATAACCGGAACCCGGCCGCACCCCTGACTGCGCCTCACCGGGCCCCGACCCCACGCGGGCCCCCGACTCCCCTTGGAGGGAACGAAAAGTGAGGATCAAGCGCACCACCGCCCCGAGTGGCCCGGCGAGACGTACCCGGCTGATCGCCGTGGCCGCGGGCTTCCTGGCCGCAGCGGCGTTCGCCGCCCCCACGGCGAACGCCAGCGATGCCCGCCCCTTCAGCGCCGCGCAGCTCACCCGGGCGAGCGACTCGGTGATGAAGGCGGACATCCCCGGCACCGCCTGGGCCGTCGACGCCAAGAACAACCACGTCGTCGTCACCGTCGACAACACGGTCTCCAAGGCCGAGATCGCCAAGATCAGGAAGCAGGCCGGCGCCGACGCGGGCGCGCTCACCGTCAAGCGCACGCCCGGTACGTTCAACAAGCTGATCAGCGGCGGCGACGCCATCTACGGCGGGCAGTACCGCTGTTCGCTCGGCTTCAACGTGCGCAGCGGAAGCACCTACTACTTCCTGACCGCCGGGCACTGCGGGCAGGTCGCCTCCACCTGGTACAGCAACTCCGGGCACACCACCGTGCTGGGCACCAACGTGGGCTACAGCTTCCCGGGCAATGACTTCGCTCTGGTCAGGTACACCAACTCCTCGATCGCGCACCCGAGCGCGGTCGGCAGCCAGACCATCTCCAGCGCGGCCACCCCGAGCGTGGGCCAGACCGTCTACCGGCGCGGCTCGACCACCGGTACGCACAGCGGCAAGGTCACCGCGCTCAACGCCACCGTCAACTACGGCGGTGGCGACATCGTCTCCGGCCTGATCCAGACCACGGTCTGCGCCGAGGGCGGCGACAGCGGCGGCCCGCTGTACAACGGGTCCGTCGCCTACGGCCTGACCTCCGGTGGCAGCGGTAACTGCACCTCCGGCGGTACGACCTTCTTCCAGCCGGTGACCGAGGCGCTCAGCTACTACGGCGTCACGCTCCCCTGACCGGAGCCGGCTTCGGCCGGCCGCTGTGAGCCCCCGCACATGTGCGTGTGTGCGGGGGCTTCTTCATGCCCGGCTTGTGAAGGAAGGGCGACGGCGGCGAATGAAACAAGCCATGCGTCGCCGTCACGTTCCGATGAGGGTCACTCGCCCGTAGTGTTTGCGCCCCGAAATTTCCTCGGTGGTGACGGTGAGTCATCTGTGAACGGGTGTGCGGATACCCTTCTCCGGCGCGTCCGGAACTCGGCCTTGTGTGTCCGCTGTGGGTTTCGGAAGAGTGGGCGCCCGTCAACCAGCCTTCCGGTCGTCGGGTCCCCACAACCCGGACGGCCGTCCCCCCACAGGAGGACATGAGTTGAAGCACCGACGCATACCCAGGCGCCGGCTCGTGATGGCCGGCGCGAGTGTCGCCGCGCTGGCCGCCGCGGGTGTCACCTTGCAGAATGCGAACGCCAGTGAGCCCGCGAAGCCCACTGTCCAGCTCCGGCCGCTGTCCGCTCCGGCGGCCGCGACGCTGGCCTCCGACCTGACCGCGCGCCTCGGTGCTGACACGGCGGGCAGCTACTACGACGCCAAGGCCCGAAGCCTTGTCGTGAACGTGCTCGACAGGACCGCCGCGAAGGCCGTGGAAGCCAAGGGAGCCAAGGCCAGGATCGTCACCCGCACCCTCGCCCAGCTCGACGGCGCCCGTACGACGCTGAAGAAGGACGCGACCATCCCGGGCACGTCCTGGTCCGTCGACCCGGTGTCGGACAAGGTCGTCGTCACGGCCGACAAGTCCGTCACCGGTGCCCGGTGGGACAGGCTGAGCAAGGTGGTCGACGGGCTCGGCGGCACGGCCGAACTCAAGCGGTTCCAGGGCGAGTACAAGCCCTTCGTCGCCGGCGGCGACGCCATCAACGGCTCGGGCGGGCGCTGCTCGCTCGGCTTCAACGTGGTCAAGGACGGGCAGCCGTACTTCCTGACCGCCGGGCACTGCACCGCGGACATCTCCACCTGGTCGGACGCGGACGGCGACGAGATCGGGCAGAACGCGGAGTCCCACTTCCCGGGCACCGACTTCGGCCTGGTCAAGTACACCTCTGACGCCGCCCACCCGAGCGAGGTCGACCTCTACGACGGCTCGACCCAGAAGATCACCGGCGCCGCCGAGGCCACGGTGGGCATGAAGGTCACGCGCAGCGGGTCCACCACCCATGTGCACGACGGCACGGTCACCGGTCTGAACGCCACCGTGAACTACCAGGAGGGCACGGTCAGCGGGCTCATCCAGACCGATGTCTGCGCCGAGCCGGGCGACAGCGGCGGCTCGCTGTTCTCCGGTGACAAGGCGATCGGTCTGACCTCCGGCGGCAGCGGCGACTGCACCTCCGGCGGGGAGACCTTCTTCCAGCCGGTCACCGCCGCCCTCTCCGCGACGGGCACCACCATCGGCTGACCCGGACACCACCCGGACGTCCCGCCCCGAATCCTCGGGGCGGGACGTCGTGGTTCTGGCCACTCCTCACTCCCTCCTGCTCTCGGTGAAGAATCACTCACTCGTTCGAATGAACTCGTCGACCTGCGTCGATGGAGCTAGAGTATTCGAACGGGCGTACGATGAACGTATCGGGCGTATGGCTGAAAAGGGGTGGATCGAGGGAGGTGTGGGCATGGCGGGCTTCGCTCATCTGCATGTCGCGTCCGGCTACTCCGCCCGCTACGGCGCCGCCCACCCGGAACAGCTGGTGCGCCGCGCGGCCGAGCGGGGCATGACGGCGCTCGCGCTGACCGACCGGGACACGGTCACCGGCGCGGTCCGATTCGCGCGGGCCTGTGCGAGGGAGGGGGTGCGCCCGGTCTTCGGCGTCGACCTCGCGGTGGAGGCCGTCGCCCCGCCGCCCCCCGGCCGGCGCCGCCGTGCCCCGGCGCGCGGCGGCGCCCATGTGATCGAGCCGCCGCTGCGCGTCGTGCTGCTCGCCCGGAACCGGGAGGGCTGGGCGCGGCTGTGCCGTATCACCTCGGCCGCCCACGCGGACGCCCTCGGCGGCCGGGCGCCCGTGGTGCCGTGGTCGGCGCTGCGGGAGCACGGCGGCCCCGGGCTGCTGGTCCTGCTCGGCCCCCTCTCGGAGCCGGCGCGGGCACTGTCGGCGGGCCGGGAGGATGTCGCGGTACGGCTGCTGGCACCGTGGCGCGAGGTGTTCGGGCGGGAGGTCCGGCTGGAGACGGTCGCGCAGAATCGTTTCGGCGCCGGTCCCGGCTCCCTCCGCCTCGCCGCCCGCACCCTGGCGCTGGCCGACCGCACCGGTACGACCGCCGTCCTCACCAACGCCGTCCGCTACGCCGACCCCGCCCAGCACCGCCTCGCCGACGTGCTGGACGCCGCCCGGCTGCTGCGGCCGATCGACCGGCGCCGCCTGGACAGCGGACAGCGCTGGCTCAAGGACGAGCGGGCGATGGAGGTCCTCGCGCGCATGATCGCCGAGTGCGCCGGAACCGATGGGCGGCGGGCCCGCCGGCTGCTCGCGGACACTGCCGCCACGGCCGCCGAGTGCGCCCTCGACCCCCGCGCCGACCTGGGCCTGGGCACCCCGCACTTCCCCGAGCCCGCGCTCTTCGGCGCCGGCCCCGGGGCGGACGGCGCCGCCCGGCTGCTGCGTCTGCGCTGCGCGGAGGGACTGGCCCGCCGGGGCCTCGACCGCGACCCGGCGGCGCTCGCCCGCCTCGACGAGGAACTCGCCGTGATCTCCCGGCTGCGTTACGACTCGTACTTCCTGGCCGTAGGCCAGGTCGTCGCCGACATCCGCGCCAAGGGCATCCGGGTCGCGGCCCGCGGCTCGGGCGCCGGCTCGCTGGTCTGCCACGCGCTGGGCATCGCCACCGCCAACCCGCTCGACCACCGCCTGCTGTTCGAACGGTTCCTCAGCGTCCGCCGGGCCTCGCTGCCCGACATCGACATCGACGTGGAGTCCGCGCGGCGCCTGGAGTGCTACGACGCGATCTTCGAACGGTTCGGCAGGGAGCGGGTCGCGGTCACCGCGATGCCCGAGACCTACCGGGCACGCCGGGCCCTGCGCGACACCGGCCTGGCCCTCGGTATCGCGCCCGCGGAGGTCGACCGGATCGCCAAGAGCTTCCCGCACCTGCGCGCCTCGGACATCACCGGCGCCCTCGCCGAACTGCCCGAACTGCGCCGACTGGCCGCCGAGGCGGGCCGGTTCGGGCCCCTGTGGGAGCTGGCCGAGGGACTCGACTCGCTGGTCCACGGCATGGCCATGCACCCCTGCGGTGTGGTCATCGGCGATGCCACCCTCCTGGACCGGCTGCCGGTGCAGCCCACCCCGCAGGGCGACTACCCGATGGCCATGGCCGCGAAGGAGGAGATCGAGGCGCTCGGCAACATCAAACTCGACGTCCTGGGCGTGCGGATGCAGTCCGCGATGGCCCACGCCGTCATGGAGATCGAACGGACCACCGGTGAGCGCATCGACCTGGACGACCCCGAACAGGTGCCGCTGGACGACGTGTTCGCGTTCAAGCTCATCCAGGAGAGCCAGACCCTCGGCCTGTTCCAGCTGGAGTCGCCCGGCCAGCAGGACCTGCTGTCCCGGCTCCAGCCGCGCAACCAGCAGGACGTCATCGCCGACATCAGCCTCTTCCGACCCGGCCCGGTCGCGGGCGGCATGCCCGAGCGGTACATCGCCGCCCGCCACGGCGGCACACCGGTCTACGCCCACCCGGACCTGGAGCCGGTGCTCGCCGACACCTACGGGGTGACCATCTGGCACGAGCAGATCATCGAGACGCTGGTGGTGCTGACCGGCTGCGACCCGGCCTTCGCCGAGGTCACCCGGCGGGCGCTCGGCGACAGGGAACGGCTGCCCGGGATCAGGGACTGGTTCCACCGGTGCTCCCGTGCGCGCGGCTACGGCACGGCGGTGCGGGAGGAGGTCTGGCGGACGATCGAGGCATTCGGGGCGTACGGCTTCTGCCGGGCGCACGCGGTCGCCTTCGCCGTACCGGCTCTGCAGAGCGCCTGGCTCAAGGCGCACCATCCGGCCTTCCTGCTGGCCGGACTGCTCGAACACGACCCCGGGATGTGGCCCAAGCGGGTGCTGGTCGCCGACGCGCGCCGGCGCGGGGTGCCGGTGCTGCCCGTCGACGTCAACCGGTCCGGGGCGCGGCACACCGTGGAGAAGACCGACGGGGACCGGTGGGGCGTGCGCCTCGCCCTGTCCGCCGTGCACGGCATGGGGGAGCAGGAGTGCGCACGGACCGAGGCGGGGCAGCCGTACGGATCGCTGTCCGACTTCTGGCAGCGGGCCCGGCCCAGCCGCCCGGTCGCCGAACGCCTCGCGGAGATCGGCGCCCTGAACTGTCTCCACGACGGCCGACTCACCCGACGCGATCTGCTGCTCCAGATCGCCGAGTTGCATCGGCAGTCCCGCAACCGCAACCGGACCGCAGGGTCGGGCCAGCTGCCCATCGACGCGGGCGCTGTCGGGGGAGCGGCGCCGAGTGGTCTGCCGGAGATGACCGGACGCGAGGCTCTGAGCGCCGAACTGAGCACTCTCGGCATCGACGTCTCCAAGCATCTGATGGAGCACCACCACCGACTCCTGCGCGAGATCGGTGCGACCGACGCGGCACACCTGGCCGGTATGCGCCCAGGTCAGCAGGTTCTCGTCGCCGGTGTACGGGCCTCGACCCAGACGCCGCCGATCGCCAGCGGCCGGCGCATCATCTTCGTCACCCTCGAGGACGGCTCCGGCCTGGTCGACCTGGCCTTCTTCGAGGACTCCCACCCGGCCTGCGCGCACACCGTCTTCCACAGCGGCCTGCTGCTGGTTCGCGGCACGGTCCAAGTGCGCGGCACCCGCCGCACCGTCGTCGGCACCATGGCCTGGGACCTGGACGAGATCGCCGCCGCCCGCCGCGACAACGGCCCCGGGGCCGCCCTCGCCCTCCTCGGCGCCGACCGCCCGCACCCGACCCCCGCCCAACCGCGGCGCACCCTGGTCAACGGCACCACCGGTGCCCGCCTCCACCCCTACGCCGACCTCCAGCCCGCCGGCACCCGTTCGGCCGACCTGAAGAAGTTCGGCCACACCAGCCCCGGGAGCGCGGGATGACCACACGCCGGCGGCACATCGCCCACCTCCATCTGCACACCTCACTGACAGAGGATCAGTACGGCGACATAATCGAACTGATGTCCGGTATCACGCCTCATGTCCAAGCGGTGCCGCCCAACGCTGTTCAACTCGACCTGACGTCGGCGCTCAGATACTTCGGCCTGTCTCCCTACGACGCCGTGCAGTTGGCGAAGCTCAGGCTGAAGGCTCTGTATGGCATCGACAGCAGCGCCGGGCTGGCGGGCAACCGCATGGTGGCGGCCATGGCGGCCGACGCGTCCACGCCGGGAGAAACCACCTGGGTCCCCGCCGAACGGGCCGCCGAATGGCTGTACCCCCGGCCGGTCGCCGCGCTGCCCGGGATCGGACGCGTCACGGCGACCACCCTCGGCAGGTACGGTCTGCACACCATCGGCCAGGTGGCCGACCTGCCACCGGTGACCCTGCAACGCCTCCTCGGCGTCGGCCAGGCACGACTGCTGTCCGAACGTGCCCGTGGGCGCGACCCCCGTCTGGTCACCCCGTCGGAACCGGCAGCGCACCTGGTCGCCGACCTCGTGTTCGACCGGGACTGTCTCGACCCGGCGCAACAGCACCGAGCCGTTCTGGGGCTTGCCGACCAGGTCGGTCAACGCCTGCGCGGCGAAGCCCGGATCACCGGCCGGCTCACCCTGACGGCGCGGTACGCCGACCACAGTTCCACCACGCGCACCCGCACATTGCCGGAACCCACCGATCACTCACCCGTCCTCGCCGCGGCGGCCCTCGGTGTGCTGTCATCCCTGGGTCTGCAACGGGCCCGGGTGCGCGCCTTCACGCTCCGCGCCGACCGGCTGCGCCCGGCCGCCGACGCCTGCCGGCAGCTCTCCCTGGACTCCGCCGACACCCGCGCCCGCGCCGCCGAGGCCGCCGCCGACCGGGCCCGCCGGCGCTTCGGGCCGGACGCGGTGCGGCCCGCGGCCACGGCGCGCCCGGTTCGTGACTCCCGTGGCCGCGGGGTCAGTTGGCCCATGGCGGGGTGATCCGGCTGCCGTCCGCCAGTTCGGCCGTGAGCCCGACGGAGGTGGTGACCCAGGAGATCGCCGTGTGCTCGGTCGGGTTCTCCACGCCCAGGTTCGAACCGGCGTTGACGATCACGGTGTCGCCCGCGCGCACGCGCTCCGTGCGGCCGTCGAGCGTGATCAGCAGCTCGCCGACGAGCAGGTGGAAGATCTCCTCGCGGCTGACGGTGTGGGCCGGGGCCCGGGTGCCGGCCGGTATCTCCCCGCGCCAGGCGCACAGTTCGCCGCTGCCGGTGAGCGGGGTGGCGTAGGAGACGAAGCGGGCGCCGTGGATCTCATGGGTCACGGCCTCGGGCGAGCGGACGACGGGCATGGCTGGGCTCTCCGTTCGGACGGGCGGTCAGGCGGGCCTGGGGCGCGCGGACTTCGGGAACGCGGGCCTTCGGTCCATATGATCAAGCAACTTGACTATATGGTCAGGCTGCTTGACCAATTCGTCAAGGGTGTTTCAATGCCCCCGTGCAGAACTCCAAAGCCATGGCCCTGTCCGCCGCCCTGCTCGCCGCCGCGGGTGAGCTCACGCAGCGCGTCCACGAGGGGGTCGTGGCGCGCGGCTTCGCCGATCTGCGGCCCGCGCACGGGTTCGCCTTCGCGCGCCTCGCGCCGGACGGGGCCACCGTCACCGAACTCGCCGCACATCTCGGGGTGACCAAGCAGGCGGCGAGCCAGCTGGTGGACGAGGTGGTGCGCAGGGGATACGCCGAGCGGCGGCCGCATCCGGGGGACGCGCGGGCGCGGCTGATCGTGCTGACCGAGCGAGGGTGGGCCTGCACCCGGGCCGCGGAGGAGGCGGCCGCCGAGGTGGTCGGCGGGTGGTGCGAGGTGCTGGGCGAGGCGCAGGTGATGGCGCTTTGGGAGAGTCTGGCGAAGGTCGCGCCCTGCGGGCCGGTGCGGCCCGCGTGGTGACGGCGCGTCGGCGGGGCGGCCGGGGCCGGAAGTTTTACTTGCGCGTAACTTCCCTCGGAGGCTACTCGCTCGTAACTTGACGGATGAACAGCATCCCGTGATCCGGATCACAGGGCTAGGCCGTCGTATCCCCCTTGAGCCGCGAGGAGATCACCCGATGCTGCCCTGGAAGAGAGTGCTCAGACCGCTCACCGCGCTGCTGCTGTCCGCCGCCGCGGTCACCCTGCCCGCCACGGCCGCGCACGCCGACACCGCCCCCCACAGCGGCTGGAACGACTACTCCTGCAAGCCGTCCGCCGCCCACCCCCGCCCCGTCGTCCTGGTCCACGGCACCCTCGGCAACTCGGTGGACAACTGGCTCGGCCTCGCCCCGTACCTGAAGGCCCGCGGGTACTGCGTCTTCTCCCTGGACTACGGACAGCTCCCCGGCGTCCCCGTCTTCTTCGGCCTCGGCCCCATCGACCGGTCGGCCGCGCAACTCGCCTCCTTCGTGGACCGGGTGCGCTCCGCCACCGGCGTCGCCAAGGTCGACCTGGTCGGGCACTCGCAGGGCGGCATGATGCCCCGCTACTACCTGAAGTTCCTCGGCGGCGCGGCCAAGGTCGGCGCGCTCGTCGGCATCGCCCCCGACAACCACGGCGCCACCATCAGCGGACTCACCAAGCTGCTGCCGTACTTCCCCGGCGCCACGGACCTGGTCAAGGCCACCACCCCGGGGCTCGCCGACCAGATACCCGGGTCCGCCTTCCTCACCAAGCTCAACGCGGGCGGCGACACCGTGCCCGGCGTGCACTACACGGTCATCGCGACCAAGTACGACGAGGTCGCCACCCCCTGGCGCAGCCAGTACCTCAGCGGTTCCGACGTGCACAACGTCCTGCTCCAGGACCTGTGCCCGCTGGACTTCTCCGAGCACGTGCTGGTCGGCCTGAGCGACCGCATCGTCTTCCACGAGGTCGCCAACGCCCTCGACCCGGCCCACGCCCGCGCCACCACCTGCGCCTCCGCCTTCAGCTGACGGCCGGGTGCGGTCGGCCTTCGGGCCACCAGGGGTGCCGACGCCCTCGCGCACCTCAGGACGTCCCGCCGCACGCCGCTCCGCCTCTTCGCGGATCCGGCGGACACCCGTCCTCCTCGGCCGGCCCTGTCAGTGGCGTGTGCCACTCTCCGGTCATGGCCGATGAACGTGAGCACAGGGACAGGACCGTCCGACCGCCGGACTGGGACGCGCAGGCCGCCTGCTTCGACGAGGAGCCGGACCACGGCCTGCGCGATCCCGTCGTGCGGGCCGCCTGGGCGGCCAGGCTCCGCTCCTGGCTGCCCGGGGACCCCGCCGATGTGCTCGACCTCGGCTGTGGCACCGGCAGCCTGTCCCTGCTCGCCGCCGAGCAGGGACACCGGGTGACGGCCGTCGACCTGTCACCCGCCATGACCGAGCGGGCCCGCGCCAAGCTCGCCGGGCACACGGCCGAGGTGCTGTGCGGTCCGGCCGAGGACCCGCCGGTGGCGGAGCGCCGCTTCGACGTGGTCCTCGTACGCCATGTGCTGTGGACGCTGCCCGACCAGGCCCGAGTACTGCGGCACTGGCGGGACCTGCTGCGCCCCGGCGGCCGGTTCGTGCTGGTCGAGGGCGTCTGGGGCGATCCGTACCCCGTCGGCGTCCCCGCGCACCGGCTCACCGCGCTGCTGGGGCCGCTGACGGTTGGGGCACGTGTGGAGCGGCTCTCCGGTGACCCGCTGCTGTGGGGCAAGGCGGTGACGGACGAGCGGTACGCGGTGGTGGCGGGCGTCTGAGCGCCGGGACCGCCGAGCGGGCCCCGGACACTCAGGCCAGCAGCTCGCCGAAACCGCCCGCGCGGGCCAGCCGCTCCAGCTCGTCGAGGGCGGCCACCGCGGCCGCGGCGGCCGCCGGATCCCTCTCGGCCAGCCCGCTCGCGGCGAACTCGTCCTCGTCCAGACGGCGTACGTCCCCACCGTCGCCCGAGCGCCACAGGTCCAGGTCGAGGTCCTCCACCACCAGTTCCGCGCCGGTGCGGACCGCGGGCCGGGTGATGTCGCAGTACCAGCCCTTGACCCGGCCGTCCGCGGCGCGGACCTCCTTCACCGCGTACCACCGGTCGCGCCAGTAGTACTCGGTGAACACATCGCCCGGCTCGAAGCGCACGAACCCGAAGTCACGGGTGCCGTCGCCCGCCCAGGGCGCCCGGACCACGACCCGGGTGCCGTCGTCCCCGAGCAGCCCGGCCGGGTAACGGATCTTCGTACGGCCGCCCTTGACCAGACTGACGGTCAGGTCGGTCGTCGGCTCAGCCGAGTTCGCGGGCATGGCGGACCTCCGTCGCACAGAACTCGTAGCCGAGCCACTTGTTGATCGCGATCATGGGATCGTTGCCGGTGTCGTTGCCCGTGAAGGCGTCCGTGACGCCGGCGGCGCGGGCCCGGTGCAGGGAGTGCAGCTTGGCGAGCTTGGCCAGGCCGCGGCCGCGGTGGGCGCGGGCGGTACCGGTCATCGCGGTGGAGTACCGGCCGTCGCCGTCGGTGTAGGCGACGGTGAAGGCGACCGGGCGGCCGTCGACACACGCGGCCATGGTCAGCTCGCGGTTCAGCAGCGGGTGGTTCCAGGTGCTCGTCAGCCAGTCGTCGTAGTCCCGGGGCTCCAGATCCAGGTCGCCCGGCTCGTCCTGGAGGGTCTCCGCGTCCAGCTCGAACAGCGGGCGCGGGTCGTCCGCGAACTCGACGGCCGCGCGCAACTCGACGCCCGGCGGGGTGGGCGCGAGCGGCGGAAGGCCGCCACCGGCCAGGTCCAGGCGGAGGAAGTGCGCGGACCGGCCGGCCCGATAGCCGTGCCGCTCGGCGAAGGCGCGGTGGGCCGGCTCGTCCAGGACCCAGCTGAACACCTTGGTCGCGTCCAGCGAGGCGAGGTACTCCTCGGCCGTGCGCAGCAGCAGCGTGCCCGCGCCGCGGCCCGCCCGGTCCGGCCGGACGTAGATGTTCAGCAGGCCCTGGTCCGGCGCGCTGCTGTCGTACGCCATGAGGACCTGGGCGGTGCCGACGATCTCGCCGTCCTCCTCCGCGACCAGCGGGCGGTAGCGGGCGTCGGGATGCGTGTGCAGCGTGTTGTGCCGGACCGAGTCCGAGGTGAACAGGATGTACGGCAGGGCGAGCCGGCGCACCCGGGCGAAACCCTCGGTGTCGGCCGGTACGTCGGGGCGCACGTCGCGGACGGTCAATGTCATGTGGAGGGACCGTACGGGGAGTTGTCCCGGGGGTGCCTCTCATTTTCGCGCGCGTGCGTCAGAATCGGGCTGTGAGCCTGAAGATCCGCATCGATGACAGTGCGCCCCCCTACGAGCAGGTACGGGCGCAGATCTCCGCGCAGGCACGGTCCGGGGTGCTGCCCGTGGGGTACCGGCTGCCGACCGTACGGGGGCTGGCCGAGTCCCTGGGGCTCGCGGTGAACACGGTGGCCAAGGCGTACCGGGCGCTGGAGGGCGACGGGGTGATCGAGACGCGCGGGCGCCTTGGCACCTATGTGGCCGCCGCCGGCTCGGCCGCGGAGCGTGAGGCGTCCGCGGCGGCGCAGGCGTATGCCGACCGGGTGCGCAGGCTGGGCCTGGGGGAGGAGGAGGCGCTGGCGGCGGTGCGTGACGCCCTGCGGGCGGTCTACGGGGTCGGGTGAACGGGGCGGGAGGACGCCGGGCGCGGGCCGGGGACGGCTCGGCGGCGTCCGCGGCGGGGCGTCAGCGGTCCGGGGCCGGCCCCCCGGCGGCGGCTGCCGCGTGTCGGCGCTGCCGGGCCGGCTCGGGGAGACGCGTCACCGCCAGGCCCGCCCTCCTCGCCGCCCTCCCGAAGGCCACCGCGTCCGCCACCGCCGCGCCGCCCGGGTCGTTGTTGAAGTAGGCGTGCACGGTCTCGCCGTCGGGGAAGGCCGTGGCGACGCGGTCCACCCAGGTTTCCAGGGCGCGGCGGCCGTAGCGGGGCCAGGGACGGGCGCGGCCCTGGTGGAAGCGGACGTAGCCCCAGTCGGTGGTGCGCCACAGCGGGGTGACCGGGCGGGACAGGACGTCGGCCCAGCACAGGGCCGCGCCGCGGGCGACGAGGACCTCGCGCACCTCCGGCGTCCACCAGGAGTCATGGCGCGGCTCCACCGCGACCCGGGTACCGCGCGGGAAGCAGGCCAGGCAGGCGTCCAGCAGCGACGGGTCGGCGCGCAGTGTGGGCGGGAGCTGGAGCAGCACCGGCCCGAGCCGGTCGCCGAGGCCCGCGGCATGGGTCATCAGGCGGTGCACCGGCTCGGCGGGCTCCTTCAGCCGCCTGATGTGGGTCAGATAGCGGCTGGCCTTGACCGCGACCACGAAATCCGGCGGCACCCGGGACCGCCAGGCGGCGAAATTGTCGTACGACGGCAGCCGGTAGAACGCGTTGTTGATCTCCACCGTGGCGAACAGCCGGGTGTACTCCTCCAGCCACAGCCGTGCCGGGACCCCGGCCGGATAGACGAGGTCCCGCCAGTCCTTGTACTGCCACCCGGAGGTGCCGACCGACAAGGTCACCTCTTCATGAAAGCACTACAGGTACAGTCCCGCGTCCGCGCCGTTGCGCGCCCCCGGCACCGATGTCGGCGTGGTGCCCCGGCGCAGCGCGTACAGCTCGGCCAGGGTGGCGCCCTCGCGGCCGACGCCCTCCTCCGCGCCGAGCCAGCGCACCGCCTCGTCGCGGGTGAGCGCGCCCACCTCGATGCGGGCCAGGCAGCGGCCGGGGCGGACCACGGCGGGGTGCAGGCGCTCCAGGTCCTCGTTCGTGGTGACGCCCACCAGGACGTTGCGGCCCTGGCCGAGCAGCCCGTCGGTGAGATTCAGCAGCCGGGACAGCGCCTGGCCCGCGGTGTGCCGGGCCTCGCCGCGGATCAGCTCGTCGCAGTCCTCCAGGAGCAGCAGCCGCCAGCGGCCCTTGCCCGCGCCGTCCTCCTCGCCGATCGCGATGTCCATCAGATAGCCGACGTCGGAGAAGAGCCGCTCGGGGTCGAGGACGCAGTCCACCTGGCACCAGTCGCGCCAGGAGCGGGCCAGGGTGCGCAGGGCCGAGGTCTTGCCGGTGCCCGGCGGGCCGTGCAGCAGGAGCAGCCGGCCCGCGATGTCCTCCGGCGTGGTGCTCATCAGCCGGTCCATCGCCTCGGCCACCGGTGCGGTGTAGTTGGAGCGGACCTCCGACCAGGTGCCGGCCGAGATCTGCCGGGTGGTGCGGTGCGGGCCGCGGCGCGGGGACACGTACCAGAACCCCATCGTCACGTTCTCCGGCTGGGGTTCGGGTTCGTCGGCCGCGCCGTCCGTGGCCCTGCCGAGGACCTCCTGGGCCAGTTCGGCGCTGGTCGCGGTCACGGTGACGTCCGCGCCCCGGCTCCAGCGGGAGACCAGCAGGGTCCAGCCGTCGCCCTCGGCGAGGGTGGCGCTGCGGTCGTCGTCCCGGGCGACCCGGAGCACCTGGGCGCCCTCGGGCAGCAGGGTCGCGCCGGAGCGCACGCGGTCGATGTTCACCGCGTGCGAGTACGGCTGCTCGCCCGTCGCGAAACGGCCGAGGAACAGCGCGTCGACGACGTCGGACGGCGAGTCGGAATCGTCGACGTGGAGCCGGATCGGCAGAGCGTCGTGCGGGTTCGCAGGCATGCCGCCATGATCCGTCACCGATCCCCTCCGCGCACGGCGTTTCCACCGCTTGTTCCGGGTGTCCCGGGGGTGCCCCGGCTCTGCCCAAGTCCCGGCGCGCGCCGTTACTGTTGCCTCCGATGGCACGTCGTGGGTGGGAATCGGATGGCCGGCACCGGCGGCTGGGCGTCCTGCTCGGGGGGATCGCCGCGGCGCTCGCCCTGCTGGTGAGCCTGCTCGGCGGCTTGCCGGGCACCCCGGCCGCGCCGCGCGGCGCCGCGAAGCCCTACGCCGGCTGGGGCTTCACCCACACCCAGTTCAGCGCCGACGAGGGAGCGCCCGCCGCCACCGCCCGGGTGCGGCGGCTCCTCGAAGGGAACGGCGGGATGGCGCAGGACCAGGCGATCATGGGCTGGGGCGCGGACAACCCCGAACCGTCCCCGGGGCGCTACGACTTCGCCGCCCTGGACCGCCGGATCGGCTTCGTCCGCGCCTCCGGCGGTACCCCGGTGATCACCCTGTGCTGCGCCCCCGACTGGATGAAGGGCGGCAGGTCCGGCGCGGACAACACCGACTGGAGCCTGCCCGCGCTGGAGAGCGCGCCCGCTCCCGCCCACTACCAGGACTTCGCCGACCTCGCCGCGACGGTGGCCCGGCGCTATCCGGACGTGCACCACTTCCTGGTCTGGAACGAGTTCAAGGGTTTCTGGGACGAGGCCGCCGACCGCTGGGACTACGAGGGGTACACCCGCCTGTACAACCTCGTGTACCGCGCGCTGAAGAAGACCGGCGAGGACGTCCTGGTCGGCGGCCCCTACCTGGCGATGGACAGCGTCGCCCGGACCGACCCCCACGCCTCCCCGCGGCTGCGGGGCGACTGGGGCGCGATGGACCAGCGGGTGCTCGACGCCTTCTCCTACTGGAACGCGCACAAGGCCGGCGCCGACTTCACCGTCGTCGACGGCGCCAGCTACCCGCACGGCGGCACCCCGCGCCCCGACGAGTTCACCGCCACCGACAAGCTGACCGCCGTCAGCGCCTGGGTTCGACGGCAGGCCCCCGGCCTCCCGCTGTGGTGGGCCGAGTACTACGTGGAGCCCGGTGACGGCGATGCCGGCTGGTCCGAGCCGCACCGGGTCGCCGTCCAGGCAACCGGCATGATCGCCCTGGTCGTGGGCGGCGCCGACACCGGCTTCTACTGGAACCCGGAGAAGCGGACCGGCCCCGGCTGCCCCGGCTGCCTGTGGACCCCGACCGACCGCGCCGACGGGGGGCGGGCGCTGCCCATGTACGACCTGCTGTCCCGGTTCGCCACCGCCTTCCCGCCGGGCACCCGTTACCGCACGGTCCCGGTCGACCCGGCCGCCGCGCCCGGCCTGCGCGTCCTCGCGAGCGACCGGACCGTCCTCGTCGTCAACACCCGCGACCGTACGATCGGCGCGCGGGTGGACGGCGGCCGGCTCACGCTGGGGCCGTACGAGGTGAGGTGGCTCGCCCGCTGACACCCGCTCCCCTCATTTCAACGTCAGGAACCGCTGCACCAGTACCGCCGTCACCACCACCAGGAGCGGCATGGAGAACCAGAAACCGCCCTGGAGCAGGCGCAGCCGGCGCGTCCCCGGCCGCGCCGCCACCCGCACCACCTCTCGTGCCGCCAGCGACAGCATCAGGATCACGGCGGCCGACGCGCCGACCACCGACCAGCGGGTCCAGGTCACCCGGGGCCCGACCGGCCCGGGGCGCGGTCCGGGGACGGGGCCCGGGGGCGGCGTGCGCAGGGCGTACACCGTGGCGTCGGGGTCGGCCAGGACCTTCGTCAGCTCCGGCCGGGCGTCCAGGCTCCGGGTGAGCCGGGTCTGCCAGCTCGCCGGGTAGCCCGCGTCCAGGCGCAGATACGCCGACTGGCTCTCGCCGACCATCAGATACGAGTGCGGCCCCGCGTCCTTCAGCGCCCCGACCAGCCCGGACACCCGGGCGGGGTCGACCGGTGCGAGCGTCGGGACGTAGTCCACCCGCTCCATGTCCTTCGCTCCCCACGGCAGCGAGGGGGTCACGTCGTTCACCGTGTCGTTGCTCAGCCACAACAGCCGTACGGTCGGCCGGTCATGGGCGTACACCCAGTTCATCGCCGTGACCTCGCCGGGCCGGGTGCGCTCGAAGGGCTCGTTGCCCCACCGGGCCACCAGGAAGCCGCCCATCAGCAGCAGCCCGGCGAGCAGCGCGGCCCCCGGGGCCAGGACCGGACGCCGCGGTCCCGCGGGGCGGGGGAAGAGCGCGAGGGCGCCGAGCAGGGCCGCGCCGGGCACCGCGAACATGAAGACGCGCAGCGCCATCTCACCGCCGTACGACTGCATGCCGAAGCCCAGGAACGGGACGAGGGCGAGCACCGGCAGGGACCGTTCGCGGTACCCGGCGCGGCGCCGGCGCCACCAGCCCCAGCAGGCGAGGGCCAGCACGGCACCGGCCAGCAGCACCCGGGTGTACAGGACCAGCTTGTGGGTCGGGTCGCCGCCCTGGATGCGGCCGGAGACGGAGGTGGAGACGTTGCCGCCGATCCCGCCGATGCCGCCGAAGAGGTCGTCGAAGTGCCCCGACCAGTACGGCTCCGCCATGAAACCGAGCCAGACGGCCACGACCACCGCGCACAGCAGGGGCAGACCGCGCAGTTCGCAGCGGCGCAGCAGGACGAGGGCCGCGAGCACGCCCAGCATCACGAACGGGGTCAGCTGGTGCGCGGGCACGGTCGCGGCGTACAGGCCCAGCAACAGCAGGAGGAGAACGGTCCGCGTGCCGCGGCCGACGGGCGGCGGTTCCGTCTCGCCCGGCCGCAGCCGCGCCGTCAGCGCCCGGGGCGGGCGGAACCAGACCAGCAGGATCGCCGCGAAGAGCAGATACAGCAGGAAGGTGAAGCCCTGTGGGGAGAAGTAGTCCTGGCCGACCCAGCCGCACAGCACGAACAGCCAGACGCCGGTCCACCTCGCCCGCCAGTCCGCCCGCACCGACCTGGCCAGCAGCCACACCGGCGCCAGGTAGGCGAGCTGGATCGCCGTCGGCCACCAGCGGATGACCTCCGTGAAGTCGGTGACCCCGCAGGCCCGGCCGGCGAACGCGGCCACCGCGAAGAAGCCCGGCCAGCTCCAGCGGGCGTCCAGGTAGGGGACGGCGGACCCGGTGCGGTCGATGTAGTCGAGGAAGCCCAGGTGCTGCCAGGCCGTCGCGAACCGCGGCTCGCTCTCGACCACGGCCGGCAGCGCGTGCAGCGACACGACCGTGACGAGCAGCGTCACCAGCAACAGGCCGCGGTGCTCCCGGCGTTGCCACAGCAGCCCGGCGAACACCACGACCAGCAGCGCCGCCCCGGCGAGTGTCGGCGGCGGCAGCACCGAGACCAGACCCAGCCCGCCCATCCGGTCCAGGTCGCCCTCTTTAAGACGCAGGACGGGGAGCCAGTAGAGGAGGAAGGCGGTGATCAGGAGGGCGGTGAGGAGGAGCACCGGACGCGGGCGGCGGGTGGGGGGTCCGGGTTCCGCCGGGGGCACGGCCTCCTCGGCGGCCCGCTCCCGCGCCCAGGCCGGCACCCCGCGCCGCACCGGTACCTCCCTCATCCCCAGGTCCGCCAGATCCCCGTCCGGCGCCACCGCGTCCGGCACACCCCCGGTCCCCGGCGCGGAGCCGCCCTGCGCCCGCACCGTCCGCCACAACCGGGGCGCGGCGATCGAGATGATCACGGTCAGGCTGGAGATCTCGGCGACCCCCGCCCCCGTGAGCCCCATCCGCGGCAGGAGCAGCAGGGTGAGCCCGAGGACCAGGACGCACAGCAGGCCCTGGAGCCAGGCGAGCGTGCCCGTGCGGCTCCGGGCGCGCAGGACGGCGAAGTAGGTCTCCATGACGACCCGGAGCAGGGTGCCGACGGCGAACCAGCGCAGCAGCGGGGTCGCCGCGTCCGCGTAACCCGCGCCGAAGACGCCGAGGATCCAGGGGGCGCCGAGGAACAGCACGGCGCTGATCGGCAGCATGATCCGGAACATGCGCCACAGCGCCGCGCGGGCGTCGGCGGCCAGCCGCTCCGGGTCGTGCGAACCCTCGACGGTCAGCGACGCGCCCATGTTGACGGCGAGCAGATTGCAGGTGCCGCCGATGGTGGTGGTGATGTAGAAGTACGCGTTCTCCTCGGAGCTGACCTGCGCGGCGATGATCACCGGCACCAGGTAGACCACCGCGAGCGAGAACAGGGAGCCGGTGTAGTCCCCGGCCAGGAACCGACCGATCTCCCGCGCGGCGGGCGGTTTCGCCCGGGAGGCGGTCGCCTCGACGTGCCGGGGCACCAGGCGCCGGAACACCAGCCAGCCCAGCGGCACCACGGAGGTGGCGATCGCGGCCGCCCAGGACACGAAGACACCGGTGGCCGGCACGGCGACGGCGAACGCCGCGAGCAGCACCAGCTTCACCGCCGAGAACACCGTGTTGCCCACCGGCACCCAGGGCGCGCTGCGCAGTCCGGTCAGCACACCGTCCTGGAGGGTGAGCAGGTTCCAGGCGACCACGGCCGCCACGAAGCCGAGGCCGGGGAGCGGGCCGTGCAGAAAGCGGTACGACGGCCCCCAGACGCCCAGGGTGCCCAGGAACACCGCGGCGGCCAGCGCCACGACCAGTGAACTGGCCGCGTACGTACGGAAGACGAGACGGCCGGTGCGCTTGCCGGACACCGGGATGAACCGGGCCAGCGCGCCCGTCAGGGTCACCGCGGTGAGCCCGGCGAGCAGCTTCATCGCCGCGATGGCGGCCGAGCCCCGGCCGACCGCCGCGTCGGAGTAGTAGTGCGCCGCGGCCAGCCAGAAGCCGAGGCCCAGGACGGCGGAGATCCCGGTGTTGAGCATCAGCGCGTACGCGTTGCGCAGCAGCGGACCCCCGCCCGGTGCGCGGGCGGTGCCGGGCGTCCTCGCCGCCCGGGTGCCGGGCGCGGTGGTCGTGTCAGTCACGGGCCCGACCGGCCCCGTGGAGCGACGCGCCGATCCGCCGTGCCCGGCGCACGAGCGCGTACCCCCGGGTGAGGGCCCGGTCCCGGGCGAACGTACGGCCGATGTCCTGGCCCCGCAGCAGCCGGGTGAACTCCTCGGCGTCCGTGCCGCGGCGCACCGTGACCCGGCGCAGCGCGTAGGGGCCCTGGGCACGGCGGGCGAGCCCGTTGCCGACGGCGAGCGCCTGCGCGTACCCGGCCGCGCGCACCGCCCGGCGCACCCGGCGGCTGGAGTAGCCGTACGGGTACGCGAACGAAACCGGCCGCGTCCCGAGTTCATCGGCGAGGATCTCCGTGCACCGGCTCAGCTCCCCGGCCAGCGCCGCCTCGTCGAGCTGGTCCAGCTGCGGATGGGTGTGGCTGTGCCCGCCGATCTCCACGCCGGAGGCGGCGAGCCGGCGCACCTGGTGCCAGTCGAGCATGGTGTCGAGGCCGCCCCCGGTGTCGTACGCGCCCCTGAGCCAGCCGGTGGAGACGAACAGGGTGGCCGGGAAGCCGTGCCGGGCGAGCAGGGGCAGGGCGTGCCGGTGCACGCCCTCGTAGCCGTCGTCGAAGGTGATCAGCACCGGGCGGGCGGGCAGCGGCCGGCCGCCGCGCCAGTGGGCCGCCAGCTCGGCGGTGGTGACGGGGGTGCTGCCCGACTCGGCGACGAGCGCCAGCTGTTCGGCGAACGCCTCGGGCGCGACGGACAGCGTCCGGGTGGCCGCGTTGGGCGCGATGGCGACGGAGTGGTACATGAGGACGGGCACCGGTGGGTCACTCATGCCGGCTCCCTGCCAGGTCGCCGCTCAACCGCGAAGGCGTACGCCCCCCGCCGCGCCCGCAGGCTCCCCATCGCGAACCCGCCGGCGGCCGTGAGCAGCCCGGCGACGATGGCGCCGGCCCGGCCCGCGCCGCCCGGCCGGCCGAGCAGGGCGTCGCGCAGCCCCCGGGCGACACCGGCGGGCAACACCCTTGTGGTGTAACGGCGTTCGGACTCAAGCCCCTTGTCCGCGCCGACGCTGCGGGCCACCAGGGCCTTGGACAGTCCCTCGGCGTAGGCGCGGGTGCGGAAGTAGGCGAAGTTCTCGCGGGCGTGCGGCACCCGGTGGTGGATCACCGCGCGGTCGTCGATGAGCAGCACGCCGTCGGGGCGGGCGCGGGCGAGGCGGACGCACAGCTCCGTCTCCTCGCAGCCGAGCGGGCGCGGGCCGCCGTCGCGCCCGATGCCGGTGGCGAAGCCGCCCGCGGCCTCGAAGGCGGTACGCCGGAACGAGGCGTTGCCGCCCAGGACGTTGCGCACCCGTACCCGGCCCGGCGGCAGGCCCCGGTAGGTGCAGCCCACCACCCAGTCGAACTCCTCCGGGAACCAGGCGGGCCGCCGGCCGGACGCCCACGCGGGCTCGGTGCGCCCGCCGACCGCCAGTACCCGGGGGTCGGCGTACGCCTCGGCGAACCGGCGCAGCCAGTCGCGTTCGGCCACGGCGTCGTCGTCCAGGAAGGCGATCACCTCGCCGTGCGAGGCGGCGATGCCGGTGTTGCGGCCCGAGGACAGCCCGCGCGGACCGGAGTTGGGCAGCACCCGTACGCCCTCGTCCGCCCGGTACGCCTGCTCCAGCCGGGCGCCGAGGGCCGGGTTGTGGTCCACCACCAGGAGGGTCTCCAGAGCCGGGTACGACTGCGCGCGCACCGAGGAGACCGCCGCGCGGACGTCCTCCCAGCGCTCCTCGGTGTAGGCGCAGATCACGACGGAGATGCCGGGATCGCTCAAGACGCCTCTCCCTGGCGGGCCTTGAGCAGCGGGGAGCGGCGCGCCCGGCGGCGCAGGGCCCGCCGGTTGGAGCGCTCGCGCAGGATCACCCGCAGCACCCGCAGCCCGTCGCGCACCGCCCGCAGATTGCTGGTGCCGTGGATGCGCAGGTACTCGTGGCTCGGTATCTCCTGCACCCGCAGGCCCGCCTTGACCACTCTGATGTTCATCAGCGTCTCGACCTCGAAGCCGGTGCAGTCGAGGTCGATCTTGTCGAGGCAGTGCCGCCAGAACGCGTTGTAGCCGTAGCACAGATCCGTGTAGCGGGCCCCGAACTTGCGGTTGACGACGGTGCACAGCGCCCAGTTGCCGAGCTTGCGGACGAAGGTCATGTCGTCGGTGCCGCCCCCGTTGGCGAAGCGGGAGCCCTTGGCGAAGTCGGCGCCGGAGACCAGTGCGGAGACATAGCTGACGATCTCGCCGCCGTCCGCCGAGCCGTCCGCGTCGACCATCACGATGATGTCGCCGGTGCATGCCCCGAACCCGGTGATCAGGGCGTCCCCCTTGCCCCGGCCGCGCTGCGGGACGACCTTGAGGCGTGGCCACAGGGACCGCGCCACCTCGGCCGTGCCGTCGGTGGAGTTGCCGTCCACGAGGACGACCTCGTGGATCCAGTCGGGAAGGCTCTTGAAGACGTAGGGCAGGTTCTTCGCCTCGTTCATGGCGGGGATCACCACGCTCACCGGTGGAGCGATCGCCAGGTACGAGGAGATGGGCCGGTAGTCGGTGACGAGCAGCGGTTCGCGGCCCGGACTCGGCGGGCGCAGCGCTGGACTCATGGTTGGTTCCCTCTCGTCCGGTGGGCCGCCCGCGCCTGGGTGGCCCGGCTCAGGGTCCGGTTCGAAAGGAGGGTTCTCCTCCGGGGCACGGCGAGCGGAACTCCGTGCCCGTGGACGAGCTTGGCGAAGCTGTCCGGGCCGCCGGGCGAGCACGGTGGCCGGTCGCGCGGCCCGGCCCGGTCACCGCTCTCGGCCACCGAGCACGGCACCCCCCTACCGCGCTCCGCAGCGGACCCGTCATGGCGCCCGGCCCTCCCCAGGGACCGCGCACCGGCGAACCGCTGCGGTTGAGCTGTATGACCGTATTGACGGTTCAGCCCGAAACGCAAGACCCGGAAGGTGTCTCACCTTTTCCATGATTGGTCCGTTGCGTCACAGTGGTTCACTTCCCTCGCTCCTGTGCGCGCGTACCGGAGTTCCGGACCCGGAGGAGCGCGAGGAGCAGCAGGAGCAGGCTCAGCGCGGCGACGGCGGCCACCCCGCCCCGGACGGACCAGTGGTGCGCCGCGAGCATCACCTGGGCCACCAGCATGTCGACGGCCACCGCGCCCGCGAGCGCGCACAGCGCACGGGCGAAGGGGTCGAGTCCGCGCAGGGCCGCGGCGAGCCCGGCGGCGGGCGCGAGCAACAGGAAGAGCAGCGTGCACGGGCCGCGCAGCGGGGAGTTCGAACCGGTGAGGGCGAGCACCGCGCCGGCCGTCGGGACGGCGGCCGCGGCGCCCGCGAGCAGGGGTGACAGTTCCCTGTTGATCCGTAAGGTGCGCATTGGCGACTTTGCCCCCCGAAGTGCCGGATGCCGGGCTTCAATGTGACGCAGGCCCGAGGGGGGCGTCAAGGCCGGGGGTGCTCAGCGGTCGCACCGGAACAGGCGTCTGAGGGGCGGTCAACATAGTTGACATGTACGCGCAATACATACGCAGTAAATGTTTGAAGACGGTCTTGTTGAGAGTCAAAAATTCTTGGCATGAACACTTCCGGTCAACGCGCGTAGTTGCTACTTAAGTTGCCGCAGACTTCCTGCTCACCTGGGAGACACACCATGAGACGTTCCCGGCTTGTCGGATTCGTTGCGCCACTCCTCCTCGCTCTCGGCCTCGGCTTCACGCAGGCGGCGTCGGCGCAGGCGGCGTCCAACAGCGGTGGCTACGTGGCGCTGGGCGATTCCTACGCCTCCGGCGTCGGTGCCGGCAGCTACATCAGCTCCAGCGGCGACTGCGACCGCAGCACCAACTCCGCGGCCTATCTGTGGAACGCCGCGCACAAGCCGGCCTCCTTCGCCTTCGACGCCTGCTCGGGCGCCACGACGGACGACGTGATGGCCGGCCAGCTCGGCTCGCTCAACTCCTCCACCTCGCTGGTGTCCATCAGCATCGGCGGCAACGACGCCGGGTTCGCGAGCGTCATGGAGACGTGCGTGCTCAACTCCGACAGCACCTGCCTGTCGGCCATCGCCACCGCGAAGTCCTACGCCACCAACACGCTGCCGGGGAAGCTCGACACCGTGTACAACGCGATCCACTCCAAGGCGCCCAACGCCCGCGTGGTCGTGATCGGTTACCCGCGCTTCTACCTGCTCGGCCAGCTCTGCCTCGGCCTGTCCGACACGAAGCGGTCGGCCATCAACGGTGCCGCCGACACCCTGGACAGCACCATCCAGACCCGCGCCTCCGCCCACGGCTTCGTCTTCGGTGACGTCCGCAGCGCCTTCTCCAGCCACGAGATCTGCTCCAGCGACTCCTGGCTCCACAGCCTCAACTGGCTGGACATCACCGAGTCCTACCACCCCACCGCCGCCGGCCAGTCCGGTGGTTACCTGCCGGCCCTCACCACCGCGGCCGGCTGACCCGAACGGGTGAGCACCTCACGGCGCACCACCGGGCCCGCCCGTCAGGGTGAACCGCCGGGCGCGTGAGATGGACCACGTTCCCGGCCGCCTCCGCACGGCTTCCTCCGCCCGCGCCACGACCGGTGCGGGCGGTCGCGGTCGCGGCGGCGGAGTGACCGCTTCCGCGCCGCCGCCGGGGCCCGTCGTCACCCTGGGGCTCCACCGGGGCGACACGCCCTTGATCACGAGGGGGCCGGCGCCCGGCGATCGTCACGCGCCGTGACGGCCGCCCGGGGCGGCGAACCGGCCTGAGCCGTCGGCCAGCCCATTGTCCAACTCGCCCTGAAACCGGTCGGATTCGGAGAGTAGCCGGCTTGGGATGGTCAACCCCCTTACGGGGAAGGTGAATCCTGAGGGCGCGATACACGAGTGCCCCGGTGGGGAGATAGGGTTACCCTGCCCGGGGCCGGGTGGACTCGTACGGGTGGGGAGTGACATGGAACAGATAACAGTGCGCAGCAGGGCCAGGGTCCCTGCGATCACCTGCGGGAGCAGCGCGACCAGCTCGCGCCTCGACCGGCATCTGGCGGTGCTGGGCGGTCCCGCCATACCGCAGCAGAAGACCGTGGAGGCGACCTCGCTCATGCGGGAGCTGACGGCGCGGGACACCCGGCGCACGCACAGCGACCGGGGCGCGCGGGTCCGCCGGGTCTCTCTCTTCGCGCCCCTGCGCCGACTGCGTCGTTCGCTGTTCGGCGGTCACTAGCCGGTCCCCGACCGGCCGCTGATCCGGCCCCGATCCGGCCACTGATCCCCCTTGAGCGCCCGTCCGGCGCTCACCGGGTGAACCGACGGTCCCGGACCCCGTCCAGGGCCCGCGCTCAGGCCGCCACACCGTCCCGGCGCAGCGCTGCGATCTCGCCGTCCGTCATCCCCACGGCACGCAGCAGCGCCCCGGTGTGCTGCCCGAGTGCGGGCACGTCGCCCATCCGCGCCTCGCCCCCGCCCGGCAGTGTGAGGGGCGGGAGCAGCGCCCGCAACGGCCCCACCGGCGAACCCACCTGACGCCACCGCTCCCGCGCCGCGAGCTGCGGATGCTCCGCCAACTCGCGCAGATCCCGCAGCCGGGCACAGGCGAGGCCCGCCCGCTCCAGCCGGGCCAGCGCCTCGTCGGTGTCCAGCGCGCCGAGGGCCCGCGCCACCGACGCGTCCGTCTCCGCCCGGTGCGCGACCCGCGCCGCGTTCGTCGCGAACAGCGGATCCGTCCCCAACTCGGGCCGCTCCATGACCTGTTCGGCCAGGCGCCGCCACTCCCGGTCGTTCTGCACCGACAGCAGCACCTGCCCGCCGTCCGCCGTCGCGTAGGCGTCGTAGGGCGCGATGACGGGATGCGCGAGACCGGTGCGCGCCGGGGGCTCGCCGCCGTGCATCGTGTGGTGCAGCGGATGCCCCATCCACTCCGCCAGCGAGTCCAGCAGGGACACCTCCACCGGCCCGCCGCGCCCGGTGACGCCCCGCCGCACCAGCGCCGCGAGCACCCCCGAGAAGGCGTACATGGCCGCCGCGATGTCCGCCGCCGGGATCCCCGCCTTCACCGGCCGTTCGGGCGTCCCGGTGACCGACACCAGGCCCGCCTCGCACTGCACCAGCATGTCGTAGGCCCGCTTGTCCGCGTACGGACCGCCGGGGCCGTAGCCCGAGATGTCCACGGCGATCAGCCGCGGATACGCCGCGCACAGGGTGGCCGCGTCCAGGCCGAGCCGGGCCGCGGCCCCGTGCGCCAGGTTCTGCACGAACACGTCCGCGTCCGCGAGCAGTCGCCGTACGACCTCCAGGCCGCGCGGATCCTTCAGGTCCAGGGCGAGGGACTCCTTGCCCCGGTTGCACCACACGAAGTGCGAGGCGAGACCGCCCGCCGCGGTGTCGTAGCCCCGCGCGAAGTCGCCCCCGTCCACCCGCTCCACCTTGATGACGCGGGCCCCCAGATCGGCGAGCTGCCGGGTCGCGAAGGGCGCGGCCACGGCCTGTTCGACGGCCACGACGGTGATGCCCTCCAGGGGCGGCGGCTGGGGTGCCGGTGGGTGTTCCGCGAGGTGTTCCATGGGGTGGATGATCTCCCCCCTCGCGCGGGTCTGTCAGTACCGCGCGGGTCACACGCCGCGGCCGTGGCGACGCACGGCCGGCGGCAGGAACACCGCGATCAGGGCGAGGCTCCAGACGAGCGCCCCGGCGACCGGATGGGCCACCGGCCAGGCGGCGCCCCGCGGCACGGGCGCGTTGCCGAACAGGTCCCGCAGGGCGGTGGTCACCGCGCTGATCGGGTTCCACTCGGCGATCGTGCGCAGCCAGCCGGGCAGATTCCCGGTCGGGATGTAGGCGTCGGACAGCAGTGGCAGCACGAAGGAGGAGGCGCCGAGCTGCCCGGCCGCGTCCTCGCTGCGGGTGAGCAGGCCCAGATGGATGCCGGCGCAGGTGCAGGCGAACCGGAAGAGCAGCAACAGCCCCACCGCGCCCATGGCTTCGGGCACCGATCCCTCGATCCGCCAGCCCACCGCGAGCCCCACCAGCAGCAGCGGCACCATGCCGAGGGCGGTGACCACGAGGTCCGCGGCGGCCTGCGCCAGAGGGACGGCGGCCCGGCTCACCGGCAGCGTCCGGAACCGGTCCGTCACGCCCCGGTGGGTGTCCGCGGCGGCCTGGAACATCCCGGTCATCAGCCCGCCCGCCGCGGTCGAGACCAGCAGTCCCGGCACCAGGAAGGCGCGGTACTCGCGGCCGGGCAGGGCCAGCGCGCTGCCGAAGACATAGCCGAAGAACAGGAGCATGTTGACCGGCATCATCTGGGTCAGGAGCGCGAGCCCCGGACTGTTGCGGACCCGGCGCAGTTGCCGTCCCGTCAGGGCGATCGTGTCGTACGCCAACGTGCTCATGCCGCCTGCTCCTCGGTGGGGTCGGTCTCGGTACGGGGCGTGCTCGCGGTTCCGGTGAGCCGCAGGAAGACGTCGTCCAGGGTGGGCGGGCGCAGGCTCGCGTCCAGCAACGGGACGCCCGCCGCGTCGAGTTCGCGCACCAGGCGGGGCAGGGTCAGCGTCGGGTCGGTGGTCAGGACGCCGGCGGCGGCGCGTTCGCGGTGCAGCGCCGGCTCCCGTCCGGTGAGCCGGTCGAGCACGGCGGCCGCCGTGCCGAGCGCGTCCGGGTGGGCGACCACGGCCTCGGCGTACCACCCTATGAGCGCCTTGAGTTCGGCGGGCGAGCCGGTGTGCGCGATCCGGCCCCGGTCCATCAGGGCGATGTCGTCGGCGAGTTGATCGGCCTCCTCCAGGTACTGCGTGGTCAGCAGCACCGTCGTACCGTCCGCGGTGAGGTCCCGTACCGCCTGCCGGACGTAGCCGCGGCCCGCCGGGTCGAGGCCGGTGGTCGGCTCGTCCAGGAAGAGCACCTCCGGGCGGCGCACGAGGCTCGCGGCGAGGTCCAGGCGGCGTCGCATGCCGCCCGAGTAGGTGGCGGCCCGGCGGTCGGCGCACTCCGTGAGGCCGAAGCGTTCCAGCAGTTCGCCGGCGCGTGCGGCGGGCCCCCGGACCCGGTGCAGCCGGGCGAACAGCCGCAGGTTCTCCCGGCCGGTCAGATCGCCGTCGACCGAGGCGTACTGTCCGGTGACCGCGATCAGGGTCCGTACCGCGGCGGCCTCCCGGACCAGATCGCGGCCGGCGATCCGCGCGGAGCCGGCGTCCGGCCGCAGCAGCGTGGTCAACAGGCGGACGGCGGTCGTCTTCCCGGCGCCGTTGGGCCCCAGCAGCCCGCAGACCGTGCCCCGGGCGATCGCCAGATCGAGCCCGCGCAGGGCGGGGACGGCGCCGAAGCGCTTCTCCAGACCTTCACTAAGTACAGCGTACGTAGTTGGCATGCGCCGACCATAGCGCACTACGTACGGTGTACGTAACTAGGATGGTGACCGAGGTGATGACATGGCAGTCCGAGGGGCCGTACCCGAGGTGATCTGGGCGCGCCCCGAGCGCACCGGACGGGGGCCGAAACCGGCGTACACCCGTGACGACATCGCGGCCGCCGCCGTGCGGATCGCCGACGCGCGCGGGCTCGACGCGGTGTCCATGCGCCAGGTCGCGGCGGAGCTGGGGTGCGGGACCATGTCCCTGTACAACTACGTGCCGCGCAAGGAGGACCTGTACGAGCTGATGGTGGACGCCGTCGGCGCGGAGCACGCCCTGTGGCCGCCGAGCGGTGACTGGCGGGCGGACCTGACCCGGGTGGCGCACGAGGCGCGCGCGCTGATGCGCCGGCATCCGTGGCTGCCGCGCCTGATGTCACCCGTCTACGGGTTCAGCCCGCACACCCTGCGCTATCTGGAGCACTGCCTGGCCTGCCTGGACCCGCTGGAGGCCCCGTACGGCACGAAGCTCGAACTCATCGCCATGCTCAACGGCGTGGTGACGACGTACATGCGCAACGAGCTGGACACCGCCGAGCGGGTGCGGGCGCTGCCGTGGTCGCAGGACGAGGAGAACGCGGTGCGGGGGGCCTACCTCGCGCGGCAGGTGGCGTCCGGGGCGTATCCGAGGATGGCGGCGGCGTTCGCCGAGGACCCCGGGCCGATCGATCTGGAGGCCGTCTTCGAGCGGGCGCTCGGGAGGGTTCTCGACGCGTACGCGTGAACCCGGCCACGTCACAGCAGCGCGAACTGGCCTTCCGGGCCCTCTTCGGGGTGGTCCAGGACCGAGGCGGGCAGGCGGGAGGGGCGTGGGGGCGGGAGGACGGCCGAGCGGACGAGGTCCGTCGCCGTGATCGACGAGGTGACCTCCAGCCGGGCCGTGCGCGAGCGGGCCTCCGCCAGCAGCGCCAGCACCGTGATCAGCTCCAGCAGCTCCGAGGTCCACGACTGGAGCCAGGCGGCGGGCCGGATCGCCTCCAGGGTGCCGGGGGCGCCGGGTGCCGTGCGTGCGGCGAACCAGGACTCCAGGACCCGGACCCCGTCCAGCTCGTAGTCCCAGGCCCCCGCGGGGACGGGGGAGACGCGGCCCTCGTCCAGGTGGAGGGCCTCCTCCTCGGGGTCGTAGCGGAGGGTGGCCGGGCGGGGCGGCAGCGGGGCGCGCACATAGGGGCGGCGGCCGCCGGGGAGCCGGGGGCGGTCGCCGTCGCGGCGCAGCAGCCAGAGCAGCCGGTGGCCGGACGACACACCGGACGACCACAGCCGGGCGTCGTCGGTCAGCGGGACCGTGTGGTCGGGGCGGCCCGTGGCCAGGAACCAGGCCGCCAGGTCGAGGGGGGTGACCTCGACGCCGAGGCGGGCCGACAGATGGTCCAGGAGGCCGGGCGCCAGGTTGGGTTCCGCGGCGGCCGGGCGGCGGTGGAGGGGCCGGACGCGCCCGGTGCGCAGGGTGGGCAGCAGGGCGGTGGCCAGCAACGGGTGGTGCTCGTCGGGGGTTTCCACCAGGAAGACCTGCCGCTCGTCCGCCACCCGCCACAGCTCCGGGCGGGCCACGTCGAGCAGCCGGTGGTCCGGGATCAGCCACTGCTCGTCGAAGGGCGCCGCCAGCACGCGCACCGGCTCCGCGCACGGGCCCGCGGCGCGCGCCAGGCGCTCCGTGCCGGTGGGCCGGCCCGGCAGCTGGCCCACGGCCGAGTGCAGGGTGCGGGCCCTGCTCGGCTCGAACAGGGCCTCGCGGTCCGGGGGTTCCGCCTTCAGCAGGGCGTCCCAGCGGGCCCTCAGACAGGCCGGATCGGGGGCCGTCGGCCAGGCGCGGCCCGGCCGCGGCGGTGCGACGGACCACGGCATGAGGTCCGCCAGCAGCGGAGCGTCGTCGTCGTACGGCACGCTGGGCATCGTACGGTCCCGGCGGCCCGCGCGGGTCAGGTGGCGTCCAAGGTCACCGTGAAGGAGAAGCGGTCGCCCCGGTAGTGGATCACCGCCACGTCCAGCACCCGGCCCTCGGTGTCGTAGGTGACGCCGGTGTAGTGCAGGATCGGGCTGAGCAGCGGGACCTGGAGAAGGCGGGCGGTCTCCGGGTCGGCGAGCCGGGCTTCCACCGTGTCCGTGATCCGGCTGATGTCCGCCCTGACGACGTCCCGCAGCACCTTCGTCATCGGCCAGCGCACCAGATCGTCCAGGTCGATCCGCTCGGCCAGTTCGGGGCGCACGTGGTTGACGGCGTGGTTGGTCGGCTCGCCGGTCTGCTCGTCGAAGCGCAGCCGGTGGTACGCCGCCACCTCGGTGAGCCCCGGGAAGTGCTCGGTGAGCCCGCCCGGCACCGGCGCGGGCCCGTGGGCCAGCAACTCCGTGCGCATCCCGGACTGCTGGGCCACGATCGCGTCCACCGAGCCCAGCAGCCGCACCGGGGTGCCGCGCCGCGCGTCGGGCTCGATGAACGTGCCGCGCCGCCGGTGCCGGCTGATCAGGCCCTCGTCCTCCAGCTCCTTCAACGCCTGCCGCATGGTCAGCACGCTCACGCCGTAGTGCTCCGCCAGGCGCTCCTCGGTGGGCAGGCGCAGCGGGTCCGCGGGCGAGCGGCCCAGTATCGAGGCGCGCAGCGACTGCGACACCTGGTACCAGAGCGGCAGCTTGCGGTTCAGGACGATCGAGTCAGGGGCGAATGAGGTCACGCTGATATCCGTACCGGGTCGGGAACAACGGGCGCAACAGAGCTGTCAGATACGGAAGTTGCGCGTCAGGCCCTGCCATACGTCGTCGTACCCCCGCTGGAGGTGGTCGGCGCCGGCCGCGTCCGGGGTGAGCGTCAGCGGCCAGCGGGTCTCGAACATGAAGGCCAGGCCGTCGTCGATCTTCTGCGGCTTCAGCTCGGCCTCGCTCGCCCGGTCGAACGTCTCCCGGTCCGGGCCGTGCGCCGACATCATGTTGTGCAGCGAGCCGCCGCCCGGCACGAAGCCCTCCGCCTTCGCGTCGTAGGCGCCCTCGATCAGACCCATGTACTCGCTCATCACGTTCCGGTGGAAGTACGGCGGCCGGAAGGTGTCCTCGCCCACCAGCCAGCGCGGCGCGAAGACGACGAAGTCGACGCCGGCCAGGCCCGGGGTGTCCGACGGGGAGGTCAGGACCGTGAAGACGGACGGGTCCGGGTGGTCGTAGGAGATCGTGCCGATCACATTGAAACGGCGCAGGTCGTAGACGTACGGCACATGGTTGCCGTGCCAGGCGACCACGTCGAGCGGCGAGTGGTCGTACGTGGCGGTCCAGAGGTTGCCGCAGAACTTGTTCACCACCTCCACCGGGCCCTCGGTCTCCTCGTACGCGGCGACCGGCGCCCGGAAGTCACGTGCGTTGGCGAGCCCGTTGGCGCCGATCGGGCCGAGGTCGGGCAGCCGGAACGGCGCCCCGTAGTTCTCGCACACATAGCCGCGGGCCGACTCGTCGAGCAGCTCCACCCGGAACCGCACCCCGCGCGGGACCAGCGCCACGTGCGCGGGCTCCACGCGCAGCCGCCCGAACTCGGTGTGCAGCAGCAGCCCGCCGCGCTCCGGGACGATCAGCAACTCGCCGTCGGCGTCCGAGAAGACGCGCTCCATCGAGGCGTTGGCGTGGTACAGGTGCACGGCCATGCCCGCCCGCTGGGTCGCGTCGCCGTTGCCGCCGAGCGTCCACAGGCCCGCGAGGAAGTCGGTGCCCGGGGCCGGCTCGGGCAGCGGGTTCCAGCGCAGCCGGTTCGGGTCGGGCACGGTCTCGGTGAAGGGCGCCGTACGGATCGAGCCGCCCGCGGTGCGGGTGAACCGCGGGTGCGCGGCCGACGGGCGGATCCGGTACAGCCAGGAGCGGCGGTTGTGCGCCCGCGGCTCGGTGAACGCCGCGCCGCTCAGCTGCTCCGCGTACAGCCCGAACGGTGCGCGCTGCGGCGAGTTGCGGCCCTCGGGCAGGGCGCCCGGTACCGCCTCCGAGGCGTGCTCGTTGCCGAACCCGGACAGATAGGACAGATCCTCGGCCCTTTTGCGCGCGTCCCCGCTCATGGTCGCCCCCACGCTCCTCTGCGCTTGTTGACTGCGTCCGTTCATTCCTATGGGACACCGTAGGAATGAGCGGGGCCCGGCGCAAGAGGGCGGGGCCTCCTCCCTCCGGGGTAGGGCCGGAACCCGACTTCAGGTGGATACCCGGGCCCGCCCCCGTGTTCTACGCTCCCGGGCATGTCGTGGACGAAGACCCGAGGCCGCCTGGCCGCGCTCGCGGTGTGCCTCCTGCTGCCCCTCGGCGTGGCCGGCTGCGGCACGGCGCACGGGGGTCCGGGTCCCGGCGGGGGCGCGAGCGCGGGGGCGGCCGGCGCGGAATCGCCCTCGCCCGTCGGCAAGGTCCTCGACGACACCGACGACAGCGGCCGCCACCTGCGCGAGGTCGGCGGCAAGGACGCCCCCGAGGTCGGCGTCGAGGTCACCCCGGCCTCCGCCGACGGCTGGGACGTGCGGCTGACGTTCCACCGCTTCCGGGTCTCCACGCGCGGCGCGCGCCCGACCGCGGTGACCGGGCGTGGGCCCGCCTGCCTCTTCGTGGACGGCCGCCGGGTCGCCCGGCTGTACGCGCCCCGGTACCGGCTGCCCGGCCGGCTCGTCCCGCACGGCACCCACCAGGTCACCGCCCGCCTGTACGCCGACGACGGCACGGTGTGGGCCGTGCACGGCAAGCCGGTCCAGAGCACCGCCGACATAACGGTGTCGGACACCCGTCCGCCGGGTACCCCGCCCGCGAGCGCCGCCCGCCTGTCGGACGGCTGAGGGCTTCCCGCGCGCTTCTCCGTACCCTGGGACCAGGTTCACCGGACCCCTGCGGAAAGGCATCATGAAGCCCGTGCCCCACGCGACCCCCCTCCGCCGCGCCCCCGTCCAGCGGCGCAGTGCCGAAAGGCTGACCAGGATCCTCGACGCCTGCGCCGAACTCCTCGACGAGATGGGCTACGACGGCCTGAGCACCCGCGCCGTCGCGGTGCGCGCCGGCGTGCCCATCGGCTCGGTCTACCGCTTCTTCGGCAACAAACGGCAGATGGCCGACGCCCTCGCACAACGCAATCTGGCGCTGTACACCGAGCGTGTCGTCGAGCGCCTGGAACGGGCGGCGGCGGGGGACTGGCGGGCCGCGATGGACGCCGTCCTGGACGAGTACCTGGAGATGAAGCGCACCGCGCCCGGCTTCTCCCTGATCGACTTCGGCAACCAGATCCCGGTCGGCGCCCGCCAGACGGAGCCCAACAGCCGGGTCGCCGACCGGCTTTCCGACCTGCTCGCCGGCTATATCGGCCGCACCCCCGACGGCGAGCTGCGGCGGGCTTTCCTGGTCGCCGTGGAGAGCGCGGACACCTTGGTCCAACTGGCCTTCCGGCTCGATCCGGCGGGCGACGAGGCGATCATCCACGAGACCCGGGAACTGCTGCGGGCCTACCTGGGGCGGCTGCTGGACTGACCGGTCGGCCGCAGGGGCTCCCGGACATGCCAACCGGTCGGTAGGCTCCCGTCGAGCCCGCGCTCCCGCGCCGCCGCCTACCTTCCGGGAGGACCCGTGTCCCGCACCGCCCTGCGTGTCTGCCCCCTGTGCGAGGCCACGTGCGGACTGAGCCTCACCATCGAGGGCGGCCGGGTCACCGGCGCCCGCGGCGACGCCGAGGACGTCTTCAGCAAGGGCTTCATCTGCCCCAAGGGCGCCGCCTTCGGTGCCCTCGACGCCGACCCCGACCGGCTGCGCACGCCCCTCGTCCGGGAGGACGGGCGGCTGCGCGAGGCCGGCTGGGAAGAGGCGTTCGACAGGGTCGCCGCCGGGCTGCGCCCCACGGTGGAGCGGTACGGCCCCGACGCGGTCGGCGTGGTCCTCGGCAACCCCAATGTGCACACCATGGCCGGTGCCCTCTACCCGCCGCTGCTGCTCGGCGCCCTGCGCACCCGGAGCCTGTTCACCGCGTCCACGGTGGACCAGATGCCCAAGCACGTCGCCGCCGGGCTGCTGTTCGGCGACGCCCACGCCATCGCCGTACCGGACCTGGACCGCACCGACCATCTGCTGCTCATCGGCGCCAACCCCCTGGAGTCCAACGGCAGTCTGTGCACGGCTCCCGACTTCCCCGGCCGCCTCAAGGCGCTCAGGGCGCGCGGCGGGCGCCTGACCGTGGTGGACCCGCGCCGCACCCGTACCGCCCGGCTCGCCGACCGGCACGTGGCGATCCGGCCCGGTGCCGACGCCCTGCTGCTCGCCGCGATGGCCCGGACGCTGTTCGCGGAGGACCTGGTCGACCTCGCCGGTCTCGCCCCGCACGTCGAGGGCGTCGGGGAACTCCGGGCGGCGCTCGCCGACTTCACCCCCGAGTCCGTCGCCGCCGCCTGCGACGTCGAGGCGGACGTCATCCGGGCCCTCGCCCGTGAACTCGCCGCCGCCCCGACCGCCGCCGTCTACGCCCGCATCGGCAGCTGCACCGTCCCGCACGGCACCCTCGCGAGCTGGCTGGTCGACGTGCTGAACATCCTCACCGGCAATCTGGACCGCCCCGGCGGCGCCCTCTTCCCGCTGGCCGCCACCGCCAGGACCCCCCGCCGGGCGGGCCCCGGCCACGGTTTCCAGCTGGGCCGCTGGCACTCGCGGGTGCGCCGGCTGCCGGAGGCCAAGGGCGAGTTGCCGCTCGCCGCGCTCGCCGAGGAGATCGACACCGCGACCGGGGAGGGCGAGCCGATCCGGGCCCTGATCGTCGTGGCCGCCAACCCGGTGCTCTCCGCGCCCGACGGCGACCGCCTGGACAAGGCCCTCGCCTCCCTCGACTTCATGGTGAGCGTCGACCCGTACCTCAACGAGACCTCGCGCCACGCGCACGTCGTGCTGCCCCCTCCGCCGCCCTCCCAGAGCCCGCACCACGACTTCGTGTTCAACGCCTTCGCCGTGCGCAACCAGGTCCGCTACAACCGGGCCGCGCTCCCGCTGGAGCCCGGCCGGATGGCCGAGACCGAGATCCTCGCCCGGCTCACCCTCGCGGCCACCGGCATGCACGGCGCGGACCCCGGGTCGGTGGACGCCCTGGTCGTCGAGCAGACCCTCGCCAAGGCCGTACGGGACCCCGACTCGGCCGTGTACGGCCGTGATCCGGGCGAACTGGCCGGGCTGCTCAGCGGCGACCGCGGCCCCGAGCGCCGGCTCGACCTGATGCTGCGCCTCGGCCCCTACGGCGACGGCTTCGGCGCCCGGCCGGACGGCCTGACCCTGGCCGCGCTGCTCGCCCGGCCGCACGGCATCGACTTCGGACCGCTGCGCCCGCGCCTGCCCGGACCGCTCAAGACCCGCAGCGGGAAAGTGGAGTTGCTGCCCGGCCCGCTCGCCGCCGACCTGCCCCGGCTGCGCGCCGCCCGTGACGAACGCCCCGCCGGTCTCGTCCTCGTCGGCCGCCGCCATCTGCGCTCCAACAACAGCTGGATGCACAACGTGCCCGCTCTGACCGGCGGCAGCAACCGCTGCACCCTGCACCTGCACCCCGAGGACGCGGACCGGCTCGGCGTCCGGGACGGCGCACAGGTGCGGGTCAAGGGCGCCGGGGGAGAGGTGGTCGCACCGGCCGAGGTCACCGACGCGGTACGCCCCGGCGTGGTCAGCCTGCCGCACGGCTGGGGTCACGGCCGCCCCGGCACCCGGCTCGGCCACGCCGCCACCACCCCGGGCGTCAACGTCAACCAACTCCTGGACGGGAGCCTGCTCGATCCGCTGTCGGGCAACGCGGTCCTCAACGGGATCCCCGTCGAGGTGAGCGCGGTGCCGCCGCGCTAGTCATATCGTCACATTGCGCCGCCAGGGGGATATCTGACGGCGCGCCGGGCGTCGATGCCCCCTGCCGTCGTGTGCATTGGGCAGAGTCCAGACGAGATCGATTTGTATGAAAATCGTCTGACTCGGAGGAAATGCGCATGCCCACCCGGACATTCCCACGCACCGCCGGTACCCGCGCCGGCGCCACCGTCGTCCTGACCGCTCTCGCCGCGGCGGGTGCGTCGTGGGTGGCGGCACCGACCGCCATGGCCCAAGGGGAGAACGGCGACATCAGAGTCCACCGGGTCGGCACGCCCTTCGGCGTCTCGAAGGACGACCCCACGGTCTGCCGGTTCTACCTGGACGCCGTCAACTTCGACGTCCTGCCCGTCATCGCCTACACCATCACGCCGCAGCCCCCGCTGCCCACCTCCGCCACCGTCACCGGCACCATCCAGCTGGCCGGGGGCGCCGGGCACACCGACCCGCTGGGGCTCGCCGACGGCCAGTACCGGGTCACCTGGACCGTGGCCGGGGCCCTCAAGGAGAAGGTCTTCCGGGTCAACTGCCGGGAGAACGGCGCCCAGGGAGCGCCCGGCCAGATCGAGGACCACCAGCAGGAGCACAACGACACCAGCTGGGGCCAGAGCGGCGACCACAGCGACCCGCAGGGCGGGGTGCACGCCGGTGGCGGCGGTCTCGTCGACACCGCGGCCGCGTACTCCCCGGTGGGCGCCGCCGCGGCGGTGGGTCTGATCGCGGTCGGCGGGGCCGCGTACGTCCGGCGCAGCCGCCGTCGCCCCCATGGCGCCGCGTAGGCGCAGACGCAGGCCCTGGTACCGGACCCGCGCCTATCGCCTCGCCAGGACGGCCGTCCTCACGGCCGTCCTGGTGACGCTCGTCAACCGGTGCGGGGACGACGGCCCGCCGGACCACGCGCAGGCCGTCGCCGCCGGGGTGGACCCGGCCGGGGCCGCCGGCTCGGCCCGCCCGCTGCCCCGGTCCCGGCCCACCTCCCTGCGCATCCCCTCCCTCGGCATCGACGCCCGGATCGTCGGCGTACGGCTGGGCAGGGACCGGCAGTTGGAGACGCCGCCGTTCGACCGTCCCGAGGCGGCCGGCTGGTACGAGGGCGGCGCCACCCCCGGCGAGGCGGGCACCGCGATCGCCGTCGGCCACCGCGACACCCCCTCCGGGCCCGCCGTGTTCGCCGCACTCCCGATGGTCAAGCCCGGCAAGACGATCGAGGCGCGGCGCGCGGACGGCCGTACCGCCGTCTACACCGTGGACCGGGTGCAGGTCTTCGACAAGTCAGGCTTCCCCGACAAGGAGGTGTACGGTCGCTCCCGCCGCCCGGAACTGCGCGTGCTCACCTGCGGGGGCCTGTACAGCAGGCGCACCGGGTACAGCAGCAACGTGGTGGTGTTCGCCCATCTCACCGCGACCAGGTGAGTCCGCTCGGCGAGAGCGTCTGGCGCCGGAAAACTATCGCCGCTAGTTTGTGGGGCGGACGACGCGCATCCGCCGGGAGGAAGCAGCATGAAGGCACACGACGGTCTGTACATCGACGGCGGCTGGCGCCCCGCCGCGCGCCCGGACGATGTGATCGAGGTCGTGAACCCGGCCGACGAGCAGGTCATCGCCCGGGTCCCGGCCGCCGGGGCGCAGGACGTGGACGCCGCCGTGCGTGCGGCCCGTGCCGCCCTGCCCGGCTGGGCCGCCACACCCCCCGCCGAGCGCGCGGCCCGCCTGACCGCGCTGCGGGACACGCTGGCGGCCCGCAGGCAGGAGATCGCCGAGACGGTCACCGCCGAGCTCGGCTCGCCGCCCGCGTTCTCGGAGGCCGTGCACGCGGGCCTGCCCATCGCGGTCGCCGGCACCTATGCCGAACTCGCCGCGAGCCGCCCCTTCGAGGAGCAGGTCGGCAACTCCACCGTCCTGCACGAGCCCGTCGGCGTGGTCGGCGCGATCACCCCCTGGAACTACCCGCTGCACCAGATCGTCGCCAAGGTCGCCCCGGCGCTCGCCGCCGGCTGCACGATCGTCCTCAAGCCCGCCGAGGACACCCCCCTCACCGCCCAGCTGTTCGCCGAGGCGGTGCACGAGGCGGGTGTCCCGGCGGGCGTGTTCAACCTCGTCACCGGCCTCGGACCGGTCGCCGGGCAGGCCCTGGCCGAGCACCCGGACGTGGACCTGGTCTCCTTCACCGGCTCCACCGCCGTCGGCCGCCGCATCGGCGCGCTGGCCGGCGGGGCCGTGAAGCGGGTCGCCCTCGAACTCGGCGGCAAGTCCGCCAACGTCGTCCTGCCGAGCGCCGACCTCGCCAAGGCGGTCAACGTCGGCGTCGCCAACGTGATGTCCAACTCCGGGCAGACCTGCAGCGCCTGGACCCGGATGCTGGTCCACCGCGACCGGTACGAGGAGGCCGTCGAACTGGCCGCGGCCGCCGCCGCCAAGTACGGCGACCGCATCGGACCGCTGGTCAACGCCACGCAGCGGGCGCGGGTGCGCGGCTACATCGAGAAGGGCGTCGCGGAGGGCGCCCGCCTCGTCACGGGCGGGCCCGAGGCGCCCCGCGAGAAGGGCTACTTCGTCAGCCCGACCGTCTTCGCCGACGTCACACCCGAGATGACCATCGCCCAGGAGGAGATCTTCGGCCCGGTCCTCTCGGTCCTCGCCTACGAGGACGAGGACGACGCCCTGCGCATCGCCAACGGCACGGTGTACGGCCTGGCCGGCGCGGTCTGGGCCGGCGACGAGGACGAGGCGGTGGCCTTCGCCCGGCGCATGGACACCGGACAGGTCGACATCAACGGCGGCCGCTTCAACCCGCGCGCGCCGTTCGGTGGCTACAAGCAGTCCGGGGTCGGCCGGGAACTCGGCGGCCACGGCCTCGACGAGTACCTCCAGACCAAGTCCTTCCAGTTCTAGAGGAGTCCGCCCGCCATGGCCGTACGAGCCGCTGTCCTGCCCGCCGTCGGTGCACCCCTGGAAATAACCGGCATCGAACTGCCCGGACCCGGACCCGGACAGGTCCGGGTCCGGCTCGCGGCGGCCGGGGTGTGCCACTCCGATCTGTCCCTGTCCGACGGCACGATGAGCGTGCCGGTGCCCGCGGTGCTCGGCCACGAGGGCGCGGGGACGGTCGTCGCCGTCGGCCCGGACGTCACCCATGTCTCGCCCGGGACGCCCGTCGTCCTCAACTGGGCGCCCGCGTGCGGCACGTGCCACGCCTGTTCGCTCGGCGAGGTCTGGCTGTGCGCCAGGGCGCTCGACGGTGCGGCCTCCGTCTACGCCCACGCCGCCGACGGCACCCCGCTGCATCCCGGTCTGAACGTCGCCGCGTTCGCCGAGGAGACGGTCGTGCCCGCCGCCTGCGCGCTGCCGCTGCCGCCGGGCGTGCCGCTCGCGGACGCGGCGCTGCTCGGCTGCGCCGTGCTCACCGGGTACGGCGCGGTCCACCACTCCGCGCGGGTGCGGGCCGGCGAGAGCGTCGCCGTGTTCGGCGCGGGCGGGGTCGGGCTCGCCGCCCTCCAGTCGGCCCGGATCGCGGGCGCGTCCCGGATCGTCGCCGTCGACGTGTCCCCCGGGAAGGAGGACCTCGCGCGGGCCGCGGGCGCCACGGACTTCCTCCTCGCCTCCGCGACCACGCCCCGCGAGATCCGCGCCCTGACCGGCGGACAGGGCGTCGACGTCGCCGTCGAGTGCGTGGGCCGCGCGGTCAGCATCCGCGCGGCCTGGGAGTCCACGCGGCGGGGCGGCCGTACGACGGTGGTCGGCATCGGCGGCAAGGACCAGCAGGTCACCTTCAACGCCCTCGAACTCTTCCACTGGGGCCGTACCCTCTCCGGCTGCGTCTACGGCAACAGCGACCCCGCCCGCGATCTGCCCCTGCTGGCCGAGCACGTCCGCGCCGGCCGCCTGGACCTGTCCGCGTTGGTGACGGAGCGGATCGGCCTGGAGGACATCCCCGGCGCCTTCGAGAACATGAAGGCGGGCAAGGGGGGACGGGCGCTGGTGGTGTTCTGAGGGCAGGGCAGGGCCAAGCGCCCCTTCCGGGGCGCGGGGCCGTGCCGGTTGCGGCTTTGCCGCGTGGGCGCGACCGGCGGCGCACCACGACGCGGCGGTTCACCGACGGCCCCGCCCCGCCTTCAGCCCAGGGCACCCGGGGCGATGCCGAGCAGCGAGGAGAACGCCCGCTCCCCCTCCCGTGTCACCCGGACCGCCCGCTCGCTCCCGATCCGCTCGCACCACCCCGAATCCAGCGCGTGCCGGCACAACGCCGCCCCCGCCGCACCGGCCAGGTGCGGGCGGCGTTCCGTCCAGTCCAGGCAGCCGCGGGCGAGCGGACGCCGTCCGGCCGGCGCCAGGGGGATCCCCGTCGCCGCGAACCACTCCACCCCCGCGTCCGTCAGCGAGAACCCCGTGTCCTGCCGCAGCAGCCCCCGCGAGGTCAGCGCGTCCGTGAGCGCGGTCCCGAGCCGCCCGGCGAGATGGTCGTAACACGTACGCCCCCGCGCCATGGCCGATCCGGCGCTGGACTCGCGCAGGGTGCGCACCGTCCCCCGCTCCGCCGGGGGCACCTGCGCCGCGAGATCCTCCACCAGCGTCGCCACCCGCGCGTCGGCCAGCCGCACGTACCGGTGCCGTCCCTGGCGCTCCCGCGCGAGCAGCCCGCCCGCCACCAGCCTGCCCAGGTGCTCGCTCACCGTGGACGCGGCCACCCCGGCGTGCCGCGCCAGTTCGCCCGCCGTCCAGGCCCGGCCGTCCAGCAGGGCCAGCAGACACGCGGCGCGGGTCTCGTCCGCGAGCAGCCCGGCCAGCGCGGCGAGTCCCGCGGCCCGGGGGTCCTTGATCCTTGTCACGCCCCCAGCATGCGCCCGGAACACTTCGGCCGGTACCGAAGTGCCGCGACCGGTCCTGGCTAGTCCGCCTGCCGTACCCGCTCGTACTGCTGCGCCAGCCCGTCCAGCAGCGCGCTCAGCCCCGTCTCGAACGCCCGCTCGTCGATCTTCTCCTGCTGCTCCGCGAGGAGATGGGCCTGTCCGAGGTGCGGATAGTCGGCCGGGTCGTATGCGCTCGCGTCGTCCACGAAGCCGCCGGCGAAGGAGCCGAGCGCGGAGCCCATGATGAAGTACCGCATCAGCGCCCCGATGGACGTGGCCTGCGCCGGCGGCCACCCCGCGTCGACCATCGCGCCGTACGCCGCGTCCGCCACCCGCAGCGCGGCCGGCCGGCGCCCGGGGCCGCGCGCGAGCACGGGGACGATGTTGGGGTGGGCGCGCAGCGCGGCCCGGTAGGAGACGGCCCAGTCGTGCAGCGCGGTCCGCCACGCCCGGCCGTCCTCGAACATCGACAGGTCGACCAGCGCGCTCACCGAGTCCGCGACCGCCTCCAGGATCTCGTCCTTCGTGCGGAAGTGGTTGTACAGCGAGGGCCCGCTCACCCCCAGCTCCGCGGCGAGCCGGCGGGTGGAGACGGCCGCCAGCCCCTCCCGGTCCACGAGTTCGCGGGCCGCCCGGACGATCCGGTCGGTGCTGAGCAGGGGCTTGCGCGGTCGGGCCATGGCGCACATAGTAGGGCTGCTCCTGTAAACTAGCAGTGCTAATTTAAATGGTGAGGTGATCTCGTGGTGAACCTGGGGCTCAGCGAGGAGCAGGCGGCCGTACGGCGGCTCGCGCGGGACTTCGTGACCCGCGAGATCACCCCGCACGTGATCGCCTGGGACCGGGCCGAGGAGGTCGACCGGGGCATCGTGAAGAAGCTCGGCGAGATCGGCTTCCTCGGGCTGACGGTCCCGGAGGAGTACGGCGGCTGTGGCGGCGACCATCTGTCGTACTGCCTGGTCACCGAGGAGCTGGGCCGCGGGGACTCGTCCGTGCGCGGCATCGTGTCCGTCTCCCTCGGCCTGGTCGCCAAGACGGTCGCCGCCTGGGGGAGCGAGGAGCAGCGGCGGCGCTGGCTGCCGGGGCTGACCGCGGGCGAGTACGTGGGCTGCTTCGGCCTCACCGAGCCGGGTACCGGCTCCGACGCGGGCAACCTCACCACCCGGGCGGTGCGCGAGGGCGACGAGTACGTCGTCAACGGCACCAAGATGTTCATCACCAACGGCACCTGGGCGGACGTCGTCCTGCTCTTCGCCCGTTCCACCGACGCCCCCGGCCACAAGGGCGTGAGCGCCTTCCTGGTGCCCACCGACACGCCCGGCCTGAGCCGTCGCCCCGTCCACGGCAAGCTCGGTCTGCGCGGCCAGGCCACCGCCGAACTGGTCCTGGAGGACGTGCGGGTGCCCGCCTCCGCGATGCTGGGCGCGGAGGGCAAGGGCTTCTCCGTCGCCATGTCCGCGCTCGCCAAGGGGCGGATGTCCGTGGCGGCGGGCTGCGTCGGGATAGCCCAGGCCGCCCTGGACGCGGCCGTCGCGTACGCCGGCGAACGCGAGCAGTTCGGCAAGCCGATCGCCCGCCACCAGCTGGTGCAGGAGCTGATCAGCGACATCGCCGTCGACGTGGACGCGGCCCGGCTGCTGACCTGGCGGGTCGCCGATCTGATCGACCGCGGCGAGCCGTTCGCCGTGGAGTCCTCCAAGGCCAAGCTGTTCGCGTCCGAGGCCGCGGTCCGCGCCGCCAACAACGCGCTCCAGGTCTTCGGCGGCTACGGCTACATCGACGAGTACCCGGTCGGCAAACTCCTGCGCGACGCCCGGGTGATGACCCTCTACGAGGGCACCAGCCAGATCCAGAAGCTGCTCATCGGCCGCTCACTGACCGGGGTCTCGGCCTTCTGAGTAGCGAGTGAGTAGCTGAGCGGATGTGGCGCGGGCCACTCGCGCCGATGCTCTTCCCCATGAGCGACACACCGGTCAAGCAGCAGAGCACGGCCGCCTTCTACGGCCAGGCCGTCGCGTCCTTCGCCATCGCCATGGCGGCCACGTCCATCGGCATCTTCCGGCTGGACGCCGACGCGTGGGTGCGCGCGTTCCTCGCGATCGCCGTCCTGTATCTTGTCACCTCCGCCTTCACCCTCGCCAAGGTGATCCGGGACCGCCAGGAGGCCGGACAGATCGTCAGCCGGGTCGACCAGGCCCGGCTGGACAGGCTCCTCGCCGAGCACGACCCCTTCACCGAGAAGCTCTGATCTCCCGGGCGGCCCCCGGGCCGCCGCGCTAAGCGCTCGCTCACCGTCGGCGGTATGGTGGTGCTCCTGTCACCGAGAGGGGCGTAAGAGCGATGAGTACGGCGGCGGAGACCACCGGCGGCGAGGCCGAGCCGTGGGAAGAGGTCACCCCTGACGCGGCCCGGCGGCTGCTCGTGGCCGCCGTGGAGGCCTTCGCCGAACGCGGCTACCACGCGACGACGACCCGGGACATCGCGGGCCGCGCCGGGATGAGCCCCGCCGCGCTCTACATCCACTACAAGACCAAGGAAGAGCTGCTCCACCGGATCAGCCGCATCGGTCACGACAAGGCCCTGGACATCCTGCGGACGGCGGCCCGCCGCGAGGGCAGCGCCAAGGAACGGCTCGCCGACGCGGTCAGCTCCTTCGTCCGCTGGCACGCCGGGCGGCGCACCACCGCGCGGGTCGTGCAGTACGAGCTGGACGCCCTCGGCCCCGAGGCCCGCGCCGAGATCCTCGGGCTGCGCCGGCAGGTCGACGCCGAGGTGCGCGGGATCGTCGAGGACGGCGTCGCCGCGGGCGAGTTCGACGTACCGGACGTCCAGGGCACCACGCTCGCCGTGCTGTCGCTGTGCATCGACGTGGCCCGCTGGTTCAACGTCGACGGGCCACGTACGCCGGAGGCGGTCGGCGAACTGTACGCCGAGCTGGTGCTGCGGATGGTCGGGGCGGGGTAGCCCCCGGTCGGCGGCGGCTCCGGGTCCCTACAGGTAGTAGCGGGACACCGACTCCGCGACGCACACCGGCTTGTCGCCGCCCTCGCGCTCCACGGTGAAGGCGACGGCGACCTGGACGCCGCCCGTGACGTCCTCGACGCCGGTGATCCGCGCGGTGGCCCGCAACCGGGAGCCGACGGGGACGGGGGCCGGGAAACGGACCTTGTTGGTGCCGTAGTTGACACCCATCTTCACGCCGTCCACCCGGATGAGCTGGGGGCCGAAGAGGGGCAGCAGGGACAGGGTGAGGTAGCCGTGCGCGATGGTCGTCCCGAACGGCCCCGCGGCCGCCTTCTCCGGGTCCACGTGGATCCACTGGTGGTCCCCGGTGGCCTCGGCGAACAGATCGATCCGCTTCTGGTCGACCTCCAGCCAGTCGGTGTGGCCCAGCTGCTCGCCCACGGCCGCCTTCAGCTCGGCGGGGGAGGTGAAGATCCTCGGTTCTGCCATGTTCCCGGCCTCTCGATCGTATGACTAAGCAACTGCTTAGTATGATCGAGTGCGAGGTCGATGTCAACGGATTGACTAGGCTCTGAGGAGTGCCGCAGATTCCCGAGAAGATCCATGAGCTGACCGTCGGCCAGTTGTCCGCGCGCAGCGGTGCCGCCGTGTCCGCGCTGCACTTCTACGAGGCCAAGGGCCTGATCTCCAGCCGCCGCACCGGTGGCAACCAGCGCCGGTTCGGCCGGGACACGCTGCGCCGGGTGGCGTTCATCCGTGCGGCGCAGCGGGTCGGCATCCCCCTCGCGACGATCCGCTCCGCGCTGGCCGAACTGCCGGAGGAGCGGACGCCGACGCGGGAGGACTGGGCGCGGCTGTCGCAGGCGTGGCGCTCGGAGCTGGACGAGCGGATCACGCAGCTCAACCGGCTGCGGGACCACCTGACCGACTGCATCGGGTGCGGCTGCCTGTCGCTGGACACGTGTGTGCTGTCCAACCCGGACGACGCGTTCGGGGAGCGGCGGGCGGGGTCCCGGCTGATGGCGGAGGGGCGCTGAGTCCGGGGGCCGCCGGCCGGCCCCCGGTCACTCGTACTCGTGCCGCCCTTGCGGGTCAGGTACGCCGGGCTCACCGCCTTCGCGATCGCCCGTCCGCCGGTCACCGCGCTGTACCGCTCGGTGGCCGGCCGTATCACCACGCTTTGCGCAGGTGCAGTTCACGGCCGGAGACCGTCTCGCGGCCGCTCGCGACGCCGAGGACCCGGTCGATGTCGTACGGCCCGCTGTACAGCCGGGGCACCGGCGGCAGTTCGCCGTCCACTACGGCGGTGTCCGGCCGGCGCACGGTGCCCCCGATCTCGGCCGAGACGTCGAACACCGCGTAACCCAGGGTCTCCCGGCGGCCGTCCGCGCCGTACGCCAGGTCCTGGACGCCCGTGCCGTAGACCTCGCCGAAGACGCCGATCCGCCCTGCGCCGAGCCGCTCGGCGAGGCGGGCGGCGGCCGCGGGGACGCCGTGCGCGTGCACGGCGCGCCAGTACAGGTTCCGGGGGTCCTCCTTGAGCGCGAGCGACCTGGCGCCGAAGTCCTTGGAGGAGACGTACCCCCGGCCCTCGTCCGCGACGTACGTCAGCAGGCAGGCCGAACCGTGCAGCTTCTCCGTGACCACCACCGGCTCGCCGGGCGTGAAGACGTCCGGGTAGCGCTGGATGTTCTCGATTTCGACCCAGGGCGGCAATCCGGGAGCCGACTCCACCTCGCCGTTCATGGTAGGCGGGATCGGCGGCACCCATTTGGTGATGCCGAGCCGCTCCGCGAAGTCCGTGCCCTCGACGGCCGCGGCCGCGAGATCGACGCCGTCGAGCGCCTTCGGCCGGCACACGATGCCCTGGGACAGTTCGCCGCGCAGCCGCACCGCCCTGACCCGGTCGGCCGCGGCTCCCGCGAGCCGTCCGGGCAGCCCCAGTTCCTCGATCAGCGGCTCCGGAAGCACGGCCTGCTCGGGGATGTAGAGCGCCATCTCCCCGCTGCGGAACGCCCCCTTGGCCACCACGGCCCGGTACAGCTCGACCTGGGCCAGCTCCAGCGCGTCGGTGTCCGGGTGCGCGTGGACGGTCAGCACCTCGGCGGTCACCCGCAGCGTGGACATGAAGACTCCCCCGTTCCTCACGGTTTCGAATCCCGCCACTGTCCCGGACGGCAAACTCCTGGAGTGAGCCGATTCCGGTCCGCTGCGGTCCCCCTCTTCGAAGCGCGCCGGGTCCTTCGGTGGACCGGGACGGCCGCTCCGTGCCCGTCGGCACGGCTTCCGTCCGGACGCGCCCGCGCCATCCGCGGCCGATGCCGGTCCCCGCCGGTGAAGCGGGCGGTGTGAAACGGGCGATGTGAAGCCGGCGTTGTCAAGCCGGCGGTGTGAAGTCAGTGGAGCGGAGCCCGCCGAAGTCGGTGGAGCGCGGTCGGCGAGCATGGGGGCGCGGCATCCCCTGCGCGGCCCCCGGCGCGATCCCCCGGTCGCGGTTCCCGCCGGTCAGGTCAGGCCGACATCAGCAGCCGGCCCCGCCCCCGCCTGGCGTAGGCCAGCGCCTGCGGGGAGAGCACCGGGCGCGGGACGAGTATCCCGCAGTCGCCGCACACCGGTCCGGAGGACGGCTCGTGGTCGAGGCCGTACTTCCACACGAGCCGGTCGGCGCCGCAGACCGGGCAGCTCGCCCCCGGCTCCCGCTCCAGAGCGTCGATCAGCCTGCGCAGCACATCGGCCAGCGGATCGCGGGGGTGCACCCGCGGGTCGTCACACCAGGCGACCCCGAAGCCGCCCCAGGTCAGCCGGTGCCAGTCGTCCACGCTGCCCGGCCGGCGCAGCCCGTCGTGCTTCTCGCGGCGGCGGCGCTCGGTGAACTCGCTCTCGTAGCCGAGCCAGACGGATCGGGCCTCCTCCAGCTCCTCCAGCGCGGCCACGAGCCGCGCCGGGTCGGGGGAGCGGTCCTCGGGACCGAACCCGGCCCGCGCGCACAGGTGGTCCCATGTCGCCCGATGCCCGTAAGGGGCGAACTTCTCAAGGCACTTGCGCAGCGAGTAGCGCCGCAGTGCCAGATCGCAGCCCGGATCGCGTACCTGTCTCGCCAGACTCCGGAAACCGGCCATCGCCCTGCACCTCCGTCACACCTGCACCTGTTCCGCGGCCACTTCGGCGTCGTCGTACGGACGTCGCCTGATAGACGTGGCGACAGGCGCTTCGGCTCCATCACTTCACGCGGTTGTTCTGCTCGGCCTTCCCGCAAACTCAAAAACGTGACGCATGTTCATCTTCAACTTCGGGGATACCGGCGGTAACGTTCGCGCACCCCAGTCGCTAGGAGCTGCCATGCCACGGCGCACCCCACGGACCGCCCTTGACAGAGTGAGAACGTTCCGCCGACTTCCCGGGTTCCTGAAGACGGCCTCGGTATGCGTTCTGATAGCCGGACTTGTCTCCCCCATTACCCAGAGCGCCGCGAGCGCGGCCACCTCCGCCGCCCCCGCGGCCACCGCGAACGACTACTGCGGCGGCCGGTGTTCGGACATCCTGCCGCCCGGCGAGAACGGCAACGCCACCCTCGCCCAGATCCTCCTCAACCAGGCCTTCGGCACCCAGCCCGCGCACGCCGAGGACCAGCTCGGCCCGTACGCCGGCCTGGCCACCGGCTACAAGGGCCTGAGCGATGCGACCATCAACAACTTCTTCAACGACGCCTCGTTCGGCGTCCCGTCCGACCAGGTCGCCTCGACGGAGAAGCCGAACGGGCGCGGCGACGTGACGATCGTGCGCGACAAGAAGACCGGTGTGCCCCACATCACCGGCACCACCCGCTACGGCACCGAGTTCGGCGCCGGGTACGCCGCGGCCGAGGACCGGCTGTGGCTGATGGACGTCTTCCGGCACGTCGGCCGGGGCCAGCTGACCTCCTTCGCGGGCGGCGCCGCCGCCAACCAGGGCCTGGAGCAGCAGTTCTACCGCAACGCGCCCTACACCGAGGCCGACCTCCAGGCGCAGATCGACCGTGCCGTCGCGGACAACGGAGCCCGCGGCCGGCAGGCCCTGGCGGACTCCGACGCCTACCTGGACGGCATCAACGCCTACATCGACGCCTCCGACAGCGGCCGTTACTTCCCCGGCGAGTACGACCTGACCGGCCACAAAAACGCCATCACCAACGCCGGCACCATCGACCACTTCAAGATCACCGACCTGGTGGCGCTGGCCTCCGTCATCGGCTCGCTGTTCGGCTCCGGCGGCGGGGGAGAGGTGAACAACGCCCTGTCCCTGATGGCCGCGCAGGACAAGTACGGCGTGGAGCAGGGCACCAAGGTCTGGGAGTCCTTCCGCGAGCGCAACGACCCCGAGGCCGTGCTCACCGTCCACGACGGCCAGAGCTTCCCGTACGGCGCCAAGCCCGCCACCGCCAAGGGGCAGGCGATGCCCGACGCCGGCTCGGTGACCCAGGAGCCGCTGGTCTACGACCGCACCGGCAGCGCGGCCACCTCCGCCGCCAAGAGCGCCTCCACCTCGGCCGCGAGGACCGACCTGAGCTCCGCCCACCGCGGGATGTCCAACGCCCTGGTGGTGAGCGGCAAACACACCGCGAGCGGCCATCCGATCGCCGTCTTCGGGCCGCAGACAGGCTACTTCGCGCCGCAGCTGCTCATGCTCCAGGAGATCCAGGGGCCGGGCATCAGCGCCCGCGGCGCCTCCTTCGCGGGCCTGAGCATGTACGTCGAACTCGGCCGCGGCCAGGACTACTCCTGGAGCGCGACCACCTCCGGCCAGGACATCATCGACACGTACGCCGTCGAGCTGTGCCAGGACGACTACCACTACCTGTACCACGGCACCTGCACCGCCATGGACAAGGTCGAGCAGAAGAACTCCTGGTCGCCCACGCTGGCCGACGGCACCGCCGCCGGGTCGTACACCATGAGGGTGTGGCGCACCAAGTACGGGCCGGTGGAGTACCGGGCGACCGTCGGTGGCAAGAAGGTCGCCTACACCAGCCTGCGCTCCTCCTACCTGCACGAGGTCGACTCGATCATCGGCTTCCAGATGCTGAACGACCCCGGCTACGTCAAGGGTCCCCAGGACTTCCAGAGCGCGGCGCAGCACATCAACTACACCTTCAACTGGTTCTACGCCGACTCGCAGCACACCGCCTACTACAACAGCGGTGACAACCCGGTCCGCGCGGACGGCGTCGACGCCGAGTTCCCGGTGTGGGCGCAGCCCGCGTACGAGTGGCGGAACTGGAACCCGGACACCAACACGGCCGACTACACGCCGCCCTCCGCCCACCCCAACTCCATCGACCAGGACTACTACATCTCCTGGAACAACAAGCAGGCCAAGGACTACACCACCGCCTCCTGGGGCGACGGCTCCGTGCACCGCGGCAACCTGCTGGACGACCGGGTGAAGAAGCTGGTCGCGGCCGGCGGGGTGACCCGCTCCCAGCTGGTGCAGGCCATGGCGTCGGCGGGCGTCACCGACCTGCGCGCCGAGGACGTGCTGCCCGAGCTGCTCCAGGTGATCGACTCCTCGCCGGTGACCGACCCGGCGGCGGCCGACGCGGTGAACAAGCTCCAGGCGTGGGTGGGCGCGGGCGCCCAGCGCACCGAGACGTCGGCGGGCTCCAAGAAGTACGCGAACGCCGACGCGATCCGCATCCTGGACGCCTGGTGGCCGCTGCTGGTCAAGGCCGAGTTCCAGCCCGGCCTCGGCAGCGACCTGTACAACGCGTTCACCGGCAACCTGTCCATCGACGAGGCCCCGTCCGCCGGGCACGGACCGACCGGCTCGCACGCCGGAAGCTCCTTCCAGTACGGCTGGTGGAGCTATGTCGACAAGGACATCCGGGCAGTGCTCGGGCAGGACGTGCAGGGTCCCCTCGCCGAGAAGTACTGCGGCGACGGGAACCTGGGCTCCTGCCGGGACATCCTGATCAGCAGCCTCAAGCAGGCCGCCGGGATGACCGCCGCCCAGGTCTACCCGGGCGACAGCCTCTGCTCCGCCGGTGACCAGTGGTGCGCCGACTCGATCGTCCAGCGCACGCTGGGCGGCATCAAGCACGGCAACATCAGCTGGCAGAACCGGCCGACCTTCCAGCAGGTCGTGGAGTACACCTCGCACCGGTGACCCCGGCACCGAGCGAGCGGTGACTGGCGGCGGGTCAGGCGATCCGGCCCGCCGCCAGCACCACCCGGGCCAGTTCGGGGTGCAGGATGTCGCTGTGCGCCCCGGCCGGCGGACCGCCCCGGCGGACCACCGCGGCCGCGTCCACGTTCACACACCCCGACGCGGGCAGCCGGCCCGCCAGGGCGCCGGCCAGATCCAGCCGGGCCGTGCCCGGCACCGCCTGCACCCCGTCGTGCCCCAGCGCGCCCCACCGGGGACCCAGCACGGCCGCGATCTCGTCGCCCAGGCAGGACCGGTCGTCCCCCGCGAGCCGCGAGGCCAGCGGGTAGAACGTGCCGAGCGCCGCGTCGAAGTGCGAGTGGCAGCACACCAGCGGGCCGTCGATCCGCCGCTGCTGGTCCTTCAACGCACCGGACCTGTGCGGGTCGTCGGGCAGCCGCTCAGAGAACGCGTAGTGCGAGAAGGCCCCTTCGAGCAGCGTCACCGACTTCACCGGGGACGCCCTGCCGGGCAGCCCGCGCAGCGCGAACGCCACGAGCCGCGCACCGAAACTGTGCCCCACCAGGTGGACCCGCACCCCGGGCGCCCCGGCCGCCAGCCTGCCGAGCAGCGGCCCGAGCCCGTGCTCGCCGACGGTCCCGGCCCGTCCCTTCATCTGGTAGTACGCCGCCTGCCGCAGCAGCTCCTTCGCGCCCTCCCAGGGGTTGGGCAGACCGAACCCCTCGGTGCCGCCCGGCGCCGCGACGGCGGCCAGCGCGCCGGCGAACTCGGCGCAGGCGGTGGCCGGTTCCTCGGTGAACACGGCCGGCTCGCCCTCCTCGTCGGTGTCGGCCGCGGCCCGCCCCGCCCCGCCCAGCAGCAGCCGCACCAGCCGCCCGAACTCCGGCAGCCCCGCCTCGCCCTCCGGCCGCTCGTCCAGCAGCCGGCCCAGCCGGTCGAGGACGTCCGCACGGTCCGGGAAGGCCACGAGCAGCCCGCGCCGGGTCTCCGCGTCCAGCGCCGGTCCGGACCCCGCCCCCGGCGCCGCGACCGACCTCGGGAAGTCGGGGATCGGCTCGTCGCTGAACCGCATCGACGGCCAGACCACACCGGCGTACCCGAGGCGCGCCCTTGGCGCGAGCGCCGGGAACGGGGCGAAGAAGCGGCGGTACAGGGCGGTGGCGGCCGAGCGGTCCTCGTTCCAGCCGTGTGCGAAGACGACCAGGTCACGCACGCCGCGTTCGGTGACCTGGGCCAGCAGGCGATCGCGTTCGGGCGGGTCGGCGTCCCCGCTCGTGTCGAAGGTCAGTTCCCAGTAGGGAGACACGCTCATCCCAGGATCCGCCATCTCAGGCTCCCTCGCCCCGCGGAAAGGACATGTTACCGGGTGTAATTGTCCCGCGACGCAGTGGAGTTGGCCAGCCCTCGCGCCTCACCCGTAGAGCAGATGTTCCTCCCGGATCCGCCGGAACGCGGCCAGTTCCCGCTGCCAGGCGCCCACCACCTCGTCGGTGTCCGCGCCCGCGTCGATCATCGTGCGCACCCGGTCCGAACCGGTGAGCTTGTCGATCCAGTCGTCCGGCCGCCACGCGAAGCCGTCCCAGACCTGCCGCGCGGTCACCAGCAGGGCGATCCCGGTGCGTACGGGGTCGTAGGCCGCCCGGTCCGTCACATGGACCTGCACCCCGCCGACCGTCCTGCCCTCGAACTTGGAGAACGTGGGCGCGAAGTACGCCTCCCGGAACCGCACCCCGGGCAGCCCCAGCGCGTTCGCGGCCGCCGCCCAGCGGCCGTCGACGCCCTCGGCGCCGAGGAGTTCGAACGGCCGCGTGGTGCCCCGGCCCTCGGAGAGGTTCGTGCCCTCGAACATGCAGGTGCCGGAGTACACCAACGCCGTGTCCGGGGTGGGCATGTTGGGGCTCGGCGGCACCCAGGGCAGGGCCGAGGCGTCGTAGAAGTCCGTGCGCCGCCAGCCCGTCATCAGGACGGTCTCCAGGGGGACGGGCGCGGTCAGGAACTCCTCGTCGAACAGCCGGGCCAGTTCCGCGACGGTCATCCCGTGCGCCTGCGCGATCGGCTGCCGGCCGACGAACGTGGCGAACTCCGCGTGCAGCACCGGGCCCCGGGCCTCGCGGCCGGTGACCGGGTTCGGGCGGTCGAGCACGACGAACCGCTTGCCGGCGATCCGGGCGGCCTCCATGCAGTCGTACAGCGTCCAGATGTACGTGTAGAACCGCGCGCCCACGTCCTGGATGTCGAAGACGATCGTGTCGACGCCGGAGGCGGTGAAGACGTCGGCCAGCGGCCGGCCGCTCTTGAGGTACGTGTCGTAGACCGGCAGACCCGTCTCCGGATCGTCGTAGCGGCCCTCGGAACCGCCGGCCTGCGCGGTGCCGCGGAAGCCGTGCTCCGGGCCGAAGACCGCCGCCAGGTCGACCCGGTGGTCCTCGTGCATGACGTCCACGATGTGCCGGGCGTCCCGGGTGATGCCGGTGGGGTTGGTGACGATGCCGATCCGCCGGCCGTGCAGGAGCTGGTAGCCGTCGGCCGCGAGTCTTTCGAATCCGGTGCGGAAGGGCTCGCGGTGCTGGGGGGCCGCGGCCGGTTCGGGGGCCGCGGCCGGTACGGCCGCCAGGGTGGCCGTGGCCAGGAGGTTTCTTCGGGACAGCTGCATGGGACCTCCGTTGCTGCGGAAGGTGCGGGCCTCTAGAGGTTGGTGCGATGGCCCTTCCTTCACACATACCGACCGGTTAGTCTGGCCGCGCTGAGCCGAGTCGCGTCGTGTCGAAGGAGACCGATGGTGGAAGCCATGCAGGATGCGGGAGTCGTCGTCACCGGCGCCGGCGGGGGGATCGGGGCCGCGCTGGCCCGGAGATTCGCCGGCGCCGGGGCACGGGTCGTGGTGAACGACCTGGACGGGCGGAAGGCGAAGGCGGTGGCCGAGGAGATCGGCGGGACCGCCCTGCCCGGGGACGCCTCCGCGATCGTCGAGGACGCGCGGGACGCGCTCGGCGGGACCATCGACGTGTACTGCGCCAACGCCGGGGTCGGCTTCTCGGACGGGGACGTCGGCGGACCGCTGGACGAGAAGTCCTGGGCGCTGGCCTGGGACGTCAACGTGATGGCGCACGTCCGCGCGGCCCATGCCCTGCTGCCGCACTGGCTGGAGCGGGGCAGCGGCCGGTTCGTCGCCACCGTGTCCGCCGCCGGGCTGCTCACCATGGTCGGCGCCCCCTCCTACAGCGTCACCAAGCACGGCGCCCACGCGTTCGCCGAGTGGCTGTCCCTGACGTACCGCCACCGCGGTCTGAAGGTGCACGCGATCTGTCCGGAGGGCGTGCGCACCGACATGCTCGCGGCCACCGGCACCGCGGGCGAGGTGGTGCTGGTGCCGACCGCGATCGAGCCGGAGGACGTGGCCGACGCGCTGTTCAAGGGCATGGAGGAGGACCGCTTCCTGATCCTGCCGCACCCGGAGACCGGCTCCCGCTACCGGGCGCGCGCCGCCGACCCGGAGCGCTGGCTGGCCGGCATGAACCTGCTCCAGCAGAAGGTGGAGGAGGTCTCGTGAGCGACTCCCCTTACGCGGCCAAGCCCTGGCTGGCCCTGCTCGACGAGGCCCAGCGCGGCCCCGTCGCCCCGGCCGACTCGCTGGTCCACGCTCTGCGCGCCGCCGTCGCGGAGGCGCCCGAGCGCACCTTCCTCGCCTACTTCGACGCCCGGCTGAGCTACCGCGAGGCCGACGAACTCAGCGACTCGGTCGCCGCGCACCTCGCCGCGCGCGGCCTGGAGCGCGGTGACCGGGTGGCCGTACTCCTGCAGAACTCCCCGCACTTCGTGCTGGCCGTGCTCGGCGCCTGGAAGGCGGGCGCGACCGTGGTGCCGGTGAACCCGATGTACAAGTCGGCCGAGGTCGGCCATGTGCTGCGGGACGCCGGGGCGGCCGCGCTGATCTGCTCCGACCGGGCATGGGAGTCGTACCTGCGGCGGACGGCGGACGGCTCGCCGGTGCGGATCGTGCTCACCGGGTGCGAGCTGGACTTCCAGACGCGTGACGACGAGCGGGTGCTGGCCTTCGAGCGGCTGCCACCGGCCCCCGACGCCGAGGACCTGGTGACCGTGGCCCGGCAGGGCGGGCGGGTGCCCGAGGGGCGTGACCCGGGGCCCGGCGACATCGCGCTGATCAGCTACACCTCCGGGACCAGCGGCACCCCCAAGGGCGCCACCAACACCCACGGCAACATCATGTACACCGTGGAACGCCAGCGCACCGGGCTCCCGCTGCCCGAGGGGCCGGTCTACTTCGCGCTCGCGCCGCTGTTCCACATCACCGGCATGGTCTGCCAGTTCGGTGCCTGTCTGAACAGCGCCGGCACCCTGGTCCTCGCCTACCGCTTCGAGCCGGGCGTCGTCCTGGAGGCGTTCGCCGAGCACCGCCCGGTGTTCACGGTCGGCCCCGCCACCGCGTTCATGGCGCTCGGCGCCCACCCCGGAGCGGGACCGGAGCACTTCTCCTCCTTCGTGCACCTCGCCTCCGGCGGCGCCCCCCTGCCGCCCGCGCTGGTGGAGGGCTTCCGGGAGCGGTTCGGCGCGTACATCCGCAACGGGTACGGCCTCACCGAGTGCACCGCCCCGTGCGCCTCCGTGCCCTCCACCCTGGAGGCACCGGTCGACCCGGTCTCCGGGACCCTCGCGGTCGGGCTGCCGGGACCGGACACGCTCGTGCGGATCGTGGACGAGAACGGCGCGGACGTGCCGTTCGGCGAGCAGGGCGAGATCGTGGTGCGCGGGCCCCAGGTGATCCCCGGCTACTGGCGCCGCCCGGACGCGACCGCCGAGACCTTCCCCGGGGGCGAGCTGCACACCGGCGACATCGGGTTCATGGACCCGCAGGGCTGGCTCTACGTCGTGGACCGCAAGAAGGACATGATCAACGCGTCCGGGTTCAAGGTCTGGCCGCGCGAGGTCGAGGACGTCCTGTACACCCATCCGGCGGTGCGCGAGGCGGCCGTCGTCGGCGTCCCGGACGGCTACCGCGGGGAGACCGTCAAGGCGTACATCAGCCTGCGTCCGGGTGCCGAGGCGGACCCGGATGAACTCGCGGTGTACTGCAAGGAGAGACTGGCCGCCTACAAATATCCGCGCCAGGTGGAGATCCTGCCCGAGTTGCCCAAGACCTCGAGTGGGAAGATCCTCCGTCGGGAGCTTCGTTCCCGCGGCGACGGCGGACGTCAGAACTGAACTGGCGACATCACGGAAAGGCAGGTGGCGGCAGTGCCCAGGACGACGGACGGCGACGGAGCACCTGTTCCGCAGCGGCTTCTGGCCGCCGCCACCCGGCTCTTCGCCGAGCAGGGGTACGACCGGACCTCCGTACAGGAGATCGTGGAGGCGGCCGGCGTCACCAAGGGGGCGCTGTACCACTACTTCGGCTCCAAGGACGATCTGCTGCACGAGGTGTACGCGCGCATGCTGCGTGTCCAGCAGGAACGGCTCGACCACTTCGCCGACATGGACGCGCCGGTGGAGCGGCGGCTGCGGGAGGCGGCGGCGGACGTCGTGGTGTCGACCATCGAGAACCTGGACGACGCCTCGATCTTCTTCCGCTCCATGCACCAGCTGAGCCCGGAGAAGCACAAGCAGGTACGGGCCGAACGGCGCCGCTACCACGAAAGGTTCCGCGCGCTCATCGAGGAGGGGCAGAAGTCCGGTGTCTTCTCCACCGCGACCCCGGCCGACCTCGTCGTGGACTACCACTTCGGCTCCGTCCACCACCTGTCCACCTGGTACCGCCCGGACGGACCGCTGAGCCCCCAGCAGGTGGCCGACCACCTCGCGGACCTGCTGCTGCGCGCGCTGCGTCCGTGAACGCCGGTGTGGGGCGGCCCCTCGCGGGCCGCCCCACACGCGTGACCTCCTAGAGGTACTTCTTCAGCTCCCGTCGCGCCAGCGACCGCTGGTGCACCTCGTCCGGGCCGTCGGCCAGCATCAGGGTGCGGGCGGCGGCGTAGAGCTCGGCCAGCGGGAAGTCCTGGCTCACCCCGCCCGCGCCGTGCAGCTGGATCGCCCGGTCCAGGATGTCCACCACCGCGCGCGGCGTGGCGATCTTGATGGCCTGGATCTCGGTGTGCGCGCCCCGGTTGCCGACGGTGTCCATCAGCCAGGCCGTCTTCAGGACCAGCAGCCGCAGCTGCTCGACCGTCACCCGGGCGTCGGCGATCCAGTTCTGCACCACGCCCTGCCGGGCCAGCGGCTTGCCGAACGCCGTACGGGAGACCGCGCGCCGGCACATCAGCTCGATCGCCCGCTCGGCCATGCCGATCAGCCGCATGCAGTGGTGGATCCGGCCGGGGCCGAGCCGGGCCTGCGCGATGGCGAACCCGCCGCCCTCCTCGCCGATCAGGTTGGTCACCGGCACCCGCACCCGGTCGAAGACCACCTCGGCGTGTCCGCCGTGCGAGTGGTCCTCGTACCCGAACACCCGCATGGCCCGCTCGACGGTCACCCCGGGCGTGTCGCGCGGGACCAGGACCATGGACTGCTGGCGGCGGATGTCCGCGCCCTCCGGGTCCGTCTTGCCCATCACGATGAAGATCCGGCAGTCCGGGTTCATCGCCCCGGAGATGTACCACTTGCGGCCGGTGATGACGTACTCGTCGCCGTCCCGCTCGATGAGGGTGGTGATGTTGGTGGCGTCCGAGGAGGCCACCTCCGGCTCGGTCATCGCGAACGCCGACCGGATCTCACCGGCGAGCAGCGGCTCCAGCCACTGCTTCTTCTGCGCCTCGTCGCCGAACTGCGCCAGCACCTCCATGTTCCCGGTGTCGGGCGCCGCGCAGTTGGTCGCGGTGGGTGCCAGGTGCGGGGAGCGGCCGGTGATCTCGGCGAGCGGCGCGTACTGGAGGTTCGTCAGGCCCGCGCCGTACTCCGTGCCCGGCAGGAAGAGGTTCCACAGCCCCTGCCTGCGCGCCTCGGCCTTCAGCTCCTCCACCACCGCCGGGGTGTCCCACGGCGAGGCGAGCGCGGCCCGCTGCTCCTCGGCGACCGGCTCGGCCGGGTGGACGTGCTCGTCCATGAAGGCGAGCAGCTTGGCCCGCATCTCCTCGGTGCGCGCGTCGAACGCGAAGTCCATGGCGGTCAGCCTTCCTGAAGGGTGGTCAGTCCGTGGTCGATGAAGACGGGCACCAGTTCGCCGATCCGGTCGAAGCCGCGCCCGACGGTCCGGCCGAGGGTGAAGCGGTAGTGGATGCCCTCCAGGATCACGGCGAGCTTGAAGAACGCGAACGCCTCGTACCAGGAGACGGCCGAGACGTCCCGGCCGGAGCGCGCCGCGTACCGCTCGACCAGTTCCTCGGGCGCGGGGTGCCCCGGCGCCTCGGCGGTGGTGGAGACGGGCGAGTCCGGCACGTCCAGGGTGCGGCTGTACATCACCAGCAGGCCGAGGTCGGTCAGCGGGTCGCCGAGCGTGGACATCTCCCAGTCGAGGATCGCCGTGATCCGGTCGTCCGCCCCGATCAGCACGTTGTCCAGCCGGTAGTCGCCGTGCACGACGGTGGCGGCGGGGGAGACGGGGAGCCTGCGCCCCAGTTCGGCGTGGAGGTCGTCGATGCCGGGCAGCTCGCGGTCGCGGGAGGCGTCCAGCTGCTTGCCCCAGCGGCGCAGCTGCCGGTCCAGATAGCCCTCCGGGCGGCCGAAGTCGCCGAGGCCCACCTCGGCGGGGTCCACCGCGTGCAGCTCGACCAGCGTGTCCACCAGGGACAGCACCGCGCCGCGCACCCGCTCCGCGCCGAGCGGGGCGAGCTGTGCGGAGGTGCGGTACGGCGTGCCCTCCACGAACTCCATCATGTAGAACGGCGCGCCGAGCACCTCCTCGTCCTCGCACAGCAGCACCGGCGCGGGGACCGGCACGGAGGTGGGGTGCAGGGCGCTGATCACCCGGTGCTCGCGCTTCATGTCGTGCGCGGTGGCGAGGACATGGCCGAGCGGTGGGCGGCGGACGACCCACTTCGAGGAGCCGTCGGAGAGCGCGTAGGTGAGGTTCGACCGGCCGCCCTCGATCAGCCGCCCGGTGAGCGGCCCCCGCACCAGCCCCGGGCGCTCACGCTCCAGCAGGGCGCGCAGCCGGTCCAGGTCCAGTCCGGGCGGGTGGTCGGCGCTCATGTGTCACTCCTGTGAACGGTCGGGTGCGGGACTCGACTCATGATGCCGACCGGTCGGTATGTCGTCCAGTGTGCGCGGCGAACACGAGGGGAAACGTGACGCGGGCCACGGGGGCGGGGCGGGGTCCTCGGGAGGGGTGCTCAGGTCCCGGCGCGGAACGCCGCGAGCCGCTCGTACGCGGCCAGCCCGTCCGGCACCCACTCCCACTCGCCGAGGCGCTCCTCGACCTCCTCGTCGGAGAGGAAGCCGTGCCACTGGACCTCCTCCGCCTGGGGGTTCACGGGCAGCTCGCAGCGCACCTCGTACACCGCCGACCACCAGGTCTTCCCGGCTCCGTCGTCGTAGAGGAACTTGAAGAGGTACGTCGGCCGGGGCAGACCGGACACGCCCAGCTCCTCCTCGGCCTCCCGCAGCGCCGCCTCGTCGTAGGACTCGCCCGCGCCCACCACCCCGCCGACGAACGGGTCGTACAGGGCGGGGAACACCAGCTTGGTCGCCGTGCGCCGGTGCACGAACAGGCGCCCGCGCGCGTCCCGGGCCTGGATGAAGACACAGCGGTGGCGCAGCCCGCGCCCGTACACCTCGCCGCGCGGCAACTGCCCGACGACGCGGTCGTGTTCGTCGACGATGTCGAGGATCTCGTCAGCAGGGTTCATGCCCTCATCCAAGCACGGGCGCATGCGGTACGGACGGGGGATTCAGCGGCGCTGGAGTTCGTGGGCCGGCGGTTTCGACCCGGTCGTGCCGCGGGGCATCGCCGGGTGCATCCCGAGCAGCACGATGCCCGCGACCACGCCCGCGAGCCCGGCCGCCTCCCAGGCCAGTGCCCCGGTGTCGGTGCGCAGCCGGTCGCCGAGGAAGCCCACCCCGCACAGGATCCCGGCGAGCGGCTCGGCCGCGGTGAGCGCGGGCAGCGACATCCGCAGCGGCGCCGTCTCGAAGGCGCTCTGCACCAGCACCAGCCCGGTGACCCCGCACAGGAACACGCCGTACGGCTGCCAGCCGGTGAACAGCTCCGCGAAGCCGCCCTCGGAGTAGAGCGTGCCGCTCACCCGGGTCAGCGCGTCCTGCACCCCGTAGAGGAGCCCGGCGGCCAGGGCCAGCAGCGCGGCGGCCCAGTTCGGCCGGGAGCGCTTGGCGTACGTCGTCAGGGCCAGGGCCACGCCCACCACCACGCCGATGATCAGCCAGTGCCGCAGCGGATCGGCGACGGCGTCGCCGGCCCGGGGCTCACCCGCCGTGATGAACGCGCTCACCCCGCCCGCGAGCAGCAGCAGCCCCGCCCAGCCCTGACGTCCCAGCGGCTGTCCGGTCTGGTACCGGGAGAGCGCGAGCGCGAACAGCAGATTGGTCGCGAGCAGCGGCTCCACCAGCGAGATCTCACCCTTGCCGAGGGCCACCGCACCCAGCACCATGCCGGCCACCACCAGCCCGAGACCGCCGAGCCAGCGCGGCACCCGCATCAGGTCGAGCAGCAGCCTGAAGGACAGGAAGTCGCTCAGCGGCGCCTGTTGCGCGGCGTTCTGCTGGAGCACGAAGCCGAGGCCCAGACAGCAGGCCGCGCTCACGGCGAGGAGGAGAACCAGAACCGACACGCTGCGTACCTCGATCATCCGGCCGGACCACGGACGCGTAGTGGCCGACTGTAGCGCTCCCGGGACGGCATGCCCCGGAAGAACCCGGAAAGGGACGGTTGCCCGCCATGGTCGGCGCCGGGGGCGCGGGGCGCCATGGCGTACGCCACACACCGCGGCGGCGTGAACGGCACGACGGGATGACGTACGCCACAGCGCCGCGCCCCGTGCCGGTTCCGGCGCGGCCCGGCGGGCGGTCGGGTATCTGCGGAATACCCCAATTTCCCTGTGTGGAAAGGTAGTTGAACTCATTAACAGCAGCGTTCCGCTTGACGCAAACCTTGGCCTGCGGGTTTGCTGTGTGTGATCGGCCGATGGCAGCCCGAGAAACAGGAAGTTCCGCGGTGTCACCACTCCCGCCCCTGCTCGACGTGCGCCGGGCCCGCACGGCCCCCTCCGGTGCCACCGCCCCGGACCGTTCCGGCGGCTACGACGACGCCCTCGACGACGCCGAACTGCGCGCCGCGCGCGCCGCGTTGGTCCAGGGCCGCCGCCAGGCCGCCCGCTCCCTGCTGCTGCGCACCGGCGACGACTGGGACCGCAGGGGCCACCGGCTGGCCGCGCTCGCCCGCGAGCCCTACGCCGCCGCCTGGGCCTCTGACTGGCTCCAGGACGAACCCGGCTCCCCGGACGCCGCGGCACTGCTCGCCCTCGCCCGAGTCCAGCGCGCCCTGCGCGGCCGGGAGGATCCCGGGTCGGCCCGCGAGGCATGCGGGCGGGCCGCCGCGCTCGCCCCCGCCGACCCCACCCCCTGGCTCGGACTGCTCCGCCTCGCCCGGACCGCCGGCCCCGAGCGCGAGGTCCTCGACGCGTTCGCCGAGGTGCGCAGCCGCCACCCCGAGCACCACCACGCCCACCATCTCCTCGTCGCCCGCCTCGCCGAACGGCCCTCGGGCGGGCGTCCCGAGTCCCACCAGGTGTACGACTTCGCCGAGCTGGCCGCCGCCGAGGCCCCCGCCGACTCCCCGCTGGCCGTGCTGCCGGTCGTCGCCCTCGCCGAGCGCCACCGGGTGCTCGCCACCACCGGCCACGCCCCGGCCGACCCAGCCGCCCAGGCGCACTGGTCCGGGCCGCGCGCCCGCCGGATGCTGCGCGCCGGCTTCGACTGGTGGCTGGAGTGGGAACACGACGAACACCCCCGCCGCCACATCGACCTCAACCACCTCGCGTTCGCCCTGTCCTGCGCTGACCGCCCGGCGGAGGCCGCCGTCCTCTTCCGGCGCATCGGCGCCCACGCCACCCGGGCCCCCTGGTGCTACCCGCACCGCGACCCGCGCGCCGCCTTCCGCGCGGCCCGCGCCCGCGCCCGCGCATTCCTTACGAATCCCTGACCGGTGCCCCGATCTGCTGGTCACCCCGCGAGACCGGTGTTCGAATGAAGGGGTGAATCCGGAACCCCCCGAGGAGCGGGACGGCACCCCCGTCGGCCGCCGCGTCTTCCTCGGCACCCTCGGCCTGGGCGCCCTCGGTGTGCTCGCCGCGCCCACCCTGCAACGCGCCATGGAGGGCCTGACCTCCAAGGACCCGACGGGCCTGACCGGCCTGCTGCCCAACGGCGGCGGCTTCCGCTACTACTCGGTCGCCGCCTCCGTCCCGGCCAAGAACGCCACCGACTACCGCCTGACCGTCGGCGGCCTGGTCGACCGCCCCCGCGCCTACGACCTCGCCGAGCTGCGTGACCTCCCGCAGACCCGGCTGGTCAGGGACGTCCAGTGCGTCACCGGCTGGCGGGTCCCCGGCACCCCCTTCGAGGGCGTGCGCCTCGCCGATCTGCTCGACGCAGCCGGGGTCCGCCGCACCGCCAAGGCGATCCGCTTCACCTGCTTCGACGGCACCTACACCGAGAGCCTCACCCTCGACCAGGCCCGTCGCCCGGACGTCCTGGTCGCCCTGCGCATGCAGGACAAGGGCATCGGCCACGACCACGGCGGCCCGGTCCGCCTCTACGTCGCGCCCATGTACTTCTACAAGTCGGCCAAGTGGCTCTCCGGCATCACCGTCACCGACCGCGTCGAGCCGGGCTACTGGGAGAACCTGGGCTACGACGTCGACGCCTGGGTCGGCCGTTCGAACGGACGCACCGATGAGCCCACGAGCTGACGCCCCGGCCCGGCCCGCCGCCCGGATCCGCCGCTTCTCCCGGGCCGAACGCTGGATCCACCGCACCACTGCCGCGCTGATGGGCGTGTGCGTGGTGACCGCGGCCGTCCTCTACATCCCCCAGCTCGCCGTACTGGTCGGCCGCCGCGCCCTGGTCGTCCGCGTCCACGAGTGCGCCGGGCTCGCCCTGCCCGTCCCCGTCCTGCTGGGCCTGGCCTCCCGCGCCTTCCGCGCCGACCTGCGCTTCCTCAACCGGTTCGGCCCGCACGACAAGGTCTGGCTGCGGGCCGCCCTGCTCCGCGACCGGCGCCGCGCGGCGCGCCCGGCGGGCAAGTTCAACGCCGGGCAGAAGGTCTACGCCGCCTGGATCGCCGGCGCGACCCTGGTCATGCTCGGCACCGGCCTGCTGATGTGGTTCACCCATCTCGCCCCGCTGGTCTGGCGCACCTCCGCCACCTTCGTCCACGACTGGCTCGCCCTCACCATCGCGGTCGTCCTCGCGGGCCACATCGGCATGGCGCTCGGCGACCCGGAGGCGCGCAAGGGGCTGCGCACGGGGACGGTCAGCCAGGAGTGGGCGAGACAGCGGCACCCGTTGTGGCGCCCGCGCCCGTGAACGGGCTCGCCGGAGACGGACGGCGGCCCCGTCCGGGCCCGGCCCGTGAACCCGCCCGTGCGCGGCCCGTGCCCCGCCCATGAAGAAGCCCGCCCCTCCCCGGCCTTCGCGGTCGAGGAGGGGCGGGCCGCGGCGTCGTACCGACCGGCACGGTCGTCTAGACGACCAGTGACAGCACCAGCACCAGCGCGCCGCCGACCACCGACAGGATCGTCTCCATGATCGACCACGTCTTGACGGTCTGTCCGACGGTGAGTCCGAAGTACTCCTTGACCAGCCAGAACCCGGCGTCGTTGACGAAGCTGAAGAACAGCGAGCCGGTGCCGATCGCCAGGACCAGCAGCGCGGTGTGGGCGCTCGACATGTCGGCCGCGAGCGGGGCGACCAGACCGGCCGCCGAGACCGTCGCCACCGTCGCCGAGCCGGTCGCGAGCCGGATCACCACGGCGATCAGCCAGGCCAGCAGCACCGCCGGTATCGACCAGTCCTTGGAGACGTCCAGGATCATCCGGCCGACACCGCAGTCGATCAGCGTCTGCTTGAAGCCGCCGCCCGCGCCCACGATCAGCAGGATGCCCGCGATGGGCATCAGGCCCTTCTCCACCGTGGCCTGGAGCCGCTCCTTGCTGAACCCGGCGGGCCGGCCCAGCGTGAAGAAGCCGACGAGCACGGCGGCGAGCAGGGCGATCAGCGGGGCGCCGACGACGTCGAAGGCGCGCTGCGTGGTGTTCGCGGGATCGTCGACGACGATGTCCACGAGCGCCTTGAGCAGCATCAGCGCCACCGGCAGCAGGATGGTGAAGAGCGTGGCCGCGAAACTCGGACGGCGCGTCAGCTCCTGCGAGGGCCGCTGCGGCAGCATCCGCTCAGGAGCCGGGACGTCCACCCAGCGGGCCGCGACCTTCGAGAACAGCGGACCGCCGACGATCACCGTCGGGACGGCGACCAGGATGCCGAACGCCAGCGTCACGCCCAGGTTGGCGTGCAGCGCGGAGATCGCGACCAGCGGACCGGGGTGCGGCGGGATCAGGCCGTGCATCACGGACAGGCCGGCGAGGGCCGGGATGCCGATGCGCATCAGGGAGTAGTTGCCGCGCTTGGCGACCATCAGCACGACCGGGATCAGCAGCACGATGCCGACCTCGAAGAAGATCGGCAGCCCGATCACGGAGGCGATGAGCACCATCGCCCAGGGCATCGCCCGGCCGCCGGCCTTGGCCAGGATGGTGTCCACGATCTGGTCCGCGCCTCCGGAGTCGGCGAGCAGCCGGCCGAGCGCGGCGCCCAGCGCGATCAGCACACCGACGCTCGCGACCGTGGCGCCGAGCCCGGTGGTGAAGCTGGTGAGCACCTTGTCGAGGGGCGCGCCGGCGGCCGCGCCGAGCGCCAGCGACCCGATGGTCAGCGCCAGGAAGGCATGCAGCTTGAACTTGGTGATGAGCAGGACGATCACCGCGATGCCCACCAGTGCGGCGATGCCCAGCTGGGCGTGGCCTGCGGTGGAGATCGGCGGAGGGGCGTCCGCTGCCAGCATCTCGACGCTGAGTCTGGTCACGGGGGTTCCTTGCGGTTACGGGGAGTTGGGGAGGGCGCTACTGCTGCGCGGATGCGGTGGACAGCCCGTCCAGTGCCAGTACGGCACGTCCGGCGATCTCCTCGGGGCCGCCGGAGACGTCCACGGCGACACCCGTCTCGTCCGGCCCGAGGGGCTCCAGCGTGGCGAACTGCGAGTCCAGCAGCGCGGTCGGCATGAAGTGGCCCTGCCGGTGCGCCATCCGGTCCTCGATCAGCTTCCGGTCGCCCGTCAGGTGCACGAACACGACCCCGGGCGCCACCGCCCGCAGCCGGTCGCGGTACGCCCGCTTCAGCGCCGAACTGCTGACCACCCCGCCGAGCCCGGCCCGCCCGTGCGCCCAGTGGCCGATGGCGTCCAGCCAGGGCCGGCGGTCGCCGTCGTCCAGCGGTATCCCGGCCGTCATCTTGTCGATGTTGGCCTTGGGGTGGAAGTCGTCGCCCTCGGCGTACGGGACGCCCAGCCGCGCGGCGAGCAGGGGACCGATCGTGGTCTTGCCCGTCCCCGCGACGCCCATCACGACGACGACCTGGGGGGTTCGCATGTACTGCCTCGCTGTCTTCCTCGACATCCGACGCCGCGGCGGCGTCGCCACACTGAAACCCATTAGGTACGACGAATTCAAGAGTCTGTGATGTATAAGTCTGACTTTTTGTTTCCGTGACCTACGCCGTACGCTGAGTGCATGAGCACACCGGGCCGGGGGCTGCACGGCCGCGTACTGGACACCCTCGGCCCCGCGATCACCGCGGGCGAGTACCCGCCGGGCAGCATCCTGCGCACCGACGAACTCGCTCAGCACTTCGAGGTGTCACGCTCCGTGATGCGCGAGGCGGTGCGGGTCCTCGAATCCATGCACCTGGTCGAGTCCCGTCGCCGGGTGGGCGTCACCGTCCGCCCCAAGTGCGAGTGGAACGTCTACGATCCGCAGGTCATCCGCTGGCGGCTGGCCGGCGCCGACCGCCCCCACCAGCTGCGCTCGCTCACCGTGCTGCGCTCCGCGATCGAACCGGCCGCGGCCGGCCTCGCCGCCCGGCTCGCCACCCCCGAGCAGTGCGCCGAACTCACCGAGTGCGCGCTCGGCATGGTCGCCCACTCGCGCGGCCACCGGCTGGCCGAGTACCTGTACCACGACGTCGCCTTCCACCGGGTCATCCTCACCGCCTCCGGCAACGAGATGTTCGCCCGCCTCGGCGACGTCGTGGCCGAGGTGCTGACCGGCCGCACCGAGCACGAGGTCATGTTCGAGGACCCCGACCCGGCGGCCGTCACCCTGCACGTCCGGGTGGCCGAGGCCGTGCGCGCCCGGGACGCGGCGCGCGCCGAGGAACTCACCCGGCAGATCACCGTGGGCGCGCTGCAGGAACTGGACATCCTGGCCCCGTAGTCCAGACCGCCCGGGACGCCGCGCGCGAGGGCGCCCCGACGGGCCGGGCTACTCCAGGAAGTCCCCGTCCAGGTACACCCACGCCCCGTCCACCCGCTCGAACCGGCTGCGCTCGTGCAGCGAGCCGCCCCGGTAGGAGGCGCGGAAGGTCACAGTCCCGGTGGCGTGGAAGGCGGACCCGTCGGTGGCGCCGAGGATCTCCAGACCGGTCCACCTCATCCGCGGATCGAGGTCCAGCCGCTCCGGCCGGGTCCGCGGATGCCAGGTGCGCAGCAGATACCCGGTGTCCCCCTTGACGAAGGCGCAGTACCGCGAGCGCATCAGCAGCTCGGCGGTCGGCGCGCTCGCGGCGCCCGAGTGGAAACGGCCGCAGCAGGCGTCGTAGGACTGCGGCAGTCCGCAGGGGCAGGTGCGCGTGGTCATGCGCCCCATTGTGCCGGGGCGGGCGCACCGGGTCCCGGGCAGGGGAGGCGTGCGCCGCCGGACGGGTGCACAGTGGAGAACGGGCGGACCCGCGGCGGACGCACGGCCCGACGCGCCCGGGGCCCGCGCCGCGAGGAGGAGGCACGGACGATGACCCGACCCGTGAGCAGCCATCACCCGCCGGCCGTCAAGGAGTGGCGGCTGAACCTGTACCTGTCCGAGCACGACCCGGACACCACGGCCCGGATCGTCCTGGACACCGGGGACAACGTCCTGGAGAGCCACGCCGAGGCCCGCCGCAACCCGTACGACCGCGACATACCCGAGATCGGCGACGAACTCGCCGCCGGACGCGCCCTGATCGCCATGGGCCGACTGCTGGTGCGCGCCGCCAACGGCGACATGCGGGCGCTCGGCGCGGCCGACACGGAGCGCCCCACTCCGCTCTGGCTGCCCCGGGAGTGAGGTGACCACCATGCCGTTCGCCGACCGGGTGGAGGCGGGGCGCAGGCTCGGCGCCCGCCTCGCGGAGCTGCGGGGCCGGGACGTGGTGGTGCTCGGGCTGCCGCGCGGGGGAGTGCCGGTGGCCGCCGAGGTCGCCGAGGCCCTGGACGCCCCGCTGGACGTCTGCCTCGTGCGCAAGCTCGGGGTGCCCTACCAGCCCGAACTGGCGATGGGCGCGATCGGCGAGGACGGCGTGCGGGTGCTCAACGCCGACGTGCTGCGCGGCACCGGCGTGCGCGAGGACGAACTCGCCCGGGTCGAGGAGCGCGAGCGCCGGGTGCTCGCCGAACGCGCCGAACGCTACCGGGGCGAGCGCCCCTCCGTCCCGCTCGCCGGCCGCACCGCCGTCATCGTGGACGACGGCGTGGCCACCGGCTCCACCGCCCGCGTCGCCTGCCGGGTCGCCCGCGCCCGCGGCGCCGCCCGCATCGTGCTCGCGGTCCCCGTCGCCCCCCGCGACCTCGCCCACCGTCTCGGCGGCGACGCCGACGACGTCGTCTGCCTGGAGACACCCTGGGACTTCGCCGCCGTCGGGCAGTTCTACGACGACTTCGCACAGACCGGGGAGGCGGAGGTCACGGCGTGTCTGCGCCGGGCACGGCGGCGTCGTACGAGCCCCGGACCGGAGGCCGCCGGACCGGCCGGCGCCGAGCGGGAGGTGACCGTGCCGGCCGGTGCCGTACGGCTGGGCGGGAACCTGGCCGTGCCCGAGGGCGCCACCGGAGTCGTCGCCTTCGCGCACGGCAGCGGCAGCAGCCGGCACAGCCCCCGCAACCGGCAGGTCGCCGAGGGCCTGCGCCGCGCCGGGCTCGGCATCCTGCTGTTCGACCTGCTCACCGACGCGGAGGCACAGGACCGCGACAACGTCTTCGACATCCCGCTGCTGGCCGGCCGGCTGCTCGCCGCCACCCACTGGCTGCGCGCCGAGCCCGCGACGTCCGGCCTCGCCGTCGGCTACTTCGGCGCCAGCACCGGCGCCGCCGCCGCCCTGTGGGCCGCGGCCGAGGGGCAGCCCGCCGCCGTCGTCTCCCGGGGCGGCCGCCCCGACCTCGCCGGCCCCCGGCTCCCCGAGGTCACCGCGCCCACCCTGCTGATCGTCGGCGGCGCCGACCCGCTCGTCCTCGACCTCAACCGGGACGCGCAGACCCGGCTGCGCTGCGAGAACCGGCTGGAGACCGTCCCCGGCGCCACCCACCTCTTCGAGGAACCGGGCACGCTGGAACGGGTGACCGAACTGGCCCGCGACTGGTTCACGGACCACATGGCACCCGCGCACGTCTAGGGCCATGTCCGGGGACCCCGTCTCGGTGTGCCTCGCCGGGGACGTCATGCTCGGCAGGGGGATCGACCAGATCCTCCCGCACCCCGGCGACCCGGCCCTGCGGGAGGACTACGTCAAGGACGCCCGCGCCTACGTCGCCCTCGCCGAGGCCGCGAACGGCCCCGTCCCCCGCCCCGTCGGCTACGACTGGCCCTGGGGCGAGGCGCTGGCCGCGCTGGCCACGCCGGACGTCCGGGTGCTCAACCTGGAGACCGCCGTCACCGCGGACGGCGACTTCGCCCCCGGCAAGGCCGTCCACTACCGCATGCATCCCGCCAACCTGCCCTGTCTCACCGCCGCCCGTCCCGACGTCTGCGTCCTCGCCAACAACCACGTCCTCGACTTCGGCCCCCGCGGCCTCGCGGAGACGCTGGAGTCCCTGGCGGCGGCGGGACTGCGCACGGCGGGCGCGGGCCGCGACGCCGAAGCCGCCCGGCGCCCCGCGTGCGTCCCGCTGCGCACCGGCGGCCGCCTCCTCGTCCTCGCCTACGGCCTGCCGTCCAGCGGCATCCCGCCCGACTGGGCCGCCACCGCCGGCCGCCCCGGGGTCGCGCTGCTCCCCGCGGGCGCGGCGGACGACCTCGCGGACCGCCTCCGCCCCGTCCGCCGCCCCGGCGACCTCGTCGTCGCCTCCCTCCACTGGGGCCCCAACTGGGGCCTCGGCATCTCCCGCGCCGAGACCCGCCTCGCCCACGCGCTGATCGACGCCGGCGCCGACATCGTCCACGGCCACTCCTCGCACCACCCCCGCCCACCGGAGATCCACCGGGACCGGCTGATCCTGTACGGCTGCGGGGACCTGGTGAACGACTACGAGGGCATCGGCGGCCACGACCGCTACCGCGACGACCTCCGGCTGCTCCACCTGGCCCTCCTCGACCCCGGCAGCGGCCGGCTGGCCGCGCTCAGGCTGCTGCCCTACCGGGCCCGCCGGATGCGGCTGGAACGCGCCGGGCCCGAGGACACCGCCTGGCTGCGGGCGGCCCTCGACCGGCGGGCCGGGGGCACCCGTGTCGACGAAGGCCCCGACGGCACGCTCGTCGTCACCGCCCGGTGAGGCCCACCGCCCGGTGAGGCTCAGCACCGGTGAGGCTCAGCGCCCGCCCTTGCGCAGAAACCGCCGCAGCCGGGTCAGCGGCCAGGTGTTGATCACCTCGTCCGGGGTCAGCCAGCCGCGCTGGGCGGTGCCCACGCCGTACCGCAGCTGCGCCAGTTGCGGCACCGAGTGCGCGTCGGTGTCCACCGCGAACCGCACCCCGTGCGCCCGCGCCCGCAGGATGTCCTCGTCCCCGAGGTCCAGCCGGTCCGGCTGGGCGTTGACCTCCAGCGCGGTCCCGGTCGCCGCGCAGACCGCGAACACCTCGTCCCAGTCCGCGTCCACCCCCGCCCGGCGGCCGATCAACCGGGTCGTGGGATGCCCGAGGACGTTCACGTACGGGTTCTCCACCGCCCGCACCAGCCGCCGGGTCATCGCCTCGCGGCCGAGGTCGAAGTGCGAGTGCAGCGAGGCCACGCACAGATCGAAACCGGCCAGGAACTCGTCCGGCCAGTCGAGCCCGCCGTCCGGCCCGATGTTCAGCTCCGTACCGTGCAGCAGCCGCATCCGCCGATGCGTCCCGTCCAGCTCCCGCAGCCGCTCCCGCTGGGCCAGGATCTTCTCGTCCGTCATCCGCTGCATGTACAGGTCCGGCGCGTGATCGGTCACCGCGTAGTACGCGTACCCGCGCCTCGCCGCCGCCTCCACCATGGCGTCCAGGGACGCGAGGCCGTCGGTGAGATCCGTGTGGGTGTGCAGATCACCGCGGACGTCCCGCTCGGTCACCACCCGCGGCAGCTCCCCGCGCAGCCCCGCCTCGATCTCCCCGCGGTCCTCCCGCAGCGTCGGCACGATCCACGGCAGCCCGAGACTCGCGTACACCTCCTCCTCGGTGCGCGAGGCCACGGACTCCCCGCTCTCCACGTCGAACACGCCGTACTCCGACAGCTTCAGCCCCCGGTGCACGGCGATCGTGCGGGTGCGGATGTTGTGCGCCTTGGACCCGGTGAAGTACTGCAGGCCCGCGCCCCACGACCTCGGGGGCAGCACCCGCAGATCCACCTGGAGCCCCTTGCCGGTGCGCACCGACGTCTTCTTCGTGCCCCGCGCGATCACCTCGGCCGTGCCCGGCAGCTCGCACAGCGCCGCCATGAACGGCCCCGACTTCTCCGCCGCCACCAGGACGTCCAGATCCCCGACGGTCTCCCGCATCCGCCGCAGCGACCCCGCGTACGCGCACCGCCCGCACCCCGTCACCGCGGACAGCGCGCCCACGATCTCCTCGGCGGTGTCCAGCGCGAGCGCCAGCGGCACCCGCGCCCCGGCCCGCCGCAGCAGTTCGATCCCGTGCCGGATGTTGTCCTGCGTCTTCTCCCCGAACCCCCTGAGATCGGCCAGCCGGTCCGCCTCGATCGCCGCGGCCAGCTCGCCCACCGAGGAGATGTGCAGGTCCTCGTACAGCCGCAGCGCCTTCTTCGGCCCGAGCGTCGGGACGGTGATCAGCTCCCGCACCCCGGCGGGAATCCTGGCCCGCCGCTCCTCGACGGCCGCCATCCTCCCGGTCCGCAGGTACTCGATCACCTTGTCGGCGATCGACCGCCCCACGTTCGGGATCTCCCGCAGCCCCCGCTCGTCCAGCTTCGAGACATCGGCCGGATACCCCCCGACGGCACGCGCCGCCTTCTCGTAGGCACGCGCCTTGAACGCGTCACCTCCGGTGATCGCGATGAGATCGGCGTACTCCCGCAGGATCGCCTCGACCTCGTCGTTGACCCGGGCCACACCCCAAGTCTAAAAACCCGGCCGCCTCCGGGCACGCGAAAGGCCCCCGCAGAGCGGGGGCCTTCACTGGTGTCCGAGGGGGGACTTGAACCCCCACGCCCGATAAAGGGCACTAGCACCTCAAGCTAGCGCGTCTGCCATTCCGCCACCCGGACAAGGTGTCTGTCGTGCGCGGTTCTCCCTCGGCGGGGTTTCCCTCGCGGCGACAGAGGAAACATTACCAGGCTTTCGGGGGTGGCTGATCACCCCCGGTCCGGGGCGGGCGGGCGTGAACGGCGTGCGACGGGCCGGGACCGGTCTTGGGCCGGGGCCGGGCCCGGAGAGAGGATGAGGGGGACCCACCAGCAGGGAAGCGGGAGGAAGCAGCGTGAGCGAGAAGGACACGACCCAGGGCGTCACCGGTGAGGACGAGGTCGTGGACCTCTGCCGCGACCTGATCCGGTTCGACACCAGCAACTACGGCGACCACTCCGGGCCCGGCGAGCGGCAGGCCGCCGAGTGGGTCGCCGAGAAGCTGGCGGAGGTCGGCCTGGAGCCCGAGATCCACGAGTCCCACCCCGGCCGCGCCTCCACCGTGGCCCGCATCGCGGGGGAGGACCCCTCCCGGCCCGCCCTGCTGATCCACGGCCACCTGGACGTCGTACCGGCCAACGCCGACGACTGGACCCACCACCCCTTCTCCGGCGAGATCGCCGACGGGTGCGTGTGGGGGCGCGGGGCGGTCGACATGAAGGACATGGACGCCATGACCCTCGCGGTCGTGCGCGACCGGCTGCGCGGCGGCCGGCGGCCCCCGCGCGACATCGTCGTCGCCTTCCTCGCCGACGAGGAGGCGGGCGGCACCTTCGGCGCCCGCCACCTGGTCGATCACCACCCCGAGCTGTTCGAGGGCGTCACCGAGGCGATCAGCGAGGTCGGTGGCTTCTCCTTCACCGTGAACGAGCGGCGGCGGCTCTATCTGATCCAGACGGCCGAGAAGGGCATGCACTGGATGAAGCTCACCGTGGCCGGCACCGCCGGGCACGGCTCCATGATCCACCGCGACAACGCCATCACCGAGCTGTCCGAGGCGGTCGCCCGCGTCGGCCGCCACAGGTTCCCGGTGCGGGTCACCAAGACCACCCGGGCCTTCCTCGACGAACTGGGCGACGCGCTCGGCACGGAGCTGGACCCCGAGGACATGGAGGCGACCGTCGCCAAGCTCGGCGGCATCGCCAAACTGATCGGCGCGACCCTGAGCAACACCGCCAACCCGACGCAGCTGAACGCCGGCTACAAGGTCAACGTCATCCCCGGCGAGGCCACCGCGCACATCGACGGCCGCTTCCTGCCCGGGTACGAGGACGAGTTCCTCGGCGACCTGGACCGGCTGCTCGGCCCGCGTGTGCGCCGCGAGGACGTGCACGCCGACAAGGCCGTGGAGACCAGCTTCGACGGGGCGCTGGTCGAGGCCATGCAGTCCGCGCTGCTCGCCGAGGACCCCATCGCCAAGGCGGTCCCGTACATGCTCTCCGGCGGCACCGACGCCAAGTCCTTCGACGACCTCGGCATCCGCGGCTTCGGTTTCGCACCGCTGAAGCTGCCGCCGGAGCTGGACTTCGCCGGCATGTTCCACGGCGTGGACGAGCGGGTGCCGGTGGACGGCCTCCGGTTCGGCGTGCGGGTGCTCGACCGGTTCATCGACGCGTCCTGAGCGGCCGCGGCGGTTCGGGCCCGGACGCCGCGATTTCGGCCGGGCGTTCGGGATCGACTGAGAAGGGTGAATGCGACCATAAGCTCGTAGCTCCATTACTCCCTCCTCGTTACAGGTGATGCGACCCCGCACCTTGGGGTCGCTTTGCCAACGAGGAGGAACAATGATCAAGAAGGTCGTCGCTGCCGCGGCTGCCACCGGTGGGCTGGTTCTCGCGGGCGCGGGCCTGGCCGTCGCCGACTCCGGTGCCCAGGGTGCCGCCCTGCACTCCCCGGGTGTCGTCTCCGGCAACGTCATCCAGGTGCCCGTGCACGTTCCGGTGAGCGTGTGCGGCGACACGATCGACGTGATCGGGATCCTGAACCCCGCCTTCGGCAACGCCTGCGTCAACAGCTGACACCGGTTTCCCACGGGGCTTTCCACCCCGAGGGACGTCTTCTTTCAGCCGTCGGCCTCGGAGCGTGCGCCATGCGCTCCGAGGCCGACCGGCCTTTTCCAGACAGTGAAGGCAAGCGAAGGCAGGGGGGTACGCAGCAATGCGACAAGGAACCCGTAAAGGTCTGATGACCATGGCGGCGGCGACCGGGGTACTCGCCGCCGCGACCGGTATGGCACACGCGGACGCGGGCGCGTCCGGCGCCGCCACCGGCTCGCCCGGCGTCGTGTCCGGCAACACCGTGCAGGTGCCGGTCCACATTCCGGTGAACGTCTGCGGCAACACCGTCAACGTCGTCGGGCTGCTCAATCCGGCGATGGGCAACGCCTGCGCCAACACCGGCGGAGGCCACGGCGGCTCCGGCGGCTCGCACGCCGGCGGACACACCTCCGGCTCGCCGGGCGTGGGATCGGGCAACACCGTCCAGGTGCCGATCGACGTCCCGGTGAACGCGTGCGGCAACAGCGTCGACGTCGTCGGCGTGGGCAACCCCGCCACGGGCAACCACTGCTCCAACGGCGGCGGGACGCACGGCACCCCGCCGGGCGGCGGCCACACCAGCCCGCCGAGTCACCCTGGCCACCCCGGTCACCCCGGTCACCCCGGTCACCCGGGTCACCCTGGCCACCCGACTCAGCCGGGTACGCCGACTCAGCCCGGCACGCCTACCAACCCGGGCACGCCGACCCAGCCGGGTACGCCGCACCAGCCGGGCACCCCGGCGACCCCGCCGGCCCAGCAGGTGCACGTGCCGCAGGGCTCCCCGGCGTCCCCGACCACCGGCGAACTCGCCCACACCGGCAGTGAGCTGCCGCTGGGTCTGGCGCTGCCGGCCGGGGCGGGCGCGTTGATCGCGGGCGCCGTGCTCTACCGCAAGGGACGGGCCAAGGCGGCCTGAGACCGGCGGACGAGCACGCCGCGACGGGCGGCGCGTGAGGAGCGGGTCCGGCGCTGTCGGCGGGCCCGCTCCGCCTTCTGGGCGCCCCCGGCGCCCTCAGCGGCCCCGCCTCACCAGGTGGCCCGCACCTGGCGGATGATCCGCCGCCGCAGCCGCACCTTGCGGCTGCCGTCGCGCAGCAGGCTCAGGCGGTCCAACTCCCAGTGTCCGTACTCGGCATGGTCCGTCAGCAGACGTGCGGTCTCCTTGCGGGACACCCCGCGCGGCACATACACGTCGACAAATTCGTATTCCGGCATCGCATCTATTGTGCGGGCTGGTGCCCGGTACGGATAGCGTCTGCACTATGTCTGATGCTGCGCAGCCCACCGCTGCCGAGGTACGCGCCGCCGCCGAGGCGATCAAGACCGCGCTCGACCGTCACCTGGCGGCGGTCGAACGCAGGTCAGGAGACGACGACCCGGCCGTTTTCGAGGCGTTCAACCAGCTGGCCGCGGCGGCCGAGGTGTACGACGAGCTGCTGTACGACCGCTACGACGAGGTCACTCCCTTCGAGATCCCCGGCGCCGACGAGACGTTGCCGCCCTACGCGGGCCCCGAGGAACCCCACGCGATCAGCGTGCTGATCCGCCGCGACTACACCGTGGCGGAGCCCCAGCGGCTGCTGGCCCAGGCCGAGCGGGTCGAGGCCGCGGAGGACTTCGAGGACCTCGCCGGCCTGGACGAGGACGCCGCCGCCACCGTCCCCGGGGCGCTGGGCCTGCTCTTCGGCGAGTTCGAACCGGACGAGATCGCCTCCCGGCACAAGGAGTTCGGCCTGGAGGAGGGCGACTCCACGCTCTGGGTCACCGCGGCCGACGAGGCGACGGAGGCCGGGGAGTGGCTGGAGGCCCCCTTCGAGCACTTCGATCCACAGGCGGTGGTGTGCCGGTTCGACGTCAGCGCGGTGTTCGACGACGAGGACGACGAACACGACGACGAACACGACGACACCGACCGGGACGCCGAGGACGACGACCTGGAGTTCGTGGACGACGAGGACCTGGACGGGACCGACGACGAGCACGACGGCGAGCACGACGGCGAGGCCGACGGGGCGGCGGGCGCGGGTGTCCGGGGCGCCGGCAGGTGACCTCGGCGGCGGTGCCGTGACGGCGCGCCGCCGGTACGGCACCACCGCACGGGGCCGTACCGGGCGACCGCCGCCCCCCCGACGGCGCCGGGCCTCAGCCCGTCGGGGACTGCGGGCGCAGCAGGGCCGCCAGACGGGTCGTGCGGGGCCTGGCCGGAACCTCCGCGACCGCTCGCGGCAGGGCCCCCTCCGCGCCCTGGACCACGGAGAGATGCCGCTCGCCCCGGCCGAAGGCCGTGTACACCCACGGCCGGCTCAGCGCCTGGGCGGCGTCGCCGGGCAGCACCACGACCGCCGCGGGCCAGCGTCCGCCCACCGCCTGGTGCGCGGTCAGCGCCCATCCGTGCCGCACCCACGCCTCGACGCGCTCCCGGGGTACGACCACGGGGGCACCCGCGCAGGACAGGTGCAGCCCCTCGGCGTCGGCCTTCACCACCGTGCCCGGCAGGGTCCGGCCCGGGGCGGGGGAGTAGGCGATACGGTCGCCGGGGTCGAAGCCACCGAACCGGCCGGGGCCGGGGTTGAGGCGCTCCTTCAGAGCGGAGTTGAGGGCCCGGGTACCGGCCGCGCCGCCATGGCCCGGCGTGATCACCACCGTCCCCTCCACGGGAACCCCGAACGCCCGCGGCACCGAGTCCGCGACCAGCTGCACCGTGCGGTGCACGGCCTCGCCCGCCTCGCGCACCGGCACGATCACGACCTCCTTGCCGGGCGCCTCGACCTGGTTCAGCTCGCCGACGCCGATCCCGGAGAGCAGCTCGCCGATCGGACCGGGGTCGGGCAGCCGGGAGGCGACCCTGGGGCAGGCGCCGGCCGCGAGCAGATCGGCGAAGACCCGCCCCGGACCGGCCGACCACAGCAGCGCCGGATCCCCGCTGAGCACCAGCCGAGCCCCGTCGGGCAGCGACTCCACCAGCATCGCCGCGCTCTCCACGTCCAGTTGGGGCGCGTCCAGCACGATCAGCAGGTCCAGCTCCAGCGCTCCGTCCCCGTCCCGGCCCGGACCCTCGGCACCGGCCAGCAGCCCGGCGACCGTGCCCACGCCCGCTCCGCGCGCCGGCGGCAGCGCGGCGAGACGGTCGCGGCCGTCCGGGGTGTGGCACACGGCGAGCGCCCGCAGGCCGGCGTCCCGGGCGGCGCCGAGCAGGGCCGCCGGTTCGGCGCGCGCGGCCTCACCGCCGGTGTGCAGGACCAGACCGTGTCCGGCGACGGCGCGGGCCAGCTCGGCGCCGCCGCCCGACAGCGCGGCGACGACCGGCGCCCAGGTCTCCTCGGCCTCCCGGGAGGGGGAGTCGATCAGCCGGGCCAGGCCGTCGGCGAGGCTCTCCTCGGCCATGGCGTACCGCTCCAGGGCGATGAGCACCCGCACCGGGCGCTCCGCCTCCTCGTCGTCCTCCGCGCGCGCGGAGGACGGGGCGCCCGCGTCCTCCAGGGCGTCCTCGAACACCAGCGCCTCGCCCTCGGCCAGGGTGCTCCGCACGGCCTCGTCCGGGTCCGGCACGCCCCGCTGGGCCAGGGCCGCGGTGAGCGCGGACAGCTCCAGGGCGGTGTGCCCGGCGAGGGCCGCCCGCTCCAGCAGCCAGACCGTCACCGACCGGCCCCGCCGCTCGTCCCCGGGACCGCACCCGGCGCCGAGCAGCGCCCGCGCGAAACCGTCCGCCTGCTCGGGCCGCACCCCGGGGACCCGCAGCAACTGCCAGGGATCCTCCCGCAGCACCTCCCCGGCGCCCTCGCCGAGCGCCCCGGCCGCCTGCCGCGCCAGCGCCTCCGGCGCGCCGCCCTCGGCGAGTACCCGCCGTACGGCGTCCACCGCCCGCGGCGCGGGCCCGGCCGGCGCCGGAGCGGGGGCGGGCGTGGGCCGCTCCTCGCGCACCGGCTCCGCCGCGGGTGCCGGACGTGCCGGGGCGGCCGCGGGGCCCGGCTCCGCGGCCCGCTCGGGTACGGGCCGCGAGGGCTCGGCGGACACCGTGGACGCCGGCTTCCCGCCCCCTTCCACCGCCCGCACGGCGGCCAGCAGATCGGCCGCCTTCCCACTCAGCTTGGCGCCGCTCTCGACGGGCTCCCGGCGCTCCGCCCTGCGCCGCTCGATCCGCTCCCGCTCCACCCGCTGCGCGGCCAGCTCGGCCTGCGCCTCGGACAGCTCGGGTTTGCCGGTACCGCCGTCCGTCCCCTCGGGCGCCCCGTCACCGTCACCGTCCGCGCCGTCCGCCGCGGCGCCACCCCGGGCCGTCTCGTCCGGCGTCCGCGGCGCCGTCTGCGCCTCGGGTGTCTCCGGCGTCCCCGGACCCGTCTCCTCCGTGGTCCCCGGTTCCGTGCTCACAGCGTGCTCCAGTCGTGATCGGGATAGCGGTGCAGGGGCGCCGACACATCGTCCAGCGCCCGGCAGATCTCGTCAGGAAGACTAAGCGTCTCCACTGACAGAGCGGCCGTGAGCTGCTGCGCGGTGCGCGCGCCGACGATCGGGGCGGTGACTCCGGGGCGGTCGCGGACCCAGGCGAGCGCCACCTGGAGCGGGGTGACCGCGAGCCCGTCGGCGGCCGTCGTCACCGCGTCGACGATGCGCGTCGCGGTGTCGTCCAGATAAGGCTCCACGAACGGCGCCAGGTGCTCGGAGGCGCCGCGCGAGTGCGTGGGCGTGGTGTGCCGGTACTTTCCGGTCAGCACGCCCCGGCCGAGCGGGGAGGAGGGCAGCAGGCCCACGCCCAGGTCCAGCGCGGCGGGCAGCACCTCGCGCTCCACGCCCCGCTGGAGCAGCGAGTACTCCATCTGCGTACTGGCCAGCCGGGTGCGGGTGCCCGGCGCCGCGAGCTGCCAGGTGGCCGCCTTGGCGAGCTGCCAGCCGCAGAAGTTGGACACGCCCGCGTACCGGGCCCGGCCGCTGGCCACCGCTATGTCGAGGGCCTGGAGCGTCTCCTCCAGCGGGGTCCCGGGGTCGTAGGCGTGGATGTGCCACAGGTCCACATGGTCCGTGCCCAGGCGGACCAGCGAGGCGTCCAGCGCGGCGAGCAGATGGCCGCGGGAGCCGTCGAAGCGGCGCCCGGGGTCCGGGACGCTGCCCGCCTTGGTGGAGATGACCAGGTCACGGCGCGGTACGAGCCGTTCCGTCAGCCGCCCGAGCAGATACTCCGCTTCCCCGCCGCCGTACACGTCCGCGGTGTCGACGAGGGTGCCGCCGGCCTCCCAGAACGCCTTGAGCATGTCCGCGGCGTCATGCTCCTCGGTGTCCCGGCCCCAGGTGAGGGTGCCGAGTCCGATCCGGGACACGCGCAGGCCGGTACGGCCGAGATGCCTCTGCTCCATGACCGCGAGATTACTGGCCGGAACCAGTGCGGCGGGTTGCCTGTGGACAACTCGTACGGGCCCGCACGGAGCGCCGTCGGCGCCCCCGCGCTAAGGTCTGCGCCACAGGCACGTTACTCATGGGTAAGGGGATTCGGCCATGCAACTCGGACTCAACCTCGGCTACTGGGGTGCGGGAATGGACGGGGACAATCTGGCCGTGGCCCAGGAGGCCGACCGGCTGGGTTACGCCGTGTGCTGGGCCGCCGAGGCGTACGGCTCCGACGCGGCCACCGTGCTCAGCTGGGTCGCCGCCCAGACCGAGCGCATCGACGTCGGCTCCGCCATCTTCCAGATCCCGGCCCGCCAGCCCGCGATGACCGCGATGACGGCGGCCACCCTGGACGCCCTCTCCGGTGGCCGCTTCCGGCTCGGCCTCGGCGTCTCCGGACCCCAGGTCTCCGAGGGCTGGTACGGCGTCAGGTTCGACAAGCCGCTGGCCCGCACCCGCGAGTACGTGGAGATCGTCCGCAAGGCCATGACCCGTCAGCGGCTGTCGTACGAGGGCGAGCACTGGACGCTGCCGCTGCCGGGTGGTCCGGGCAAGCCGCTCAAGCTGACCGTGCACCCGCAGCGCGAGCACATCCCGCTGTACATCGCGGCGATCGGCCCGAAGAACCTGGAGCAGACCGGCGAGATCGCCGACGGCGCCCTGCTGATCTTCCCCGCGGCCGAGCACCTGGAGGAGACCACCCTCACGCATCTGCGCGCGGGCCGGGAGAAGGCGGGCAGGACCCTCGACGGGTTCGACGTGTGCCCGACCCTGCCGCTGGCCGTCGGCGACGACAAGGACGTGGCCGCGCTCGCCGACACCTTCCGCCCCTACACCGCGCTGTACGTCGGCGGCATGGGCAGCGCCAAGCAGAACTTCTACAACAAGCTCGCGCAGCGCATGGGATACGAGCGGGAGGCCGCCGAGATCCAGGAGAAGTACCTGTCCGGGGACAAGCAGGGCGCGGCCGCCGCGATCCCGCAGGACCTCATCGACAAGACCACGCTGCTGGGCTCCGTCGACCGCATCGCCGACCGGATGAAGGCCTACGCCGAGGCCGGTGTCACCACCCTCAGCCTCGCGCCCGCCGGGTTCACCCTCCAGGAGCGGCTCGCCTCCCTGCGCGCCGGCACCGAGGCCCTGGAGCGCGCCGGGCTCGCCTGAGCCGGGAGGTCTTCCACGGCCGTGGTGGGGGCTCGGGGGTCTTCCCCGCCACGGCCGTCACCGGGAACAACGCGCCCGGCGACGAGCGGTTACGACTCCCCGGCCCCTTCTTCCGGGGCGGCTCACAGCCACTCGCGCCGCTTGAACAGCCGGTACAGGACCACCTCCAGCAGCGCCATCACCAGGATCACCGCCGGGTACGACCACAGCCAGTGCAGCTCGGGCATGTGGTCGAAGTTCATGCCGTAGATCCCGGCGATCATGGTGGGCACCGCCGCCATCGCCGCCCAGGCGGAGATCTTCCGCATGTCGTCGTTCTGCCGCACGCCGGTCTGCGCCAGATGCGCCGACAGCACGTCCGACACCAGCCGGTCCAGGCCCTCCACCGACTCGTTGACACGGGCCAGATGGTCGCCCACGTCCCGGAAGAACGGCCGCGCGTCCTCGTGCACGAACGGCACCCCGCCGCCCGAGCCGAGTGAGCCCGTCCCCGCCAGCCGGGTCAGCGGCGTCGCCAGCGGCCCGGTCGCCCGGCGGAACTCCAGGACCTGCCGCTTGAAGCCGTAGATCCGGGAGGCGGTGTTGCGCGCGCCGCCCCCCTCGGGCCGGAACACCTCCGCCTCCACCTCCTCCAGATCCGTCTGGAGCTCCGTCGCCACCTCCAGGTACCGGTCCACGATGGCGTCGGCGATCGCGTACAGCACCGCGGTGGGCCCCTTGTGGAGCATCTCCGGCTCCTCCTCCAGCCGGTGCCGCACGGCCGCGAGCGGCGACGCCGCACCGTGCCGCACCGTCACCACGAAGCAGTCGCCGACGAAGACCATCACCTCGCCCGCCGAGACCGTGTCGCTCGCCGGCTCGTAGGCGACCGGTTTCAGCACCACGAACAGCGAGTCCTCGTACACCTCGAGCTTGGGCCGCTGATGCGCCTTGAGCGCGTCCTCCACGGCCAGCGGGTGCAGCCCGAACTCCCGGGTCACCAGGTCGAACTCCCGCTCGGACGGCTCGTACAGCCCGATCCACACGAACCCGCCCGCCGCCCGCGCCGCGGCGAGCGCGTCCGACAGGTCCTCCGGGCCCTCGGTCCGCTGTCCGTGCCGGTAGATGGCACAGTCGACGATCACGGAGCGCATTCTCCCTTCACGAGGTCACCGGCGCACCACCTGATGCGCCTACCCTGGTCCGCATGCCCACGCTGATCCTCGTAAGGCACGGACGTTCCACCGCCAACACGTCCGGCGTGCTCGCCGGCTGGACGCCGGGGGTCTCCCTGGACGAGCGCGGCTGCGCCCAGGCCGCCGCCCTGCCGGCCCGCCTCGCCGCCCTGCCGCTGGCCGAGATCGTCACCAGCCCGCTCCAGCGCTGCCAGGAGACCCTGGCCCCGCTGCTCGCGGCCCGCCCCGGGCTGAGCCCGCACACCGACGACCGGATCGGGGAGTGCGACTACGGCGACTGGTCCGGCCGCAAGCTCGCCGAACTCAAGGACGAGCCGCTGATGGAGGTCGTCCAGGCCCACCCCTCCGCCGCCGCGTTCCCCGGCGGGGAGTCCATGCGCGCCATGCAGACCCGCGCCGCCGAGGCCGTACGCGACTGGAACGCGCGCGTCGAACGCGACCACGGCGCCGACGCCACCTACCTGATGTGCTCCCACGGCGACATCATCAAGTCCCTGGTCGCCGAGGCCCTCGGCCTCCACCTCGACCTCTTCCAGCGGATCTCCGTGGAGCCCTGCTCCGTCACCGCGATCCGCTACACCCGGCTGCGCCCCTTCCTCGTCCGCCTCGGCGACACCGGCGATCTCGCCTCGCTGGCCCCGCGCGAGGAGCACCCCGACGGCGACGCACCGGTCGGGGGCGGTGCGGGCGCACCGTGATCGTCGCCCGCAGTAGGGTGAAGCGATCCGCGCCGTCGCGTATCCGCAGCGGCCCGCACACGCACCGCCGAAACTCTCGACCCAATGGAGACAGGACGTGTCCCGTCAGGTGTTCCTCTACGATCCGCCGGACCGTTTCGTGGCCGGCACGGTCGGACTGCCCGGACGCCGTACGTTCTTCCTCCAGGCCGTCGCGGGCCCCCGGGTGACCAGCGTGGTCCTGGAGAAGACCCAGGTCGCCGCGCTCGCCGAGCGCATGGACGAACTCCTTGACGAGGTCGTGCGCCGCAGCGGCGGCAGCGCCCCCGTCCCGGCCATGGCGCCCAACGAGGTCTCCGACACCGCCCCGCTGGAGACTCCCGTCGAGGAGGAGTTCCGGGTCGGCACCATGGCCCTGGCCTGGGACGCCGAGGAACAGCGCATGGTCGTGGAGGCGCAGGCCCTGGTGGAGCTGGACGCCGACACCGAGGAGGACCTCGCCGAGGCCGAGGAGCGGCTGCTCCAGGACGAGGAGAACGGGCCCCCGATGCTGCGGGTCCGGCTGACCGGCGCGCAGGCCCGTGCCTTCGCCAAGCGCGCCCTCGACGTCGTCAACGCGGGGCGGCCGCCGTGCCCGCTGTGCAGCCTCCCGCTCGACCCGGAAGGACACGTATGCCCGCGCCAGAACGGATACCGCCGCGGGGCGTGACCGCCGCCGACCCGGGCGCCGCCGAACTGCTCGCCCGCGGTGAGCTCACCGTGCGCGGCCGCATCCGCGACGCCTCCAACGCCGCCCTCTTCTGCACCGTCGCCCAGGACGGCCGGGAAGCCACCTGCGTCTACAAGCCGGTGGCGGGGGAGCGCCCCCTGTGGGACTTCCCCGACGGCACCCTCGCCGCCCGGGAGGTCGCCGCCCACGAGGTCTCCGAGGCCACCGGCTGGGGCCTCGTCCCGCCCACCGTGCTGCGCGACGGCCCCTACGGCGAGGGCATGTGCCAGCTGTGGATCGAGGTCTCCCCGGAGCCCGAACTCCTCGCCCTGGTCGACGGCGAGGAGCCCGAGCCGGGCTGGAAGGCCATCGGTTTCGCCGAGGTCGGCGAGGGGCGCACCGCGCTGCTCGTGCACGCCGACGACGAACGGCTGCGCCGGCTCGCGGTCCTCGACGCCGTGATCAACAACGCCGACCGCAAGGGCGGCCATCTGCTGCCCACCGCCGACGGCCGGCTCTACGGCATCGACCACGGCGTCACCTTCAACGCCGAGGACAAACTGCGCACCCTGCTGTGGGGCTGGGCCGGCGAGCCCCTCACCGCCGAGGCCGTCGGGGTCCTCGAACGGCTCCGCGACGCGCTGGACCGCGATCTGGGCGAGCGCCTCGCCACGCTGATCACCACCGCGGAACTGGACGCCACCCGCGCCCGGGTCGCCGCCCTCCTCGCCTCCGGGCTGCACCCGGAACCCGGCGGGGACTGGCCGGCGATCCCCTGGCCGCCCGTGTGAGCACAGTGCGACCGGAGATACAAGAGGGCACAACAGGCCATCCGACCCGATCCCGGTCGTGTACGCGACGCGCGGCCGGTTAGGCTCATGTACATGCATGCCTGGCCCGCTTCCGAGGTCCCCGCCCTGCCTGGTCAGGGCCGCGACCTGAGGATCCACGACACCGCGACCGGCGGCCTGGTCACCCTCCAGCCCGGTCCAGTCGCCCGCATCTACGTCTGCGGAATCACCCCGTACGACGCGACCCACATGGGTCACGCGGCGACCTACAACGCGTTCGACCTCGTCCAGCGCGTGTGGCTCGACACCAAGCGGCAGGTCCACTACGTCCAGAACGTCACCGACGTCGACGACCCCCTCCTGGAGCGCGCGGAGCGCGACGGCGTCGACTGGGTCGCCCTCGCCGAGAAGGAGACCGCCCTCTTCCGCGAGGACATGACCGCCCTGCGGATGCTCCCGCCCCAGCAGTACATAGGCGCCGTCGAGGCCATACCCGGCATCGTCCCGCTCGTGGAGCGGCTGCGCGACATCGGCGCGGCCTACGAGCTGGAAGGCGACATCTACTTCTCCGTCGAGTCCGACCCGCGCTTCGGCTCGGTCTCGCACCTCGACGCGGCCGCCATGCGGCTGCTGTCCGCCGAGCGCGGCGGCGACCCGGACCGCCCGGGCAAGAAGAACCCGATCGACCCGATGCTGTGGATGGCGGCCCGCGAGGGCGAGCCCAGCTGGGACGGCGCGTCACTCGGCCCCGGCCGGCCCGGCTGGCACATCGAGTGCGTGGCCATCGCCCTCGACCACCTCGGTATGGGCTTCGACGTCCAGGGCGGCGGCTCCGACCTCGTCTTCCCGCACCACGAGATGGGCGCCTCGCACGCCCAGGTGCTCACCGGCGAGTTCCCGATGGCCAAGGCGTACGTGCACGCCGGCATGGTCGCCCTGGACGGCGAGAAGATGTCCAAGTCCAAGGGCAACCTCGTCTTCGTCTCCCAGGTGCGGCGCGACGGCGTCGACCCGGCCGCGATCCGCCTCGCCCTGCTGGCCCACCACTACCGGGCCGACTGGGAGTGGACCGACCAGGTCCTCCAGGACGCCGTCGACCGGCTCGGCCGCTGGCGCGCCGCGGTCTCCCGCCCCGACGGCCCCGCCGCCGACGCCCTGGTCGAGGAGATCCGCGACGCCCTGTCCAACGACCTGGACGCCCCCACGGCCCTGGCCGCGGTGGACCGCTGGGCGGCCCGCCAGAACACGGAGGGCGGCACGGACACGGGCGCCCCGGGCCTGGTCACGAGGGCGGTGGACGCGCTGCTGGGTGTGGCGCTGTAGTCATCGCCCGACCCGACACGGACACGGACAAGGGGCGGCTCCCGTCGGGGAGCCGCCCCTCGTGCCGTCCGCCCGGTCAGTTCTCCGAGCCGTCGACCTCCTCGCCGTCGTCCTCCGCCGGGCCGCCGGCGGTGTCCGGCCTGGGCGGGCGCGCCTTGCCGCCCGGGGTGTCCCGGCGCCGCAGGTACCGCTCGAACTCCCGCGCGATCGCCTCGCCGGACGCCTCCGGCAGCTCCGCGGTGTCGCGGGCCTCCTCCAGCGTCTGGACGTACTCCGCGACCTCACTGTCCTCCGCGGCCAGCTGGTCCACGCCCACCTGCCAGGCCCGCGCGTCCTCGGGCAGCTCGCCCTGCGGGACGCGCAGGTCCAGCAGGTCCTCAAGACGGTTGAGGAGCGCCAGCGTGGCCTTCGGGTTGGGCGGCTGGGAGACGTAGTGCGGCACCGCCGCCCACAGGGACACCGCCGGCACCCCGGCATGCGTGCACGCCTCCTGAAGGACCCCGACGATGCCCGTCGGCCCCTCGTACTTGGTCTCCTCCAGGTCCATCCGCTGCGCCAGATCCGTGTCCGACGTGACCCCGCTGACCGGCACCGGACGGGTGTGCGGGGTGTCCCCGAGCAGCGCGCCCAGGATCACCACCAGCTCGACGCCCAGCTCGTGCGCGAAACCCAGCAGCTCGTTGCAGAACGAGCGCCACCGCATGGACGGCTCGATGCCCCGCACCAGCACCAGGTCGCGCGGCTTGGCACCGCCGACGCGGACCACCGAGAGCCGGGTCGTCGGCCAGGTGATCTTGCGCACCCCGCCCTCCATGAACACCGTCGGCCGGTTCACCTGGAAGTCGTAGTAGTCCTCGGCGTCCAGCGCCGCGAACACCTCGCCCTTGAACTCGCGTTCCAGATGCGCGACCGCCGTGGAGGCGGCGTCACCGGCATCGTTCCAGCCCTCGAACGCGGCCACCATGACTGGGTCGATCAGCTCGGGAACCCCCTCCAGCTCGATCACCCAGTGCCTCCTTCCGACGTGCCCTCGCTTGACCCACCAACCTTACGGCGTCCGGCGAGGGCGTCCGCAGTCCCCTTGCGGGGTCAGTGAACGGATCACTGCCCCGCGCTCCCCGCTCGAACACCCCTCGCGCCCCTGATAAAGCCCGGACCCGGAACCCCGCCCCGGAACCCCGCCCCGGAACCCGGCCCCGGACAGGTGCGCGCGCGGAAGGGGCGGCCCGTGCGCGCGGTGCCGCCCCTTCCCCGATGCCGGTGTCCGCCCGGGACTACTTCTCGTCGAGCAGACCCTGGACCTTCGCACGGACATCGTCCGTGGCCAGCCCGCGGATGGTCAGCGTGGTGCGACGGCGCAGCACGTCGTCCGCCGTCTCGGCCCACTCGTGGTCACGGGCCCACACGACCTGCGCCCAGATCTCCGGCGCGTCCGGGTGCACCCGCCGCGCCAGCTCCGGGTTCTCGTTCGCCAGCCGGGCGATGTCGAAGGCCAGGGAGCCGTAGTGGGTGGCCAGGTGCCTGGCGGTGTCGGCGGCCATCCGCGGGCCGGGCGCCGGGCCGTCCACCAGCAGCCGGTGCGCGACCGCGCGCGGGTTGGCGACACCGGGCAGCGGCAGCTTCTTCGGCAGCGAGGAGATCGGCTCGAAGTCGTCGCCGAGCGGGTGACCCGGCAGCGCCTCCAGCTTCTTCATGATCGTACGGCCGATGTGGCGGAACGTGGTCCACTTGCCGCCGGCGACGGACAGCATCCCGCCCCTGCCCTCGGTCACCACCGTCTCCCGCTTGGCCTTCGCGGTGTCACCGGGACCGCCCGGCAGCACCCGCAGACCCGCGAACGCGTAGGTGATCAGGTCCTTCTTCAGCTGCTGGTCCCGGACGGAGAACGCCGCCTCGTCCAGGATCTGGGCTATGTCCTTGTCGTTGACCGAGACATCCGCCGGGTCGCCCTCGTACTCCTCGTCCGTGGTGCCGAGCAGCAGCATGTCCTCCCAGGGGAGGGCGAAGGTGATCCGGTACTTGTCGATCGGGGTGGCCAGCGCGGCCTTCCACGGCGAGGTCCGCTTCAGGACCAGGTGCGCGCCCTTGGACAGCCGGATGGACGGGGCCGCGTTCGGGTCCTCCATCTTGCGCAGGTGGTCGACCCAGGGGCCGGTCGCGTTCAGCACCAGACGGGCGTCGACCCCGAACTCGTCACCGGTGGTACGGTCCTTCAGCTCGGCGCCGGTCACCCGGCCCCGGGTGAAGCGCAGGCCGGTGACCTCGGCGTGGTTCAGGACGACCGCGCCCGCCTCGACGGCCGCGCGGACCGTCATCAGCGCCATGCGCGCGTCGTTCATCTGGTCGTCGCCGTACACGGCGACGGCCTTGAGGTTCTCGGTGCGCAGCTCGGGCACGTCCTGCGCCGCCTTGGCGGGGGAGAGCAGGTGGCCGACGCCGTCGCCGAAGGCGGACAGCGCCGAGTAGGCGAAGACGCCCGCGCCGAGCTTCGCCGCGCCGTGCGGCCCGCCCTTGTACACGGGGAGGTAGAAGGTCAGCGGGTTCGCCAGGTGGGGGGCCACCTGACGGGACACCGCACGGCGCTCGAAGTGGTTCTCCGCCACCAGCTTCACCGCGCCGGTCTGCAGGTAGCGCAGACCGCCGTGGAGCAGCTTGGAGGAGGCGGAGGACGTGGCACCGGCGAAGTCGCCGGCATCGACCAGCGCCACCCTGAGCCCGGACTGCGCGGCGTGCCAGGCGGTGGAGATGCCCAGGATGCCGCCGCCGATCACAAGAAGGTCGTACGACGCCTTGGAGAGCTGCTCCCTGGTCTCGGCGCGACTCGGGTTGGAGCCGGAGGCCGGGCGCGTTCCCAGGGCAGGCACGGACTGCAGGGTGGACTGACTGGTCATGTGGGGTACTTACTCCTCGTCAGAGCGGTCTGCGCGGAAAGAGGCAGCTCAGCTCTCGTCCTCGATCCAGCCCATGGTCCGGTCGACGGCCTTGAGCCAGTTCTTGTACTCACGGTCGCGGGTCTCCGCGTCCATCTGGGGGGTCCACTCGGCGGCCCGGCGCCAGTTGGCGCGCAGCTCGTCGGTGCTGGACCAGAAGCCGACGGCGAGGCCGGCGGCGTAGGCGGCGCCGAGGCAGGTGGTCTCGGCGACCATCGGGCGCACCACGGGTGCGTCCAGGACGTCGGCGAGCGTCTGCATCAGCAGGTTGTTGGAGGTCATGCCGCCGTCGACCTTGAGGGCCACCAGCTCGTCGCCGGAGTCCTTCACCATGGCGTCGGCGATCTCCCGGGTCTGCCAGGCGGTGGCCTCCAGGACGGCGCGCGCGAGGTGCGCCTTGGTGACGTACCGGGTCAGGCCGGCGATCACACCGCGGGCGTCGGAACGCCAGTGCGGGGCGAACAGGCCGGAGAAGGCCGGCACGAAGTAGGCGCCGCCGTTGTCCTCGACCGAGAGCGCGAGCGTCTCGATCTCGGCGGCGGTGGAGATCAGGCCCATCTGGTCGCGCATCCACTGCACCAGCGAACCGGTGACGGCGATCGAGCCCTCCAGGGCGTAGACCGTGGGCTGGTCGCCGATCTTGTAGCCGACGGTGGTCAGCAGACCGGCGTAGGAGTTGATGATCTTGTCGCCGGTGTTCATCACCATGAAGGTGCCGGTGCCGTAGGTCGACTTGGTCTCGCCCTCGGAGAAGCAGGTCTGGCCGAACAGGGCCGCCTGCTGGTCGCCGAGCGCGGAGGCGACCGGGATGCCGCCCAGCAGGTCGCCGAGCTTGCCGCCGGTGACCTCGCCGTAGACCTCGGCGGAGGAGCGGATCTCGGGCAGGATGCCCAGCGGCACACCGATCGACTCGGCGATCTTCTCGTCCCACCGCATCGTGTGCAGGTTCATGAGCATGGTGCGCGAGGCGTTGGTGACGTCGGTGACGTGCTGCCCGCCGTTGACACCGCCGGTCAGGTTCCAGATGACCCAGGTGTCCATGGTGCCGAAGAGGATGTCCCCGGCGGCGGCGCGCTCCTTGAGCCCCTCGACGTTGTCGAGCAGCCAGCGGGCCTTGGGGCCGGCGAAGTAGGAGGCCAGCGGCAGGCCGGTCTCGCGGCGGAAGCGGTCCTGGCCGACGTTGCGGCCGAGCTCCCGGCACAGGGCGTCGGTGCGGGTGTCCTGCCAGACGATGGCGTTGTGGACGGGCTCACCGGTGTTCTTGTCCCACAGCACGGTGGTCTCGCGCTGGTTGGTGATGCCGATGGCCTTGATGTCGTCGCGGGTGATGCCCGCCTTGGCCACGGCTCCGGCGACAACCTCCTGGACGTTGGTCCAGATCTCGTTGGCGTTGTGCTCGACCCAGCCCGGCTTCGGGAAGATCTGCTCGTGCTCCTTCTGGTCGACGGAGACGATGCGGCCGTCCCGGTCGAAGATGATGCAGCGCGAGGAGGTGGTGCCCTGGTCGATCGCCGCGATGAAGGGGCCTGCGGTGTGGGCGTCGGTCACTGTGTGCTCCTGAAAGGTCCGTGGTTGAGGGGCTGAACGTACGGCGCGTGCGCGAATCCCTGGTAGAGGGGTTCCGTCAGAAGGCGACGTTGTAGATACCCGCCGCGATGGCGGCGCCGATCAGCGGGCCGACCACCGGGATCCAGGCGTAGCTCCAGTCGGAGCCGCCCTTGTTGGGCAGCGGCAGCAGGGCGTGCACGATGCGCGGACCGAGGTCACGGGCCGGGTTGATCGCGTAGCCCGTCGGGCCGCCGAGGGACAGGCCGATGGCCACCACCACGAACGCGGTGATCAGACCGCCGAGCGCGCCGAGGCCGTTGCCCTGGTTGTTCAGGCCCTGGGTGAGGACCGCGAGGATCAGCACGATCGTGCCGATGATCTCCGTGACGAGGTTCTGCACCACGTTCCGGATCTCCGGGCCGGTGGAGAAGATGCCGAGGACCGGGCCGGCGCCCCGCTCCTGGGCCTCGACCGCCTTGGCCGTCGTGGCCTGGGCGCCCGGACCACCGACGATCTCCTTGTCGGTGAGGTGCGCGTGGAACTGCCCGTAGTAGGCGAGCCACACCAGGACCGCACCGATCATGGCGCCGAGCAGCTGGCCGCCGAGGTAGTACGGAACGTTGCTCCAGTCACTGTTCTTGATGGCCAGGGCGACGGTGACGGCCGGGTTCAGATGGGCGCCGGAGAGCGGCGCGGAGATGTACACGGCCGTCATGACGGCGAAGCCCCACCCGAAGGCGATGGCGAGCCAGCCGGCGTTGCGGGCCTTGGAGGCCTTCAGTGTGACGGCGGCACAGACGCCGCCGCCGAGCAGGATGAGTATGGCGGTACCGAGGGTCTCGCCGATGAAGATGTCGGAGCTGGACACCCGCGACTCCTTTGTCCTTCGTCCAGGGGGAAGCGAACCCCGGTCCCACCGGGGGTTCTGGTGCCCTCGGGGTGAGAGCGATGCCGGCCCTTGGCGTTGTCACACTCTAACGCGTATTACCGATAGGTGTTCGACAATGCCGACCGATGGACGGGAGTCTTGCTTCGGTGTTACGCGTGCGTCAAGAGTTCTCTTATCGAAAACCGGATCGTTATTGATCGCCGCCGACTATCACTCTTCGCTACGCTATGTAGTTTTAGCCCCAGTTTGTCCATTTCAGGGTAGGGCGAGAGCCGGAACGCCGCCTGGCGTCCCGGTCATACCCACAACGGAGCGTGATCCCTCGCGGACCTTCAGAACCGCCCGGCGCCCAGGTCCCTGGAGACGGCGCGGGCGCAGTCGCGCACCGCGGCGATCAGCTCGGGCCGCAGCTCGCCGTCCCGGCACAGCCGCTCCACCGCGCCCGTGATGCCGACGGCGCCCACGGGCATCCGGCGCCGGTCGTGGACGGGCGCGGCGATCGACGCCACGCCCTCCCACGTCTCCTCCACGTCGGCCGCGTAGCCCCGCGCGCGCGTGAGGTCGAGAATGTGCTCGAACTCTCCCGCGTCGCACACCGTGCGGTCCGTGAACGCCTTCCGCTCGGCCTCCAGCGCCTCGCTGTGCGCCACCGGGTCGTACGCCGCCAGCACCTTGCCCAGCGCGGTGCAGTGCAGGGGCTGCATGGCCCCGATCTCCAGCACCTGCCGGCTGTCGTCGGGCCGGAAGACGTGGTGCACGATCAGCACACCCTGCTGGTGCAGCACCCCCAGGTGCACGCTCTCCCCGCTGGAGCGGGCCAGATCGTCCGTCCACACCAGGGCACGCGCCCGCAGCTCGTGGACGTCCAGATAGGTGGTGCCCAGGCGCAGCAGCTCCGCGCCCAGCTGATAGCGCCCCGAGGCGTCGTCCTGCTCCACGAAGCCCTCCTGCTGGAGGGTGCGCAGAATGCCGTGCGCGGTGCCCTTGGCGAGGCCGAGCGAGGAGGCGATGTCCGACAGCCCGAGCCGTCGCTCGCCGCCCGCGAGCAGCCGCAGCATCGCGGCCGCGCGTTCGAGCGACTGGATGTTCCGTGCCATCGCCGTCCTGCCTCCGTCCCCTTCGACTGCCGAAACACATCTTTGGGCGAAGCGCCGCCGACTTCCTGCGCTTCGCTACCACCGTTCGGCAATGTCGAACACTACCGGTCCATGCCGACCTCCCGCTAATGGTCGGTCGGCCTCTGTTACATCACACGTGGCCCCCACGTGGCGCAGGGGCCATCCGCGTCCGGCTCGTGGACGCCTGTGCCCATCCAAGCCCACTCCCGGTTAGTCTGGCGCCGTGCGGCCCTCCCGCCCGGCGTTGGGGCACCGCATAGCCGACAGCCGTCGCACCTTCAGGGAGCCCTTACATGGCCTCGTTGCCAACGACCCCTACCGCCGACAGCCGGACCCGTGCGTCCGCGCTCCGAGAGGCGCTCGCCACCCGAGTGGTGGTCGCCGACGGAGCCATGGGCACCATGCTCCAGGCCCAGGAACCGACCCTGGACGACTTCCAGCAGCTCGAAGGCTGCAACGAGATCCTCAATCTCACCCGCCCCGACATCGTCCGCTCGGTCCACGAGGCCTACTTCGCCGTCGGCGTCGACTGCGTCGAGACCAACACCTTCGGCGCCAACCACTCCGCCCTCGGCGAGTACGAGATCTCCGGCCGCGTCCACGAACTGTCCGAGGCCGGCGCCCGCGTCGCCCGCGAGAGCGCCGACGCGTTCACCGCCCGCGACGGCCGCCCCCGCTGGGTGCTCGGCTCCATGGGCCCCGGCACCAAGCTGCCCACCCTCGGCCACGCGCCCTACCCCACGCTGCGCGACGCCTACCAGGCGAACGCCGAGGGCCTGGTCGAGGGCGGCGCGGACGCGCTCCTCGTGGAGACCACCCAGGACCTCCTCCAGACCAAGGCATCGGTCATCGGCGCCCGCAGCGCCCTGGCCGCCCTCGGCCTGGACCTCCCGGTGATCGTCTCGGTGACCGTCGAGACCACCGGCACCATGCTCCTCGGCTCCGAGATCGGCGCGGCCCTCACCGCGCTCGAACCGCTCGGCATCGACATGATCGGCCTCAACTGCGCCACCGGCCCGGCCGAGATGAGCGAACACCTGCGCTTCCTCGCCCGCAACGCCCGCGTCCCGCTGTCCTGCATGCCCAACGCGGGCCTGCCCGTCCTCGGCAAGGACGGCGCCCACTACCCGCTCACCGCCCCCGAGCTGGCCGACGCCCAGGAGACGTTCGTCCGCGAGTACGGCCTCTCGCTGGTCGGCGGCTGCTGCGGAACGACCCCCGAGCACCTGCGCCAGGTCGTCGAGCGCGTCCGGGGCCTGACCCCGCCGGCCCGCGACCCGCGCCCCGAGCCGGGCGCCGCGTCGCTGTACCAGTCGGTGCCGTTCCGGCAGGACACCTCCTACCTCGCGATCGGTGAGCGGACGAACGCGAACGGGTCGAAGAAGTTCCGCGAGGCCATGCTGGAGGCCCGCTGGGACGACTGCGTGGAGATGGCGCGGGAGCAGATCCGCGAGGGCGCGCACATGCTCGACCTGTGCGTGGACTACGTCGGCCGCGACGGCGTCGCGGACATGGCGGAGCTGGCCGGGCGGCTGGCGACGGCGTCGACACTGCCGATCGTGCTGGACTCCACCGAGGTGAACGTCATCGAGGCCGGCCTGGAGCGCCTGGGCGGCCGCGCGGTGATCAACTCGGTGAACTACGAGGACGGCGACGGCCCCGAGTCCCGGTTCGCCAAGGTCACCGGCCTCGCCCGCCGGCACGGCGCCGCCCTGATCGCGCTGACGATCGACGAGGAGGGCCAGGCCCGCACCGTCGAGAACAAGGTCGCCATCGCGGAGCGCCTGATCGAGGACCTGACCGGCAACTGGGGCATCCTCGAACCGGACATCCTGATCGACACCCTGACGTTCACGATCTGCACCGGCCAGGAGGAGTCGCGCAAGGACGGCGTCGCCACCATCGAGGCGATCCGCGAGCTCAAGCGCCGCCACCCGGACGTGCAGACGACGCTGGGTCTGTCGAACATCTCCTTCGGCCTGAACCCCGCCGCCCGCATCCTGCTCAACAGCGTCTTCCTGGACGAGTGCGTCAAGGCCGGTCTCGACTCGGCGATCGTGCACGCCTCGAAGATCCTCCCCATCGCGCGTTTCAGCGAGGAGGAGGTGCGAACGGCGCTCGACCTGATCTACGACCGGCGCGCCGAGGGCTACGACCCGCTGCAGAAGCTCATGCAGCTGTTCGAGGGTGCGACGGCGAAGTCGCTGAAGGCGGGCAAGGCCGAGGAGCTGGCCGCGCTGCCCCTGGAGGAGCGCCTCAAGCGGCGGATCATCGACGGCGAGCGCAACGGCCTGGAGGCCGACCTCGACGCCGCCCTCCAGGACCGTCCCGCACTCGACATCGTCAACGAGACGCTGCTGGACGGCATGAAGGTCGTCGGCGAGCTGTTCGGTTCGGGCCAGATGCAGCTGCCGTTCGTGCTCCAGTCCGCCGAGGTGATGAAGGCCGCGGTCGCCCACCTCGAACCCCACATGGAGAAGTCCGACGCGGAGGGCAAGGGCACCATCGTGCTGGCCACCGTGCGCGGCGACGTCCACGACATCGGCAAGAACCTGGTCGACATCATCCTGTCGAACAACGGCTACAACGTGGTCAACCTGGGCATCAAGCAGCCGGTCTCCGCGATCCTGGAGGCCGCCGAGGAGCACCGGGCCGACGTGATCGGGATGTCCGGACTGCTGGTGAAGTCCACGGTGATCATGAAGGAGAACCTGGAGGAGCTCAACCAGCGCGACCTGGCCGGCACCTACCCCGTCATCCTCGGCGGCGCCGCCCTCACCCGCGCCTACGTCGAACAGGACCTCCACGAGATCTACCAGGGCGAGGTCCGCTACGCCCGCGACGCCTTCGAGGGCCTGCGCCTCATGGACGCCCTCATCGGCGTCAAGCGCGGCCTCCCCGGCGCGAGGCTCCCCGAGCTGAAGCAGCGCCGGGTCCGCGCCACGGCCGTCGCGGAGGTGACCGAGCGCCCGGAGGAGGGCCACGTCCGCTCCGACGTCGCCACCGACAACCCGGTACCGGCCCCGCCGTTCCGTGGGACCCGCGTCATCAAGGGCATCCAGCTCAAGGAATACGCCTCCTGGCTCGACGAGGGCGCCCTCTTCAAGGGCCAGTGGGGGCTGAAGCAGGTCCGCACCGGCGAGGGACCGTCGTACGAGGAACTGGTCGAGACCGAGGGCCGGCCCCGGCTGCGCGGCCTGCTGGACCGGCTCCAGACGGAGAACCTGCTCGAAGCGGCCGTGGTCTACGGCTACTTCCCCTGCGTGTCCAAGGACGACGACCTCATCGTCCTGGACGAACAGGGCAACGAGCGCACCCGGTTCACCTTCCCGCGCCAGCGCCGCGGCCGCCGGCTGTGCCTGGCCGACTTCTTCCGTCCGGAGGAGTCGGGCGAGCAGGATGTCGTCGGCTTCCAGGTCGTCACCGTCGGTTCCCGCATCGGTGAGGAGACGGCCAAGCTGTTCGAGGCCAACGCCTACCGTGACTACCTCGAACTCCACGGGCTGTCCGTCCAGTTGGCCGAGGCCCTCGCCGAGTACTGGCACGCGCGCGTCCGTGCCGAACTCGGGTTCGGCGGCGAGGACCCCGCCGACATCGAGGACATGTTCGCCCTGAAGTACCGCGGCGCCCGCTTCTCCCTCGGCTACGGCGCCTGCCCGGACCTGGAGGACCGCGGCAAGATCGCGGCCCTGCTGGAGCCCGAGCGGATCGGCGTCCACCTCTCCGAGGAGTTCCAGCTCCACCCCGAGCAGTCCACGGACGCCATCGTGATCCACCACCCGGAGGCGAAGTACTTCAACGCCCGCTGAGGCATATGCCAAGGGCATGACGAAACGCCCTCCGGGCCCCGCCGGGGGTGCCCTACGGCCTACCCCGGGCCCCGGGCGATAAACGAAGCGCTTCGCCGCGCGGAGTCGTACACTGGTCGGTCCACCGCAGGCCGGTTCCCGCACGGGAACCGGCCTGAACGTCCCTCAAGGAGGTGCGCCCGGATGACCAGCACGGTCCCCGCGCTCGGAACCCGTTCGGCCGAAGGCTCCGCACTGCAAGCGGTCCTCCTCGACATGGACGGCACCCTGGTGGACACCGAGGGCTTCTGGTGGGACGTCGAGGTGGAGGTCTTCGCCTCCCTCGGCCACACCCTGGACGACTCCTGGAAGCACGTCGTCGTCGGCGGCCCGATGACCCGGAGCGCCGGCTTCCTCATCGAGGCCACCGGCGCCGACATCGCCCTCACCGAACTCAGCGTCCTGCTCAACGAGGGCTTCGAGGCCCGCATCAGCACCGGCCTGCCCCTCAAACCCGGTGCCGCCCGGCTGCTCGCCGAACTGCACCGGCACCGCGTCCCCACCGCCCTCGTCTCCGCCTCCCACCGGCGCATCATCGACCGCGTCCTCGCCGTCCTCGGCCCCCACCACTTCGCCCTGTCCGTCGCCGGCGACGAGGTCACCCGCACCAAGCCCTTCCCCGACCCCTACCTCCTCGCCGCCGCCGGGCTCGGCGCCCACCCCGCCAGGTGCGCCGTCGTCGAGGACACCTCCACCGGCGTCGCCGCCGCCGAGGCCGCGGGATGCCGCGTGGTCGCCGTACCCTCCCTCGCTCCCATCGGACCGGCCGACCGACGCACCGTCGTCCCCTCCCTGGAACACGTCGACCTCGCATTTCTGCACAGCCTGATGACGGAAATGCCCTAGCCGTTCACCCAGCGTGCAATGGCCATTGGCCGCTGCCCTCGAATATCCGCGGAAGTACGACCAGGGAAATTCGCGGCAACCCGCACGGCCGAATTCCACCGCCACCCCGCACAGTTGGAGATGTGACGTTCGCCACCCCCGAGGCTCTCGACAAGCCTTGGCGAGTATGCAGACCGGCCCGGTTCGACAGGGAACGACAGGCCCTTGTGTCCTGATTGATGAGACGCTGCACTAATCCTGCCACTGTCGGGTTTTCGGTGTGTCCACACCCGGTTTCACAGCGTGATGGAGTATCAACTCACGCGGCTGTGAACGCTCCACGGAGCGCGGACTAATCTCGTCGCGAGAACATCACCGAAGAAACCCCCGTGCCCCGCCGCGCGCCACCCATGCGCGCCGGAAACACGGACCCGAACAGCTCTGGAGAAACCCCCGCATGAACCGCAAGACTCTGGTGCTGCCGGCGGTGGCCGGCCTGCTCACCCCGGTCCTCGCCGCGTGCGGCGGATCCGGCAGCGGGAGCAAGGGCGGCGACGCCATCGTCGTCGGCACCACGGACCGGTTCACCGTCACCAAGGACGCCCCCGCGCCCATCGACCCGGCCTACGCCTACGACGTCGGCAGCTGGAACCTCCTGCGCCAGACCGTCCAGACCCTCATGGCCGAGCCCAAGGGCGAGGGCGATCCGGTCCCGGACGCCGCCGAAAGCTGCGGCTTCACCGACAGCGCCAGCGAACGCTACGCCTGCAAGCTGCGCGAGGGCCTCACGTTCGCCAACGGCGACCCGGTGACCGCCCAGGACGTCAAGTTCTCCATCGAACGCGCCCTGCACATCAAGGCCGACAGCGGTGTCTCCTCCCTGCTGAACACCATCGACACCATCGAGACGCAGGGCGACCGCGAGGTCGTCTTCCACCTCAAGACGGCCGACGCCACCTTCCCCTACAAGTTGTCCACCCCGGTCGCGGGCATCCTCGACCCCAAGGACTACTCCAAGGACTCCCTGCGCGACGGCTTCCACCTGGACGGCTCCGGCCCCTACACCTTCCAGGCCGAGGTCAAGGGCAACGCGATCGTCAGCGCCACCTTCACCAAGAACCCCCGCTACAAGGGGGTCCAGACGGTGAACAACGACAAGGTCGTGGTCCGCTCCTTCGCCGATGCCGACGCCATGGGCGCAGCCATCGACAAGGGTGACATCGACGTCATGACCCGCACCATGTCGCCCGCCCAGATCCAGAAGCTGGACTCCGGCAGCGACGACAACGTCGACCTCGTCGACATGCCGGGCCTCGAGATCCGCTACCTCGCCTTCAACACCGACGCCCCCACGGTGAAGTCCAAGGCCGTACGCCAGGCCATGGCCCAGGTCGTCAACCGCGGCGAGCTGGTCTCCAAGGTCTACGGCACCGAGGCCGAGCCGCTGTACTCGCTGGTCCCCGCCACCGTCACCGGGCACTCCAACTCGTTCTTCAACAAGTACGGCAACCCCAGCGCCGCCAAGGCCAAGACCCTGCTCGCCAAGGCCGGCATCACCACCCCGGTGAAGCTGACCATGCACTACACGACCGACCACTACGGCTCGGCCACCAAGCAGGAGTTCGAGGTCCTGCAGAAGCAGCTCAACGACAGCGGCCTCTTCGACGTCACCATCCAGGGCCACCCCTGGGAGAGCTTCCGCCCCGCGGAGGAGAAGGGCCAGTACGACGTCTACGGCATGGGCTGGTTCCCCGACTTCCCCGACGCCGACAACTTCCTCGCGCCGTTCCTCGACAAGGACAACTTCCTCGGCTCGCCGTACTCCAACACCGAGATCCAGCGCAACCTGATCCCGCAGTCCCGCCGCGACGCCAACCGGCTCTCCGCCGCGGACAGCCTGACCAAGATCCAGGACATCGTCGCCGACGACGTCCCGGTCCTCCCGCTGTGGCAGGGCAAGCAGTACATCGCCGCCCGCAGCGACATCACGGGCGTCTCCTACGCCGTCAACTCCTCCTCCACGCTCCAGCTCTGGGAGCTCGGCCGCGGTGTGAGCGGCTGACCCGCGGACAGCCACGACGAGACGACGACGGGCGCCACCCTCCTCGCACGGAGGGCGGCGCCCGTCGCCGTCGCACGGATCGGCACGACTTCGGCGCGTCCCGCGAAACCGGCCCCCGGCGACCGTCCGCCGAGGGCCCGCGCCACCTACTGCGCGCCGGGGCGCACCAGACCGCTCTCGTACGCGTACACCGCCGCCTGCACCCGGTCCCGCAGGCCCAGCTTGGTCAGCACGTGCCCGACATGGGTCTTGACGGTCGTCTCGCTGACGAACAGATCGGCCGCGATCTCCGCGTTGGACAGCCCCCGCGCCACCAGCTTCAGCACCTCCACCTCACGGTCCGTGAGCGTGTGCAGGGTGTCCGGAACCGGCTCCTCGCCCGACGGCAGATGCGTCGCGTACTTGTCCAGCAGCCGGCGCGTGATGCTCGGCGCCAGCATCGCCTCACCGCCCGCCACCACCCGGATCGCCTGCACCAGCTCGTCCGCGGGCGCGTCCTTGAGCAGGAACCCGCTGGCACCGGCGCGCAGCGCCTCCACCACGTACTCGTCCAGATCGAAGGTCGTCAGCACCAGCACCTTCGCCGGGCCGTTCCGCTCCGGGCCGCTGATCTGCCGGGTCGCCTCCACCCCGTCCATCCGGGGCATGCGGATGTCCATCAGCACGACATCCGGCTGGAGGGCCCGCACCTGATCGAGAGCCTGCAGGCCGTCACCGGCCTCGCCCACGACCGCGAGATCCTGCTCGGCCTCCAGGATCATCCGGAAACCCGTACGCAGCAGGGGCTGGTCGTCGACCAGTAGGACGCGGATGGCCACGTGACACTCCTTCGCTAGTCCGCGCCCATTCTGCCCTGCGGCACACCGCCCGACTCCCGCGCCCTCACCGGCAGCGGATACGGCGGGGGAGTGCCCCCGAACTCCGGGCAGCGCTCCTGGTGATCGCACCAGCCGCACAGCTTCGTCGGCCGCGGCCGCCAGTCACCGCTCTCCGTGGCCTCCCGGATGGCGTCCCACAGCGCGCGCAGCCTGCGCTCCACCCGCTCCAGATCGGCGGGCACCGGATCGTACGTCCGCACCTCGCCGCTGCCGAGGTACACCAGCTGGAGCCGGCGCGGCACGACACCCTTCAGCCGCCACACCACCAGCGCGTAGAACTTCATCTGGAACAGCGCGCCCTCGGCGTACTCCGGGCGCGGCGCCTTGCCCGTCTTGTAGTCGACGATCCGCACCTCGCCGGTCGGCGCCACGTCCACCCGGTCGATGATGCCGCGCAGCCGGGGCCCCGACTCCAGCTCGGTCTCCACGAACAGCTCCCGCTCGGCCGGCTCCAGCCGCGTCGGGTCCTCCAGCGTGAACCAGCGCTCCACCAGCCGCTCCGCCTCGCCCAGCCAGCGCGCCAGCCGCTGCCCGTCCGGATCGTCGGCGAACAGCTCGGCCAGCTCCGGGCGGCTCGCGCGCAGCCGGTCCCACTGGCCCGGCACCAGTGCCCTGGCCCGCGGCGCGGTCCGCTCCCCGGCGGGCGCGTCGAACAGCCGCTCGAGCACCGCGTGCACCAGCGTGCCCCGCGTCGCCGCCTCGCTCGGCTTCTCCGGCAACCGGTCGATCACCCGGAACCGGTACAGCAACGGACACTGCATGAAGTCACCGGCACGGGAGGGGGACAGCGAGGTGGGAGCGGTGGCCGGACGGGGGACGGGGGCTCCGGAAGGCGCGGCGACGGCTCCGGCGGCGTCACCGGCGGCGGCCGTGGCAGCCGTGGCGGACCCAGCGGATTCGCCGGTCTCGGCGGCCCCGGTGGCCGACGGGCCCGGCGCGGCCATGGCATCCGGCGCCGTCGAGGGACTCGGTACGGCCGCGGGGGCGGGCGTCTCCCCGACCACGGCATCCGCCGCCACGGCGCCGGTCGTCGCGTCCGCGGCGGGCCAAGCCGCCGGCCCGGGACCGCTCGCCGCGGCTCCCGACTCCTCGAAGCTGGTGTCCATGTCCACAGACCATACGGCCCACCACCGACAGTGACCCGGTCACGGCCCGGAACGGCGCCCGGTCACGGGGCGAACACAAGGGGTGCCGGGGCGAAACGTGCCACCACGGCCGCATACCATCGATCAGAGACCCTTCCGCCCCAGGAGGCGCGGAAGACGCTTCGAACGAGGGGACACCGTGGACGTGAGCGGCGCGAGCGGGCAGCCGCGGTCCGGCGACGATCGGCCGACCGACCACCCCGCAGTCCCAACGCCCCCGCCGCCGGCCCCCGAGGCCCCGGCGCCGACCGAGCAAGGCCCCGGCACGGACACCGCCGCCACCGGCACCCCCGACTCGACCACCCCCGGCGCCGGGCCCACCAGCCCCGGGGAACCCGAGAGCGAGAAGCGGCCCGACACCGCCGACACCACCACACCGGGACCCGGGACACACGCGGCCGGGGCGGACAGCGGCGAGGCCGACGGGTCCGGAGCAGCCGCCGAGGACGCCCACGAGCCCGGCACACGGCCCGCGAAGACCCCGGACACCGGCACCCCCGCCGAGGGCACCCCCCACCCCACCC
>NZ_LBDA02000052.1 GCF_000980885.2 Streptomyces malaysiense | reverse complement strand
GGGCGCGGCGGGCGGGGCGGCGGCACGGTGCCGGTCGGCCAGGGAGGCACCGTGCCGCACGGTCCAGGGCGTCACCGCCGACGGCCCCCGGCGGGCGCCCGAATCGTGGCCGGCGACGGAGCGCGCCGCCGCCTGAAGCCCGTGCCCGCTCCGCCACGCACTCCGACCGCTCGACACCCGACCAGCCGTACGCCCCTCCGGAACTCGCGACCGCCCTGTGACGCGCCGAGAGGGCCGGGAGAGCCACTCCGCGGGGGATCTTCGGATTCGGCCGGGGCCGCTCGTCGCCTCACGTGGTCGGTCCGTGAAGCGAGTGGGGACGGTGGGCCGCGAAGAGCACGCCGTGATCGCTCATGAGCAGGCTCGGCCCATGAGCGGTGGCTGGCGGACGGACCGGGTCGGGTCTGCTCCGCGGGGCGAGAACCCGATCGTGCTGCTCGGAACCCTGGCTGGATCCGCACCCAACGCGCCTGCTGGGGTCAACAGTTACGGGAGTGCACCTCGAAGGCGCCGGGGGCGTTCATCCAGTCGAAGGTCGTGGCACTGGAGTGGCCCGCCTCGGCGAGGTACCGGACCCGGTCGGCGGCGGCTGCCGGATCCGGGTCGGTGTCGTCCAGAGCCGGGGAGACGTTCTCGGCCGCGGTCTCGACGGTCAGATAGTGGTTCCGGCAGTACCAGGAGAGGTCGTAGGACCCGTCCAGCCACTTGGTGGCCTGGTGGTCGAACACGACGAACCACGGGCGGAGTGAGGGGTCCCAGACCGTACGGGGGTCCCCGCCGGCCGAAGGCTCCATCTCGGGCCACATCATGGCCTCGTCGGCCTTGCCGGCCTCGGCGAGGTTGCGCACGTGCCGCGCGTACTCCTCGGCGGTGGAGAGGTGGTCCAGGCCGTAACCGGAGAGCTTGTTCTCGATGGTGCCGGTGATGGGGAAGAACACGAACTTCCCGCGCAGTTGGTTCCAGGTCGGCCAGGCGTCCGCCTTCGCCGCGGTGTCGAGGTCGGGGTATCGCGTGCCCATCATGTCGGCAGGCTTGAATATCTTGTTCTGGCCGAGGTGGTTCCTGATGAGCGAGTCGAGGTCGTCGGGCCCCATGCCGGCGTTGCTGCGAAAGCCCCACTTCAGTTCGAGCTTGATGTAGACGGGATCGTGGCCGGGGTGGTCGTCGCTCCAGTCCTTGAGGTTGTCCAGGCAGGTCCGCAGACTGCCGTTCTTCATGGTCCTCTTGAAGATTCCGGACCCCACGGTGTAGGTGCAGTTGTTGCTGTTGAACAGCGGGTCGGAGTGGCTGACGATCCATCCGCCGGTGCCGCCGTAGGTGCTGTAGACGTCGATCTCCAGCAGGTGGGCACCCTTGTCGAGTTCTTTGGTGAGCTGGTCGGACTTGTCCTTCTCGTAGGCGTTGTGCAGACCCGAGACGGCGACGTGGTCCAGCCCCATGTCGTCGAAGGCCGAGGTGCCCGTTGTTGACGCGTTCGCGGGCACCGCGGCGAGGCACGGCGCCGCCAGGGCTAACAGCAGAGCAGCACTCAGGGCATGGGATCTGCGGAACCGACCGCGCGCGGCAGTGTTCCTCGGGGACATCGGCACTCCTTCAGTGGACGTTTCGGGAGGCGCGCCCGCTCGTCCCACGCGGGCGCGGAGCCGCCCGCACCGGAACGGTTTCCTGACCGGGCCGTGCCGCGGGCCGAGCGGCACGGCGACGGAACCAGTCACTCCGCTGCCGTCGGGCCGACCTCGAACGCATCTGCAGAGGTGAACTTGATGGACCGGCTGGACTGTAATGGCGGCTCTCGGGCAGTGGCTATCTCCGCGTCGGAACTCACGGAGAAAGTCCGGTACTTCTCCCTTTGGCCCGATCCCGCTCGTGATTTCGGTGCGCGCGGTTCATGAACGATCCGTCGGGTGCGGTCCAGGCCGCCCCGTCGGGTGGGGGCCTCGCGAGGCGGTCGCCCGGAACGAGAGCCGGTTCGCGGTCCGGAGCCCCTCCATGAGGAGGAGCCGCTCGTCGGTCACGATCGCCCGGGGCTTGGCACGTGTCGTCCTGCAGGCCGGTCGGACGATGATGCGGCCTCTCGACTGAATCCGCTGCGGCGTCCGGGTGAGGAGGCCTTGCGGCGCGCGGGCAGGGGCGCGGGGGGCGGCTTTGCTCCCAGTGTCCGCGGCACGGGCGAGGGATTCGTACGTGCTCCGACGGCCCCCTGCGCTTCGAGGAGAGTCATGCGATACACGACACTGTCCGGCATCGCCGCCCTGGCCACGATCGTGGTCAACGGCGTCGGTGCGGTACCGGCCGTCGCGGGAGGATCGGGTATCCCGGTGGCGTGCGACACCACGGCCCTGACCACCGCGATCGCCACCGCGCCGACCGGTTCCACGCTCGTCCTCGCCCGCCACTGCACCTACCACCTGACCTCGGCCTACGCCGGCCAGGACGGGCTGCCGCCCGTGGACAGGCAGCTCACCATCGAGGGCCAGGACGCCACCATCGTCCGTGACGGGGCGACGGCGGCTGCCTTCCGCATCTTCCACGTCACCGCCACTGGCGACCTCCGGCTCGACTGCGTCACGGTCCGCGGCGGCAACGCGGTCGACGACGGCGGAGGCATCCTCGTCGACAGCTCCGGCAAGCTGCAGCTCAACAAGGTCACCCTCGACAACAACCACGCCAACAACAACGGAGGCGGCGTCAACGTCAAGCCAGGAGCCACGGCATACATCACCCGCAGCGAGTTCACCTTCAACAACGCGGGCAACACGGGCGGAGGCCTGCAGTCGGACGGTACCGTCACCACCGACGGGGTCGAGTTCGACCGCAACCTCGCCCGCAGTTTCGGTGGGGCGATCGATCACGACGCAGGTGACTCGGTCCACCGCAACACGACGCTGAAGAACAACGCCACGGGCACCGAAGGCGGTGCCATCGACATCGACGGCGGCACCGTCCAGTTCATCGACAGCAAGATCATCAACAACACCACCACAGGTTCGGACGGCGGCGGGATCTGGAACGGGGCCTCGCTGACCCTCACCAGGACCGAGGTCTCAGGCAACGTCGCCGGAGACGCCAACGGCGCGGGCGGCGGGATCTGGAACACCGGCACCCTGGTGTTGCGGGACAGCTCGGTCGAGCGCAACAGCGCGAACGGTGGGGGCAGTTCACAGGGCGGCGGCATCTACAGCGCCGGCGGTGCGGTGACGCTCGACCACAGCAGGGTGAACTACAACGCCTCCACCACGGCACCGGGCGGCGTGTACACCGGCACCCAGTTCACGGTGAACCAGTCGGAGATCCGGCACAACATCCCCACCAACTGCGACGGCAGCCCCGTCATCGTCACCGGATGCGTCGGCTGACACGACCCCAGATGCCGCGCCCCGCACCGCCCCCTGGTGAACAGCCGGTTCAACCAGGGGGTGCGTGGTCGCACTGTCCCGGGGTGACCTGCTCCGCCCATAGGAGTCACCGCCTTCATCGGAGGGTCGCGGACTCGTCCGCCCGGCGGCGGAGCGGACGCTCCAGGAACCCGTCGAGGCCGAGGCCGGCGCGGAGACCGGCGCGGAGTGGGACGAGCACACCGCCGGCGACCTGTTCCGCCTGATGTCCGAGGCCGAGCAGGGCCGTCCGATCGACAGCCTGGCGGGCTTCACCGCCACAGGGCCGCGCGACGACTTCGCCGAGCGGGCGATCGGCAACTTCCGGGCCGCGGCCCCGGCTTCGGCGAGCGGCCGGGAGCCGCGGTCCAGGTCCTGCGCGGCTGACCGGACACCTGTCGAACCGCTCGGGGCCGGGTCCTCTCCGGGGCCCAGCCGCCGGCCGGTTCCCGTCGGATCGGACGGACGTCACGTCCGAGGGCCCATGGGACACCACCGGTCGGCGTGTCCGGGACGCCATCGGGCAGGCAGACCGCCGGGCCGACGCCCCGCCACTATCTCCTCGGTGTTCACGGACTCGCCGTTTCCGCCCTCCGGCCCCTCGGTGCGCGGCTCGGCCGAAGTGACCTCCGGCCCTCGTGCGCCGGCCCCCCGCGTCCCGTACCGCGCCCGCCATCCACGGGGCGAAGTCGGCGTAGTCCTCGCCGAGCACCTCGGGTGGATCCGCGACTTCCATCCGGTACCACCGTGCGATGCCGATGCACAGGGACGCCACGGCTCGCTCCACGCCATCGACGTGCACGGGCTCGAGGACATCGGCTTCCCCCGGCCGGCCGCCGTCCACGACCAGAGACAGCTTCGTGTCAAATCCGAGCCAGGACGGCTTCCTGTCGGAGAGCCGGAGGTCATCCCTCGTGTACGAACCGATCCGCGCCGAGTCGGTCCACAGCGGAAACCTTCTCCGGCCTGCGGCGCGCCACGCCCCTGTCGGCGGCCCGGAGCCGCAATCCTCACAGGGAACATCCAGCCGGCTCCTGGTTGCGCATGCCCCCGGGGGTCCGTGACCGGCCGGACGCCGGCAGAGAGGAGCACGGAGATGGCCGCCCAGGCCGCCACCACCGATGATGCGCTGCGCCGTGGGCTTTCCACCGGGCGAGACCAAGGGTGTCTTCCGGTTGCCTGTCAGGGCGGTGAGACGGGATGAGCGGCAGCACGGCGGCGCTGTCGCTGCTGGGAGTGGCCGCGTTGGCCGTCGCCGGCGTCTACGGGGCGGCCTGGGCGTTGCGCCTGTCCGCTGACCCGGTGGCCGCAGCGCCGTTCGGGTCGGGGCTGGAGCCGGTCGAGCACGCGGTGAGCCGCTTCCACGTGCGCTGGTACACCGTGACGATGCTGTTCCTGGCCTTCGACATGGAGATGGTGTTCATGTATCCGTGGACGCGGGTGATCCCCGCCGTGGGGCCCGGCGCAGTGATCGAGATGTTCGTCTTCCTGGGGGTTCTGCTGGCCGGGGTCGTCCATGCCTGGCGGGAGGGTGCGCTGCGGTGGACGTGACCGGCCTCGTCCTGCGCGCCGCCGCCGCCCGGCCTCATGTGCTGCTGGCCACTCTGCCGGGTGGAACGGCTGCCCGGCTGGAAGCCGAGCGCGTGCTGCGGCTGCGGGACTGGCCGCTGGCCGCCACCCCGGCGCAGGCGGATGTGCTGCTCGTCGCCGGGCCGGACTGCCCGGACCTGCGTGCGGCGGTGAACCGGCTGTGGCAGGACCTGCCGGCGCCCCGCGCCCTCGTCCACGCCCCCGGCGCCGGTGGTGTCGAGCCCGCGCTGGAGACCGGACAGGCCCGCCTCGGCTCGCGCGCTGATCAGCGTCCGCGGGCCGAAGAACCCGGCAGGACGACACGGGGCGGCGATGCCGGCGGCCCGCACCACCAGGAGCCTCGCGGTGGTGAAGACCACGGCGAGGGGCACGCCGGCAACGGCGGTTCGCACGACGACGGGGACGGCGACCATCACCATGCCGCAGAAGCGCGGCACGGGGACAGCCAGGCCGGCCCTCAGGACCACCACGACGGCCCTGAGGGCCACGACGGCGGCAACGGCGGGACCGGCCGGGGCCACGCCGGCCACGAGGGGCACGGCGGTCACGAGGGGCACGGCGGTCACGAGGGGCACGGCGGTCACGGCGGCGGTGGCATGGAGATGCCGGGCGGACTGCCGATGGCCGACCAGGGTGAGGACCGTGACGGCCTGACGCTCGACCAGCTGCACGTGCCGTTGGGGCCGTTGCTTGCCGACTGGCCGGCCGGACTGACCGTCCGTGTGACGTTGCAGGGCGATGTCGTGCGGGAAGCCGAGGTCGAGGAGCCGCCGTGGTCCGACATCACGGGAAGGGAAGCGTTCTGGGTGCAGCCGTGGCTGCGTGCCGCGGCGGGTGAGCCGGTGGGTGTGGGTGAGGCGGCCCGGCGGCGGGCGGCCGCGCACCTGGACAGTCTGGCCCGGCTGCTGTCGGTGGCCGGCTGGCCCGCCGAGGCGATCGTGGCGAAGCGGCTGCGCGACGACCTGCTCGACGGCGCGCCCGGCGCGTCGGTCGCGCCCCGGCTGGAGCGTTTCGCCCGCCGGGTCGGCCGGTCGCGGACGTTGGCCTGGATGACCCGCGGGATCGGCCAGGTGAGTACGGAAGAGGCGCGCGAGGCCGGGGTGAGCGGGCCGGCGGCGCGGGCCGGCGGGGACGTGACCGATCGATACCGGCAGTGGCTTGCCGACATCCGCCGCGATGTGGGGCGGCTGGAGGGGCCGTCACCGCTTCGACCGGCGGTGGACGAAAGCCCCCGCGGCTGCTGGAGGGACGATGACCCGCCGTCGGCCGCCCTGATCGCGCTGCTGCCGAATCTGCTGACGGGTGCGGAACTGGCCGCCGCCCGCCTCATCGTGGCCAGCCTCGACCCGGACCCGGACGAACTCGCCGCGGCACGAGGCACGGTGGGGGCCCATGACTGAGGCAGGGGCGTGGTGGACGCTGCTGGCGGCACCCGCGATGCTGCTCGCGCTGGCCGGGCTGGCGGCGGCCGGCCATGCGGTGCTCGCGGCCCGGGACGCGGGCCGGCCCGTCGGCCCTGCCGCCATGGTGCGGCCGTTTACCGGTGTGCCGCGGGCGCTGCTGGCACAGCCGCGCCGCCTGCCGGCCCCGGATGTGCTCCTGTGGCGGGCCGGTGTGATCACCGTGCCGGTGGCGGCGGTGCTGTCCACGCTGGTGATCCCGTTCGGTGGCGTGACGGTGGCCGACCTGTCGGTCGGGGTGGTGTGGTTCAACGCCATGGAGGTGCTGACCTGGGCCGGGCTGTGGCTGGCCGGGTGGGGCCCCGACGCGGCCTTCCCCCTGGTCGGCGGCTACCGGTTCCTGGCCCAGGGGCTGGCCTACGAACTGCCGCTGATGTTCGCGCTGATCTCGGCCGCGACCGGGGCGCAGTCCCTGCGGGTGGGCGACATCGCCACCTCCCAGCAGGGCCTGTGGTACGCGGTGTGGATGCCGGTCGCGTTCATCGTCTACCTGGCCGGGGTGCTCGCCTTCAGCTTTCTCGGGCCGTTCGCCTACCCGGCCGGCCGCGACCTCGCCGGCGGGGTGATGAGCGAGACCTCCGGGGCGGACCGGTTGGTGTTGCGGGCCGGGCGGTGGCTGTGGCTGGCCGCGGGGGCGGCGATGGCCGTACCGCTGTTCCTGGGCGGCGGCGCCGGTCCGGGGATGCCGGCCTGGGCCTGGCAGGCGGTCAAGACGCTGCTGGTGCTGGCCGCGCTGGTGCTGGCGCTGCGGCGGCTGCCGATGATCCGGGCCGACCGGTATGTGGAGTTCGCCTGGGTGGTGCTCATTCCGCTGACGATCGTGCAGGTGCTCGTCCCGGCCCTGGTGGACCTGAACCGATGACGAGCGAGGGGATCACACCATGACTACGACCGACCTCCTGCTGCTGGGGGTGCTGGGCGCGCTCGCCCTGACCGGCGGCGTGCTGGTGTTCACCCTCGACTCGATGGCCCGCGTCACCTTCTCGCTGCTGGCGTCCCTGGCCTGCGCCGGTGGCATGGTGACCGTGCTGGGGCTGCCGTATCTGGGAGTGGTGATCGTGCTGATGATGGTCATGGAGATGGTGATCATGGCCGTGTTCATGATCGCCTACATGATGAATCCGGCCGGTCTGATGCCGATGTCGATGCTGCACAACAAGCGCGGCTCCCTGGTCATCAGCGCGGTCGCGTTCGCCGCCCTGGTCGTCGGCATCTTCGGCGTGTCCTGGCCACGCAGGACCGGTGCCCGGCCGAAGGACACCACCTTCCAGGTCGGCATGTCGCTGATGGGTCGCCAGATGCTGACCATGGTGACGCTGGGGTTCGTGCTGCTGGCCACCATGGTCGGGGCCACCGTGCTGGCCACCCACCGAGGCCGCTACGACCGCTTCGGCGACGGGCTCGACCAGCGGCCCGCGAACGACCCGGCCGGCGGAGGGGTGGGCCGATGACCTTCGAGCTGATCCTGGTACTGGCCGCCGGTCTGTTCTGCATCGGCCTGTTCGGCGCACTGTCCCAGCAGTCCATTGTGATGATCATGATGGGGATCGAGCTGATGATCGGCGGGATCATCGTCGCCGCCGCGTGCTTCTGGCACTTCCTCGCCCCCGACGCACCGAGCGGGCAGGTGATCGTCGTGGCCGCTGTGGTGGCGATGGCGGTGGAAATGGCCATGGGCTTCGCCGTCACCACGGCGATCTACCGGGCCCGGCAGGTCGACATGACCGACATGGCCGAGTGCCTGAAAGGGTGAACGTGCTGCTGTGGCCGCTGATCTCCGTGCCCCTGGGCACAGGGGCCGCCCTCTGCCTCGCGGGCCGAAGCGCCAACCGGCCGGCCCCCCTCCTCGCGGTGGCGGCGGCCCTGGCGACGCTGGGCCTGGCCGTGACCGCCGCGGTCGCACGACCCGAGGCGAGCGCGCCGCTGTTCACCGGGATGCGAGCAGGGCTCGCGGTGGACGGCCTGTCCGCCGTCATGGTGATCACCGTCGCCGCGGTCACCCTGGGAGTGGTGCTGTTCTCCACCGGGGAGTTCGGCCAAGGCGAGAACCGGGGTCGGTTCTTCGGACTGATGCTGCTCTTCGCCGGAGCCATGTTCGTCACCGTCACGGCGACCACGCTGCCGCTGCTGCTGATGGCCTGGGAGGCCATGGGCGCCACCAGCTGGGCGCTGATCGGCTACTGGTGGCAGCAGCCGGAACGGGTGCGCGCGGCCGACGTCGCCTTCCTCACCACGCGGACCGCCGACCTCGGCCTGTACCTCGCGGCCGGGGCCGCGCTCGCGGGCGGCATCGGGTCGCTGCGCCTGGACGCGCTGCCGCACGCGGCCCCGCCGTGGCTGAACGTGGTCACCGCGGGAGCCGTGGCCGCGGCGCTGGGCAAGTCCGCGCAGTTGCCGTTCTCCTTCTGGCTGTCCAGGGCCATGCTGGGCCCGAGCCCGGTCTCGGCGCTGCTGCACTCGGCGACCATGGTCGCCGCCGGCGCCTACCTGCTGCTGCGGCTGCACCCGCTGCTGGCCGCCGCCACATGGGCAGGCCCGCTCGTGGCCTGGACCGGCGCGCTCACCGCGCTTGCCCTGGGGATCGTGGCCATCGCCCAGAGCGACCTGAAACAACTGCTCGCGGCCTCCACCTCGGCGCAGATCGGGTTCATGGTCCTGGCGGCCGGAAGCGGCGGCGTGGCCGGCGGCCTCACCCAGCTCGTCGCGCACGCCGCCACGAAGTCGGCACTGTTCCTGGCCGCCGGGGCGTGGCTGACCGCGCTGGGCACCAAGCAACTGCCCGCCCTGCGCGGCGCCGCCCGCCGCTACCGCATGGTCGGCGCCGCCTTCGCCGTCGGCACCCTGACGCTGGCGGGGCTGCCGCCGCTGTCGCTGTGGGCGGCCAAGGACGAGGTCCTCGCCGCCGCCCGCGCCGAGAACTCCGGCCTGTACGCCGTCGGGCTGGCCGCCGCGGCCGTGTCGGCCGTCTACAGCGTCAAGGCCCTGTGGTACGTCACCCGGCCCCTGCCCACCGACGCGGAGGCGGGGTATGACACCGAGGGGCACGGCACCCGCCGTGTCCCGCGCCCCGTGTCCTTCCCTCTGTGGGCGCTGACGGGGCTCGCGGCGGTGCTGGGCGTCCTGGCTCTCCCCGGTCCCGCCTCCTGGGTCAGGCATCTGGTCGGCACCCCCGCCGAGCCGTCGCCCACGGCGTGGGAGCTGGGTCTGTCGGCCGGCGTGGCGCTCGCCGCCGCCACGTGGGCCTGGAGGTACTCCTCCCGTCCTGCCCCCGTACCCGGGGCCGTGGCGCGCTGGGCGAAGGGCTGGCTCGGCCTGGAGCGGGGCGCGCGTCTGCTCGTCGCCGGTCCGGTGCCGGCCCTGGCCCGTGCCCTGGCCGTCTTCGACGACCGGGTCGTGGACGGCGCGGTCCGGCAGTCGGCCCGAGCCGGCCTTGCCGCCGCCCGGTTCGCACGCCGCCTGGACGACGGCGGCATCGACGCCGCCGTCGGCGCTGTCGCCTCCGGGGCGCGCGGTCTCGGGCGGTGGGCGCGCCGCCCGCAGACCGGGCTGGTGCACCAGTACTACGCCCAAGCCGCTGTCGGCTTCTGCGCGCTGATCCTGATCGTGCTGTTGGTGAGGTGACCCCCTGTGCTGAGTGTCGTCGTCTTCCTCCCGCTGGCCGTGTGCACGGCGCTGCTGCTCCTGCCCTCACGCGCGCTGTCGGACCGTGCCTGCGGCCGGGTGTGGATCGCCACCGCGACCGCCGATCTGGCGCTCGTGATCGCCTTGTGGGCGTCGTTCGACTCCCGCGGCGGCCTCCAGTACCAGCAGCGGGTGCGCTGGATTCCCAGCGCCGGGGTCGGCTACCACGTCGGTGTCGACGGGCTCTCCCTGCCCCTGGTCGCGCTGAGCTGCCTGTTGTTCCTGGCCGTCGCCGTGTTCTCGCTGCGCGAGCGGCGCCGGGTGCGTTCGTACGTGTGCCTGTTCCTGTTCCTGCAGACCGTCAGCCTGGGCCTGTTCGTCGCCCTGGACCTGATCCTGTTCTTCGTCTTCTTCGACCTCTCCATCGTCGGCATGTTCTTCGTCATCGCCGGCTGGGGCCACGGCGAACGCGCCCGCGCAGCAGCGCTGAAGTTCTTCCTCTACACCTTCATCGGCTCCCTCGCCCTGCTGCTCGGCTTCATCGGCCTGTATCTGGCCGCGGACCCGCACACCTTCGACATCGTCGACCTCACCCGCGCCGACCCGCTGGCCGGGCGAGGACTCTATGCCGGCCTGGTGCTGCTGGCCATCGGCGTGGGACTGGCGGTCAAAACGCCGACCGTGCCCTTCCACACCTGGCTGCCGCCCGCCCACACCGACGCCCCCGCCGCCGGCTCGGCGATCCTGGCCGGCGTCCTGCTGAAGATGGGCACCTACGGGTTCGTCCGCATCGCCATGCCCCTGCTGCCCGGCAGCTGGCGTCGCTACGCCCTGGCCATCGTCGTCGTCGGCGCCGTCTCCGTCGTCTACGGCGCACTGGTCGCCCTCGCCCAGACCGACTTCAAACGCATGATCGCCTATACGTCGGTCAACCACATGGGATACATCATCCTCGCCGTCGGCGCCGCCGGCACCCTCGCCGGCAGCGACGCCCAGACCCGCTCCCTGGCGGTGACCGGTGCCGTCACCCAGATGGTCAGCCACGGCCTGATCACCGGTGCTCTGTTCCTGCTCACCGGTGTCCTGTACGACCGCGGCCGCACCTACGCCATCGACGCCTACTCCGGCCTGGCCGCCCACACCCCACGCTTCGCCGCCGTCACCGCAGTGGCCGCCTTCGCCTCCCTCGGCATCCCCGGCTTCTCCGGGTTCATCGCCGAGTTCCAGATCTTCACCGGCTCCCTCGCCTCCCAGACCGTGGCCACCGCCATCGCGGTGACCGGCATCCTGATCACCGCCGCCCTGTTCCTGCGGGCGCTGCGCGGCATGTTCCTCGGCGTCCCCCGGCTGCCGCGTACCATCGCCACCCGTGGCATCGCCGACCTGAAGGGCAGCGAAGCGATGTCCACGGTGGCACTGCTGGCCGTCGCACTCGTCATCGGCGTCGCACCGCGGTGGCTGCTGGACGTCATCGAACCCGCCGGTCACACCGTCATCGGGCTGGTGGCCAGGTGAACCAGAACCTCACCGCTCTCATCCCCGAACTGTCCCTGGCCGGCGCGGCCGTGATCGGGCTGCTCGCCGGTTCCTGGCTGCCGCGCCGCCGCCAGTGGCTGATCGCCGCCCTGGCGGCCGTGGCATGCGCCGCGGGTCTGGTCGCGACCGCGGTCACGATGGCCACGGACCGCGAACAGACGGTCTTCTTCGGCCAGTTCGCCGTGGACGTCGCCACCGACGCAGGTCGCCTCATCGTTCTCGGCGCGCTGCTGCTGGTCATCGCCATGTCGGTGGAGACCGTGCGCGGCCACAAACGCGAAACCGAGTACTGGGTCCTGCTCCTGCTGACCGGCGCCGGCACCCTCGCCCTCATCGGTGCGAACGACCTGCTGATGCTGTTCGCCGCGTACCTGCTCGCGTCCATCCCCGCCTATGCCCTGGCCGCCTTCGCCAAGGACGCCCGCGGCACGGAAGCGGCCCTGAAGTACTACCTGATGGGCGCCCTGCTCGGCACAACCATGCTCGCCGGCGCGGCCCTGCTCTACGGCGCCGGCCACACCACTGTCTACCGCGCCCTGCGCACCGCCCTGCCCGCAGCACCCTACGGCCTGGTCGCCGTCGGCCTGGTCGCCGTACTGGTCGGGCTGCTGTTCAAAGCCGGCGCCGTCCCCGCGCACTTCTGGGTCCCCGACGTCACCGACGGCGCACCCACCCCCGTCGCTGCCTACGTCACCACCCTGCCCAAGACCGGCGCGCTCATCGCCGGCTACCGCCTGCTCCACCAGGCACTACCCGCCAGCGGCGTCAACTGGCCGCTCCTCCTGGCGATCCTGGCCGCCGCCACCATGACCCTCGGCAACCTCGCCGCGTTCTTCCAGACCTCCGTCAAACGCCTGCTCGCCTATTCCACCATCAGCCAGGTCGGCTACCTCCTCATGGCCCTGGCCGTCGCCACCCGCAGCGACCTCGCCCAAAAGAGCCTGCTGTTCTACCTGGCCGCCTACGCCGCCACCAACCTCGGCGCCTTCGCCGTCGTCACCGAACTCCCGCACGCCCGAACCCTCGACGACTACCGCGGCCTCTCCCGCCGCCGCCCCGCTCTCGCCGCCGTCCTGCTCGTCTGCCTCCTCGGCCTGGTGGGCACCCCGCCGACCGGTGTCTTCCTCGGCAAGCTGGAGATCTTCAGCGCCGCCATCGACGGCGGCTACACCTGGCTCGCCGCCCTCGCCGTCGCCAACACCGTCGCCTCCCTCTTCTACTACCTGCGCTGGCTCGCTCCCCTCTTCACCCCCACCGCCCCCGCACCGGCCGACACCCAGACCGTCCTCGGCCGCTGGGCCGCCGCCACCGCCTACGCCTCAGCCGCCGTCTCCCTCGCGCTGGGCATCGCCGGCGGAGCCGTGCTCCCCTTCGCCACCGGCAGCCTCCTGCCATGACGGCCCCACCCCGCCCGGGGCCCAACCTCCGCACCACCCATGGACCTACCGGACCACCGGGACGCGACACTCCTCACGGTCACCGTCCCTCAAACCGAGCCGCACCCATCCGACATCGCCGCACCCGATTCGTTGCTCCCGTCTTTCCCACTTCTGGTGCTGCTCGCCGCCGCCGAGGGGATGCCGCCTCGGCCCGGCACTGACGTCGATCTTCCGCGACGGTTCGTCGGGGCGTTGTCGACGTGAGCCGGTGGCCTCGGGGCCGATGGTGATGAGTTGATCAACTCCTTTACCGCGTGGGAAGCGGAAGTACAGCCGCCCGGAGTGCACGATGATCTCCACCAGGTAGCGGTGGCCCTTGTACGACGGCGATCACAGGCCCTTGCCGTGATCATCCCCGAGCGCGGCTCACCAGCGGGCTGACACGACAGCACCAGCGCTCTTCGGAGGCCCTAGTATGCCGAGCAGCGAGGCCGAGGGACCCGGGGTGGTTCGTCCGGCCGGTGTGCACCGCCTCCCCCTGCGGTTCGAGATCGTCATGGTGCAGCTTGTCGCTGCTCTCGCGGCACTCGACCAGACGAGTGTGTCGACGGCCTTGCCCAAGATCGTGGACGACCTCGGAGCGGTCGCGGATCTGCCGTGGGTGGTGACGGGCAGCCTGCTGGCTGTCACCGTCGCAGGCCCGTTCTGGGGCAAGCTCAGCGACATGTACGGCCGGTTGCGGGTCCTCCAGATCTGCCTCGCCGTCTTTCTGACGGGTTCGTTCCTGTGCGGGGCCGCGCAGGACATGTCGGAGCTGATCATCTTCCGCCTGCTGCAGGGGGTGGGAAGCGGCGGCTTGCTGGTGCTGGCACTGGCACTCATCGGTGATCTCGTGGAGCCACGCGACCGGGGACGCTACCAGGGGACGGTCAGCGGGCTGTACGCCGCTGCCAGTGGTGCCGGTCCTCTGCTGGGAGGAGCGCTCTCCCAGTACGCCTCATGGCGCTGGCTGTTCTACGTCAACGGGTTGATCGCCGCGGGAGCACTCTGCGCGTTGCTTGTGACGCTGCGTCGCGACAAGTCCCGCCGTGTCCCCCACAGCATCGACTACGCGGGCAGCTTCGCCCTCGCCGCTCTCACCTCCCTCGTGGTCCTGGCGATCTCACTCGCCGCCGGCGCCCAAACCGGAAGATGGAAGGCATGGCAGGTGATGATGCTGGTGCTGATCGTCGCGCTGCTGGTCGCGCTCTTCGTCTCCGTCGAGCGCCGAGCGGCCGAGCCGGTGATGCCTCTCGGCCTGTTCGGCAACCCTGTCTTCAGCCTCATGGCGCTGATGGCTTTCCTCATCGGCGTCGCCAGGTCGGCCGCGACTACATACCTCCCGGTCTTCCTGCAGTTCATCCGTGGCGTCGGTCCGCTGGGCGCAGGCATCTATCTGCTCCCGACAATCGTCGGGTACACGACCGGAGCCGTGGTGAGCGGGAAGCTGGTCAGCCGCACCGGCCGCTGCAAGCCCTACCTGGTCATGGGCACCGCGCTGCTCACCATCGGCTCGCTGGGCATGCATCAGTTCAGCACCCGCACTGGTGACTTGTGGCTGGTCAGCTCCTTCCTCCTTCTCGGCCTCGGCATCGGCATGACGCTGCCCGTCCTGGTCCTGGCCGCGGAGAACGCGGTCGACTACACGCAGATCGGTGTCACTGTCGCCGGCGTCACCTACTTCCGCAGTGCGGGCCAGGTGATCGGCGTGGCAGGTGTCGGCGCCGTGTTCACCATCCGGCTGGGCGCCCACATCGCGGACGTGGGCATCGCCCAGCAGGACATCCCCCCTGGCTTCGACCCGGCTGTGATCCGGGACAACCCGGCCCTCCTCCACAGCTACACGATGTCCATCACCGAGGCGTTCCTGGGTGCCGTCCTGCTGGGAGCGGTCGTCTTCATCTGCTCCTGGTTGCTCAGGGAACGGCCGGTCAAGCCCGCCGTGACGGTGCCCGACGTGAGCCAGACGCTGGGGAGCGCACCAGTGGAACGGACCTCACTGGAGGAGATCGAGCGGAGCCTGTCGGTACTCGGCAGCCGTCAGGCGCAAAGAAGCCTCCACCAGCGGATCGCGGAGGCATCCGGGCTCGGCCTCGCTCCCGCGGCGTGCTGGCTCCTGCTGCGGTCGTCCCAGCAGGCTCACGTCGAACCGTCGAGCCTGGCAGCGGGGAGCGTGGTGACGGAGGAGGCCATGGAAGCCGCCGTGAACCAGCTCCGCGACCGCCGACTCGCGGTGATGGAGAACAACCTGCTGGTTCTCACCGACAAGGGCCGCGACGCGGCAGCCGAACTCGCGCACGCCTGCCGCCAGGGCCTCGCCGAACTGCTCGGTGACTGGGATCCGGAACAGTACGCCGACCTGGCGAGGCTCCTGACCGATCTCAGCGAGCGGCTGCTGGGCGGTGAGGCACGTCGATGAAGGACTGACGGCCATCACCCGTACGGTGACCGTGGCCGCGGGCCTGTTCGCCCACGGCCACTTGGGAGAGCCGACCGCCGTGGTGCCGTTCGAGCTCGTGGCCGCGGTGCCGTTCGAGCTCGTGGCCGCGGTGCCGGCAGAGACGCGGACGGTGCAGCGGCGGCTGCGCGATCTGCCGCCCCGGGTCGGGAGGTACTTCCTGCTCGCGATGTGCCTGTTCCCCGAGGTCGGCAACTGTCCCGACGGGCCGGCACCGGGCTCATCCACAAGCTCGGACCCGGCCTCTACGCAGCCACAGCCTGGACCCGCGCGGACAAGCCGCTGCTGACGTTGAAGGGGCGAGGAGGCCGGACGGCGCCGGCTACGACGACACTCCGGCCGTGGCCAGCGCGGTTCGCGCCAGCCCGCGCAACCAGGCGTGGGCGTGGTCGGTGTCGTATCGCTGATGCCATGACAGGTACACCGGCGCCGACGGCAGTTCGAGCGGGAGGGGGAGCACGACCAGGCCGCGGTCGGCGGCCGCCGACCGCGTGGTGGCTTCGGGGACGCTGATCAGGAGATCTGAGTCGCGCGCGAACTCCATCGCGGCCGCTTCCGTGGGCGCGGTCGCCACCACGCGGCGGGTGAGGCCGAGCCGCGCGAGGGCGTCGTCGATGGCGTTGCCGAGGTTGCCGCGCCGGGAGACGGTGACGTGCTCGGCGGCGGCGTACCGCTCCGCGGTGACGGCCCTGCCCCGGGTGAGGGGGTGGCCCTGCCTGACCGCGATGACGAGGCGGGTCTCGCCGACGCTCTCGGCGCGGATGTCCGGCGCGCTCGGGCGGTTGGCGTTCGCCTCCAGGTCCACCTCGCCGCGCCGCAACTCGGGTGTGTCGAGGCTCGATTCCGCGACGAAGCGCAGTCGCACGCCCGGCGCCTGCGCGCGCACGGCCGCGAGCAGCGCGGGGCCGCCCAGGGCGACGAGGGAGTCGTGCCAGCGGAGCGTGAAAGTGCGCTCCATTGTCGCCAGGTCGAGTTCACGGCTCGGTGCCAGCACTTGCCGGACCTGGTGCAGCAGTTCGTGCACCTGTTCCCGGACGGCGATCGCGTACGGCGTCGGAGTCATCGTCCGCCCGGTGCGTACCAGGATCTGGTCCCCGGTCGTGCGCCGGATCCGGCCCAGACTCCGGCTCATCGCGGGTGCGGTGACATGCAGGCGCGCAGCCGCCCCGGCCACGCTGCCCTCCTCCAGCAGCGCGTCGAGCGCGGCCAGCAGGTTCAAATCCAATTGCATGCGAGTAATCCTAGCCGTGCTTTACATGCATTTGAAGTTAATCGTGGGGCTGTATAGCTTCGAGACCGGAGCGCCGGACAGAGCACGAAGTCCGGCCCCGAAAACCCCACCGCATCCTCCACAAAAGGGAGTTCGCCATGTCCGAAACGCTGCGGACCACTGACGTCGCCGCCTCCGACGCCGACGTGCTCGGCCAGAGTGCGACCGCCGTGCGCGCGGCCGGATCCGCACTGCGCGAGCGCTTCGGGGAGGTCGTCCGCCACCAGACCCGCGAAGAGCTGATGCGCGCGCTCGCCGCCAACGACGACACGGCCCTCGCCATCCTGCGCCCCCGCCTCACGCGCCTGCGCCCGGACGCCGGCTGGGTGGAGGACGAACTGGACGGCGGGGCTCTGCCGCCCGGCGAATGGTGGGTCGTGGACCCGGCCGAGGGCAACGTCAACCACCTGCACGCCCTGCCGGAGTGGGCGGTGACCGCCACGCTCGTGCGCGACAACCAGCCCGTGCTCACCGCGGTCCACCTGCCGTTGACCGGCGAGACCTACACCGCGCTCACCGGCGCGGGCGCCCACCTCGACGGCCGGCCGCTGCACGTCTCCCGGACCACGGACCTCGGCCTGAGCATCGTGGCCACCAGCCAGGCCCGGCCCGACGAGGACGAGGAGGTCGTGCGCCGCGTCGGCTCCTCGATCACCGCCATGCTCTTCGACACGCTCGTCGTCCGCACCTCCGTGCCCGCGACCCTGCACCTGCTGAACGTGGCCGCAGGCCGGATCGACGCCTTCTGGCAGTTCGCCGGCGCCCGCGCGGACCTGCTTCCCGGGGCGCTGCTCGTCACCGAGGCCGGCGGACAGATCTCCGACGCCCAGGGCCGCCCCTGGACCCCACAGAGCGAGAGCTTCCTGGCCGCCGCGCCCGGCGTCCACGCCGCGGCCGTCGCCACGCTCTCACGCTGACCACCACCAACGCACACGGAAGGACCAGATCATCATGACCACGATCGCAGTTCTCGGAAACGGCCGCGTCGGCGGCGGTCTGGCCACCGCCCTCACCCGGGCGGGACACCAGGTGAGGGTGGCGGACCGCACGCCGGGCGCCGCCGCCGACGCCGCCCGCACAGCCCGGATCGTCATCAACGCCACCCCGGGAGCCGGCTCCCTGGAACGGCTCGCCGCCCTGCGCGCGGAACTGCGCGACAAGATCCTCGTCGACGTCTCCAACGCCACCGTCGACGGACCGGACGGCCTGCCGGTCGACCTGCTCTACCCCGGCTCGAGCCTCGCCGAGCAACTCCAGGAAGCGCTTCCCGGAACGCGCGTCGTCAAGACGCTCAACACCATGCTCTTCCCGGTGATGACCGCGCCGGCCACGCTCACCCGGACACCGACCGCGTTCCTCTCCGGCGACGACCCGCAGGCCAAGCAGACCGTCCGTGAACTGCTCACCGGCCTCGGCTGGCACGAGGAATGGATCACCGATCTCGGCGGTATCCGCACCGCCCGCGCCACGGAGGCCGCGATACTGTTCGTCCCGCACGTGATCCGGTCCAGCGGATTCGCGCCCTTCGCCATCTCGATCGCCCGCTGATCCGCACACACTGAGCCCTCACCAGCCTGAAGGCGCAGGTCAAATCGCTGGTGTGACAGTCTTCGGGGATGCTCACGCTGGTCCGGAGCGGCTGTCTGTGGAGTAAATCGTCGGTCAGCAATTGACTTCAAGGTTCGACAGGACGAGAAGGGCGCGCAGGAGGTGGGTGGCGCGGGCGGGGTCGGTGCGGAGTCTGGTGAGGGTCCGCCAGTTCTTGAGGTGGGCAAAGCCGTGTTCGACGGGAGCGCGTCCGGTGGCGAGGACGCGGTTGGCGGTCTTCTGGCCGGGGCTGAGCTTGTGAGCGCGGGTGGCTGTGAAGCCGGTGACGACCACGGGGTCGCGTACTCCGGCGTCCCTGGTCACAGGCAGGTGGTGAACCGGCCGTCGGGAAGCTTTCGCAGCCAGCCGCGATCGACGAGTCTGACCAGTATTCCGCGTAGCGGTTCCGGCTCGGCCCGCACGCTGACGTCGGTCCCCAGCGCGTCGCCGACCTGCCGGGCCATGACCGGTCCGGCGGCCTGCCGCACGGAGGCGAGAATGCGCTGGCAGTCCGGCGGGAGTGTGCTCTCCTCTACGCCTGACGTGCGGTGCGGGATCAGCATCACCGCTCTCCCGCCCACCCGCCCGGGCGTCGGCGTGACCGAGGCCCGTTCGTTGGCAAGCTGTTCGCTCACCCGTTCAAGGACGTGTTCGGCGACGGCGAGTTCGTCCCGCTCGGTCCGTACCTCCACCAGCTGCTTGACCAGATGTTCTTCGAGTTCGTCCAGTTCCGCGCGCCGCGCGGTGATCCGTTCCAGCAGCTCAGGATTCATGCACCGGATCGCAGGGACGCCGAGCCACAGCGAGCAAGAACCGGCGAGCTGGCGAGGTTCAGGCCGTGTTCGACGGGCCCGGCGATCAGCCAAGGGCGTCCCGTCGCGCCGTGCCCCACTCCCACATGCTGCGCACCACTGGTTCCAGCGCCCGTCCCTGGCTGGTCAGAATATAGCGGACGCGGGGAGGCCAGCCCGGGGTGCGGTGGCGCTCGATGACGCCTGCACTGGTCAACTGGGCCAGCCGGTCCGAGAGGACCTTGTCCGAGAGAGCGGGCAGGGCGCCGGACAGTTCGGAGTATGTGGCCTCGCCGCGGCGTAGGAACTCGCGGACTGCCAACGGCGTCCACCGACCACCCAGCGCAGCGAGGGTGACGTCAACAGGGCATCGCGGTTCGTGGCCCGGCGGAACGAGGGCGCTGTCCGGGCAGTCCGCCAGCGGGCCGTCCCGATCAGCCGTCGGTGCCACTCGGCGAAGAACTTCCGGACGTCGCCATGAACCGCGAACGGGCCGTTGCCTGCCATTGCCTGCTCATCGAGACGGACTCGGACGGGCTGGTCCTGGTCGACACCGGCCTCGGCACCGCCGATCTACAGCACCCTGACCAGTCGCTGGGTGCGGCCTGGGTGGCCTACGCCCAGCCCGAGTTGAACCCCGAGGAGAGCGCGCTGCGCCAAATCGTCCGCCTCGGGTACGCGCCCCAGGACGTGCGGCACATCGTGCTCACCCACCTGCATCGCGATCACACCACTGGTGAAGAGTCGGTGTTCCAACCTCGCGCTATTCGCTGGGCTGGACGACTCCTTCGGTCACCGGCAGGGGCAGAGGCAGTCGGGAGCAGCCAGTGGGAGCGGACCGCCTCGACAGGAAGGGGCCGCGTGTCGGCGCGGTGCCGGAGCCAGACGCCAAGCGAGGACACCGACGTGGCCGGCGAGTACGCCGCCGTTCCAGGCCGCGCCCGGTGACAACCAGATCACTTTTACCCGTTTGACTACTCATGGTCGTTTTCCACCAGATTGCGCACCTCCTGAGCCAATCGGTGACTCCATGCAGTCGCCGAGCTGCTCTTTGTGTGCATCCTGGGTCTGCCGGGATCTTGGAGTCATGAGCCCGGGCAGGCCGGTACAACACACGCCACTGGAGAGGAACACTCATGGCCATCGATCAGTCCACCGAGTCCCAGGACAGCGCGCCGCAGAACAGCGGGCTCTACGACACGCCGCCGCCGGAGTTGGCGGAGAGGGCGGAGCGCGCGCGCAAGGAGCTGGAGGCGCTGGGCGCCACCGTGGACTTCAAGGCGAAGTGGTGGGGGTTCGAGGTTCACCTGAACCAGGCGGCGGTGGACGCGTACCTGGAGATCAAGGACCTCCTCGCAGACACCCTCGGTGAGGTGCTCAAGGAGCCCCTCTCATCGCTGGTCACCCTGGCGGCCATGGCGCAGAAAGTCTGGGTGCAGGCGGTGTCGAGGGGGTATGGCTGCAAGCTAGTCTCGCCATGGGTCTCACCGACGATGCTCATCCCGATCGCTGTCAATCCCGCCGAGGACCCCAACTTGTGGTGGACGGTGTTCGGCCGGAATCCGGATACTGGTCGCTTTCAGTGGAACGAGGACACCATGTTCCCGGGCCACGCCAGCGCCGCGAACCCGGCGGCGGCGGTGTTCAACGGCCGTCTGATCGTCGTCCACCGGGGTCACGGCAACGGCGACCAGCAGCTGTGGTGGACCGAGTTCGATCCGGACAAGGGCTGGTCCGAGGACAAGCAGTTCCCGGCCCACTCCAGCGCTGCTGGCCCGGCTCTGGCCGTATACGAAGGGAAACTGCACTGCGTCCACCGGGGCCACGGGAACGACACCCAGCTGTGGCACACCACCTTCAACGGCAACGGTTGGTCCCAAGACACGCGGCTCGGCGCCCACTCCAGCTCTGTCGGCCCGGCCCTGGCGGTGTACGAAGGGAAACTGCACTGCGTCCACAAGGGCGCCAGCTCTGACAGCCAGCTGTGGCACACCACCTTCGACGGCAACCGCTGGTCCGAAGACCGTCGGCTCCCCGCCCACTCCACAGCCTCGAACCCGGCCCTGGCGGTGTACGGCGGCAAGCTGCACATGGTCCACCGCGGGAGCGGCAACGACACCTCCCTGTGGCACACCACCTACACCACCAGCGGTGGCTGGACCACAGACAACCGGTTCCGCGCACACTCCAGCCTGGAAGGGCCCGGTCTGGCGGTCTTCGACAACAAGCTCTTCTGCATCCACCGCGGACATGGCAGTGCCGACCAGAATCTGTGGTGGACCACCTATCAGAGCGGCAGCCCCTGGACCGACGACCAGCAGTTCCCCGGCCACACCAGCGGCGCCGGACCAGCCGTGGTCGTCTACCGGGACAAGAACGGCACGCAAAACCAACTCATGGTCATCCACCGCGGCTACGGCAAGCGCGCCGCCGGCACCGACAGCGCCGAAGTGCAGGCCCGGATCGCCGCCGAGGAAGGCGCCGGCTGATCACCCGCACTCCCGCCGACCGGCCCTGATCGCCGGTCAGCGGGAGCGCCACCCGCGCCGGTCTTCTGTGGCTGTGACCCATCCGGCGGCGCGGGCGGGCGACACACCGAGTGCCGCCCGGCCCGGCCTCCGCCGTCCCCCGTCCTCAACCCCCTCACCTACTCGCATCCGGTGACCTGGGCGGGTGTGTCAATTTAGTTAATTAGACACTCCCCCGGCTGGCGCCCTCGGGCCACAGCACCCGCACCGAGACGCCGGCCCGTTCGGCGTAGGCGACCACGTCTGCGGTGCCCCCGTAACCCCGGGCCGGTTTCCCGTCCCATACCGCGACCAGCTCGTCGACCAGGCCGACGAGGATCTCGGATCCGGCCTGATGGGCTTCGGAGGTCGACTCGGTCATGCCTGTGTGGTGGACTTCGGCTGCGCGGGCGATGAGCTGGTCGTAGACCCGGTGGTGCCAGTCGGGCAGGCCCTGGCGGTACTCGGCGGCCGGGATGACGACCTCGAGGCGGCCGCCGTGGTGCAGGACGGTTTCGGCGAACCAGGAGTCGGGGCCGTCGGCGATGCACGAGACGCCGACCAGGTCGCTCGGGTCGTGTGCCGTGACGTACTCGGTCACAACCGCCCGTACCTGTGCCTCGACCGGTGTGCTCAGTCCGCGGTGCCCGGTGATTCCCACCCTCATGCGGTGTTCCCCTCCTACAGGTAGACGCCGTGCAGGCGCTCGTCGAAACCCCGTACCACCCTGGGCGGCGAGGCGGTGGTGAGGCTACGGCGCAGGGCACGAGCGTGTTCCACGATCCGCCCGGACCGGTACTGCAGGCCGGCCTCAAGGGCGCGGGAAGCAAGAGCGAACGCGGCCTCCACCCGCCCGCCGGCGAGGTGCCCGGCGGCGATGTCGAGCACGAGCAGCGCGCGTTGTTTCGCATGTCCGGTGGCGAGGGCTTCCACGTCCTCGGCGAGCACCCACTCGGGCAGCCCGAGGCGTGCGCCGCAGGTGACGCGGCAGGCGGCCACCTTGCCGGGAGTGAAGGAGAACACCCACGGCCACGGTGGCGGTTCCTGCTCGGCGGTCAGCGCCTCGGCGGCTGTGCGGGACTCGGCCAGGGCCCGGTCCGCCCCGCGCCGGTCGCCGACTGCCGCGTGCCCGAGGGCATCCACGGTCAGCAGCCAGGCGTCGGCGACGGCCGGGCGCTGCTCGCCCAGAATCCGCCGGGCGCGCCGGGCGAGGTTCAGCGCTTCCACGCCGTTGCCGGCGTGTGCCTCGAACTGGGCGAGCGTGCCTATCTGGTACGCGGTCAGGAGCGGGTTCTGGGCAGTGCGCGCGGCTTTGACGGCTCCGCCGTACCAGGAGCGGGCCGACCCGTGGTCGCCCTTGTCCCACGCGAGCCAGCCCGCGAAGGAGGCGGCCTCGCTGCCCACGGCGGCCAGCCGTGCCCGGTCCGCATCGCCGGTCGCGGTGCGGGTGATGGTCTGGATGAGCCGGATATGGCCTTCCACCGCGTCGGCGAGGTCACGGGACGGGGTGGTGCCATCGAGTCTGCGGTAGGAGCTCGTGGTCAACCGGAGGGCGGCGGCCTGCCCGCCGATCGTGTCGTGCGTGTCCGGCACGGCGGCCAGGATGGGGGCTGCCATCGCGGCGACCGCGCCACCGAGGACGGTGCGTCGGTGCATGGGATCGTCGTCTCTCACCTGAACCTGCGCCGTGCTCCCGTCTGCAAGGCCCACCAGCGCCGGCGGGATCTGAAGATGGGCAGCCGCCGCAGCCAGGACGTCGGTGCTGTAGGAGGCTTGGCCGCGTTTCTCCAGACGGGAGACGGCCGACTGGGACATGCCCAGGGCCTGTCCCAGAGCCGCCTGCGTCATCTGCCGTCCCTTGCGGGCCAGTTCGATCACGCGTCCGTAGTCCCCAGCTCGTGAGGCGTCCCGGATCGGCCCTGCCTGGAAGTCCACGACGTCCCCCACGCTACGAGTCCCTGCGGCTTTCGGCGCCTGCCCGTACCCGCTGAGCGCGTACCCGTATGCACATGCCGCATGGGTGATGGTCCCACAGCGGACGGTGATCGTTGACTGGTGGCAGCCGAACCGGCCCCGCACCAGGGTGGGTTGCGGCCGGTGGTCGTCCCCGCAACCCCCGTCGGGGACGACCACGCCGAACCGACCGCGAGCGCGAGGCGACTGCTCATGACGACGCGCAGCACGAATGGCCACCTGCCGCCGCTGGTGGGCGCCCCGACGATCAACCTGGACGCCCTGACGGACCGGCAGCGTGCGGGCACCTCGTGCGTGTGGTGCGCGGGCACGGCATCGCCCCGGTACCCCGTGGGCGGCCTGCGTGCCTGCGAATGCTGCGCGGCCATGTACGGCGTCCCGGCCGCTGGGGCGGACCAGTGAACGGCGCCGACGAGGCATTCCTGTCGGCCCTGGACCAATGGACCCCCGAGGACTGGCAGGAGTACCGCCGCCGCATCGAGGACGGCGAGGGCAGCGTGAGATCCATGGACGCGATCACGCGTCGCCGCACCCGCGAGTCGGAGACGTCCCGGTGACCAGCGGGACGACTCCCCCTCATAGACCCCGGCGAGGCCGGGATCAGTCGGCCAGCTTCACCCGTCGCCCGGCTTGCGCGAAGCCGGGCACGGGCCAGTCACACCCACCACCGTTGGAGGCGTACGTGAGCACCACATCCGTGAGCACCTCGCCCGACCTTGCGACTCCCACCGCAGCGGAGGTCTTCGCCTTCGCGGACCTGGAGATCGGCGCGGCTGCCACCGAGCAGTGGCCGCACGCCGACTTCGATGTCGGCGACCAGGTCCCGAGCGTCACCGGATACGTGCGCCGCATCCATGTGGACGGCCGCCCGCTCCACGCCAAATACTCGCTGCTGGGGGTGCCTGGTGTCGTTGCTGCGCGGCGACACCGCGGCCCCTGGCCCCAGGTCCGCGTCGCGCAGCAGGAGTACGTGCAGCGCACGGACGGGCTGATCGGACGGGAAGCGGCTCAGCTGCAGCTCCTGGCGGAGCTCGGCCGGCCCCGGGTCTGCCCGGTCGCCGGCGTGCGGCGGGGCGTGCTGTTCACCGAGTCCGTCACCGGCCCGAGCCTGGCCCAGCTTCTGCTGGACCAGGCGCAGGACAGCGCCGGTCTGCTCGTCGGGATCTTCGGCGAACGCAGCATCGCCGGTACCTTCCAGCGCAAGTTCAACGGACTGTCGGGCCCCATCGAGCCTCCACCAACTTGAAGTCGCTGGTCAAGGGGCTGTTGTGACGGGCTTTCGGGGTGCTCGTGCTTGTCAGGGGCAGCAGTCCGGGGAGTAGATCGTCTGCCATCGGTTGGAGTCGAGGTGCGTCAACGCGGCAGTGATCCGACGCGGCTGGGCAAGGATCCGAGGTTTCCTGTGACGGTCGCCGCTGCGTGCCCCTGATCTTCAGCAAGTTTTTCGCGGCGCGATCTGTGGGGTGCATGTCGTGGACGCCGTCACGCCGAGTCCCCGAAGGTGGAGGCGTGACGAAACGCAGCATTGTCTTCGTGATCTATGAGGGGTTTCAGCCCCTCGACCTCACCGGCCCGCACGAGGTTTTCCAGCACGCGGGGCGGCTGGCCGGCGGTTATCGCCGACTGGTGGTGGCGCCTCGTTCGGGGCCGGTGCCGGCGGCGAGCGGGCTTGTGGTCCACGCCGGGTACGGGGTGGACGAGGTGGATCCCGAGGGTGTCGACACTCTGGTCGTGGCCGGTGGCGAGGGAGTCGACCTGGCGCGCCTCGATACGGGGCTGACCGGGTGGATCCGAGCCGTCGGGTCGCATGCCCGCCGCGTCACCTCGGTGTGCAGCGGGGTGTTCCTGCTGGCTGCCGCCGGACTCGTCGACGGACGCAGGGTCACCACCCACTGGGCCCGCGAGCAGCAGCTCATCAGGGAACATCCGGGTGTCGAGGTCGACTGCGAGCCCATCTTCATCCGGGACGGGCAGGTGTGGACGTCGGCCGGTGTGACCGCCGGAATGGATCTCGCTCTCGCGCTCGTCGAGGAGGATCTCGGGCGGGACGTCGCTCACGCTGTTGCCCGCGAGATGGTCATGTTCCTGCGCAGGCCCGGCGGTCAGTCCCAGTTCAGCGTGGCGCTGTGGTCGAAAGAACCCGAGACCGACCCGGTCCGTGCCGCGGTGTCGGCCATCCACGCCGATCCCGCCGCGCGGCACACAATCGCCGATCTGGCGCGGAGCGCGCGGCTGAGCCCGCGTCATCTGCAGCGCCGGTTCACCGCCGAACTGGGCACGCCGCCCGCCTCGTACGTGGAGCGAGTACGTGTCGAGGCCGCCCAGCGCGCGCTCGCCGGGGGCGACGACCCGGTCGAGGCCATCGCGCGACACTGCGGGTTCGGCACCACCGAGACACTGCGTCGCACCTTCCACCGTCACCTGGGCATCGCGCCCTCCGATTACCGGGCGCGGTTCCGGTCCACTGCCACCACCATCACCGCCGTCCGAGCGGAACAGAATCAGGATCAGGAACGGGAGCATTCATGACCACCTACGGACTGCTGATCTTCGACGGTGCCGAGGAGCTGGACTTCGTCGGCCCCTGGGAGGTGTTCACCGCGTCCTCGATGCTGCGCGACGGTGTGGACACCGCCGTCCTGATCTCCGAACGGCCCGGCCCCGTGCGCTGCAGCAAAGGCATGCGCGTCCTGCCCGACCACACCTTCGGCGACCACCCGCCCCTCGATGTGCTGCTGGTCCCCGGTGGGCCCGGGGCTCGTGAGACGGAGCCGTACAACCCAGTCGTCACCGGCTGGGTCGCCAAGAACGCAGAACAGGCCGCCTGGGTCAGCAGCGTGTGCACCGGTGCGGTGATCATGCACGCCGCCGGGCCCGCGCGCGGGCGGCGGGTCGCCACCCACTGGAGCTACGAGGACACGCTCGAGGCGCGCGGCGATGTCACCGTCGTCCGTGACGCCCGCTATGTCGTGGACGGGAATCTGATCACCAGCCAGGGTGTGTCGGCCGGGATCGACAGCGCCCTCTGGCTGGTGGGCCGGCTGCACGGTGTCGAGCACGCCCGCGCGGTGCGCCGGTACCTCCAGTACGACCCGGCGCCGCCCTACCTCGCCGACGAGCCCATCGTCGGCTGACAGGCCCTGGCAGCCGCGCTCGGCGCCGTCGGGCCGATCAAACCACCCGCGGCACGGATCGTCCGTCAGCGGTTGACTCACCGGTTGCTGCCCGAGGTGGCCGGCCGGCCTTCTACGATCCGGTGCATGGATCCCGAGCTGCTGGAACGGATCACCGCGCGGCGCGCGGAACTGGACGAACTCGAAGAACGGCTGGCCAAGCACTCGGCGGAGGTGCGGGCCGAGCGCGACGAACTCGCCGTCGCGGAGCGGGTTCCTGAGCACGAGCACCCCGGGAGCCGGTCACACCAGCCCTTTGAACAGCAACTTCAAGCGGAGCTTCAGCAGGGAGTTACCTCGGGGTCGATCGGAGGCAGTCCCCAGGGGTCCAGGGTTCCGTCGCAGTACTCGGCAAGGAACTTGACGGCGCCGACGGCGCGCTCAAGTGCCTCGATCGCCCGCGCCGGATCCGTGATGCGCTGCGCTGGTTCCTGTGTCCCGGTCAAATCGTCAGTCATGGCAGCACCGTGACGCCCTGCTCGGCCGGCGTCTCCATGACAGGCACCACGTCGACCAACCTTCCACCCCACACGTTCGAACGAGCAGGTCATGCTGCACGGGCTGGCCGTCCCGACGCGGGCAGCGCTGTTCGGCGAGGACCCCGCCTCGCCCCGAGTCCTACGCCGTGGTCGGCTTCGTCAGCGGTGCAGCCTCCCGCACGGAGACGGCGCCAGCACCCACGCGCACCCACGGCACAGCTCGATCTGGCCGTGCCCGGTCGAACTCAGCACCCGCGGTCCTTCGTCCGCGCAAGCCGGGCAGCCGGGCGGCTCGGCACCGTCCAGAATCGCGTTCCGCCGCCGGACGTACTCGGACAGTCGCAGGGACGGGTGACGATACGGGTCTTGGTGCCGGACGCGGTCCGGGCCGTCCCACCTGCTCCGCAGCCACCTGGTCATGGCGCGGGCGTCAGGTCCAGTGCCCGTACCAGGGCGGCGGTGACGGCGGCGGCGTGTGCCGGCAGGTGTTGTTCGGCCCAGGTTCCGGCAAGGCCGAGGAAGTGCCGCAAGTCTAGCTGGGCACCCGCGACGAGCGTGCGTACGTGGTCCACAGACAGCTGGATCACCGGGCTGCCGTCTCCTCCGTGGACGTCGAGCGTCAGCCGGACGGTGTCGCCGACGCGTTCGGCCACCGAGGACGGATCGTGACCGAAGGAGGAGCAGCCGGTGCCGTCGAGCACATCCAGCCAGTCCCGCCAGGTCTCAAGGCCGTTGCAGCAGCCCGGCTCGACGAAGACGGTGCCGGTGGCGTCGTCCGTCACCCGGAACCCGCCGGTGGCGACCAGATCAGGCATTATGAGCAGCCCGTTCAGGAATGCGCCGAGGGGGTCGGCCGGGCACGGCCCGTGTTCCTCCTCCGGTCCGAAGCCGTTGCAGTCGGCTATCTGCCTCACCGCCGTGCCGACCTCCGCCAAAGTCAGCTCCCCGTTCAGCACGAGGTAGCCATATGACTCGTGCTCGCCGACCGGCCAGAGCGCGAAGTCGTCGACAGCGAAGATCTCCAGAACGGGTTGCATCACGATCACACGGGGATGATGCCGGACCCACTGCTGCACCGCCACGGTTTTCAGCTGCGGCATCGGGTTCGGAACAGGGCCGCCAACTGGGCGATTTCGCGGTGCGCTCCGGGCAGACGGTGCCGGCACAGCGCATGGCGAGGCCGCCGGGACCGAGCCTGCCGGCACCGCCACCGCGCAGGCCTCGCACTCATGAAATGGCGCTGCGGGCCGATGCCGCGGACCGTCGGCACCGGCCCGCAGATGGGCGGCTTCCTCCGTCCGGCGGGCCCTCCCGCCTCACCTCTCGGGCGGGACCGCGGCCGCGAAGGGACAGCACCGGGATGACGGGCGAGTCGTCCGGCGTCGCACGCGGGCCCGCCGCCGCGCGCGGGGTGCACCGGCGGTTTTCGCCTCCTCGCCCGCCGCGAGGGGACACCGGCGGAGCGCCGGCCGCTCCCGGCCTGCCCGGTTCACCGGTCCGCGGCGCTGGTGGCGTCCCGGTCCGCGGCGGCCGCCGCGGACTCGGCCGCGTCCAGCTTGTGTTCCATCTCGCCGTAGCCCGAGGGGGTGCCGGTGGCGGCCGGTGCCGACGGGGAGGCGCCCGGTGCCTTGGGCGACGCGGCGCCGTCCTGGTGCGAGCAGCCCGTGGTGAGGGCCACCAGGACGGCGGCCGCCCCCGCGGCCCGGACCGGCCACCGGCCCCGCATCAGCCCGCCGCCTTCCCGCTGTCGTTCTTCTGGCACCACGTCTTGACGGCCGCCACGTCCTTCTGCCGCTGCTGCAAGGTGGTGCGCAGCGACTCGCGGGAGGTCAGCCGGTTCTGGAGGTAGGTGGCGATCTCGGTGTGCCCGGCCTTCTTCGCGTTGTCCACGCGCTTCTCCAGCCGGGCCACCGAACCTCGCGTACCAGCCTTGGCGTCCAGTCGCTTCAGGGCCCGCTCGACGTGCCGGTCGACCTTGGGCAGCCGCTTGCACAGCGCCTTCGCCCCGTCGCCGGACGGCCCCGCCGAGGACGTGCCGTCGGCGGCGGCCGCCGCTGTCGCCGAGCCCGCCAGCACCGCCGTCGCGGCCAGACCGGCGAGCAGGGTGCGCGTGCGTCGTCGTCCGTTCATCTGCCTCTCCGTTCACTTCCCGGACGGCCACGGCCGGCCGCCCGTCGTGAGGGAGGCTAGGAAGGCTTCTTGGGGAAACCTTGTGACCGGTTCGTCCCTGCGGTGCCGATCAGCCAGTCCCGCCGGCCGGGCAGTCCGCCGTCGCCCGAGGGCAGCCGCACCTCGAAGCGGGCACCCGTCTCACCGGGCGCGTCCGAGACGCTCACGCTCCCCCGGTGCAGCGCCGCCTGCTGGGCGACGAGGGTGAGGCCGAGTCCGGAGCCGTCGCTGCCGGGGCCGCGCCGGAAGCGTTCGAAGACCGCCTCGCGGGCGTCCGGGGGCACGCCCGGCCCCTGGTCGTCCACCGTGACCGTCACCCGGTCCGGGCCGCCGTGCACGCCCACCCGTACCACGGCCCGGCCCCGGTCGTCGCGGCCGTGGGCCAGCGCGTTGCCGACCAGGTTGTCGAGCAGCATCCGCAGGCCGGGCTCCCAGCCGTGCACGGTGACGCCGGGCGCCGCGTCCAGGCGCACGTCGGCGTCCGGTGCCGCGCGGCGGGCCCCGGCGACGGCCGCCTCGGCCAGCTCGGACACGTCGACGGCGCCCAGGGACTCCGCCTCCACCAGGTCGCCGCGCCCCAACGCGCGCAGCATCACCAGCAGGTTGAGCAGGCGGGCGTGTTCGCCGCGCAGGTCGGCGACGATCTCGTCCCGGTCGGCGGCGGGCAGGGACGGGTGCCCGGCGAGGATGTCGAGGTTGGTGCCCATGCTCATCAGCGGGGTGCGCAGTTCGTGCGCGGCGGCCGAGGAGAAGGAGCGGGCCGTGTCGAGGGCCTCGGCGGTACGGGCGGCCTGCTCGTCGTAGCGGGCGAGCACGGTCCGCACGGTGGACGCCAGTTCGTCCACCTCGCTCACCCCGGTGGGCCGGTGGTCGAGCCGGGCGGTGCTGATGCGCGGGTCGAGGCCCGCGGTACGGCGGGTCAGCCGGCGCAGCGGTGCCCCGGCGCCGGCGGCCAGGCCCCAGGCGAGCAGCCCGGACAGCGGCGCGGCGAGCAGCGCGGCGAGCAGCACGCGGCGCCTGACCAGTTGCAGTTGGGTGCGGTCGGCGGTGTCGGGCGCGAACACCCACAGGGTGCCGGTGCCGTCGGCCGCCCGGACCGGCCGGGACAGGACGCGCCAGCCCCGGGCGCCGTCGTGCACGGTGACCGGTGCGGTGGCGTGGGCCGGCAGCGGGGTCGCGGGGCCGGGCTGGGGGCCGCCGCGGAAGTCGGCGTCCGCCGCGGTGACGCGTACGCCGACGTCGAGGGCGGCGCTGAACAACTGCCGTTCCCGGGTGTCGGCCGCCTTGGAGCGGTCGTTCGCCGTGGCGCGCAGCAGGGACCGGGCCTGGGGGGCGAGTGCCGTGGCGCGCTGTCTCAGGTGCTGGTCCTCGGCGCGGTGCAGGTCGCGGGCGACCAGGTGCAGCAGCAGCCAGCCGGCGGCCAGGACCAGCAGCGGGACGGTGCAGCCGACGGCGAGGCCGATCCGGGTGGAGAGCCTCACCGGGGGTCCTTCTCCTCGCGGAGCACGAAGCCGACCCCGCGGACCGTGTGGACGAGCCGGCCGCGCCCGCCGGTCTCCAGCTTGCGCCGCAAGTAGCTGACGAAGGTGTCGACCGTGTCGGTGCGCACGTCGAAGTCGTAGCCCCACACCCGCTCCAGCAGCTGGGTCCGGGTGAGCACCAGGCCCGCGTTGCGGGCGAGCACCTCCAGCAGCTCGAACTCGCGGCGGGTCAGCTCCAGCGGGTATCCCTCGCGGGTGGCGGTGCGGGCCGCCGGGTCGATCACCAGGCCCGCGACCCGCAGCGTGTCCCGGACGTCCGGGGGCCTGCGGCGCAGCAGGGCGTGCAGTCGCAGCACGAGTTCCTGGAGGGCGAAGGGTTTGACGAGGTAGTCGTCGCCGCCGGCCTGGAGCCCGGCGATGCGGTCGGCGGTCTCGTCCAGGGCGGAGAGCATGAGCACCGGCAGGTCGCTGCCCTCGTCCCGGAGCCGGACGCACACGTCGATGCCGCTGATGCCGGGCATGGAGACGTCCAGGACGAGCACGTCGGGGGGCAGCTCGCCGATCGCGGCCAGCGCCTGGGCGCCGTCGGCGGCGGTGCGTACCGTGAAGCCGCCCAGCCGCAGCCCGCGCTCCAGCGAACGGCGGATCGCGGCGTCGTCGTCCACCACCAGCACCGTGCCGGAGCCTGCCCTTTCAGCCATGCGCCCCCTCCTCGTCGCCCGGACAGGGTACGGCGCGGCGTGAGCCGGGTCCCGCCCGGGTCGTCACCCCGGCCGGCGCCCGCCCGGGACCACCGTGCAAGCGCCCCCGTGAGCACATCGACGCCGATCACCCACGGGTGGCACCCGGGCCTCAGGCCCGGGTGCCACCCGTCACGCGGACGGGAGCGGGACGGTTCAGTGCACGTCGACGCCGGTCCAGGCCGCCTCGACCGCCTTGTACTCGGCGCTGTCGGCGCCGTACAGGTCGGTCGCCGCGGACAGCGTGCCCTTGCGGGCGCCGGCGTAGTCGGTGGTCGACGTGAAGTAGGTCGTCAGCGCCTTGTACCAGATCTGGAGGGCCTTGTCCCGGCCGATGCCGGTGACCGTCGAGCCGTCCTTGGTCGGCGAGTCGTAGTCGACGCCGTTGATGGTCTTCGCGCCGCTGCCCTCGGACAGCAGGTAGAAGAAGTGGTTGGCGACGCCGGACGAGTAGTGGACGTCCTCGTTGCCGACGGACGAGGTCCAGTAGTCGGCGGAACCGCCGTCCTTGCTGGGCTTGTCCATGTAGCGCAGCGGGGTGCCGTCGCCGTTGATGTCGATCTTCTCGCCGATGAGGTAGTCACCGGGGTCCGAGCTGTTGTTCGCGTAGAACTCCACGCCGGTGCCGAAGATGTCGGAGGTGGCCTCGTTCAGACCGCCCGACTCGCCCGAGTACTCCAGGCCCGCGGTGTTGGAGGTGACCCCGTGGCTCATCTCGTGGCCGGCGACGTCCAGCGCGGTCAGCGGGTCGCTGTTGTTCGTGCCGTCGCCGTAGGTCATGCAGAAGCAGCTGTCGTCCCAGAACGCGTTCACGTACGAGTCGCCGTAGTGGACGCGGGAGTAGGCGCCGACGCCGTCGTTCTTGATGCCGCTGCGCCCGAACGTGTTCTTGTAGAAGTCCCAGGTCTCCTGCGCGCCGTAGGCGGCGTCGGCCGCGGCGGTGGCGGCGTTCGACGTCGTCCCGTCGCCCCAGGTGTCGTTGTCCTGGGAGAACAGCGTGCCGGTACCGTCCTGCCGGTGGTCCAGGTTGTAGGTCTTGTGGCCGCCGCGGGAGTCGTCGGTGAGGGTGTACGACGAGCCCGACCGCGCCGTGGCCAGGTCGACCTTGCCGCTGTACCGGGTGTTGCCGACGCCGGTCTCGATGCCCTGGTACCGGAAGAGCTCCTTGCCGGTGGTGGCGTCGGTGATGACGTGCAGCCGGCTCGGCGTGCCGTCGTCCTGGAAGCCGCCGATCACGGTCTCGTAGGCGAGGACGGGCTTGCCGCTCGCCGCCCAGACGACCTTGCGCGGAGCCCGGTCGACGGCGGGCTTCGCCGAACGATTCTGCCTGGCCAGGCTCAGGGCCTGCTTCCGCGCCGTGCCGGAGGCGATCCGCGGGGTGAGCGAGGCGAGCTTCAGCGTGGCCTTCGACGCTCTGGTCACGCCCTCCGTCCTGCCGGACCTGGAGGTGTGCACGACCAGGTCGCCACCGAGCACCGGGAGGCCGGCGTAGGTGCGCTCGTATCGGGTGTGGACGGTGCCGTCGCCGTCCCTGACGACGTCCTTGACGACCAGTTTCTCCTCGCTGCCCAGGCCGAGGGCCCTGGCGGTCCCGGCGAGCCCGGCCTGCGCGTCGCGGATGAGACCGGTGCGGGCGGCGGCCGACAGGGCGACGGGCGCAGCGGCCGGGCGTGCGGCGCCGGCGGTGGGCCGGGCGGCGGCCGAGGCGGTGAGCGAGGTGCTCAGCAGAGCGGCCGCGGCGGCGACGGCGGTGGCCGCGGCGAGGGCCGTGCGCCGGGGACGTATGTTGCCGTGGGTCATGCAGGCTTCTCTTTCCGTGGGGGGATTTTCCGGTCGGTGTGGGGCCGGCCGGTGTGAGCTACATGAGGGGCGCCCCTGGAATGACAGGGGCATGCCAATTCGAGACGAAGGTCTGTGGCCGGGCAACTCTCCTTGTTTCGTGGGAGGTTGACTGTGACATCCCGAGAAAACCCCAGCGGCGACCGCTCGCGCCATACGGCTGGGGCACAAACGACAACAACCCCACGCCTCCTTCACAGGCGACGCACAGCCTGTTCCGCATGTGTACGCCGCGCGAACTCCCGGGAAGGCGCGGACCGTGCGCGCACGGTGCACGGGACGGGCCTCGGGCGGCGGAGGACGTGCCCCGGCCGCCCGCCGCGTACGGGCCTCACGACCGGGCCCGCCGCGCATGGGCCTCACGACCGGACACGCCGCGCATGGGCCTCACCACCGGACACGCCGCGTACGGGCCTCACGACCGGCGCCTGGCGTGTGCCCGAACACCGGTCCACGCCAGGCACGTCGGCGGAGCCGGCCGCCTGGCGTACTCCCGATCGGCCCCGAGCCCCGAGCCCCGCGTCAGGGCCGCGGAGCGGCTCCCTCGTCGACGGGCAGTGCGACGGGTTCCTCGGCCGGGAGCGCTCCCGCCCGCCCCGATCCCGGATCCGCGCCGGGTGCCGTACCCGCCCCGCGCGTCCGCGCCGCCCGGTTCGCGCGGTGCAGCGCCAGATGAAGGGCCGGGATCAGCACGCAGGTGACGGCGGCCGACCGCCACAGCAGGGCGTCGAGCCGGCCCGCCGCCAGGCAGGCGCCCGCGGCCACCGCGGCCAGGGCACACACACCGCGGTCCACGATGCTCTCCACCGACAGCAGGGTGGCACGCGGGGCGTCCTTCGGGATCGCGTCGTTGACGAGTTTGCGCTGGACCGGATAGCAGAAGCCGGTGCTCGCGGCGAACACGCAGAGCAGCCCGGCCACCGTCCACGGGCCGCCGACGGTGGTGCCGGCCAGCGTGGCCGCGAGCGCCACGCTCAGCAAGGACACCCAGGCCGTGGGCGACAGCCGGGAACCCAGCCACTGGGGCCGCGCGGAGGCGACCGCCTCGGCGATCGTCATCGCCGCGAGCACACTGCCGTTGCTGCCCTCGCCGATGCCATGGTCCAGCAGCATCGGCTGGAAGAGGTTGACCTGGCAGATCCGCGACAGCGTGAAGACGGCCACGCCCTGAACCATGAGCAGGGCGAGCCGTGGCGACGACCGGAGGGCCCGCAGCGCGGCGCCGGTCTCGCGCAGCGGCGCGGCCCCGCGCCGCCCGGCGGCGCGTGTCGGGGTGCCGTTAACGAGCGGCGAATCAGGTGACAAGTAACCCGTCAGTAGCTTTTGGATCGAAGGTTGGCCCCCGCGCCCGATGTGGCGAGGGGGCCAAGTGGTGTGTGCTGGTGTTCAGGCCGCAGCTGGCTCCGGCTCGGGATCGGTGGGGACGGGGACCGCGAGTTGGAGGCGGCTGCCCATGTTCAGTCGCACCTCGCCATAGGGCTGGATGTGCATCCAGAAAAGCGGGGTCAGGGCCCGCTTGTCCTCGTCGGTCAGCGCGTCGGCCCATTCAGGGTCGGCGAGCATGTCCTGGATCATCAGGGTGTTCACGAAGACGAGCGCCGTTTGCAGGAGATGGAGCGCGAGAACGGACAGTTCTTGCTGGTCACGGCGGTTGGAGGAGAGTTCGCCGCTCTTGCCGAAGAAGATGATGTCGTTGGCGCCGTTCCAGCCTTCGACGACGTTCAGGCCCTCCTGGATCTCGCGCTGGAGGTCGCGGTCGCGCAGGTAGCGGGCGGCGAAGATGGTCTTCTGCGCGCGGCCGACCTCCAGCATGGCCTGGTAGACGGGGTGGGAGGCGGTGCGGGTGAAGCGGCGCAGGATGGCCTCGGTGGAGGCGGTGCCCACCCGGATCGCGGTGGCGTACTTGATGAGCTGGTCGTAGTTGTTCTCGATGACGTCCCAGCGGATCGGGCGGGTCATCGCGTCGGCGAGGTTGTCGTAGGTGTCCTCGTCCTCGCGGCCGGGCCGGTACAGCTTGACCTTGTTGATCTGCTTGATGCGGGGCAGCAGGTCGTAGCCCAGGAGCCTCGTGAGGCCGAACCCGATTTCCGACTGGCCGTGCGAGTCGACGTAGTTGCCCTCGGTCTGCATCGTCGTGGCGTGCCGCATCATGCCCTCGATCGCGGCGGCGACCTCGGAGGCGGTGCAGTTCAGAAGCTGGCTGTGAATGGCCATCGACCCTTTCTCGATGTGCCAGTACACGAGGACTCCGCGGCCTCCGTAGCGGGAGTGCCATTCGGTGAAGATGTTGCGGTCCCAGGCTTTGAAGTGCGTGGAGTCGCTGGCCACGGTGGTGGTGCCCTGTCCCCACACGGTTTCCTGGCGGGCGGTGAAGGTGGCGTTGGCGATCTCCACCCCGGCGGCCTTGAGGCCGACGGCGGTCAGGTAGCGGCGGGCGGTGTAGCGCAGTTCCTCCTCGCTGTGCCCGTGCTCGCCGGCCGCGACCGCGCTGATCCCTGAGTTCGTGCCGTACGCGTACGCGATCAGGAGCAGGCGTTCGAGGAGTTTCGCTTCGTCGATGGCCTCGCGGGTGCCGACCGGGGCGAGGGCCTTGAGCATCCTGGTGCGCAGAGCGGCTTCCTTGAGGATGTCGATCAGGGCGACGGTGCCCCACTTCTTGCGGATCGCCTTCTTGAGGCGGCGCAGGTTCTTGGGTTCCTTCTGTGGTTCGGGCTCCGTGAACTTGATCGCCCCGCTTCGGTGCTTGCCGCTGATCGTCACCCACGGCAGCTTCGGCAGTTTGGTGTCCAGGGCGCCGAGTTCGGCGCGCATCTCGGACTGGAGCTGGGCGATGAACACTTTCGCGTCGCGCGGCTTGTTCAGCTTCTCGTAGTACTCCGCGCGCCTGACCTCGAAGTCGTCGGGCAGGTCCTCGTCGGGGTTGCGCCACTTGTCGGCGCCGACCACCCAGATCTCCTTGCAGCGCAGCCGGTCGCGCAGGGCCTGGAAGACGCACGCCTCGTACACGGTGCGGATCACCCGTTGAAGGCCCTTGTCGGGGGTGTGGAGGGCGAACTCCATCCAGTCCTTGCGTACGACGCCGTCCAGCGGGACGGTCTCGCCGAGCGGCAGGTAGGTGGTGGAGGAGTCCTTGTGTCGTTCGATGAGGGCCAGGGCCTCGATGACGGGCTTGTGCCGGTCGTTGGAGGAGCGGAAGTCGAGTACCTCCAGCAGCTTCATCAGCCCGGCCCGGTAGTGGTTGCTGTAGGAGGATTTGAACACCTCCCGCTTGGAGCGGGCGAAGGCGGCGTTGGTCGCCTTCATCTCGGCGACCAGGTCCTTCAGCGTCTTCTCCCCGCCGGCCGCGGGGTAGATCACCTCACGCACTCTGCCTTCGGGGGCGCCGAGGGAGGCGGCGGCGATCTTCCCGAGCAGTCCGGCCTTGCCGCGGACCTTGGTGAACTCGGCGACGAACGCCTCGGTCACCTTCTTCTCCGCCCGCGCGTTGATGCGGTGCACGGTGGAGTTCAGCAGCTCCACCAGGGTGTCGGTGATCTCCCGCTGCCGCTGGAACAGCAGGGCTGCGAGCAGGACGTGGCGCACCTGCGGAGCGAAGCGCCGCAGGTGGCTGGGGGAGGACGCCGATGCTCTGGCCCGCCAGGCGTTGATGACCTGCACGCCGATCCCCGTGAACGCCTTCTCCGGGACGCCGATGGCGCGGACCTGCTTGAGCTTGGATATCTCGTCCAGCAGCGAGTTGAGGCTGACGTTGCCGGGGTGGGCCTTGATGTCCGCCAGGACCGACTCCACGTCGTCTTCGTCGTCCTCGGCGGTGTCCCCGTCCGCCTCGGCCGTGTCGCCCTGCTCGGCGGGGTTGCTGGTCGGGCCGGTGAAGACGACCAGCGCGTCCAGCCGGCGGGTGCAGTCCTCGGCCCGTGCGAGGCGGGCGGCGACCTCGGCGACGGCGCGCTCGTCGGCCTGGTGCAGCGCGGAACGGATGATCGTGTTGACCTGGGCCGCAGTCGGCGGCTCGATCATCTCCGCGCGCATCTGCCGCAGCAGCTCGGACCGCACCTGCTCCTCGCGGCGTTCGTCGTGCCAGATCACGTCCACCAGGTGCGAGACGAGCTTGACCAGGTCGGTCTTGGTGCACTCGTGCCAGCCTGTCAGATCCCGCAGCTCGCTGCGGTGCCGCTTGGCCGCGCGGGAGGTGAAGTCGTAGAAGGCCAGCTCGGACGCGGCCACGCCGACCTGCTTGGCGACGTGCTCGACCGCGTCGGACGGAAGCTCCAGGCGCATCCGGGGAAACCGGCCGCGCCAGGTCAAGAACTTGAGCTGAACGGCGAAGCCCAGCCGGGTGGCGCCGGACTTGTTCCGTAACCAGCCCGCCTCCTCGCTGTTCAGGGTGAAGTGGTCCACCACCCCGTCCAGGCCCAGATCCCGCCCCACTGTTCCGCTCCTCTCGCGCACCTCCGTGATCACATGTCGGGCTGGATGGTAGGCGCGCCGATGTACAGCGGGCGCGGGTATCGGCGAAGTGCCCCGCAGGGGCGGGGTGAGCTGATAGGCGTACCGGCTTGTGCCCGGGCGCCTGGAACGTACGGCCCGGTCGGGCTGCCGTGGCGGCAAGGCGACGTGAGCGGTGGCCGCGCGCTCAGTTCGGCCGTCGGCACATGGTTACGAGCTGCCGGCGGCTTCCTTGGACACGGCGGCGTGGACATCGTGGATGAGGTCCTGCTGTGCCTCGGTGAGGCCGCACAGCAGTGGTTCCTCGTTGCCGGGGGCGCTCTGGCTGCCGCAGATGGCCAGGTTGCCGAAGATGTACTCCTGAGGGCCGCCCAGGGCTGCCACGAGTGAGGTGGCGACGCGGTTCGGCGGGCAGGTGCCCAGGACGGCCACGTCGCTGACGTGGCCGTGCAGGCCGTTGCCGCCCCACGCGGCACGCTGAATGGTGAAGGCTGCCGCAGTCCCATGCTGAGGGTCTGCGTCCCTCAGCATCCGATCCGGGACACCGTCGCGGAACTCCAGTCGGCCGTCGGGACGGATGAGTGCGTAGATTCCAGTCATGCCATCGCCCGGATCCGGCGGTGGGGCCGGGCGAGCCGCCCCACCGCAGCACTGACTTCAGGCTTCGGTGATCTCGATATGGTGCGGCTTGGCCGCCTGTGCCTTGGGGACGGTGACGGTCAGCACCCCGTCGGCCAGCGTCGCCGTGATCTCTTCGGCCTTGACGTCGGCGGGCAGCAGCGCCCGGTACTCGAAGCGCCCGGTGCGCCGGGTGCTGCGGCGCAGGACGCCTTCCCGCTCGCGCTCCTTGTACTCCCCGGTGGTGCGCAGTTCCCGCTCGCGTGGCTCCACCGGATGCAACGCCGGCGGCGGCGCAGAAGACAGGCCCGGCACTCTGCACGTCCGCACGACGCCGGGCCTGTTCGGGTGCTGGGGTCAGATGACGCGGATGTTCTCCGCCTGGGGCCCCTTCTGGCCCTGGGTGACATCGAACTCGACGTGCTGGCCCTCCTGCAGTTCGCGGTAGCCCTGACCGGCGATGTTGGAGTAGTGGGCGAAGACGTCAGGGCCGCCGCCCTCCTGTGCGATGAAGCCGAAGCCCTTCTCCGCGTTGAACCACTTCACAGTGCCCTTGGCCATGCCTGTCTCCTTCGAGGGGGCCCGGGCCCGCACGGTGCCGCGGGTCCGGAGGGGGAGCGCCCTGGTCCAGGCCTGCGCGGCAAAAAGCCCGCGGGCAAGGTGACCGCGGGCGAACAACTTCGGAACCACGACTGCTCTGTGGATTACGCTAATCCCTCCGCTGGGGGCACTGCCAGGCCGAAACACCGCCAGCCTTGCCGTGAGCCCAGGCGGGCGCCGCTGCTTGCGGAAGCCGTCGAATTGGCTTCCTCCTCGTCAAGAGCCGCACAGCGCTGACCAGCAGGCACGGTCAGCTTTTTCGGCGGGCCGCCGGGTCGGATGCCGCGACGTGGGCTGCGACCGCGTCGACACCGGGGCGGGCGTACCGCTCCAGGGAACGCACGGAGGCGTGGCGGGAGCGGGCCAGCAGCATCGGGGTGGAGGTGCCGCCCTCGGCGTCGTGTGTGAGGGCACTGTGGCGGAGCCGGTGGAGTGTGAAGCCGTCCAGGTCCTCGATGTCCGCCGGGGAGGCGAGCGGGTTGGCCAGCAGCCGGGTGTTCTCCTCGAAGATCTCCTCAGCGCGGCGGTAGGAGAGCCGGGCCCGGCCGGTCTCCGGGCACACGTCGAGCGTCGGCGTTCCGTCCGGGGCCTTGCGGTCGGTGAGGAACAGCGGGCCGCGGGTACGGCGGGCGATGAGGCGGGGCAGCAACTGGGCGGTGCTGGATTGCCAGTGAATCCACTCGGTCGCCCCGCCCTTGGCGGTGATCTTCCCGCGCTTGTCCTGCGGGTACAGGTCTTCCACGTTCAGGCACAGCACCTCGTCGGCCCGGGCAGCGGACTCGTAGAGCATCTTCCAGAACGTCTTCTCCCGCAGGGCGACATCGAGGCGCCACAGAGCGGCGATTTGATTCTCGGCCAGGGCCTTGGTGCGGTCCGGCGGTGCCGGCCGCCGCTCGATGCCGATCGTCGGGTCGCTCTCGATCCAGCCCTGGCGCTGCCACCAGCCGATCGCCTTGCGGGCGATGGACAGTTCCCGGTTGACGGTGTCGGCGTCCATCTCGTCCGCCCGCGCCGCCGCCAGCTCGGCCAGGACCTCCGGCAGCGCCGGGTCGTCGATCGCGGCGACGGGGAAGACGGGCGGCTTCGCGCCCCGGCGGGCGGGGCCGGTCGGCGCCGCCTCGCCGGCGAGCATCCATCCCCATGTCGTCAGCGAGATCCGGTAGATCCGCGCGGAGGACTTCGCGATGCCCGCACCGATGAGGTAGCGCTCGACCGCCGCGGTGTACGACGACGGCGGGGCGGACAGGGGCACCACCCGGGCGCGCGGCAGCCGGAGCACGCCCCCGCTCCCGAGTTCGGTCACCGGTTCGATCGCCATGCCCGCCTCGCCTCCCCGGCTCTGCCGCAGTAAATGCGTACACCTCGCCCCGGCGGCCGGAATGGCCCGCCGCAGGTCGCGGTGATCACGATAGGGGCTCCGTCGCAGTAAATCCGGTATTTACTGCGGCAGTTCCCGGACCAATCCACCGCGGTCGGATGTCTACTCGAATCCGGTTCTGCTGCGCGAACCGGTGAGAGGGGGCTGTCAGTGTGCGTCGCTGTCCGTGCCGCTGCTCGGCGCACACGATGTGTCAGCTCCGCGCCGGAGCTTCCACAAGGTCTGCCGGGCAGTGGCGGCCTACAGACACTGGTAATTGATCAGGGCACAGGCGGTCAGGACGCGGCTGGCCAGTTCTGTACGGCAGATGAGGAGGTCCGGAAGCAGCGGATCGGGGTGGTTGTAGGTGAGCGGGCTGCCGTCCAGACGGCTGGTGTGGAAGCCCCGCGCCTGCGCCACGGCCGCCGGCGCGGCGGAGTCCCATTCGTGCTGGCCTCCTGCCTGCAGGTACAGGCCGGCTGCTCCCAGCAGGACGTCGGCGGTCTTGGCTCCTGCGGAGCCCTGCCGCACGACGCGCGCACCGAGGATGTCCGCCAGCTGCTCGGCGAAGGGCGGCGGTCGGGTGCGGCTGACCAGCATCTTGACGGGGCCGGCCCGGGTGGGTGGTGCGGGCGGGTGTTCACCGGTGGACAGCACCAGTGCACGGGCGGGCAGGGCAATCGCGCCGGCCGTCAGCCGGTTCTTCTCCCACAGGGCGACGTGCACCGCCCAGTCGTCGCGGGGAGGTTCGCCGAACTCACGGGTTCCGTCGAGAGGATCGATGATCCAGACGCGGTCGGCGTGGAGCCGGGCCGGGTCATCAGGCGCTTCCTCCGACAGCACTGCGTCGCCTGGACGGTGTTCCCGCAGGAGCCGGGCCAGGAGTACCTGGGCCGCACGGTCACCGGCCATGCCCAGCAGTGCGGGAGAGGCGCCGGTGATGCGAGAGCGCACCTGCAGGAGCCGGATACCGGTGGCATCGGCAGCAAAGCGGGCGAAGCTGTGGTCGTCCATGCCCTCGATCCGTGTCCGCTGGCCCCGGACACGGCGCCAGCGCTGTCGCTCCGGTGGCGCAGGGTTCAGGCTGGTGCGTAGGTCAGGCAGTCGACGTCGGTCTGGTGGTAGCCCACCGCGATGCCGGGGGCGTGGCATTCGAAGTCGACGCTGTGCCGGCAGTCGGACATCTTGCAGGCGCCGACGCGGCCGGTGGCGGTCGGGTCTCCACCCTTGGACGGGGCAGTGAAGAAGGTGTCGCAGTGTGCGTGCGGGACATCGCCCACGGTGATGGCCAGGGCGTGGCAGGCGTGATCCCGGTTGTAGGCGCAGTCTCCGACCGCGCACTCGTTCACAATGGGCATCTCCATGACGAAGTCCTCCTGAATCGCTCTGTACCGGCTCTGTCGGCGAGGGCGCCAGGTGTGCGGCCGTGGCGCGCTCCCGCCGTGTCGAGCGTCACCGTATGTGCCGACGGCGGCCAGCGGGCCTCGCCCGAACGGGGCACTCCACTTCCCGGCGGCCTCGGGAGTGTCGTTCAGGCTGAGGCGGGCTCGGGGCGCGGCCGGACGATGGCCACGGGGCATGCCGAGAAGTGCAGGAGGTGGTGGCTGACGGAGCCCAGGGCCAGGCCGTGGAAGCCGCCGCGGCCTCGGGAGCCCAGGACGAGCAGGTCGGCCCGGTCGGAGGCACGGGTCAGTGCCGGAATCGGGGCGTCACGCACCAGGTCTTCGGTCACCTCGACCTCTGGGTAGCGCTTGCGCAGTCCGCTGATCTGCTCTTCCAGTTCCTGCTGGTGCTTCCTTGCGATCTCGTCCGGGTCGGGGTCGATCAGCACGGGCGGCTCGGGCGGGTACGGCATGCTCCAGGCGTGCACGATCAGCAGCCGGGCCTTGCGCAGGGAGGCTGCCTGCAAGGCGTAGTCCAGCGCGGCCGTGGAGTGCGGTGAGCCGTCGGCGCCGACCACGACGCGGCGGTGGCCGGTCGTGATGTGGTTGACGATGATCACCGGGCTGGCGGCGTGCCCGACGACCTGCAGGCTGACCGAGCCCAGCGCCAGGTTCCCGAACCCGCCCTCGCCCTTGGCTCCCAGCACCACGGCGTGCGCGTGCTCGGCTTCTTCCAGGAACACCTTCGCCGGCGCCTTTCCCGAGGGCAGGGCAGAGGTCACCTCCAGGTCGGGGTACGCCTCGCGGGCGATCGCCGCGGCCTCGGCGACGAACTCCCTGCCGCGCTTGGCCGCCTCCGCGAACCGGCCCTCGGGGAAGAACGGCAGGTCGTACTCGTAGCGGGGCAGCACATGCACGATCTTCAGCAGACAGTGGTGTAGTGCGGCGGAGTGCGCGGCCCACACCAGGGCACGCAGACTCCGGCCGGAGCCGTCGACCCCGACCACGATCGGTTCCGTCATCGTCGCTCCTTTTCCGCCCCCGGGCTCGTCACCGCTCGCCGCCCGACCTGCGCAGCTCGTCCACGTCACGGCGGAGGGCCGCGATCTCCTCCTCCAGCCGTCGCAGGAAGCCCGTGAGATCCTCCGTCTCAGCTGTGCGACGGGCCCGCTCCGGCGGGGGGCCGTAGTACTCGGGCGGCGGGTAGTAGCCCGGCGGGTAGGGGTGCACGTAGTGGTGCCACGGTCCGTGTCCACACCAGCAGCTCATAGCAGGCTCCCTCCGTCTCCTTCCACCGTCCGGCATGCGCGCCGCCCCGGCACCTCGAAAAGGGAGGAGGAGGACCCACCGGCCTCGGCTGCACGCGTCCCGCCGGGCACGATGCACGATGGTTGGACCAGGAAGACGCTCCCACCGTCCAGGTGGTAGACGCCTGTGCACAGGGCGCATGCGGTCGTCATTGGAGAGAGGGGGTGACGTGATGGAACACCTGGTGGAAGAGCGCCACATCGACGGTCACAGGGTCCTGATCGTGGAGGAGTGCCAGGACGAGGGAACCGGGTTCCTCCTGATCATCGACGGCGTACTCGCCGACGAGGCAGAGCCACTCGACCGGATCCCCTCCGACGAGGAGATCCGTACCCTGATGCGCGTACGCAGACCGGCCTGAACGGCCGGCCCCGGACCTGCGAGACGTATTCACCCGCTCGTGGTTCAGGCCAGCACAGCGACCCCCAGCAGTACGGCCAGCCCCAGGACGAAGCATGCCGTGTGCAGGACCTTCTCCCGAGGCGCAGGGGACGTGGTGATCTCCGGCAGCAGGTCAGCGACCGCGATGTAGAGGAAGTTGCCGGCCGCGAACGGCACCAGCACCGCGATATCGACCTCGCCGGCCAGCGAATAGGCGATCACACCGCCGAGCGGGAAGGTCAGCGCCGAGGCCAGATTGAACGCCAGTGCCCGAGCGGGACTCCAGCCGCTGTGCACCAGAATCCCGAAGTCCCCCAACTCCTGAGGCACCTCGTGCGCCGCCGCCACCAGCCACGTCACCACACCCAGGCGCACGTCAACCACGAACGCGCTGCCCACTGCCAGCCCGCCGATGAAATTGTGCAGCCCGTCGGCGACCAGAACGAGGTAGCCCAGTGGCCGGTGGGCCGCGATCGGGCGGTGACAGTGGTGCCAGTGCAGGAACTGCTCCAGTACCAGGAACGACAGCAGCCCCGCCGCCACGCACACGTACACGTACAGATGATTGCCCAGCGCCCGGACCGACTCGGGCAGCATGTGGAACAGGGCACCGCCCAGCAGCGCACCCGCTGCGAGGGCCACCAACGGCAGCACCACACGCTCGAAGGTCCGCTCGGGCAGCAGCAACGCGACGCCCCCCACCAGCGACAGCAGGCCCATGGCCAGCCCGGACAGCACGATCCACCACAGCACCGACACATCAGGACGGTACCGGCAGGCCACCAACGCCCGACAGCAGCGCCGCGATCAGGGCACAGTCACCTGCTCGGCAGCACAACAAACGACGTGCCGTTCCCCCGAGCACCCAGAGGACAACTCAGACACGCTCCGCCGCCCCTCCCAGATAACTACTGACGGGTTACTTGTCACTTGGTTCGCCACTCGTTAGCGGCACCCCGTGTCGCCCCGCTCGCGTCGCGCGGAGCGAGCCGTGGCAGGGCGAGGGCGCAGCCGAGCGAGCCCGCCGCGCTCAGCACATACGGAGTCTGCGGCGCGAGCGCCATCAGCGGTCCGACGAGCGGCCAGCAGACGACCTTGGCCACCAGGCCCAGGGACCGCGCCGTACCCTCCGCGCGGAGGTAGTGGGCGTCCGCCGCTTCCGCGCGCAGCCCGTCGTAGAGGCAGGCGCTGGCCGCGCCCGACGTCAGGGAGCGCCCCGCGGCGATGGCCAGGAAGTGGAGGAGGAAGCCCGTGCAGGAGGGGGAGAACACCGGCATCAGGTTCGCCGCTGTCATGACCACCGCGCCTGCCCACAGGCAGTTGCGTGCGCCGATACGGTCGGCGGCGAGTCCGGTGGGGATCTCGAAGAGACAGAAGGCGACGTAGTAGATGCTCTGGATGCCGAAGATCTGGCCGTCGGACAGGCCCGCGTCACGCTGGTAGGCGTAGAAGACGGGCATCCACCACAGCAGATTGAACAGCAGCTGGAACCCGTTGTTGAGGCGGATCACACGGCGGGCCGCCGGGGTCAGGTCCTCCTGCGGGGCGCGGCGCCACGGAGCCGGCGTACGGCGGCTCATCGCGCGTACGGGCGGACCTGGACCAGCTGGAACGCCCCCTCGTCGGTCATCAGCCACTCGATGTCCAGGGCGTCGTCCGGGTCGTCCTCGCTGAAGTGGGACTGCAGCAGGCGCCCCGCCAGGGCCAGTTGGGCCAGCGCCTCCCTCGTCCCCGCCGGCAGGTCCGTGCCCGAGGACCCGACGGCCACCGTACGGCCACCGCCCTCGACCGTGTTGTACAGGTACTGGTGGGGCAGGACCGTGCCGTCCACCACGCGCTCGGGCGAACCAGCCGTGCAGTTGAGGTACACGTTCCGGAAGTCCTCCCGGCGCGTCGGGTTGCAGGTGACCAGCACGCCCCCGAGGTCTGCCGGCGTGTACTCCTGGATGATCACCCCCATGTAGGTGTCGTCCAGCGAGATGCCGACCTGGTGCCGCATCCGTACGCTCCGCGGTGACAGCAGCGACGCCCACACATGGACGACGGCGTCCATCAGCTGATCCACGCCGCGTACCGTCGTCACCGAGTCGTAGATGCCCGCTGCCGAGAACCCCGGCAGGTCCTCGGCGTTGGAGGAGGAACGCACCACCAGCCGGCGCCCGTCGGCCAGCAGCCGCGGCACGGCTGTGGTGATGGCTCGCGCCACCTCCTCGGGCATCGGCGTACCGCGCATCAGGTGCTGGAGGTCCAGCGAGAGCGCGTCGACCACGTCGAGCGCGTCGAGTTCGAGCGCCATCTTCAGCTTGCCGATGCCCTGTTGGAGCGCCGGCGACGAGGTCAGGTAGAGGTGGTGCAGATGGAACGGCAGCGCCACGCCCCGCGGAGCCCGGACCGTCCGGGCCACGCGTTCGGCGGCCGAGAACCGGAGCCGCTCCAGGGGCGCCTCCGGCTCACCGAGGCGCGCGCCGAGATGGGCGAGCAGATCCGGCCGCGGCGGGCGGGGCCGGGCGTAGAAGGCCGTCAGCTCCGCGCTGCGGCTGTCCAGCACATGGTGCAGTTCGCCGAGGTGGGCGGCCTTGGTGCCGTATCCGTCGCGGTCGTCGAGCCGCAGCCGGTGCAGTTCCATGATCGGCGCGTCCCCGATGAGCGGGGCGTCGATGTGGATGCGCTGGGTGTCCCAGACCGGCCGCTCCAGCACGGGGGCGCAGGACAGCGGTTCCAGCGTGACGGCGTCCTCCTGCACCCGGTAGCGGACCCAGGCGTCGTCCAGGCCGTCCCGCTCCACAAGAGCGTCCAGGTCGCGGACGATCGCGTTCGGGATACCCCAGCCCGAGGCCAGCACGTTGGTGTGCGAGAGCGGTGTCGTGGGGCGGGTGCTGATGAATCCGGCCACCCTGGGTACGTCGTCGGGCAGGCCCGCCATGGCGACGATGTCCGCCCAGCCGAGGCCCGCGGCGCCGGCCCGGTACTCCTGCGGGCTGCGGAAGTACCGCAGACGTCCCTCCGCCGTACCCGGGTTGAGGCAGGTCCGGGTTCGGCTGCCGAACAGCTCCTGGCTCAGGATGCGCGGGACGCGGGCGTCGCCGACCGGGGCGAGCTCATGCTCCTGGCCGTGGTTGGCCGGCTTCAGCAGCAACGGGAGCCGCCCGTCCACGCGGTGGCGGACGTAGTCGTAGAACTCCTGGAGCAGGGCGCCGTGCATGGTGTCCGCCTCCGTCGTCTCCAGGACGAGGAAGGGCCGTTCGGTGCCGTCGGAGTTCACGTCGCTGTGCAACGAGAGGATTCCCAGCAGGAAGCGGCGGTCCGGCGCCATGTACACCGAGGCGTTGAACGCGTCCAGCTCCGCGTCGAGCCGCTGCGGCGTCATGCCGAGTACGCGCGTGGCGATGTAGTCGACGTGGAAGGGGTGCACCCGGGTGTCGAGCAGATGCCAGGTGTCCTCGGTCCGGTCCACCACGACCTTCAGATACGGGTGTCCGGCCAGCACGCCGGACAGCGTGCGGAACAGCGGCAGCGACAGGTTGACGCCGACGACGGTACGGTCGCCCGCCGTACCGGGGACCCGGGCCTCGTCCGGTGCGACCGTCATGCGAGTGCCTCCTCGGCGCCGTCCACCCGCAGGATGTCCGGCAGTGCGTCCACCAGGGCGGTGAGGTCGCGCACCACGGACTGCGGCCGGTCGGCCGACAACAGGCACAGCCCCGCCATGGTGTTGGCGCCGCCCGCGGGGTCGTAGACGGGGACCGGAGAGCCGTCCGGAAGGGAACTCTCCCGGACCACGGACAGCGTGCTGCCGGCACCGAGCGGCGCCTTGCGGACCACCGCCGAGGAGTCCCAGAGACGCCGCCGCCGCCACGGCGTGCCGTCGCCGTCGAGCGCGAGCACCACCAGAGAACCCGCCGCGCCCCGGGTATCTACGTCGACGTCACCGACTACGTCCGGGCGATGGACCAACGGAGCCGGGCCGAGGCGGACTTACGCGCACTGCGCGACCACAGCGGACTGGCCTGCGTCCGGCTGGCCCCGGACGGAAGAGTGAGCGAGGCCGGCACCGCCACGGCCGAGATCCTGCGTGTCCGCCTCTCCGATCTGACCGGTCTGCGCGCCGCCTCCCTGCTCGCCGACACACCCGAACGCGGCGCCCTGCTACGAGTCTGGGACGACCTGATCGCCGGCCGGCGCAGGAGCGCCCGCGCCTCAGCGGTGCTCGTGGACGGGGAGGGCTGGCAGCGCCGGGCCCGCATCCGGCTGACCACCGTCGGCGCGGCGGCGCCGGGCGTGACCGGCGTGTGGGCCGTCGTCACCCACCTGGGCCGACGCCAACAGACCCAGCCCACTCTGACCGCCGCCCAGGTACGCATAGTCGCCCTGCTCGCGGCGGGCCGCAGCAACGCGGACATCGCTGAGGAACTGCATCTGTCGCGGCAGACCTTGGACTACCACCTGAGCCGTCTTCGCGTCCTCCTCGAAGCGCCGACGCGCCCGGCACTGGTGGCCCGAGCCTACGTCCTCGGCATCCTCTCGCCCCGGACATGGCCACCACGCTCGCCCACGGCGGCCCACCCCTCCAGCCCGGTGTGATCGCCCCCCGCGACGCGGGCGGCCTGAAGGCGGACGCCGGTTCCTCCTGCACCACTCGGACCGTCGGCGAGACCGGCCGGCCGGGCCGCCCCGGTACTCGACCGCGAGCTGAAGATCGTCCGCCCGGCTGCCCGGACCCGCCCCGTGATCCGGCGGGCCGCCCTCCCCGTCGCATCCGCACGCACGCGCACGCCCGAAGAACGGGCGACGACACCGAACGACGGCAGGAAGCGACGGCAGGAAGCGAGGCACGGCGGTGACGGCATGGACCGTACGACCGGACGGCGGGCGCCCGCAGGGCCGTGTGTGCCCGCACGCGGCGGCCCTGGGTCCGGAGTCGGCGCCCCTGAGCGGCGCGTGCCTCGAGTGCGTCGCCCGCGGACGTCACGAGCACCGCTTGCGACTGTGCCTGACCTGCGGCCACGTGGGGTGCAGCGACAGCTCTCCCGGCGGGCACGCCACCGCTCACCACGAGTCCACCGGGCATCCTGTCGTGCGTTCGACGGAGCCCGGCCACGAGTGGGCCTGGTGCTACGTGGACGAAGTGTTCCTGGAACCGGACTGCGGCCGTAGGCCGGCCTGACGCCTCCCGAAGCGGTGGGCGTGTGCCGCGCGACCGGCGTCGACCGCGGACCGGGCCCCGCACCGCCGTGCGGAGCCCGGGAGCGCGCCGCCTCCCGGATCCCTCGACCGACGGCCGCTCGACCGGGCAGCGGGCCCGGTCCCTCGATGGGTACTTCCGCTCGCGCCCCGAACCGGATGCACGGGAGCGTCGCCCGGATCCGCAGGGGTGAACCCACCCACCGAGCTGAACGCCGTGCGAGCCGCACGCCGAGGAAGTCATCACCGCCCGCGCGGACGACCACCGGGCCGCACACAACCGGTAACCGGCGGTGGTCGGCGCTCCGGTGCCGGCCGTTCCGTCTTCCTCCGTACCGGGCTCGCCCGCGCCCGAGGGGCCCCCACAGGTCATCGCACGGTGGGGAGCCCGCCCGGGGCGGAAGCGGTGCCGCCGAGCCGGGCCTCGACGTCCACCACGCCCTCCACGGCGCGGATGAGCCGCTCGGCGACCCAGATGAGCGAGGTGTCGTACACGGGTCCGCGCAGCGTGACGATTCCGTCCCGCACGGATACGTGGATGGCATGGGCGAGGGTGGGGAACAGATAGGAAACCACAGTGCGGCGGACCTCCTCTTCGATGTCCTCGTCCGGTCGCAGGAAGACCTTCAGGAGGTCGCCGCGGCTCACGACGCCCCGCAGCCGGTCCGCGCCGTCCACCACCGGCAGCCGCTTCACGTGTTCCACGGCCATGAGGCGAGCCGCCTGGGCCAGCGTGTCGTCCGGACGGACCGTGACAGCGGGCGTGGTCATCAGCTCCTCGGCCGTCAGCGCCTCCGCTCGAACCAGATCGGTCCGGCGCGCGATCCGTTCGAAGCGGGTGAGCTCGCGACCGCCGAATTCCTCTTTGGGCAGCAGGTCGGCCTCGGAGACCACACCGACGACGTGCCCGTCGTCCCCCACCACGGGCAGGGCGCTCACCTGCCGCTGCTCCATCACACGCACGATCTCCTTGAAGCGCGCGCCGCGTCCGACGATCACCGCGGGCACGGTCATCACGTCACTCACGATGTGCGCGGCGTCAGGCATGTCTCGTTCCTTGGCGGGGCTTTCCGCGGCGGGGCCTCATCAGCAGGAAGGCCAGCACCGCCACAACGAGCGGCAGGACACTCACGGTCAGCATGGTGAGCCGCAGCGCGTCGGCGAAGTCGAGTCCGAGGTTCAGTCCCGAAGCCTGTCGGAGCAGATTCGGGTCGTACACGGTGGTTCCGGGGGTCTGCGCCAGCCCGCTGCGCACGGCGCCCACGGCCCGCGAGGCCTGGGCCACCGTCAGCCCGCGCGTTCTCGCGTCCGCCAGCCACTGCCGGTGGAAGAAGTGGTTGAGGAGCAGAAGGTACGTGGTGGGACCGAACGCGGCGCCGCTCACCGCGAACGCCATCTGCACGGACGCCACCGTGCCGGAACGCCCTTCCGGTGCCTGGGAGAGCACGGTCTCGGACACCGATGCGGAAGTGACGACGGAGCCGAGGTTGCACAGCCATGTGACGAGCACCAGCAGCCACAGCGCCACGGTGGGACTGGCGGTGCCCGCTGCCAGCAAGCCGCTTGCCGCCATCACCAGCAGGCCGGTGACCATGACCGGTCTCGGGGTGCGTTTCCCGACCAGGTGGCCGGCCAGGATCACGGCACCGGCGATCAGCAGGGTGCCGGGCAGATACAGCAGGCCGATGCTCTCCGGGGACATCGACAGCACCACGCTGCCGAACTGCCCCAGAACGATGCCGAGCCCCGCGATCAGGAAGTTCAGCGTCAGGGTCGCGGCCAGGGCCACGCTGAAGGGCGCGCTGCGGAACAGCGCCAGATCCAGCGCGGGTTCGGGAACCCGGCGCGCATGGCGTACGAACAAGGCGACGGCGACCGCGCTGAGCACCAGCGGCACCCAGGTCTGGGGCCGGGAGACACCGTTCTGTGCCGCGGCGAGTCCGACGACGAGAGTCAGCAGCGTCAGTCCGATCAGCGCGATACCGGGCACGTCGACGCGACTGCCCTGGCGGACCTCGGACTCCGGGACGTAGCGGATGGTCAGCCAGAGCGAGACCAGGCACAGCAGAGGGGCGATCAAGAAGAGCAACCGCCAACCGACCGCCGTCACCGCCCAGCCCGTGAAGGCGGGGAGCAGTCCGCACAGGAGCACGTCGACGGCCATCAGGCCGCCGATGGCCACCGGTCGCTTCTCCGGTGCCACGGACACCTTCAGCAGGGCCAGCGGCACTCCCAGCAGCGCCGTCATCCCCAGCCCGGCGAGGAAGCGCATCACCAGCAGGAAAACGTAACCCGGCGACAGGCAGGACAGCAGGTCGACGACCGTGACGACGACCAGCCCCAGCTTCAGCAGCCGCTTGAGCCCGAACGCGTCCCCGATCCTGCCCGCGGCGAGGACGGAAGCGGCCATCGTCAGCGTGGCCGCCCCGCCCAGCAGTCCGATCGCCTGCGGCGGAACGTGGAGGGCCCGGCTCACTTGCGGCATGTTCAGATTGAGCACCAACGGGTCGACGACCGTTACCGTGAAGGCGAGGGAGAGGGCGAGGATGATCGGCAGCGTCCTCGTGACGGTGCGGTCCCCTGCGGTCGACACCACAACGACTCCCGTGCTCCCTCGTGCCGTGTCGACCCACGGTAACCCGGCCGGCACGTGGCGCAGCGGTTCACAGGCAGACACCGGTACAGGTCCCAGCTTTCGGCCCAGCGGGAGTTCCGCGCCCGCCGCGGAGGACCGGCACCGGTCACCGGTGCGGCGGCGGCGCCAGGTGTAGACGGGCATTGCCGCCGGACCGGTCACCCGCCTACGTCGAGTTCGGTGTACATCCCGGCGCGGTAGTGGCCGGGAAGGTTGCACACGAGTTCGTAGTGCCCGGGACGCAGCGTCAGCGTGGTCCATCCCCTGGCGCCGGGGGCGATCCCGTCCCCTTCGCCCGTCCCGCAGGTGCGGGACGCCTCGCCGAGGCTGCCCGCCTCGTCGACCCTTCCGTCGGGGCCGGTGGAGCGCTGCCCGATTCCCTGGCCGGACGGCAGCGGGAGCACGACCACCTCGTGCACCGCGGCACCGATGTTCGTCACGCGCAGCGACACCACGCCGGCGGAGACCGTGGCCGGGCGGGCCACGAGACGCATCATGCGCATCCCGTCTCCGCCGGGAGTGCCGCCCGTCATGCCCGACCCCATGTCGCTCACGGTCACGTCCACCACCTTGCCCGGCAGTGCCGGTGAGCCGCAGCGCGCACCCTGGGCCCGCCATGGCGCGGGAGCCGCATGGCGGGAAGCGCCGGAGCCGGCCACCAGCATGGTGGTCGCGATGCCCAGCACCAGCGCGGCGACAGCCCCGGCGATGACCGGCCAGGTGCCGCGCCGACGGTACGCGTTCACCGGTGCTCCCGCAGCAGCGCGAGCCGTCGTTTGTACTCGTCCTCCTCGATCTCCCCGCGGGCGAACCGCTCGGCGAGCAGCTCCTCGGCCCGCCTGCTCCCCCATCCCCGCTCGTCGGAGGAGGGAGGCCGTGCGGACTCGCGGTCACGGTGGCCGCCACCGACGTAGCGGACGAGCGCGACGATCCCGGCGATCACCAGCGCCCAGAACAGAACCATGAAGACAGCCATGAAGAACCAGCCGCCCCAGCCGCCGCCGTACCACATCATGACGATCACCTTCCGGGCGTAGCCTCCTGGATTCCAGCGTGCGCCCGGGTGTCTCGGCGCGCAGGGGCAGCCCGGTCCACCACCGAGGGCCGAACGGCTCCCGGCTCACCCCGGGGACGCTTCGGCAACCGGCTCGCCCCGGGGATGCTTCGGCTCCCTGATGCTCCGCGCGGGCTGTCCCGGCGCCCGTCCGGACCGGAGCGGGCGCCCGCCCGGTACCCGCGGCACCGGACGGGACTCGGACTCCGCCTCAGTCGCCCTCCTGGGGGTACAGAACAGCGCCGATCCTGTGTGCCAGGTGGTGCTGCGGCTCACCGGACGGGGTCGGGGCCGCGGCTACGAGCGCGCTGGCGACGTCCCGCATCCTCCGGTTCGTGTGCTGGGACTGCCAGCGCATGATGCGCAGGGCCACGTCGGCGTCAACTCCGTACTGGGCCATGAGGATCCCGCGCGCCAGGTCGATGTCCTCCTGGCTGAGCCGGGCTCTGCTGACGTCGCCGTCGGCGAGATGGCGGGCGTGGTGGCTGACGGGGTCCGTGATGTCGACGATGAAGCCACGCACGGTCACCACGCCACCGGCGTCGTCGGTCCGGGCGTCGGCCACCATGACGACCGCGTGCTCCTTCCCGGCAGCGTCCTCGACGCGGTGGTAACAGCCGATCGGCTTCCCGTCCTTGCGCACCGCCGCGAGCGCCCTCTCCACCCGATCGCGGTCATCGGCGTGCTGGTGCTCACGCAGCAGTTCGCTCGTCGGTTCGACCGAGTCGGGCGGGTAGCCGTACAGGCGGTACATCTCGTCCGACCACCACCAGGTGCCTTCCGGCACTCGATAGATGAAAACCCCTGTCAGCTCGTCCGTCTCGCCCACGGTCCGAATGAACTCTTCCTGCACCATCGGGCCTCCCGTCCAGGCCCCGCACCGACATGACCGAGTCTTTTTTTCATGCTATTACAGACATTCGCGAAAGCTCTCAGCGGCGCCGGACGCCCCCACCACTCGCCGGGCGGAACCGAATGCGGCACGGCCGTCCTCGCGGTGGCTCGGTCAAGGAGCGAGCAGGCGACGGAGGACGTCGATCTGCGCTCGGGTGAGGTCGGTCCGCGTCAGTGCCGAAGTCTTGTCCAGGTGTTGCAGGGACCAGCGGTCGAGGCATCGCAGGACATCGCTCACGAGGGCGGCCTGCAGGGAAGGTGGCAGGTCGTCGCGGATGGCGCCGCACTCACGACCGGTGCTCAGCGTCCGGTCCAGCCACGAACGGATCGAGCGCAGCGCCTCGCGGACCGCCGGGCTGCGCCCGACGGGTGCGTCCGGCAGGTAGAAGAGCTTTCCGACTTCGGCGTGCCAGTCCCCTCGACCGGCGACGGTGAGCACATCGGCGAGGAGCCTGGTCACCCGGTCCCAGAAGTGCGGGCCGGCCAGCTCCTGTGGTGCGGGGATATCGAGCGAGCGGGCCAACTCGTCCGTCGCCTCGCGCACCACCGCGTCGAACAGCCCCGCCTTCGAGCCCACGTAGTGGTAGAAGGAGCTCTTGCTCATGTCGCAGGCGTGGATGATCGCGTTGAGCGAGGCCTGCTCGTACCCCCTCGCGGCGAACTCCCGCGCGGCGGTCTCGAGCAGACGTCGACGTCGCTCCGGGGCGAGCTCTCCTGCTGGCATCGCCCCAGCCTAGTCACGCTGTACCGGCTGGTCCAATCTTGGTACGGTCGTTGTGGACCAGCCGGTACAACAGGCGAGGCGGGGAATGCGGAGAGCGACGGATGTGATGGCGCAACGCGGGCTCGCCCGTGAGGATCCGATTCGGCTGCTGATCGTCGGCGCCGGTGTCGCGGGGGTGGCCGTCGCCCGGTTGCTGCGAGCCCGCGGGCTCCACCCACTGGTGGTCGAGCGGGCAGGTCCGGGTGGGGACGGCGGCTACATGCTGGGTTTGATGCCGTTCGTCGATCCTGTGTTGCGCGAGATCGGTGTACATGACCGTTACCTCGAGTCCAGCGTCGGGATGCACCGGTACAGGTTGCACGGCGCGTCCGGGCGAGTCCTGAAGGAGTACTCGCTGGACGAGGCGATAGGCCGATTCGGCCACTACCGCGGCATCGAACGTGGGCAACTGCTGGGACTGCTCGGCATCGAGGCGATTCCGGTGGCCTACCGGACCACCCTGACCGGACTCCATCAGGAAGCCGACCGGGTCCACGTCACCTTGGCCGAACAGGGGAAGCGACTCGACCTCGAGTTCGACGCCGTGATCGCGGCCGACGGCCTCCATTCGGCCACCCGCTCGCTCCTGCTCGATCCCGGCCAGGTGCACTCCTACGACACCGGCTGGGGCGGCTGGGTCGCCTGGACCCACGCCGACACCCACACCGACGACGGCTGCGGCGCTTACGAGGAGATATGGGGCGCGGGCTCGTTCATCGGGCTCTATCCCGTGCGCGACCGCATCGGCGTATTCGTCGGCGGGCCCCACGATGCCACGGCCGAGGGGCCGGCCGCGTTCGCCGAGCGGGTCCGGCGAACCCTCCGCACGCTCGACGGTCGCTGCGCGCGCGCCCTTCGGGCTGTCGCCGACACGCCTGACGCCTACTACTGGAACATGTCCGACGTGCGTGCCTCGCCGTGGACCACCGGACGCGTGGCGCTGCTCGGCGACGCCGCGGCGGGGTTCCTGCCCACCGCGGGCGTCGGCGCGGCGATGGCGATGGAGTCCGCGGCTGTCCTCGCCGAGGAACTGGGCGCCACCGGCGCCGCTTCGATTCCGCGCGCGTTGAGCACATACGAGCGCACGCAGCGCCCTCGCGTGGAGACCGCCCAGAACAACTCGCGCCGGCTCGCCCGCCTGATGTTCCAGCGAGGCCGACTGATCACCGGGGCGCGCGACGTGGTCACGCGATTCGTCGGCGTGAACACCGCGCTCGGCCCCATCCGAACGCTGCTGGAGCAACGCCCCCCGTCCATGCCCTGACCTGCCCGCCGGCAGTGGTCCGATGGCTGGGCAGGCGTCGGGCCGCGCGACGACGCCTGCCGAATTCCCTTCGCCTGCCCGCCGGGCCGATCAGCCCGCGGCGCCTCCGGGGACGCCGCCGGCCTGGGCCGATGGGCTGGTCGTGGGTGCGGGCGAGGTGGTACCACCGGTGGTGCCACCGCCCGTGCTGCCACCGCCCGGGGCGCCACCACCCGTGGTGCCACCGCCCGTGGCGCCGCCGAACAGCCCGCCGCCCGCACCCCCGGTGGTGGTGCCGGAGGTGTCCGTCGGCCCCGGGCTGACGCACCGCTTCTTCCGCCCGTGGCACGGCCTGGTGCTGGGGTTCGGTGTCACCGAAGGACTCGCGCTGGCCGAGGGCGTGCTCTGCGTGGCGGTGACGGAGGGGCTGGGTGAGGGCGCGCCCGTTTCGTCGGTGCCCTGGCCCAGCGTGGGTGCGGGCGGGAACTGCTGGAGCGGCTGTCCCTGAAGAGCGGCGGTCATGTAGCCCGTCCACACCTCGGTGGGCATGTCGGCGCCGAAGACCTTGGAGTAGCCGCCGACACCTCCCATCGACTGGAGGCCGGCGTTCTTCGGGTCCTCCTTGAACATGGCGACGGACGTGACCAGTTGCGGGGTGTAGCCGATGAACCAGGCCGACTTGTAGTCATCGGTCGTACCGGTCTTGCCGGCCACCGGGCGGCCGAGAGCCTTGGCGTTCGTGCCGGTTCCGCTCTTCACGACACTTTGCAGCACGTCGGTGACGGTGTCGGCGGTCGAGGAAGGCATGGCCGTCGTCCCCTTGGGCTTGCCGAAGCCGGGCAGTTGTGCGCCGTCGGCGACGACCTTGGTCACCGAGTACGGCTCGTGCTGGACACCGCTGTCGTCGAAGGTGGCGTACGCGTCGGCCATGCGGATCGCCGAGGGGGTGGAGGTGCCGATGTAGAAGCCGGGGGTGTCGTACTGCAGGCTCTTGCGCAGCAGACCCGCCTTGAGCGCCTCGTTCTCCACGTTGTCGTAGCCGACGTACTCGCCGAGCTGGACGTAGGGGGTGTTGACCGACTGCTCCATAGCCTTGCGCAGAGTGATGTAACCCCACTTCGTGGGGACGTCGTTGCGCTGGTGGAGGAGTCCCGTGGCGTCGCCCGGGTCCGGCAGCTCCTGGCCCTGCTGGTTCTTGATCGTGATGCCGTCGTCGCCGTCGAACTTGGAGTCCGGGGTGATCGGCGAGGCCGGCCGGCCGGGGGAGAGCACGGCTCCGTGGTCGAGCGCGGCAGCCAGGTCGATCGGCTTGAAGGTGGAGCCGACCGGCACACCGGTGGTGTCGGCGTTGTTGGTCCAGTGGCCCTTGTCCCAGCCCGCGCCGCCGTACAGGGCCACGACCGCGCCGGTGGACGGGTCGATGGACGCCGCGCCGACCTGGACGTCCTTGTCGGCCGAACGGTGCTTCGGGTCGAGGTGCTTTTTCTGCATCGCCGCCACGGACGCCGACAGCGCCTTCACCCTCTTCTTGTCGAAGGTGGTGTAGATCTGGTAGCCGCCGCGGCCCAGTTGCTGGTCCGTGAGGGACGTGTGGGCTTCGACGTACTTCTCCGCGGTCTGCATCAGATATCCGGTCTGCCCGGACATCCCCGCCGACGGGGAGTACGGCTTGGGCGTCGGGAACCCCGCGGCCAGATACTGCTGCTCCTGCGCGGCGGTGATCTTGTTGATCTTGGCCATGCGCTGCAGCACGTACTTCCAGCGCGCCGTGGCCTGAGCCTTGGCCCGGGGGTCCGAGTCGGCGTGCATCAGCAGGCTCGGCTCGTTGACCGTGGCGGCGATGAAGGCGCCCTGGCTGACGGTCAGCTGGGAGGCGTGCTCGTGGTAGTAGGTACGCGCCGCGGCCTCGATGCCATAGGCGTCACGGCCGTAGTAGCAACTGTTGAGATAGCCCTGGAGGATCTGCGGCTTGGACATCTGGCCACCGATCTTCAGGGAGATCATGATCTCCCTGAACTTGCGGGTGACCGACTGGTTCTGGGTCAGGTAGGTGTTCTTCACGAACTGCTGGGTGATGGTTGACCCGGACTGCACCTCGCCGCCCGTGGCCATGTGGTAGACGGCGCGGAGCATGCCCCGGGTGTCGACGCCGGGGTCGGTGTAGAAGGTGGCGTTCTCCGCGGCGAGGAAGTCCCACTGCACCGACTTCGGCACCTGGGAGAGATCGACGTTCTGCCGGTTGGTCGACCCCTGGGTGGTCATGACCGAGCCGTCCGACCAGTAATAGGTGTTGCTCTGCGCCTGAGTGCTGGGATTGGCGCTGGGAATCGTCGTCGTGGCGTAGGCATACCCGAACAGGCCCACCCCAGCGCCGACGAACAGCAGGAACGTACCGGTCACCAGCTTCCACGACGGAAGCCACCGCCGAAAGCCGCGCTTGCCCGCCCGTGGGTAGTCGATGAGGCGGCGCCTGCCGGGTGGCCCCGCGGGCGCACGCCGAGTGGGCGCCGCGCGGCGGCCGCGTCCGGCGTCGGCCTGGCCGGCCCGGCGCGCTTCGGCCCGGCCGCCCCCGGCCGGGCCGGCTCCGCGCGCATCGGCCCGGCCGCCGTCCCGTACGTCGGCCGGGCCGGACGGCTTGGTCCTTCCCGAGGGCTTACGCCGCTGTCCGCTCATGATTTCGCCACTCCTCGGCCAAGCACCGGCCCGCACGCCATCGCTACACCACCCCGCCGCGCCTCCGTGGTTCACGACGGCGGACCTGACCGGGCGCAGGCTGAGGCTGACACTCCTGGATTCTTCCTACGAGATGTGAGACTAGCCAGTGCCTGATGAGCGGCGGCAACCGCCCCCTGTACGAAGCCCCACGCCGCGTAGGATCGGGCGGAGCCCGCACGCGGGTAGACAGGAGGGTCGGGGTGGCTCACGAGATCAGTGGCGCCCGTGCCGACCGTCGGCCGAGCGGCGCTCTGGAAGCCGAGATCATGGCCGTGCTGTGGGGCGCCGACGAGCCGATGACCGCGAGCGCCGTCCGGTCCGCCCTCACACCAGGGCTCGCCTACAAGACCGTGCTGACCGTCCTGGGCAGGTTGCACACCAAGGGGATGCTCGAACGCGAGCGCGTCGGCCGGGCGCACGCCTATCGCCCACGCCGGGAATCCGCCCAGACATCCGCAGAGCGGATGAAAATCGCGCTGGACCGCGGCCACGACCGCGCAGCCGTGCTGCAGCGTTTCGTCCAGACCCTCGATCCCGCGGACGAGACCGCGCTGCGGGCCCTGCTCGCCTCGACGGAATGACACCGCACGAAGCACGAAGAGAACGGCTTCCGCTCGGCATCGACGTCCGGGGCTCCCGCGAGCCCGGCGTCCGGTGCACCCGCGTAGCCGTCCACCGGGGCTCGGCGCGGCGGACGGATCCCGGAGCCGGGTGAGAAGGCGCCTCCTCGGGACAGGTGCGGAACGCGCCTGCGACGGGCCAGGTCGAAGGCGACCCCCGCGAAGACTGGACCGGCCGACGCCGTTGCCACGGCGGCGGGCAGGACCGCGGCCCGGCGGCTGGTCGGGCGTTCGGCCCGCGGAGCGCCGACGCGCGAGCGGACGATCGGCCGAGCCCGGCCGGCTTCGCGAGCGCCGGTCGAACGAAGCGTGCCACATGTCCGGGTGAGACCACGCCTGCCGAATGGCCTACCCGGGTTGCATCGAGCAGACGCCGCCCGCCTTTGCTGCTTATCTTCACCCGAGGAACAACTCATCCCGGTACGGGCCATTACGGGCTTGAGGAATAAATCGGACAGAGCGGCTGAAGGCTGGCGACGCCGCCGCAGAAGAAGAATTCCGGGTGTCAAGGAGGTCGGCAATGACGACGCGAGAACCGCGGTCTCGCCGGACAGGGAGAAGGACCCGCCGCACCGTCGGCGCCTGCGTGCTCGCCGCCGGGTGCGTTGCGGCGAACTGCGTACCCTCGGCCGCGACGGGGTCGCAGGAGGTCACGTCCCACCTGTGCGCGACAAAGCCCTTCCCTCCGTCGGAAAGTACTCCGCCCCCGATCCTGTCGGGCCGCGACGTGTGGAGTTTCGTTTCCGAACCGGGCCTTCACCCCATGCGGGTGAGCGTGACGGCGAACAAACGGGGGACGGCTCGCGGAGACATCTTCGTCGCCCCGTTCAGCGCGGACCGGATGGTCGGCCAGACCGGGGCACTGATCAACGACAACTCCGGTGATCCGGTCTGGTTCCGCCCCCTGCCCTCGACGAACCTCCAGAACGCCGACTTCAAGGTCCAGACCTATCACGACGGCCGCAGGGACCGGGGGCGACCGGTGCTCACCTGGTGGCAGGGGACCCTCGCGCTTCCTCCGGCGTACACGAACCTGCCGGCCGGTGCGCCCGAACCGGGCGGGTGCTACTACATCTACGACACCCACTACCGCCTGCTCAGGACGGTGTTCGCGCATCACGGCTACTACCCGGACGAGCACGAGTTCACCCTGACCCGCCGGGGTACCGCGCTGCTCATCGCATCCAAACCCGTGCCCGTGGATCTCACGCCCTACGGAGGCCCGAAGAACGGCTCCATCGAGAACAGTGAAATCCAGGAGGTCGACCTCGCGACGGGCAGACTCGTCTTCTCGTGGAACGCGCTGGACCACCTGGACCCCGCGGATTCCGAGGAACCTGTCTCGAGTGCGTCGTCGTCCGACGGGGTGTGGGACGCCTTTCACATCAACTCGGTCGACGAGGGGCCCGACGGCCGACTGCTGATCTCGGCCCGGAACATGTGGGCGATCTACGACGTCACCAAGAGATCCGGGAAAATCCGCTATCAGATCGGAGGGAAGAAAAGCGACTTCACCTTCGGTCCGAACGCGGACTTCTACTGGCAGCACGATGCCCGATTCCGGCCGGGAAACCGGATCAGTATGTTCGACGACGGCTGCTGCGACCTGCCCGACGGCGAACCCGAACAGGTGTCGCACGGCCTGATCCTCAACCTCGACTTCCGCAGCCGCAGAGCGACCGTGGACAGGACCTACTACCACCAGCCGCCGCTGGAGTCGCCGACCCAGGGAAACACCCAGGCCCTCTCGAACGGCAACGAATTCATCGGATGGGGCCAGAGCCCGTACTACTCGGAGTACGCGGGCGCGGGAAACACCCAGGGCAACGGCTCGCGGAACCTGCTCTACGACGCGAAGCTGCCGGGTTCCGACATCTCGTACCGAGTGTTGCGGAACGAATGGATCGGCACACCGTACTACCCACCGAGTGCCGCGGCACGGTCCGCCGGCGGTCACAGTGTCGTCTACGCCTCCTGGAACGGCTCGACCCAGACCAGAGCATGGCAGGTGCTCGCCGGGGCCGACCCCCACTCGCTGTCGGTCGTTGTCGGACACGCCCGACGGTCCGGATTCGAGACAGCCGTCACGACGAACGCCCCCGGACCGTACTTCCAGGTAAAGGCGCTGGACGAAAAGGGACGCGTCCTCAAGCCCTCCGACGTCGTGATCCTCACCCGATAGAGGCCGGCACGGGCCGGAACCGCGCCCCGGTCCCGGCCGTCGGACCCGCCTGGGCATGTGGCCCGACCCGCGCGACCACGGACCGCTTCAACCCCCCGAGCACCGCGTCGGGTTCCGGTGCGCGGCTACCCGTGATCGCCAGGGACGGCGGTACGCCGGTCGCCCCAGCCGGCCCCGGCGATGAGGTCGTGCCAGTCCGGCACCGTGCCGTGCGGAAGGCGCTGGCGCAGCAGCTGGCCGGCGAGGCTCAGGGGGGAGGCCTTCGCGGGGTTGGCCATGGCCTGGGCGACGATCGCGTCGGCTATCACGTAGCCGAGGTCGTCGCGCGGGAAGGCGCTGTGCACCCGCTCGGCGAAGCCCTCGGTCAGGGCCTCCTTGCCCCGGCCCATGACATCGAGGGCGATCCCGGCCTGGGCCAGGGCGACCTCCGGTTCCTTGCGGGAGGCGATCCCGTCGGAGGTGTGGAGGGCGACGGCGTCCCACACCACGGCGACCGTGCTGTCGTCGGCCCCGTGCTCACGCAGGAAGGCGGCCGCGAGGTCGGCACCGTCCACCTCGAACCGCTGGTCGCCGTTGCCCTGTTCGGTCAGGCCCAGGTCGTGCAGCACGCAACCCAGGAAGAGCTGTTCGTCGTGGTAGTCCACGTCCGGCCGCAGGCCTCGATGGTTCGCGATCTCCCGGGCGAAGAGGTAGCCGCGGACGCTGTGCCGGAAGAGGTACGGCTGCTCCGCGCCTTCGGCGAACTGCAAGGCCGCGACTGCGAGCTCGCTCTGCGGCAGCTCGAACTCGACGTGCCAGTCGGCCAGTTGGATGTTCACAGCGTGTTCTCCTCGGTTCGCGGCGGAAGGGATGCACCGATCCTGCGTCCGATGCCGGGTCCCCGCGAGAGGCTGGAATGCCCAACTACGCTAAATTCTGGCCATGCATGTTGTCGCGGTCCTGGCGCTGGACGGCGCCCTTCCCTTCGAGCTGTCCCTGCCGGGTCAGGTCTTCGGCGCAGCGGGCCAGGCGGACGGCCACCCGCACTACGAGGTGCGGGTGTGCGCACAGGGGCGAGCCGTCACCACCCCGCCCGAGTACGGGGCCTTCCGGCTGACCGCCCCGTACGGCCTGGATGCCGCGGCCGAGGCGGACACCGTGATCGTTCCCGGTCACTCGGGGTTCCTCGACCCGGCGCCCGCCCCGGTGCGCGAGGTCCTGCGGACGGCGGCCGACCGCGGGGCCCGCATCGCCTCGCTGTGCATCGGAGCGTTCACCCTCGCCGCCACCGGCCTGCTCGACGGCCAACGGGCCACCACCCACTGGCAGTACGCGGACGAGCTCGCGCGCCGCCACCCCGGCATCGAGGTCGACAGCGGCGCCCTGTTCATCGACAACGGCTCGCTGGCGACCTCCGCCGGCATCGCGGCCGGGCTCGACCTGTGCCTCCACCTGGTCCGCCGGGACCTCGGCTCCGGGGTCGCCGCCGCCACCGCCCGCCGTACCGTCATGCCGCTCCAACGCGACGGTGGGCAGGCCCAGTTCATCGAACACCCGGTGCCCGAGGACCGCAGCACGTCCCTGCGGCCCACCCTCACCTGGATGGAGCGCAACCTGCACCGGCCGCTCACCCTGGCGGAGATCGCGGGCCACGCCGCGATGAGCATCCGCAGCCTCAACCGCCGGTTCCGCGCACAGACCGGCAGCACACCGCTGCAGTGGCTCCTCCGGGCCCGTGTCGACCTGGCCCGCGAACTGCTCGAAACCACCGAGCTGTCCATCGGGCAGATCGCCGACCGCACCGGCCTCGGTACCCCCGCCACGCTCCGGCACCACTTCCACCGCACGCTCGACACGACACCGCTGGCGTACCGGAGGACCTTCCGCCGCTCGGCGTAGGAGCGACGGCGCCGCACGCGACAGGGCCGGGACCGGCCCCTTCCCGGGACCGGGACCCGGGGCCCGGCCCCTCCTCGGGTCGGGACCGGGCCCCGGACGCACCGTCAGCATCGACGGGCGAGCCCTCCGGCCCCCGTCGGTCAGGGCCTCACGGTCCTGGCATCGGCGGCGGGCCCGGGGAGAGCGGGTGCGGTGCGCGGTCGGCACCCGGACGAGCCGACGACGAGGAGAGGGCCCGGGTGGGTACGGCGGACGAGTACGGCGGTGCGCTCGCCCGTCACGACGCGCAGCGCCGTCCGCGCGGCCGGGCCGTGACCCGCGACGACCGCCGGGCCGGCCGAATCGGGGCGGCAGCCGACCGATCCGTAACTGGCCGATCCGCCGGCAGAAATTTGACGGATCGATTGATTAGGCACCATATTACTTGCATGACACCGCACCACCAGGCCGACCCGGCCGCCCCCTCCCTCGAACAGGCCCGACGCCAGATCGCGCGCTACGGCCTGACGGCCGACCCCCAGGCGGTCCTGGTGGCGGCCCGCCTGATGGGGGCGGGGGCTCGGATCGGACAGGCCGGCGAAGTGCACTTCGGCCGCTTCGGGCTCTCCACCGGTCGCTACCGGCTACTGGCCGACCTCGAGGACCACGGCGGCGAGAAGTCCCCGTCGCAGCTCGCGGCCAGCCTCGGGGTTTCCCGGGCAACCGTGACCGGGCTGGTCGACGGGCTGGAACGGGAGGGTCTGGTGGCCCGCCGCCCATCCACCGAGGACGGGCGGGGCAACGTCGTGATCCTCACCGCTCGCGGCGCCGACAGGCTGCGCGAGCTGGCACCGGAGCACTTCGCCCGGATGCAGTCCATGGTCGAGGGCCTCTCCGTCGAGGAGCGGACCGTCTTCCTCGACCTGCTCGCCCGGATCGTGGCCGGCATCGAGGCGCTCACCGAGGACTGACCCCGCCACCCACGGCGGGCCGCCGATCCGTCCACGCACAGGCGGGCGGACGCTGCGGCCCGCCGCCACTCCGTCCAAATAGTTAGGCACCTAAGCATTCATACTTAGGCGGCTAATCACATTTCTGCGAGTAGGGAGAAGCATGAGCAAGAAGGCCCCCGGAGCACCCCCTCCGTTCGTCCTGTGGCGCGAGGTCCTCACCGCTTACGCCATGCCCGCCGTCACGGCCGGGCTCGGCGGAGTCGTCGCACACCAGCCGCAGCTGGCCGTCGCCGCGCCGACCACCATCGGCGGCACCTCCGCCGTGGTGGCCGCCGCCCTCGGCGCCGTCCTACGCCGCCGCGTCCGCTCCCGCCCCACCCGGACACCCCGCGCCCTCGCGGCCGCCGGAACGGGCCTGGCGGCCGCGGCGCTCGCCCTCCTGCCCGGCCTCGCCGCCGCGCACTGGCTCCCGCTGGTCCCCGTACTCGGCGACAGCCCATGGCCGCGCCGCCTACCGATCGACCTGCCGGTCTCGTCGGCGATCGCCGCCACGATCACCACCTGGCGCTGGCGCGGCAGCCGCCCCGACCTGGGGGCCGGGCGCCCGCTCGACCCCTCGCTCCGACCTGAAGGGCACACCCCATGATCGTCGTCATGGGCGCCGCCGGCGCCACCGGCGGTGCCACGCTGCGCAGCCTCGCCGCTCTCGGCGTTCCGGCCCGCGCGCTCAGCCGCGACCCCGCTCGCCTGGCCGCCGGACTCGACGACCAGACACGCGCCCGGACCGAGATCAGCCCGGTGGACGCCGCTGATCCCGACTCCCTGCGCACGGCCTTCCGCGGTGCACACCAGCTGTTCCTCACCATGGCCAACGGCCCGCACCAGGTGCGGTACGAGCTGAACGCCGTCGACGCCGCCGTCGACCGCGGTGTGGCGCACATCGTCAAGGTCTCCGCCCCCGCCGCCGAACCGAACTCACCGGTCAGGGTCTCCCGCGGACACCACGAGATAGAGGCGCGCCTGCGCTCCTCGGGCATCCTCACCACCGTTCTGCGCCCGTACGCCTTCATGCAGAAGCTGCTCCTGCTGGCCCCGGGCATCGCCGCGGCCGGAGTGGTGCACGGGGCGACCGGGCAGGCCCGGTGCAACTACGTGGACGTCCGGGACATCGGTGACGCCGCCGCCGAGGTACTCACCTGCCCCGAGCTGACCGGCGCGACGTACCCGCTGACCGGCGGGCGGGCCTACAGCCACCCCGAACTCGCCGACCTGCTGAGCGAGTTGCTCGGCCGGCCGGTGCGCTACCTCGACCTGGCCCCGGCCGAGTTGCACGCCCACCTGGTGACCCGGGCCGGAATGCCGGACTGGCTCGCGGCCCACGTGGTGGAGATCCAGCGGCTCGCCGTGGTCCGCGAGGAGTCGCCGGACGGCGTCTTCACCCGCCTGACCGGCCGCACCCCGCGCACCCTGGAAGCCTTCCTCGGCGAGCACCTGCACCGCTTCCGCTGAGCACCCGTTCGGCGCGGTGAGCCCGGCACGAGGCCGAAATCAGGCGGAGCATACGGCCGGGCCGTCCTTCCTGCCCGCCGACCCCGATACCGCGGAGATCCGCCGCAAAGGGTCGAGCGGCCCGTCCTGCTGGACGGACGGAAGTTCCGCGATCTGGTTCTCGGCCAGTTCGACGGATCGGGCTTTCGGCCCGGTCCGGAGGAACGAGGGCTGCCCTGTGCCCTGGCCCCGGCTGGGAAGGAGGTCGCTCACGGGGCCGGCGGCGTCCCGAGGGCACGCCGGTACGGCAGACGTCCGCTCGCCGTGCCGGCTCGGTACCGCGGACTCACCGCCCATGCGGCGGGCCCGGCGTCACCGGGGACGTACGCGCCCCCGATCGGCTCGCTTATTGGATGGTCCGAGGCGAGCGTGACGCGGCAGGATGCTCCGCATGACTCTGCCCACCCCCGAACTGCACACCGCCCGCCTGCGACTGCGGCCGTTCACCGACGCCGACGCGGCGCCGCTCTACGCGCTGCACAGCAGCGCCGACGTGCTGCGCTACTGGGACTCCCCGCCATGGACCACGCCGGCCCGCGCCCAGCGCTTCATCGCGGCCTGCCGCACGATCGAGGAGGAAGGCACGGGAGCGCGGATGGCCGTCGAACGCGTCTCCAACGGCGCGTTCATCGGCTGGTGCGGCCTGACCAGCTGGAACCCGGACTTCCGCAGCGCGTCCCTGGGCTACGTCTTCGAAACCGCCGCGTGGGGCCGCGGCTACGCCACGGAGACCGCGCACGCCGTCCTGCGGTGGGCGTTCGACGCCCTGGACCTGAACCGCGTCCAGGCCGAGACCGACACCCGCAACGCGGCGTCCGCCCGGGTCCTGGAGAAGCTCGGCTTCGTCCGCGAAGGCACCCTCCGCGAGGACTGCGTCGTCAACGGCGACGTCTCCGACTCCTGGGTCTTCGGCCTCCTGCGCCGCGAGTGGCATCCGACGGCCGCGCCGACAGCCGGCCGCTAGGACCGTTCACTGACGCTCACCGCTGTCTTTCACGCCCGTTGCCGGCCGCTGCGCTTTGGCGTCCGCCGTGTCAGCGGGCCCGGCGGATGCGGACGGGACCACGGGCCGTGGCCGGATCGACGGGGTGGCCGGACTGAGTGATCTCCACCTCGCCGGCCACGACCAGCCGCCGTGCGGCGCGGCGGGCCGGTTCCATGAGCGCGCGCCAGCCGTCGTCGTCCCCGTCGTACACCGCCCGCGCGGCGTCGGAGGGGCAGATCGTCGCGGTCGGGCCGCGACGGTCCAGCAGTTCCAGGACGGCTCGCTCCAAACGCCGGTCCGTCTCCTGAACCCTGTGCGCCATCCCACCAGTGTCACACCGGCGCTGCCGGGACGGGCGTCGGAAGCCGATACGGCTGACGGCCGGCCGCTGGGCGGTGGACGACACCACGGTGTGTTCTCACGCGGTCGGCCGGATGCACCGGAACTGCTCATGCACCGGCACCGGTCGGCCGAACCGCGGGCACCCAGCGCCCAGCCCCCGCGCACGGCCCGCACCGAGCTGACGCGCGCCGGCGCCCGGCGGTCGCACACGGACCCGGCACCGGCGCACGTACCGCCTGGGCCTTGGACCAGGCGGCTGCGCACCCCGAAGGCCCAGGCAGGTCCCTCCCCCCGGCGGCAAGGCCCGCGGCGGCATCGTCCAAGCCCGAGAACGCGTCGGCCGCGGTGGGGCGTCCATGCTGCGGGCAGGTCATCGCGGAGCTGAGCTTCGGCTTCCGGCGCTTCCCGCCGGCCCGCCGGCCCGCCGGTGCAAGACCAACCCGTCACCCGGCCGTGACCCGACGACGGCGACGACGACGGCGACGGCGACGACCCGCTCTCATGTACGGCCGCTCCCCGCACCACGCGTCGTACCGCCGCTCAGGGCGCACGCGAGCTCCGGCGGACCCGGACATGTCAGCCCCGTGTCAGGGGCTCGTGTCACTCTCTTTCACGTGAACGGCCCCCGACACCCACGGGAGCCGGGAGCGAGGAGAGGTGCCCGGAGTGGTTGATCGGGGACCGACGAGCACGCCTCGAGGTCGGATCCGCAAGGGTCCACGCAGGTTCGAATCCTGCCCTCTCCGCATCACGGGCCCTGAGCCTGAAGTGGCCTCGCCATCGGCCCGGCTTCGTGTGCAGCACGACCCCGATGGGGCGGCCGGCGCGTGAATGCCAGGTCTCCTCCGGCGTTTCCGGCGCCACCTGGGGCGGACGGCGACCGCGCGGAAGACCGCGCCGGGCATCCGACCGACCCGGACATGCGTGTTAGCGTCGTCGTGGCGGCTCATAGGTGCCTGCCCCGGACGAGATGTGCGCCGTACCCGGCCCGCCAAGACGACGCACTCAAGGAGACGTCATGGGTGCCGGCACTTCCCTGATCGACTTCACCGGAGCGACTCCCAGGCCTCGTGCGCTGGACGTCCGGTGGATCCACGGCTCGCCGTCGGCCAAGCACAACACCGACCCGGACATCCAGGTCCACGGCTATGACGAGCACACGTTCATCCTCCGACAGAACATGGCGATCGACTACGAGGCGCCCTTCCTGTTCCTGCTGTTCGGCAACGAGCGGGCGGTGCTGATCGACACCGGTGCCACCGAATCCGCCGAGTTCTTCCCCCTTCGCCAGGTGGTCGACGAGCTCATGGAGTCCTGGCTCGCGCGTCACCCGCGGCCCGGGTACCGACTGCTGGTGCTGCACACTCATCCGCACGGTGACCACGTCGCGGGTGACGGCCAGTTCGGCGATCGTCCTGACACCACGGTGATCGGCGCGGAGCCGGCCACCGCCTGGCCGTACTTCGGATTCACCGACCGCCCCGATTCCGTGGCGCGGGTCGACCTCGGGGGGCGGGCGCTGGAATGTCTGGCGACCCCGGGCCATCACGAGGCGGCGGTCACGTTCTACGACCCGTGGACCGGGTTCCTCCTCACCGGCGACACCGTCTACCCCGGCCGGCTCTACATCGAGGACTGGCAGGCATTCATCCGGACGATCGATCGCTTGATCGACTTCTGCGACCAGCGGACGGTCACCCACGTGCTCGGCTGCCACATCGAAATGTCCCGAGAACCGGGCGTGGACTATCCGATCCGCACCGTCTACCAGCCCGACGAGGCCCCGCTGCAGATGACCACCGACCACCTGCGCGAGATCCGCGCAGCACTGGAGGAGATCGGCAACCAGCCCAGCCGCCGGGCCTTCCCGCACTTCGTCCTGTGCCCCAGCACACGCACGCCGTGATCCGCTGGTCGTCGATTCTCCGCTCGCCGGCCTCGGAGCCGTGGGCCGGGCCACGGGAACTCCGGACGATCACCCCCCTCATCGACATCGCGGCGGCCCCTCCCCCGACGACCTGCTTCCCCGAAAGCTGCGTCTGGGCGGATCACCAGATGGACGGTCCGCAGAGCCCCTCGCTCAGTATGAGCTGACGCTCGGGTAGTTCGGACCGGCGAAGCTGCCGAGGTGCCCGTTGTCCCTTCGCGCCCGTTCCGATCACAGCGTGCTGGCCGATTTCCGTGACCGTCTCACCGAGGGCGGCCGAGCCGACCGTCTTCTCGACCTCGCGCTCGCGCGCCTGAAGGAGGCCGGTCTCGTCCGCGAGCGCACCACGCAGCGCACCGGTTCCCCCCACGTCCTGGCCGCGGTGCGCGACCTGACCCGTCTGGAGCTGATCACCGAGGCCGTCCGCGCCGCACTCGAAGAAGTCGCCGGCACGTCCCCGCACCCGCTCGACGAACTGGTCGATGAGGACTGGGGCTCCGCTACGGCCGGCCGGTCCGCCTGGGCAAGAACCCCACCGAGCCCAAGACCAGGATCCTTGCCGCCGGGAACGACGCCGTCCGGCTCCTGGAACACCACCCACGCCCCGCCGACCGACTGCCTTCCAGGACTACCTCGACCAGCGCGACTGCTGGGCGTGAACCGGTCCGTTCCACCGGTCTGTCACACGCTGTGGGACCCATGTACTGCTTTCCACGTGCTCAAGGCGGTGATCGGTTCTCAGCGCCGCAGCGACTGCGAACGGACCCGGCGGGGTGTCCCGCCAGGGCTGTTTCGGTGTGCAGGCCTCAGCCCGCGTCGGGCGTGACCCGGGTGCCCGCCGTACCGGCGAGGATTTCTCTGGCGTCGGCCAGCCTGCCGATGACCGCACGTCCCCCGGTCCGTTCCACGAACCGCGCCGCAGCTCGCGTCTTCGGTCCCATCGACCCTGCCAGGAAGTCGTACCCGCCCAACTGCCGGGGCGTCGTCTCCCGCAGCGGGCGCGCACGAGGGGTGCCGTGGTCGAGTTCGACGTACGGCACGTCGGTGAGGATCAGCAGGGTGTCTGCCTTCAACTGCTCGGCCAGCAGCGCGGCGGTCAGGTCCTTGTCGACCACTGCCTCGACCCCGGACAGCCTTCCCGACTCGTCGATAACCACCGGGATGCCGCCGCCCCCGCCGCACACGACGACCGCGCCGGCCTCCAGCAGCACGCCGACCAGGTCCGCCTCCACCACACTCACTGGTTCGGGCGACGGCACAACCCGCCGCCACGCCTCGCCGTCCCGCCCGACATCCCAGCCGAGCCGCTCGCGCTGCTCACGTGCCTGGGCCTCGGTGAGGACCGCGCCGACGAACTTGGTGGGGCGGGCGAACGCAGGGTCGTCCCGGTCCACCACGGTCTGGTTGAGCAGGCAGGCGGTGCGCCGGTCCGGCAGGGCGTTGTGCAGTGCCTGGAGCAACCAGTATCCGATCATTCCTTGCGTCTCCGCGCCGAGCACGTCGAACGGGTACGGGCGGCTGAGCCGGGGGTCACCGGCGCTCTCCAGGGCCAGCAAGCCGACCTGCGGCCCGTTGCCGTGGGTGACGACGAGTTCGCCGCAGGCGGCGAGCGGTGCCAGGGCCGCGGCGGCGCGACGCACCTGGTCGGCCTGCGGGGCGGCGTCGGGACGCTCGCCCCGCGGCAGCAGGGCGTTTCCTCCCAGCGCGACGACTGTACGCATGCTCTTCTCCTGTACGCCTCGGCGGCCGGTCAGCGACCGAGGGTGGCGACCATGACCGCCTTGATGGTGTGCAGGCGGTTCTCCGCCTGGTCGAAGACGAGCGAGTGGTGGGACTCGAAGACCTCGTCGGTGACCTCCAGCGCGTCCAGTCCGGTGAGTCGGTGGACGGCCTCACCCAGTTCGGTGCTGCGGTCGTGCAGCGCCGGGAGGCAGTGCAGGAATCCCACGTCCGGGTTGCCGGTGGCTTTCAGCACCGTCTCGTCGACCTGGTACGGGCGCAGCTGCGCCACGCGCTCGGCCCACATCTCCTGCGGTTCGCCCATCGACAGCCACACGTCGGTGTAGATGAAGTCCGCACCCGCCACGCCCTCCGTGACGTCCTCGGTGTGCGCCGGCCTTGCGCCGGAGCGGCGGGCCAGATCGTTCGCGGCGGCCCGCACCGGCTCGGGGTTCCACAGCGCCCGCGGCGCCACCATGGTGACGTCCATGCCCAGCAACGCAGCTGACACCAGAAGGGAGTTGGCCACGTTGTTGCGCGCGTCGCCCACGTAGGCCAGCGAGATCCGGTCGTACGGCTTGCCGCTGTGCTCCCGCATCGTCAGCAGGTCGGCCAGCATCTGGGTGGGGTGCCACTCGTTCGTCAGCCCGTTCCACACCGGCACGCCCGCGTATCGCGCCAGCTCCTCGACCAGTTCCTGGCCGGCGCCCCGGTACTCGATGCCGTCGAACATCCGGCCCAGCACCCGTGCCGTGTCCTTCATCGATTCCTTGTGTCCGATGTGGCTGCCCGACGGGTCCAGGTAGGTCACGTGCGCGCCCTGATCGTACGCGGCGGTCTCGAAGGCACAGCGGGTCCGGGTCGAGGTCTTCTCGAAGACCAGCGCGATGTTGCGGCCGGTCAGCCGGGGGACCTCGGTGCCGTCCTTCTTCGCCGCCTTCAGCTCTCCGGCCAGGTCGATCAGGGAGCGGAACTCCTCGGCGGAGAAGTCGGTCTCCTTCAGGAAGCTGCGGCCGTACAGGGAGGTGGTCATGGCCTGACTCCGGTCTCTCAAGGGGGCACGCGGGTGCCCTGGTCAGCGCCCCCAGGGCGCGCCGGGTCGGGGTGACGCGACGTGCTCACGGAGGATCGCGACCACGCTCGCAGCCTGCGGCGCGGCCGGGCAGTGCGCAAGGGTCCTCGTCACCGGGCCTAACGACCCTCCTCCCGAGAGGCATTCGGCCCAGTCTGGGCCCGTCATGCCTTCCGGCCCTGCGACGAGGGACTTTCGGCCCGCTCGGCGGCGTCCGTGACTGGCACATGATCGGCGTCGTCAGCCCCGGCGCCGCTCGTCACCGCTCAGGACGCACTGGCCGGGTCGCTCACCGAACGATGGGGAACGGCATGCCGCACACCACCAGACCACCCGCCTCCGGGCCGGCACCGCAGCAGACGTCCGAAGTCCGGAGCGACGGAAAGTCCTTCGGTCTGCCGACCGCCACCGCGCTCATCGTGGGTAGCATCATCGGCACCGGGGTCTTCGCTCTTCCCTCCGCTCTCGCGCCCTATGGCCCCATTTCGCTGGTGGCGTTCGCCGTGGTGACCGTCGGGGCGATCGCGCTGGCCCTGACCTTCGGGCGGCTCGCCAAGCGGGTCCCCGGCGGCGGCGGCCCCTACGTCTACGCTCGCGAGGCGTTCGGCGAGTTCGCCGGATTCCTCAACGCCTGGTCGTACTGGATCACCGCCTGGGCGGGCAACGCCGCCATCGCGGTCGCCTGGGTCGGCTACGTCGAGGTCTTCGTCAACACCGGCCACGCCAAGTGGGGCTCCGCGGCCGTCGCGCTGGCCGGGCTGTGGATTCCGGCCGCCGTCAACCTCGCGGGCCTGCGCAGCATGGGCGTGTTCCAGATCGTTACCACGGTGCTCAAGTTCGCTCCCCTGATCCTCATGGCCACCGTCGGACTCGCCTTCCTCAATGCCCGCAACCTCGGCCATTTCAACGCTACTTCGGGCTCGCCGCTCAGCGCGATCTCGGCCTCCGGCGCCATCGCCCTGTTCAGTTACATCGGCCTGGAGACCGCCTCGGTGGCCGCGGGACGGGTTCGTGATCCAGGCCGCAACGTGCCCCGGGCCACCGTCTACGGCACTCTGGCCTGCGCCGCCGTCTACCTGCTGGGCACCCTCGCGGTCTTCGGCGCCGTGCCGCACAGCCAACTGCTCACCTCTACCGCGCCGTTCACCGACGCCGCCAACCACATCGTCGGCGGGACCTGGGCAGGCGACGCCATCGCCGTCGCCGCGATCGTCTCCGGCATCGGGGCGCTCGGCGGCTGGACCATGATCTGCGCCGAGATGCCCGATGCCGCCGCCCGTGACGGCTTGTTCCCCAAGGCGTTCGCCCGCAGGCACCGTGACGTACCGGTCTTCGGCATCCTGGCCGCCACGATCCTCGCCTCGCTGATCACCGTGGCCGCCTACAGCAGCTTCGACAACGTCTTCACCGCGATCGTCCTGCTGAGCGTGCTGACCGCGGCTATCCCCTACCTCTTCTCCGCCGCCGCCCAGCTGTACTGGCTGATCACGCACCGCCGTGCCGTGCCGCGCGGTCGGCTGGTGCGCGACATCGTGATCAGCGCGGCGGCGATGGCCTTCTCCTACTGGTCGATCCAGGGCAGCGGCTACCAGACCGTCTACTACGGGCTGTTCGCCGTCCTGCTCGGCATCCCCGTCTACATCGCCCTCAAGCGCTCACGCGGCGAGTACGGGGAGAACGCTGCTTGCGGCGACGGGGGCGCCGCCTCCGCCCACCCGGCGCACGACGGTGTCCGCCACCTGCCTCCGCGTACCGCGGCCTGAGTCCTCTGACATCCCTCGTCCCCTTTCACACCACCAGGAGCAGAACCATGACCGGGATCAACGTCGCCTCGGAGGTCGGGACACTGCGGCGGGCCGTGCTGCACCGCCCTGGGCTGGAGCTGTCCCGCCTTACCCCGCGCAACGTCGACAGCCTGCTCTTCGACGACGTGCTGTGGGCTGAGCGGGCCCGTGCCGAACACGACGCGTTTGCCCAGGTGTTGCGCGACAACGGGGTACGCGTCCACTACTTCGCCGACCTGCTCGCGCAGACCCTCTCCATCGCGGAGGCCCGCAAGTGGGTGGTCGAGCGCGTGGTCAACGACGACACCGTGGGCCCGGCACTCGTGCTGCCGATCCGCGAACTGTGCTACGCCGCGACCCCGTCCGCCCTGGCCGAGCACCTCATCGGCGGCGTGCTCAAGCACGACCTGCACCCGGTCGGCGCGCACAGCCTGGCCTGGAACACCCTGGACGACGACGACTTCGCGCTCAGCCCGCTGCCCAACCACCTCTTCCAGCGCGACAATTCCTGCTGGATCGGCGACCGCGTCTCGATCAACCCGATGGCCAAGGCCGCCCGCCGTCGCGAAACCGTGCACAGCGCCGCCATCTACCGCTTCCACCCGATGTTCGCCGGCACCCGGCCGCTGCTCGACGGCACCGACGACCACGGCCCCGCTACCGTCGAGGGCGGCGACGTCCACGTCCTCGGCAACGGCGCCGTGATGATCGGCATGGGCGAGCGGACGGCACCACAGGCAGTGGAACAGCTGACCCGGGAACTGTTCGCGGAGGGTGCCTTCCGCCGGGTGATCGCCGTCGAACTCCCCGCCCGCCGAGCCTTCATGCACCTCGACACGGTACTGTCGATGGTCGACCGCGACGCTTTCGTGCTCTACCCGCAGCTGCCCGCGCTGCGTTCCTGGACCCTGACCCCAGCCGTCGGCGCCTGCGGCTTCGACGTCAGCGCCGACGACGACCTCGGCTCCTCGCTCGCCCGCGCCCTCGACCTGAACGCGGTCCGGCTGCTGACGGCACCGCTGGACGGCCGGTCGGCCGAGCGCGAACAGTGGGACGACGGCAACAACTTCCTCGCCCTCGCCCCCGGCTTGGTCGTCGGCTACGAACGCAACACCACGACCAACGCCTACCTCGCCGACCAGGGCGTCAAAGTCATCCCCATCGCCGGAAGCGAGCTGGGCCGAGGGCGCGGCGGCCCGCGCTGCATGACCTGCCCCGTCCAGCGCGACCCCGCGTGACCCGCCGGACCCCCACCAGGACCCGCGGCGTGCGCCCCGAACACCGGGACGCACGCCGCTCGCTGAGACAACAGCGTGTGCCGAGACGCACGCACGTCGTCCATGCGGCCCCGAGTGCCCAACGGCCCTAGCTGTGACCAGCACTTTCACAACAGGCCCTAGTCGCAACGACCCGACGCGAGGAAGAGCGATGGCAGGCGGAACGAAGGCCGTTCCCACGCTCACAGATGTCATGGCAATGACAACAAGAACCAGCCCGGCGATCACGACTCCCACGTACGGCGGACACCGGACACACGAATCGCACTGAAGACGCGAGGCATCGGCTCCCGACACGTCGACGGAGCCTGGTGGCCACGTTCCAACGACCTCGCGGAATGGGTCGACTGGTTCGACGACCAGCGCCTCCGCAGCGCGATCGGTGACATGCCGCCCACCGGGCACGAGACCAACCGCTACGCTCAACACCAGCCCCAACCGGCGGCTGGAGTCAACGCATAGAACCTCCACAGATCCCGGAGCGGTTCATTCGACGCCGGACGTCAAAGGTCAAGCTAGTGCCTGTTGCGGCACCTAGGACCGGCGGCGTGCGAAGAGGACCGCACCTGGAACGCTCTCGTCGGGGTCGATCAGCATTCGGGCCTCGACGGTGAACCCGGCATCGCCTAGCCAGGCCGCCACCTGGTCAGGCCGGCGGCGGTGAACGTGGACGTTCATCGGATGGCCGCCGTAGCCCTGCGTCTTCAGCCTCGACCCGTCGCCGACGTGAAAGCCGAGCAGCAGTGGCCCGCCGGGACGCAGCACGCGCCGGAAGTGGCCGAAGACCGTGGGGACTGCTTCGTCGGGGACGTGGATCAACGACCAGAACGCGAGCAGGCCGACGACGGAGGCGTCGGCGAGGTCGAGGTCGGTCATCGAGCCCACCTCGAACCGCAGGCGGGGGTGGTCACGCCGGGCCACGTCGACCATCCCGGGTGAAAGGTCGACGCCGAAGGCGTCCACACCCAGATCGTGCAGGTGAGCGGTGATGTGTCCAGGTCCGCAGCCCACGTCCGCCACCGGCCCGCCGCCGGCGGTGTGCACCAGGTCGGCGAACAGTGCCAGAGCCGCCCGAAGATACGGCGCCCCGGCCAGCGCCTCGCGTAGTTGGTCGGCATAGCTGACCGCGACCGTGTCGTAGGAGGTCCGGGTGTCTGCCAACCAGCGGTCCACGTTCATGGCCCGACAGAGTAGTGCGGCGACCGGGAAGACGAACCACGTCAATTGAGACCAACGACGAGTCGGGCCAGGCTGCTTGAGAAGCGCGGCCAGGACACTGGAGACGGGAGGGCACGCGATCGGGATTCGTCCAGCATTTCGACGACTCGCGCCCCTCGTCCGGCTGCTGTGCTGTGGTTTCGCTCTCCCGACGCGGACGTCACCGCAGTGGGGGGGCGGCCCTGCCGTCGGTCCGGCCTCGGGCCGCGATCCCAGTAGGGTGCGTGTAGTGCTGCGTCTTCGGGGTCCTCTCGGGAAGCCGCCTGGTTCCGAATCCGATTGATCCTTCGCGGCCGGTTACGCATCCTGCTGGGATGCGCTTCTCCATCAACATCCCCAACTTCGGTGACTTCGCCGACCCCCGTAACGTCGCGACTGTGGCGGCCGCCGCCGAACAGGCCGGCTGGGACGGGCTCTTCGTCTGGGACCACGTACTGCACCGACAACACCAGGGGCGCCCCTTCGGAGACCCCTGGATGCTGCTGACCGCGGCCGCGCTGGCGACCTCGCGGATCCGGCTGGGCACCCTGCTGACACCGGTCCCCCGTTATCGTCCGCAGCAACTTGCCCGCCAAGTGGCCACCCTGGACCAGCTCAGCGGCGGCCGGGTGATCTTCGCAGCCGGCCTGGGCGGGCCGGTCGAGGACGAGTACCGCAGTTTCGGCGACACCACCGAGCCGCGGCTCCTCGGCGAGCGGCTGGACGAGGGGCTGGAGCTGTTGAGGCGCTGGTGGTCCGGCGAGGCGGTGGACCACCATGGCCGGCACTACGAGGTCCGGGACGTGACGCTGCTGCCCGCAACCGTGCAACGGCCTGGTCCGCCAGTGTGGATCGGCGGATTCTGGCCGCGTCGCCCGCCGATGCGGCGGGCAGCACGGTGGGACGGGGCGGTACCGCTCTTCGAGACGGCCCGGCATGGGCATGTGCCCGATGTGGCGGAGGTCCGGGATCTTGCCGGTTATGTGCGCAAGTACCGTATGGGCGGGGCCGAGCGGCCTTTCGAGCTCGTGCTCGGCGGGGCCACGCCCTCGGATGCCGTGAAGGCGAAGGACGTGATCGGTCCGCTGCGTGACGCCGGCGCCACTTGGTGGGACGAGCGGCAGGTTCAGGCCGGCCCCGATCTGGACCGCTTGCCCCCGGTGATGCGCCGGATCGAGGCGGGGCCGCCGGTGATCTGATCAGCCTTTCGAGGGTGTGCCGGGTTTGTCGGTGGGATTCTCCGGTCGCTTGTCGGGCCGGCAGCCGGGGCCGTTCGCGCAGGGCGGCCAGGTCGCGGATCTGGGCAGCGGGCAGCTTCGGTGAGGCGTCGCAGTCGAACCCCTCCAGGGTGGTCGTGGGGAATCGTGACCACGCGGGTGGGGAATCGCGTGACGCCGATCATGCAGGTCGTGGGGAATCGCGTGACCGCCGACAGCCACCGGACCTCCAGCGGTCGGACGGACGTCACCGCCCGTCCGACCACCGCGACTACCGATCCGACGAACGTTCCCGGTCGGAGCGCCGGCCGAAGTCCATCACCGGCAGCAGTCGGTGATCCCTGTCGTCGCCGGTGCCGGCCCAGGCGGCCAGCGCCGCAGGGTCAGGAGCCGTGTTCGTCAGGGCGGCGACCCGGTCGTGAACCGCCCGGACCACTTCGGGACCGTGGCTCAGCGACCGCATCGCCGCCTCCTCGTCCGCTTCGTGGGCGGCACGCCTGCGTATCGTGACGAGGAGGCGGGCCCAAGGGTCCGCGGGCAGAGGGTGCTCCCGCTGCGTCCCCGGCTCACAGGCTGCTCGGCACAGCAGCATCGTGTGCTCGTTGAGGGAGGGGACGTCGGGGTCCGGGCACACCGCGACCGGGACACGGGGCTCCGAGGACCGCGGCCGCGGCTCACCGGACAACCACGCCTCGGCCAGTTCGGCCACCGCGGCCGGATCTGGCCGCAGATGGTGCAGTCGCCAGCGTACGCGGTGGGCCAGCACTGCCTCCTCGGCGAGTGCCGCCACGTTCTCGGGGAGCGGATCGGCTTCGGTCCAGCCGTTCGAGGCTTGAGTCATCATCGTCGCGAACAGCGTTCCGCTCGCGGTGAGCCGGGGGACCCTCAACAGCGTCGTGTGCGCGTCCGAAGCCTGTCGCCGCCAGTACGCCGACTGGAACTGGCTGCGCCGGAGGGTTTCCCCCTCCGTGTGCCGGCCCAGGCCGCGCCAGAAGTCGACGACGCCGAAGAACGCGAAGACACCGTGGAACAGACCGTGCAGCGAGCGCGGGTCGTCCCGCCATGGGGCGTAGTACAGCGCGCCGTCCCTCTGCTCGTCCTCTTCTTCTTCGAAGAGATCGACGGCGTCCAGGACGGAGTTCAGCAACATGTGCCGGTACTCGTGGACCAGGGTCGCGGCGAGCTCCACGGCGTCCGGAGGACTGCTGAGGACAATGCCGCCGAAGGCGTCGCTGCCCGAGATGGAGGTCATCACACCGCCGGGTTCGGCCGGGCGGGGCGTCAGCGTGGTGAGCGCGACGGCCATGGCTGTCGCCCGCCGGGTGCCGATGGCGGCCAGGAGCTTCTGGGCCTCACCGGTCAGCTGCTTCCAGCGGTCGCTCTCCGGGGGGCTCAAGCGGGACGGCGGCACCGGGCCGTCGGTCTCCCGGTAGGGGTCCATGTCGTCGAGGACGAGGTCGAAGGAGCGGAACCCGACAGAGGTGTGGACGTTCTCCACGGGGATCCAGCCGGACGATACCGACCCCTCCGGCCGCGGCAGCCGGACGGTGGTCCCACCGCACGTGATCTCGGCCCGGCCCGCCGAGGCCGTGATGTGCGCCGTGACGCTGTCGGTGGGACGCAGGTCGGCGGTGCCCAACGCGGGCAGAACGGCGAACCCGTCGCGGACCGGGACCGGGAGGGTGAAGTCCACCCCCGCCCGGATGGCGGCGGCCGCCGCGACGGCGTGCAGATGGGGCAGATCGTCCTCGGTGGGCCGGGGGCCCGGCGAGCCGCCCGGAGCCGGGCCGCGGTTGCGGAGCGTCTTGCTGAGCCAGCGGCCGACGGACGGGTGGAGCAGGACCGTGGTGACCGCCTCGGGGTCGGCGCGGTCCGCTCTCAGGAGAACCGCCCGTACTTGAGGAGGAAGGGGCAGCCGGCCCGGTTCACCGGATCCGAGCAGGTCAGCGTGGCTCAGGACGGCTCTGAGGGCGAGCAGCCGGGTGCCGCGTTGCCGGGTCCGCAGCTGCTCGACCAGGTCGGGGTGCTCCAGCCCGGTTGCCAGGGCCCGCAGGTCGGTGGTGCTCGGAAAGGCCGATCCGGACGGCCGCTCGGGCGGACGGTCGGCAGCGGGGCGGTAGGTATGGGACGGCGGGTTCTGCTTCGGGACCACCGGGCTCGGGGCGGGGCGGGCTCGTGAATACCCGCCGTCTCCCGGGTTGACGCCGCCCCGGCTCATACGGGGATGGATGAACCGATCCATGGACCGAGCCGAGTGCGCGGGCGGGTCCACGTCGTCGTGCTCGGTGGACAAGGCTGACGACAGCGTGACCGAAGCCGGGTCCGGGGCGGACGGAGGCGGGTTCCGATCGTCGTGTTCGTCGTCCATCACGGTCTCTCCCTCTGCTGACCGGGGTCGCGGGCCGGAAAGTACGTCGGCGAGGTTACGGGCGCTGACCAGGACGTCGGGATGGTCCTCCCCCAGCCGGCGCCGGCCTGCCTCGAGCGCCGCGCGGAAGTGTTCGGCGGCCAGATCGGGCCGCCCGAGGAGGTGCCAGACCGTTCCGAGTTCGTGCCGGGTGGCGATGACGTCCGGATGGTCGGCTCCCAGGCGGCGCTCGTTGGTCTTCCAGATGTCGGTGAACTCGTCCCTGGCCCGCTCCAGGAGCCGGCAGTCCGACTCCTGGTCCCGGAGAATCCGGGCGCGTTCGTGCCGGGCGAGAAGCAGGTGCGGGTGGTCGGGCGCCAGCACGCGCCCGTACTCCAGAACCACGTTCTCGGCAGTGGCCGCAGCTTGTGCCGCGTACCCCGCGTCCCTCAGGGCGCGGACCAGACTGACCTCCACGGCCAGGGCGTCCAGGTGGACTTCGGCAGCCGGCACGTCCGGATGGCCCTCCGAGACCAGTGCCCGGATCTGCCGGCGGACGTCCGTCAGTTCCGCTACGGCCTCCTCGTACCGGCCGCGTCTGTGGGCCAGCATGGCCAGGGCGTGGCGGATGCGCAGAATGCCCAGAGGCGCGGCCCGCGCATCCCGCCGGCGCATGTCGAGCGCGGTGAGCAGCTCTTCCTCGGCCTCCTGGTAGCGCCCCAGTTCCCGCAGCACGCGCCCCCGGCCGGTCCTGACCGACAGCAGACAGGGATGACCGGGCGGCAGTGCCTCCGATGCGGCCAGAGCCACCTCCTGGTAGAGCCGGTCCGCCTCCGTGAGATCTCCGTTGTCGCGTAGTGCCCAGGCCAGATGGAGCCGCGCGACGATGGTGGCTGGATGGGTGTCGCCCAGGAGCCGTGCCCTGAGCGAGCAGACGGCGTCGAGTTCGGCGATCGCCTCGCCGTACATTCCGACGATGTTGTGGTACTGAGCGACACCGACGGAGGGCTCGGTGGCCGCCGCGACCAGACTCGGGTCGATGTCCTCGCCGAGCCGGGACTCGCAGGAGAGAAACAGGACGCGGGCTGCGCCACAGTGCGGCGCGATCACCCGCCACACCGGCCAGTCCGCCGGATCGGCGAGCCGCAGCGGGCCGGTGACACCGAGCAGGAGGTCGGCGACGAGAGCGAGCATGTCCGTCGCCCGCGCGGTGAAATCGGGGTGGGCCCGGCCGGCGGCCCGGACCATCGGGTGGATGGTGACCTGCCTCCGCCTGCCCGCGCCCCGCGTACCTTCGCCCTCGCGGGTCCGCTCGATCGTGACGAGCCTCATGCCCGCCAGGCCGTTCAGCGCCTCCTCGAGTCGAGGGAGCCGTGGGTCCTCGAAGAGTGCGCTGCGGGCGAGAAGTTCCGGATCGAGGAGTTCCAGGTAAGGGAGAGGTGCTGGTCCGAATGCGCACAGCAGCCGCAGCAGCGGGCGCGCCAGGCCGATGCCCTGCCCGTGCAGATGGTCGAGGGAGAGTTCCCAAGTGCTCACCAGCGCGCGGCGGGTCCGCTCATGGGGCTCGAGGTCGCGGTCCGGGTCGGAGGCCATGTCGGCCAGTCGTGCGTCAAGGCTCGCGCGGTAGGCGGGAAAGGTATCCGGTACCGAAGGCGACGGCCAGGTGCTTTCGAGCGCGCGGGCCAGATAGGAGCCGGCGAGGTCGAGGGCGAGCGGCAGCCCTCCGAGGTGATCGGCCAGTGTCCGGGCCTCCTGGGCCGTTCCCGCCTGCGGCGCCACGTCCAGGAGCATCCGTGCGCCGTCCTCGCTCGACAAGAGCCCGACATCCGCCCCGCGCACCCAGGTTCCCCAGCGCTCTTCCCGTGACTCACGGCTGGTGACCAGCACCATTCCCCAGTGGTGGGCCGGTTCGCGCAGCCATCCGGTACCCCGGGCGGTGGGGGCGCCGCTGGACAGGACGGCGGGATCGTCGACGTTGTCCAGGACCAGCAGCCACGGTGTGGTGAGGGCGTCGAGGCGGTTCCACAGCACATCGGCCGGATGGGCCCTGCCGAAGTCGGACAACCGGGCTCCGGCCGCGAACGCCACCGCCCGCAGAGCAGAGATCAGTTCTCCGTCGTCCGCCCCTGACACCCACCACACCCGTGTCGACGCGTCCGCCAGTCGGTGCGCGGTCTCCAGGGCGATCGTGGTCTTCCCGCTCCCTCCCATGCCGGACAGGAGCCAGACCCCGGGCCGATCCCTGTCCCCGCCGGGTCCGGCCGCCGCGGCGGTCAGTTCGGCCACCAGTCCGTCCCGTCCCCGCAAGCGGTCCGCCGGAACCCTGCGCCGAGGCAGGGCGATCGACGCCATGGCCTCGGCGGAGGGCTGCCGTGTCCGGGTGTGACCGGCAGGGTCGTCGGCCGGGTCGGGTGCGGCGGCCCACCGGGGCGGCACGTCGGCCATCCGCACCCGCTGCCACGGTGCCTCTGGCATCGGCGCGGCGTGGAAGTGCTCGACGTGACCAACTGCGATCGAGTGCTGTCGCGCGGTGATCCGCGTGTTCTCGGCGTCCCCCGGCGCGAGGGTTGTCCCGGGCCCGGTCAGCTCTGGTCCGGGCTCGGCCGGGAAGGGTCCGAGGGAGAGGCCCCGATGTTCACGCTGCCCATCTTCAGCGCGGCGGCCGAGCCGCCCTCCGCCTTGATGTTCACGCGGCCGCGGACCGCCACGCCCTCGCCGGACGCGGACACATCGCCGGGCGCCGCTGTCGTCCGGGCTGCCTGCAGTTGCTCGACCAGGGCCGTGAGTGCCTGGGCGAAGTCGGGGTCGCGCTCGGCGGCGTCCTCCAGGGAGTCGGTCAGGCGGCGCCCGGTGCGCTCACTGAGCCCGTCCTGCCCGGCCTCGGCCTCCTGGGCGGCACGTTCAAGCGCGGGGTCGTTCCCGAGCTTGGCGCTGATCAGGTCGTGCAGCCGGTCCATGCCCGCGTCCAGGCCCCGGTCGACCTCCTGGTCGGCCCGTCGGCCGACGCGCTTGGCCTTGCGGACCATGTAGGCGAACATGTAGCCGACCGCGATCTCGATCCCCGTCATCCCGTACCCCCACCGATTCGTTTTTGACCCGGCATCAGACCGTACCGCCCGCTACCGCTCCCACGTCGGCGATCCGCCGGATCCGCCCGGCTCCCGGGCGCAGCGCGGGCGGCACCACGTACGACGCGGCCGGCCCACCCGTATGCCCGGCAGCATCCCGCAGGCGAGCACCTGAGCATGGGTCTCCCGGAACCGGGACACGTGACCCGCACAAGCCCGACCGATGAGCCTCGGTCCTCCTGCGCCTTGCCTTCCGAGGACATCTTCGGTTTATGATCATCAGCAAGGCGGGGTCGTAGCACAGAGGTAGTGCGCCGCGACATCATCTCGGAGGACGTCGGTTCGAATCCGACCGCCCCGCCCCTCTCAGGGCGACACCTGCCGAGTGCCCCCGTTCTCGTGGTCCTGACCGGCCGGTCGAACAATTCCGAGACCCGCGTCGGCGTCCACTTCGCCGACGTCGGCCTCATGGCCCTCCGCCCCGGCCGCGATGGCCTGGTCGTCCGTCGGGCCGACGACGAGGAGTGTGCGAAGGTCGTCCTGGACGCGACTTAGAACTCCTAACGAAATGATCTTCAAGGTGGTTGGATCACCCCGGACCGATGATCCGGAGGTGTGGGGTGGCTCGGCGGAAGCCGTGGGATGTCGATGACGAGCTGTGGGCGGTGATCGAGCCGTTGTTGCCCAAGGTGGAGCGTCGGGTTCGGCATCCAGGGCGCAAGCGGCATCCGGACCGGCTGGTGTTCCAGGGGATCCTGTTCTTGCTGAACACCGGGATCGCCTGGGAACACCTTCCGCAGGAACTCGGCTTCGGCTCCGGCATGACCTGCTGGCGGCGCCTGGCCGAATGGACCGAGGCGGGGGTGTGGCCACGGCTGCACGAGGTCCTCCTCGCCGAGCTCCGCGGCGCGAATGCCCTGGACTTCTCCCGTGCGGCTGTCGACGGCTCCCACATCCGCGCGTCAAAGGGGGCCCCAAGACGGGACGAAGCCCTGTCGACCGGGGCAGGGCGGGCAGCAAACACCACCTGATCACCGACGCGACCGGCATCCCACTCGCCGCTACTTTGACCGGCGGCAATCGCAACGACGTCACTCAGCTGATCCCGTTGCTCCAGGCCGTACCACCGGTGCGGGGCAAGCGCGGCCGGCCCCGGCGCCGCCCTGATGTGGTGCTGGCCGACCGGGGCTACGACCACGACAAGTACCGCCGCCTGCTCTGGGGCCTCGGCGTGAAGCCGCAGATCGCCCGCCGCGGCACCGAGCACGGCTCCGGCCTGGGCACCCAACGCTGGGTTGTCGAGCGAGCGTTCGCCCACCTGCACTGGTTCCGCCGCCTGCGCATCCGCTGGGAGATACGCGATGACATCCACGAAGCCTTCCTCAGCATCGCTTGCAGCATCCTCTGCTGGCGACGGCTGAAGAAGCTCCGGGCGCGTTAGATCCTGTTCCTGAACGTCGAATCGGCAGGTCAAGAGCCATCAGCCCAGAATGAGAGCTTTAGGTAAGCATTCGGGGAACGGTCACGGTGACCGTTCCCCGGACGCAACTGCTGTGGTTGGTATGGCGCGAGCGGCAGGGGCTACGCGTCGGTGGTCTGAACAGGCGCTCAGCTTCGATAGTGCAAGCACGTCAGTTACATGGCGCCCCGGAGCACGGCCCAATAGGCACTCTATATAGCGAATTAGTCCATAAAATACTGACTTTCACTCACCTTACGCTTACGATTCGATGCACTCAGTAGTCACCTGTCGGTGAAAGAAGGGACTGAACATGGGCTCTGCTCGTACTCGCCGTGCTGGACGACGTCTGGGGGGCTGCGTGGCCGCTGTCGTTGCCGCAGCCGTGTTCCCCACGGTGACCGCGAGTCCCGCCGCTGCGCAGGACTCCTTCAAGATCAAGGCCTTCGGCCGTTGCGTGGAGGTCAAGGACGGCAGTCGGCAGGACGGTGCCCCGATCCAGCTGTACCGTTGCCTCGACTGGGACAGTCAGCGCTTCACGTTCGAGGATGTCGGCAACGGCACCGTCAGGATCAAGACCTTCGCCGGCAAGTGTCTGGAGGTCCAGGACGGGTCTTTGCTGGACGGTGCTCCGATCGTGCAGGGCCCCTGCCACGACTGGCGCGTCGACCAGGAGTTCGCGATCGTGGACCTCGGTAACGGCGAGGTCGGCATTGAGAACGCAGGGACGCTCCTGTGGTGGACGGTTGAGGGTCGGGGCATCCCCGCTCCGATTGTGCAGGACCCACTCGATTTCCACCCGGGACGGTTCACGCTGGAGTACTGACCGGGCCCAGCACGCGCCCGGCTCCAAGCTCCTGTGGACTCCGATGCGGATTCCGCAGGAGCTGGTGCCCGCCCCGTGCTGACCGCTGCCGTCAGGCAGCGGCCGACGACCGGATGTTGATCAGCCTGCCGGGGATGCCGTACGCGTCGGCAATCAACCGATGGCTCTTGACTTGCCGATTCGAGGTTCAGGAACAGGCTTTTCGTTGTCCTGGGCAGCACTGAAGCCTCGATCTTGGATCACCGGGAAGACTTGCTGTGTGGTGGTGATCCAGGCGTCGATGTCGGCATGGGACGACCTGATGGCGCCGATCAGTGCCTCGATCACGTCCAGCTTCGGCGTGCCGACGTTCCGGCTGAGCTCGTCCATCGACACCTCTTGGTACGACATGACCAGCTGCCACCAGAACCGCATAAGGAAGCGGCATTCCTGCGGGTCACGGTCGTCTGCGAGGCGATCATGAATGACCCTCTGGACGTGCCGCCGCTGCTCATCGTCACGAAAGCCGTTGTTGAGGTCAGTCAGAGTCACGTCCGGACAGTAGCAACCGTTCGTTCACGTCCCCTGAGTTAGCTCTCAAGTCCGCGTAGAGCATTCCGTTAGGGGTTCTTAGGGCGGCCTGCCGTCCCGGCCACGAAGATCGTAGTGGTCGGCCGCGGTCCGGCGCCCGGTCCACCACGCGTGGCCGGTGTAGGCGCCGGGCCTGGGAGGTCTGGTCGGATACGCGATTCGCCGTGTACATGTCGATGTGTTGGTGGCCGTGCCGAGAGCGCCGGCGGCGGCGAGGTGACGGCGGGGTGTCAGGTGTCCCGGTGCCGCCCGTTCAGAACAGTTCCAGGTCCGGGCCGCTGGTGTCCGCGATGACGGGTCGGAACCGCGTCGGGAGGCCGTCCAGGCGGTCGGGGCCGGCCGCGGCGGCCACGGCGGGGGCCGTCTCGGCCAGCCAGGCACCGAACCGCTCGGCGGCTTGGCGGTAGGGGACTTGCGCCAGGACACGGTGCTCGCCGGAGGGACAGAAGTCGACGACGACAGTGAGCAGACAGGAACGGGGCGCGTTCTGACTGCCCGTCCAGGACACCCGCAGGACCCCGCAGGGCCTGCGCCCGCGAGGGGCGCGGTGGGTCGGGCGCAGCGATCGGCAGGCTATGTCGGCGGTCCATGCGGCGAGGTGCGGCAGGGGCAGGGTGGTGCGTGCGCGGCAGCCGGGGCAGCGGTGCCAGTGCCGGAGCCAGGCGTCGGTGTCGGTGTGGAAGAGGCGTGTGTAGCGGTTCGCCACGCGGATGTCGTTGCTGTACAGGTGGTCGGGACGTTCGAGTGTGTTGCAGGACTGGCATACGGGGGCGCGGACGTAGCCGTGTTCGTGGCAGTGGTCGAGCACAGTGGCGGGCGCGGTGCGGCAGACGGCGCACGCCCACCCGGCCACCTTGCGGGAGATACCGGGCTTTCTGCTGAGCACCGAGTACAGCTGGCCTTCCAGCTCCTTGCCGTACGGGCGCGGCGCGGCGGTGGGGCCCTCGGGGCTCGTCGGCCGCCGTCCGTCGGTGTCCCGGGCCTGCCGGGGGCGGGAGGGCGGCTCGGGGACGGCCGCCCCTGCCCGGCGGGCCTGCGCGGCTTGCAGCCACTGTGTTTCGGCGTGCTCGGCCGCGTCCAGCAACCTGACCACGGCGCGCGGCAGCCACCAGGTGCGTCGCGTCCCGTCACGGGTCTGCTCCACGAGCAGCTGTCGCCAGTCGATCCCCGCCAGATGGTGCGGCCGGCCGGCTTCCTGTCGTGCCGGCTGCTCGGGGCCGCCCGGCTCCCGCAGTTCCGCCGTGACACGCCGGCGCCAGCGCAGCGGCGTCTCCTCGTCACGCTCCTGCCTCGGCGCCCCGCCAAACGGACCGATGCGGACCAGGTGCCCGCGGTCCATCCCCACCGCGTTGAGTTCCGCGGCCGCCCGGCGCACGTCAGCCTCCGAGACGCTCCACCGGCCGCCGCCCGTCCTCACCGTCGCCACCACACGGCCGCCGAGCAGGACGTACCCCACCCGGGCGTGGGCAGGAGGGCGGGTGAATGCCCCGGATGCCGTCGGCACAGCACTGCCGGCCGTCAGATCGGCCCACAGAGCGTCCGCGGCGGCCAGGGTGATCAGGCCGTCCGTGTGACCGGGTATGACACGCTCTGACATACCCACAGGCTAGCGGCGCCCTCGGTACCGGTGGCAGCCCGGCTTCCTCGGCGTTGTCGTCACGGGAGGTGCGTGAGACGTCCGCTAGGCCGGCGCCCGACGCGTGGCCGGACTCGCGCCGGCCTGGGCACCACCGACGAAGACGCGCAGATCGGAGTGCCTGGTCGGCACCTTCCACCGACGAAAGGCGTCCATCCCACCGGATGGCCGGCCGGCCTCGTCCTGGTCGGCGACGAAGCGCACGACACGCTGCTGAACGTCGCTCAGGTCACCGAAGGACCGCGGCGGTTCGGCGGGGACGTCCGGGAAGACCAGCCTGAACAGTGTCTGCGCCGTGTAGTACCTGTCGTCGAACGCCTCGGCGCCCCTGCAATCGGCGAGGCCGGCCAGCATGGCATCGACCGCCCGGAGCGTCGTGGCTCCGGGTGTTTCGGCCAGGGCCATCGCCGCGAGACCCATGTACGAGCCGCTCAGGAACGACATGGTCTCGGTCTTCTCGGGCGGCCTGGCGACGACCTGCGTGAGCACGTCGCCGACGGCCGGGTCGGCGATGCCGAATCGCGTCAACGCGAAGGCGGAGGCCCAGCGCAGCTCGACGACCGGGCTGTCCAGGTAGCGCCGGATGAAGGGGACGGCAGCCGGTTCGCCGAGCAGGCCGAGGGCGACGACTCCCGTCGCCGCCGCGCCGGGTGAGACTTCATCGGCGACGAAAGCCTTCAGGAGCGGAACCGACGTCGCCGCGGACTCGGGGAACCACGCGAGCAGGTTCGCTGTACTGGAACGCAGTTCAGGGCTGTCCGAGGTCAGCAGGACGGCGAGTGCGGGAAGTGCTTCGCGGACGGCGTCGTACGAACGCACCACCGCTTCGGCGTCGATGAGCACTTGCGCGCAGCTGCCCTCGCGCTGTTTGCGCTGCTCGTCGTCCGCCGCTTCGTCGATCCACCGAGCCGCGTCGTCGGCTTCGCCGCGTACATCCGCCAGGGTGGCGCGGTCTTCGCGGGGGTCATAGCCGTTCGGCAGACAGTTGTTGTCCAGCCCGATCGCGATGGCGGCCAGCAGACCGACGAACCGGTGCCTGTCGGCCAGTCCCGGGTCGAGTGCCATCCGCACAAGGAACGGAACGGTGTGCACCGCAGCCTGCGATCGCGTGCCCTGGTGCACGATACGGTTCGCGAGCTGTGCGATCGGCGGGTACCGGCCCTCCCAGACCCCCGCCCGCATCGCCCGGAGGTGCCCGGGGACGTCGTCGGCCATGCCGTAGGAGTGCTGCAGTTGGGCCCAGGGCACATCGTCCAGGCCGGTGAGAGGGTCGTCGTCCGTCACAGCAGCAGATCCTGGCATACCGGGATTCCGTCCCGCGGTTCGAGTGGTCATGCGATCACCGGAGACCCGGGGCCGAGGAACACAGGCGGGTCAGCTGACATGGGCAGGTGTCATCGGTGGTCGCCGGCCGGCGCCCACCACTTCTGCGCCCTTGAGGCCGTACGGCGTCGTTCCGCATGGTCACCGTCTTGGCGGCGGTCCGGGTGACGAACGAGTAGCCGGGTGAGGTGCCCCAGTCGGAGGTGTTCCATCCGTAGGTGCCGATGTCCCAGGTGAAGCGCTCGCGGCTCTTCCGGGTGAACTCCTCGGTGGCGGCGAAGGCACCGCAGCCGGCGCTGCTGGTACGCGCGGGATCGGGTGTCGTGTTCTTGTCCGGCGGGTGCTCCACGACCAGCGAATAGCAGTCGTGCGAGGGGCCGGGGTCGTACAGCAGTGAGACGGATCCGGTGTCGGCCGACGCGGGCTGCGCCGACGGCCACAGGGCCGGTACGAAGAGGAGGAGTGCGGACAGTGCCGGCAGGACGATCCGGCGAGGTGGGGGTGGTGAGGACCTCATACAGCGCTCCGGTGGTGAGAGGGGCCGCAGCGGGTGGCGGCGGGCCGGCATCGGGGCCGGGCCGCGTCCGTCCGGCGGCGGGCTTCGGGTACCTCGTGGGTCCCCGGTTGCTCGTGTGCGCCCCCTCCCCCGCCGTCGGTGTGGCGCCTCCCGCCGGCCGAGGGGGCGGCTGCCGCGACCGCCCGCGGTCAGCCGACGGTGTTCACCTCGGCGGACCAGTACGACGGGAGGGTGTCCCACGGGTTGCCCCACGCGTGGCCCGGGGGGTGGGAGTTGTCGTCGTCGGTGACGTAGACGTAGCCCGCGTCGCGTTGCTTCGAGAGGGCGATGGCGTTCTTCATCTGCGACCGGCTTCCCGTGGTGTGGATCAGGTGCCAGATCTTGGACGGGTCGGCCGACGCCTCCCAGGACTCACGGCCGTCGCCGTAGTCGTTCACGTAGTCGTCGTAGGTGCCCTCGAACGTGACCAGTGTGTCGGCGGCCTGCGTGTAGCACTCCTTGGGTGAGGCACCCGGGTTGATGACGACCTCGGCGTCGGCGTTCTTCCCCTTCACATAGGACTGGAGCCTCTTGTACGCGTCGACGAAGGCGTTGGCGACGGCCTGGGTGCCGCACGCGGTCGGGCCGTCGTCGAAGAAGATCCCGTCCAGGCCGGAAGCGCCGTAGTAGCCGTACCACTTGTCGACGTTTCGCTCCGCGCCCTCGACCCAGTCGTCGATGGACGTGCCGCCGTCGGGCGCGGTCCAGCCCTTGGTACCGAGGTATCCGGAGTCGACGTATCCGATCACCTTCGTCCCGGCGTTGTGGGCCGTCCTGATGGCGTCGGCGTAGCCGCCGTCCTTGCTGTCGCCGGGTCCGGACTGCGGGTTGGCGACGGCCAGGCCCGCGCCGGGGGCCGGACTCGACAGCCGTGCCCACAGATCGCCGTCACCGGGGTCGAAGTACGCGGGTACGGCCACCGTCTGCTTGATGCCGGCGACGGCGGACGCGTCGCCCACCGGGACGCAGACCAGGGCGCCGGCGGCCAGGCCCGCGCTCACGGCCGCCGCGCACAGGCGGGTCCTCCTTCCGGCGCCCGGTCCATGGTCCAGGTGACTCCTGCTTCTCATCGCGGTATGCCTCCATCTGCCTTCCTCCGGCGGACTGCCGAGACACTCGGCCTTCACGAGGAGAGGGAATGTTCACCGGGCGAGGGATTTCCCTCGACCGCATCGGGGCGGAGCCGACGCCCGGATCGAGCGGAACCGAATGCGGCCGACCTCGATCGCCCCGAGGGCAGCACGCGCGGGGCGGCCTTCCGGGGCATCGGACGTCGGTGTGCCGAGGAAGGGCGCCGCACACATCGATTTCGGATCCGTGAGCGATGAGGCGGCCTGCGGTACGCGTGAAAGTGTGGGGGGAAAGGGGATTGACTGTTGCGGCCGGCTCCGCGGTGTGTTTTTAGTGCCCGGGGTCGTTTCACGTCAAGACGCTGAATTTGCAGGTGCCTCAAGGGTTCAAAGCCCCGGAACCTTCTTCATCGGCTCCGGGGCGAAAGCCCCGCGGGCGCCCGCGGGGCGCCCCGCGGGCGTGCCGTGGCAGAGCGAGCAGCGGCGATTCACCGGCAATGCCCCCGGACGGCCGCGCGATGGCGCGGTCCGGATCTTCGTCCCACCGCGGCGGTCCGGGAGGGCCGGAAGGGGCCGGAGATGATGACGGCGGGCCGGAAACGCTCACCGTTCGTGCACGGTTGGCCCGAACACATTCCCGAGGGATTACCCCGAGGACTTACACCGAGGGCTTACCCGAGGTTCTTTTCGTTCCGCGCGATTCCGGGGAGGGCGGTGCGCAGCGCGCGACCACGCCCGCGTCCGTCTGTCCCGGGGCGCCGCCCGTAACGCCCGTACCGCGGATCTTCACCGTCGCCGGTGGCATAGGCCGCCGTTCGCGTCCCGCGGGCGGCGCCATGCGACGTGGACCGGGCCTGCGGGCGGTCCGACGGGGGGCCTCGGCGGTCGGCGTCACGGCATACCCGACGGGGACAGTCACCTGGTCGCCGTCGGACTGGACGGAAACATGTACCACGCCGTCCGGAGCCCGGACGGCGACCGGACGGCCTTCCGGGCGGCCGGCGGTCTCCGGCCGGGACCTTCACGGGGGACCAGGTCGGCATCGCCGGTCTGCCGGCGGGTCGAGCCGGCTCCTGCTCACCAGCAGCCGAGCGGTGCCGGGGCGACATGTCCCCGGCGCCTGCCCCGCACCTCCCGGAACCCTGCACGCCGCCGGCCGCGTCCAGTGGGCCCTGACGGCAGGGATTCCCCGAAGTCACAGCGAGCACCGCGGAGTTCTCCGCCCGCGCCGCGGGAGACCGGCCGCCGGGTCACCCGGCTCAGGCCCGCACGGTTCCCGGTCCCGGCCGTCCGCCGTGCCGGGCTCCCGGGCTCGAAGGCGAGCCCGGGAGCGGTGTCCTACCGGTGTGTGTCGGGGTAGGCGGCGGTCGCGCGGATCTCGACGAGGAGTCCCGGGCTGGCGAGGCCGCTGACCCCGATGATCGTCCAGGTCGGGTAAGGCGCTTCGACGAGCCGCCGCTTGGCCTCGATGAAGCCGGGCAGGTGGCGGCGGATGTCGACGTGGTAGCTGGTCACGTCCACGAGGGCGGACATGTCGAGATCCTCCAGCCGGAGGATCTCCTCGATCTTCCGGAGGGCGGTCTCGGTCTGTTCCTCGATGGTGTCCGGGATGGTTCCGTCGGCGCGGCGGCCGATCGTTCCGGCGATGAACAGGAGACCGTGCGCGCGGACCGCGGCGGAATAGCCGAAGCCCGCGAAGGCGCTGGTGGTCTCGCCGAAGACCGGGTTGTTCTCGGGAACCTCGATGGTGCGGACGGTCATTGCGGTGCGTCCTTCTCTCTGTCGATGGATCGTGGGGCCGGTAGGGCCGGTGGGGCCCGTAGGGTCGGTGGAGTCGGTGGGGTCAGCTGTCCCAGCGGGACGAACGGCAGGCGTGCTCCAGCCGGGTCCGGCCGAAGGTCTCGCGTTCACGGAGGAATTCGCCGGGGATCGTGTAGCGGGGCGCGTTGTTGGGGTCCTTCGCGGCCTGCGCGACGATCGCGTCGGTGAGGGATCGGACCATGTCCAGCCGTGGATGGGCGGCGTGCACGGCGGCGGCCTGCTCGTCGGTGACGAGGTCGAGACGGCCGGCGCCCACCGGGCCTCCGAAGTCGAGAGCCACGCCCTCGCGCACGAGCGCGCACAGCGTGCCGCGGCGCTCCGCGATGCCCGGGGAGGTGTGCAGGGCGATGGCCTGCCAGACCTGGTCGGCGTCGGCCTCGGACACCGCGTGGTCGATCAGGAACGAGGCGGCCCGGTCGGCGCCTTCCACTTCGAACCGCTGGTTGTGCGGGCCGTCCGGCGCCACGCCGATGTCGTGCATGGCGCACGCGGCGAACAGCAGGTCGTCGTCGTAGTCGCGGCCGGCGGCCAGGCCGAGACGGCCGGCGAGCAGCCGGGCGAACAGGTAGCTGCGGATGCTGTGGTGGAAGACGGACGGCGTCTCCACCGATCGGATGAGGCCGATGACGGCATCGGCGAGTGGCGTGCCGGGCAGCGCGATCGGGTCGGCGGTCGCCTCGTGAGTAGGTCCGGTCATGCCTTCAGCCTGGCCGCGACGGCCACGACCCGGCGAGTGGCAAAATTTCCTCGCTTCGATAGATTCTTGCCATGACAGTGCATCACGTCGCGGTTCTGGCGCTGGACGGGGTCACCCCGCTGGACCTGGCGATCCCGACGCAGATCTTCACCGCCCGGCCGGAAACCACCTACGAGATGACCCTGTGCGCGCTGGATGCGAAGGTGCGGACCACCGCGGGTTTCGCCCTCGTCGCCGACGGGGGCCTGGAACAGCTGCGCACCGCCGACACCGTGGTCGTACCGGGGTTCGAACCGATCGATCCGATCACCACGTTGCCCGACGCCGTGCTCGACGCGCTGGCCGAGGCCCGCGACCGGGGCAGGCGCGTGGTGTCGATCTGCACGGGCGCCTTCGCGCTGGCCGCGGCGGGCGTACTGGACGGGCTGCACGCCACCACCCACTGGAGGCACATCGACGACTTCGAGCGGGCTTTCCCGGCCGTCACGGTCGACCGTGACGTGCTCTACGTCGACGAGGGCGACGTGCTCACCTCGGCCGGCGTGTGCTGCGGCATCGATCTGTGCCTGCACATCGTCCGCCGTGACCTCGGCGCGGAGGTGGCCAACCAGATCGCCCGCGGTCTGGTCGCCGCCCCGCACCGGGACGGTGGGCAGGCCCAGTACGTGCCGGCCCCCGTCGCGGTGGCCGGCGAGGCGTCGCTCTCCGGTACCCGCTGCTGGGCCCTGCACCGGCTCGGCGAGCCGCTCACGCTGCGCGTACTCGCCCGGCACGCGGGCCTCTCGCAGCGCACCTTCATGCGCCGGTTCACCGAGGAGACGGGCACCACCCCGTTGCAGTGGCTGCTCGCCGCCCGGCTCGGCAGGGCGCGGGAACTGCTGGAATCCACGGACCGGTCGGTGGACCAGGTGGCGCGGGACTGCGGGCTGGGCACGGCGGCCAATCTGCGCCTGCACTTCCGGCGCGCGCTGGACACCACCCCCACCGCCTACCGCCGCGCCTTCACGCGCCTGGCCTCGCGCGGCCCGGCCGCTTCGCCGGCGGTCCCCCGGGAGCACACCCGCGCCGGTGACACCGCTGCCGCCGCCCCCTGAACGGGCCGCCGGCACGTCCGTGGGAGCGGAGTTCACGGACAGGATGGTCCGGGCACCCTGGTCCTCGGGCGCGAAAGCCCTGCCGACGCCGCTGTTCAGCGCCGCGGCCTCGGTGGCGCGGGTGGCACCGGCACGCACGCGCGTCGACGTCATCCGGCCGGGCCGCGTACGGGGTCGTCCGTCGGCGGACCGGCCGGGGCGGCGGGTCCGCGGCCCGCGCTCCCTCCTCCGACTCCCGGACCGGGCTGGTCACTTACCCCGAAGCCGTCGTTCCCGGCGGCCTGTCGGCCTCGGCGTAGTGGCGAGACCGACCTCGGCTGCCGACCGAAGCGGCATGGCGGCTCGACATCACACGCCATCAGCTTCCGCCGCGTGAGATGGTCGCCGTCACGACCGAGAAGGGACGCCTGATCCTGGGCGAACCCCGGGCTCCTGCATTTCGTCAAGCAGGTCGTACAGGCGGCTGGTCTGCGTGCGCCGTTCGACACCGCCGCGCGACAAGCATGGTTCACCGCGTGCGGCCGGTTCGCGGTGTCGATGTCGACCCGTACGCGACTTGGTCGGCGCGTGTTCGGGAGTGGCCGTACCGCCCTTGCCGGCTCCCGGCTCCCGGCTCCCGGCTCAGCATCCACACCTTGGACCCGACTTCGCCGCGGCGACCGCCCAGCCGTCCGAGCCCTGGCCCTGAGCCGGCACCTGGCCGAGAACGCCGTCCACCCGCACGGCGCGGAGCGGCACCCACCACCGCTCCGCGATCAGGAGTGGTGGAGCAGGGCGGTGATGTCGGCGTTGCACTGCGCCGTGTCGGTCAGGCCGAAAGCGACCCGCTGGAGCAGGAATCCGTGCAGCAGGCCCATCACCACGCGCGCACCGTGATCCGGGTGGACGGACGGCGGGACGGCGCCTGCTGCCTGGCCACGCTCGATCGCCTCGGCGATGCTGCGGCGCACCCCGTCGAAGCCCTCGACGGCAGCGGAGCGCACTGTCTCGTTGCGCAGCATCTCCGACCAGGTCTGCACGGCGCAGCGGAGCAGTTCGTCGACGGGCACGTCGTTTCCGGCGGCGTCGATGACGGTGTCGGCGGTGAGCGCGTCGAGCGCGGTGGCCGTCAGTTCGGCGACGGAAGGGGCGTCGGCCTCGGAAGCCAGCCGCTGCACCGGAGCGAAGATCAGACGGAAGGCGTCTCCTGCGATGGCGAGGATGATCTCGTCCTTGCCCGCGAAGTATCGGTACGCGGCGCCTTGTGACAGGCCGGCCTCGGCCGCGATGTCGGGCATCGAGGTCTGGTGGAAGCCGTCGCGTGAGAAGCAGCGGCGCGCGGCCGCCACGATCTGCGCGCGCTTGGCCTCGCGACGCTCGGGTGTGAGGCGCGGCATGACCGGCCCTCCTTCGAAGTGAATGAGCTTTTACCTTGACGGGCCCGGCCGTCGACTCTAGCGTAAAAGTGAAAGGTCATTCACGGAAGTGAGGAATGGCGTCATGCCTACGCGCCTGCGGATCGCCACCTACGCCTACGAGCACACCGAGGCACTGCTCGACGGGCGCGTCCCCGTCGACGGAGTGGACGCCGACTTCGAGACGGCCTCACTGGTCTCCGACATCTTCCGGCGCACCGTCGAGGGGCACTACGACGTCGCCGAGTACGGCCTGACCTACTTCCTGCGCACCTTCGACCTCCACGACTCGCCGTTCCTCGCCCTACCGGTCTTCCCGAACCGCAACTTCCGGCACTCGTCCGTCTTCGTCAACACCGCCTCGGGAATCGAGAGGCCACAGGACCTCGCGGGCAGGACCATCGGCGAGTTCGCCCTGTTCGGCCACGATCCCGGCGTATGGATCAAGGGCATCTTCTCCGACGAGTACGGCCTCACTCCCGATCAGTCCCGCTGGGTCATCGGCGGCACCGACCGCCCGATCTCCGCGTTCGACTGGGTTCCGCAGCCCGTACCGGAAGGAGTGGACGTGCGGCACGCGGCCGACGGCGAGACCCTGGGCGCGATGCTCGAATCGGGCGAGATCGACGCGCTCATCTCGGTCGACGTCCCTCAAGCCCTGCTGAGCGGCTCCACGAGGATCGCCCGGCTGTTCCCCGACTACGAGTGCGTGGAACGCGACTACTACCGGCGCACCCGGATCTTCCCCGCCATGCACATCGTCGCGGTCCCCCGCGAACTGGCCACGCAGACCGACCTGATGACCTCGCTCTACCGCGCGTTCTGCGAGGCCAAGGACATCGCCCAGCAGAAGTACCGCGACGGTGCGCTCAAACAGCACATGGGCCTGGTCACCCCCTGGTTCAGCCGCCACTTCGAGCAGAACAGGTCCCTGCTCGGCGCGGACTGGTGGCCCTACGGTCTCGGTGCCAACCGCAAGGTCCTCGACACGTTCCTGCGCTACCACCATGAACAGGGGCTGTCCAAGCGCCTGTTGACCAGCGAGGACGTCATCGTCCCGGCGCTCATGGACACCTGAGGGCCCCGCGGCCGGCCGCGCCCGCGGTCGCGTCGGCCTCGACTGTGGCTCGTCGGCGCCGGCTGTCGGCCGCTCTGTCACAGGCTGCTGACATGATCGTCCGAACAGTGCGGACGAGAGGGCAGGGCATGGACCCGACAGTGGAACAGGCGGCGCGGCAGATCACGGCGGAGGTCGTCGCCAAGGCGCCGGAGGGCTGGACGGAGTGTGTGCTGCGGGGGCGCGGGAGCCGGTCGGGCGTCGGCATGTTCGGCGGCGGGTACGTGGTGCCGAGCCGTCCGGGCTCGTACTTCGAGATGCCGTTCCCGAGCCAGTGCCTCGGCTCACTGGCGTCCTGGTTCCGTGACGCCCACGACTGGGAAGCCATCGTCCTGGAGTTGACCTGCCGACCGTCGGGCGCCTTCGAGCTGGTGGTGTTCCGGGACGCGCTGCAGCCCGGGAGCGGCCCCGAGGACGGCTGGACCCTGACCGTCGACCCCGGCTTCCGACCGTCCGAACCGGGCGCGGCCGACGGCGTGGAACCGTCCGGGCTGCGCCAGGCCGGGGACCCGGCGGAGGCGGTCGAGCGGTTGCGGGCCGTACTCCGGCAGCACGCCGAACGCCACGGCGCGGAACCGGAGATGCCGGCGCCCGTCACCGAGGCTCAGCTCGCCGCCGCCGAGCGCCACCTCGGCCGGCCGCTGCCCGCGGACCTGCGGGCTCTCTACCTGGAGGCGGACGGGGACGGCGACAGCGAGGCGCTGGACGGGTACTGCTGGATGCCGCTCGACGGGGCCCTGGCCGAGCGCGACGACTACATCGGAGTGCCGACCTGGTACGGCTGGGAGCTCGGCTGGAACAACGTGATCTTCGACGCCGACCCGCCGAACACGGTACGCCGCTGCTCGGGGCATCCGGGCTGGCTGCCGTTCGCCACCTGGTTCGACGGCAACTTCCTCGCCGTGGACCTCGCGCCTGCCGCGGACGGCCGCCCCGGCCAGGTGATCGAGGTCGGCCGCGACTTCGACGACGGCCCGCGCCATGTCGCTTCCTCCGTCACCGCCTGGCTCGGCCAGGTCCTGGGCCGGCCCGATCCGCACGCCCCGCAGCAGTCCGGGGACGACCCGCGCCAGTTGATCGTCTCAGCCCTGGACGAGCGGCTTGCACCGGGCGTCCAGGCGATCCATCTCAACGACGCCGGGTCGCCCGTCGACCTCGGCCCGCTCTCCGCCACCCCGCACCTGCGCCGACTGCACCTCAACCGCTGCGCCACCGCCGACCTGTCCCCCGTGGCGGCACTCCCCGTCGAGGACCTGGCCGTCGGCCTCGCCGCCGAGGCCGACCTCACCCCGCTCACCGGCCACCCCCACCTCGCCTCACTCGCCGTCGGCTCCGAGACCCCGATCGACCTGGCCCCGCTGCGCACCCTCCCCGCGCTGCGCTCCCTCGACCTGTCCGGTTGTCCCACGCCGGACCTGGCGTTGCTGGCCGATCTCCCCGGCCTGCGCTACCTAGCACTCTCCGGCACCCAGTGGACAGCCCTGATCGCCACCGGCCGCCTTCCCGCCCACCTTGCCGCCGCTCGCCTGGCCGGAGCCCCGCCCCTCACCGCGGCCCTCGACCTGCTCGCCGCCCTCGGCGTCGACACCGCCACCGCCTACCGCCTCTCCGGAACCGTCGACGACGCCTCCTAGTGCCGCCCGGGGCCGACCGTGGGCGCGGCCGGTTGCCGGGCGGGCCGACCAGTGTCCGGTGTACGGCCCGCGCAGGCCTTCTGAGAACCGGCTCGGGCCACGGAGTACGCCTTCTCGCCCAGCGTGAAGCGCGCCTCGGCCGGGTCCTTCGACGCAGGGACCGCGCCAGATCAGGAGGTGTTCTGGAACGCCGGCACACCACTGTCGGACCAGTAGATCCGGACGGTCCACCAAGCCCGGACCGCTCAGGCCGCGACCGGCGTGCGACCGGGGCCCCGCAAGAAGCAGATTCCCCGACCCGCTCCGGCTCCGGCTCCGGCTCCGGCCGATTCTGATGACGGTGGCCAGTTGGAATTCCCCATTGGCGGCCGGCAAGTGGGGAGCTGACCGGCCGTCGACGGCTACTGAGTGTGAAGCGCCGGAGGTGCAGGACTCTGGGTCGTGGGCTGTCCGGCCCGATGGCCGAGGTTCGTCGCTGGTTCTGATGGGACCAGTTCGTCGGCTTTCTCGGGGCTCTGGTGGTGACGTCGCTGGTTGGCAGGACCGTGGTCAGGGGCGGAAGGTGCGGCGGTAGGTGTCGGGCGGTACTCCGACGCTGCGGTGGAAGTGGCGGCGCAGGGTGGCGGCGGTGCCCATGCCGGTGGCTGCGGCGATGGTGTCGACGGTGGCGTTGGTGGTTTCCAGGAGTTCCTGGGCGTGGCGGATGCGTTGGGTGTGGAGCCAGTGCAGTGGTGTGGTGCCGGTGAGGTGTTTGAAGTGGCGGGCGAGGTGGCGTGAGCTCATGCGGGCCTGGCGGGCCAGGTCTTCCACGGTGAGGGGTTGGTCGAGGTGTTCCAGGGCCCAGGGGAACAGGTCGCGCAGGGGATGGTTGCCGGGTTCGGGCAGGGGGGTGGCGATGAACTGGGCCTGGCCGCCGTCGCGGTGGGGCGGGATGACCAGACGCCGCGCGATCTTGTTGGCGTTGGTTGCGCCGTGGTCGAGGCGGACCAGGTGCAGGCACAGGTCCATGGCGGCGGCCTTGCCCGCGGAGGTGAGGACGTCGCCGTTGTCGACGTAGAGGACGTCCGGGTCGACGGTGGCCGCCGGGTGGCGCCGGGCCAGTTCCCGGGTGTGCGCCCAGTGGGTGGTCGCGCGTCTGCCGTCGAGCAGACCCGCCTTGCCCAGGACGAAGGCGCCCGTGCACAGCGAGGCCACACGGGCCCCGGCCGCGTGGGCGGCGCGCAGCGCGTCGACGAGGTCGGCGGGTGGTTCGCGGTCGGTGTCGGCCCAGCCAGGGACGATCACCGTGTCGGCCCGGGCGAGATGGTCGAGGCCGTGGTCGGGCTCCAGGCGGAAGCGGTCGACGTGCACCGGGCCGGTCCCGCACAGGGAGAAGTCGTACCAGGGGTCGACGACGTGGGTCAGGTCGGACCCGAAGACCTCGAAGGCCACGGCGAGTTCGTAGTGGAGCATGCCGTCGGTGACGGCCAGCGCAACAGCAGGCATGTCCGAAACTGTACGCACCATGTCGTTTCCGACGCTCGTACGGGGTGCCGTCGAGGGGACAGGATGCGAGTGTCAGGCCGCGGCGGATCAACAGCGCAGCGGGCGTTCGCAGGTACGGGAGCAGTCTTATGGGGTCAGGTCAGTTGGTGGCGGTGTTCGGCGCTTACGGTCACACCGGGCGGTTCGTGCTCGCGGAGCTGGCGGCACGGGGGTTCGTCCCGGTGCCCTCCGGACGCAACGCACAGGCGCTCAGGGAACTGGCCGACGAACACGGCCTGGAGGCCCGTGTGGCATCGGTCGAGGATCCGGCCTCGCTGGACGGGGCCCTGTCGGGCACGGTGGCGGTCATCAACTGCGCGGGCCCCTTCGCGACGACCACCGGCCCGGTGATCGAGGCCGCGCTCCGCGCGAAAATCCCGTACCTGGACGTGGCCGCCGAGCTGGAGGCCAACCTCGACACCTTCGCCCACTACCGGGAACGGGCCCGGGAAGCGGGCGCGGTGATCGTCCCGGCCATGGCCTTCTTCGGCGGTCTCGGCGACCTGCTGGCCACCGCGGCGATGGGCGACTGGACAACGGCCGACGAGGCCCACATCGCCTACGCGCTCAGCAGCTGGCACCCCACCACCGGCACCCGCCTGTCCGGGGCCGTCTCCCGCGAGCGCCGCGGCGACGTGCGCCTGCGCTACCGCGGCGGGCAGTGGGAACAGCGCACCGACGCCGCGCCCACCCTCAGGTGGACCTTCCCGGAACCGACGGGAGTCCGGGAGGTGATCGGGGAGTTCACGATGGCGGACGTCGTCACCGTCCCCCAGCACCTGTCCATCCCCGACGTGACCACCTACATGACCACCGAGGCGGTCCGCGACGTCGCCGCCGCCCACACACCGGCCCCGACCGCCGCCGACGCCGGCGGCCGCTCGGACCAGACATTCCTCGTCGACGCCGTCGTCCGCTCCGGCGGTACCGAGCGCCGGGCCACGGCCGGCGGCCAGGACATCTACGCCGTCACCGCACCGCTCGTCGTCGAGGCACTCGAACGCGTCCTGACCGGCCGCGCCAAGACCATCGGCGTCGCCTCCGCCGGCGAGATCTTCGACGCCCCGGACTTCCTGCACGCACTCGCCCCGCACATCACGCTCGACCTCCACCTGCCCAACGCCTGACTGCAACCCTCCGAGTCACCGTGAGTCACATTCCAACCGGCCGTACGTGGGGAAACTTTGACGGCCGCCCACATCCCGACACGTCAGCTCGCCGTCAGGTGTCGAGCATCGGCGGCAGAGCCGTCTTCTCCTTGTCGGTGGGGGTCGGCTTCCAGCCGACGGCGCCGGAGCGCCATGCGCTGGCGGCGGACCGCCGGCGTACCGTTCCAGCGATGCCGGGAGTCGTGGTCGTGGTTCGCCGTCTGCCACGTCCTCCAGGAACTCGAAGAGCCGGTCAGGCCGCGCGGACGGGCAGCAGCCGGTAGGCGTTCCCGTGGGCGACGACCCGGCCGGCGGTGGGCGGAGCGAAGTGCGTGCCGAGCAGCAGGGTGTCGGTGCCGGCGAGGGAAGCGAGCAGCGTGCGGCGGGTGGCCTCGGACCGGTGGGGGTCGATGTCGACGCAGGCGCCGATGGCGGGGTGGGCGAGCTGGACCGGGTGATGGATGCAGTCGCCGGTGATCAGCGCCCTCTCACCCCGGCTGGTCAGTTCGACGGCGACATGGCCCGGGGTGTGGCCGGGAGTCGGGAGCAGGCGCAGGCCCGGGACGATCTCCACGCCGCCGGCCGGGACGTCGATCAGGTCGAGCAGGCCGGCCCGCTCGACCGGGATCACCGAGTCGCGGAACATCTGGCGGCGTGCCTCCTCCATGTCGTACCCAGCCCAGAACTCCCGTTCGGCGCGGGCGGTGACGTAGCGGGCGGCGGGGAAGGTGGGGACCCACGCGCCTTGTATCTGCCGGGTGTTCCAACCGACGTGATCGGCGTGCAGGTGGGTGAGGACCACCAGGTCGACGGCCTCCGGCGGGAAGCCGGCGGCGGTGAGACGCTCCAGGTAGCCGGTGCGCAGGCCGTGCCAGGCCGGGTTGGCCCGCTCCTTGTCGTTGCCGATGCCGGTGTCGACGAGCACGCGTAGCCCGTCCACGACGAACGCGAAGCTGTGGCTGTCGATGCGGAGGATGCCGTCGTGGCCGGCGAAGTGGGGGCGCAGCCAGTCCTGGCCTGCCGTCAGTTCGGGGGTGGCGCCGGGCAGCAGCCACGCTCCGGTCGCCGGCGGCAGCAAGACCTCGTCGATGCGGTGGACGGTCACGTCGCCCACGGTCCAGGAGGGGGTGGTGGCGGAGGAGGACTGCATGATCTGTCGATTCCTTTGTCTTGAGCGGAGGCGGTCGGTCACGGGGTGGGAGACGGCTGCCCCGCGCGGTGACACGGCGAGGGCCGTAAGGGGCGGCTACGGCGAGGAGGGAAGCGATGACGTCATGGGCGTGGGAGGTGGTCCCGAGCGTGTAGCGCGGGATGGTGACGCCCACGGTGATGGCGGGCAGGTCCATGGAGAGGTGGCCGAGGATGCCGTAGGCGGCTGGGGTCGCGGCATCCCGGGCCGGTCAGCCCTGATCAACACCATCGTCCCGGTCACCGGCAGGGCCGCAGGCGTCCTCCTCTCCACCTTCCTCGTCCACACGGCCCCGGCCCCCGCAGTCTTCGCGCTACCGGCCGTACTGTTCGCCGCCCGGACGATCGCTACACGGCCGGGGCTCCCGCCAGGACCGGGCACCGGCCCAGGCGGTCGGCGAGCGCGAGCGCGGAAAGGCCACGGTCGGCCTGATGCGGGGGGCACGGGGGCGCGGGTACGACCGGCTTGAACGGGGCGGTGCGCGGGTGCGCCGAACGTGACGCCGGGCATGGGACTCCCATCTCTTAAAAGCTAATGATTTGCTTTAAGCGACGGTAGAGCCTACCGTCACTTAAAGCAAATCATTAGCTTTTGGCGCGGGGGGCTCCGCCACTCCGGTTCCGAACAGATGAGGGATCCGTGTCTTCCACCGAACTCAAGCTGGACTTCGGGGACACCCCGCCCGCCGGCGCCTACCGGGCGGAGGAGGAGAAGCTCGATGCGGCCGTATGAACTGACCCTCGCCGCCGCCGCGACCGAGATCCAGGAACGGCGGCTGTCCCCCGTCGAACTGGTCGACTCCGTCCTCGAACGCATCGACCAGGTGGATCCCCGGGTCGATGCCTACGTCACGGTCGCCGCGGAGCAGGCCCGCCGCGCGGCGCGCGAGGCCGCGCAGGAGATCGCCCGGGGCAGACGCCTGGGGCCGCTGCACGGCATCCCGGCCGGTCTCAAGGACCTGATCGACGTCGCCGGGACTCCCACCAGCGCCAGCGCCCAGGTCCGCAACGGCCACCGCGCGGCCGCCGACAGCACGGTCGCCGCCCGGCTGCGGGCCGCCGGCGCGGTCCTGGTCGGCAAGACCCACACCCATGAGTTCGCCTACGGTCTGATCGCCCCGCAGACCAGCAACGCCTGGGACGGCGGCCGAGTAGCCGGAGGTTCCAGCGGCGGGTCCGCCGTCGCGGTCGCCGCCGGGGCGGCGACCTTCGCCCTCGGCACCGACACCGGCGGGTCGATCCGGGTGCCCGCCGCGCTGAACGGCGTGGTCGGCCTCAAGCCGACGTACGGGCTGGTGTCCCGCCACGGCATCACCTCGCTGTCCTGGTCGCTCGACCACGTCGGCCCGATCACCCGCACCGTCGAGGACGCGGCCCTGGTGCTGGCGGCTGTCGCCGGACACGATCCGCACGCCCCCTCCTCACTGGACGCCCCCGCCGTCGGCCACCGGCCAGAAGCGGAGCCGGACCTGACAGATGTGCGCGTCGGGGTGCCGAGCAACCACTACTTCGACCACGTGGGCCCGGAGGTGGCCACCGCCGTCCACCACGCCATCGCCCAGCTGGAGGCGCTCGGCGCCCGGCTCGTCGAGATCGGCATCCCGATGACCCGCTACTTCCAGGCCACCCAGTGGGGCCTGATGGTGCCGGAGGCCACCGCCTACCACGAGCGCACCCTGCGCACCGTGCCCGAGCTGTACCAGGCGGACGTGCGAATCCTCCTGGAGGCCGGCGAACTGATGAGCGCGGGCGACCACCTGCGGGCCCAGCGCGCCCGCACGCTGACACGCGGCGCATGGGCCCGCCTCCTGGAGGAGGTCGACGTGATCGCCGCACCGACGGTCCTGACCGCGGTCCCGGCCGCCCAGGAGACCGTCACCTGGCCCGACGGTACGACCGAGAACGTCTCCGACGCCTACGTCCGCCTGTCCTCCCCGGCCAACATCACCGGGGTGCCCGCCCTGTCCCTCCCGGTCGGCCACGACACGGCGGGCATGCCCATAGGCATGCAGCTGCTCGGCCGGCCCTTCGGCGAGCGGACACTGCTGCGGGTGGGCCACGCCTTCGAACGGACGCATCCCGCCCGAGCACTCGCGCCGGCCGCCTGAGCGTGACGTGGGGGCCTGGCCCGGCCTGAACCGTCCGGCCCGGCTCACCGGCCGCCGAATCGGATTCGGAGTTCTCCGGCCTCATCACAGCCCGGACGGGCCGGGTGACGTCGCCGTCCGGGAAGTCGACGATCAGGATGTGCCGCGATCCGGGGCTCGGGACTCAGCGGCACACGCCCCGTGGAGTACGTGGAGGGTCGGCGGGGCGGAGTCAGGCGGCGCGAAGGTACCTGGCGCTCAGCCCGCCCGCACGGGGGCGAGGAGGTCGTCGGCACCCACAGGCAGGTGATCACCAGCCTGCGCGGAGCAACCCCCTAAACGCAAAGTCTGCGCTTTAAACTGGTCTCATGAGTCGCAAGCAATTGGTGCGCCCCGGCGGGCGCAGCGCCCGTGTCCAGGCCTCGGTGCACTCTGCCGTGCGTGAACTCCTGGCGGAGGTGGGGCGCGACGCGCTGACCGTCCCGGTGATCGCCCAGCGCGCCGACGTCACCCCGTCGACGATCTACCGTCGCTGGGGTGATCTGGCCGAACTGTTGTCGGACGTCGCGGTGGAGCGACTGCGCCCCGACAGTGAGCCGGAGGACCATGGCGACCTGCGATCCGACCTCACGGACTGGGCCGAACAGTTCCTCGACGAGATGGCGTCCGGCTCGGGCCGCGCCTACATCCGGGACGCTCTGCTCGGCGACCCGGACGGCAGCAACGCCGGCCGGTGCTCGGCCTACGCGGCCGAACAGATCGACATCATCTTCGCCCGCGCGACCGGCCGCGGGGAGAACACTCCCGACCTCGAAGGGGCCATGGACCGCGTCGTCGCTCCCATGATGTACCGCATCCTCTTCCGCCCGGCCGGCCTCGACGCCGCCTACGCCCGCCGACTTGTGACCGACCTCCTCGACGCCCCCGGCACGGGCGGCCGGTAACCGGGTGGCGGTGGTCCCGGAAGGAGATGTGCGACCAGGCGACTCCCCGTCCTTGAGGCCGTCGCCGAGGCAACGGGCCGCTCCCGTCCCTTTCGGACCACGTGGTTCGAGCCCTTCGCCGACCGCCGGCTGGACGGGCGACAGAGCTCTGGCATGCCCGTGCGGTCATGTCAGCGGCTTGATCTTCTGGCCGCCGGAGCGTCGGCGGCGGTCCGGGCCGGGCACCGGCCGCGTGCCGTTGGGCCCGCACGACGGTGGAGTCCACCGAGTTGTGCGGGGCGATCTCGCCCACGGCGTCGACCGCGGCCCGGACCTGCCGCGGCAGACGCTCCCGGGTGCCGTCCGCCGAGCGGAGGCAGTGGCTTTCATGAACGGTCGTCCAGGGTCCGTACTTCTCGGGAAGGTACCGCCGCCGCACGTCGGTCCGCACCCGGTGCGGTATCCCGTCGATCACCTGCCGGTGATCCCGCCACCGGCCACAACGGCCGCCGCTCACCGGCAGGGCGAGGGCGACGAGAGTCAGGGAAGACCGCCCGAGGCGCCGCGGTGGTGGAGCGGGGCCGCGCGCGGCCTCACGGGCGGACCGTGAGGCCGTCCAACGTGAGGTCGAGCAGGCGCTCCGCCTGCTCTCGGTGTTCGGCACCCGCCGAGGTGAGGGCGATGCCTTCCAGCGCGGCGCCGATGTCGGCGGGCCGGATATCGGCGCGGATCACCCCGGCGGCCGTGCACGCGTCCATGAGCGAGGTGATGGCGGCCTGGATCATTTCCCGGCTGTGACCATAAGGGTTGCTTCCCGTCGCGGCGATGGCGCGCAGGGCGTCGATCATGCCGTACTTGGCGGTGACGTAGTCCAGGAACAGACGTGTCCACGCGCGCAGGGCCTCGTCGGGCGACTTCCGCGCGAGCAGAGCGGGGACGGCGTCGCACAGGTGGGCCACCTCGTTGCGGTAGACCGCCTCGACCAGGGCTTCCCGGGTGGGGAAGTTGCGGTACAGGGTAGCGCTGCCCACGCCCGCCTCCTTGGCTATGCGCTCCATCTGCGCGTCCAGCCCCTCCGTCGTGAACACGCGCGCGGCAGCCGTGAGGATCTTCTCCCTGTTGCGTCGCGCGTCGGCGCGCAACGGACGGTGCGCTTCGTCGCCTGCGCCAGGCCGGTGTGACCCGTTGCCGCATGGCCGTACCGGCCAACGCCTTCCTGTATCTGACCGAGCACGGTGACGTCGTGGTCCAGGGCGAGCCCCTGGTCACCGGTTTCGCGCTCGCGCCGCAGTTCGACGAGGCGGCGCTGATCGCAGCGCTGCGCGCGGACCAGGCCGGCGAGACGACGTTCCCGGAGTTCGTCCGCGGCTGCTGGGACGCGGGGATCGTCTGGTACGACGTCGACACCGCCGCCCGCACCTGCACCTACTACGGCGCCGGCGGCGACTCCTACACCGAGAACTACCCGACCGTCACGCTCCCCTGAGCCGCCGGGATGCCTCAGGGTCGGTCGCCCGCGACCCCGCGCTGGGCCGACCGTGGGGCGGTGGGCATCCGCGGAGGGACCCTCCGGGTGCGGCGCGGCGGGCACCGGCGCGCGTGGTCCTACGGTCGGCTGGTGTGACGCATGAAACGAACGGCCCGGCAGCCTGGCCCGCACGGCGAACCCTGCTGACCGCCGGCGCCGGAGCCGTCCTCGCCACGGGGTGCAGCCGTTCGGCGGCCGCCCCGGACCTCCGGGCGAGCCCGTCGCCCTCCGGCACCACGCGGGGCGCGGATCTGACGCCGGGCGCTATGGCGCTCTTCGAGGACCCGTCGTACAACTTCAACGGGCTGTTCGCGCTCGGCGCGTCCGGCGCGGGCGCGGCCGAGGTCGGGGAGGTGCTCACCGCCGTCAACGCGATCAACAAGGCGGGCCCGTCCGCACAGTCGTACGTCACGACGTTCAGCCGGCTGGGCGACCGGCTCATGGCGGCACCCGAGGGCGGCAGACCGGACGGCCGGACCACGCGCTTCCGGGCCCTGCGGGCGGCGCAGTACTACGGCCAGGCGCTCTTCTTCGTCCTCGGCTCCGACACCCCCGGCGACGAGGAGCGGCTGTACAGGGCGGGGCGGGCCGCCTGGGACAGGTTCTGCTCGCTGTGCGACCCGAAGCCGGTGACGGACCGCGTCCCGTACGGGAAGACCCCCCTGCCGGTGTGGTTCTTCCGGCCCGGCGGGTCCGGGTCGCGGCGGCCCACGGTCATCCTCACCAACGGCAGCGACGGGCAGAACGTCGACATGTGGACGTACGGGGTGCCCGCGGCGCTGGACCGGGGCTGGAACGCGCTCGTCTACGACGGTCCCGGGCAGGGGCAGCTGCTGTTCGTGGACCGGGTGACGTTCACGCCCACCTGGGAGAAGGTCGTCGCTCCGCTGATCGACTGGCTGTCCCGGCGGCCGGACGTGGACACCGGGAAGATCGCGCTCACCGGGCTGAGCATGGCGGGCGATCTGGTGCCCCGGGCGGCCGCGTTCGAGCCACGGCTCGCCGCCGCCGTCGCGATGCCCGGCTGCGTGGAGCCGTGGCGGGGCTTTCCCCCGGAGATCCGGGAGATCCTGCGGCCGGGCAAGGCGGAGACCAACGACATCTGGAACAAGGAGGTCGTCCCGAGCCTGCCCGAAGCGGACGCCGCGACGATGAAGAAGCGCTTCGAGCCGTTCTCCGTCCCGGCGATGCTCGCCGCCCGGCAGGGGAAGACGTTCACGGACTTCTACACACCGGCCCGCGCCATCCAGGCGCTCACCGTCACGGACGTGGTGAGCAGGATCAGGACGCCGATGCTGGTCCTCGACTACGAGGGTGAGCAGTTCTATCCCGGCCAGGCCCGCGAGCTGTACGACAAGCTGGCCTCCCCCAAGGACTACGTGAAACTCACCGCCGCCGAGGGCGCCCAGCTGCACTGCTCGCCGATGGCTCCCCAGCTCCACTGCGAGGTGGTCTTCGACTGGCTCCAGGAGACCCTCTGAGGCGGCGCGCCGCATGCTTCCTCCGCGCCCCCAGGGGCCGTCGGGCGCGGCGAGCACCGCCATGGCCACAACCCGGCCGTCGTGGCAGGGGCCTCCCGCAGGCGGCCGTCGGGACAGGAACGCCTCGATGCCCCGCCGGTCGAGCAGCGGCACGGCGGGCTCTTCGGTGAAGCGGCGCGCGCCGAGTGCCGGGTGGGTCGGTCAACCATGCGCGGACAGAGCGCAACTGCTCGGCGGCGGCCAGGTCGTGGCCGCTTCCGCAAGCGTCGTCGCCGTCGAAGGCCACGGTCGGCGGACGTAGCCGGGCCGGCCCGGGACCGGTCGGCATGACGCGGTTTTCCCCCTGGACATGGTGTGGTGGCTATTGTTCCCGGAAACATCACCCTGGGGGACGAAGTGGTAAATCAGGCAGGCAGCTTAGGGGCGCCGCGGTCGGGGCACGCTCCACTGGAAGATGTCACGCACGACGCCGTCGTGATCGTTCCCGGCATCATGGGCAGCGCCCTGTCCGACGCCACGACCGGCACACTCCTGTGGGGGCTCAATCCCGGATTGCTGTGGCCGGCATGGAAGAACGGGATGCCCGAGCTGCGACTGGACGACGCCGAGCGGTCAGGAGAGTACGGGCGGGTCCCTCTCTGTCAGCCTTGGGTGAGACGTCTCGCTTCGTCGGGTTAGCCTGAGAGGGCACGACAGGAGAACCACCCCCTCATGACCAGCACCACCCCCGTCGGGTCCGACCCCGCTCCCCGGCCGAAGCGCCGCACCTTCAGCCCGGAGTACAAGCTGCGGATCGTCGCCGAATACGACGCCGCCCCGAAGAACGAGAAGGGCGCGGTCCTGCGCCGCGAGCGTCTGTACCACTCGCACGTCAAGGAATGGCGGGCCGCGCGGGATGCCGGGGCTCTGGAGAAGCTGGTCGACCAGAGGACCAGTCCGGCCCGGCCGAAGAAGCCTGCCGCCGAGACGGAGAACGAGAAGCTGCGCCGCCAGGTAGAACGGCTGGAGAAGGAACTGGCCCGGAACAAGGCCGCGTTGGAAGTCATGGGAAAAGCTTCCGCGCTCTTGGAAATGATCTCCGAGGGCGCGGACTGAACGCTGCCGCCGAACCGGTGGCCGACGACGCGTTCACCGGCGTCCAGGGCGAACTGGGCATCACGGCCGCGTGCCGACTGACCGGCCGCTCCCGGGCCACCCACTACCGCCGGCTGCGGCCCCCGCCCGAGCGGAAACCCAGAAAACAGCAGGTCCAGCCCTCATCCCTCACACCCGAGGAGCGGGCGGTGGTCCTGGAGCTGATGAACTCGGGCGAGTACGCCGAGCTGCCGCCCGCGCAGATCCGGGCCCGCGAGCTGGATGCCGGGCGCTACCACTGTTCCGTGGGACCTGGGTGAACGCGGTCAGCACCGCCCGTTCCAGCGCGACCGCGGGGCCGGAGTCGCGGACCGTGGCCGCCGTCCCGTCGAGGGCGCGCTCACGGTGGCCGGCCGCCACCGCCCCGCCGGCCGTGGTGATCAACAGATCCGGCTCACCGAGCCGCCGGCTCACCGTGACCCCCGGGAAGTCCCGACGGGACCCCAGCTTGTCGGTCCTGGGCCGGCCGGGCAGGTTCTTCACGTCCCGGGCATCGACGAGCCAGCACTCCAGGCCCCGGCCCTCCAAGAGGGAGAAGAACACCTTCCGACACGAGCCGGTTGCCTCCATCACCACCCGTGTGACGCCCTGGCACAGCAGCCGGTCACCCAGTTCGAGGACCGCGTTCGTGGTCGCGGCGACATTCCAGATCTCCTGGACACCGCGGACTTCCCGGCTCTGGTGGGGCAATCGCATGCACACCACCCCGACGCCTTCGCCACATCGATCGCGGCGATCCGCTCCATCAGTCCCTCAGCAGCACCGGTCTCTTCCGGTTCCACATCCATCTCTTCGCGGCGAGCCCGGCAGACGGCCGCCGCCCGGAAGCGGGAGGAGAAACAGCAGTACACCGGCCCGTGGAAGCCGGCGCACCCGCAGTGTCACGCGACCGCCCGTCCTCGAACAACAGAGGATAGACCGGGCGGCCAGCCGGACCCGTCAGCCCACGAGCACCGCCGAAGAATCGAGGTCAGCCGCAGAGTTCACTCGTCTTGCGGCGAGCGACACCGGAATCAGGCCATCTCTGCGTGTCGACGGTTTTCACAGGTACAGCGGTGACATGAGAACGCGGCGCATTCCGTTGTGCCTGAAACGGTTTGATAGTAGCTTGCGGGCCCTCTGATTCCTGGAAGGCGGTCACGCGATGCGTGGAGGACGCTTTTTCCTGTTATTCGTGTTATTCGTGGCGGCCGCAGTGTGGCTTGCCGCACTGCCGGCCACCGCGGCGGCAGAACATCCCCGCTTACCCGCCCTGCCCATACCCGGCGATCCTCGTGCGGCACACCTCGAGCCGTTCACCGGTCACGCGGTCGTGGCAGACCCGGTCGATGCCCCGGCCGTCCCCCGTCATCCCTTCATGGCGCCCAACGGCACGAGCAACCTGCACGACGACGCCTATCAGACGGACACCTACGCCCAAGAAGGCCCCGCGGGACACGGTCTGACCGTACGGACCCGGCTGCAGGGCGGGCTGTGCGGCTCGGTCACGTTCGATTCCAGGGGCCGGCTGGTCACCGTCTGCCTGGCCCCGGGGCGCGCGCCGCGACTGATGCTGCTGGACCCGGGCGACCTGCACACGATCGCCAGCATGAAACTCCCGGGAACCGTCGGTACAAGCACCACGGACGTGACGGGCGGCGGATACTTCTATCTGGACGACAAGGATCGCGTGGTCGTCCCGACCAAGACCGGTGACGTCCAGATCGTGGCGGTGAAGGGCAACAGCTTCGTGACCCAGCGCAGTTATGACCTGAAACCGGTCATCGGCACCGCTGGGATCGTCTCTGCCCTGCCTGACTGGTCGGGGCTGCTGTGGTTTGTGACCGGGAGCGGTGTCGTCGGCACCCTCGACCTGGCCACTGGCGTCGTGCGGTCTCAGACACTGCGCGGCGAGCAGATCGCCAACAGCATCGCGGTCGACGAGTCGGGCGGGGTGTTCGTCGTCAGTGACCATGCGCTCTACCGGTTCGACGCGGGTGCGGAGGGAGCACCCCAGGTGACCTGGCGGGCGGTGTACGACAGGGGCACCCGGCGAAAGCCTGGTCAGTTCGACCGGGGCAGCGGTACCACCCCGACTCTCATCGGCCCGGCGTCCGGGCCCGGCGGCGGATACGTGGCGATCACGGACAACGCCGATCCGAGGATGCACGTGCTGGTGATGGCCCGTGGAAAGGCCGGTCCGGCCAAAGTGTGCTCCGAGCCTGTCTTCCCGGCGTGGAGAGGAGCCGACGAGAACGGTCTGATTGCGGTGGACGGCGATCTGATAGCCGAGAACAACTACGGGTACACGGCCGACGGCAAAACGCTGCTCAAGGGGCTTCTCGGGAAGCGGACGTCCGACACGGTCCCCGGTGTGGTCCGGGTCCACGTCGACTACGCGCGCCGGAGCTGCACCATCGCCTGGTCCAACACCACTGAGCGCATCCCAAGCGTGGTCAGCAAAGTGGCACTGGGCAATGGGCTGCTCTACACCTACACCCATCCGTCCGCCGCGGAACTGGCCTTCAAGCCCAAAGAGCACTCTGCCGGAACTCCGGACGCCTGGTACCTCACGGCATTGGACGTCCGGACGGGCAAGCGGGCGTGGAGTCGGCTGGCAGGCGCCGGACCACTGTTCAACAACCATTACGCCCCGGTGTCGATCGGGGCCGACGGTTCGGCGTATGTGGGTTGTGTCGGCGGACTGCTCCGCATCACCGACTCCTGAACCGCGGTGGTCGAGCGCCGTCGCCGGATGGCACGGACCGCTCTTCCCGTCACCTGGTCCGATGCTGAAGCGAGTGGGGAGGACGGCGAGCACGAGCGCGGGCCGCCCAGGTGTCCGGTGACCACGAGTTGGGCCTGGGCGGCCTCGGGCAGGTGAGGCGCGCTCCCACGCCGCCCGGCACGGCACCTGGCCGCGCTGCCGCATCACCCACGTACATATCCAGCACGAGGGCGACGTGGCAGCGCGCCGCTGAACCGCAGGACGGCTCCGAGGAGGAGCGGGAGTTCCTGGTGCGTTCACGCAGCGCCGGCGTGTTTACCGAGCCCGCGTCCGCGCTGCGTGGACCGCAGCCGCCGTGACACTCGCGCTGATCGCCGGCGTCGACACCCGCCTCGTCCACCAGCAACGTGTCAGCGCCCAGCGCGAGGCGGAGTCACACTCGTGTCCGCCGGCCGACTTCTCTGCCGAGGCGGCGAAGCCGGACCCCGGGCAGGCTACAGTTACGCGCGACCGCGACGCGCTTCGACCGACCGGTTGCCCGCTATCGGGGAGGGCTTGGCGTTCTTCGGCGGGCCGATCGACGCCCGCTGGGCTGAGGCGGGGTTCCCCCAGGTGCGGGTGGTGACGCTGACGGAGACCGGCACGCACACCTCGATCGACGCCCGGATCGGCAGCTTCAACGGCGGCGAGCGGGAACTGGCAGTGCAGATGGCCAGTCCGGCAGCCGGGATGCTGGTCATCATGGACCGGGGCTTTCCCGGAGTGGAGCTGTGGAAGGCATACACGGGTGCCGCAGCGCACCTGCTGCTGCGAGCCCGGTCGACGGTCGCGTCCAGGCCGACGAAGATGCCGCGGGACGGCAGCTGTCTGGGGTGAATGAGCCTGGCCGGTCAGCGGGCCTCACATCCCGGCGGAGTGACGGTGCGGGCGATCAAGTACCGCGTCGACGGCGGCGAGATGATCCGACTGCTGACCGATCTGATGGACATCGAGGCTTACCCCGCGGCTGAGCCGGCAGCCTTGTGTCACGAGCGGTGGGAGGTCGAGTCGGCGTACCGCCAGGTCAAGACGTTCCAGCGCGGCCCGGCACAGGTGCTTCGCTCGACGACGCCGGCCCCGGCCCGCCAGGAGGTCTGGGCGCACCTGGTGGTGCACAACTGTCTGAACCGGATCATCGTCAGAGTGGCTGGCGGTGAGCAAATCGATCCGGACCGGGTCTCCTTCGTGACCAACTCAAACAACGGCATCGCGTGCCCGCCGGCCGGGCGGATCCGCGGGCGGGGCCTCCGTCGTCGGGCCGGGTCAGCAGGTCCAGGACCACGTCACCGGGAGCGCGTGGACGCCGAAGATGACCATGTCGGTGCGCAACGGCACCTCCTCCACCGGGACCGCCAGCGACAGGTCGGGGAAGCGGCGGAACAGTGCCGGGAAGGCGACCTTCATCTCGACCCGGGCCAGTTGCTGCCCGAGGCACTGGTGCATGCCGTATCCGAAGGCGAGTTGGCCACCCGCCTGCCGGTCCAGGTCCAGCACGTCCGGGTCGGGGTACTTCTCCGGGTCCCGGTTGCCTCCGGGCAGCGAGACCATGACGGATTCCCCGGCCTTGACGCGCACGCCCTCGACCTCCACGTCCTCCAGGGCCGCCCTGATGGTGCCCGGGATGATCGGCAGGTAGCGCAGAAGCTCCTCCACGGCGTTCTCGACCCTGTCGGGGTCGATGATCGCCGGGATCTGGTCAGGGTGGCGCAGCAGCGCCAGGGTTCCCAGCCCCAACATGTTCGCCGTCGTGTCGAGGCCGGCCGCGAGCAGCATGAAGCCCATGTTGGCCGCCTCCTGATCGGTCAGCTCCCCGCTGCTCACCAGGCCGCCGAGCACGTCGTCGCCCGGTTCCTCGTGCTTGCGCCGCACCAGCCTCCCCACGTGCTCGGTGAGCCGGGCGACGGTCTGCCGCTTCTCCTGCGGGGTGATGTTCTGGCGGAGCATCTGCTCCGTCTCGTGCAGGAAGTCCTCGCGGTACTCCGGAGGCACGCCGAGCAGTTCGCTGATCATGACCGTGGGGATCGGCGTCGCGTAGGCCCGCACCAGGTCCACGGGCGGCCCGGCCTTCGCCATCCTGTCCAGGTGGTCCTCGGCGACCCGCGCGACGCGCGAGGTCAGCCGGCGCATCCGCCGCACGGTGAACTGGCCGGTGAGCAGACGCCGGTACCGGGTGTGTCCGGGCGGGTCCATCGCGGTGAACATCCCGGGCATCGCCGGCGTGGTGTCCCGGACGCTGCTCAGGGGCGAACTGCGCAGTTCCTTCCTGGCGCTGAACCGCCGGTCGCTGAGGACCATGCGCACGGACGCGTGCCTGGTGACGATCCATCCCAGAGCGCCGTCGGGGTACCGGACCCGTGCGATCGGCCGCCCCTCGCGCATCCGCAGCACTTCCTCGGGAGGATCGAACAGACCGGTGTTGGGCATCGGGAAGGTAAGGGGTTCGTCGGGCATCACTGCAGTCCTCCACCTGGCGTCCGCGCGAGCGGCGGTCGGTTGCTCATGTCGGTGCCGGCCCCCGGGAGCCGGCACCGTGTGGTCACGGTCGTCCTGCCGGTCCGTACCGGGCGACGCCCTCACACCAGCTTCTCCAGCGTCGCGACGACTTCCGCCGGGGAAGGCTGTTCCCGCACCTCCTCGCGCAGCCGGCGGGCGGACTCCCGCACCGACACGTCGTTCATCGCGGCAGCCACCGTCCTGCGGATGTCACCGTCGCGGAACCCGTCCACGTCGACGGTCAGCCCGGCGCCGGTGCCGCGCAGCATCGCCGCGTTGAACGGCTGGTCGGTGGCCTGCGGCACGGCCACCTGGGGGACGCCGTGGGCCGCGGCGGTCAGCATGGTGCCCGCGCCGGCCTGGTGCACGATGGCGTGGCACGTCGGCAGCAGCCAGTCCAGAGGCAGGTTCTCCACGAGCCGCACCCGCTCGTCGAGTTCGCCCAGCTTCTCGCGTTCCTCCCGGTTGAGCGTCGCGACGACCTCGACGTCCAGCTCCAGCAGCTCCTCCAGGATCGTCGGCACCACGTACTTCTCACGGCTGGTGAGCGCCGCGGTCGTGGTGCCCCAGGTGACGCAGACCCTGGGCCGCCCGGCGGGCTCGGTCAACCAGCCGGGGACGGTGCCCGAGCCGTTGTAGGGCACGTAGCGGACCGGGAGGCGGTGGGGGATGTCGTCGATCTGCATACGGGTGGGCGTCGGGTCGACGGTCAGGCGCGCGTGGTCGTCACGCACCCTGGCCCCGTACTTCTCGAAGAGGGCCACCAGCTCCGTCGGCCAGGCGTCCGCCGCGGTGCGGTCCGTCGGCCCGCCGTGCCCGGCCAGCCGGCGGGTGGAGTTCGGTCCCCACAGGTGGCGTACCAGGGGCACCTGCAGCACCTCCGCCACGAGGGACGACACGTAGGGCAGGGGGTCGCTGACGACGAGGTCGGGACCCCACTCACGGGCGAACGGCACCAGGTCCGCCGCCATCGCCTCGGCCGCCATGGTGTGCGGCCGGTAGGTCACCTGCTCGCGCAGCCGCTCCTCCTCGGGCGTGAGCTCCCGTAGGGCCGCCCTGTCCCACTTCGGGCTGCGCCCGCCGGTGGCGACGCGGGACATGCGCCGCCGAACCGCCGCCAGGTCGACCGCCGGGTTCTGGAAGATCTCCCGCATGTTCTGGAGCAGGTCGTGCTCGGCGCCCACGCACACGGCGGGCAGCCCGGACCGGGCGATCTGTTCGACGATGGACGGCTGGCCCGCCACGCGGACGTCGTGACCGGCGGCTCTGAAGGCCCAGGCGAGTGTCACCAGCGGGTAGAAGTGCGGCCTCATGGCCGCCGGAACGAACAGCACGCGCATGGGCACTTCTCCTGTCGGAAGCTCACTCCGCCGGGTGGATCCGCTCTCCGGCCTGCTCGCCGGCATGCAACCGGACCTCGCTAAAGCTCCGCTAACTCAGCGCCTCTTTAGGGCGAGCAAAGGGCACCGCAAGTCGCACCGCTGATCCTGGCCGTTCATGTGACCGGGCGCGGCGCCTGCGGCGGCCGCGGATGCCTCGGGTAGGCAGCACGCACGAGGGGACAGTAGGCGACGATGCGAGGCCAGTTCGAGACCCCTGCGACACACCACCCTGACCACCACGGCTTTGAGATCCCGGATCAGCAGGACCGGTTCGCCGTCATCGGGCTGTCCTGCCGACTGCCCCGGGCAGCCGATCCGCAGGGCTTCTGGGAGCTGCTCCGGCAGGGACGGAGCGCCATCACCGACGCCCCCCGGGACCGTTGGGGCGACGCCGTGCCGGCCAGGCCGGAGACCCGTCGCGGCGGCTTCCTCGACGAGGTCGACCGGTTCGACTGCGGCTTCTTCGGCATCTCACCGCGCGAGGCCACGGTGATGGACCCGCAGCAGCGGCTCATGCTGGAGCTCAGCTGGGAGGCGCTGGAGGACGCCGCCATCGTGCCGGACACGCTGCGCGCCACCGCCACCGGCGTCTTCGTCGGAGCGATCTGGGACGAGTACGCCGGCGTGCTGCTCCGCGGGGGGCACGAGGCGATCACGCCGCACACGCTGACGGGCACCCAGCGCAGCATCATCGCCAACCGCATCTCCTACACCTACGGGTTGCAGGGGCCCAGCCTCACGGTCGACGCCGCCCAGGCGTCGTCCCTGGTGGCCGTGCACATGGCGGTCGAGAGCCTGCGCACCGGCGAGTCCGACCTGGCGCTGGCCGGCGGGGTCAACCTCATCCTCACCCCGGAGAGCAGCGAGGGCGCCGCCCGGTTCGGTGGGCTCTCGCCCGACGGCCGCTGCTTCACCTTCGACGCACGGGCCAACGGCTACGTGCGCGGGGAGGGCGGTGTGCTGGTCGTGCTGAAGCGGCTGGCCGACGCCCTGGCCGACGGCGACCCGGTCCACTGCGTGGTGCACGGCAGCGCGGTCAACAACGACGGGACCACGGACGGGCTGACCGTCCCCAGCCCCGACAGGCAGGCCCAGGTGATCCGCCGCGCCTGCGCACGCGCCCGGGTCCGGCCGGCCGATGTCCAGTACGTGGAGCTGCACGGCACCGGAACGCGTGTCGGCGACCCCGTGGAGGCCGCGGCCCTCGGTGCCGTGTTCGGGGACGCCGCCGCTTCCCGGCCGCCGCTGCGGGTGGGATCGGCGAAGACCAACGTGGGGCACCTGGAAGGCGCCGCGGGCATCGTCGGCCTGCTGAAGACCGCGCTCAGCATCAAGCACCGGCTGATCCCGGCCAGCCTCAACTTCGAACGCCCGGCCCCCGGCATCGACCTGGACGCCCTGCGGCTGTCGGTGCAGCGTGACCTCACGCCCTGGCCGGACCCGGACGCCCCCCTGCTCGCCGGCGTCTCCTCGTTCGGCATGGGCGGCACCAACTGCCATGTCGTGCTCGGTGAGGCGCCCGACCGGTCGCAGGCGGAGGACGCCACCGGTGAGCCGGCCAGGAGGGGCACCACGGCCTGGACGGTCTCGGCACCCAGCGCGGCCGCGCTGCGCGAGCAGGCCCGGCGGCTGCGCGAACGTCTCGACGCCGGGCCCGGCCCGGACCTGGCGGACATCGGCCACTCGCTGGCCACGACCCGTACCCACTTCCGCCACCGGGCCGTCGTCCTCGGCGGGGACGCGGACGGGTTCCGCGCCGCTCTGGAGGACCTGGCCGCGGGCCGCGAAGGCGGTGCGCGACTGTTCCGCGGCACGGCCGGCAAGCAGGGCGGCACCGCCTTCCTCTTCACCGGGCAGGGCAGCCAGTACGCCGGCCTGGGCCACCGCCTGCACCGGCGGGAGCCCGTGTTCGCCAGGGCGCTGGACGAGGTCTGCGCCCACCTGGACCCGCTGCTGCCGCGGCCGCTGCGCGAAGTGCTGTTCGCACAGTCCGGTAGCGCCGAGGCCGGGCTGCTGGACCGGACGCTCTTCACCCAGACCGGCCTGTTCGCCGTGGAGACGGCGCTGTGGCGGCTCCTCGAACACTATGGCGTCCGGCCCGACCACCTGGCCGGCCACTCCATCGGTGAGCTCACGGCCGCCCACGCCGCCGGTGTCCTCGAACTGGCGGACGCCTGCACGCTGGTGGCGGCACGCGGCCGCCTCATGCAGTCCCTGGACGCGTGCGGCGCGATGACCGCGGTCGAGGCGACCGAGGACGAGGTGCGGCGGACGCTGGCCGGGCACGAGGACCGGGCGGACATCGCCGCCGTCAACGGCCCTGCCTCCGTGGTGGTCTCCGGGGACGAGGCCGTGGTCGAGGAGGTCGCCGCCCACTGGGCCGCGCAGGGGCGCAGGGTGCGGCGGCTGAAGGTCAGCCACGCCTTCCACTCCCCCCTCATGGAGCCCATGCTCGCCGAGTTCGGCGAGGTGGCCGCGGGGCTCGCCTTCCACGCCCCGCGCATCCCCGTCATCTCCAATCTCACCGGCCGGCCCGCGCTGGCCCGGGAGCTGGCCGACGCCGGCTACTGGGTGGAGCACGTCCGACGCCCGGTGCGGTTCGCCGACGGGGTGGCCGCCCTGCACGGACTGGGTGTCGACACGTTCGTCGAGGTGGGGCCCGGCGGGGTGCTGACCTCCATGGCGGAGACGGTGCTCGCCGAGGTCGACGCCGACGGCACCTCCCGCACCGCGCTGATCCCGGTGCTGCGCCCCGACCAGCCCGAGGAGCAGTCGGTGCTGGCGGCGCTGGCCGAGGCCCACGTCCACGGCGCGGCGGTGGACTGGGGCACGGTGACCGCCGACGGCAGGCGTACGCCCCTGCCCACCTACGCCTTCCAGCGCACCCGGCACTGGCCCGAGCCGGTCCCCGGCGCCGCCACGCCGGTGGAGGCGGCGTTCTGGAAGGCCGTCGACGACGCCGACGTGGAGGCGCTGACCACCACGCTGGAACTCCCCGAGGAGCAGCGGTCCGCACTGCGGGCGGTGGCCCCCGCGCTGTCGGCGTGGCACCGCACGCTGTCGGCGGCGGAGGAAGCCACCGGCGCCACGGCCGAAGAGGTCCCCCCTGCGGAGGGGGTCCCGGGAGCGGAACCCGGGGAGGTCGACGGGACGTCGTGGGGTGCCCGGCTCGCCGGACTCGACGCACCGGAGCAGGACCGCCTGCTGCTGGAACTGGTGCGCACACAGATCGCCATCGTCCTCGGCCACGTCACGGCCGAGGCGGTCGGCACCGACCACGCCTTCAAGGAGCTCGGCTTCGACTCGCCGCTCGCCGTCGAACTGTGCAAGCGGCTGAGCGCCGCCACGGAGCGACGGGTCACCACGAGCGCCTTCTACGGCCACCCGACCCCGACCGCGCTCGCCCGCTACCTCCGTTCCCTCCTGGCGGGGACCGCCGCCGGGCGCACCGGGGCCGGCGACGGCCACGACCGGCCGCGCCCGGCGTCCGAGGACGAGCCCATCGCGGTGATCGGCATGAGCTGCCGTTTCCCCGGCGGTGTCGGGTCCCCCGAGGACCTGTGGCAGCTGGTCGCCTCCGGCACCGACGCGATCTCGGGGTTCCCCACCGATCGCGGCTGGGACCTGCACGGCCTCTACGACCCCGACCCCGACCGTCCCGGCACGGCCTACACCCGGGCGGGCGGTTTCCTGCGGGACGCCGCCGGCTTCGACCCGGCCTTCTTCGGCATCAACCCCCGTGAGGCCCAGGCCATGGACCCGCAGCAGCGACTGCTGCTGGAGATCGCCTGGGAGGCCGCCGAGCGGTCCGGGATCGACGCCTCGTCGCTGCGTGCGTCGCGCACCGGTGTGTTCGTCGGCGCGAGCGCGCAGGAGTACGGCCCGCGTCTGTACGAGTCGCGGGGGCGGCTCGACGGATACCTGCTGACGGGGCAGACGGTCAGTGTCGCCTCGGGCCGGCTGTCCTACGCCCTCGGTCTGGAAGGTCCGGCGGTCACCGTCGACACGGCGTGTTCGTCCTCGCTGGTCGCCCTCCACCTGGCGTGTCAGGCACTGCGGATGGGCGAGTGCACCCTGGCTCTGGCAGGCGGGGCGACGGTGATGGCCGGCCCCGGCATGTTCGTGGAGTTCAGCCGGCAGCGCGGCCTTGCACCCGACGGCCGGTGCAAGGCGTTCGCGGCGGGAGCCGACGGCACGGCATGGGCCGAGGGCGTCGGCATGATCGCGCTGGAACGGCTCTCGGACGCCCGGCGCAACGGCCACCGCGTACTGGCGGTCGTCCGTGGTTCGGCGATCAACCAGGACGGGGCGAGCAACGGTCTCACCGCGCCCAACGGTTCGGCCCAGGAACGCCTCATCCGGCAGGCGCTGGCGACCGCCCGGCTCGAACCGGGCGACGTGGACGCGGTCGAGGCGCACGGCACCGGCACCACGCTGGGCGACCCGATCGAGGCGCAGGCCCTGCTGGCCACCTACGGTCAGGACCGGCCGGCGGAGCGACCGCTGTGGCTCGGGTCGCTCAAGTCCAACATCGGCCACGCGCAGGCGGCGGCCGGGGTGGGTGGCGTCATCAAGATGGTGATGGCGATGCGGCACGGAACGCTGCCGCGGACCCTGCACGTCGACGAGCCCTCACCGCACGTCGACTGGTCGGCCGGCCGGGTGGCACTGCTCACCGAGCCGGTGCAGTGGCCGCCGACGGGGCGGCCCCGGCGGGCAGCCGTGTCCTCGTTCGGGATCAGCGGCACCAACGCCCACCTCATCCTGGAGCAGGCGCCGTCGCAGCCGCGGCACGACGAGGGCGCCGGCGTCGGTGGCGGTGGCGGTGACGCGGACACCGGCCGGGTCCCGGACGACGACGGGTCCCCGAGCGCTGGTGGCGCGACGGCGCCGTGCGTGCCCTGGGTGGTCTCGGCGCGGTCGGAGAGCGCACTGCGCGAACAGGCGGGCCGCCTCGCGGCGTTCGCCGGACGGGGCGGCTCCCCCGACGGCGGGGTGGACGACGGCGTGCCGCCGACGCCCGCGGCCGTCGGCCGGGCACTGGTGACCACGCGTGCCGCTCTGGAGCACCGTGCCGTGGTCACCGGCCGGGACCTGGCCGGGCTGAGCGGTTCCCTCGCGGCCCTGGCCCGCGGTGAGGAGGTCCCGGGAGCCGTGCTGGGCACGGCCGGTGACGAGCTGGGGCGGACCGTCTTCGTCTTCCCCGGTCAGGGCTCGCAGTGGCAGGGCATGGCACGGGACCTGCTGGACAGTTCGCCGGTCTTCCGCGCCCGGGTGCGCGAATGCGCGGACGCTCTCGCTCCGCACACCGACTGGTCGCTCATGGACGTCCTGTACGAGGCCGAGGGCGCGGCCTCCCTGGACCGCGTGGACGTCGTCCAGCCGGCGCTGTTCGCCGTCATGGTCGCCCTGGCGGCACTGTGGGAGTCCGTGGGCGTCGTACCGGACGCGGTGATCGGGCACTCGCAGGGCGAGATCGCGGCGGCGTGCGTGGCCGGCGCCCTGACCGTCGCGGACGCCGCCCGGATCATCGCGCTGCGCAGCCGCGCGCTGCTCACGCTCTCCGGCCGAGGCGGCATGGTCTCCGTACCGTTGTCCGCCGCGGCGGTGGCGGACCTGCTGCCGCGCTGGGAAGGCGAGATCGAGGTCGCCGCGGTCAACGGCCCCTCCTCCACCGTCGTCTCCGGCGGGCCGGACGCGCTGGACGCCTTCCTCGCGGAGTGCTCGCACCTCGGTGTGGCGGCGCGGCGCATCCCCGTCGGCTACGCCTCTCACTCGGCGCAACTCGACGCCGTGCACGACCATCTGCTGGAAGTCCTCGCGGACACCAGTCCGTCACCGGCGACGACCGCCTTCTACTCGACCGTCACCGGTGGCCTGCTCGACACCGCCGAGATGGACGCCGAGTACTGGTTCCGCAACGGCCGGCACACCGTCCGGTTCGAGGAGACCGTGCGCGCCCTGATCCGCTCCGGGCACCGCACGTTCGTCGAGGTCAGCCCGCACCCGGTCCTCACGGTCGGCATCACGGACGTGCTGGAGGACGAACGCGAGCAGGGCGCGGGCGCCGTGGTCGGGACGCTGAGGCGCGGCAAGGGGGGCGTGGAGCGGTTCCTGCTGTCGGCCGCCGAGGGCTATGTCCGCGGCCTGCCCGTGGACTGGATCCCGGCCCTTCCCGGCACCACTGACGGGGCTCCGTTCCTCGACCTGCCGACCTATGCCTTCCAGCACCAGCGGTACTGGATCGCGCCTTCCCGGTCCACCGCGGCCGACGTGTCCGCCGCCGGGCTCGAGGCGAGCGGTCACCCTCTGCTCGGCGCGTCGCTGCCGGTCGCGGACAGCGACGAGTCGGTCTTCACCGGGCGGTTGTCGCTGGCGGCGCATCCGTGGGTGGCGGACCACGTCGTGTCCGGGACCGCCCTGCTGCCGGGTGCCGCCTTCGCGGACCTCGCCATGGAGGTGGCCGTCCAGTGCGGCTGCCAGCGGGTGGACGAACTCGTCGTCGAGGCGCCCCTCGTCCTGGACGAGGAGCGGGCGGTGCGCCTCCAGGTGGTGGTGGGCGCCGCCGACGCCGCCGGCGCCCGGCAGCTGACCGTGCACTCCCGGCCGGAGGACGAGGCACCGGACCGGCCATGGGTGCGGCACGCCACCGGCACCCTGACGACGGCACCGTCCGGTACCGTCCGGCCGGCGGCGGAGGGCGCCTGGCCGCCCGACGGCGCCACGCCCGTCGACGTCGACGGTCTCTACACGGCGCTTCGCACGCAGGGGTACGAGTACGGACCGGCGTTCCGGGGGGTGCGCGCCGCCTGGCGGCTCGGCGAAGAGGTGTACGCGGACGTGGTCCTTCCGGAGGGCGTCGACACCGACGGCTTCGGCACCCACCCGGCCCTCCTCGACGCCGCCCTGCACCCCCTGGCCGCCGTCGGGCTGCTGGGAGGGGACGGGGCCGGCGGTGTACGCCTGCCGTTCGCGTGGGCGGGTGTGGAGTCCCACGCGACCGGAGCCTCGGCGGTGCGCGTACGCGTCCGCCCGGCCGGGAACGACGCCGTGGAACTGCTGCTGGAGGACCGGCTCGGCCGGCCTGTCGTCAGCGTCGACTCCCTCACGACCAGGACGATCTCCCGTGACCTGCTCGCCGCCGCCTCCCGGGACGGCGGAGCCCTGTACACCCTCGGCTGGACTCCGCTGCCCACGGCGGAAAGCGGCGCGGAGAGCACCACCTGGGCGGTTCTCGACGTGGCGGGCAGCGGCTCCGGTGGCCTGTCCGAACTCCTCGCCGGCCACGACGGGATTCCCGACGTGGTGATCGCGGCCCTGCCCTCCCCGGCCGGCGACTCCGGCCAGAGCACGGGTACGGACCACGGTGCGGTGCTCGGCACGCTGGCACTCCTCCAGGAGTGGCTGGCCGACGAACGTCTCGCGGGATCACAGCTGGTCGTGGTGACCCGGGGGGCGGTGGCGGTACGGCCCGGTGAGACGTTGGCCGCCGCGGACCAGGCCGCCGTGTGGGGCCTGGTCCGGGCGGCGCAGGCGGAGCAGCCGGACCGCTTTCTCCTGGTCGACTCCGACGAGCGGGTCCCGGCGCACCGCGTGCCCGGATCGCTCACCGAGTCCGTGACCGCGGCCCGGTCGGCGGGAGAGACCCAGCTCGCCCTCCGCGACGGCACACCCTACGTACCGCGGCTCTCCCGCGACGTGGTCCAGGACGTCGGCACCGGCCGACCGCCGCACCCTGACGGAACCGTCCTGATCACCGGTGCGACCGGCACGCTCGGCGCCCTCGTCGCCCAGCACCTGGTCTCCCGGCACGGCGTACGCCACCTGCTGCTCGTCAGCCGCCGGGGGGCAGAGAGCCCCAACGCCGCGGACCTCGCGGCCCGGCTCACCGCCCGCGGCGCCGAGGTGACCTTCGCCGCCTGTGACGTCGCCGACCAGGCAGCTCTGGCCCGCCTGGTCGCCGAAGTGCCGGCGGAGCACCCCCTCACCGCGATCGTGCACGCGGCCGGTGCCCTGGACGACACCGTCATCACCTCGCTCACCCCGGAGAGGACGGAGTCCGTACTGCGGACGAAGGCCGACGCCGCCTGGCACCTGCACCGGCTCACAGCCGACCTCGACCTGTCGGCCTTCGTACTGTTCTCCTCCGTCGTCGGTGTGGCGGGCGGCGGCGGGCAGGCCAACTACGCGGCCGCGAACACCTCTCTCGACGCGCTCGCCGCACACCGACGGTCCCAGGGCCTGCCGGCGGTCTCCCTGGCGTGGGGGCTGTGGGCCGAGTCCAGCGGCATGACCGGCCATCTCGGCGACCGGGACCTGGCGCGGATGAGCCGCATGGGTATCCGTCCCCTGGCGACCGAACGCGGCCTGGAACTGCTGGACACCGCGCTCACCACCGACGCGCCGCCACTCGTGGTGGCAGCCCGTATCGACGCCGCGGCCCTGCGCTCCCAGGCGGGGACCGGCTCGCTCCCGGCCGTCATGCGTGGTCTGGTCCGCACCCCGACCAGGCGACGCGGCGAGACCGCCGGTGACCGCACCGCGCTCTCCGGTGCGGCCGGTACGGGAACGGACGAGCTGCGCGGGCGTCTGGCCGGGTTGGGACGGGCCGAACAGCACCAGCTGCTACGGGATCTGGTGCAGACGCAGGTGGCCGTCGTGCTCGGCGAACCCGCCGGCCCGACCGGCGATCCCAAACGCTCCTTCAAGATGCTCGGCTTCGACTCCCTCACCTCGGTCGAACTGCGCAACCGGCTCGCCACGGCCACGGGCCTGCGGTTGCCCGCCACCCTCGTGTTCGACCGGCCGACCCCCGAAGCCCTCGCGCGTCACCTGCACAGCGAACTCGTCACGAGCGGCGAGGACGTCTCCGCGCAGACGCTCGCCACTGTGGCCGCCGGGGACGAACCGATCGCGATCGTGTCGATGGCCTGCCGCTATCCCGGTGGAATGGACTCGCCCGAGGCCTTCTGGCAGACCGTCGTCGAGGGGCAGGAGGTGATCTCCGACTTCCCCGAGCAGCGCGGCTGGGGCGTCGCGGACCTCTACGATCCCGATCCTGACCGCCTGGGGAAGAGCTACACCCGCCGCGGCGGATTCCTGCACGACGCGGCCGACTTCGATCCGGAGTTCTTCGGCATCTCGCCGCGCGAGGCACTGGCCATCGACCCGCAGCAGCGCCTGCTGCTGGAGACGAGCTGGGAAGCGCTCGAACGGGCGGGCATCGAGCCGGGAACGCTGCACGGCAGCAACACGGGCGTGTTCACGGGTGTCATGTACAGCGACTACGCCCCCGCTCCGACCGGGTCCCACGCCGGCAGCTTCGAGGGCTATCTGATCACCAGCACGGCCGGCAGCGTGGCCTCGGGGCGGGTCGCCTACACCTTCGGATTCGAGGGTCCCGCGGTGACCGTGGACACGGCGTGTTCTTCGTCGTTGGTGGCGATGCACCTGGCCGCGCAGGCCCTGCGCAACGGCGAGTGCTCCATGGCACTGGCCGGCGGTGTCACCGTCATGGCCTCCCCGACGGTCTTCGTGGAGTTCTCCCGCCAGCGGGGTCTCGCTCAGGACGGCCGGTGCAAGGCGTTCGCCGAAGGCGCCGACGGCACCGGCTTCTCCGAAGGCGTCGGCCTCGTCCTGCTCGAACGACTCTCCGACGCCCAGGCCAACGGCCACCAGGTCCTCGCCGTACTCCGCGGCTCGGCCGTCAACCAGGACGGCGCC
>NZ_LBDA02000051.1 GCF_000980885.2 Streptomyces malaysiense | reverse complement strand
CCGCCGCGCCCGCCGCGCCCGCCGTCCGCCTCGGGGCCGGGCGACCACGCGTGATCGCCGTCGAAGGCAAAGCGCCCAAGGGCTCGGCCTGTCGCGCCGCGCCGCGCCGGCACCTGCTCCCCGCGGTCACCCACGGCCGTGTGGTGACCCGCGCCCGGGTGGAGGCCGGCCGGGAAGACGAACGAAACCACGCGCTTCCGTGCCCTTCCTGCGCCGCTGCGTCCGGCCGACACCGTCGTCACCTTTGACGCCCTGCACTCGGTCAAGGCGAACATCTCCTGGCTGGCCGAGACCGAGAAGGCCCACCGCATCGCCGTGATCAGAACCAACCAGCCGACTGCCCACGGCCGGCTCACGGCACCGCCGTGGCCTGACAGCGCGGTGCCGCAAGCAGTCCGGCAAGCGCGAGACCCGCGAGAGCGGCCACGCCGTCACCGGTCTCCGCCGAGGACGCCTTTACCATCCACACCGGGACCAAGCCGACGATTTCGCCGAGACCACCCGGGCCATCCGCGACGAGCCGGAACGAGAACTCCCGATCCCGGGCATCACCGACACCCCGACACTCCGACACCCCGACACTCCGACACCCATGGAAATTGATCAAGCCCTGGGTGCGTCACCGGGTGGCAAGCCCGAATACGACGAGGAATACGATCCAGCCCAGTACGACGATGCCGGTTCCCGCGACCTGAAGGGTAGTTGTGCGGCTACGGCCGGGGATGAGCCAGAAGGTGAGCCCCCGATTCACGACAGGCATCAAGATCCAGGTCAGGGCCCCGACAGCCAGGGCGCTCTGGATGAATCCCTGGATGTAAAGGGGAGACAGCGCTCCGATGCCATTCAGAACGGGCACGAGGAAGAGCGCCATAATCATCACGACGGGATAGAGCGCAAGCAGGATGGCGAAAGCCTGCTTCCAGTTGGGGGGAGCTCCGGAAGCCGTTTCTTCGTCGAAGCGGAACCACCCGCTGAAGCTTGACGGGACTTTACGGACGTCATGCGTGGCGAAGTGTTGGCGACCCGCGTCCAGCTGTTTCGCATAGGCGTCGGACTCCATCCACTTTTCGAGGTGCAGGCGACTGTCGAAGCGGACGAGCATGACCCATCGCTCCTGGACACCCCGGACGGGGCTGAATGCCTCGGAACCCGCATAGCCGGGGCAGTCGCCCGCGTCTTTGAGCACCTTGTTCCGCCAGTGCCGATAGCCGTCCTCGTGCCCCGGTCGCACATCGTGCCCGATGACCGCGGTGAAGTTCTCCCGCCTGGTGGGTGCGCCGCCGATGAGAACGTCCTGGATCCTGTGGTCCTGGAGGAGCGGATCGCCTTCTTCGAGCAAGGACTTGCGTGTCTCCGAACCCATCCAGGTCATGAGTGCTTCCGGGTGCGAGAAGCGGAAGGCGACGACCCAGTCGCTTCCCTCCGCCGACGCCGGCGGATGCACTTCTGCCGCCTCGAAACCGGAGAATTCACTCGCCGCGTCGATCACCCGGCTCTGCCACTGCTCATATTCTTCCCTGAGGCCCGGACGGACCTTGACCGACAGCATCAATGTGGCGCCGGACTGTGAAGGCAGGTGGTCTTCCGAGTTTTTCACTACACTGATGCTACCCGCCGAGAACCTCCACTGCTCGGGACTCGCTGTGCGGACCGCGAGTGCGCGCAATGTCGGAGACGGCATCGGTATCGCCGGCACCCGCCCTTCCGCGCACGCGTATCGCACCCTCTTGCGGACGGGAAGAGGTGCGAATGAACAGCGGGCACCACGGGAGAGCCGCGAGGCCGACAGCGGGGGCCCGGTCCTTCTGGACGACGCCCGTTCTCCTGCCTTCGGAAGAAGGAGCGATGAAGTATGACGCAGGTCAAGGAAGACCTCAATTGCTGGGTGCCTGGTTCCGCCCCGCGACCGGCCCTCGGCCAGGGTCCTCTAAGCGGTCTGTCAGTGGCTGTGAAGGACATGTTCGCCCTGGAGGGACACACGCCCTCGTACGGGCTCACCGCTTGGCGCTCCACCCATTCGCCGAGTGAGGTGACAGCCCCGTTGCTGGAGAGACTCACCCTCGCGGGAGCGGCGATCGCGGGGCTTTGCAAGCTGGATGAGCTCGCGTACTCGTTGGAGGGGAACACCGGCGAGGGCGAGGCCCCGGTGAACGCGCGCTACCCGGACCGTCTGACCGGAGGTTCCTCATCGGGTCCGGCGTCCGCGGTGGCAGGAGGGCTCGCCGACATCGGACTGGGCACCGACACGGCTGGTTCCGTGCGTGTCCCGTCGGCGGCTTGCGGGCTGTTCGGCCTGCGTCCCACCCAAGGACTGATGGACACCACCGGGGTACTCCCGCTGGCCCCGTCGTTCGACACCGTGGGGTTCTTGTGCCGTGAGCCGTCACCGCTCGCGCGTGCCCACTCGGTGGCGACCGGGCAGAGCGACGAGACACCGAGCGGCAAGGTCTCGCGTATCCGATTCCCGGAGGACTGCCTCGACCTGGTCAGCGACGAGGCCGCAGAAGCCATCCGGCGGACCGTGGCGATGCTGTCCTCCGCCCTCGACAGCCCCGTCGACTCGTCGCTGGCCTTCTCGGACTTCGTTGCCGAGCAGCCGGCCGCGGTCTTCGCACGCCTGGTCGACGGGGAGATCTGGCAGACACACGGCGCGTGGGTGAGCGAGCACCGGGACGCGTTCCACCCGCTGATCGCCGGACGCCTGCGGAACGCCGAGGAAGTAAGCCGGATGCCCGAGGCGCAGAAGCGCGCCGACGAGCAGGCCCGATCGGACTACCGAGCACGACTGGACGATGTCTTCGAGGAAGGGTCCGTGGTCGTGCTGCCGGTCATGCCCCATCTGCCGCCGTCCCGGCATGCCGACGATCAGGAACTGGCCGCCTATCGTCTGGCCGCGTTCCGCCTCACCGCACCCGCCAGCCTGTCCGGATGCCCGCAACTCGTGGTCCCGACGAGCGGGCGGCGCTTCGGCGTGGGCGTCCTGGCCAGGCACCACACCGAACCCGCCCTGCTCGACGCGGCCGTCCGCTACGCGCGAGCCACCAGCACCGAGAACCCGTCCCGCCAGTAGGGGCACGGCGATGCCCGCCCGGTGGCGGGTGGGACACAAGCCCCCAGGATGCCCGAGGAGTTCCGACATGCGCTTCGCCCAACTCACCACGGGTCGCGCCTTCGGTATCGCGCTCGACCACGGGGAGGAGTTCCTCGCACAACTGGCGGCATTCTGCGCCGAGCACGAGGTCCGCGCCGGCTACCTGCCGATGTTCCTCGGGGCATTCCGTTCGGTCCGGCTCGTGGGGACCTGCGAGCACATCGCGGACCCGGAAGCTCCGGTCTGGTCCGCTGCGGAGTACGAACACGTCGAAATGCTGGGGTGCGGGACCATCGCCTGGAACGAGGAGGCCCACGAGGTCGCACCGCACGTCCACGTCGCCGCGGGACTGCGGAGCCACGCGGCCGAGGGACGGACGAGCCACCTGCTGTCCGGCCATGTGCAGTTCATCAACGAGTTGTTCCTGGTCGAGACCCTGGAACCGGCGTTGACCCGTCCCCGAACCGGTGCCTACCAGATGCCCACCCTGTCCTTCGGCACGCCCACCGGCCCCGAATGAGCGGTGCGCGCAGCCGGGTTGCGGGCCCTGGGGCTGGTACGCACGGACTTCGGGGGACGCCTCGGCCCCTCAGCGGCACGACGGTAGCGGGCGCCGGGGCACAGGAGGCATCGTCGGCGGGACGGGGCCCGAATCCCCTCCGCGCGGTGTGGATCAGAGATCTCGCGCGGTGCTCGTGGTGGGCGGCTCCTGCCCGGCAGGTTCACGCACGGACGACGGAGGAGGTATGCCGTGGCGCGATGGGCGAGGCGCGAGGACGCGCGGCTGCTCACCGGGAAAGGCCGGTACGTCGCCGACATCGATGTGCCGGGATGTCTCGAAGCGGCCTTCGTGAGAAGCCGGGTGGCCCATGGCCGGCTGCGGGCGGTGGACTGCACGGCCGCCCGTGACGTGCCGGGTGTGCTGGGGGCCTGGTCGGCCACGGATCTGCCGGACCTTCCCCCGGTCGCCATTCTCGACCGGCTGTCGAAGGATGACGCCGTCGCAGGACGGGAGTGGCCCGCACTGGTGAAGGACCGGGTGCGCTACCCGGGCGAGGCGCTGGCGGTCGTCGTCGGAGAGGACCGGTACCGGGCCGAGGACGGGGTCGCGGAGGTGAACGCCACGATCGATCCCCTGCCCGCCGTCGTCACGCCGTCGGCGGCACTGCGCGACGACTCCGTGCGCCTGTTCGACGGCCTGAGCAACATCGCCCTGCGGGGCGAGGCGGGTACGCCCGTCGATCCGTCCGTCTGGCAGGACGCCGCCGTGGTGGTGGAGGCCGCGTATCGTCAGCAACTGCTGATGCCCAGCCCCATGGAATGCCGCACGATCCTCGCCGTACCCGAGGGGGACCGGCTGACGGTGTGGGCGGGGCACCAGATGCCGCACCGGCTCGCTCGTTCACTGGCCGCGTCGCTCCGCCGGCCCGCTGACCGGATCCGAGTGGTCGTCCCGGACACTGGAGGCGCCTTCGGGTCGAAGAGCGCCATGTTCCCCGAGTACCTGGTCGTTGCCTACCTGGCCCTGCGGCTCGGACGGCCGGTCCGCTGGATCGAGGACCGTCTGGAGTCGATGCTCGTCGCCACCCGGGGCAGGGGACAGGAGCAGACGGTACGGCTCGCCGCCGACACCGAAGGACGGCTCCTCGCCTACGAGCTGACGATCGACGCCGATGCCGGCGCCTATCCGCACCTCGGTGTGACGCTGCCGATGATCACGGCGAGCATGGCGACCGGCGCGTACACCACGCCGCACGTCCACGCGACCGTGCGTTCGGTGCTCACCAACACCATGGTCACCTACCCGTACCGGGGCGCCGGACGCCCCGAGGCGACGACCGCGATCGAGCGCACGATGGACCTGCTCGGCAGGCGGCTCGGGATCGATCCGGTCGAGCTGCGGCGGCGCAATTTCATCCCCTCCGACGCCTTCCCGTACGAGACACCGACCGGGCGCCGCTACGACAGCGGGAACTACTCCGCCGCCCTGGATCTGGCGCTGCGGACGCTCGGATACGAGAAGTGGCGCGCGGAGCGGAGCCGCCGCCATGACGACCCGGACGCACTGCCGCTGGGCATCGGAGTCTCCTGCTACGTGGAGCGCTCCGGCGGTGAGGCCGGCCTTCTGCACGAGTTCGGCAGCGTCGAGGCCCACGAGGACGGCACCGTCACCGCCCGATGCGGTGCGGCGTCCAGCGGCCAGAGTCACGAGACCCTCTTCCCCGCGCTGGTCGCCGAGGCTCTCGGTGTCCCGGAGACACACGTCCGTCTGATCGAGGGCGACACCGACGAACAGCCCGAAGGAGTGGGATCTTTCGCCAGCAGGTCGGCACAGGTCGCCGGTGCCATGTTCCAGCACGCGGCGGGCCTCCTGGTCCAGGAGGCCCGCGAACGAGCCGCGGAGTCGTGGGGGCTGCCGGTCGACGAGGTCGACTGGGCCGACGGCGGCGTGCACGCGGCCTCCGGCGGTCCGGCGGCCACGAGCCTGGGCGATCTGGTGAAGGCGACAGGGCCGTTGAGGGTCGAGGACCGGTACGAGACCAGCGTCGCGTTCCCCTTCGGCGCGCACGTCGCCGTGGCGGAGGTGGATCCGGATCTGGGTACCGTGAACGTCCTGCGACTCGTGGCCGTCGAGGATTGCGGGGTGGTCCTCAGCCCCGCGACGGTCCATGGGCAGACGCTCGGATCGACCGTGCAGGGCATCGGCCAGGCTCTCTACGAAGGCATCACGTTCGACGACGTCGGCGTACCGTGTCTGGCGAGCGGATTCCTGGACTACCTGCTGCCGACGTTCGCGGAGATACCGCCTGTCGACATCAGGCACACCCGCACACCCAACCCCGGCACACCGCTGGGTGCCAAGGGAGCGGGGGAATCCGGCTGCATCGGCGCTCCGGCCGCCATCGTCAACGCCGTGGCCGACGCCCTGCGGATCGCCGATCCGGGCCTGCTGCAGACGCCGCTCACCCCCGACATCGTCTGGCGGGCCGCGCGCGCACCCGGACACGGGGAAGGCGTCCGGTGAAACCCGCACCCTTCGACTACGTGGCGGCCCGCACGGTCGCCGAGGCCGTCGAGGCACTCGGCGGCACCGGACACAAGGCCCAGGTGCTCGCCGGAGGACAGAGCCTGATCCTGGAGATGCGCCTGCAACGCGTCCGGCCGGACCTCGTCGTCGACATCAACCGCATCCGGGAACTCGGCGGCATGAGTATCGAGGACGGCGACCTGCGGGTCGGCGCGCTGGTTCGCCACACGGCCTTCGAATCGGCCGAAGTCGCACCGGGCCCGCTGGGGACCCTGCTGTCCCGGGCCGTGGTCAACATCGCCCATCCGCCCATCCGTTCCCGTGGGACCATGGTCGGCTCCTTCGGCTGGGCCCACCCCGCCTCGGAATGGTGCGCCATCGGCGTCACCCTGGAGGCCGTGGTGGAGATGACCGGCCCGGACGGCACACGATCCGTCGCGGCCGGTGACTACTTCCTCGGGCCGCACCGCAGTGAGCGCCGGCCCATGGAGCTCATCACCTCCGTTCGCCTCCCGCTCCTTCGCGAGGACACCGGCGTCGGCTTCCTCGAGCACCGCCGTACGGGGTTCTGCTTCGCCCAGGTCGCCGTCGCGGCGACCCTCACGGTGACCGACGGCGCGATCAGCGGCGCACGGATCGGGCTGGCCAACTGCGCCGACCGCCCGGTGCGGGCCCGCGCCGCCGAACGGTCGCTGGCCGGTGCCGACATCGGTCCGCTCCCGGAGGGGGCCCGACTCCCCGATGACCACCTGTTCGCCCACGCCGGCCGCATCGCCGCCCAGGAGGACGCCGCACCGGTCGCCGAACCGTACGCGGATGTGGAGTACAAGCGGCAGGTCATCGCCGTCCTGGTCGGCAGAACGCTCCTCGAAGCGGCAGCGGACCAGCGCGCCCGGCTTGCCGTACGAGAGGGACGTCGATGAAGATCACACTCAATGTGAACGGTGCCGGGCATTTTGTCGACGTGGAGCCACGCCGCCTGCTCGCCGATGTCCTGCGCGACGATCTGGGCCTCACGGGTACCCACCTGGGGTGTGAACACGGCGTCTGCGGGGCTTGTACCGTTCTCATGGGCGGCAGGCCGGTTCGCTCGTGTCTGGTGCTGGCCGTCCAGTGCGACGGCAGTTCGGTCCGTACCGTCGAGGGCCTTGCGGAGCCCGACGGCGAGCCTCATCCGCTGCAACGTGCCTTCTCGGCCGAGCACGCTCTCCAGTGCGGATTCTGCACACCGGGTTTCCTCATGGCGGCAGCCGGAGCGCTCGAAGCCGATCCCGGCCTCGCTGACGACCCGGAGGCCATCGCGGGCGTTGTCGGATCCGGCATCTGCCGTTGCACCGGCTATGAGCCCATCCGGCGCGCCGTCGTGCGCGCGGCCCGGGAGCAGCGGGGAACCGCCGGCAGGGCGCCGTGACGACCGGCTTCGGCGCATCAGGGTGAGGGTGTGCCCGGCCGGTGAGCGTGCGTCACGGCCGCCGGCCGTCGGGCAGGGAAGGCGTAAGGAGGCTCTCGGAGGTGGTGCTGGTGTGCGCACCGGACGCGAAGGCCCCCGCCCCGACAACCGGCGCCGTGACGGCCGGCGCCGCATCGCGACGAAGGCCGCACTGACTCGTAACGGCCCGGACACGGCCAGGACCCGCGACGGGCTGGTGCGTCTGGGCCCCAGGGCGTGGCCGCCGGTGGGGCGCCCGGAGGAGCCCACGATGCGACCGCCCGGCGGCGAGGCGGCGACGTCCGGTGTCGTGGAGCCGCTGCCGCTGCTCGCGCAGTTCCTGCTTACTCGCCGCCTTCGACTTCGGCTCCGCATGCTCGCGTCCCGGGCCGCACCGGCGGCCAGAAGCCCAGGCACGGCCCCGGTCCGCGCGCGGCCGGTTCAGCCTGCCAGCTGGTGCAACCACTCGCGCAGCAGTGCCGTCTCCGCGGCTCTCAGGGGCACCCCGGCGTCCGCCGCCGGGGGCCCGGTGGTGAGCGCGGTTTCCAGCGCGGCGTCGAGGGCGAGGGCGCGCGAGGCCAGGTCCGACCCGGACGCGGCGGGCTGGTCCGTGGTGACGGAGGCGATGACGGTGTCCCGCAGCCGTGCCGAAGTGGTCGGGTCCCGCTCCGAGGGCGCTTCGCCGATCAGCGCCAGCGTGGCACCCGTCGTCGCCGCGTGGATGACGCGGGTCGCCTGTTCCACCGGAACCCGGAGACGCCCGGCGTCGGCCGCGCGGCGCAGCAGTCTCACCAGCAGGGCGTGTGCCTCGTCCGCCGCGGGGGGCCGCCGGCCGGGACGCACGGTGCCGTACATGAGCATGTAGAACGCGGGGTGCTGCACTCCGAAGTCGACGTGCAGGTCCCAGCCGCGGTAGAGGTCGGCCACCGGGTCGTCGGGGGTCAGCGCCAGGCCCTCCCGCTTCTCGGCCAGGTACATCTCGAAGCCGTAGGCGGCCAGTTCGGCCAGGAGTCCGTCCTTGTCGTCGAACATCCGGTAGAGCGCGGGGGCGGTGATGCCCGCGGCTGCGGCGACGGCGCGCGTGGAGACCGCTTCGCTGCCGCCCTCCTCCAGAAGCCTGGCGGCCACCTGCAGCACCTGGCGCCGCACGGCGCGTCGTTCCTCACTCATGGAACAACGATATCCGATCTTGCGTATCGCCGCCTTATCGGTGATACGGTTCATCGCGTAACACTGATCCATACTGATGGTGGTGGGCGCCGGCCCGCGGCACCTGAGCATGTGTCACGCCCCGCCAGGGCCTTTGGTGCCCGAGGGCCGCGGCAGTGCGGCCGGCCGCCGCGGGCGTACTCGCCGTGCGCCGGCACCACCACGGAACACGCCGCCATCGCGGCAGGAGAGGAACACCCATGTCCGATGTCTCGATCGTCATCGCGTCGCATTCCGGCTACGGCCACACCGCGCAGCTCGCCACGGCCGTCGCGGACGGCGCGCGCTCCGTCGCCGGAACGCAGATCCACCGCGTGGACGTCGCCTCCCCGAGCGACGCCGACTGGGCCCTGCTGGACGCCGCGGACGCCATCGTCTTCGGCACCCCCACCTACATGGGCACCGCGTCGGGGGCGTTCCACGCCTTCGCCGAAGCCACCAGCAAGCGGTGGAGCACCCGCGCCTGGAGTGACAAGCTCGCGGCGGGATTCACCAACTCCGGCTCCATGAGCGGCGACAAGATGCACACCTTGCAGTACCTCTCGCTCCTGGCGGCCCAGCACGGGATGCTCTGGGTGAGCCTCGGCCTCCTGCCGGGCTGGAACACCACCACGTCCAGCCCGGAGGACGACAACCGCCTCGGCTTCTACCTCGGCGCCGGCGCACAGAGCTTCAACGACACCCCCGCGGTCCACGACGCGGACCTGAGCACCGCCCGCCACCTCGGCCGGCGCGTCGCCCAGCACACCCGGATACACCGCGCCGGACTGACCGCCGCAGCGCACTGAGCGACTCTGCCGGAGATCTTGTGGATCGGGCTCACCTTCCTCGCCGCCACCAGCATTCCCAGGTCAGGCCGCGTGAGTCGAGGTAACGCCGGGAGACCGTGGGGTGCCGAGGTCCCTGGCGGCGTGGTGACGTTCGTGAAGCGAGGCGCTCAAGGTTGACGGCGATGCCGGTCAGCACGTGTTGGACGTGGGTCTTGCGAAGCCCGTGGTGGCGGCTGCGCCGTGCCTGGTGCCCATCGACGAATCCGCAGATGGTTCCTTCGACGCCGGACCGGGCGGAGCAGAGCCGTCTCCACTGGAAGTCTTGCTGCTCGGTGCGGTTGCGGATCTGAAGTTCGTGCAGGTGACGGGGGAGGAAGTGCACGGTGCGGGCCGAGGTCCGCCGCGTGCAGGAGGACCGGTCGGGACACGGGCCGCACCGTCGTGGGTGGACTCGGGCGACGGTACAGGGAGCCATGGCGGGCGGTGTGATCGGACGTCCCGGGCGGCCTCCCGGACCGCCTCCGCCGCCTGCCGGTCGGACAGGTTGAACAGGAACTGCGGCACGCACACCATGGCCGGTTGAGCAGGAGAGAGACCGGGGCGGCCATCGCGTGGGTACCCGGAGACGAAGTCCTGGTCGCTCCACAGCCCGTCAAGGTGGTCGCGCACTCACATCGCCGTTGTGCCGCGAGGGTTGCCGTGGCGCCGTCCCGGGAATCCCGAGATCCCCGACAGAGCCGCTCACCGACGCAGGCGTCGTCACCGTTCCCGAATGCGCCACCACCACCAGCGCCCCGCCGTCCACCCGCTCACCCGGCCCGGGTTCGGAAGAGTCCGACGTTCGAACTCCACATCGATTCGCTTCACCAAGCGGCCCAGGTCTGCTCGGGCTCCTCCGGGCAGGTGCAGCAGGGCGACTTCCAGGTCATCTCGTCCGTCCTCGATCTCGATGCCGGGACTCTCGCCAGGACCAGTCAGATACCGTCCCGGCTGCCTGAAAGCCCACTCGAAGCGGCTGAGAGCGTCAGCAACTGCGTCCGGCCACAGGTATTCGGCTTCAACGCGTCGTACCGCTGCCCGAGTTCGGGCTGATACGCCCGAGATCCGACGGACCGGCAGGTGCTTGGGCGGCCGCCACCGCTCGGCGCGGACGGCCTTCGGACGCCTACGCGGCATCGCCCTTTCGGATCAGAACCATGCTGGCATTCTGCCACGGTCCGCATCCAGCGAGAGGGCCAACGGGCCCGGCCCCTCTCCTCAGCGTCTCGGTTCGGGCCAACGACGTTCGAGAGCGGCTGGCGCCGAACGCTTCCGCCCTGTTGTCCGTTCTTCAGATCGGCGAGGGTGACCGCCTGCGCGTTTCCTGGCACACGGGCACAGGACCCTCTGCATGCAACGGAACAGAGTCGAGAGGGAACGGCGGTCACGTCCCTACCGCCGCGGGAGCGCAGCAGTACTCGCCCGTCCGCATGCACGGCGAGCCGGACGTGGTAGCCGTCCTTCTCCAGAAGTGGAGCGAGGACGTGCCGGTGACCGGGTCGACCACGTCGGCGAGCACGTCCAGGAGCACCACGGTGTCGGCGGTGCGCTCCGCGGCGACTGGTGGACCTGCAGGGTGCCGCGGCGAGTGGTGGCCGGCCAGTGGATCCGTCGCTGACGTTCGCCGCGCACATTCGGGTGCACGCCGGTGACCTCGACGCCCTCGCCGTGCTGCACGGCGGTGTGCTCGCCGAGCCGTTGCGGCAGCCGGACCAGGATGGGTGTGAGGCCGGCGTGTCCGGGCAGGGGGAGGACGGCGACCTCTGCGAGTTCGGCCCGCACGGTGCAACGGGCCAGCCCGCCGCGGTCGTAGACGTCGGCATCGACCGTGCCGAGCTTCCAGCGGCCCCAGCGCTGCGCGGTCAGGACGAGATCGATGCGGTGCGGGCCGACCGCGAGGTGGTCGAGCCCGACCCCGTGTCCGAGGGTGACGCCGGGGTCCAGGCGGCCGGACTCACCGTCGTAGGCCACCGTGATCCGCACCCTCACCTGCTCGCCCTCGAAGCACCGCCGCGGCTCCACCTCCGCCTCGGCCGTCACCGCCTTGGGGCGCGGCCCGCTCGGCGGCGCGAAGGCGATCAGCACCAGGGGCGCGGCCGCGAGAGCAAGTACCCAGGGGCGCCCGGTGACCAGCGCGGCGGCCGGCGCGACAACGGCCGACGTGCCCAGCCGCAGAGCGCGTTCACCGGCGCGCCAGCCGGGCGGAGGCGGCGGCGGGGGTTCGGCGGTCACGTCGTGGCGGCCGTCCAGGGCCCGCCGGACGGCGGCGGCCGCACCGCGGGCCGGCATGGGCCGCGTCATGACGCGATCGACGCGCGCGGCAGGGTCTGCGGGGCGCGCACGGATTGCACGATCTCGCGCATCACGTCGATTGAACGGTGCAACGCGGATGGTCGGGGTTACTGACGTGCTGCGGAGAGACGGCCGTCGAAGGTGATGTCGAAGGTGTTCAGCGCGGTCTTCCAGCGCATGGTCCAGCGGGCCTGCCCCTTGCCGGCCGGGTCCAGGGACATGATCGCCATGGAGACGCACTTCAGGGCCGCGGTCTCGTTCGGGAAGCGGCCGCGGATGCCTTGACCGCCCTCCGGATGCGGGCGTTCGCGGACTCGATCGCCTTGGTGGTGCAGACGATGCTGGACGTGACGCGTGCGCCGCCGACGGCCACGGGGGCGGACGGAGGAGACCGGGCGCCGCGGCCATCGGCGTGCTACCGGCACCCTGCGCGAGTGAAGCGGATTCAGCGGGCGTCTTAGGTCGACTGCGGATCCGACGGGGAACAGCCCCGTGGGCCGACTGCCGGTCGTGGACTCGTCCCGGGTTTCGGGAGCCGGAGAGCGCGGAGCGGGCTGTGCGGGTGTGCCGGACCTTGGCACACCCGCACTTCGCCTGCGGTCGTTCGGGTCAGCCGACATAGCCGGTGACGACGCGCCGGGGCTGTCGGCCGGTGGCCTGTTACGCCTTACGGGGGTCGTGCCCGCCGTAGCCGGGCTTGTCCTTGAGGGTGGTGGTCGCGGTGGCGGTGCTGGTGCCGGTGGTGCCGCCGCCGGTGATGGTGGCGGTGTTGGTGACCTGTTTCGGCGCGTCGGCGGCGATCTGAACGGTGAGAGTGAGGGGTGGATAGCTGGCGCCGGGGGCGAGGACGTCACTGCGCGTGCAGGACAGGGGAGTGAGGGTGCAGGTCCAGCCGGTGCCGGAGAGACTGACCGGGGTCAGGCCGGCGGGGAGGGTGTCGGTGAGGGTGACGGTGGTGCCGTCGGTTGCCGCGTTGCCGGTGTTGGTCGCGGTGAGGCTGTAGGTCCCCTGTCCGCCGCGGACGAACTGGCCGCCGGTGGTGAGCTTGAGCAGCTTCAGCGCCGGCGCCATCGGCTTCGGCACCACCGCGAACGCCAACGCTTCCGGGGCGCGCAGACCGGTGATGGTGTCGGTGACGGTGTTGGTGGAGGTGTCGATCACCGACACCGAGCCGTCGGCTCTGTTGGCGGCGTAGACGAAGGAGCCGTCCGGGGCGACCGCCACCGGGAGCGGCTCGTCGCCGACGGGGATGGTGGCGGTGACGGTGTTGGTGGAGGTGTCGATCACCGAGACCGAGTCGCCCAGGTCGTTGGTGACGTAGACGAAGGCGCCGTTCGGGGTTACCGCCAGTCTCATCGGGAAATCGCCGACGGGGACGGTGGCGGTGACGGTGTTGGTGGAGGTGTCGATCACCGAAACGGCGTCGTCGTTGCCGGCTGTGACGTAGACGAAGGCGCCGTTCGGCGACACCGCCACCCCTTGGGGGTTGTTGCCGACGGGGATGGTGGCGGTGACGGTGTTGGTGGAGGTGTCGATCACCGAGACCGTGTTGTCGTTCTGGTTGGTGACGTAGACGAAGCCGCTGTTCGGCGACACCGCCACCTGCTGGGGGTTGTTGCCGACGGGGATGGTGGCGGTGACGGTGTTGGTGGAGGTGTCGATCACCGAGACCGAGTTGCCGAGGGTGTTGGCGGCATAGACGAAGGCGCCGTTCGGCGACGCTGCCACACCACGCGGTCGGTTGCCGACGGGGATGGTGGCGGTGACGGTGTTGGTGGAGGTGGCGATCACCGCCACCTGATCGGCGAGGAAGTTGGTGACGTAGACGAACTCGGCACCCGGCAGCACCGCCACACCACGCTCGCTGGTGCTGACGTTGACGGTGGTGACGATCGTGCCGGTGGCGGTGTCGATCACCGGTACCGTTCCGCCGTCCTGGGCGATGTAGGCGTACGTACCGGGCGGCAGAGCGTGCGCGGGCTGCGCGGACAGCACCGGCAGGGCCAGGCCGGCCACCAGGACGAGCCCTGCGACCAGTGCACGGATGCCGGCCCACCGCCACCCTGGCGGCCACGAGCTCTCTGCAGGGGGAGGGGCAGCACCGCCGGGGCCCGCAGCGGCCGGGAGACGACACGTAGTCACACAGTCCTCCAAAAGGGGAATGAGAGGCGAACCCCGGGGCGCGGCGTCACCCGGTGTGCGCCCGCTCGGACCGGACACGACAGGTACCACGGCACCCGCAGGTACCCGAACTGGTCGTGTGCGCCCGGCATCGTGTCTGAATTCTTTGCAGTAGCGTGTGCCGCTGCAACACGACCACCGCCATGACCTCGGGGAGCTGGGTCGTGCGTCAGGCGCGAACCTCCCCGAGGGAGTCGCCTGACGAACAGGACGATCGATCACTCGACCGAGGCGGCGGCCGGTGTGTCGCCTGCCGGGGCGTGGACGGCGCCCAGAGCGCGATGCGAGGACGACGAGGACCGGGCCCTGGGCGAATGGGCCGAGTCTGCCGCTGCTGGACGAACTGGAGATCCCTGCCGCCGAGGAGGTCCGAACCGGTGAGGGACTACGGCTGATGGGTGAGGGCGGGATCCTGACCGAGCGGGCCCGGCACCTGCCGCGGGCCATGCCGGAGGCCGGGACGGACCCGCACCTCCAGACGGGGGCCGTGCACCACCCGTGCCAGGGGCGTGCGACATCTGCCACGTCAACGCCTTCCAGGCCCAGCCGGACACGGAGAAGGAGGGGCTCCGATCTGCTGCTCCGCGACGGCTCGGGCGCCGTCGTCATGGACGGGGAAGGGGGCGATGCCGGACGGGGCCGCTGACCGGCCCCGCCCATGCCGTGGCCCTGCGCACCACGGCCACCGCCTTCGACGCCCACCGCGGCGAGGCCTGGTGAAGAGCACGTGTCCGAAGACGCCGCATTCCCCACCAGACGGCGATCAGCACCGTTGTCGACTGGGCATACGGGCGGGGTCGCGCACTATGCGGTCGCAACGCCCAGGAAGCGCAGCACCGCCAGGACGCGGCGGTGGTCGGCGTCGGCCTTGGGCAGGTCGAGCTTGGTGAAGATGCTGTTGATGTGCTTGGCGACCGCGCTCTCGCTCACCACCAGTTCGGCGGCGATGCCGGAGTTGGACCGGCCGCCCGCCATCAGCTCCAGCACCTCCCGCTCGCGTGGCGTCAGCCGGTCGAGCGGATCGCTGTGCCGGCGCACCAGCAACTGCGCGACGACCTGCGGGTCGAGCGCGGTGCCGCCGGCCGCCACCCGGCGTACCGCCTCGGCGAACTCCTCGACGTCGGCGACCCGCTGCTTGAGCAGATAGCCGACGCCCGAGGTGTTGGCGGCGAGCAGATCGGCCGCGTACCGCTCCTCCACGTACTGCGACAGCAGGAGCACGGCGGTACACGGGTACTGGCGGCGGATCACCAGCGCGGCGCGCACCCCCTCGTCGGTGAAACCGGGCGGCATGCGCACGTCGACCACGGCGATGTCGGGCCGGTGCTCCTCGACGGCCGCCAGCAGCCCTTCTGCGTCGTCGACTTGCGCGCACATCTCGAAGCCGGCCGCCTCCAGCACCTTGACCACACCGATGCGCAGCAAGAGGGAATCCTCGGCGATCACGGCGCGCACGGCAGCTCCACGGTGATGACGGTCGGCCCCCCGGTGGGGCTGCGGCAGGAGAACGTGCCGTCGACGGACGCGACGCGCCGGGCGAGCCCGGCGAGCCCGGTGCCGCCGGCCGCCGCGAGATCCGCGCCGCCCGCTCCGTCGTCCGCGACGACCACCAGCAGTGTCCCCCCGATCCGGTTTACGGTCACGTCCGCCCGGGTCGCCCGGGCGTGTTTGACCACGTTCGTCAGGGCTTCGGAGACCACGAAGTACGCGATGGCCTCGACCGTGGGTGAGGGGCGCTGCGGCAGGTCCACCGCCACGCGCACCGGGATCGGAAGGCGGGCGGCGACCCCGGACAGCGCGGCGTCGAGGCCGCGGTCCTCAAGGACGGCCGGATGCAGACCGCGCACCAGGTCGTTCAGCTCGGCGATCGCTTCCTTCGCCTCGCGGTGCGCCTCGTCGATCACCTTGCGGGCGTCCTCCGGCAGGTCGCCGAGGGTGGACCTGGCCAGGCCCAGGTTGACGGCGAGTGAGACGAGGCGCTGCTGCGCGCCGTCGTGCAGGTCGCGCTCGATCCGCCGCCGCTCGGCGTCGGCGGCGTCGAGCACGCCGGCCCGGCTCTCGGCGAGGTCGGCGACCCGGCGGGCCAGCTTCTCCGTGCGGCTGGGGCCGAGCAGGACCTCGGCCGCCCGGGTCTCCAGCCGCACCAGAGCGCCGGTCAGCCGGGGCCCGAGGAACAGCAGGGCGAGACCGCCGGCGGTGATGTACGCGGCCTGCGTGGTGTACCCGAGGTCCGTGACCCGCCACTGCGGGGGCAGCGCCCAGATCCACACGTAGATGGAGGCGGCCACGAGAGCGACGGCCCAGACGGCGAGGACGGCGAGGTCCAGGACGGCGAGCAGCGGACCCGCCACGGCGTGGTAGCAGACCTGCCGCCACAGGGCCCGCGTGGTCAGCCGGCGCACCGCCGACTTCCAGTTGCGTCCCGGCCCGGGTGCGGCGGGGCGCGGGAGATCCTTGCCGACGAGCGCCCGGTAGCGCCGCCGCTGTCCGGCGGTCAGCAGGGGTGTCACCACGAGCGTGAGCAGCACGGGCAGCGCCACGAGCGTGAGCAGCACGGGCAGCCGAGTCGCGGCCGGCACCAGCGCCGCCATCGTGCCGGCCAGCCAGAGCCACAGTGGCACCACGGCGAGGTGGAGCGGCAGGCCGGCGGCGACGAGCGCGGTCCGGTGTCCCGTCCTGCGGAACGGCCGGCCCGGCACCAGCTGCGGCCACGTCGTGAGTTGCATACGTCAGACGGTAAAGCCGCAGGCCATCCCCATGCCATGACGTTTCCGCCCGGTTCGGGGGTGCACTTTTCTCCACCCCGGGTCGGAACCCTGCGTGACTGACGGCGCCCCAGTGCACGCCGGAGGCTGGAGTACGTGAAGGGGACAGCCGGCGGGGAGCGGGGGAAGAGGATGCGTCAACTGGCGTTGTGCGATGAGGAAGCGGCCGGCGCGGAGGTGATCCCGCTCCACGAAGAGGCGGAGGAGCCGCGCCCGGCGCGGGGCATGCGGCGGGCCGGGGGGCTGCTGGTCGCCTGCGGGCTCGGCCTGCTGCCGTGGCTGTACGTGCTGGCCACCGGCCTGCCGGCCACCGCGACCGCGGCGCACTGGCCGGTCGCCTGGGTAGGGCTCGACGCGATGGAGGCGCTCGGCCTGATCGCCACCGGCCTCCTCGCCGCCCGCGGCGACCGGCGGCACGCCCTGGCAGCCGCCGCGACCGCGACGCTGCTTGCGGTGGACGCCTGGTTCGACACCACGACCGCGGCCCCGGGCGGCGACTTCGCCACCGCGGTCGCCATGGCGCTCGGCGCCGAACTGCCGCTCGCCACGCTGTGCGGCCGGCTGGCGCTGCGGACGCTGAGCCGGCCCGCGTGACGCCGACCGCCCGACTACGTACCACGGACCGAATCGATCCACCGGAGAACACCATGCACCGCATCACCACCGCCCCCGTCGCCCCGATCCCGGCCCGGACCCGCTGGGCGGTCGCCGCCGGCGCGGGCGCCGCGTTGGCCGCCGCCTGGTGGCTGGGCGACGCGGCGCCCTATCCGTACGCCCAACGCGGCCTCCTCGACGTACCGTTGCCGTTCCTGACCGCCGGCCGGATGGACGCCGTACTGCAACCGCGGCCGGGGGAGCGGATCCTGGAGATCGGCCCGGGAACCGGACTGCAGTCGCTGCACGTCGCCCCGCAGCTCGGGCCGGAGGGACGGCTCGATGTGCTCGACATCCAGCAGGAGATGCTCGACCACGTGATGTGCCGCGCCGAGCGCGACGGCCTGGCGATGATCAGGCCCACCTGCTCGGACGCACGTGAACTGCCCTACGCCGACGGGACATTCGACGCCGTGTACGCCGTGACCGCGCTCGGCGAGATCCCCGGGCCGGACCGGGTACTGCGCGAGGCGGCACGGGTGCTGGCACCAGACGGGCGACTGGTGATCGGCGAGTTCTTCGACCGGCACTGGATCCCCTTCGGCCGGCTGCACCGGCTCGCCGACGCCGCCGGCCTCCACCTGACCGAGCGCCGCGGCCCAAGCCCGGCATACCTCGCCCGCTTCCGCCCCTGCAGAGCCGACGCGCCAGGCCACCGGAGCGAGCGCCTCGCCCGGCGCGACGACAACGCGGCGACCGCCGCGCAGAGGTAGCCCGCGCAGGCAGTCATGCCCCACAAACGGTGCGGCTCGGGTGCCGTGATCAGCGGGAAGACGGCGGCCCACACGGCGGCCGCAAGCCAGCCGCAACACCACAATGTGCGGTTGTCCGAGGGAAGTTGACGCCTATGAGTCAGCACCCGTCCATTGCACCGGGAGCGCCTTGCCGGGGCATGACAGCCAGGTCGAGACCTCAAGGTCGGGTTTACCCGACCATGGAACCGATGCGCACCGCAGGGGGTCTCGGCATCAGGGCAGGTCAGCTTGTCTCAAAGTCGTCAGCAAGGGATCAGCGGGATCTACGCTCGGTGGCGTCCTGTGATCTTGAAGGAGCAAGAACAGCATTGAAGAAGAAGCGAGTTGTCATCGTGACCGGCGGAGGTACGGGCATCGGGGAGGCCACCGCCCGGCTGCTGCGCGAAGGAGAGCACCATGTGGTCGTCTCCGGCCGGCGCAGCGAGCCGTTGCGACGCCTCGCACAAGAGACCGGGGTGCTCGCGCATCCGTCCGACGTGCGAGACCCCGAGGCCGCCGACAGTCTCGTCGCGACAGCGCTGGCCGCGTACGGACGGATCGACGGACTGGTGCTCAACGCGGGCATCGGTCGCGGAGGAACCGTGGGCGACCTGTCGTTGGAGGACTGGGACGAGGTGATGCGCACCAATGTCACCGGCCCGCTGCTGCTCCTGCGCGCGGCGATCCCGCACCTGCTGGAGGCGAGCGGCGCGGTCGTCGCCGTCGCTTCGGTGTCCGCGCTGCGCAACGGCACGAGCAACGCCCCGTACGCCACGTCCAAGGCAGCCCTGCTCCAGCTGTGCCGTTCCGTCGCCGTCGACTACGGCGGTCAGGGGGTGCGAGCCAACGTCGTGTGCCCGAGCTGGGTGCGGAGCGAGATGGCCGACCGCCGCATGGCGCGCTTCGCCTCCGAAGCGGACCTGCCGGGAGACGGTGTGGACACGGCCTACGAGGAGGTGACCGGATTCCTTCCGCTGGGTCGTCCGGGTGAGCCGCGTGAGATCGCGGAGGCCGTTGCCTGGTTGCTGTCCCCCGCGGCGTCGTATGTGAACGGCGCCGTGCTCACCGTCGACGGCGGGGCGACGGCCCTGGACCCCGGGACGCTCGGCTTCGACTTCCGGGTGGTGCCGCGCCACGACGACGAGGCGGGCACTCGTCGGTAGCACCGCCGGTCCCGCGCCTCTCGGCCCGTCCCCTGTCGCCCGCGATCGGGTGGGTCAGGGCCGCCGGGCCGTGACGGCTTCGCTGTCGCACGGCAGCGCGTCCGTCATCGACGGCCACATCCGGGCGATCGTCAGCAAGGTCGGCCCCGCGCGACCAGGCGTTTCGCCTTCGACCGCAGCGCCTCCACCTTGGCCGGCACCGCGTTCAGGCTTGAACATCGCGGCCGACTCCTGCCAGATCAGCGGCTCTTGATGGAGCCGGTGCCGATCCCCGAGGGCCTCAAGGATGCGCTGATAGTCCACCGACAGCACCGACCGGTCCAGCCGCTCACGCCATACCGGCACCTGCGACCTGGGCATCGCGGCCCCCGCCGACGACGTCTGCTGGGCCCGTCCGCCGGCCCTCAGCACTGTCCTGCCGACCTGGACGTGGCCCTGCTCGGTCTCCTCGACCGGGTCCAGCACCTCGCCGACCCGCGAGCGGCGCCGGCCCATTCCTTCCAGTCCCGCTCGGCCATGGCAGCTCGGCCTGGATCCGGTCGGCCTTCTCCCGCAGCTCGTCCACCACACGCCGAGCCACGAGCTCGCGCTGTTCAAGCAGCCCCACGACCGACGGCATCCACGACCTCCACGGGAACGGCGACACGACAGGCCACCACTCCCACAGAGCCACCAGCCTTTGCCTGACCGGAGGAAACGCAATCTACAAGCTCGGAAAGACAACAGTGCCTAACTCTCTACCAGGCCCTCGACGCTCTCCAGGACCTGCTGAGGTGCTGGACCGGTACCTGCACCACCCGCGGACACCCCCTCCCCAGCCCTCGGAGCAGTCATAGACAGTTGGTGAGCCTTTGATTCTGCGGGTCGAGAGACGGGAGGGTTTCCACGGGTCTGGCTCGGAGCGGAGATCACTTGCGAGTGGGCCAGTGCTGGGGCAAGCGTGCACCACACGCCGGGGCGTCCCGTCGACCCGACTGCGTCGGCGCCAGTGGCATGCAGAACGCGGCTCACGTCGTACTGCAATCGCCCGGCGTGCGACGGCAGCCCCTTAATTTCCATCCGTCAATGTGCACAGTTGCCGGAAACCCGGCCCCAGTGGGTGGGCGCTGGTTTGTTGTCCGGCCACCCCACGTACACCTTGATGCACCGGGCGGTGGCTCTGTCGTACACGGTGCGTGTCCCGAGCGGGCGGCTCAGGGTGGTGGACACCGGTCCCATCGCTGAGTTAGCCGCGCATGCCGACCTCTTCCTGTCGTGCGTGATGTTCAGAGACAAGGTGACGGTTTTGTTGGTTTCCGACGCGGTCAAGTAGGCGTGGGTACACCCACCGACGGCGGCATGACCGGTGAGGGTGCGTCCGCTTGTGTCCAGGACGACGGGGCCGACCACCGGCGCGCCACCGCTCTTGGCGGGAGGCTTCGGTATGCCTGCCTTGGTTGCGTGTCCGCATCCGGCCAGAAGTACGCCGACGGTCAGGACACATGATGCGATCCGAAGGCGAGATGCAGGTCTCATACTCTTTGGATGCGTTGTGATGGCAGCAGGTTCCAACATGTCGCCTACTTGGCCGGATTCGGCTTCAGGTTGAGGTCCTTCAGGATGTCAGGGACTTCGGTCCATTCGAATAGTTGGACGCGTCACTCGGATCCTCTGTTGTGGTTTCATGTCCTGCTGAGACTATGCCGCGGGCCTGGACGCTGGAGCCGTTGTCGGCATAGACCATTCCGCCGCTGTCTCCCTCGGCAACTGTCCAGTCATTGGTCGGTAGACGGGTGCCTTCAACACCACGCGTCGTGTGCTGTTTACCGTCCGAGGAGACGATCGTGTAGGTGATATCCTGGTTTTTGACCTCTATGCCGCATACGGCGCCGAAGCCCATGAAGAACGACGCGATGCCGTCCTGGCATACGTAGTCGCCGTTGTACGAGTACGCGGTGCTAGCGATAGGCTTCCAGCTCGTACTGTCGCTGATGTCGGCACTGTTGGAACTGCCCACGAGTTCTTCCGCGTCGTAGTAGTAGGAGAAGAGCGGATCAACCGTGCCGACGTACTTGTCTTTTCCGGTGTCCGGCGCGGTGTAGAACTTCCCGGTTGCAGGCGCCGGGGGGTTGTGCGTGTAGATCCGATCGCTCGGGCGGTAGCAGTGGGCAGCGGTCAGCAGAGCTTGCTTGCCATCACTGTTGCGCACGGTGGGCAGGCCGGCCGTACATCGGTTGAGGTAATTCGGGCCGTCAGCGTGGTCGGGCCCCACAAGGCTGTCCCCGCCGATGTAGGGGGCGCTGTCGCTCCATTTGATGTCACGCCAGGCTGTCGGCCTGACTGCTGCTGCTTTGACGAATCGGATCTCGACCGGGGCCGGGTCACCCGTCAGCGGCGCGAGGGGGGCGGTAGCCGCCTGATCCGGGTCCGGGGTTCCTACTTCCAGGCCGCTGCCATCCGGCTCGACGGCGACATAGCTGAGGCGGTACTGCAGTTTCTTGTTCTGTTGCTGGATACAGAGAGCACTGCGTGCCGCATGGAGTTGAGTGAGGGTGTAGCGGGCCTTGCGTACATCGATGCTGCCCGCACGTATGCGTGGGTCACGCTTCTTGGCGGCGCGTATCAAACTGGCTGCCTGTGCGGGGTCAGTGACGTAGAGGCGGACGACGCCCGCAGGGGCGTCGATGCTCAGGCTGGAGTAGATGGCCGGGTCGACGTCGACGGTGTCGGGGTGTGCCGCATACTGCGCGCACGCTCGGATGCCGTGATCATCGCCGTAACCGCGTGCGGTGAGGGGGCGGACCGGGTCGTCAGGCACCCCCTCCCGCACCTCGGGACCAGGTCCGCCGCCCGCGGAGTAACAGGCGGGGGACGACCCTTCTCGCGTCCCGACACCATCCCGCTCGGCCAGTCCGGGCGAAGGAGTCAAGCCCCGGCCGGCGGTGCGGGCGTGATCGGCTCCACCGGCCAACGCGTATACGCACCCGTCCACCGCGCTGCGTATTCACTCATGAGCGGCAGCCCGAGAGTGGCAGCCGGCGTCTTCAGTTGCTGTGCCGCTGTGTCCTCGGGGACGGCTTCGCCATCGAGGAGGAGGCGGCGGATGCCTGCGTGGTCGGGGTGGCCGAAGTGGCCGAGACGGCAGGGGTGTCGCTCGCACCGGCCGACGGAGTCGGCGACGCGGACGGGGAGGTGCTGTCGGTGGGACCGGCGGACGGCGGCGTCTGGCCGAGGGGCACCAGAACCGCGTCGGTGACCAGGCCGTCGCGATTCGCCGTCAGGGTGACGGGGTTGGAAACGTCGAGGAGCGTGCCGCAGCCAAGGTCACTGAACGTGCCGTTGGCGCGTGCGGCGAGGAAGGCGAACAGGTTCGGCGCGGTTCCCGGGTCGGGCGAGGGCGCAGCCTCGAAGATCGCCTTGTCCTTGAACACTCGCTGGATGCCGGCCGGGTCACCGAAGAGGGTCCTGCAGTAGGAGGCCCCGTCGCCGTCGCCGTCGGCACCGAGCGCGGGCATGTTCACTCCCGTCCGGTAGGCGTTGGTCTTCTCGACGCTGACACGGCCGTCGACGAGTGTCATCGGGTCGTTCTGCGGGATCAGCGCGATCGGCTCCTGCTGGTTGGCCGCAGCGGACAGTTCGTCCAGCGCCAGGGCGGACGTGGCACGGCCGTCACTGGACTGGTTGGGAGCGGTGAACGGCTTGCAGCCCAGGGCCGGGTCCATGAACTGGGTCAGCAGCAGGTTGTCGCTGCCGTTGGCCAGGTCCGTGAGGGCGTTCGCCTTCGCCGACCTGACCCTGCCGTCGTGGCGGTGGCGGCGGTCGCCGCGGTTGTCCAGTCGCTTGGTCCTCGTCAGGGCCTTCCTCCCGGCGGCGTTGTTCTGGACGATCCGGCCGCGGGCGTCGGCGAGATAGTGGGTGACCACGTTGTCGCTTCCGTCCTGGTCCACGACGGAGAAGTCCCTCGTGGTCGGGCAGGGCAGGCCGTCCTTGGCGGTCCCGAGCCCCGGGATCGTGAGCTTCTTGGCTGCGCTCAGGTCGCCCGCGGCCTTGAAGAAGGCCGGGGCGTTGCAGTACGCGAACTGACCGAAAATGGAGTTCTGTATGCCGTTGGCACACTTGCCCTGACCGAGGCCGTCGGACCGCCCGCTCGCCTTGAGGGTCAGGTTGGCGTTGTTGAAACCGAACCATATGCCGACCGTGGAACCGGCAGGCACCGAGGGACGGACAGGACGCGCGGCCGGTCTCGTCCCCTTGTCGACGACGAGCGGGTTGTAGATGGAGAGTTTGCCGTCCTTGGTGAGGATCGCGGCTTCCACGAACGCCGCCTGGTCCGGATTGGCCTCGTGACACGACCCCTGCGCCGGGTCCGTCGCGACGAGTTCGTAGGGTGTGGCCAGCCCATCGGCGGTGAGCGGCTGACCGGGGACCTCCAGCGCGCAGTTCGCGTTGGGCTCGCCGGCCGGTGTCGGTTGCGCGGAGGCCTCCTGGGTACCCGGGCGATGGTGACGACTGCCCGCCGCGAACACCGATCCGGCGACCACCGCGAGGATCAGCGGCCCGCCGACCAGGGCGGCCGAGACCTTTGACCGCTTCCAGCGTCTGGCGTGATCCCGCCGCGACGTGCGCGAGTACTGTGTCAGATTCTTTCGGGGCACTGAACTTGCTCCTTGCCTTGTCTGCTGTTCCCCCGTGACGGCGAAAAATGACCGCTCCTGACATACGACGCTCGTCGCGGTTCTGACCAACCAACGCAATGGGTGACGGGACCAATCACCCTGGTGGCACGACGAATCCGTCCAACCTCACACGTCGGATCACATGTCACATGACGGTAACAGTGAGACCTCCGGTCGTACACAGCGATTTGCCAGATCGCGAATCATCAGTGCAGTTGGCACAGGCGGGAGTGTCTAATCAACGGCCCTGTCTCACATTCGGTGGTGACGGAGCGTGCTGCTATCCGAGGAGGATGCGGTGGCGGAGGAGGGTGAAGCCCGCGCGTCCGTGCGTCTGGCGCGCGATCCGCTTGGTCTTGGCGTTGACACCCTCGGTGGGGCTGTTGCTGTACGGAAGCGTGAGTGCGGCGTTGACGGCGTCGCGGTCTCGTTCCAGCCCTCGTGTGAAGGCGTGCAGGTGGGGCAGGGCGGCCCCGCCGACCTGGGTGGCCCAGCGGGTGAGCGCGTCGGCATTGTCGGCGTGAGGCGTAAGGAGTGGGGCGAAGTCCCGGGTACCTGCGGCCAGTTGGGTCATCTCGGGGCAGGCGGCGGTGAGCTTGGTCAGGAGCTCGTGTTGCTCGGTCTTGAGGTTGTCGGGCCTGGCCAGCAGCATCCGGGCGAGCCCGCGCGGGGAGATGTGGCTGCGGTCGGCGTCCGCGCGGCCCTGGTTGATGTACTTGTGCAGGAGATTCAGGCAGCCCGTGAAGCCGAGGGCCTTGATCTCTTCGAAGAGGTGCTTGACGGGGACGGCGGGGTCCTCGGCCCGGCGATTACGCAGGTGCTCGCGGTAGGGATCGACCAGGCCGGCCCGGTACTTGGGGACGCGGGGCATCCGCTCGGGACGGTCGGCCCGCGCGTAGCGTTTGACGGTGTTCAGGGCCAGTTGCAGGCGGCGTGCGCATTCGAGCGGGCCCACGCCCTGGTCGAGCAGGCCGTGGACCTGGTGCCAGCGTTCGAGGGTGGTCTGGGCGCGGGGCCTGTCGTAGATGGGCGCGTCCAGCACGGCAGCCCAGCAGGTGCTGTGCGCTCTGACCTCGCTCAGGGCTGCTTCGCACAGGTTGTGCCACACATGCCAGCGATCAGCGACCTGGACCGCGTCGGGCAGAGCGCGGCGGATGGCCTCGGCACAGGTGGCGGAGCCGTCCCGGCACACGACCTCGACGCCCGGACGCTCGCGCAGCCACGTCTCCAGCATGTCGGCCGTGCGGTCGGGCAGCACGTCGATCCGCTCATGGGTCTCGGCGTTGATGATCACGGTGGCGTAGCGGTGCCGCCGGCGCAGAGCGAAGTCGTCCACGCCGATCACACGGGGCACCCGCCCGACGGGCAGCGGGACCCGCAGCAGTGTGCGCAGGGCCGTGCGACGCGGCAGGCCCACCGCGAGCATCGCCGGCAGACGCGTCCCGGCCCGGCCCGCCAACTCCTTGACCACGGCCTTGACCTGCCTGGTCAGACGGGTCGTGCGGCGCTGATACCGCTCCAGCACCCCGGGCACCTGCTCGCGGAAGGTGCGGCAGCAGCCGCACGTGGGACACACCAGACGCCGCACCCGCACACGGACCACCACCCGACGCTCATCGACCGGCACGTCGAGCGGGTCAGTGCCGAGGAGCTGCGGGCTCTGGCCGCGTAGCCCGGAATCCCGGGTGCTTGCAGGAGGGGAGGGACTGCGGGCTCTCCGCCCCGCGGTTCAGTCCTCCGTGGGGTGGACGACCTGGACCCCGCGTGCCTGCATCGCCTCGACCACCGGGTTGTCTGGCGCCGCATCCGTGACGACCAGTGTGATCTCCTCCAGCGGGCAGATCCGTCCGAGCGCCGTGCGGCCGAGCTTGTCGGCCGTGGCCACCAGGATGACCCGCTGGGCCGCTTCGAGAGCTGCCCGTTTCACGCGGACGTCGTCGAGGTTGTAAGCGGTGGCCCCACGGAGCGGGTCCACACCGCAACAGCCCAGTACAAAGGTGTCGAAGCACAGATCCTTGAACGTCATGGCGGGCGTGTCGCCGTAGAAGGAGAGCTCCCCCGAACGGATCTGGCCACCGGGCAGCAGCAGCTGGATGCCAGGGTATGCGGAGAGGGCGAAGGTCGCGTGCAGCGACAGAGGGGTGACCGTGAACTGCCGGTCCTCCATGGCCTTCGCCACGGCCACGAGGGTGGTGCCGGTGTCCAGGGCGATCGTTTCCCCGTCCGTCAGCAGGGACAGCACCGTGCGCGCGAGCCGCTCCTTCGTCTCTGCGCCCGACATCGCGCGGATGGCATACGGCGGCTCGACGCCGCCAGGCATGTTGCTCACTGCGCCGCCGCGCACTCTGCGCAGGGCACTGCGGGACTCCAGTACTTCCAGATCCCGGCGGATCGTCATCTCCGAGGCCCCTGTCGCGCGAGCGAGGTCGGCGACGGTCGCGCGGTTCTCGCGCATGAGCAGCTCAATCACGAAGTTGTGTCTCTCCATCACGTTCACGTCAGTGATGGTATCGGCGAACCACGCGGGATGGCGACAGATGAGCATCCACTCTGTTTGAATGAACGTGAGATGTGAGAGAGTTGGTATGTTGATCTCATGTGAACTGCACTTTTCTGGTGGGTCGGATGTGCGTTCACCAGTCGTCCCTTGAGGAGTTCGATGTCGACAGCCCGAAGAGCCGATCCGTCCCGGGCCTCACAACCACTGCTCACGACCGTGGCGATCGTCGCCTCTTGTGTGGCATTCGTGGTGATCGGAGCCCTCCAGGCCCTGTACGGGCCCGCGATCCCGGCGCTGCGCAAGGACTTTGGCATCAGCCCGGCCGTGGCCGGACTCAGCCTGAGCGCACACTTCGCCGCCGCGGTGGTCGGCGTGCTCGGCTACCACCTGCTGCGCGAACGACTGGGCCACCGGGTCCTGCTCGGCGCCTCCTACCTGCTCATGGCACTGGGGGCAGTGGTCTTCGCCACCGCGCCCAACTGGCCCCTGGCCCTGGTCGGTACCTTCGTCATCGGCCTCGGCTTCGGCGGTGTCGACTACGGCCTCAACCAGTTGTTCGCCGTCGCCTTCGGCCGTCGCAGCACCGCGATGCTCAACCTGCTCAACGGGCACTTCGGCGTGGGCGCGATCGCGGGGCCCGCTCTGGTGGGATGGCTCGGCGCCGGGCACTACCCGGGCATCTTCCTCGGCGTCGCCGTCGTCTGCGTACTCATCCTGTTCACACTCGGCGGTGTGGCCTCCCGGGAACCCGAGCCCGTCGTCGAGGTCGCGTCCGGCGCTGGTGCGCGCGTCGCGCCGATCATCGCCGCGTTCATCGGCGTCTACGTGCTGCACGTGGCCATCGAGACCGGAGTCGGCGGATGGGAGCCCACGCATCTGGAGACCGTGGGCTTCGCCGCCGCGACAGCGGCCACCGCCACGTCGGCGTACTGGGCCGCGATGACCATCGGCCGCTTCGTCGTGGTCCCGCTCTGTCTGCGCTACTCGGCGCCCGCGATCCTCACCGTGTGCTGCGCGGGCATGGCCGGATTCCTGCTGCTCGCGACGCTTCCCTCGGCGGCGCCCTACGCCTACTTCGGGGTGGGTCTCGCCATCGCGCCGATCTTCCCCACCTGTCTGCCCTGGCTGAACCGGGCGGTGCCCAGCGTCGCCGCGGCCGGCGCCTATGTGATGGCCGCATCGATGATCGGCGGTGTCGCCTTCCCCCCGTTGCTCGGTGTCGTCATCGACGGTCTGGACGTCAAGGCACTTCCGGTCGTCCTGTTCGCCCTGGCCGGCGTCTGCCTGCTGCTCAGCTTCTGGCTGCGCGGCAACGCCCCCGATCCCGACGGGCCGACCGCATCGAACCCCGGCTCCGCCGGGACCACCAGACCTTCGGAGGTGCAGGCATGAAGGCCGTCCTGTTCGACATGTTCGGCGTCCTGGCTCGCGTCCAGTCACCGGCATCACAAACTGTGATTGAACGAACAGCTGGTGTGAGCGGAGAGGGATTCTGGGACGCCTACTGGGGGCTGCGCCCCCCGTACGACCGTGGTGACGTCATGGGCCCCGCCTACTGGAAGAACGTGGGCGAACGGCTCGGCACGCCGTTCACCGGCGGTCAGGTCGACGACCTGATCGCAGCAGACCTGGCCAGCTGGAGCGAGATCGACCAGGAGAGCGTGGACTTCCTGGCCGAGCTGGCCCGCCGGGGCGTGCGGCTCGGACTTCTCTCCAACATCCCGGAGGAGCTCGCCGTCCACTACGAGGCCACCCAGGAGTGGCTCGGCCACTTCAGCGTGGTCGGACTGTCCTGCCGGATCGGCAGCGCCAAACCGGAACCGGCCGCCTACGAGTGGTGCAGGCGCGAACTGGGGCTGTCCGCCGAGGAGATCCTCTTCGTGGACGACCGTTCCGACAACGTTCTCGCGGCCTGCGAGGTCGGCATGCGCGGCCATGTCTTCACGGGCGTCGGTGCCCTCGCCGCAGCGCTGGGGGAGGGGATCACGGGGTGACGTCGACGCCTCTTCTCCTGGCGTTGTGCGGCACGGGAGAAGGGGGAGCCTGGCCGTGGCCGGCCCGGATCGAAGCCGGACGCGCGATCGTCGGGGCGGCGCTGTACGAACTCGCGCTCGCCCGGCGGCTGGAGCTGCTGGACGACCGTGTTGTGCCGTGCGGCGTCGACACGACGGATGACCTGGTCCAGGACGAGGTGCTTCGCTGCGTCTGCGCGGCTGGCCGGCCGCGGCCGCCCTGGGAATGGGTGGAGACGCTTGGCTCCGGCGCACTGAGGCGCGTCGAGGAGGAATGTGCCGGAGCCGCCTTGCTCGGCACGCTCGGTACGCGTGTGAGCGAGGCGAGGGCGCGAGTGCGTCGCGCCGCCGAAGGGGCCGACGTCTCGGACGCCTCGGCCCTGGCGGTCGCCGTGCTGCTGGTCGCCGCCCGCCAGGGACATCTGGTGCGGCCGACGGCCCTGCCCGCGGACCGGGCGCGCCACGCGGCACAGGCGCTCGCGCTGTTGGCACGCGGCGTGCCGCATGCTGGCCGGGCACTGGGCAATGCCTCGGCCGCGGTACGGCGCTCGATCGAGATTTCTGCTGCCGCTCTGGCCTTCCCTGGATAGTAGTTGCTTGCGAATTTCCGCCCGCACTTGCCAGCGAGGCATCCGATATGATCTTGTTGCTGCGGGGGCGTTGAGTGAGTTCAGAGCACACCGCAATTCCACTCCGCCCCGTCTCCCCTGCACCGTACTCCGCACTGGCGCGGACGTGTTCAGTGGCCGGATTTAATCCACACAACTCATTGGCAATAGAGAATCGAGCGGGCGTGTACTTCATGTCTGTCTCAGGGGGAAGTAATGGACACCAAGACAGTTACCGATCACCTTTATTATCCCGTCAGCGCACAAAAGATGGACCGGGGTGAAGGCGTCTATCTGTACGACTCTGGCGGAAACCGATACCTGGACTGTGCGTCGGCGACGTTCAACCTCAGCCTGGGGTACTCCCACCCGGCCGTGATCGCGGCGATGAAGGACCAGCTCGACAGGGTGGTTCATCTCACGTCCTCGTACCAGAGTGATCCGATCAATGGGCTCGTGCAGCGGCTCGTGGAGACCTCGCCGGCCAATCTGACCCGCGTCCACCCCAAGGTCTCCGGCGGGTCGTCCGCCAACGAGGGCGCCGTCAAGATGGCGCAGCACGCCACCGGGAAGACCGAGGTCATCACGCTGTTCCGCAGTCACGTGGGACAGACGATGATGATGGCATCGATGTCGGGAAACGCGTTCCGGCGCGAGCCCTTCCCGCTTCTCTATCCGGGCAGCATGCAGGTTCCCGACCCGTATTGCTTCCGCTGCTTCTACGGGCAGAGCAAGGAAACGTGCGGCCTGATGTGCGTCGACCGCATCGACGATTTCATCGAGTACGCGAGCAGCGGCCGTGTCGCGGCCGTAATGATCGAGCCGATTTCCGGAAACGGTGGAAACATCGTGCCGCCGGACGGCTACATGCAGAAGCTGCGGGCCTTCTGCGATGAACAGGACATCGCCCTCATCTTCGACGAGATCCAGACGGGCATCGGTCGTACCGGCCACATGTTCGCGGCCCAGCATTTCGATGTCGAGCCAGATGCCATCACCACGGCGAAGGGCCTCGGCGGTTCCGGCGCGCAGGTCGCCGCCATTCTCACCAACGAGCGTCTTTCCGGCCTTCCTGCGCATCACCACTCGTTCACCTACGGGTCGAATCTCCTGGCCGCCGCAGCCGCGAACGTTACTCTCGACATCGTCCGGCAGCCGGAATTCCTGGCGAATGTCAGGCACACCGGTGACTATATTCTTGAGCGGCTGCGCGACATGCAGCTGCGCTATCCGGCCATCGGCGACGTCCGCGGCGTCGGCCTGATGATCGGCTTCGAGATGTGCGAGCCCGACGGCAAGCCCGCGGTCAAGCTCACCAACCACCTGGCGAGCGCGGCGATGGAGCACGGGCTCATCCTGCGCACCTCGCGCTACGGCTACGGAAACGTCCTCAAGATCCGTCCTCCGCTGATCCTGACCATGACTCAGGCGGAGGAGATCTGCGACAAGTTGGAGAACCTCTTCATGGCGGAGCTGGCCCGGTGAAGAAACTGCTCAAGGGCCTCGGCGAACACGTCCGCGCCGAGCTGCTGACCTACGGCCGACAGGGCCTGGCCCGCCAGGTGCACGGCGATTCCCCGGGCGGCGATGCCCAGTTCGATGTCGACGAGGTGGCCGAGAAGGCCGTCCTGGACTACCTGCGTGCCCACGCCGAGGTGCCCGTCGCCGTCTACACCGAGGACGGCGCCTTCGTCGAACTCGCCCCCGACCCGCAGTATCTGCTCGTCGTCGACCCCATCGACGGCACCCGCCCCACCTCGGCCGGCCTCGAGATGGGCGTGGTCTCCATCGCCGCCGCCCCCTACGGCGATGGCCAGCCGACCCTCGCCGACGTCACGGCCGCCTTCCTGCTGGAGATCAAGAGCGGCGCCTGGATCTACGGTGACGACACCGAGGGCCTCTCCAGCGGCGGTCACCCCACCGCCGTACCGCGGCTTAGCCGGACCACCGATCTGGCGAAGATGTTCTGGTCCATCGAGTTCAACGGCCACCCCATGGGCCTGATGGACGCGGCCTACTCCCACCTCGTGGACCAGTCGGCCAACACCGGCGGCGTGTTCGTCTTCAACAGCGCCAGCTTCTCCATCTCCCGCGTCATCACCGGACAGCTCGACGCCTACGTCGACATCGGCAACCGGATCCTGCGCGACCACCCCGACACCGAGGCCGAGTTCCTGCGCGTCGGACGCGGATCGATCCTGCACCTGTTCCCGTACGACATCGCCGCCGCGGTCTACCTCGCCCGGCAGGCCGGTGTCGTGATCACCGACGCCTACGGCGACGACCTGGGCTCGACCTCGCTGGTCGACCTCGGACCGCTGAATCAGAAGTCGTGCATCGCCGCGGCGACGCCCGAACTGCACAAGCAACTGATCGACTCCATCCGCTGGGAACTGGGCCGTGACACCGCGTCGGCCGCCAAGGGGGACGCATGAAGGCACTCACGCTGACCGGGGACCGTTCCCTGGAACTGGTCGACCGGCCCAAGCCGGAGCCTCGCGAGGCCACCGATGTCGTCATCCGCATCGTCCAGAGCGGAATCTGCGGTACCGACCGCAGCGTGCTCGTGGGCAAGTTCCCGGCCGAGCCGGGTGTGGTGATGGGACACGAGGCCGTCGGCATCGTCGAGGCCACGGGCCCCGGCGTGACCCGTTTCGCACCCGGTGACCGGATTATCGTCAACCCCACCCTGTACTGCGGCAGTTGCGTCACCTGCCTGGAAGGGCACTGGAACTTCTGCGGCAACAAGGCCGGAACCGAGGTGGGGCTGGACTACGACGGCTCCTTCGCCGAGTTCATGCGCCTGCCCGAGCTGTTCTGCCACGCGATACCCGACGGGATGAGCTTCGACCGGGCCGTCGTGGTCGAACCACTAGCCTGCGCCCTGAACAACATCGAGGCCGGCCGGCTGCAGCCCGGCGAGACCGCGGTGATCGTCGGCGGCGGTCCGATGGGCGCCGTCACCGCCATGGCCGCCGCCCGCTACGGCGCCCGGGTTCTGGTCGTCGAGCCCGACACGGTGCGTCAGTCGCTGGACCGCGAGATCTTCGCCGCCTCCGAGTTCGAGGGCCGGATCACCGTCCACGCCCCGGACGACGCCGAACTCACCCACCGTGGTCACCTGGTCGTCGACTCCGTCGGCAACCTCCTGGAGCAGAGCCTCGGTTACGCCGCCCAGCGGGGACGGGTCGTCGTCATGGGCTTCAACAGCAACGCCACCGCGACCGTGCGTCCGCTGCAGATCCTCCAGCGCGGACTGCAGATCATCGGCGCCGGCGACTACAACAGCATGATCTTCCCCAAGGCCGTCGAGCTGGCCCGTTCGATCCCGCTGGAGCGGCTGATCACGCACCGCTTCCCGCTGGAGGACCACGCGGAGGCCTTCAAGGCCCTCGCCGCGGTGCCGGGCGCCGACTACGCCGCGCTCAAGGTCGTCCTCATACCGGACCAGGACGGGAGCGCTCTGTGAGTGCCAGGCTGAATGCGGCCCTACTGCCCGGCACGGACCGCCCCGTCGTCATCGGCGAGTACCCCTACTACCGGGCCGATCCGTCCAACTGGGCGGGGAACCTACGGGAGTTGCACGCCCTCGGCGTCGACGTCGTCTCGTTCTACCTGCCCTGGCGGCTCCACGAGACCGGCGAGGGCGAGCAGCGCGCGTTCGACTTCCACGGCAAGACCGACCCGCAGCGCGACGTCGTACGGCTGATCGGCCTCGCAGCCGAGGCGGGCCTGGCCGTCCTGGTCAAGCCCGGCCCCTTCATCCACGCGGAAGTACAGCTCGGCGGGCTACCCGACCGGATGTGCGGCTCCGGCCACACGCCCTACCGGGGGCTGACCGGCGACCTGCTCACCTCCCAGGCCAAGCCGTTGCCCAGCCTCCTCGACCCGGCCGTCAAGGACGAAGTCGCCACCTGGCTGCGGGCCGTGGCCGACGAGGTCGTGTCCCCCACGGCCGCCCCCCGGGGCCCCGTCGTCGCGCTCCAGCTCGGCAACGAGGGCATGTCCGGTGACGTGCACATCGCCATCGACGCCCAGGACGCCTCCCCGGCGGCCCGCGAGGAGTTCGCCCGCTGGCTGTCCGCCCGCGGACTGACCGACGAGGCGGCGCGCGCCGGCGACGAACTCGCCGACTGGCCCAGCGCACTGCGGCTGCTGTGGTCGCGCTGGTCCGGCGAGGCCATCGCCGGGCTGTGGGACTGGATCTCCGACCTGTTCCCGGCCGGCCCCGCCCGCGTGGCCAATGTGCCCCTGGCCCGCGCCATCGGACCGGACGCCACCATCGACGCCTGGGCCGCCCGGCACCGTGCCCTCAAGGGATCCAGGTACTTGATCGGGCACACCGAGTGGGTGGGCAACCCGGCGCAGAGCCCGGAGGCCTTCGCCACGCATCTCGGCGAGATCCTGCTGGGCGACACCGATGTGCTCGAAGCCAACTGGGGCTTCACCTGGGACGACGAATCTTTCGCCGGCCCGCGCACGCCCCTGTTCAACGCCCTGCTGGCCCTGACGCTCGGATCCACCACAGTCAGCGTCTACACCGCCTGCGCGGCGGGCACCTGGGGCGAGCTGATCGACATGGACCCGGACGGGCTGCGCGCCGAAGGCGTCGACCCCGCCCTCCACGCGCCGCCGTACTGCCCCGGCGCGCCCCTCACGGAGGCCGGTGACCACAACCCCACCGCCGAGAGTCTCAAGCTGCTCGCCCGCTTCCTCGACCAGCACGGCGCTGCCCTGGCTGGCAGCCGGCTCGACCGCGACGCTGATCTGCTCGTCGACCGTGCCCTGGCGGAGGCGGGCGCGTGGCAGCGGGAGGGGAAGACCGTCCTCCAGGAACTGACCGAGGCTGTCCACGAGCAGCTGCGGGACACCCACCGTCTGGTCGGCCTGCGCTGGCTCGACGAGGCCCCGCACCGCACCGCCCAGGACGCCGCCGGAGCCCTAGGTGTGCTGCGTGCGGGCCACCCCGGCGCGAGTACCGCACCCGTCGAACTCACCGTCGCCGCGGGTGTTCCCGCGCACGGCGCCGTGGCCGAGTTCGTCGCCGGGCTGGCCACGGACGCCCGCCGCTGGACGTCCGCCCATCGGCGTGCCGTCGCCCTCACCCGGACAGGCCCCGACGGCACCCGCTTCATCGGCGCCTTCAACCCCACCGGCACGGACGACCGGGTCTCCGGTACCGACGGCGACTGGGCCGTCGAACTGCCCGCGGGGACCGCGGCGCTGGCCGTCTCCCGGGAAGGCAAGCTCCTGGGCTGGCTGGCGACGCCCACGCCGTCCTCCGCCGTCACCCTGACCTGGGGCGGTGAACAGGCCGACGCCCTGCGCGTGACGGCCTCCTGAGAACGCGGGCGGCGGGAGAGCGAACCTGACCTCGCTCTCCCGCCGCCCGTCCGCGGACCGACGAACACCCCGAACCAGCTTCGAGCCCAGGTGTCGCCTTGTTCCAGAACCACGTCCAGAACCATGACGTCGCATCCGCCACGGCCACCACCGTGTTCCGCCCCGCGGGTCGCGACACCCTCACCGCTCTGCGCGACCTCATCGAACAGGAGCATCCGATCTTCGCGATGCCCTCCTGGTTCGTGACCGCCGACTCCGCCCACGCCGGCCACCTGATCAGCGAGTTCCTGCGGGAGCTCGGCGGGTCCGGGACCCCTGCGGCCTACCGCTGCTTCTTCGCCAATTCGCGGTACGAAGCCCTCCACGGAGCGGTCAAGCTGCTGCGTCACCGCGCGGCCGATTCCGCGGCCCGGCACCATGGACGCGTTCTCGTCCTCGATCCCGATGGCACCCTCACCCGCCGCGCCGACCCGCTCGGCGACGGCCCCGACCGGGCGCTCGCCCCCGGACTCCACAGCCACCCCACCCTTGCCGCCCTTCGCACGGCCGCCGCTGGCGCCGACCACTGCGGCCTGGTGCTGCTTGGTACGGAGCGACTCGGCGCGGACGACCTGGCCGATCTGGCCGCGCTCGTCCGCTGCGTCCGGGCCCGCGGAACCCGCATCGCCGTGGACCTGCCCGACGTCGACCCGCTGGCCCCGCCGTCCCGCACCGTCCGCGCCCTGCGACCTGACCTCTTCGTCCTCGGCGAGTCGCTCACTGGCTACGAGGTGCCCTTCGGCGCCTTCGCGGGCAGCCCCGACCTGTTCGCGCCCTGGTCCACCCCCTCGACCGGATTCCTGCATTCCAACACCTATGGCGGCAACTCCGTCGCCATGCGCGCGGTCAAGGACCGGTTGCTGGGACGCTGGGACGAACGGCACGCCGTGCACCGTGTCCTGGCCGTCACCGCCCGCGACTGGCAGCGCACCCTCGACCTGTACGCCCGGCACGTCAACCCGATGACCGTCCGGATGCACCGCAAGCTGCGGGGCGCCCTCCACGTCGTACGCGCCAAGGGCTCCCGGCTCACCGTCCAGCTGGACTCGGGCCGCCGCCTCGACCTCGTCGACGGGCTGTGCGGTGCGGGTCTCGGCGTGGCCGGGCACAACCCCGTCGACGCCCTCACCGATGTCATCCGCACACACGACACGGAGCGCGACTATGTCGCCGAACTCCAGCGCGTCCTCGCCCGGGACACCGGGCTGCCCCACACCTACCCCGCCGTCAGCGGCGCCTCTGCGGTGGAGAGCGCGTTCATCCTGGCCCGGCTGGCCCGCCCCGAGCGGCGCCGGATCGTGGTCTTCAAGCACAACTACGGCGGCAAGACCCTGGTGTCCCTGCTGGCCACCGCCGCCGAGCGCACCCGTGCCCCGTTCGGGCCGCTCTACGAGGACATCCGCTACATCGACCCGTACACCCCGCACGCCGCCGAGGAGTTCCGCAAGGAGGCGGCGACCGGAGAGGTCGGCCTGGTCTGGATCGAACTCGTCCACGGCAGCTCCGACTCCTACGCGCCCATTCCCTCCGCGCTGCTCGACACCGTCTCCGAGGGCCGCGAGCCGCACGGGTACCTGGTCGGCGTCGACGAGGTCCTCACCTCGTACTACCGCTGCGGCACCCGGTTCGCGCACCAGGGCAGGCTGCCCGAGATCGACCTGATGAGCCTGTCGAAGGCGCTCAGCTACGGCTGCTTCCCCACCGGGGCCGCCCTGGTCTCCGACGCCGTCCACGAAGCAGCCCGCCGCACCAACCCGCAACTGGTCGAGGAGCTGCGCACCCAGCACGCCCACCAGCTCGGCGCCCACTTCTCCCTGCAAGCCGTCGCCCAGCTCGACGCACTGCACCTGGACCGGCGAGTGGCGGCCCTGTCCGCCGTGGTGGACGAGGGGATCGCCGCGATGGACACCGGCCCCGCCGGTGTCGTCGGGCGCCGCTTCGCCGAGGGCCTGCTGGGCCGCTTCGAACCCCGCGTGCCCGGACCGCTGCGCCGCGTCGTCGACCCCGAGGGCGAGTGGATGACCTTCGCCCTGATCATCTGGTGGATCACCCGGGCCAGAGCCTTCGTCGTCTACGACGTCTTCCTGCTGCCGCTCGTCGCCACCGAGGACGAGATCCGCCAGGTGATGCGCGGGGCCCGGGAACTCTCGCGCACCTCCCCGTGCCGGCTCCTAGCCCAGGTGGGCCTCTTCCGTCTGGGCGAGCGGGCACGCGCCGTCGCGCGCACCCTGACCACCACTAGGAGCACCGTATGAGCCGGCAGAACGTCGACGTCGTCCGCCGCTTCTTCCAGCTCTTCGACGAAGCACGACTGACGGACATCGAGGCCCTCCTCACCGATGACTTCGAGTGGGTCTACCACGGTCCGAAGTCCCTGCCCTGGGCGGGCACGTACCGGGGCGTCGAGGGCTTCCGGCAGTTCTTCACCATCGTCCGCGATCTGATCCAGGTGCAGGAGTGCGTGGCGTACGACTACCTGGACGCGGGCGACCGGGTCGTCGTCCTCGGCGTCAGCCGCACGCGGGTGCTCACCAACGACCGCCGCTACGAAGCCCAGTGGATGAACGTCTTCACCGTGCGCGACGGTCTGATCTCCCGCTACCTCGACCTCTACGACACCGCCAGCGTGGTCGAGGCCCTCGGCCAGGAGCACTGAACCAGAGCACATGAACGCAGCCAGAGCCCACAGCCTCGGCGACGCCTTCGCCGACGTCGTACGCGCCCGCGCCGAGCACACCGCGCTCGTCCACGGCGACCTCCGCCTGACTTACCGCCACCTGGCCGGCTGGGCCGCGTCCGTCGCGGACCGGCTCTGCCGTGCCGGGGCCGTCGGCGCACCCGTCGGCATCCGTTCCCCACGGTCCGCTGGGGCCGTCGCCACCGTCCTCGGCGCGGTCCTCGCCGGATGCGCCTACGTGCCCCTCGACCCGGACGCGCCCGACGCTCGACTGAGCGCCCTGGTGGAGGACTTCGGCCTGCGCACCCTGTGCGTGGCGCCGACCGAGGCCGACCGGCTGCGCACGCTGCTGCCGGGGGTGCGGATCCTGACCGTCGACGCGGAGATGCCGGACCCCGCACCCCTCGCCGTCGCACCGAGCGCCCCGGACACGCTTGCCTACGTCATCGCCACATCGGGCACCACCGGGCGGCCCAAGGGCGTGCAGGTGGAACACCGCGGCGTCCTCACGCTCGCCCGGGCCCCCGAGGCGGGGTTCCGGCCCGACGACGTGGTGCTCCAGCTCGCCCCCCTGAATGTCGACCCGTCCGTCTTCGAGATCTGGGGCGCCCTGCTGAACGGGGCCACCCTCGTCCTGCCCGAAGCGGCCCGGCCCGGCGTCCACGACATCGGGCGGGAGGTGCGCCGGCATCGGGTGAGCGTGCTGCGGCTCGCCGCACCTCTGTTCGCGCTGGCCATGGAGCACATCACCGACGCGCTGCGTGGGCTGCGGCTGTGTGTGTCGGGCGGTGACCGGGCCTCGGCGAAGGCTGTGCGCGCGGCACTGCGCGAGCTGCCGGGCTGCCGGATCGTCAACGGCTACGGGCCCACGGAGACCACGGTCTACGCCTGCTGGCTTGTGCTCGACGCCCAGCACCCCTACGCCGAAGACTGGCCGGACGTGCCGATCGGCCGTCCCTTCGCCGACACCACCGTCCACGTGGTCGACCCCGACCGGCGGCCTGTCGCCCTCGGAGAGGAGGGCGAACTCTGCATCGGCGGGCCGGGCGTGGCCCGCGGCTACCTGGGTCGGCCCGACCTCACCGCCGACCGCTTCGTCCCCGAACCCGGCCGGCCCGACCGCACCGCCTACCTCACCGGCGACCGGGTCCGGCTGCTGCCGGACGGCAACCTCGCCTTCCTCGGCCGCACCGACGACCAGGTCAAGATCCGGGGCCACCGGGTCGAACCGGTCGAGACGGAACGGGCCCTGCTCGACCATCCCGCGGTCCGCGACGCCGCCGTGGTGGCGCACGGCACCGGCGACCGGCGCAGGCTCGCGGCGTTCGTCGTCCTCCGGGACGTGGCCCCCGAGCCGGACCTCATCGCCCACGTGGCGACACTCCTGCCGTCGCCGCAGGTCCCGGCGACGTTGACGGCGCTCGTGCAGCTGCCGGTCACCCCGAACGGCAAGACCGACCGGCCCGCCCTCGCCCAACTGGCTGGGCAGGCGTCCGACATGACTGGGTCCGGCCTCCCGGACACGTCCAGCGAGCGTGTCGTGGCTGACCTGTGGCAGCAGGCGCTGGGCGCCTCGGTCGGCACGGACACCGACTTCCTCGCCGCGGGCGGCGACTCGCTCACCGCCATGGTCGTACTGGCCCGCCTGGAGCGCGCGACCGGCGTGGCCCTGTCGGTCGGGGACCTGTTCCGGGCGGCTACGGTGCGCGGGCTCGCCGCGCTCGTCGACGCCGCCGCTCTGTCCGGGACCGGCACGCCACTCGCCGTGGAGCGGCAGCCCGACGGCACCTGCACCCCACCGGCCGCCGAGCGGCAGCCGGACACTCACGGCCGCGTTCCGCTCCTGCCAGGGCAGGAGGGCATCTGGTTCGAGCAGCAGGCCAGGCCCGGGAAGCGGTACGTCATCTCCCGCGCTTTCCTGGTACGGGGGCAGGTCGACGTACCCCGGCTGCGCCGTGCGCTCACCCGGCTCGGGCAGCGGCAGACGGCCCTGCGCACCGTCGTCCGGCAGCACACCGACGGCTGGTGGCAGACGCCGGACGCGGATCCCGGCGCCGCTGTGGACCACCACGACATGACCCGGATGCCGCCGGCCGAGCAGCAGCATCGGATCCGCGCGCTCATCGCCGCCGGGGCGGCCGCCGGCGAGGCGTCCCCGCTCGTCCGCACCCTGGTGGTCACCCTCGACGAGTCCACCGCCGTCGTCCACTTCGACATCCATCACATCCTCGCCGACGACTGGTCCCTCGACCTCTTCTTCACCGAGCTGTCGGCTCTCTACGACGACCCCGCGGCCCAACTCACGCCGCTGCGGCTGACATTCGCCGACCATGTGCGCGAGGCCCTGGACCGGCTGCCGGAACGCGAGCACGCCGCGCTGGAGTTCTGGCGTGGCGCCCTGAAGGGCGGCGCGGCCACTGCCGACCTCGTCACCGATCACCCCCGGCCGGCCGCACTCAGCGGCGCCGGCGACCGCGTCCGGCTGCGGATCGACGCCGCCGAGAGCGCCCGGTACGCCGAGGCCGCCCGCCGGCACGGCATCAGCCGCTTCATGCTCTGTCTGGCCGGCGTGTACACCGTCCTCGCCGCGCACACCGAACGCGACTCCCTGTGCCTCGGCAGCTTGGCGACGGGCCGCGGGCGGGCCGGTACCGAGGACCTCGTCGGCTACTTCGTGAACCTCCTGCCGATCCGGGTCGAGGCCACCGCGGACACACCGGTCGCCACCCTGTTCCGGCGGATCCGGGAGGCCTGCACCGCCGCACACGCCCACCACCACGTGCCCTTCCAGACGGTGTGCCGGGAACTCGGCGCCGCGGGTGTGTCCCGCGGATCCAGCCCCTTCCGCGCGGTCGTCAACCATCAGCAGCACCCGCCCCGCCCGCTCCGGCTGGGCTCCGCGCCCGTCGAGCCCCGGCCGCCAGCCGAAGACGACACCGCAAAGTTCGAGCTGACCTTCACCTTCCAGGAGTCGTCCCAAGGAATCACTCTCGACGTGGAGTTCAGCACCGACCTCTACCGCCGGGACACCGTCGAGCGACTCGCGGGCCAGCTGGTCGCGGTGCTGGGCCGGCTCGCCGACGCCGGTCCGGACACCGCCCTGCGCGACATCGAGTTGTTCGAACCCGGCGAGCGCGGACGGCTACTTGCCGCACCGGCGTCCGAGCGGCCCCCGGCCCACCCGGACACCACCCTCACCTCGCTGTTCGCCCGTACGGCCGCCGCCCACCCCGGCAAGACCGCCGTGGTGGGGGAGGAGGCCGCCCTCACCTACCGCGAACTCGACCGACTCGCCGACGAGATGGCCAACCGGCTCCTCGCCCGAGGCGCGCGCCCCGGTGAGCGCGTCGCCCTCTGCCTGGAGCGCACGCCCCTGCTGATCGCGGCCGTCCTCGGCGTGCTCAAGACCGGCGCCGCCTACGTCCCGCTCGACCCGGCGTATCCGGCCGAGCGGCTGCGGTACGTCCTCGCGGACGCCCGGGCCCGGGCGCTGGTGACCTCGAAGGACATCACCGACCGGCTGTTCCGACCCGGCTCGGAAACCGACGGCCTGCCGCCCGTCCTGGACATCGACCGGCTCGTGTGCCCCTCGGACGAGCCCCCGCCCGCGCGGGCGGGGGCCTGCGCCACCGACCCCGCCTACATCATCTACACGTCCGGCAGCACCGGCCGGCCGCGCGGCGTCGTCGTCTCCCATCGCTCGGTCGTCAACACCCTGCACGCCGGCCTCGCCCGCCACCCCTTCACGCCGGACGACGTCTGGCTGCAGCTCACCTCGCCCGGCTTCGACGTGGCGGCCTACGAACAGTTCATGCCTCTCGTCTCCGGCGGCACCCTGGTCTACTGCGCGGACGCCGCTCGCGGTGACGCCGCCGCACTCGTCCGAGCCCTGCGCGACTACGGCGTGACCGTGATGGTCATCGTCCCCTCGCTCCTGCGCGCGCTGGGCCGGCCGGACCTCGCCTCGGTACGGGTCCTGATCGTGGCTGGCGAGCCCGCCGACCCGCACGACACCCGTCACTACGCCCAAAGCCGCGTCGTCATCAACGGCTACGGCCCCACCGAGGCGGCGATCCTTGCCACCACCCACGAGGCCGGACCGGACGGGGACCGCGGCAGGATCCCGATCGGCCGGGCGCTGCCGGGAACCACCGCCCATGTCATCGACCGCCACGGCAGGCTCGCCGCCACGGGAGTCCCGGGGGAACTCTGGCTGGGCGGCGCGGGGCTCGCCCTCGGCTACTGGAACAACCCCGAACGCACCCGTGACCTGTTCACCACCGTCCCCGTCCTCGGCGACCGGCGCCTGTACCGCACCGGGGACCGGGTACGACGGCTGCCCGACGGCAACCTGGACTACCTGGGCCGACTCGACGGGCAGATCAAGCTGCGCGGCTTCCGCATCGAACTCGGTGAGATCGAAGCGACCCTGACACGCCATCAGTGCATCGGTGAGGCCGTCGCGGTGCTGATCGGCCAAGGTCCCGACGCCGATCTCGGCGTCGCCTACGTGGGCACTGCCGACGAGCAGGAGGCGCGCGCCCATCTGGTCCGCCACCTGCCCGGCCACATGGTGCCCCGGCTCGTCGTGCCGGTCCCGCACATCCCCACCAGCAGCCACGGCAAGGCCGACCGTACGGCGCTCGCCGCCCGCCTCGCGTCCCACGCGCGCGACCACGGCCCCGCCGAGGAGATCGGCCGCGCCGCGAATCCGCTGGAACAGGAGCTGCTGGCCCTGTGGCGGGAGGTCCTCGGCAGCGGCCCGTCCATCGGCCTGTCGGACGACTTCTTCGCGCTCGGCGGGCACTCGCTGCGTGTCATCCGCCTGCTCGGCGAGCTCGAACGACGTTACGGTCACCGGTTACCGGTCCGGGGCTTCCTCGCCGAGCCTACGGTCAGGGCCACCGCGCGCACACTCGCCCGCCCCGATGCCGGCACACGATCGGCGACCGTGCTCGCCGAAGACGTAGTGCTCGACCCCGGCATCACCTTCGCCGGGCCCGTCACCGCGCCGCGCCGCACGGACTCCGTCCTGCTCACCGGTGCCACCGGGTTCGTCGGCAGCCACGTCCTGAGCGAGCTGCTGGAGCGTACAGAGGGACCGGTGCTGTGCCTCGTACGCGCCGCGACGCCCGAAGCGGCCCGCGCGCGGCTGGCGCAGACGGCCCGCCGGTACGCGCTCGCCTTGGAGGCCGCCGACCCCCGGATCGTGCCGCTGCCCGGCGACCTCACGCTGCCCGGCCTGGGACTGGCGGGAACTCCCGGGCTGGACGCGGCCCGTGCGGCGGCCACCGTCCTCCACCTGGGCGCGGAGGTCCACCACCTCTCCGGCTACCAGCACCTTGCCGCGGCGAACGTCGGCGGGACCCAGGAACTGCTGAGGATCGCCGCCGAGGGCCGGGCCGCCCGCTTCCACCACGTCTCCACGCTCGCCGTGCTGTGCGAGGACACCCCGGACGGCCGCCCGCGCACTCTGAGCGAGTCGACACCGGCCGAGCACGAACGCCACCCGCGCGGACGCGGCTACGCCGCGGCGAAGTGGGCCGCCGAACAGCTCGTCCGCCAGGCCGTCGCCCGGGGAGCCGACGCCCGGACGTACCGGCTGGGCCGCGCCGGGGGCAGCGCGACGACCGGCGCGCTCAGCCGCGACGACATGCTCACCCGGCTCCTGGTGAGTTCGGCCGCCCTCGGCTGCTACCCCGACCACCCGGTCCTCGCCTCCGACGCCCTGCCAGTCGACGTGATGGCCCGCGCACTGGTGGCGCTGGCCCTCGCCGACGCCCCGCCAGGCACGGTCCGCCATCTGCACCATCCCCGCCGCAGCGGGCTTGGTGTCTTCCTCGCCGGCCACGACCGGCGCACCGGCGCCCGCACCCGCCCGGTCGCCCTGCGCACCTGGCTGGCACGGCTGGACGACGCGGTGGCCCGGGGCACCGAACTGCCCGCCCTGGCCTACCGGGAGCACCTGCGCGAGCTGTGCGACGCACCCGACCGGGCGCAACCCGCCGACTACCGCAACGAAGCCACTCTCGCCGCCCTGTACGCCCACGGCATCACTCCGCCCGACTGGGCCGACACGGTGGTCGACCGCTGGTGGCAGTACCTCGCACCGACCGGAGAGACGAGCGAATGACGGAAGTGCTGTATCCCATGGCCCGCCAGTGCCCGTTCGCCCCGCCCGAGGAGGTCACCCGGCTGCGCGACGAGCCGGAGGTGCCCCGCGTCCCGATCTGGAACGGCGTACGCCCCTGGCTGTTCACTCGCTACGAGGACGCCCGGCTGGTGCTGAGCGACCCCCGGTTCAGCGCCGACAAGAGCCGTCCCGGCTACCCGCTCTCCAGTGCTGTCGCGGCCGCCGAGACGGCCGTCGAGCCGACGCTGCTCATCATGGACAACCCCGAGCACGACGCGCTGCGCCGCCTGGTGCTCGGCGAGTTCACCGTCCGGCGGGCCGAGTCCTGGCGCCCCGCCGTGCGCTCCGTCGTCGCGGGCTGCCTCGACCGGATGCTGGACGGACCGCGCCGCGCCGACCTCGTGACCGATCTCGCGCTGCCCGTCGCGCTCTCGGTGATCTGCGAGTTCCTCGGCGTGCCCCTGGCGGACCGGGAGCTGTTCCGCTCGCTCACCCACACCATGAACGCCGTCGCGGGGACCACCGGGACCGCAGCCGCGGCCCGTCAGGAACTCCAGGACTACCTCGAATCCCTTGTGGCCGCACGAGAGAAGGACCCCGGGGACGACTTCATCGGGCGCATGGTGGTCCGGCATGTGGGCACCGGCGCGATGAGCCGCCGCACCCTGAGCGCAATGGCGTTGTTGCTGCTCACGGCTGGGCACGACACCACGGCCAACATGGTCTCTCTCGGCATCCTCACCCTGCTGCGCTACCCCGGCCGCTTCGCTGCCCTGCGCGGTCACGAGGACCCTCGGCAGCTCGCGGACACTGTGGAGGAGCTGCTGCGCCACCTCACCATCGTCCAGCGCGGCATCCGCCGGATCGCCACCGAGGACGTCGAGGTGGGCGACCGTCTCGTGAAGGCGGGGCAGGGGGTGATCGCGGCGATCAACGTGGCCAACCGGGACCCCTCGCGCTTCCCCTCCGGCGAGGACTTCGACCCGGACGTACGCGCCCACGGCCACCTCGCCTTCGGCTACGGCCCGCACCAGTGCCTGGGCCAGTCCCTGGCGAAGGTCGAACTCCAGGAGACCTACCACGCCGTCGCCCACCGGCTGCCGGAGCTGCGGCTCGCCGTGCCCGTCGAGGAGATCCGCTTCAAGTCGGACATGGCCGTCTACGGCGTCCACGAACTCCCCGTGACCTGGTGAAACCTCCGCACCCGGGTCGCCTGTCCGCCCTCTTGACCGCCAAGGAGCCAACCACCTTGAAGATCACCCTCGAACCCGAGCGATGTGTCGGAGCCGGGCACTGCGTCCTGTCGGCACCCGAGGTCTTCGACCAGGACGAGAGTGACGGCGTCGTCGTGCTGCTCGACACCGAGCCGGGCGCTGCGCTCGCCGACGCCGTCCACGAGGCGGCGGACCTCTGCCCGGCCCGCGCGATCCTCGTCGGCGGCGAGGACGGAACCCCGTGAGCCTGATACAGCGGCTGCGGGACTCGGTGGGCGACGCCGCCGTGCTCACCGATCCGGACGCGACCGAGGGCTACGCCCGCGACATGATGCCGCTCGCCCCGGCGGGCCGCCCCCTCGCCGTAGTGCTGCCCGCCGACACCGCCGAGGTGCAGGCCTGCGTCCGCGCGTGTGCCGAAGCCGACGTACCCGTCGTCCCGCGCGGTGCGGGCAGCGGTCTGACCGGCGGCGCCAACGCGGTGGACGGGTGCGTCCTCCTGGTCACCACCCGGATGGACCGGATCCTCGAACTCGACGCGGACAACCGCCTGGCCGTCGTCCAGCCCGGAGTCGTCAACCGGACGCTCCGGGACGCCGCCGCCGCGCACAGCCTCTTCTACCCGCCGGACCCCTCCAGCCTCGAATGGTGCACGCTCGGCGGCAACCTCGCCACGGACGCCGGCGGCCTGTGCTGCGGAAAGTACGGCGTGACCAGCGACGCCGTCTTCGGCCTCGAAGTCGTCCTGGCCGATGGCTCGTTGCTCACCACGGGCCGCAGAACCGTCAAGGGCGTGGCCGGTTACGACCTGACCCGGCTGTTCGTCGGCAGCGAGGGCACGCTCGGGATCATCACCGAGGCGACGCTGAAGCTGCGTCCGCTGCCCGCCGCGCCGGGCACGATCGTCGCCGCCTTCGACTCCGTGGAGCGGGCCGGGGAGGCCGTCAACCGCGTGGTCCGGGCCGGGCTGATGCCCTCCCTGATGGAGATCATGGACGCCACCTCCCTGCGGGCGTCCGCCGAGTTCCTGCGGGCGGACCTCGGCGCGGGCGACAGCAGCGCCCTGCTGCTGTGCCAGTCCGACGCGGGCGGCGAGCCAGCCTCCGCCGAACTGGACGCCATGGAACGGCTGTTCAAGGACACCGGCGCGCAATGGACGCACGCGACCACGGACCCGGCCGAGGGTGGTCTCCTGCTCCGGGCCCGCCGGGTGTCCCTGCCGGCACTGGAGGCGCGCGGAGCCTGCATGACCGAGGACGTGGCGGTGCCCCGCACCCGGATCGCCGAACTTATGGCTGGCTGCGAGAGGATCGGGGCGCAGGCCGGGCTGACCGTGGCCGTCGTAGGCCACGCGGGCGACGGCAACATGCACCCCACCGTCCTGTACGACGGGGCCTCGGCGGAGCAGTACGCCCGTGCCCGCGGCGCCTTCGACGCCATCCTCGCCCTTGCCCTGTCGCTCGGCGGCACCGTCACCGGCGAGCACGGCGTCGGCAAGCTCAAGACCGAGTGGCTGGAGAGGGAGCTTGGGCCCGTGTCGATGCGGGTCCACCGGCAGCTGAAGGACGCCCTCGACCCCGCGGGCCTGTTCAATCCGGGCGCGTTGTTCGCCCGCCGGCGCCCGGCTGGCGGGCGCACTCCGTGATCACCCGTACCGTCCGCGCAGTCACGGGGCTCCCCGCACCCCTGCGCACTCTGTTCTTCACCACCCTGATCTTCCGCACCGGCACCATGGCCTACCCGTTCCTCGCCGCCCACCTGCTGGTGCACGAGGGGCTCGGCAGGGGCACGACCGGCAGCGTCCTCGTCTGCTTCGGCGTGGGCGCCCTCGGCGCCGACCTGGCGGCGAGCGTCCTGCTCGGCAGGGTGACCGCCCGTGCGCTGATGCTGGGCGGCCTGGTCCTCAACGGGGCGGTCCTGGCCGTGTTCCCCTTCCTGCACGGCGTGGCGCCGCTGGTCGCCTCCGTCGTCGTGTGGGGCTTCGCATACGAGATCTTCACCCCGGCCGCGTACTCGGCGACCGTCGCCGCCGCCGGTTCCGAGGAGCGGAAGGTCGCGTTCTCCTGCTACCGGCTCGCCATCAACCTCGGGATGGCCGCCGGGCCCCTCGCCGGCGGGCTGCTCTTCGCCGTCGAGCCGCGGCTGGTGTTCTGGGCGAACGCCGGCTGCGCCCTGGCCGCCGCCGGACACCTCGCGACACGCTCCCGTGGAGCGCCGTCCGTGGCCCCGGCAGGACGCGACACCCCGAAGACCGGTGTCGTCCCGCGCACACGGTACGAGCGGACCCGTTTCTGGACGATCTTCGGTCTCTCGTTGCCCGTCCAGCTCGCCTACTCGCTGCCGTCCGTCTTCGTCTCCACCTACGTCATCGTCGGACTGGGGCTGCCCGGGTACTGGGCGGGCGTCGTCTTCGCCGTCAACGCGGCGGGCATCGTCCTGTTCGAGGTCCCTCTCAACGTACGGATGGCCAGGACGGGACACCTGCCCACCCTGCTCCTCGGCTACGGCCTCGCGGGCGCCGGCTTCCTGTCGATGGCGCTGTCGGGATCGGGTCCGCTGCTCGTCCTGTCCACGCTCGTGTGGACTGCCGGGGAGATCGTCGTGTTTCCGGGGCTCCTCGGCTACGTCAGCGAGCTGTCCGGCGAGGACTCGGCGGACCGCAACCTCGCTCTCTACTCCACCGGCGTCAACATCGCCTTCATCCTGGCGCCTCACCTCTCTCTGCTGCTCGCCCGGCCGTCCGCCCCCGGCATCCCGTGGGCCGTCGCGGGCGGCGCCCTGTGCGTCGCCTGGCTCCTGCTGACGGTGGCCCGCAGCAGCCCCCACACCTGGTACAAGGAGGAACCCTCATGCACCGACGCGATCTGACCCCGTTCATCGGCGTCGAATACACCGGAGTCACCTACGAGGACCTGCGGAGCGAGGAACTCTTCGCAGACGTCGTCGACTCCGTCCACCGGCGCGACCTGGTGGTGCTCCGGGACATCCGGCTGACACCCGAGCAGCAGATAGGGCTCGCCGCCCGCCTCGGCACCCCCGTCCCCTTCCTGCTGAGCGACTGGCGCCACCCGGAGTTCGCCGAGATCCTCGTCTCCTCCAACGAGCGCCGGAAGAACAAGCCTGTCGGCGTCCCCCGGGTCGGAAACTTCTGGCACCAGGACTCGTCGTACAACGCGCGTCCGGCCGAGTACACGGTGCTGCACGGGGTGAACGTGCCCGCGGAGCACGGCCACACCCTCTTCGCGTCCGCCGCCGACGTCCACGACCGGCTGCCCGAGGAGTGGAAGGCCCGCCTGGAGGGCCTCACCGGACGCCACACCCTGACCAGGCAGCAGCGCATCGAGCCCCGCCACGTGGGCCTGTCCATCGCCGAGATGCGGGCCCTGGTCGCGCACGAGTACCCGGCGGTCGAGCACCCCGTCGTCCGCCGCGACGCCTTCACCGGCCGGCACTTCCTGTATGCCGCCCGCGAGTACATGGAAGCGGTCGTCGGTCTTGACGCCAACGGCAACGAGGAGTTCTTCGACCTGGTCGACTCCCTGGTGCAGGACCCCGCGCATGTCTACGAACACCACTGGACGCGCGACGACCTGCTGATCTGGAAGACCGCGACCACCTACCACCGGGCGACCCACCTCCCGGAGGGCGTCGGCCGGACCGTGCACCGCATCAGCGTCGCCGCCGCCTGACCAGCCGCGCACGGAAAGGACCCGACCTTCCATGAGCCACCCCGCCCCGAGCCGTCCCGTCGGCGTCGTCGTCGACGGGTACTCGATCGGCAAGTTCCTGCCCGCCGCGCTCCGGCGGCTCGGCGCCGACGTCGTCCACCTCCAGTCCACCCCGGAGTTCCTCGCCTCGGTACCGCCCCCGGACCTCGGGCCGTACATCGCCAACGTGGTGCACGGCACCGGCGACTGGGACCGCACCGTCAAGGAACTCGCCGCCTACGCCCCCGTCGGCGTCCTGCCTGGTCAGGAGACCGGCGTCCCTCCGGCCGACGCTGTCGCCGAGCGGCTGGGCCTGCCCGGCAACCCGGCCGCGACCTCGGCCGTGCGCCGCGACAAGCACCGGATGATCGAGTCACTGCGGGCCGCCGGGCTGCGGTGCGCCCGGCAGCTGAAGTCCGCGGACGCCGCCGAGATCGTCGACTGGGCCGAGCGCGACGCCGGTTACCCCGTGGTGGTCAAGCCGCTCAGCTCGGCCTCCACCGACGGTGTCTCGATCTGCCGCAGCGCCGAGGAGATCCGCACCGCCGCGGCCGCCGTGCTCGGAGCCTACGACATCTTCGAGCGCCGCAACGCCGAAGTCCTCGCGCAGTCCTTCCTGCGGGGCCCCGAGTACATCGTGGACGTCGTCCGGGGCCCCGGCGGCGGGCGCCATGTGTGCGGGGTGTGGCGGTACGAGAAGACGGAGACCGGGACCAAGCGGATCTACGACAAGGACATCCTGCTCGACCCGGACAGCCCCGAGGTGCCCGTCCTCGTCGACTACGTGGACCGCGTTCTCGACGCCCTCGGCATCCGCTTCGGCGCCGCCCACGCCGAGGTCGTGCTGACCCCCGAGGGCCCCGCACTCGTCGAGGTCGGGGCCCGGCTCAACGGAGACATGGTGCCCGCCGTCCACGACACCTGCATGGACGGAAACCAGGCGGACCTGCTCGCCCTCGCCTGCGTACGGCCCGAGGAGTTCCAGCGCAGGTATGCCGGCCGCACGATGTACCGAAAGCACCGGGAAGCTCTCGTCGTGCACGGGCAGACCACCCGGGAGGGAATCGTCGAGGAGATCGACGAGGACGTCCTCGCCCGGATCGCCGCCCTGCGCACGGTCCGCCTGGCCGTGCCCCGGCTTCGCCCCGGTGACCGGATGCGCCCGACCACCGATCTGCTCTCCAGCCCGCTGCGGGTCTTTCTGGTCGGGGAGCACCCCGAGGACCTGCTCGCCGACCACCGGCGCATACAGGGCCTGCAGGACGGACTCTTCCGGCTCGCCGAGCCGGCCGGGGCGAAGCGCTGAGCCGGCCGTATAGCCCCACGCCGCACGCACGAAAGGAAGCTGCCCCATGGGTGTTCCCACCCGAGCCGATCTGGCCAGCATCCCCGACTACATCATTCCCGGCCAGCCTCCGGGCACGATCCTGCTCAACTCGAACGAGAGCTCCCTGCCGCCGCTGCCCTCGGTCGTCGAGGCGGTCACCCGGGCCGCAGCCGAGGGAAACCGGTACCCGCAGTGGTTCTCCGAGGACCTGGTGGCCCGACTCGCCGACGAGCTGCGGGTCCCGGAGTCCTCGCTCGCGATCGGCTGCGGTTCGGTGAGCCTGTGCCAGCAGCTCGTCCAGGCTTACTGCGCAGCAGGTGACGAAGTGTTGTGCGCCTGGCGTTCGTTCGAGGCGTACCCCGTATTCGCACGGGTCGCCGGGGTGCACGCCCGTACCGTCCCACTGGATGCTGAGCACCGCCATGACCTCACCGCCATGGCGGACGCCCTCTCCCCGGCGACCCGCGTGGTCTTCGTCTGCAACCCCAACAACCCCACCGGCACGGCGGTGAGCGCCCGAGAGGTGCGCGAGTTCGTGGAGCGGGTCCCCGACGACGTCCTCGTGGTCCTGGACGAGGCGTACCGTGAGTTCGTGACGGACCCAGACGTACTAGACGGCGTCCTGCTCACCCGTGAGCACGAGAACGTGGCCGTCCTGCGGACCTTCTCCAAGGCCTATGGGCTCGCCGGCATTCGGGTCGGGTACTGCGTCGGGGCGCCCGCCGTCGTCTCGGCGGTCAACAAGGTGGCGGTCCCTTTCGCGGTCGGTCGGCCGGCACAGGCGGCGGCGATAGCCGCACTGGCGGACACCGAGGGGGTGGGCGAGCGCTGCCGGACCGTGGCGGCGGAACGAGAACGAGTGCGGGAGGCGCTGCTGAGGGCGGGCTTGCGTGTCCCGGCGTCCCAGGCGAACTTCCTTTGGCTTGCCCTGGGTTACAGGTCCGGCGACTTCGCCGCGTTCTGTGCTCGACGCGGTGTCGTGGTCCGGCTCTTCGGGAACGAGGGGATACGGGTCACAGTCGGTCTGCGGCACGAGAACGACGTCTTCCTGCAGGCGGCGGAAGAGTTCGCTGCGATCACACTGCACGGGTAAGTCGACTCGTCGGTCATACCCGTACCTCGACTCCCCGAGGCTGGTAGCACACGTCCGCATGCCAAGAACCAGGTGTGACTGTGACAGCAAGATGACCAGGACCTGAGCTTGACTCTGACGCGTAAATAGGTGCAGGTCAGGGTCGGTGTGGGCAGCACTGGACGCCCGGTGGCCGTGGGGTCGCCGGGTGTCCGGGGTCGTCGGTCAGGCTGGCTGCTCCCTCGGGTTGAGGGTGACGGTGTAGCCGAGCTGGTTGAGCTGGTTGATCGCGCGGCGGGTGGCGCGTTCGGGGTCGCGCTGGGTGAAGTAGGTGCCGCCGAGCTCGTGGTAAGGGACGTTGTCGGTGAGCATGTGCCAGATCGCGGTGATGATCGAGTGTTCGACGGCGACCAGGGCCCGCAGCGGGCCGCGACGTGAGGTCAGCCGTTTGTAGCGGGCCTGCAGGTAGGTGTCCTTGGTTCGCACCGCGCCGAAGGCGGCCAGGCCGAGGGCGCCCTTGAGGTAGGGGTTGCCGGGGCGGACCTTGGTGTTCTTGGTGCGGCCGGCGGACTCGTGGTGGCCGGGGCAGACCCCGGCCCAGGACGCGAGGTGCCCGGCCGAGGCGAAGCGGGCCATGTCGCCGCCGGTCTCCGCGATGATCACCTCGGCGACGGCCTGGTTGATGCCAGGGACGGTGTCGAGCAGGTCGAGGGCGCCTCGGAAGGGGGCCATCGCCTCCTCGATCCGTTCGTCCAGCTGTCCGATGGCGTCGGTGAGCTGGTCGTAGTGGTCCAGGTGCAGCCGGGTGAGGAAGGCGTGGTGGTCGCGGAAACGGCCGGTCAGGGCCTCGGTGAGTTCGGGGATCTTGTTGCGGAGCTTGCGTTTGGCCAGGTCCGCCAGCGTCTGCGGGTCGCGCTCGCCGCGGATGAGGGCCTCCAGCATGGCCCGGCCCGAGACGCCCATGATGTCGGAGGCGACCGCGGCGAGTTTGATCCCGGTGTCCTCCAGCAGTTTCTCCAGCCGCTGGACGATCTGCCCGCGTTCGCGGGTCATCTGGGTGCGGGCCCGGGTCAGGTCCCGCAGTTCGCGCACCGGTGCGGGTGGCACGAACGAGGGACGGACCAGGCCGTGCGCGCCCAGCTGGGCCAGCCAGGCGGCGTCGGAGACATCCGTCTTGCGGCCGGGCAGGTTCTTGGCCTGCCGGGCGTTGACCAGGATCACGTTCAGGTCCTCGGCCAGCAGGTGGTAGAACGGCTTCCAGTAGTCCGAGGTCGCTTCGATCACGACGAGGGTGACCTCGGCGGCGACCAGATGATCCCGCAGGGCGAGCACGGCGTTCGTGGTCGAGCCCCAGGCCGTGGTCTCGTTGGTGAACGAGCCTCGCCGTTTCGTACTCGGGCTGCGGACACACGCCTTGGCGTCCTTCTTGCTGATGTCCACACCGGCGCAGCGTTCGTGCAGCACGTCCACGGCCCCGCTCCCTCCCTCACCGAACGGCCAAGCAGTACGCCGTTCCGGGAGGGCCAGGGTGGAACAGGAATTCTGACGCCCGTGCTTCGCAGCAACACTCCACGGTTCCCGTGGACAACCCTCAGCGCCACGCTGACCTGCGAGCTCACCGGCATCACAGAGCAATCGGCTTCGGCCGGAACGAACCCCACCAGCGTCCCGGACCGGCATCAACCCCCGTCAGGGCAGACAGGAAGCACCCCGGCGCGCGCCACGGCATTTACCACGCCCCCGGCGCGCACCGAAGGTGCGCTGGATCGCTGACCTGCTGTTATTTACGCGTCAGAGTCAAGCTAAGACATGCAACGAGGCCGCCATCTGGAAAGGGCGGCAGCCGAACGTGGATGCTGCTGATGCCCTGCGGGGAGTTACTGACCAGCTGCCAAAGGCTCCCCGCAGGGCGGTGTACCGGGTGCAGCGCCACCTGCAACACGAGAGGGCAAGGGTCATCGGGCGTCCGGGCCCGCGTTCGGCCCGACGACTCCTATCCGGCCGGCTGCAATGCCCAGTAGTGCGGTTCGATGGGTGCCCGCCTCACCACGATCCGGCCGGTCACGCCGGGATCGTCCACGATCTTTCCGTACGAGGGGGAGAAGTCGCCGGGCGTGTGCTCGATGTCGGCCCACACCACGCTGCCGGGCCCGTCGGAGCCGTAGGAGAAGGTCCACTCGGTGTACCTGCCACCGCAGCTGCTGACCGACACGCTGTGCTGCGATGTCACCTTCAGGCAGGTGCGCGGGTCCGAGCCTGACGGGGAAGCTTCCATCGTTCCGTCCGGGCGGCTCAGCACCTGCCAGTTCGCCGAGGTCGACGCGGTCCCGGCGCAGGCGCCCAGCGACACCACGCCGACACTCGCGTGTGTCTTGGGCCAGACCAGACACTTGCCGTCCGTGAGAGCCGCGAACCGGTAGACCCCGTCGACGAGCGGGGCGGCGTGGGCGGGTTGCGCGAGTGCCGCGGTGGCCGCGAGGGCGGCGGCCGTGACGGCGATGACGCGTGAACGCATGGGGTGAGACTCCTCGAACAGCCGTGGTCGATCCGATCACACGGCACGGACGCGGTGGAGAGCAGCTGCCGTCGGAGACGGCTGCGGGACTGATCCTGGAACACCGGTTCCGACAGCACCGGCTTGCGGCGGCCGCTGCCACTCGTCTGGCCGAGCCGTGTCATCCGATGGCATGGCGGTTCGGGATGCGGCCTCGCCGCCGAGACTCCGTGATCACTATCGGGAGGGAAGGACGCCGCCCTGTGTGGAGCGATGCTCAAGACCTGTGGATCGGTTCCGGGAGGGACGCGAAGGGCGTACCTTCCCGAATGATCCTTTGATGGTCACCGAGTAGGCCCGCGTTCGCAGCGCGGGTCGGGAAGGCACGCCCGTGCTCAGCGTAGTGAATGTCGACGGTTCCGCCGAGTCCGGCTCCCTGATCGACGAGATCGTCCGCGAGGGCGCCCGCCGGATGCTGGCCGCGGCGCTGGAAAGCCGAAGTCAACCCAGTACATGGCCGAGTTGGCTGGCGAGACCGGCGAGGCGGGCCGTCGCCTGGTCGTCCGCAACGGCCACCACCGGCCCCGCATCGTGGTTACCGCAGCCGGCCCGGTCGAGGTCGCCGCGCCGCGGATCAACGACCGCCGCATCGATGAGGAGACAGGGGAGCGCAAGCGGTTCTCCTCCAGAATCCTTCCGCCGTGGTGCCGCAAGTCGCCGAAGATCTCCGAGGTGCTGCCACTGCTCTACCTGCACGGACTGTCCTCCGGCGACTTCGTGCCCGTGCTGGAGCAGTTCCTCGGCGGAACCGCCGGCCTGTCCGCCGCGACCGTGACCCGCCTGACTGAGGGGCCACGCGTTTCCCGGACAGGCTTCTGGCCGTTCATTTCACGCGGCGATTCGCAACTTCTCGTACTCGGCGTGGACTTCGCGCGGAGGGCGGTAACCCACCGCCGAATGGAGACGTTTGCGATTGTATCAGAATTCGATGTAACGAGTGATGTCCTGCCGGGCGGCCTCGCGGGTCAGGTAAGTCACCCTCGATACACGCTCGTTCTTCAGGGCGCCGAAGAATGATTCGGCCATGGCGTTGTCGAAACAGATCCCGGTGCGACCGGAAGACCTGCGGAGTCCGAACCGGTCGAGCGTCTTCCCGAGCTCGGCTGACATGTAGTTACTTCCGCGTTCGGAGTGAAATATGGCACCGGCCGAGAGCTGCCTATTCCGTGCCGCGTTGCGGATTTCCCTGGATATCAGTGGAGTTTGATACTGGTCGTCCATCGCATAGCCGATTACTTCCTTCGTGCAGCAGTCGATGACCGTTGCGAGGTACAGCCAGCCTTCCCCGGTCGCAGCCCGAGTGAGGCTGAACCTCTTCGGCCGTGGCAGGCAGGGCGCCAGGCCCAGTTCGCGCATGAGACGGCGGACCAGCTCCACGCCCGCGGCGACGCCCCAGCGGTGCAGCTGAGCCTGGATGCGCCGGTGCCCGTAGGTGCTGTCGGGACATGTCGAAGGCTTTCTCGATGAGCAATTTGAGTTCTTCACGCCGCTGAGCTGTCGCGGATTCCGGGCGAGATCTCCAGTCGTAGTAGCCGGATCTGGAGGCGCCGAGCCGACCGCACATGAACTCGACGCTTTATGCGTACTTCTCGGTGTCGAGCCGCATCTCGTCGATGAACTCGTACTTGCTTGCTACCGGGGATCCTTCGCGAAGTACGCTGCGGCTTTTTTCAGGAAGGTAACTTCCATCTCCAGCTCACGGTTACGTCGTTCGAGTTCCTTCAGGCACGCCCGCTCGTTCATTGTCAGTTCCGCATCGGGGGCGCCGGTTCCTGCTGCTTCTGATACTTCTTCACCCAGCCGCGTAGCGTCTCCGGGTTCAGTTCAAGCTCCCGGGCGACTTCGGAGATCGTCTTGCTGGACCTCAATGCGATCTGGACGGCTTCCTCACGGAACTCCGACGAGTACTTACTGGGTAGCGCCACTTCTTCCTCGTTTCCTTGTTCAGGACAACCCTATTGGATGCCTGTCCGGAAACTTCGTGGCCCCTCACGGGGCAGACCGACGGCACGCAACGCGATCGCCCGCACCCGGGCGTCGCGCATGGCGGCCAGGACTTTCATCTCCTCCTCGGTCTCAGCCGCGTCCTCCCTGCTCATGCCGGTCGGCGATTCGACTCTCAGCGGCTGACACGATTCTCGCCTTCGCCAAGAGGTGTTCCGGCTGATGTATCACGCCCAGTGGCGTTTCCGGTGCCGAACACCACATTGAGCGAGAGCAAGCCGCGCGATCGCATGGACGGACGCCAGCGCACTTTGTCCCGCGGACCCTCCAGCGCGAGGCCAGGCAAGCGTCGGAACACTGTTTCCAGGGCGATGGCAGTCTCCAGACGGGCCAAGGGCGCGCCCAGGCAGTAGTGGATGCCGTGCCCGAGCGCAAGATGCCCTCCCGAGGCCCGGCATGCGTTCAAGGTCTCGGGGGCGGCGAAGTGGGCGGGGTCTCGGTTGGCGGAGGCCAGGGACAGCAGTACGGTCTCCCCCGCGGGGATGTGCACACCGCCAATCTCGACGTCCTCGGTGGGAAAGCGGCGGATCGCCAGCGGCGCCGGCCCGTCGTATCGCAGCAGTTCCTCCACCATGTCGTGTATCAGACCCGGGTCCTCACGCAGCAGCGCGGCTTGCTCGGGGTGGTCCAGCAGAGCCAGGACGGCGTTGCCGATCAGATGGACGGTGTTCTCGTACCCGGCGAAGAGGATCAGGAATGCCAGTGAGGTCAGCTCGTCCTCGGTTAGCCGGTCGTCGCGGTCACGAGCGGCGATCAGATCGGTGAGCAGGTCGTCGCCGCCTTGACGGCGCTTGTGAGCGATGAGCTCGGTGAAGAACCGCCACAGGCCGGCGACCGCGTTCTTGGCCCGTTCAGGCTGGGTGGGGTCAGGAGCGGTCAGGGCGTCGGTCCAGGCGCGGAAATCGGGGCGGCATACCGCAGGAACGCCGAGCAGATCGCAGATGACCGCGATTGGCAGTGGAGCGGCGTAGGAGCTCACCAGGTCCGCACGGCCCAGCGGGGCGATGTGGTCGATGAGTTCGTCGGCGATCCGCTGGATCGAGGGTCGTAACTGTTCTACACGGCGGCCGCTGAACGCCGGACCGATCAGGCGGCGTATACGGGTGTGGTCGGGTGGGTCCATGTTGAGCAGGTTCGCGTCCAGTGCCGGAGGCAGCGACATGCCCCGATACTGGCCGGGCAGCGCACTGCGGCGGTCCAGGGACAACCGGGGGTCGCCCAAGGCTGCTTTGACGTCGGTGTAGCGGGTGACGAGCCAGAAACGCAGTCCGTCCGGCCCGGTGACCGGACTTACGGGAGCGTCGTGCCGTAGCAGGGCCAAAGTCCTGTAGGGGTCGGCGGCCAGCGAGGCCGCTCGGTCGAAAGTGGTGCTGTCCGGCATGGTGGTTGTGCCCTTTCAGGTCGTGGCTGGGACGCCCCGGCCTAGCGGGCGGCTGCACCGGCAGCTGGGCGCCCTCGCATCATGACGCATCGCCCCTGAGCTGGGTCAACCCCGGCCCGGCCCTGGACCGATAAGCTCTCTGTGCACCAAACTCAACTCACAGTTGACATGGCGATCATGGCAAAGCGAACATCGTCAGAGTAATCCGACAGTCGGAACAGCCTGGCAGGGCGTCCATCGTGGAAGAGCACCACACACCCGGGAACAACGGTTCGGGAGCTTCTGGCGAGCACGTGCGAGCCGCATGGCGGCCTGTGTCTTCAGCGTTGGGGAAGACATCCCGCAGAACATCTGCGCAACCATGCCCAGATCGGACAGGCCTGCGCCCCACTGCGGCAGAGGGCCCTCCTCCACATGTGTCCCCCGGGCACGTTCCGGCTTCCCCTCTGCGGCTTCGGCAGGCGGCTCGAAGGGCGCCTTCGAAGTCCGCGCTGCGGACTGTCAGTGTGCCGTTCGAGCCGCAGCAGACGCAGACCAGCTTTAGAGGGCTTCTCTAAACCGAGTGTGGGGCTGGGGGTTCCGTACGGGTGTGCTGTTCAGGTGATTGTGGCCGCGCGGGGGCGTGAAGGCAGGGCCTCTCGGTAGCACAGAGGGGTCTTGTCCCCGAGGGGGGACACCTGTTCGTGTCGTCATGCGGCGAGTGTCAGGGTAGCTGACTGCTGTTCGTAGGCGATCGGTGCCTGCTGTCCGTTCGCGGAGTGCCGCCGGCGGGTGTTGTAGCGGGTTGGTCCGGCGGAAGACCGCCAGGCGACAGGCGCGGGCCCCGTCGAAGCGGCGGGCGCCGCGGAGCGTCTCGTGTTTGAGGGCCGCGTTGAAGCTCTCGGCGAGCGCGTTGAAGTGAGGGTAGCCGTTCATCGAAGACCTCGGCCGGGGTCTTCCAGCCGAGGGTCTTGCGGGGCCGATTGTTGAGTGTGTACGCCACGGCTTCGAGGTCTTCCGCGGACCATTGCCGCCGCGCACCGGGTGGCGCCTGCGGCATCTGCTTCCTCGGTAGTCCCACTGCACACCTCTGCGATCAAAGGTGTTGCGACGATCAGTTGAATTCACCCGACCGCGTCACCGCCGACCCGCGCAACGCCGTGCTCCTGGTGGTCGTTCTCCCGGGCTTGTCTGAGTGTGGCGGACGCGGTCGAGCTGGACCGATGACGACGGCCAGGAGGAGTGACCGGAGGCCCTCCAGGTCATTCACCGCCGCGCTGGACCAGACAGGATGTCAGCCAACTGTAGCCGGGCCGTGCCGTGTTCTGGCGGTCCGGAACCGGGCACAGGTGTTAGGTGTCGGACCTGAACGCACCGACGGGCCACACGACATCGACGGCCAACCCGGCCAAGCGGGCCGCGGCCACCGTGTCTGCCGTACCGCCGCCACGACCTGTGGGGGCGCTGCCGTCCCAAACGGCGACGAGGCGGTCCGCGCCCTGGAGAAGCCGGCGATTGGCCGCTTCGTAGGCGGCGCGGTCAGCGTGCTCGTACGGCAGGACCACCACTTCGGCGGCGGCGTCGCGTAGAGCGTCGAACTCGGCGAGGTCTGCGGGGCGGACCACCGCGTCCCGATAGTCCCGGGACGGGATGATCGCCGACAGTCGGCCGCCGAGCGAGAGGATCTCCTCGGCGAAGAGCGTGTCGGCACCGCGGGCCAGGCACGAGCGCCCCACCAGGGCGCCGTCATGCAGGTCGGTCAGGAGCTCACGAAGGTCTGTGCGGATCCGACCGACTGCCTGGTCGGCCAGGTCCATGTGTCCGGTGACGGCGATGGTGACCATGTGGCAGCCCGCTTCCGGCCGAGGCGCTTTGCCCTTCACCCTAACCCGCTCCGGTGGCGGGGCGTGGGCGATAGCTGGTGTCGCCGCCGTCACAGCGCGACGGCGGCGAAGCCCAGAAGGTAGGCCACGGCGAAGAGGAGAGGAATCCAGCGTTCGACACGGTTGAGCGGGAGATAGACGCGCCAGTCCTGCCCCTCGCCGAGAGCGCGCCATTCGGCGGCCACGAAGGCTCGGGCCGGCAGGCGCTCCTCGAACGCTCCGATCACCTCGAACTTGCCTTTGTTCAACTGCTGGTAGGAACGGACGGTGATCCACCAGGTGGCGCACATGCCCAGCAGGACCAGCAGCGCCGCGAGCGCGAGTACGACCGGAGTCCCGCGGTGGTGCTCCTGGGCCAGCCAGGTACTGAGGAAGACGAGGAGAGTGCTGTGGAGGGTCAGGAAGAAGGTGTTGGCGAGGTTGCGCCGGGCACTGACCCGGTCGGCCATCTCCACGCACAGTTTGTACTGCTCGAAGACCGCGGCGTGATACGTCGCGGCCGGGTCGCGGAAGTTCTCCGCGTCGACGTCCTCGTTCCACAGCGAGTCACTGATTCCGGCCAAGATGGGCATCTCCGCTTGTCGTTGCGGGGCCTCAGACCGCGTTTCCGGCATGCCCGTAGGTCTGCCACGCGGTGACGCGCCTGACGATGAGGATGAGGAGTAGGCCGGCCGCCACGTAGAGAGCCGTGAGCAGGGTGCACAGGTTCGCGTTGGCAAGCACCTGGTGCTCGCTGTCCAACTGCGAGGACACGCGCCACTGGATCGGCTTGACGATGACGTTGGCGACCGCGTACAGCGCCCACCAGGCGCTGATCAAGGTGACGGGGACGGACCGCCGGGGGGCGCTGGCCCGCCAGACGTCCGACACGACCTGGTAGGGGATCCACAGGTTGGCTACCGGGACCGTCCAGCCGCCCACCACCCAGCCCCGGGCCCGGCGGTGCGCGGCGGCACCGCTCATCAGCTCGGAGTTGATCCGGGCCCGCCACAGCCAGACGAGCCAAGCGATGCCGGCCGCGACCCATACCAGCACCAACACCCAGACCGACCCCAGCTTCGCGAGGGCATCGGAGTCGGCGGCCAGCACGTCCGCGGCCGTCGCCCTCCCGGCCAAATAGTCGTGGACGAGAAAGTAGAGGCGCCAGCCGGCCACCGTGACCAATAACTCACGCACGAGCTCCAACGAGATCAGTACCGTCACGGTGGTGGCCACCCCGGTCACCGCCCTGGGCCGCTCCGCGGCGAGCGGGCTCGCGTTCGTCGGCATGCCTTGCTGTGGACCGTCCATGATCTTCCCCCGAAGATTGTCGACCCGCCGTGCATTGCGTGGGATGGGATGCTACTGGCCGCTGCCTTGTTATGTCCCCGGATTCCTGGGACGTCACGCGGGACAGTGGTAACGGAACGGCCCTAACTGATACCGACGAGTTGCAGCGCCCGGCCCACGAGCCAGCCCAGCAGGGCCAGGGCCGTGACCAATGCGAACCCCTTCCATAACGATGTCTGCAGGGCGAAGATGGCCCGCCAGGCCATCGTCCGCTTGCGGATCCCGACGGACGCCAGGGCGTCCTTGATGGCGCGGGCCAGGTGGTGCGCGGGCGTGTACATGAACATCACCGTCCAACCGGCCTTCACGGCGCGGGCACCGCGGCGCAACAGCGCGCCCCGCGGGAGCGCGGCACGGGGCACGGGCCCCACCGGGTGCACCTGAGGTGTCCACTCGGCGTCGAAGGTGATGACGGCGCCGGTCCAGGGATCGTTACCGGCAATTTCGGCCAGCCCGGACGGGGTCGGCAGGTACTCGTCCAGCCGCTCGACCAGATCCGGCAGCCCGCCCGGCGCCAGCAGAACGAGCTTGCGCGCGGGCTGGGTGGCACGGGCCTGCTGGACCTCCCACCACAGTCCCTCGCCCAACCCCAGGCGCAGCACGATGAGCTGGGACAGCTCCATCAGCCGCAGCACCGTCGGCTGCCAGTCGTCGAGCGGCAGGTAGAACCGCGCCGCGCCCAGGCGCGGCAGCGGCTCTCCGGGTCTGCCCACAGTGATCACGGGCCCGACGGCGCCCAACGCCCCCGTGAGCTGCTCCTCCCGCGAGTGGATGCTGACGAAGGCCGACGAGTCGTCGACCTGGGCCGCGGTCTCGTCGTCGGCGAAGCTGCGCAGATAGAGCACAGGTCGGCGGCCGTCGGCCAGCAGGGCCTGGGCCGCGCCGCGCGCCGCGCGCGGGCGTGTGTAGCGCAGGCTCAGGACCCCGGCCCCCGCCGCGGCCAGGCCCCCGACCAGCAACCCCACCATGGTTATCGGTGGCATGGTGTAGCCCCGCCGCTGCGCCGTGCTCACGGCGAAAAAACCCGCCGCGAACAGCACATATCCGGCACCGCTGGCCAGCAGGAACAACGGACGCTGCCACCACGGCTGACGCAGCGCGAACCAGCTGACCACGCTGATGATCTCTGCGGCGCCCGACCGGCGCTGCCGCCGCAGCCACAGCGCCACCCCGAGCAGCAGCGCGGCGGGCACTGCCCAGTACAGCGCGGTCGCGCGCGACGAGCCGAGTTTCCGGTCGAGCCGCGCCCGGTCCCGTTCGACATCCGCCGCCAGCCCGGCGGCCCGCTCGCGGGCGAGGGAGACCCGGCCCTTCTCGACGTCACCCGTGGCGGCGGAGACTGTGGAGCGGCCGGCTCCCGGCGGGGCGTTCTCCTTGAACCACGTGTCGCCCGCGCGGATCTCGGCGCGCGCGGACATCTCGCCGGCGGCGTACTGGTCCAGCGCGGCGGTGAACGCGGCGGCCCGTGCCGGGGCGTCATGGAAGCGGTCGCAGGCCCGCAAATCCAGGCCCGCGCTGATTGCCAGGTGCAGCGCGACATAGGCCGTAACGATCGCAACCGCCGTGCTCAGCCGGGCCGACGCCCGTAAGCGCGAGGACACCTCGGCTCACCCCCCCGTCTCGCCGGTACCGTCACCCGGCGGACCGCGTCCCGTACTACCACCTCGCCCCACGGGCTGTCAGCCCCGACTTCTGTGAGGCTGGGTGCTTCCCATAAACGGCCAAATGAAAAGCCGCCGCCGCACCCCCGGGCGCTGTCCAGCAGACCTTCCTCGGCATGCCCTGCATCCGCCAGCCCCTGCCCGACCGTGTCCGAGCCCGTCACCGACTGCATCCGCTTCGAGCACGCCATCACCGACGCCAACTGCCGCGCCGACGAACAGGTCCGCTGGCTTCCCCGCAGCCGCGCCTCCATCCTCGCCCTGCCCGGCAACGACTTCTGGCTCATCGACGGCCGACTCGTGCGCTGGAACCTGTTCTCCGGTGACGGCCACGCCCACGAGCCCGACCACACCGACGACCCGCAGGCGGTCAAGCTGTGCGCAGAGGCGTTCCGATCGGTGTGGGAACTGGCCACCGACCACGCCGATCACCTCACCCGCCTTGACGCCGCCGAGGCGACCTTGAAGGCCCTGTCCGTACGCCTCCTGCGCAGCAGCCAGGCCGCCGAGCACCTGGCCGGCATCGCGGGCGGCCTGGTCGACATCGACGGCGCCTTGCACTTCGGCTGCCTGCTCAACCTCGCGAAGAAGCCGGAAGGAGCGCTGTGGTGGTGGCAGTACGCCGCAGGTGCCAGCGACGCCACCGCCGCCTACTGCCTGCACCTGTTCCACCTTCGCCGCGGTGAACTCCGGGACGCCGACCACTGGATGTGCCAGGCCCTCGACCTGGGCTACGACATCGGCCTCGCCCTCGCCCACCGCCCCACCTGGCCCGTCCAGCCACGGGTCCGCCATCCGCAGGCCCTGCGCGAAGCCGTGGAGCGCCTGAGCTTGACTCTGACGCGTAAATAACAGCAGGTGGGGGCTCATTCGGGCAGGAGTGTCGGCCCGGTCGGGTCTGTCCGCCGGGCCCCTTCCCCCCTGTTCACCCGGCGGCCTCCATCGGGTCGAGGGTGACGCGGTATCCGAGATCGTTCAGTCGGGATACGGCTCGGCGTGCGGCTCGTTCGGGGTCCCGCCGGGTGAAGTAGTCGCCGCCGAGCTCGTGGTAGGGCACGTTGTCGCTGAGCATGTGCCAGACCGCGATGATGATCGAGTGCTCGACGGCGACCAGTGCCTTGATCGGGCCACGGCGGGCGGTCAACCGCTTGTAGCGTGCCTGCAGGAAGGAGCCCTTGGTCCGTGCCGCTCCGAACGCGGCCATCCCGAGGGCTCCCTTGAGATAGGGGTTGCCGGGTCGGACCCGGGTGCTGCGGACCCGGCCCGCCGATTCATGGTGCCCCGGACACAACCCGGACCAGGAGGCCAGGTGTTGGGCCGAGCGGAACCGGGTCATGTCACCTCCGGTCTCCGCCACGATCACCTCGGCCACTGCCTGGTTCACCCCGGGAATCGTGTCCAGCAGGTCCAGCGCCGGGCGGAAAGGGCTCATCGCCTCCTCGATCCGGACGGTCAGCTGTTTGATGGCGCCGGACAGCTGGTCGTACTGATCGAGATAGAGACGGGTCAGGAAGGCGTGGTGCTCGCGGAAGCGACCGGTCAGCGCCTGGTTCAGCTCGGGAATCTTGCTGCGCATGCGGCGTTTGGCGAGGTCGGCCAGGATGTGCGGATCACGTTGCCCGTCGATCAGTGCCTGGAGCATGGCGCGGCCGGAGACCCCCATCAGATCGGAGACGACGGCGGAGAGCTTGATGCCGGCGTCTTCCAGCAGCTTCTCCAGGCGCTGTGCGACCTGGGCGCGTTCGCGGGTGAGCTGGGTGCGGGTCCGGGTGAGATCCCGCAGCTCGCGTACCGGCTGCGGAGGCACGAAGGAGGCGCGGACCAGGCCGTGGGAGCCGAGTTGGGCCAGCCACGCAGCGTCGGAGACGTCGGTCTTGCGGCCGGGCAGGTTCTTCACCTGACGGGCGTTGACCAGGATGACGTTCAGTTCCTCGGCCAGCAGGTAGTAGAAGGGCTTCCAGTAATCGCCGGTCGCCTCCATGACCACCAGGGTGACCCCCGCGCCGAGGAGGTGTTCGCGCAGGTCGAGGATGGCGTTGGTGGTGGCACCGAAGGTCGTGGTCTGCTGGGTGAACGTCCCCTTCCGCCTGGGACTGGGGGTACGCACGCATCCCTTGGCATCTCGTTTGCTGATGTCGATTCCGGCGCAGCGTTCGTGAAGGACGTCCATGGCCACGGCTCCGATCCCGTTCGGTTCTCATTGCCTGGTGCCGTTCCGGGAGGGCCAAGGCAGTACGCAGAATCTGACGCGCGTGCTCATGGCAACACTCCACGGTTCCCGTGGACGGCCCTCAGTACCACGCTGTCGTGCGAGCTCGGAGGCATCACAGAGTCATCGGTCTCGTCCGGAACGAACAGTTCCACTGTCCCGACGCGACCGTTCCCGCGGCAGGGCGGTCAAGGTCGCGCGCGGCGCATACCGACCCATTTACTGTGCCCCCGGCGCACGGCGAAGCCGCGCTGGATCGCTGTCGGGGATCTTGGAGTTTTCCGGTGCGGCAGCATGGTCGACGGGCATGCTCGGGTGGTTTTGCCGACCGATGAAGCTGTCGAGGTACCCGTTGTCCCTGCGCCTCCGTTCCGGCGAGCACGTTCCGCCTCTGACCGCGCGGGTTGCCCGGGCGAGCAACCCGGGTGGCACGACGGCGATATGGGTGCGCGACCGGCTGGACGGGCTGTGGCGCGACGAGGACTTCGCGGACTGGTACCCCAGGGACGGACGTCCGGGGCTTTCGCCAGCTCAGCTGGCCACCGTCTGCGTGCTGCAGTTCATGCTCGGCCTGTCGGACCGGCAGGCCGCCGAGGCGGTCCGCTGCCGCATCGACTTCAAATATGCGATGGCCATGGAGCTGGACGATCCTGGCTTCCACCACGGCGTGCTGACCGACTTCCGTGATCGTCTTGCTGAGGACGGCCGTGCCGACCGCCTCTTGGACCTCGCGCTGGCCCGGCTCAAGGAGGTGGGACTGGTGCGCGAGAGCACCACGCAGCGCACCGACTCCACTCACGTCCTGGCCGCGGTGCGTGACCTCACCCGCCTGGAGCTGATCACCGAGGCGGTTCGCGCCGCACTCGAAGAGGTCGCGGGCACGTCCCCGCACCTGTTGGACGAATTGGTGGATGCGGACTGGGGGCACCGCTACGGTCGGCCGGTCCGCCTGGGGAAGAACCCCACCAAGCCCATGACCCGGATCCTTGCCACCGGAAACGACGCCGTCCGGCTCCTGGAGCACCTCCACCAGCACGGCCCGAACCGCATGTCCGGTGCTCGTGTCCAGGCTCTGCGGCAGATCATGATGCAGAACTACCACTGTGATGCCACTGGGTTATGGCCCCTGTGATGTGCTGCGGACCAGAGCAGGCCGGCCTGACGAATGAAGGGGCGGCACCCTCTGAGTGCCGCCCCTTCATTCGTGCGCCGCGTCAGGGAGTGTGGACCACATCCAGGTTGGTCACCTTCGCGCAGACCGCGAAGGCCTGGATGGTGCCCGGATTGCTGGTGTCCGAGTTCGTGGCATAGGCCCACCATGTCTCGCCACCGATCGGCCTGCTTGCCCCGAGGTTGTAGCGCTGGACGAACGAGTTCCCGGCCTTGACCTCGGCTCCGCCGCCCGTGAGGACCTCCCCGGCCGGGCACTTGGCCGAAGCCGCAGCGGTCCCCGCGTAGCCGCCGCCGGGCGACGCGGGAAGCGTGACCAGCTGACCCTCGACGATGTGCATCGTTCCCGTGCTGTCGGCTGCGGCGAAGGTGCCCGAGCCGACCAGCATCGCCGCAGCCGCTGCGGCCACGAAACCGCACTTCAACGCGCACTTGACCACTGAGGTCTCCTTCATTTCTTCGAGAGGGGAGCCCCTGAGCTCAGTGGGGCTCGTCGATACGTCTACATGCTGCAGATCAGAACATTGTGTGATGACGCACTATTTGTGAGGGAATTTCACCTGTGTTGATCAAGCTGCTATCCCGGCTGGCCTCGCGGGAGGCGGGCTGTCCTCTTGCAGGGGGTCCGGCGGGTGATGGGCCTGGTCATCAGAGTGATCGCGGCCCGGGTGATCAGAGATCCCGAGTCAAGATCCTCGCGTCGATCCCGGACGAGAAGGAGCGGTTCGAGGCGGTCGCCAGCCCTCCGGCCCATCCGCGCGGGGGCCAGCGCGTGGACGCACGACAGCGCGAAGCGGATAGTGGGCTGGAAGGTCGACACCCCCGAGAGCGTCCAGGAGAAGGTGGACGCGATCCACGACCTGGCCGCCGACGACCAGGTCGCGGCGAAGGTGACAACGGACTTCCTGCGCCGGCCCGCGGTCGCCTCGAAGGCGATGGCCGACGATTATCCGGACTACGGGTTGGCTGCCGCCTGATCTCAATGAGGCCAGGTCCGCAGCGGTACGCCTGGATAGGTCGTTCTGCAGACGGGCTACTCGTGATGACCGCCTTACCGGGCCGTTCCCCGGGTCAAAGAGTGGTGCGTGTGCCTGGTCCGCGAGACCCACGGGATGATCGCTGCGGCAGAATCAGATCCATGGCCACGTCAACTGATCCCGCTGCTCTGTATCCCGACGTCGCTATGGAAGGGAGCCTCGCCGCGGCGCTCCGAGCCGCCGCAATCAAGGACGGCTTCTCGGTCCCGTTCACCGCCTCGGAATCCGACCTGCTGCGTCATGCCGCCGTCGTGAGCACCGTTCCGCAACGGACGATCTTGGAGATCACCGCGTGGGTAGCCGAACGGCGGTGGTCAATCCGCGGCTGCGAGTCATTCCAAGGCATGGCACTGATCGACGGAACCACGCAGGACCTGGCCCAGGTCGCCCGGGCGGCGCAAGCCTGGCACGACGGGGCAGCGCTGACCGAAATCTCCCGAGCCGCGTCGTTCGTGCACCTCACCGGCCGCTTCGAGGTGGCCGACCACGATCCGGTGCGACTGGCCGAGTCCGAGTGGCAGCACCTGCTCACGGAGGCAGACGAAGCGGACTGGCCCGAGTATCGCGCGCTTGTGGAGGCGGCATATGCCGAACCGGCACTGCGGGGGCTCTACCCGTTCACGAGCCACTGGACGCTACGATTCTCCACCAGTACCCGCCCTCGCCTCACGGTCATTCCGCTTTGCTTGGACGCGCATCGGGACAGCCGCTACACCCTCAGTGCCAGCATCATGGGTGAGGTCCTCGTCGACACGATCACGGTGGCGGACGCCGTGTCGACAGCCGTGCGCCATCTGCCTTCCGGCCTTGGACCTGTCACTTCTGGAGCCGCCTGAAAAGCGCCTGGTCTCGGGTGGAAGGATGACGTGCATGGACTTGCCTCAACCTGATGATCTGACCTCGCTGGTCCTGCGCACCGACTTCAGCAGTGAGGCGGCCTGGGAGACGGTGCAAGCAGCGATCGACGGCTCGGGCGACTACCGCAACGCGACTTTCGTCAGTGACTCCTCCTTCACCGATGTCAGTGTTCAAGCGCTGGTCGACACAGATGTCGCCGCTGATGACGACGACAAGCTGTGCTACGTGTTCCTCGCTGACGTGAGGTTCCCCCGAGATGCGGGA
>NZ_LBDA02000050.1 GCF_000980885.2 Streptomyces malaysiense | reverse complement strand
GCCGCCGCTTCCTCGGGCGGGAAGGGCCGGCGGGCAGGGGATGCCCCAGGGGCGTACGGCCGGGGCCGGCCCGGTCCGCGCGCCGGTGCTGGACAATGGGACCCATGCCTTCCGCACTCCCCGACGGTGAGCCCGTACCCGACGACGGCGCGTTGCCCCCGCACGCGTTCGACGGGGCGGGAGAGCGTCCGCTCGGTTTCTACCTGCATGTGCCGTACTGCGCGACCCGCTGCGGGTACTGCGACTTCAACACGTACACCGCGACCGAGCTGCGCGGCACCGGCGGGGTGCTGGCGTCCCGTGACAACTACGCGGGCACGCTCGTCGACGAGGTCCGGCTCGCCCGCAAGGTGCTCGGCGACGACCCGCGGCCGGTGCGCACGGTGTTCGTCGGCGGCGGTACGCCCACGCTGCTGGCCGCCGACGACCTCGTACGGATGCTGGCGGCGATCCGCGACGAGTTCGGGCTCGCCCGGGACGCCGAGGTCACCACGGAGGCCAACCCCGAGTCGGTCGGCCCCGCCTATCTCGCGACCCTGCGCGAGGGCGGTTTCAACCGGATCTCCTTCGGGATGCAGAGCGCGCGGCGGCATGTGCTGAAGATCCTCGACCGCACCCACACCCCCGGCCGCCCGGAGGCGTGCGTCGCCGAGGCCCGCGCGGCGGGCTTCGCGCATGTGAACCTCGACCTGATCTACGGCACCCCCGGCGAGAGCGACGACGACTGGCGGGCCTCCCTCGACGCGGCGATCGGCGCGGGCCCCGACCACGTCAGCGCGTACGCCCTCATCGTGGAGGAGGGCACGCAGCTCGCCCGCCGGATCCGCCGGGGCGAGGTCCCGATGACCGACGACGACGTCCACGCCGACCGCTACCTGATCGCCGAGGAGACCCTCTCCGCCGCCGGATTCGACTGGTACGAGGTCTCCAACTGGGCCACCTCCGAGGCGGGCCGCTGCCTGCACAACGAGCTGTACTGGCGCGGCGCGGACTGGTGGGGCGCGGGTCCCGGCGCGCACTCCCACGTGGGCGGCGTGCGCTGGTGGAACGTGAAGCACCCCGGTGCCTACGCCGCCGCCCTGGCCGCCGGCCGCTCCCCGGGCGCGGGCCGCGAGGTGCTGTCCGCCGAGGACCGCCGCGTCGAACGCGTCCTCCTGGAACTGCGGCTGCGCGAGGGCGTCCCGCTCTCCCTGCTGAGGGAGACCGGCCTCGCGGCCTCGCGCCGTGCGCTGGCCGACGGACTCCTCCAGCAGGCCGCGTACGCGGAGGGCCGGGCCGCCCTCACCCTGCGCGGACGGCTGCTGGCGGACGCGGTGGTGCGGGACCTGGTGGACTGACCCGGGCGAGTTCGGCGCCTCCCCCTGCGTCAGGCCCCACCGCTGCCCGTGACGAAGTCGATCAGCTCCTCCACCCGCCCCAGCAGCTCCGGCTCCAGGTCCTTGTAGGAGTCCACCCGTTTGAGGATCGCCTGCCACACCGCGCCGGTGTTGTCCGAGGGCCAGCCCAGGGCGCGGCACACGCCCGTCTTCCAGTCCTGGCCGCGCGGCACCCGGGGCCACTTCGCGATGCCCAGCGACGCGGGCTTCACCGCTTCCCAGATGTCGATGTACGGGTGGCCCACCACCAGCGCGTGTTCGCTGGTCACCGACCGGGCGATGTGGAACTCCTTCGAGCCCGGCACGAGGTGGTCCACGAGGACGCCGAGGCGGGCGTCGGGGCCGGGGCCGAAGTCGGTGACGATCGACGGGAGGTGGTCCACGCCCTCCAGGTACTCCACGACGACACCCTCGACGCGCAGGTCGTCGCCCCAGACCTTCTCGACCAGTTCGGCGTCGTGCCGGCCCTCGACGTAGATGCGGCCGGCCCGCGCCACCCGGGCGCGGGCGCCGGGGACGGCGACGGAACCGGAGGCGGTGCGAGTGGGGCGCGCCGGACCGGAGGAAGGCCGTACGAGGGTCACCGCCCGGCCCTCCAGCAGGAAGCCGCGCGGCTCCAGCGGGAACACCCGGTGCTTGCCGAAGCGGTCCTCCAGCGTCACCGTGCCCGCCTCGCAGCGGATCACCGCCCCGCAGAACCCGGTGCCGGGCTCCTCCACGACCAGCCCCGGCTCGGCGGGTACCTCCGGTGCCGGCCGGGGCTTCTTCCAGGGAGGGGTCAGGTCCGGGGAGTACTGGCGCATTCGGATGACGATAGGAGAAGCCGCGGGCCGACGCTCACGACACGCCGAATCGCGTGGCCAGCGCGTCCCGTTGGCGCCGCACGAAGGCCGCGTCGACAACCGCGCCGTGACCGGGCACGTACAGCGCGTCGTCGCCGCCCAGCGCCAGCAGCCGGTCCAGCGCGTCCGGCCAGCGTGCCGGTACGGCGTCCGGTCCGGCCTGCGGCTCCCCGGACTCCTCCACCAGGTCCCCGCAGAACACCACCTCGGGGTCGCCAGGCACCAGAACCACCAGGTCATGGGCGGTGTGCCCGGGGCCGACGTTGGCCAGCAGCACCTGGCGGCCGCCGCCCAGGTCCAGGGTCAGCTCCCCGGAGACCGGATGCCGGGGCGGCACCAGGGCCAGCGCCGCCTCCTCGGCCTCGTCCGCCGGGAGCCCGTGGTGGACGGCGTCGTGCCGCAGCCCGTCCCGTCCGCGGCGGAGCACCCCGTCCGCCCCCACCGCCGCGTACACCGCGGCCCCCGCGAAGGCCGCGGCCCCGAAGACATGGTCGAAATGGACATGGGTCAGCGCGAGATGGGTCACACGTCCACCGGCGAGCGACTCCGCCGCGGACCGCAGCCGCGCGCCCTCCGCCAGGCTCGACCCGGCGTCCACCATGAGCGCCGTGCCCGCGCCCAGGACCAGCCCGGCCGTGCAGTCCCAGCCCGGCAGCCGGCACCGCCCCACCCCGGCGGCGAGCCGCTCCCATCCGTGCTCTTCCCAAGTCACCGTCATACCGCGACGCTAGCCGCAGCCGAGGTCGCGGGGGCACCGACCTTGCCCGGTGCGTACCCCACGGCCGTACACTGGCTGGGAACGCTGGCACTCGCATGCGAAGAGTGCCAGGACGGACAAGAGGGACGACCGCGGAGTGAGGGGCCGACGTGCTGGAGGTGCGCGCGAATGCTGAGTGAACGCAGGCTCCAGGTGCTGCGCGCCATCGTCCAGGACTATGTCGGCACCGAGGAGCCGGTCGGCTCCAAGGCCCTGACCGAGCGGCACAACCTCGGCGTGTCCCCGGCGACCGTCCGCAACGACATGTCGGCCCTGGAGGACGACGGGTACATCGCGCAGCCGCACACCAGCGCGGGGCGCATCCCCACCGACAAGGGCTACCGACTGTTCGTCGACAAGCTCGCGGGCGTCAAGCCGATGACCGCGCCCGAGCGTCGCGCGATCCAGAACTTCCTGGACGGCGCCGTCGACCTCGACGACGTCGTGGCGCGCACCGTGCGGCTGCTCGCGCAGCTGACCCGCCAGGTCGCCGTCGTGCAGTACCCGTCCCTGACCCGGTCCACCGTGCGGCACGTGGAACTGCTCGCGCTCGCTCCGGCGCGCGTGATGCTCGTGCTGATCACGGACACCGGCCGGGTCGAGCAGCGGATGGTCGACTGCCCGGCGCCGTTCGGCGAGGCGTCCCTCGCGGATCTGCGCGCGCGGCTCAACAGCCGGGTCGCGGGCCGCCGGTTCGCGGACGTGCCGAAGCTGGTCGAGGACCTGCCGGACGCCTTCGAACACGAGGATCGCGGTACGGTCTCCATGGTGCTCTCCACCCTTCTGGAGACACTGGTCGAGGAGAACGAGGAGCGGTTGATGATCGGCGGCACCGCCAATCTCACCCGCTTCGGACATGATTTCCCCCTCACGATCCGGCCCGTCCTGGAGGCCCTCGAGGAGCAGGTCGTGCTCCTCAAGCTCCTCGGCGAGGCGAAGGATCCGGGCATGACCGTGCGCATCGGGCACGAGATCGCCCACGAAGGACTCAACTCCACCTCCGTGGTGTCGGTGGGCTACGGTTCGGGCGGCGAGGCGGTTGCCAAGCTCGGCGTGGTCGGACCGACCCGCATGGACTACCCGGGAACGATGGGAGCGGTACGCGCAGTGGCACGGTACGTCGGACAGATCCTGGCGGAGTCGTAAGTGGCCACGGACTACTACGCCGTTCTCGGCGTGCGCCGCGACGCGTCGCAGGATGAGATCAAGAAGGCGTTCCGTCGGCTCGCGCGCGAGCTGCACCCGGACGTCAACCCCGATCCGAAGACCCAGGAGCGGTTCAAGGAGATCAACGCCGCTTACGAGGTGTTGTCGGACCCGCAGAAGAAGCAGGTCTACGACCTCGGTGGCGATCCCCTCTCGCAGGCCGGCGGCGCCGGCGCGGGCGGCTTCGGGGCCGGTGGCTTCGGCAACTTCTCCGACATCATGGACGCGTTCTTCGGCACGGCGTCGCAGCGCGGGCCGCGCTCGCGCACCCGGCGCGGCCAGGACGCGATGATCCGGATCGAGGTGGAACTGGACGAGGCGGCCTTCGGGACGACCAAGGAGATCCAGGTCGACACCGCGATCGTCTGCAACACCTGCAACGGTGAGGGCGCGGCCCCCGGCACGTCGGCCCAGACCTGCGACATGTGCCGCGGCCGCGGTGAGGTCTCGCAGGTCACCCGGTCCTTCCTGGGCCAGGTCATGACCTCGCGGCCGTGCCCCCAGTGCCAGGGCTTCGGGACCGTGGTCCCCACGCCCTGCCCGGAGTGCGCCGGTGACGGCCGGGTCCGCTCGCGTCGCACGCTGACCGTGAAGATCCCGGCCGGCGTCGACAACGGCACCCGGATCCAGCTCGCCGGCGAGGGCGAGGTCGGCCCCGGCGGCGGTCCGGCCGGCGACCTGTACGTCGAGATCCACGAGCTGCCGCACTCCACCTTCCAGCGCCGCGGCGACGATCTGCACTGCACGGTGACGATCCCGATGACCGCCGCCGCCCTCGGCACGAAGGTGCCGCTGGAGACGCTGGACGGTCTGGAGGAGGTCGACATCCGGCCGGGGACCCAGTCCGGGCAGTCGATCCCGCTGCACGGCCGGGGCGTCACGCATCTGCGCGGCGGCGGCCGGGGCGACCTGATCGTGCACGTCGAGGTGCAGACCCCGACGAAGCTCGATCCGGAGCAGGAGCGGCTGCTGCGCGAGCTGTCCAAGCTGCGCGGCGAGGAGCGTCCGCAGGGGCAGTTCCAGCCGGGTCAGCAGGGGCTGTTCTCGCGGCTGAAGGACGCGTTCAACGGGCGCTGACCGCCCGGCCGCGACGGGTGGTCCCGGCGGCCTCCGACCGGAGGCCGCCACGGCCTCTGACCGGGGCCGTAGTGGAATATGCCGATCGTGACTCCCGATTCGGACTTGTTCCCGGGGCATGACACCATGCGGTCATGTCCTCCGCACTGACCGATCTTCTCCCTCACCCGATCGTGCAGGCCCCCATGGCGGGCGGCGTCTCCGGCCCGGAGCTCGCCGCCGCCGTGTCGGAGGCCGGCGGGCTCGGGTTCCTGGCCGCCGGGTACAAGACGGCCGACGGCGTGTACCAGGAGATCAAGCGGCTGCGGAGCCTCACCGACCGGCCCTTCGGCGTGAACGTGTTCATGCCCCAGTCCGAGTACCCCGGCGCGGGCACCGGCTCCACCGACACGGCGCCCTCCTCCGGCGCGGTCGAGCTCTACGCCCATCAGCTCGCGGGCGAGGCCGCCTGGTACGAGACCGAGCTGGGCGATCCGGACAGCGGCCGCGACGACGGCTACGACGCCAAGCTCGCGGTGCTCCTGGACGACCCGGTGCCCGTGGTCTCCTTCCACTTCGGGGTGCCGGGCCGTCAGGCGCTGGAGCGGCTGCGGCGCGCGGGAACCTTCACACTGGTCACCGCCACCACCCCCGAGGAGGCCGTCGCGGTGGAGCGGGCCGGGGCGGACGCGGTGATCGCCCAGGGCGTGGAGGCGGGCGGCCACCAGGGCACGCACCGGGACGTCCCGGAGAACGACGGCGCCGGCCTGGGTCTGCTGTCCCTGATCACGCAGATCCGCGAGGCGGTGCGCATCCCCGTCGTCGCCGCAGGCGGGATCATGCGCGGCGCCCAGATCGCGGCCGTCCTCGCGGCCGGTGCGAGCGCGGCCCAGCTGGGCACCGCCTTCCTCGCCACCCCCGAGTCCGGCGCGCCCGCCGTGCACAAGGAGGCGCTGACCAACCCCCTGTTCGTACGCACCGAGTTGACCCGCGCGTTCACCGGCCGCCCGGCGCGCGGCCTGGTCAACCGCTTCCTGCGCGAACACGGCCCGTACGCGCCCGCCGCCTACCCGGAGGTCGGCCACCTCACCTCGCCGCTGCGCAAGGCCGCCGCGAAGGCCGGGGACGCGCAGGGCATGGCACTGTGGGCGGGCCAGGGCCACCGGCTGGCCCGGGAGCTGCCCGCCGGGCGGCTCGTGGAGGTGCTGGCGGCCGAACTCGCCGAGGCTCGGGCGGCGTTCGCCGCGGGAGGTGCCCGATGACCGCGCCGGTCTTCGTCGTGGCGGACTTCACCGCGGACGGCGACCGCTTCGTCCTGGACGGCCCCGAGGGCCGGCACGCGGTGTCGGTCAAGCGCCTGGAGGCCGGTGAGGAGGTCGTGCTCACCGACGGCGCGGGACGGTACGCGGTGTGCGAGGTGCTCGGCAGCGAGGGCAAGGACCGCCTCGTCGTACGGATGCCGGAGGTGTCCGAGGAGCCCGCGCCGCGGCCCCGGATCACGGTCGTGCAGGCCCTTCCCAAGGGGGACCGGGGGGAGTTGGCCGTCGAGACGATGACCGAGGTCGGGGTCGACGCGATCGTGCCGTGGCAGGCCGCGCGCTGCATCACGCAGTGGCGGGGCGAGCGGGGCCTGAAGGCGCTCGGCAAGTGGCGGGCGACCGCGCGCGAGGCCGGGAAGCAGTCCCGGCGGGTGCGGTTCCCCGAGGTCGCGGAGGCGGCGAGCACCAAGCAGGTCGCGGCACTTCTGGCCCAGGCCGACTTCGCCGGGGTGCTGCACTCCGACTTCGAGCACACCAGCGAGGCGCTGGCCACCGCCGAACTCCCCGCCGAGGGAGAGATCGTGCTGGTCGTCGGGCCCGAAGGGGGCGTCTCCCGCGACGAGTTGGCCCTCTTCGAGGAGGCGGGCGCGAGGGCCTACGTCCTCGGGCCCAGCGTGTTGCGCACATCCACCGCCGGCACGGCGGCCGCGGCCCTCCTCCTGGGGCGCACCGGCCGCTGGTCCTGAACTTCCCTGGGGTACACATGGAACTCGCCCAAGTACGGCTCCTGGTCACCGACTTCGCCGCCTGCTACCGCTTCTACGCGGACGTCCTCGGCCTGAAGCCGCAGTCCGGCGCGACCGAGGGCCCCTACGAGAAGTTCAGCCCCCACGCGGGCTCCGCCGGTATCGCCCTCCAGGACCGCGCCATGATGGCCGAACTCCTGCCCGAACTCGCCGATCCCGCCGACGGTCACCGCTCCCTGGTCGTCCTGCGCGTCGACGACCTCGACGCCTACTGCGCCGACATCACCTCCCGCGGTGCCACCCTCCTCCAGCCCCCCACCGCCCTGACCGACCGCATGCGCGTCGCCCACCTCAAGGACCCCGAGGACAACCTGGTGGAGCTCCAGGAGTGGCTGCTGCTGCGGGGCTGAGGCACCGTCAACCACCCCTCAGGGCAAGCCGTTTCGAAGGAACTCGCACGCCGAACGGGTGAGTGCCCCGCCGCGGGCTTCCGTCCGCCGTCCCTGTGGTGGCACTCTGCCCTGCATGGGGGCATTCAAGTGGATTCGGACGCGTGTGCTGGTCATTGTCGGGATCGTCGGTGCGGCCGGGGCCGCCGTCGTGGGGTGCCAGGCGGATGTGCTCGGGTCGGCCGGGGTCGCCTACACCACCGGGACGATGGCGAGCGCGCGGCTGCGGCAGGCGGACGTGGACGTCAGCTGGCTCAACTGCGCCGGTGACCCGGGCGGGGCCGCCGGAGCGACCCCAGCGCCGGGGCGGAGCGCGGTGGTCTCGGTGGACTGCCAGGGCGAGACCGGGGACCGGGGGCGGATCACCGTCAACGGCGAGGTGACCCGGGCCGTGGACGGGGTCTGTGTGCGCGGGGACCTGCGGGCCAGGGTCGACGGGAAGCAGGTGTTCCACGTCAGCGGGCTGGGCGACTGCGCGGCCGCGCCGGGACCCACGTACCGCCCGCCCGGCTATCCGCCCGCCGGCGCGCAGCCCGCCGTCACGGTCACCGTCACCCGGACCCTCTGGTGCCGGAACGACCCCGACTGCCTGCCCGTGGCGGGCAAGTGATCCGAAAACGGCCCGTGAACGGCGGCCGCTGCGTAAGGTGACGGGGTGACTCAGGGCGCTTCGACAGGAACCTCCGGCTACCTCCGATTCCCGCACCTGCACGGCGACTTGGTGACGTTCGTCGCCGAGGACGACGTGTGGCTCGCCCCTCTCGACGGGGGCCGTGCCTGGCGGGCCAGTGCCGACGACGTCCCGGTGGACCACCCCCGCATCTCGCCCGACGGCACCACCCTCGCCTGGACCTCCACCCGCGACGGCGCCCCCGAGGTGCACATCGCGCCCGTCGACGGCGGTCCCGCCGAACGCCTCACGTACTGGGGCAGCCGGCGGACCCAGGTCCGCGGCTGGACCCCCGACGGCCACGTCCTCGCCCTGAGCACCACCGGCCGGCCCAGCCCGCGCCACACCTGGGCCCACGCCGTCCCTCTCGACGGCGGACCCGCCACCACCCTGCCGTACGGCCCCGTCGGCGACCTCGCCCACGGCCCGCACCCCGTGCTGCTGTCCGCCCCGATGGGCCGCGAGGCCGCCTGGTGGAAGCGCTACCGCGGCGGCACCGCCGGCAAGCTGTGGATCGACCGGCAAGGGAACGGGGAGTTCGCCCGGCTGCACGAGGAACTCGACGGCAACATCGAGTACCCCTTCTGGGTCGGCGACCGCATCGCCTTCCTCTCCGACCACGAGGGCACCGGTGCCCTCTACTCCTCCCGGGCCGACGCCTCCGACCTGCGCCGGCACACCCCGATCGGGGGCACCTCCCGGTCGGGCGAGGCCGAGGCCGGGGGAGGTTTCTACGCCCGCCACGCGGCCACCGACGGCACCCGCGTCGTCTACTGCGCCGCCGGCCGGCTCTGGCTCCTCGACGACCTCGAAGGCAGCGCCCCGCGCCCCCTGGACATCCGCCTCGGCGGGCCCCGCGTCGACCTCCAGCCCTTCCAGGTGAGCACCTCCCACTGGTACGGCTCGGCCGCCCCCGACCACACCGCCCGCGGCAGCGCGGTCGGCCTGCGCGGCGCCGTCCACTGGGTCACCCACCGCTCCGGCCCGGTGCGCGCCCTCGCCGCCGAACCCGGCGTCCGTACCCGGCTGCCCCGCACCTTCCGCGCCGACGGCGAGGAATGGGTGGTCTGGGTCACCGACGCCGAGGGCGAGGACGCCCTGGAGTTCGCCCCCGCCACCGGCCCCGCCCTCGGTGCCACCCCGCGCCGGCTCGCCGCCGGACGCCTCGGCCGGGTCCTGGAGCTCGCCATGGCCCCCGACGGCAGCCGCGCCGCCGTCGCCGCCCACGACGGCCGGCTCCTGCTGGTCGAGCGGGAGACCGGCGAGGTCCGCGAGGTCGACCGCGGCGCGGACGGCGACGTACGCGACCTCACCTTCTCGCCCGACTCCGCCTGGCTCGCCTGGACCCACCCCGGCCCCCGGCCGCTGAGCCAGCTGCGTCTCGCCCACACCACCGACCTGACCGTCAGCGAGGCCACCCCGCTGCGCTTCCAGGACCACGCGCCCGCCTTCACCCTCGACGGCAGGCACCTCGCCTTCCTCTCCAACCGCTCCTTCGACCCGGTCTACGACGAACACGCCTTCGACCTGGCCTTCGTGGGCGGCACCCGCCCCTACCTGATCACTCTCGCCGCGACCACCCCGTCCCCGTTCGGACCGCAGCGCCACGGCCGCCCGTTCGAGATCTCCGACAAGGAGGAGACCCCCGACAGCGAGGGCGTGCCCTCCACCCGGATCGACCTCGACGGACTCGCCGACCGCATCGTGCCCTTCCCGGTCGAGTCCGCCCGCTACGGCAATCTGCGCGCCGCCAAGGACGGCGTGCTCTGGCTGCGCCACCCGCTGCACGGGGTCCTCGGCACCACCCGCGCCACCCCCGACGAGCCCTACCCCGGCACCGAACTGGAGCGCTACGACCTCGCCCAGCTGCGGCTGGAGCACCTCGCCGCCGACGCCGACCACTTCGAGGTCAGCGGCGACGGCAAGCGGGTCCTGCTGTGGACCGACGGCAAGCTCAAGGTCGTGCCCAGCGACCGCCGCGCGTCCGCCGACGAGGACAGTGACTCCAACATCACCGTCGACCTCGGCCGCATCCGGCAGACCGTCGACCCCGCCGCCGAGTGGCGGCAGATGTACGACGAGACCGGCCGCCTCATGCGCGACAACTTCTGGCGCCCCGACCTCGGCGGCGTCGACTGGGACGGCGTCCTCGACCGCTACCGCCCGGTCCTCGACCGCCTCGCCACCCATGACGACCTCGTGGACCTGCTGTGGGAGGTGCACGGCGAGCTCGGCACCTCGCACGCCTACGTCATCCCCCACGGCGGCCACGGCGGCGGCCCCCGCCAGGGCCTGCTCGGCGCCGACATCTCCCGGCACGCGGACGGAAGCTGGCGCGTCGACCAGATCCTGCCCTCGGAGACCTCCGACCCGGAGGCCCGCAGCCCGCTCGCCGCGCCCGGCGTCGCCGTCCGCCCCGGCGACGCGATCCTCGCCGTCGCGGGCCACCCCGTCGACCCGGTGACCGGACCCGGCCCCCTGCTCACCGGCACGGCCGGCCGGCCCGTCGAACTCACCGTCTCGCCCGCGGCCGGCGGCGACCCCCGGCACGTCGTCGTCGTCCCGCTCGCCGACGAGGAGCCCCTGCGCTACCACTCCTGGGTGGCCGGCCGCCGCGCCCACGTCCACGAGCGCTCCGGCGGCCGCCTCGGCTACCTGCACGTCCCCGACATGCAGGCACCCGGCTGGGCCCAGATCCACCGCGATCTGCGCGTCGAGGTCGCCCGCGAGGGCCTGATCGTGGACGTCCGGGAGAACCGCGGCGGCCACACCTCCCAACTCGTCGTGGAGATCCTGGCCCGCCGCATCGTCGGCTGGGACATCCCCCGCGGCCACCGCCCCTTCAGCTACCCCCGGCACGCCCCGCGCGGCCCCGTCGTCGCCGTCGCCAACGAGTTCTCCGGCTCCGACGGCGACATCGTCAACGCGGCCGTCAAGGCCCTCGGTATCGGCCCCGTCGTCGGCACCCGCACCTGGGGCGGCGTCATCGGCATCGACAGCCGCTACCGCCTGGTCGACGGCACCCTGGTCACCCAGCCCAAATACGCCATGTGGCTGGAGGGGCCCGCCTGGAGCGTGGAGAACCACGGCGTCGACCCTGACGTGGAGGTCGTACAGACCCCCCAGGACTGGGCCGCCGGCCGCGACCCCCAACTGGACGAGGCGGTAAGGCTGGCACTGGAGTCACTGGAGTCCGTTCCCGCGAAAACCCCGCCGGCACTGCCGCCCCTCCAGGGGCGCGGGGAACCGCGCGACCAGCCATGACGACCCGCACCCGACCGACTACGATGATCCCCCGAACCTGATCCCCCCGAACCTGATCCCGGCGAAAGCGAGCGCACGCGAAATGGCTGGAGAACCGCAGGACGACTGCCTGTTCTGCAAAATCGTCGCGGGCCAGATCCCGGCCACCGTGGTCCGCGAGACGGAGACCACCGTCGCCTTCCGGGACATAAACCCCCAGGCGCCCACGCACGTCCTGGTGATCCCGAAGGTCCACTACCGGGACGTCGCCGCGCTCGCCGCCGGCGCCCCCGAGGCCGCCGCGGACGTGCTGCGCGAGACCCAGGCCGTGGCCGACGAGGAGAAGCTGGACAGCTACCGCGTCGTCTTCAACACCGGCACCGGCGCCGGCCAGACCGTCTGGCACGCCCACGGGCACGTGCTCGGCGGCCGCGGTCTCGAATGGCCGCCCGGATAGACCGCCGTGTCCGTCCGTGAACTCGTCGTCCTCGGCACCGCGAGCCAGGTCCCGACCCGGCACCGCAACCACAACGGCTACCTGCTGCGCTGGGACGGCGAGGGCATCCTCTTCGACCCCGGCGAGGGCACCCAGCGGCAGATGCTGCGCGCCGGGGTCGCCGCGCACGACCTGAACCGCCTCTGCGTCACCCACTTCCACGGCGACCACAGCCTCGGCCTCGCCGGGGTCATCCAGCGCATCAACCTGGACCGGGTGCCGCACGAGATCACCGCGCACTACCCGGCCTCCGGGCAGCGCTTCTTCGACCGGCTGCGGTACGCCACGGCCTACCGGGAGACCGTGGGCGTCACCGAGGTCCCGGTGGCCGCCGACGGCACCCTCGCGGTGACACCGTCGTACACCCTGGACGCCCGGAAGCTCTCGCACCCGGTGGAGTCGTACGGGTACCGGCTGACCGAGCCCGACGGCCGCCGGATGCTGCCCGAGCGGCTCGCCGCGCACGGCATCGGGGGCCCGGACGTCGGGGTGCTCCAGCGTGAGGGGCGGCTCGGGGACGTGACGCTGGAGGAGGTCAGCGAGGTACGGCGCGGACAGCGGTTCGCGTTCGTCATGGACACCCGGCTCTGCGAGGGTGTGTACACCCTCGCCGAAGGCTGCGACCTGCTGGTCATCGAGTCCACCTTCCTGGACGAGGACGCGGAACTCGCCGTGGAGCACGGACACCTGACGGCCGGGCAGGCGGGGACGGTCGCGCGCGAGGCCGGCGTACGGCATCTCGTGCTCACCCACTTCAGCCAGCGGTACTCCGAGCCCGACGAGTTCGAGCGGCAGGCACGGGCCGCCGGCTTCGAGGGCGAGCTGACCGTGGCGTACGACCTTCAGCGAGTGCCGGTTCCGAAACGACGGTAAATGCGCCGTACGATGCTTTGATGCCCCTCCCCAAAGCAGAACTGCACCTCCACGTCGAAGGCACCCTGGAGCCGGAGCTGGCCTTCGACCTGGCCGCCCGCAACGGCGTGAAGCTGCCCTACGCCGACACGGACGAGCTGCGCGAGGCATACCGGTTCGAGGACCTCCAGTCCTTTCTGAACCTGTACTACGAGCTGATGGCCGTCCTGCGTACCGAGCGGGACTTCGAGGACCTGGCCGACGCCTATCTGACCCGTGCCGCGGCGCAGGGCGTGCGGCACGCGGAGATCTTCTTCGACCCGCAGGCCCACCTCGCCCGCGGCCTGGACATGGGCACCGTCGTGGAGGGGCTGTGGCGGGCGCTCGGCCGCAGCGAGGAGAGCCACGGCATCTCCACCAGGCTCATCCTGTGCTTCCTGCGCGACGAGTCCGCCGACTCCGCGCTGGAGACCCTGGAGGCCGCACGCCCGTACCTCGACCGGATCACCGGCATCGGCCTGGACTCCGCCGAGGTCGGGCACCCGCCGGCGAAGTTCCGCCAGGTGTACGAGACCGCCGCCGCGCTCGGGCTGCGCCGGGTGGCGCACGCCGGCGAGGAGGGGCCGCCGGAGTACATCACCGAGGCCCTGGACCTGCTCGGCATCGAGCGCGTCGACCACGGTCTGCGCTGCATGGAGGACCCCGAGCTGGTCGAGCGGCTGGTGCGCGAGCGGGTCCCGCTCACCCTGTGCCCGCTGTCCAACGTCCGGCTGCGCACGGTGGACACCCTGGCGGACCACCCGCTGCCGGCCATGCTGGACGCGGGGCTGCTGTGCACGGTCAACTCCGACGACCCGGCCTACTTCGGCGGTTACGCCGACGACAACTTCCGGGCGGTGCGCGAGAGTCTCGGCCTGACCGAGGACCGGCTGCGCGAACTGGCCCGCAACTCCTTCCTCGCCTCCTTCCTGGAGGACGACGAGGAGCGCCGCGCCCGGTACCTCGCCGAGGTGGACGCGTACGTGTTCTGAGGCTGTTCGCCGCGGGCCTCGGCATGGGCTATGATTGATCATGTCGAGGCCGCCGGAACTCCGGTAGCCGGACGATGCGTTGGTGGTCCAAGGAAAGACGCCCCGCTTCCTGCGGGGAAATGCAGGTGCAAGGCCTGCCCGGCGCTCCACGCAGAGCCCCGTCCCGCCATGTGCGGGACGGGGCTCTTCCGTTGTGCGCGCGGCTCGCCCCCGGGTGCGCGGGCCCGGCCGTAAGCCCGTGCGCGGTGCCCGCGGTGGTGCACACTGGCCAGACCCAGTACAGCCAGGGAGCGCACCGTGACCTCGTCGCACACCCTCGTCGGAGAGGAACCCGAGCACCTCACCCGGGCGGGGCACCGCCAGGCCCAGGTCGATCCGCTCGCCGCGCGGCGCGCCCCCGGCGATCCGCCCTGGGACGTCTACCTCACGGGCACCGTCTTCCTCGACATCATCTTCACCGGCCTGGACTCGGCGCCGGTGCGCGGCACGGAGTCCTGGGCGCGGGGCATGGGGTCCAGTCCCGGCGGGGTCGCCAACATGGCCAGCGCGCTGGCCCGGCTCGGGCTGCGGACCTCGCTCGCGGCGGCCTTCGGGGACGACCACTACGGGGAGTACTGCTGGGACGCCCTCGAACAGGGCGAGGGGATCGACCTCACGCCGTCGCGGACGGTGCCCGGCTGGCACTCGCCGGTGACCGTGTCCATGGCGTACGAGGGCGAGCGGACCATGGTCTCGCACGGGCACGAGCCGCCGCCGGAGGAGCCGGCCCCCGACTGCCCGCCCCGCGCCCGAGCCGCCGTCGCCTCCCTCACACCGGGCCGCCGCGCCCCCTGGATCGCGCAGGCCGCGCGCGGCGGGACCCGCATCTTCGCCGACGTCGGCTGGGACGACACCGGCGCGTGGGACCTCGCGGGGCTGTCCGACCTCGAACACTGCGAGGCGTTCCTGCCCAACGCCGAGGAGGCGAAGCGGTACACGGGCGCCGACTGCCCCCGGCTGGCCGCGCACGCGCTCACCGAGCACGTGCCGGTGGCGGTGGTGACGCTGGGTTCGGAGGGCGCGTACGCGGTGGACCGCCGTACCGGCGAGGCCGCGGAGGTCCCGGCGATCGCCGTGGAGGCGCTGGACCCCACGGGCGCGGGGGACGTCTTCGTCGCCGGTTTCGTGACGGGGTCCCTGGCGGGCTGGCCGCTGGCCGACCGGCTCGCCTTCGCGGGGCTCACGGCCGCGCTGTCCGTGCAGGAGTTCGGCGGGTCCCTGTCGGCGCCCGGCTGGTCGGAGATCGGCGCGTGGTGGCGGCGGGTCCAGTCCCTGCCGGCCCAGGACCCCATGGCGCTCGAACGGTACGCCTTCCTCGACCGGCTGGTCCCGGAGGAACTGGACCGCCCCTGGCCGCTGCGGCGGGCCGTGCCCACGATCGGTTTCCGGGGCCCCGGCTGACCGGCGGGGCGCGCCTCCCCCGTCCGGAGGAAAAGTCCTACAGGCTTGTCAGTCGTCCGGCGTACCCTGGACAGCGACGAGGCCGCCCTTGGACGTGCGGTCATGACGAGGAGGAATCGCAAGGCCTTCGCGCCGGCCCATGACACAGACACCCACAACTCGCACCCCCACGCAGGAGCAGGCGAGAGCACAGCTCACCGTCCCCGCCCAGCACCCCATGGTGACCGTTCTGGGTTCCGGCGACTCCCTCCTGCGCGTGATCGAGAGGGCCTTCCCGGCGGCCGACATCCATGTCCGGGGCAATGAGATCAGCGCGGTCGGCGATCGGGCCGACGTCGCCCTGATCTCCCGCGTGTTCGACGAGATGATGCTGGTGCTCCGCACCGGGCAGCCGATGACGGAGGACGCAGTGGAGCGCTCGATCGCCATGCTCAAGGCGAGCGACAACGGTACGGGCGAGGGCTCGGAGACCCCGGCCGAGGTGCTGACGCAGAACATCCTGTCCTCGCGCGGCCGCACCATCCGCCCCAAGACCCTCAACCAGAAGCGCTATGTCGACGCGATCGACAAGCACACGGTCGTCTTCGGCATCGGCCCCGCCGGTACCGGCAAGACCTACCTGGCCATGGCCAAGGCCGTGCAGGCCCTCCAGTCCAAGCAGGTCAACCGGATCATCCTGACCCGCCCCGCGGTCGAGGCCGGCGAGCGGCTGGGCTTCCTGCCCGGCACTCTCTACGAGAAGATCGACCCCTACCTGCGCCCGCTGTACGACGCGCTGCACGACATGCTCGACCCGGACTCCATCCCCAAGCTGATGGCCGCCGGGACGATCGAGGTGGCGCCGCTGGCGTACATGCGCGGCCGGACGCTCAACGACGCCTTCATCATCCTGGACGAGGCCCAGAACACGAGCCCCGAGCAGATGAAGATGTTCCTCACCCGCCTCGGCTTCGACTCGAAGATCGTGATCACCGGTGACGTGACGCAGGTCGACCTGCCGGGCGGCACGAAGTCCGGTCTGCGCCAGGTCCAGGAGATCCTGGAGGGCGTCGAGGACGTCCACTTCTCCCGGCTGACGTCCCACGATGTCGTACGGCACAAGCTGGTGGGCCGTATTGTCGACGCGTACGAGAAGTACGACAGCAAGAACGGCACCGACAACGGCTCCCACCCGGGCGGCCGTGGCAGGACCGGCGCCAAGGGCACCAAGGGGAAGTAGACCGGCACGAACATGTCGATCGACGTCAACAACGAATCCGGCACCGAGGTCGACGAGCAGGCGATCCTCGACATCGCCCGCTACGCGCTCGCGCGGATGCGCATCCACCCGCTCTCCGAGCTCTCGGTGATCGTCGTGGACGAAGACGCCATGGAGCAGCTGCACATCCAGTGGATGGACCTGCCCGGACCCACCGATGTCATGTCCTTCCCGATGGACGAGCTGCGTCCGCCGGGCAAGGACGACGAGGAGCCCCCGCAGGGGCTGCTCGGCGACATCGTGCTGTGCCCGGAGGTCGCGACCAAGCAGGGGGCGGACGCCCCGACGCGGCACACCATGGACGAGGAGCTCCAGCTGCTCACCGTCCACGGCGTGCTGCACCTGCTCGGCTACGACCACGAGGAGCCGGACGAGAAGGCCGAGATGTTCGGCCTCCAGGCCGCCATCGTGGACGGCTGGCGGGCCGAGCGCGGCCTGACCGGCCCGTCTCCGGCGCCGACCGTCTCGTAAGCCGGCCGGATGTCCCCGCAGATCGTGATCGGCGCGATCGCGCTGGTCGTCGTCGCCTGGCTCGCCGCCTGCGCGGAGGCGGGCCTCGCCCGGGTCTCCAGCTTCCGGGCCGAGGAGGCCGTGAAGTCCGGGCGGCGCGGCGGCGAGAAGCTGGCGCAGGTCGCCGCCGACCCCACCCGCTACCTCAATGTGGCCCTGCTGGTCCGTGTCGCCTGCGAGATGGCGGCGGCGGCCCTGGTCACCTACGCCTGCCTGGAGGCATTCTCGGCCACCTGGCAGGCCCTGCTGGTCGCCATCGGCGTGATGGTCCTGGTGTCGTACGTCGCCGTCGGGGTCTCCCCGCGCACCATCGGCCGCCAGCACCCGCTGAACACCGCGACCGTGGCCGCGTACGTCCTGGTTCCGCTGGCCCGGGTGATGGGCCCGATCCCCTCGCTGCTGATCCTCATCGGCAACGCGCTCACCCCCGGCAAGGGCTTCCGGCGCGGCCCGTTCGCCTCCGAGGCGGAGCTGCGCGCGCTGGTCGACCTGGCCGAGCAGGAGTCGCTGATCGAGGACGAGGAGCGCCGCATGGTGCACTCCGTCTTCGAGCTGGGCGACACCCTGGTGCGCGAGGTGATGGTGCCGCGCACGGACCTGGTCACCATCGAGCGCTTCAAGACCATCCGGCAGGCCCTCACCCTCGCCCTGCGCTCCGGGTTCTCCCGGATACCGGTCAGCGGGGAGAGCGAGGACGACATCGTCGGGATCGTGTATCTCAAGGACCTGGTCCGCAAGACGCACATCAGCCGGGACGCGGAGAGCGACCTGGTCTCCACGGCCATGCGCCCGGCGGTCTTCGTGCCCGACACCAAGAACGCGGGCGACCTGCTGCGCGAGATGCAGAAGGAGCGCAACCACGTCGCCGTCGTCATCGACGAGTACGGCGGCACGGCGGGCATCGTCACCATCGAGGACATCCTGGAGGAGATCGTCGGCGAGATCACCGACGAGTACGACCGGGAACTGCCGCCCGTGGTGGACCTGGGCGAGAGCCGCTTCCGGGTCACCGCCCGGCTGGACATCACCGACCTCGGCGAGCTGTACGGCCTGGAGGAGTACGACGACGAGGACGTGGAGACCGTCGGCGGGCTGCTCGCCAAGGCGCTCGGCCGGGTCCCCATCGCGGGCGCGTCCGCCGAGGTCGAACTCCCCGACGAGCGGCGGCTGAAGCTCACCGCGGAGTCCTCCGCCGGCCGCCGGAACAAGATCGTCACTGTGCTCGTGGAGCCCGCCGGGCCCGCCGGGGAGGAGAAGCCGGAGTGACCCCGAAGGAGCTGCGCGCCTTCTGCCTGTCCTTCGACGCGGCCGTGGAGGACTTCCCGTTCAACCCGGAGACCTCGGTCTTCAAGGTGCTGGGCAAGCTGTTCGCCCTGACGAACCTGGACGCGCGGCCCCTGACGGTCAACCTCAAGTGCGACCCGGAGGACGCGGTGCGGCTGCGCGCCGACCACGAGGGACTGATCGTCCCCGGTTGGCACATGAACAAGCGGCACTGGAACACCGTCACGGTCGACGGCGGGCTGCCGGACCCGCTGCTGCGCGAGCTGATCGAGGACTCGTACGATCTCGTCGTCGCGGGGCTGCCGAGGGCGGAGCGGCTGCGGCTGGACCGGCCGTAATCACGTTGCCCGGGGCCCGGGGAGTCCGAGAGCATCCCGTATGACCATTCGATATCCGCGCCCCCTGCGCCCCGGTGACCGTGTCGGTGTGACCTCTCCCTCCTCGGGGGTGGCCGAGCCTCTCCGGGCGCGTCTCGACGTCGCGGTCAAGGAGATCGAGAAGCGCGGCTACGAGGTGGTCGTCGGCCGGTGCATGGACGGCACCACCCACATCAGCGCCCCGGCCGCCGAACGCGCCGCCGAGCTGACGGAGATGCTGACCGACCCCGCCGTGCGGGCCGTGGTGCCCCCGTGGGGCGGCGAGATGGCCATCGACCTGATGCCCCACCTGGACTTCGAGGCGATCGGCCGGGCCGAACCCACCTGGCTCGTCGGCTACTCGGACATGTCGACCGTGCTCGCCCCGCTGACCCTGCTGACCGGGGTGGCGACCGTGCACGGCAACAACCTCATGGACACCCCGTACCGGGTGCCCGAGGGGCTGGTGTCCTGGCTGGACATCGTGGCCGCGCCGCAGGGCGAGCCGTTCGCCCAGACCCCGCCCGGCCGGCACCGGACCACCGGCTGGGACGACTGGACCGCCGATCCGGGGATCAGCGAGTTCACCCTGGACGGCCAGGGCGGCTGGCGGCGGCTGGACGGCGACGGCGACGTGGACGTCGAGGGGCGGCTGCTCGGCGGCTGTGTCGAGACCGTCGCCCCGCTCGCCGGGAGCCGCTACCTGGACACGACGCGTTTCGCGGGCGAGGAGCCGCTGCTCGTCTACGTCGAGGCATGCGAGGACGACGCGCTCGTCATCGCCCGCCATCTGCACGGCATGCGCCTGGCCGGGTTCTTCGACCGGGCCGCCGCCGTCCTCGTCGGCCGCACCCACGCGCCCGGCACACCGGCCCTCACCCAGGACGCGGCCGTCCTCGACGCCCTCGGGCCGCTGGGCGTGCCGATCCTCGCCGACGTCGAGTGCGGGCACGTGGCGCCGTACCTCCCGCTGGTCAACGGCGCGCGCGGCCGTGTGGTGCACACGGCCGCGCGAAGCGAGATCGTCCAGACCCTGGACTGAGTTCAGGCCCTGGAGCGGCGCAGGCCCAGCCCGGTCAGGACCGCGGCGCCGAGCACGATCGCCGTGTCCAGGGCGACCACCGTGTGCACGCCGGTCAGCAGGTCGCCGGAGGTGGTGGCCAGCACGCCGAGCAGCGGGATGCCGATCGTGACGCCGACCTGCTGGGTGGACGTCACCAGGCCGGTGGCCAGGCCCTGTTCCTCGTCCGGGACGCCGGAGGTGACGGTCAGGCCGTACGAGATGATGGCGCCCAGGTGGCACATGCTGGCCAGGGCCACCGCGGCCGTGGCGAGCCACACGGACCAGCCGTGGGTGCCCAGCAGGAGCAGCGCCGAGGTCAGCGCGCCCTGGCCGGCCAGCGAGCCGACCAGGGTGCGGCGGGCGCCCAGGCGGCCGATGACCTTCGGGGCGAGGGTGCCGGCGACCACGGAGAGCAGCCCCTGGAAGCCGAAGACCAGACCGGTCTCGAAGGCGGACAGGCCGAGGATCTCCTGGAGGTACAGGGTCAGCACGAAGACGATCGTGGACATCATCGAGAAGGTGACCAGGCCGCCCGCGTTGCCCCATGCCACCGTGCGCCGGCGCAGCATCGGCAGCGAGACCAGGGGACTCGCCGAGCGGGACTCCACCAGCACGAACGCGGCCAGCAGCAGGAGCCCGGCGGCCAGGGCCGCGATGACGTCGGCGCGGCCGAAGCCGTGGTCGGCGGCGGTGGACAGGGCGTAGATCAGCGACAGCAGTCCGGTGGTCACGGTGATCGCGCCGGGCACGTCCAGGCGCGGCCGGTCCGGGCCGGGGGTGCCTGCCGTGGCCTTGCGGCCGTGGGGGAGCGACGCCGGCAGCAGACCCGGCGCCGGCGGCAGCACGATCAGCGCGAACAGGGTCAGCAGGGCCATCGTGGAGCGCCAGCCGAAGGCGTCGGTGAGGGTGCCGCCCGCGACCATGCCGATGGTGAAGCCCAGCGACAGCAGGGTTCCGGAGATGCCGAGGGCGCGGTCACGGGCCGGGCCCTCCGGGAAGATGGTGGTCAGCAGGGACATGCCGGTCGGTACGATCGCCGCCGCGCCGAGCCCCTGGAGGGCGCGGCCGGTGAGGAACGAGGCCGGGTCCCAGGCCAGGGTGGACAGCAGCGAGGCCGCGCCGAACAGGGCGAGGCCGGTGAGGAAGAGCCTGCGGCGCCCGAACAGGTCGCCGACGCGTCCGAACAGCAGCAGGAAGCCGCCGGAGGGCAGCGCGAACGCGGTGACGGCCCACTGCAGCGCGGACCGGCTCATGCCGAGATCGCGGCCGAGGTCGGGCAGCGCCACGTTCAGCACGGAGAAGTCCAGCGCGACCATGAACTGGGCCGCGCACAGGACGAACAGGACGAACTTGTCACGCGTCGACAACCGGGGGATGCCGGGCGCCGCGGTGACCGCTTCGGGGGAGGTCTGGGTGGTGGTGTCGATCGCCATGGCAAGAGCTTCGGGCGAACGGAATACGGGTGGGGAGTCGGAACTTATGGTGGTGGTGGCACCACCAGACGGGCCACCGGACAGCACCGACGGGGGAGGGGCGGCACGTGCCTGCTGCTGAGGCGACGCGCGGTCGTCGGCGTGACGAGCTGCGCGAGTTCCTGATGAGCCGGCGTGCCCGGGTCAGTCCCGAGCAGGCCGGACTGCCCGCCGGCGGCGGCAGGCGCCGCACGCCCGGACTGCGCCGCGAGGAGGTCGCCGTGCTCGCCGGGGTGGGTGCCTCCTGGTACCAGTGGCTGGAGCAGGGGCGGGAGATCTCCGTCTCCCCGCAGGTGCTGGACGCGGTCGCCCGGGTGCTGCGGCTCAGCGACGCGGAGCGCCGGCACCTGTATCTGCTGGCCGGGCTGAACCCGCCGACGCCCGAAGTGGTGCCCGGCAGGAAGGACATGTGCGACGGGCTGCGGCGGCTCATCGACACCTGGATGCCGTATCCGGCGCACATCATGGACCTCTACTACAACTGCGTGCAGTACAACGACGCGGCCGCGATCGTGCTGGGGATGCGCCCCGGCATCACCCAGAACTGCCTGATCGACTTCTTCACCGACCCGCTGTACCGCGAGCGCAGCCAGAGCTGGGAGCGCAACGCGCGCACCGTCGTGGCGCAGTTCCGGGCCGCGTGCGCGGCGCGCCCCGACGACGAGGGGTTCCGGGAGGTGCTCGCCGAGGTGAGCGCCGCCAGCGAGGAGTTCACGGCGCTGTGGGCCGAGCGGGACATCGAGGACCAGGGCCAGGTGCGCAAGGAGCTGTCGCATCCGCTGGCCGGGCTGCTGGTGGTGGAGTCGACGGTGCTGAAGGTTCCCGCCCGACCGGATCTGATGATCGTGCTGCACACCCCGCTGGACGAGGCGAACACCGCCGAGAAGCTGGAGTGGCTGGCCTCCCCGGAGGGACGCCGGGGCGCGATGTACCCGGTGGCGGGGTGACGTCGTGGGGTCACGGGCGCCTTCGTATGCTCGGGGCATGACCGAGAGCAGCGCGCTTGCCCCAGAGGACCGCAAGATCGTGACCCTGGCCCGTTCCGCGCGGGCCCGCAACGGAGTGCCCGAGGGGGCGGCCGTACGGGACGACACCGGGCGCACCTACGTCGCCGGGACCGTGGAGCTGGCCTCGCTGAAGCTCAGCGCGCTGCGCACCGCCGTCGCCATGGCGGTGGCGTCCGGGGCCGCGTCGCTGGAGGCGGCGGCGGTGGTCGGCGACGCGGAGTCGGTGCCGGCCGAGGACCTGGCCGCGGTCGCCGACCTCGGGGGCGCGGACACGCCGGTGCTGCTCGCCGGAGCGGACGGCACGGTCCGTGCGACCGTCGCCGCGGGCCGGGCCGAGGGCTGAGCGTCCGCAGGGGGCCGGCCGCCCGAAGGAAACCGACCGAAAGGTCGGCTGGAATTCAACCTTGCTGGGTCGCGGGGCGCGCGCGTCAATGAACGCGTACGTCCCGACGACCCGTCAGATCCGCACCGCCGTCCGGCGCGTCCGCACCCGCCCGACCGGCCTGCCGCTCGTCGGCGCACCTTCCGATCACCCCACACGGCACGTCCGGCGTGCCCAGCAGGAAGGAAAGCGGATCCCCATGAGAGTCATGCGCACGGCAACAGGTGCGGCCCTGGCGGCCGGGGCCCTCGCGGTCACCGGTCTCGCCCTCGCACCCTCCGCGGCCGCCGTCACTCCCCAGTCGGCGACCATCACCGCGAGCTGCGGCATCTTCGGCGGCGGCACGGCCACGCTCACCGCCACCCAGAGCGGCACCTCGGCCACCCTCAGCCTCACCTCCACCGCGATGAGCGCCCCGGTCACGGTGGCCGCGAACTCGATCACCTCCACGCTCACCATGGCCAAGGCGGGCGGCGGCAGCGTCGTGTTCAGCGGTACGAGGAACCCGGTCATGAACCCGGGCGACCCGGTCAGCGTCGGCCCGCTCTCCGGCACCGTCGCCTCCGGGTACAGCCTGGACGCGTACGGCGGTTCGCTGAAGATGGTGATCTTCGGCATCCCCGTGACGTGCACCGCGAGCGGTCCGCAGTCGCCGGGGCCGTTCGTGTTCTGAGCCCGCCCCGGCCGACCGGTCCGTTCCGGTTCCCCCTGGATGCCGCAGAAACTGACGAGCTGTCAGAATTCTGCGGCATCGCCATTGACTTCTCGCCTCGCCGCCCCGCCAATGCCCCCTGTCGGGGCGCCCGTTCGGCCGCGCCCACCACCCTCAGGAGGGGGCCCATGGGTCTCACAGCCCGAAGAACTGGACGGTGGCGCTGGGCGTCACTGCTCGGCGCGACCGCGCTCGCGGTCACCGCGGGCGGCGCGCTGGCCTGCCCGGCCGGCGCCGCCGGCGCGGACGTGGACTTCGCCACGCACTGCATCCCGCCCGCCATCGCGGGCCTGCCGCCGATCGACGGCACCACGACCGCCACCGTGTCGGCGGACAACACCAGCCCGAAGGTCGGCGACACGGTCACCGTCACCTACACCGTGGTCGAGGCCGCCGCGAGCAACCCCACCGATCTGGCGCTGCCCGCCGACATCATGACCCCGACCGGCAAGGTCGCCCTGGGCGGTGCCCAGAGCGGCGCCGTCACGGTCGCCGGCCCGAAGAAGAACCCCCCGGTGCCGGGGAAGGCCGCCTTCCCGTCCTTCTCCATGACGGGCACCTTCACCGTCACCAAGCCCGGGAAGATCACCCTCGCGCCGGGCGACTACAACATCCACACCAGCTACATCATGGAGCTGGACACCCCGTGCACGGTCACGAACCCGCCCGCACCGGCGTCCGAGACCATCACGGCGACGGCGGGGACCCCGGCCAACACCCGGGCGATCACGCTGGGTTCGGCCACCGGCGACCCGGGCGCGAGCGTCAAGGTCAGCGGTACGGGCTTCACCCCGGGTGCCGCCGTCACCCTCGCCGGACGCTCCGGCACCGCCCAGACCGGGGACACCGCGAGCGTGACCGCGGACGGGCAGGGCTCCTTCAGCGGCTCCCTCGTCGTGAACGACACCTCGACCACCGGGATCGTCGCGTACGAGGGCGGCTCCTGGAACGCCGACACCGGCGCGGGCCCCGCGGCCTACGTCGTCAACGTGCCCGTGCCGCCCGGCAGCCAGAAACTCACCACCACGGTCAAGGCGGGCACGCTCGCCATGACCCAGGCCGGGGACTCGGTCGCGCTGTCGGGGGTCGACTTCGGCCGGGGCGGCGCCTCGACCGGCGCGCTCCGGACGGTGACCGTCAAGGACTTCCGCGGCGGTCCGGCGGGCTGGTCGCTGACCGGGAAGGTCACCGACTTCACCGGTCCCGGCGGAAAGATCGGCGCGGACCGGCTCAGCTGGACACCGTCCTGTGCGACCAAGGCGGGCAGTCCCAGCACGTGCACGGCGGGTTCGGCGGGGACGGTGGGCTCCTCGGGGGCCACCCTCGCGGGGACGCCGGACGGGACGCTGACGGGCGGCGAGTTCACCGTCGACGCCGGACTCTCCCTGGACGTACCCGCGTTCACGCCTCCGGGCGCGTACTCCGGCGTGCTCACGCTCACCCTGTCATGAGCGCACGGGCGTCCGCACCCGCCCGTGTCCGGGCCTTCTCGCGGCCGTGGGGGCCCGCGGCCCTGCGCACGGTGTGCGTCCTCCTGGTGAGCCTGCTGCCGGCCGTCCTGCCGCCGGTGCCCGCGCGGGCCGCCGACAACGGCAGCTGGTCGGTGTACCCGGTCGCCGCCCAGGCCGCGGCCCGGCCCTACTTCTACCTCTCCGCCGGCCCCGGCCAGACCCTCACCGACAAGGTCGCCGTCCAGAACAGGACCGGTGAGCCGCTCACCTTCCGGCTGTACGCGGCCGACGCCTACAACACCCCCCGGGACGGCGGCTTCGCCGTGCGGACGGTCGGCGAGACGATGCGCGGGGTGGGGGCGTGGGCGCGGCTCGCCAGGTCCAGGATCACGGTGCCGGGGCACCGGACGGTGACCGTGCCGTTCACCCTGCGGGTGCCGCCCGGCGCGGAGCCCGGTGACCATCCCGGGGCGATCGTCGCGCTGGACGAGCGGGTGGAGCCGGGCGGCGGGAAGCTCGCGCTGGGGGTGCGGCGGGCGGTCGGCGCGCGGGTGTACCTGCGGGTCAGCGGTCCGGCGCTGCCCGCGCTGGCGGTCTCCCGCCCGAGCGTCAGCCATCACCAGCCGCTGCTGTTCGGCACGGGCACGGCGGTCGTGTCGTACACCCTGCGGAACACGGGCAACGTCACGCTGCGGCCCACGGTGCGGCTGACGGCGCGCGGACTGTTCGGCCGTACCCTGCTGGACCGCCGGGCGGCCCGGGTGCCCGCCGAGCTGCTTCCCGGGCAGTCGGTTCGGCTCACCGAGACGTGGCGCGGCACGCCGGTGCTGGACCGGGCGGAGATCGCGGTGAGCGCGCGGGCGCAGGGGGCGTCGGCGTCGGCGGGGGCGTCGTTCCGCGCGGTGCCGTGGCTGCTGCTGGTGCTCATGGTGCTCATGGTGCTCATGGTGCTCGGAGTGGTGATCGCCTGGCGCAGCAGGACACGTTTCCGTGACGCCGCGGTGACACGTCGTAACCGTCGATTCGCGGTGCGGCGGGGGCTCCGGGATCAGGGACAATGAACGGCATGAGCGTTCGCACCCAGTCATCCGAGCAGTCGGCGGAAACCGTCCACCGCGCCGGCTTCGCCTGCTTCGTGGGCCGTCCCAACGCGGGCAAGTCCACCCTCACGAACGCTCTGGTCGGGCAGAAGGTGGCGATCACCTCGAACCGGCCGCAGACGACGCGGCACACGGTGCGGGGCATCGTGCACCGGCCGGACGCCCAGCTGATCCTGGTCGACACCCCCGGACTGCACAAGCCGCGCACGCTGCTGGGCGAGCGGCTGAACGACGTCGTGCGCACGACGTGGGCCGAGGTCGACGTGATCGGGTTCTGCCTGCCGGCCGACCAGAAGATCGGACCCGGTGACCGGTTCATCGCCAAGGAACTGGCCGGGATCAAGAAGACGCCCAAGGTCGCCGTCGTCACCAAGACCGACCTCGTGGACTCCAAGACCCTCGCCGAGCAGCTGATCGCCATCGACCAGCTCGGCAAGGAGCTGGGGTTCGAGTGGGCGGAGATCGTGCCCGTGTCGGCGGTCGGCGACAAGCAGGTGGAGCTGCTGGCCGACCTGCTGGTGCCGCTGCTGCCCGAGGGGCCCGCGCTCTACCCCGAGGGCGACCTCACGGACGAGCCGGAGCAGGTGATGGTCGCCGAGCTGATCCGCGAGGCGGCGCTGGAGGGCGTGCGGGACGAGCTGCCGCACTCCATCGCGGTGGTCGTGGAGGAGATGCTGCCGCGCGAGGACCGGCCGGCGGAGCGTCCGCTGCTCGACATCCACGCGAACGTCTACATCGAGCGCCCCAGCCAGAAGGGCATCATCATCGGCCCCAAGGGCAAGCGCCTCAAGGAGGTCGGCATCAAGTCCCGCAAGCAGATCGAAGCGCTGCTGGGCACGCCGGTCTTCCTGGACCTGCACGTCAAGGTGGCCAAGGACTGGCAGCGCGACCCGAAGCAGCTCCGCAAGCTCGGCTTCTGACGCCTCTTTCCCGGCCGCCCACGACCACTCCGTTCTCCGCCTCCCGGGCCGCGCGCGGGTCCCGGTCGGCCGGCTAGCGCACCCCCCTGATCCGCCCCACCAGCACCGCCCCCGCCAGTCCGATCGCCGCCGACACCAGGTACAGCACCCGGTACCCGCCCAGGTACGCCACCAGCGGCGCCGCCAGAGCCGGGGCAGCGGCCTGGGGGAGGGCGTTGGCCACGTTGACGAGACCCAGGTCCTTGCCCCGGGAGAGGGCGTGCGGGAGGACGTCCGTCATCAGGGCGAAGTCGACGGAGGTGAAGACGCCGAAGCCGATGCCCAGGACGGCGGCCGCCGTCACCGCGCCCGGCCAGGTCTGCCAGCCGGCCAGCGCCGCGGTCGCCACCGCCATCAGCACACCCGACCAGACCACGAACGGCTTGCGGCGACCCGCGCGGTCGGACCACACGCCGCCGATCACCACCGTCGCCAGCAGGGTCGCGCCGTTCACCGCCGTCAGGATCAGGACGCCCCGGCCGGGATCCGGGTAGTGGACCCGGTCGCGGAGGTAGTACAGGAGGTACAGCAGCACCAGCGAGTTGCTGAGGTTGATCAGGAACCGGGTGAGCCAGGCCCAGCCCAGGTCGGGGTACCGGCGCGGGTTCAGCCAGAAGCCCGCGAGGAACCCCCGCCAGGACCACGGGGGGCGGTCCGCGGGCGGGAGGGGGAGGTCGCGGAAGAGGAGGAGGTACGGGAGGACGCCCGCCGCCGCGCACACCGCGCAGGCCACGTACCCCGCGCCGATTCCGCCCGCCGCCGTCGCCAGACCCGTGCCCGCGACCACGCCCAGGATCTGCGCGGCGCCCAGCCAGCCGCCCACCGCACCCCGTTGACGCCTCGGCACCCGGTCCGGGACGGCCGCCGTCACCGCCGCGAAGGCCGCGTTCAGGGTGAGCTGGACGAGACACCAGCCGAGCGCCATCGACCACGGCCCGCCCGCGCCCGCGAGCAGCGGCAGGGACAGCGCCCCGCCCGCCGCCCCGGCCGCGATCCACGGCGTACGGCGGCCCGCACGAGCGGTCGTACGGTCGGACAGCGCGCCGAAGAACGGGTTCGCGAGCAGGGAGACCACCGCACCCGTGCCGGTCACCCAGGCCAGCAGGGTCTCCTTGGACATCCCCGTGCCGGGCGCGAGGTCCCCCGCCTGGGAGGCCAGCAGGATCTGGAGCGGGCCGAACCAGCCCACCCAGATCGCGCCGTTGGCCAGCGCGAGCGTCGCCGTCCAGCCCCGCCCCACCGGTTCGGCCGGCTCCGTGAGCGCGGCCGGCGGGCGGACGGTGGTCATCCCTGCGCCCGCAGCACATCCCGGAACCAGTGGTACGACGCCTTCGGCACCCGCTCCAGCGTCTCGTAGTCCACGTGCACCAGTCCGAAGCGCCGTGCGTAGCCCTCGGCCCACTCGAAGTTGTCCATCAGGGACCACACGAAGTAGCCGCGCACGTCCACCCCGGCTTCAAGCGCGGCGTGCAGGGCGCGCAGATGGGCGTCCAGGTAGGCGATGCGGTCCTGGTCGTCGAGGCCCTCGTACGAGCAGCCGTTCTCGGTGATGACGATCGGCGGGAGCCGGTCGCCGTAGCGCTCCCGGAAGCCGCACAGCAGCTCGGTCAGCCCCTCCGGGACCACCGGCCATCCGAAGTCGGTCTTCGGGCGGCCGGTTATCTCCCTCACGGAGAACGGGAGTTCGGCGGGTATCGGGACGCCGCCGAACTCCGTCCCGGTGCCCAGGGGCGCGCCGACCAGCGTCGGGGCGTAGTAGTTGACGCCGTACCAGTCGACGGGTTCCGCGATCACCTTCAGGTCCGCCGTGACGTCCCTCGCGGGCATCGACTCGCCCAGTCCGTCCGGGTACTCGCCCAGCAGCACCGGTTCGGCGAAGAGCCGGTTGAGCAGGGTGTCGTAGAAGCCCGCCGCCGCCACGTCGGCCGGGTCGGCGGAGGCCGGCCAGGTCGGGCCGTGGGAGTTGGCGATGCCGATGCCGGTGGCGCCGGCCGCGCGCAGGGCCCGTACCGCGAGGCCATGGGCGAGGAGCTGGTGGTGGGCCACCGGGAGGGCGTCGAACAGCAGCCGCCTGCCGGGGGCGTGCACGCCGAGGGCGTGGCCGAGCAGGGTGTGCTCGGCGGGTTCGTTGAGCGTGATCCACTTGGCGACCCTGTCGTTCAGGCGCTCGGCGACCGTCGACACATGGTCGGCGAACCGGGACGCCGTGTCGCGCTCCAGCCAGTCGAGGGATGCGGGCAGGTCCCAGTGGAAGAGGGTGGGGACCGGCCGTACGCCCGCCGCGCACAGCTCGTCCACCAGCCGGTCGTAGAAGTCCAGGCCGCCCGGGGAGGTGACGCGCGGCCAGGAGACGGAGAAGCGGTAGGCGTTCACGCCGAGGCCGGCGAGGAGCGCCACGTCCTCGCGGTAGCGGTGGTAGTGGTCGCAGGCCACCGCCGCCGTCGAGCCGTCCTTCACCCGGCCCGGCTCGGCGGTGAACTCGTCCCACACCGAGGGCCCCCGTTCGTCGGCCGCCCCCTCGATCTGATGGGCGGAGGTCGACACGCCCCACAGGAAGCCGGCCGGGAAACGGGGGATCGGATTGACTGCGTCAGTCGCCATGGCCGGATCATCCGTACCGCCGGTAACGAAGTCAACGCCCGTGCGCGCAGCGGCTCCAGCGGTCGTCTGGTGTGGGCCGCATGGCCCAATCGACTGGCATTCGCCGCCCGATCGTTCCGAAACTGAACCGTATGACAGTCCATCAGCTGACCACCGGTCCGCGCACACGGCTGCTCACCGTGCTCGCGGCGTGTCTGTTCGTCCTGCTGGCCGGCGTGCCCGGCGCGCTCGCCGGCACCCGCCGCGAGCCGGCGTCCACCGACTGCGTCTCCACCCCGGCCGAGTACAAGGCCGCCTGGGACGCCCGCCAGGTGCGCTGCGTGTCCCCGTTCCTGTTCGGCACCACCCACACCCGGGGCGACACCACCCTCTACCCGAGCGGCTTCTGGTATGCGTGGGCGGGCTCGAACACCAACCTGGAGCGGTACCTCCAGCTGCGCAGCCGGTACGGCGACCAGCCGCCGAAGACCGGCATCGGCGTCCTGTCCTACGTCGGCTACCCGGGGCTCGACAGCTGGGACACTCCTACCGATCTCGCCGTCTACACCGTGCCGTCCGGGGTCCGCGCCCAGGTCCCGGCGTTCGAGACCTGGTTCCGGCTCCTGGACGAGGAGTTCGGCCACACGAACGCCTACCCGCTCTCGGCCCAGCGCGACCTGGTGCTCGCCTACTCACGCCTTCGCAAGGACGAGGACGTCGTCGGCGCCTTCCAGAAGGTGACCGGCTGCGAGCGCGACCTGCTCCTCAAGGGCGCCGCGCCCTCGGCGGCGATCGGCTGCAACCGCGACTTCCTCGACGCGCTGGCCGCCGCGGGACCCTCCCCGTACGACGGCGCGTCCTCGCTGGCCTGCTTCGCCAACTTCCAGTCCGGCTACACCGGGCCGCGCACCGCCGCCGCCCTGCGCGGGGTGCTGTACCAGTGCCAGGACGCCGGGTTCCTCAACACCGGTGTGGGTCTCGGCTACAACACGTACGCCAACCCGTTCGTGTGCAAGCCCGCCCGCGCCCAGACCGTACGACAGCGGTACACCGGCCGGGAGTTCATCCTGCCGAACGCGTCCTTCGCGGAGCTGCCGAGCCACGTCGACATCCCGCTGGACCTCGGCACCCCGGGCCGGCGCGGCTTCCTCCAGAAGGGCTACTGCTGACGCGGGGGGCTGCCGTCAGGCGCCCTCCTTGAGCACCCGGGAGACCAACTCCCGCTGCTCCTCGGTCAGCCGGGGGTCGGCCGCGTACACCGTGCGGCCGTCCACCGTGATCTCGTAGCCGAAGCCGTCCGGAACACCCGCCGGCGGGGTGGCCTCGCCGGACGCGAGGACGCGTCCGGCCAGTGCCTCCCACTCCTCGGCGTCGGGCCGGGTCGAGGTGTCCACCTCGGCCCGGCGCTCGATGCCCGCGAAACCGCCCGTGCGCGTCACCTGAATCCGCATGGGTCCAGTGTCGCAGCGCGGGCGCCGCCGCGGGGCGAGTACCGGACGCGCGCTACCGCGTATGCACCCCGACCTGCTCCCAGGCCTTCTGCACGGCCTCCAGCTCGTCGGCGCCGAACCGGTGGCGCGCCGCCTTCGCGGTGAGCGTGGCGAAGTCGGCGAACTGCGCGTCCGACTTGAGCTCGCCGCCGGTCAGCGCGTCGTACCAGACCTGCCCCGCCTTCTCCCAGGCGTGGCCGCCGAGGGCCTTGGCGGCGAGGTAGAAGGCGTGGTTGGGGATGCCGGAGTTGATGTGCACCCCGCCGTTGTCGCGGCCGGTGCGCACGTAGTGCTCCATGGTCGCGGGCTGCGGGTCCTTGCCGAGGTTCGGGTCGTCGTACGCCGTGCCCGGGGCCTTCATCGAGCGCAGCGCGCTGCCGTGCACCTCCGGGGCGAGGAGCCCCGCGCCGATCAGCCAGTCGGCCTCGGCGGCGGTCTGGCCCAGCGCGTACTGCTTGATCAGCGAGCCGAAGACGTCGGAGAGCGACTCGTTGAGCGCGCCGGACTGGCCGAAGTACTCCAGGTTGGCGGTGTGCTGGGTGACGCCGTGGGTCAGCTCGTGGCCGATGACGTCGACCGGGATGGTGAAGTCGAGGAAGACCTTCCCGTCGCCGTCGCCGAACACCATCTGCTCGCCGTTCCAGAAGGCGTTGTCGTATCCCTCCCCGAAGTGCACGGTGGCGTCGAGCGGCATTCCGCCGCCGTCGATGGAGTGGCGGCCGTACACCTTCAGGTACAGCTCGAAGGTGGCGCCGAGGCCGGCGTAGGCGCGGTTGACGGAGGCGTCGGAACCGGGGTCCGAGCCCTCCTCGCGGACCTTGTCGCCGGGCAGGTCCTGGGAGTGGTGGGTGTCGTAGATGGTGCGGTGCGGCTGGTCGGCGGCCGCGCCCTCGGGCAGCGCCGCGGCGGTGGCGCCGATCACCGTGGTCAGCCGCCGCCGGGTGCGCTGGTAGGCGTCGTGTTCCAGGGAGCGGCGGGCGGGTGCCGCCACGTCCGGGTCCTCGGCCCGGGAGAGCTGGTCGAGGACGTGCGGCGGCACGATGGTGCAGAAGACGGGCTCGAGGGCCCCGTTCCTCGTCGTCATGCCATCGACCATTGCACTGAGTGACGTCAAAGTCACTACTCGCAACCATGATTGGTGAAATACCGGGACAGGAGGCGCGACGGAGCGTGACACTGTGGTACGGCGGCGTGCTCCCCGTGGGTCGCCTGTGTCGCACCCCTGTGGCCTGTCGCACTTTTTGCCCCTTTTGTCCCGACGGTCCCGCATACTGGACCGCGTCCCCGCATCCTGAACCGCTCGGCTAGGCTGCGCTGCATCATGCGTTTCGTGCTGCTTCTTCTTAGCTGCCGCGGCGAGGGTCTGTAGTCGAGGCCGACTCCCTCCCCGCGGAGCTTGGCGTTGCGTCGTCGGCCGTCCACTCGGACATCCGGACCCCCTTGAGGAGCCACGCACCATGGCCAACCGCCAGCAGCCCAGTTCCATGCCGATCCACAAGTACGGCCGCTACGAACAGGTGGACATCCCGGACCGTGCCTGGCCCGGCGAGCGGATCACGGTCGCCCCCCGCTGGCTCTCCACCGACCTGCGTGACGGCAACCAGGCCCTGATCGACCCGATGTCGCCCGAGCGCAAGCGCCGGATGTTCGACCAGCTGGTCAAGCTGGGCTACAAGGAGATCGAGGTCGGCTTCCCCGCCTCCGGCCAGACCGACTTCGACTTCGTGCGCTCGATCATCGAGGAAGAGGGCGCGATCCCCGAGGACGTGACGATCTCCGTCCTGACCCAGGCCCGCGAGGACCTGATCGAGCGGACGGTGGAGTCCCTGAAGGGCGCGCGGCGCGCCACCGTCCACCTGTACAACGCCACCGCCCCGGTCTTCCGCCGGGTCGTCTTCCGCGGCTCCATGGACGACATCAAGCAGATCGCCGTCGACGGCACCCGGCTGGTGATGGAGTACGCGGAGAAGCTGCTGGGCCCGGAGACCGAGTTCGGCTACCAGTACAGCCCCGAGATCTTCACGGACACCGAGCTGGACTTCGCCCTGGAGGTCTGCGAGGCGGTCATGGACGTCTACCAGCCGGGTCCGGGCCGCGAGATCATCCTCAACCTGCCCGCCACGGTGGAGCGCTCGACCCCCTCCACGCACGCGGACCGCTTCGAGTGGATGCACCGCAACCTGTCCCGCCGCGAGTACGTGTGCCTGTCCGTGCACCCGCACAACGACCGCGGTACGGCGGTGGCGGCGGCCGAGCTGGCCGTGATGGCCGGCGCCGACCGCGTCGAGGGCTGCCTGTTCGGCCAGGGCGAGCGCACCGGCAACGTCGACCTGGTCACCCTGGGCATGAACCTGTTCTCCCAGGGCGTCGACCCGCAGATCGACTTCTCCGACATCGACGAGATCCGTCGTACGTGGGAGTACTGCAACCAGATGGAGGTCCACCCGCGCCACCCGTACGTGGGCGACCTGGTCTACACGTCCTTCTCCGGCTCCCACCAGGACGCCATCAAGAAGGGCTTCGACGCGATGGAGGCCGACGCTCGGGCCAAGGGCGTCACGGTGGACGACCTGGAGTGGGCGGTGCCGTACCTGCCCATCGACCCCAAGGACGTCGGACGCTCCTACGAGGCCGTCATCCGGGTCAACTCGCAGTCCGGCAAGGGCGGTGTCTCGTACGTCCTGAAGAACGACCACAAGCTGGACCTGCCGCGCCGGATGCAGATCGAGTTCTCGAAGATCATCCAGGCGAAAACGGACGCCGAGGGCGGCGAGATCACCCCGAAGGACATCTGGTCGGTCTTCCAGGACGAGTACCTGCCGAACTCCGCCGACCCGTGGGGCCGCATCCAGGTCAGGAACGGCCAGTCGACCACGGACAACGACGGCGTGGACACCCTCACCGTCGAGGCCACCGTGGACGGCGAGGACCGCGTGCTGACCGGCTCCGGCAACGGTCCGATCTCGGCCTTCTTCGACGCCCTGCAGAGCGTGGGCATCGACGTCCGCCTGCTCGACTACCAGGAGCACACGATGAGCGAGGGCGCCTCCGCGCAGGCCGCCTCGTACATCGAGTGCGCGATCGACGGCCAGGTGCTGTGGGGCATCGGCATCGACGCGAACACGACGCGTGCCTCGCTGAAGGCGGTCGTCTCCGCCGTCAACCGCGCCACCCGCTGACCCACCCCCACCGGGGGTTTCGAGGCTCCGGTCGCCGCGCACGGCGGCCGGGGCCTCGTCGTTTCTCGGCCATAGGGCCGGACAGGTCACAGATTGGTCTCGTCCGGGGTACTGACTCAGCCTCCGTGATGTGGCTAACATCACGCCAGCGCGGCGATGGTGCCGTGCTCTAGGGAGGTGCGACGTGCTGCCGGTAAGGGGACGAGACGACCGTGCCACCAGGGCCCTGTGCGTCCTGGGCACCCGCACCGCGTGGACACCCGTCGGCGACGGCGAGTTCTACTGCCCCGGCTGCGGGGGCGACCGCAACTACCAGCGGCTCACCGGACGCCGCCGGCTCACCCTGCTCGGGGTGCCGGTGCTGCCGCGCGGGTCCACCGGGCCCGTGGTGGAGTGCGCCGCCTGCGGCCACCACTACGGCACCGACGTGCTGGACCACCCCACCACCCGCCGCTTCTCCGCGATGCTCCGCGACGGCGTGCACACCGTCGCCCTCGCCGTCCTCGCCGCGGGCGGCACCGGCTCCCGCGCGCCCCTGGAGACGGCCTGCGCCGCGGTCCGCGCGGGCGGCGTCGACGACTGCACCGAGGAGCAGCTCGCCGCCCTGGTCGACGCCCTGGCCGCCGACACCGGGCGGGTCCTGGGCGAGCCCTGCGGAGCCAGCCTGACGATAGAGCTGCACGAGGCGCTTGACCCGCTCGCCCCGCACCTCGCCCCGGCCGGGCGCGAGTCCCTGCTCCTCCAGGGCGCCCGCATCGCCCTCGCCGACGGCCCCTACACCCCCGCCGAACGCGACGCCCTGACCACGGTCGGCGCGGCCCTGACGCTCCCGGCCGAGGACGTGACCCGACTCCTGGAGGCGGCCCGCACCCCGTCCTGACCCCCGGCGGCCGTCGCGCCGGCTCCCGCCGATTCCCTCGAACGGAGTAGTGGCGTCCGCCCGTTCCGGGGCAGCATCACGGCGTGACTCCGCTGCGACGCACCGTGCTCACCGGCCTCACCCTCCTCGCCGCCCTCGCCTCGGCCGCACTGCCCGCCGCCGCGGGGCCCCTCGGCTCCGCGCCGGGGTGCGCCTCTTCGCGGCCGTACGTCTCCGGGCAGGGCGGGTACGCCGCCTACCGTGTCCCCGCCCTGGTCCGCACCCTTCGCGGCACCGTGCTCGCCTTCGCCGAGGGCCGGCGCGCCGGCTTCGGCGACAGCGGGGACATCGACGTGGTGGTGCGCCGCTCCACGGACGGCGGCTGCACCTGGGGTCCGCTCGCCGTGGTGGCCGCCGGCGACGGGAACACCCGGGGCAACCCGGCCCCCGCGGTCGACCCGCGCACCGGCGCCATCATCCTCGTGACCTGCGGAAACGCGGGGGGTGTGACAGAGGACCAGATCATGCGGGGCCAGGTGGCGGCCGACCGGGGCCGTCGGGTCTACGTGCAGCGCGGCTCGGACGACGGCCGCACCTTCACCGCGCCGCAGGACATCACGGCCGACGTGGAACGCCCCGGCTGGCGCTGGTACGCCACCGGACCCGGTCACGCCGTCGCCCTCACCCGGGGGCCGCACGCCGGGCGCATCCTGGTCCCGGCCGATCACTCCACCGCTCCGCCCAAGGGTTCGAAGGACACCGGCCGCGAGTCCCGCCACTACGCCGGCCACGCCCTCTACAGCGACGACGGCGGCCGCACCTGGCACCTCGGCTTCACCGCCACCGGGCCCAGCGGGGTCGTCGACGTCAACGAGACCAGCGCCACCCAACTCCCGGACGGGCGGATCTACTTCAGTGCCCGTGACCAGTACGGCAGCGCCCCCGGCAACCGTCTCGACAGCTACTCGTCCGACGGCGGCGCCACCCTCGACCGCCCCTTCGCCGCCCAGCGCACGCTCAAGGACGTCCCCGTGGTCCAGGGCAGCGTCCTCCAGCTCCGGGGCGCCGGCGCCCCGCTGCTGTTCTCCGCGCCCTCCGTGCCGACCGCCCGCCGCGCCATGGCCGTGTGGTCCAGCACCGACGCGGGGCGCGGCTTCACCCGCCTGACCACCCTGGACGACGGCCGCGCCGCCTACTCCGACCTGGTCCAGCTCGGCCCCGGCACGGTGGGTGTGCTGTACGAGACGGGTTCCTACGACGGCCTGTCGTTCCGCCGGCTCACCGGGATCGGCGATGGCACAGCCGCCGGGACGCCGTCCCACGGGTGAGTCACCGGGGCGGCCCCGAGCGAGGGCAGGGTCAGCTGCCACCAGTCGGTGAGCCGGTCGGTGACGGTGGCCGCGCCCTCCAGCGCCTCGGTGAGCGAGCACAGCCCGAAGAACGCGCGCACCAGGGTCCGCGCGGTGGGTGCGGGGCGTACGTGTCTGGCCAGGTCACCGGCGTTGCGGGCCTCGGCGAGCAGCCGGGTCGCGGCGGCGGTCCAGAGCGCGAAGGGGTCGGGCAGGGGGGCGTCGATGATGGCGCGCTCGGCCCACAGGCGTGCGCCGGCGCGTGTCAGCGGGTCCTCGGCGAGGGCGCGGGCGATGTCGTAGCTCAGGGCGACGAGCCGCTGGACCGGGGGGACGGCCGCGTCCACGTAGCGCGCGGTGAGCTGGGGCCAGGTGGCGAAGCGGTGCTGGACGACGGCGAGGGCGATCCCCTCCTTGCTGGCGTAGTGGAAGTAGACGGCGCCGCTGGTCCGGCCGGACCGGGCACTTATGTCGTTGACGCTCGTGCCCGCGTATCCCTGTTCGGCGAAGAGCTGGGCGGCCGCTTCCAGAAGTGATCTGCGGGTTGTCCTGGCCCGTTCCTGCAACGTTCCGCCTGCCCTCGCTCGGCATTTCCGACGGCCAAGAATGTAGTGCGCCCGCGCACGCCGGGAGCAAACAGAGATCACACTCGCGCGGTAATCACGTATTTCTTTCGAAGGGGAACGCGGGCGGGTGGTAAGGGGCGCGCCCTCTCCGTTCCATACACCCGGACAGCGCCGTGGTCCAGTCCCTCCATGGGGTTATTGCCTGACTTGCCGACGCGAAAATATCGTAGTGGCCGCTATCTTTCCGTTTCCTCTGGAACGTCGGGAATGACGCATTTCAATGACGCGTGCTCCGCACGCCACCCCCTGTCCCTGCCACCCTAGGAGGCCATTGTGACCCCTCACGTCCGCCCGCTGCTCGACTGGTCGCCCGATGCCGTCGTCTTCGACTGCGACGGCACCCTGATGGACAGCGAACGCCATTGGGTGGAGGCCCGCAGCCTGGCCTTCCGGGAGTTCGGCCTCCAGGCACCGGCCGGGTTCGCCGAGCAGGCCAAGGGCATGCACTACGAGGAGTGCGGCCGTCTGATGGCGGACTCGGTGCACAAACCCGAGCTGGCGTCCGGCCTCACGGGAGCGCTCCTCGACCACTTCCTGGAGCTGGTCACCGACGACCCGGTCACCATGCCGGGCGCCGTCCAGCTCGTACGGACGCTGTCCGGGCGGCTGCCGCTGGCGGTGGCCAGCAACTGCCCGATGGTGGTCGTCGAGGGCAGCCTCGAACGGGCCGGGCTGCGCACGCACTTCCAGCACATCGTCGTCCCCGAGACCGGGGACTCGGTACGCCCCAAGCCCTGGCCGGACGTGTACCTCCTGGCCGCCCGCCTGTGCGGGGTGCCGCCGCTGCGGGCGCTCGCCGTAGAGGACTCCCTGACCGGGGTGGAGTCCGCCCACCGCGCCGGACTGCGGGTGCTCGGGGTCGGCCCCCGGCCCGCCGGGGACGGCGCGGAGCGGGCCGACCTGTGGCTGCCGTCGCTGCACGAACCGGAGCTGCTCACCTGGGCGGAGACCCGGATCTCCGGGGGACCGGAACCGGACTGAG
>NZ_LBDA02000005.1 GCF_000980885.2 Streptomyces malaysiense | reverse complement strand
GCTCCGCCTTGAACGGCATGCCGTTGACCTGGTTGTACGAGTGGGCGTCGACCAGGTACTTCGCCCGGATCAGGGTGGCCAGCTGCCCCAGGTTCATCTCCGGGACCACCACCTTGTCGTACCGCGCGAGCACCGCGCCGAGATTGCGCGGGAAGGGGTTGAGATGGCGCAGATGTGCCTGCGCGATCGAGTCGCCGGCCGCGCGCAGCCGCCGTACCGCCGCCGTGATCGGGCCGTACGTCGAACCCCAGCCGAGGACCAGGGTCTTCGCGCCGTGCGGGTCGTCCACCTCCAGGTCCGGGACCTCGATGCCGTCGACCTTGGCCTGGCGGGTGCGGACCATGAAGTCGTGGTTGGCCGGGTCGTAGGAGATGTTGCCCGTGCCGTCCTGCTTCTCGATGCCGCCGACGCGGTGCTCCAGGCCGGGAGTGCCCGGCACCGCCCAGGGGCGGGCCAGAGTCCGCGGGTCGCGCTTGTACGGCCAGAAGACCTCGGTGCCGTCCGCCAGGGTGTGGTTCGGGCCGGACGCGAACCGGACCCGCAGATCCGGCAGTTCCTCCAGGTCCGGGATGCGCCAGGGCTCGGAGCCGTTGGCCAGGTAGCCGTCGGAGAGCAGCATCACCGGGGTGCGGTAGGTCAGCGCGATCCGCGCCGCCTCCAGTGCCGCGTCGAAGCAGTCCGCCGGGGTCTTCGGCGCGACGACCGGCACCGGCGCCTCGCCGTTGCGCCCGTACATCGCCTGGAGCAGGTCCGCCTGCTCGGTCTTGGTCGGCAGACCGGTGGACGGGCCGCCCCGCTGGATGTCCACCACCAGCAGCGGCAGCTCCAGGGAGACCGCCAGACCGACGGTCTCACTCTTGAGGGCGACACCGGGACCGGACGTGGTCGTCACCGCCAGCGAGCCGCCGAACGCCGCGCCCAGCGCCGCGCCGATGCCCGCGATCTCGTCCTCCGCCTGGAAGGTCCGCACCCCGAAGTTCTTGTGCCTGCTCAGCTCGTGCAGGATGTCCGAGGCCGGCGTGATGGGGTACGAGCCCAGGAACAGCGGCAGGTCCGCCTGCCGGGAGGCACTGATCAGACCGTAGGCCAGGGCGAGGTTGCCGGAGATGTTGCGGTAGGTGCCCACCGGGAAGGCCTTGGCGGCGGGAGCGACCTCGTAGGAGACCGCGAAGTCCTCCGTGGTCTCGCCGAAGTTCCAGCCCGCGCGGAACGCGGCGATGTTCGCCGCCATGATCTCCGGCTTCTTCGCGAACTTCGACCTCAGGAACTTCTCCGTTCCCTCGGTGGGCCGGTGGTACATCCAGCTCAGGAGCCCGAGGGCGAACATGTTCTTGCTGCGCTCGGCCTCCTTGCGGGAGAGGTCGAACTCCTTGAGGGCCTCCACCGTCAGGGTGGTCAGCGGCACCGGGTGGAGGCCGTAGGCGTCGAGCGAGCCGTCGTCCAGGGGCGAGGCTTCGTAGCCCACCTTCTGGAGCGCCCGCTTGGTGAATTCGTCCGTGTTCACGATGATCTCGGCGCCGCGCGGCAGATCGCCGATGTTGGCCTTCAGAGCCGCCGGATTCATCGCGACGAGGACGTTCGGCGCGTCGCCCGGGGTGAGGATGTCGTGGTCGGCGAAGTGGAGCTGGAACGAGGAGACACCGGGCAGGGTGCCGGCGGGGGCGCGGATCTCGGCGGGGAAGTTCGGCAGGGTGGAGAGGTCGTTGCCGAAGGAAGCGGTCTCCGAGGTGAACCGGTCCCCGGTGAGCTGCATGCCGTCACCCGAGTCCCCCGCGAACCGGATGATCACCCGGTCCAGGCGGCGCACATCCTTCGTGCCGCCCGGTTTGCGCTGCTCCCCGACGACTGAACCGTCGGCCTGCTCCGTTGGGCTGCTGACCTGGCTGGTCACTGAACTGGACCTCCTTCGAGGCGGCTGTCCGGGGTTTGGTCGTCCCACGGACCATCCCAGGATCAACCCTACGTCGGTTAGGGTCGCCTTCCCGTGGTCATCCGGAGATTCGGATGATGTTTCGAGACGGCGTCTAGCGCTGACATGTCAGGGCTTCCTTCCCCGGTTCCGCCTTCCGTTCTCCTGCCGGGTACCCCTCATTCCCACGGAAGCCGGATCCTCTGACACGCCCCTGACGCCGAGGCCCGCCCGCCGCCGTCCGAGGACGTCCGTTCAGGAGTTCAGATAGGTGAGCACCGCGAGCACCCGCCGGTGGTCACCATCGCTCGGAGACAGGCCGAGCTTGAGGAAGATGTTGCTGACGTGCTTCTCCACCGCGCCGTCGCTGATGACCAGCTGCCGGGCGATCGCCGAGTTCGTGCGCCCCTCCGCCATCAGTGCCAGCACCTCGCGCTCGCGCGGGGTGAGCCGGGCCAGCACGTCCTGCTTGCGGCTGCGGCCCAGCAGCTGCGTGACCACCTCCGGGTCCAGCGCCGTACCGCCCTCGGCGACCCGCACCACCGCGTCCACGAACTCCCTGACGTCCGCCACCCGGTCCTTGAGCAGATAGCCCACGCCCCGGGTGGAACCCGCCAGCAGCTCGGTGGCGTACCGCTCCTCCACGTACTGCGACAGCACCAGCACCCCGAGCCCGGGATGCGCCCTGCGCAGGGACACGGCTGCCCGCACCCCTTCGTCGGTGTGCGTCGGCGGCATCCGCACGTCCGCCACCACCACGTCGGGCAGCGTGCCCTCGCCGGCCAGATCGGCGATGGTCTTCACCAGTGCCTCCGCGTCGCCGACCCCGGCCACGACCTCGTGTCCCCGGTCGGTCAGCAGCCGGGTCAGGCCCTCTCGGAGCAGCACCGAGTCCTCGGCGATGACCACCCGCACTCTGTCCTCCACGATCCTTCGCCCCCGTCATGCGCGGTCCCGTGGCGACGCCCACCGGGGACGCGCCTCCGTACGAGGACCAAGCATTCCAGGAATCGGCACACAGCGTGCCACGCCCTGTGGACAACTAGGTCGAGCGCCGGTATATCCGCTGGTCAGAAGTTAGTTGGCCGTTGGCCGGCCATTGATTCGCTCGCTGCTCGGCCGTCGTCCGATCGCCGGTCGGCCGCCGGGCGGCCGACGGTCAGCCGCGCCAGGGAAGTTCCGCTATCACCCGGGTCGGGCCGCCCGCCGGGGAGTCCACCAGCAGGATGCCGTCCACCGCGTCCAGGCGGCCCTTGAGACCGGCGAGGCCCGAGCCCGCGGAGGCGTCCGCCCCGCCCACCCCGTCGTCGGTCACCTGGAGCATCAGCCGGTCCTCCGCGCGCCACACATCGACCGAGGCGGAGCGCGCCCCGCTGTGCTTGGCGACGTTCTGGAGCAGCTCGCAGACCGTGAAGTAGGCGATGCCCTCGATGGCCGGCGCCGGACGGGACGGCAGGTCCACCTCCACCCGGACCGGCACCGTGCACCGGGACGCCACCGCCGACAGGGCCGCGTCCAGACCACGGTCGGTCAGCACGGCCGGGTGGATGCCGCGGGCCAGATCGCGCAGCTCCTGGAGTGCCGTCTTCACCTCGCCGTGCGCGTCCTCCACCATGCGCGCCGCTGCCTGCGGGTCCTCCCGCATCTTCTCCTTCGCCAGCCCCAGGTCCATCGCCAGACCGACCAGCCGGGCCTGGGCGCCGTCATGCAGATCCCGCTCGATGCGGCGCAGGTCGGCGGCGGCCGTGTCCACCACGACGCCCCGGTCCGACTCCAGCTCCACCACCCGCTCCGACAGCAGGGAGGGGCCGAGCAGCCCGCGCACCAGCAGCCCGTCCACCGTCGTCAGAGCGCGCACCAGCCAGGGCGTGGCCAGCGTGAACAGCAGCCCGACCAGCCCGGTCACGGTGATCTCGAAGCTGTTGTCCAGATAGATGCGGTGGTGCGCGTCGCCGTACAGCTGAAGGCCGCTCTCTCCCGCGTACGCCGGGAAGACCCAGAACCACAGCGGGTAGGTCAGCATGGTCAGGCTCAGGGTCCACAGGGTCACCGCGACCGTGAAGGTGAACACCGCCCAGGGGAGCTGCACCAGCGAGTACAGCAGGCTGCGCCAGGAGGCGCCGCTCTTGAGCACCGCGCCCATCCAGGCCGGCGCGCCCGGCTTGCGGACCTGCAGCGGCTCCGGGCCGGGCACGTCCACGCCCAGCAGCGCCCTCGCCCTCGCCCGCTCCAGCGCGCCGAAGGCCCGGGAACCGGCCAGCGCCGCGGCGAGGACGGGAACGCCGAGGAAGGTCACCAGCAGGCCCGCGCCCAGCGACACCATCGTCACCGTCCAGGTGAACAGCACGATCGAGACCGGCAGGCTCAGCAGGACGTAACCCAGCTCCCGCCAGGTACGGCCCTCGAACGGCGCCCGCAGCGCGGCGGGGAGCCGGGGGCGGCGGCCGGGGTGCGGGCCGTACCCGTACCGCCCCTCGTCGTCACCGGTGTCGTAACCCTGGCCGTACCCGCCGTGTCCGTACTGAGTGGCCATCGATGTCGTCCCGTTCTCCTCGTCCAGACGGCCGTTCAGCCGTGACTCAAGAGTCGTGCGCCGCGGCCCTCGGGACCATGGAGTCCGTCGGCGTCCTGGACCGGGGGTTTTCCCCACCCCCGTTCGGCCCGACGGGCGTCACCGGCCGTTCGCCGGGGCTATTTCTCCCGGTCCCGCCACGGCAGTTCGGCCGTGATCTCCGTCGGACCGCCCGCCGGGGAGTCGACCACGAACAGGCCGTCCACCGCGCCCAGCCGGTCCGCCAGGCCCCGCATCCCGGTGCCGCCGTCCAGGGCGGCGCCGCCCCGGCCGTCGTCGTGGACCTGGATCAGCAGCCGGTCCGCGGTACGCCACACGTCCACCGAGGCGGAGCGGGCGGCGCTGTGCTTGCTGACGTTCTGGAGCAGCTCGGAGACGGTGAAGTAGGCGATGCCCTCGATGGCCGCGGCGGGGCGGTCCGCGAGGTCCACGGTCACCTTGACCGGCACCGTGCAGCGGGCGGCGACCGAGGAGAGGGCGGCGTCCAGGCCGCGGTCCGTGAGGACGGCCGGGTGGATGCCCCGGGCCAGGTCGCGCAGCTCCTGGAGGGCCAGCTTCACCTCGCCGTGCGCCTCCGCCACCATCGCCGCCGCGGTGTCCGGGTCCTCCAGCAGCTTCTCCTTGGCCAGACCCAGGCCCATGGCCAGGTTGACCAGCCGGGCCTGTGCGCCGTCGTGCAGATCGCGCTCGATGCGGCGCAGGTCGGCGGCGGCCGTGTCCACCACGACACCGCGGTCCGACTCCAGCTCGGCTATCCGGCGTTCCAGCTCGTCGGAGGGGGACAGCAGGCCGCGCACCATCGCCCGGTCCACGTTCGCCAGCCCCCGGGCGAGGTAGGGCAGCAGGGGCCACAGCACGAACAGCGAGATCAGCACCGTGCAGAAGGTGAGGATGCCCCAGGGCAGCCGGATCGCGTCGTACAGCAGCGTGCGCCAGCCCACCGGGTCCTTCAGCGCCAACCACGCCCGCTGGAGCATGCTCCCGCCGCGGGCGAGCGGCAGCGGCGACGGCTCCTCCACACGGACCCCGAGCAGCGCCCTGGCCCGCGCCCGCTCCAGCTTCCCCAGCTGCCGGGCGCCCAGCAGGGACAGCGCCAGCAGCGGCAGGCCGACCACGGTGACGGTGAGAGCGCCGCCGACGGACAGCACGGTGATCGCGTAGACGAAGCCGAACACCGTCACGGGCAGGTTCAGCAGCAGGTGCGCGATCTCCTTCCAGGTGTGGACGCCGTAGACCGGCCTCGGAGGCGGGACGTGGTCGGTGCCGTCGGGCCGACCGGGTATGCCGGGCCGGTCGAGGCCGTCGTGCCGGTCGAGGCCGTCGTGCACGTCGGTGCCGTCGGGCCGGCCGGCGGCGGAGCTGGGAGCGGTCATACCGGACAGCCTGCCGAACGAGGCACCCTCCGCGCCATGCGGTACACCGCCCTCCGCTCACGGGGGAAAACCCCACCCCCGGCCGCCCCGGGCGTCTCGGGGCGTGACTGCCTGCTTACCGCTTCTTTATCAGGGCCTAGACTCCCGTGCGTACAGGTCACGAGGTCAGGGAGCGAGGGACGGACGGTGCGGGAGACCCTGGGGGATTCGACCACAGCCGCGACACACGTCGTCACCGCGACCGGATATTTCCGGTCCTACTCGGCCGTGGGGCTGCTCGCCGTCGTCGGCGTGCTGTTCGTCGCGGTCGCGTTCGGCGCCGGACGGCTGCTGCGCCCCGTAGTGCCCACCCCGGAAAAACTCCTGACCTACGAGTGCGGTGTCGACCCCGTGGGCGAGGGCTGGGCCCACACCCAGGTCCGCTACTACGTCTACGCCTTCCTGTACGTGATCTTCGCGGTCGACTCCGTCTTCCTGTTCCCCTGGGCGACGGTCTTCGCCGCCCCCGGATACGGCGCGACGACCCTCGTGGAGATGTTCCTCTTCCTCGGCTTCCTCGCCGTCGGCCTGCTGTACGCATACAAGAAGGGCGTCCTGGCATGGACGTGACCCCGGACCCCGTACTCCTCCCCGAGCCCAAGCGGCTGGGCGCGCTGGCCAGGCTGGCGCCCGAGCCCATGAAGGTGGTCCTCAACTGGGGCCGCCGCTACTCGCTCTGGGTCTTCAACTTCGGTCTCGCCTGCTGCGCGATCGAGTTCATCGCCGCCTCGATGGCCCGGCACGACTTCATCCGGCTCGGCGTCATCCCCTTCGCACCGGGGCCCCGTCAGGCCGACCTGATGGTGGTCTCGGGCACGGTCACGGACAAGATGGCCCCCGCCGTCAAGCGCCTGTACGAGCAGATGCCCGAGCCGAAGTACGTCATCTCCTTCGGCGCCTGCTCCAACTGCGGCGGCCCCTACTGGGACTCCTACTCCGTCACCAAGGGCGTCGACCAGATCATCCCCGTGGACGTCTACGTGCCCGGCTGCCCGCCGCGCCCCGAGGCGCTGCTCCAGGGCATCCTCAAGCTCCAGGAGAAGATCGCCGCCGAGTCGCTGGGGGAGCGGTACGGACACGGTGGCGCCCGGCCGTCCGCGGCCGCGCTCCAGAGCGGTCTGGTGCGGCCGCCCGCCCCGTCCGGCGAGGAGGGCGCGCGATGAGCACGACCGGCTGGCTGCCCGCCCCCGTCGAAGAACTGTTCGGTGCGGAGGCGGTGGCCGAGGAGTCGTACGAGGTCCTGACGGTGGACGTGCCGCCGTCCGCCTGGCTCGGCGCGCTACGGACGGCTCGTACGACGTTGACCTGCACCTATTTCGACTGGCTCAGCGCGGTCGACGAACCGGGAGCCGGCTTCCGCGTGTCCGCCCACGTCGTGGCCCTGAACCCGGTCCGCCGGCTCCTCGTCCGCACGACGGTGCCGCACTCGGCGCCGGTGCTGCCGACCGCCGTCGGGGTGTACGCCGGCGCGGCGTGGCACGAACGCGAGACGTACGAGATGTTCGGGGTGACCTTCGAGGATCACCCGGGGCTCGAACACCTGCTCCTCCCCGAGAACTTCGAGGGCCACCCACTGCGCAAGGACTTCGTCCTCGCCGCCCGCGTGGCCAAGGCGTGGCCCGGCGCGAAGGAGCCCGGCGAGTCCGAGCACGGCGGGGCCAAGCGCCGCCAGATGCTCCCGCCCGGTGTCCCCGACCCCAACGAGTGGGGCCCCCTCAAGGGCAGTCTCCCCGCCGTCCCGGCCCGCCCGGGTCGCGCCGCCGGAGACCGTCCGGTACGACGCGCCCGCACCGCGGCGGAGGGGTCGTCAGGCCAGGCGAGCGCGACGGAGGCCGCCGCCGCGGAGCGTCCGCGGCGCACGCGGAGTGCGGGCGAGGGGTCTGCGAGCCAGGGCTCGGGGAGCCAGGTCCCGGCCGGCCCGACGCCGGTGGGGGAGGGTTCCCGGCCGGGTGCCGCCGGTGGCCCGGCGCGGCCCCGGCGGATGCGGAGCGCGAGCGAGGGGTCTGCGAGCCAGGCGGCCGCGGCCGATGCCGATGCCGATGCCGCGCAGGCAACGCCGGAGGCCCCCGCACCGGCGCGCCCCCGCCGCGGCCGCAGCGCTTCGGAGGGGTCGGCCTCGCAGCGCTCCACGGAGCCCCCGGCCACCGGGCCGGCGGAACGGTCCCCGGGGCCGCGGGACGCCGAGCGTCCCGCTCCCGGTACGCCCCCGCGTGGCTCCGACGCCCCGTGGCACCACGCCCGCCCGGCTTTCGACGAGCCCGAGCAGGCCGCCGGATTCGAGCGAGCCGCCGAGCCGCGGCCGGTTCCCGACGCGCCGGAACGGCCCGAGGCACCGGAGCACCCCAGGTCGCCGGAGCTCGACCAGTCGTCTGATTCCGGCCAGTCGCCTGATTCCGATCAGTCGTCCGAGTCCGGCCAATCCTCGGGAGCCGGCCAGCCCTCGGAAGCGGCCGACTCGCGGTCCCGGACCGACGGACCGTCCTCCGCCGGACCGCCGGCCGGCGAAACCTCGTCCGATCCGGAACCGGGCCCGGACTCCGCCCCCGACTCCGGCCCCGACCCGGACCCTGAATCCCCCCCGACCGAACCCCCAGGAGGCCCGCAGTGAACGGCGCACTCGACGTCGCCCTGCGGCTCGTGGCCGTGTTCCTCGTCTTTCTCGTCTTCCCGCTGGTCGTGGGGCAGACCGAGCACAAGGTGATGGCCCACATGCAGGGGCGGCTCGGGCCGATGTACGCGGGCGGGTTCCACGGATGGGCCCAGTTGGTCGCCGACGGAGTGAAGTTCGCGCAGAAGGAGGACGTGGTGCCGGCGCAGGCCGACCGCCGGGTCTTCCAGCTCGCGCCGGCCGTCGCCCTGCTGCCGTACCTGCTCGTGCTGCTCGTCATCCCGATCGGTCCGAGCGAGGGCGCCGTCGGACAGGCCCTGGACGCGGGCGTGTTCTTCGCGCTCGCGGTGATGGGCGTCGGCGTGCTCGGCTCGCTCATGGCGGGCTGGGCCAGCGCCAACAAGTTCTCCCTGCTCGGCGGCCTGCGTACCGCCGCCCAGCTGCTCGCCTACGAACTGCCGATGCTGCTCGCCGCGGCCTCCGTCGCGATGGCGGCCGGCACCGTCTCCCTGCCGGGCATCCTCTACGCCTTCCACTGGTGGTGGCTGCCCTGGCAGCTGATCGGCGCGGTCGTCTTCTTCGTCGCCGGGCTCGCCGAGCTGCAACGCCCGCCCTTCGACATGCCGGTCGCCGACTCGGAGATCATCTTCGGCGCGTACACCGAGTACACAGGTCTGCGCTTCGCCCTGTTCCTGCTCGCCGAGTACGCCGGCATCGTCGTGCTGTGCGGCCTGACCACCGTGCTCTTCCTCGGCGGCTGGCACGGCCCCTGGGGCGCCGACGGGCTCGGCTGGGTCTGGACGCTGCTCAAGGCCGCGATCCTCGCCTTCGTCGTCATCTGGCTCCGCGTCACCTACCCGCGGCTGCGTGAGGACCAGCTCCAGAAGCTGTCCTGGACCCTCCTCGTCCCCCTCTCCCTCGCCCAGATCGCCCTCACCGGCATCGTCAAGGTGGTGATCTCCTGATGGCCGCGTCGCCCCCACCCGCCCGGCCCCGCATCCCCGGCTCCGGCCTCGCCAAGGGCCTCGCCGTCACCCTGCGCACGATGATGCGCAAGCACGGCACCGAGCAGTACCCGGACACGCTGCCCGAACTGCCGCCCCGCACCCGGGGCGTGATCGGGCTGTTCGAGGAGAACTGCACGGTCTGCATGCTGTGCGCCCGCGAGTGCCCCGACTGGTGCATCTACATCGACTCCCACAAGGAGACGGTCCCGCCCGCCGCCCCCGGTGGCCGCGAACGCAGCCGCAACGTCCTCGACCGCTTCGCCATCGACTTCTCCCTGTGCATGTACTGCGGCATCTGCATCGAGGTCTGCCCCTTCGACGCGCTGTTCTGGTCCCCGGAGTTCGAGTACGCCGAGACCGACATCCACGAGCTCACCCACGAGCGGGACAAGCTCCGCGAGTGGATGTGGACCGTGCCCGCCCCGCCCGCGCTCGACCCGGGCGCGGAGGAGCCGAAGGAGATCGCCGCCGCCCGCAAGAGCGCGGAGAAGCTGGCCGCCGCGCGGACCGACCCCGAGGAGGGCGACGCGTGAGCCCCGCCCCGATCCTTGCCGCGGCCCCGCACGGCTTCCTCTCCCCGACCGGCGTCGAGATCGCCTTCCTCCTCGTCGGCCTGGTCACCTTCGGCGCCGCGCTGATCACCGTCACCACCCGGCAACTGGTGCACGCCGCCCTGTGGCTGGTGGTCGCGCTCGGCGGCCTCGCCGTGGAGTACCTGCTGCTCACGGCCGAGTTCATCGCTTGGGTGCAGGTCCTGATCTATGTCGGTTCCGTCGTCGTGCTCCTCCTGTTCGGGCTGATGCTCACCAGGGCCCCGATCGGCCGCTCCCCGGACGCCGACTCCGGCAACCGCTGGGCCGCACTCGCCGTCGCGGTCGCCGCCGCCGTCGCCCTGGTGTGGGTGGTCGCCGACGCCTTCCGTACGACGTGGATCGACCTGACCGGACCGGCCGCGGGCACCACCCACGTCACCGGGGCAAGCCTGTTCCGTTACTGGGTGCTGCCCTTCGAGGCCCTGTCCGTGCTGCTCCTCGCGGCCCTGGTCGGCGCGATCGTCCTGTCCCGCAAGGCCAGGGCCGGGGAGGACGCCGGCACCGGCGCCGACGACCGCGACGAGGCGGCCGGTGCCACGCCGGCACCCGTCCCCGCCCAGAAGGACGGCGCCCGCTGATGCACCTCGTCTACCCCGCCGTGCTCTCCGCCCTCCTCTTCTGCACCGGCCTGTACGGCGTCCTCGCCCGCCGCAACGCGATCCTGGTCCTGATGTCGGTCGAGCTGATGCTCAACGCCGTCAACCTCAACCTGGTCGCCTTCGACGTCTGGCTCAGCCGCGCCGCCCGCGACACCCTGCACTCCGGCCAGGCGCTGACCCTGTTCACCATCGCCGTCGCGGCCGCCGAGATCGGCATCGGCCTGGCGATCGTGCTCGCCGTGTACCGCAACCGCGGCACCTCCGACATCGACAAGCTCCGCGACACCGCCGAAGGCCCCGACGACGCGGAACCGGGTGCCGTCGCGGCACAGAAGACCGAGGCCACCGCGTGACCACGACCACCCTCGCCGTGCTCGTTCCCCTCCTGCCGTTCCTCGGCGCCGCGGCCGGACTGCTGCTCGGCCGCACCGCGCCCGGATTCGTGCGCCCGCTCGCCGTGCTGCCGCCGCTGGCCGCACTGGCGTCGGCCGCGCTGGTCGCCGTCCGCCAGGGCGGCGGACCGGCCGTGAACGCGCACACGGAGCTGACTCCCACCGGCTCGGTCCCCGTCGACCTGGCCCTGCACATCGACGGCTTCGCCGCGCTCGTCGCGATCCTGGTCGCCTTCGTCGCGACCTGCGTGCAGATCTACTCCACGGGCTATCTGCGCGACGACCCGCGCTACCCCTCGTACGCGGCTCTCGTCTCCCTGTTCACCTCCGCGATGCTGCTCGTCGTCTACTCCGGCGACCTGATCGTGCTGCTGGTCGGCTGGGAGGTCATGGGCATCTGCTCCTACTTCCTGGTCGGCCACTACTGGGAGACCCCCGAGGCCCGCGCCGCCTCCCTCAAGGCGTTCCTGGTCACCAAGCTCGGCGATGTGCCCTTCCTGATCGGCCTGTTCGCGCTCGCCACCGACGCCGGCTCCTTCCGCATCACCCGCGTCCTCGGCACGGTCGCGAACGGCGGCCTGCACCATCCGACCCTCGTCGCCCTGCTGCTGCTCGCGGGCGTGGCCGGCAAGTCGGCGCAGTTCCCGCTGCACACCTGGCTCCCGGACGCCATGGCCGGCCCGACGCCGGTGTCGGCGCTGATCCACGCCGCCACGATGGTCGCCGCCGGCGTCTACTTCGTCGCCCGCCTCCTCCCGGTGTTCGAGGCATCCGGGGCCGCGATGCTGGTCCTGGCCGTGATGGCAGCCGTCACCATGACCGGTTCCGGCCTCGCCGCGCTCGCCCAGGACGACATCAAACGAGTCCTCGCCTACTCGACCATCGGCCAGCTCGGATACATGACCGGCGCCCTCGCCGTCGGCGACCGCGGTGCCGCCGTCTTCCACCTCCTGTCGCACGGTGCCTTCAAGGCGCTGCTGTTCCTCGCCGCCGGTGTGGTCATCCACGCCGCCGGCACCAACTCGCTGGCCGCCATGTCCCGCATGCGCGGCCTGCGGGAGAGGGTCCCGGACGCCTACTGGACGATGACCGTGGCGCTGCTCGCGCTCGCCGCGATCCCGCCGTTCAGCGGCTTCTTCTCCAAGGAGTCCGTCCTCGGCGCCGCCGAGCACGCGGCCCACGGGACCACCGCGCACGTGCCCGGCGCGGCCGGCTGGTTCGTCCTCGTCGCCGGCCTGGTGACCGCCGTGCTGACGGCCGCCTACGCCACCCGGCTGTGGCTGCTGGCCTTCCACGGCCAAGGCGCCGAGGCCCCCGATCACGGCCGCCAGCCGCTGACCATGACCGTGGTCCTGTGGGTCCTCGCGGTGCCCTCCCTGGCCTTCGGCGGGCTCGCCTACCGCGCGCTGCCGGGCTGGTTCGACGGGACCTCCCTGACCCCGACCCTGCTCACGTCCATCCTCGGCACGGGTCTCGCCGTCGTCGGCGCCCTCCTCACCTACGGTGTCTGGCAGCGCACCACCCGAAGCCTCGTCAGCACCCCGCTCGGCGCGGTCGCCGCCCACCCCGAGGGCGACGCCGGACTGGTCGAGGCCGAGGCCATCGCCAGCCACACCCCGGCCTACGGCGACATCGCCTACGCACCCGACCCGGCGGACCCCGGGCGGGCGCTGCTCGGCCCGCTGCACCGGCACGCGGCCGTCGGCTTCCACCTCGACGCCGTCTACACGGCGCTGTTCGTCCGCCCGGTGCTGGCCGCGGCGAGCCTCGTACGATTCCTCGACCGCGAGGTCGTGGACACCTACGTCGGCGCCGCCGGCGCGCTGCCCCGGTTGCTCGGGGCCGCCGTACGCCGCGCCCAGACCGGCAATGTGCAGACCTATGTGAGCGCGCTGCTCGCCGGCATCGTCGTCCTGGCGGTCGCCGTCGTCCTCGTCGCCACGGGAGCGTGAGCAGGCGTGATCGATATCAACGAGTCCGTGATGCGGGTCCTTCTCGCATTGATCGTCGTCGGCCCGCTCATCGGTGCCGTCGCCGCCCTCCTGCCGGCCCCGCCCGGACTGAGGGGGAAGTCGCCCGAGCAGTCCGTGCTGCGCCACGGCGTCGCCGTGACCGGGGTGATCCTCGCCGCCGCGATCCTGCTCGCGCTCGGCTTCGACCACCACCAGCCGTCGAGGATGCAGGCCACGACCGACATCAGCTGGATTCCCGCGCTCGACGTGCGGATCCACCTCGGCATCGACGGCATCTCGCTCCCCCTCCTCGTACTGACCGCGCTGCTGACCTTCCTGTGCGCGCTGTACTCCTACTTCAAGCCGCCCACAGGCCCGTCCCCGAAGGCGTTCGTCGCCCTGCTGCTCCTGCTGGAGACCGGCACGCTCGCGACCTTCGCCGTGCTCGATCTGCTGCTGTTCTTCCTCGCCTTCGAGACCGTGCTGATCCCGATGTACTTCCTCATCGCCCGCTGGGGCGGCGAGGGGCGGACCCGGGCCGCGTGGAAGTTCATCCTGTTCACGCTGCTCGGCTCCGTCGTCATGCTGCTCGGCCTGCTCCTGATCGGAATCAAGGCGGGCACGTTCGACATGGTGGCACTCGCCACTGACAACGGCCGGTCCCTGACCGCGTCCGTGCAGGTCATCGCCGTTCTGGCGATCGGTCTCGGGCTCGCGGTCAAGACCCCGATGTGGCCCCTGCACAGCTGGCTGCCCGACGCCCACACCTCCGCGCCGACCGTCGGCTCGGTACTGCTGGCCGGTGTCCTGCTGAAGATGGGTACGTACGGGTTCGTCCGGATCCTGCTGCCGATCGCGCCGCACGGCTTCCGCACCTTCGCGCCGTACCTCGCCGCGTTCGCCGTGGTCGGGATCATCTACGGGTCCCTGGCCTGTCTGGCGCTGGCCAGGCGCGGCGCGAAGGGCGACCTCAAGCGGCTGATCGCCTACTCCTCCGTCGGTCACATGGGCTTCGTCCTCCTCGGCATCGCCACCATGACCGCGACCGGCGTGAACGGCGCCCTGTTCGCCAACATCGCCCACGGCCTCATCACCGGACTGCTGTTCTTCCTGGTCGGTGCGCTCAAGGACCGCACCGGCAGCACCGACCTCGACACGCTGGCGGAGGAGACCGGCCTCGCCCTGTACGGCAAGGCGCCCCGCCTCGGCGGTCTGCTCGCCTTCGGTGCCGTGGCCTCCCTCGGGCTGCCGGGACTCGCCGGGTTCTGGGGCGAGATGCTCTCCCTGTTCGGCGCCTTCGAACCCGCGGCGGGCCTCAGCCGCCCGGCCTTCCTCACCTTCATGGCGATCGGCGCGTTCGGCACCCTGCTGACGGCCGCGTACATGCTGATCGTGGTCCGCCGGGTCTGCATGGGCGGTGCCGAGCGCGAACTCCCGAAGCTCGCCGACGTCCAGGGCTACGAGTTCGCGGCCTGGACCCCGCTCGTCGCCCTGACCGTCGTCGCCGGACTGTGGCCACGGGCCCTGCTCGGCCTGACCGACCCGGCCGTGCACCAGCTGCTCGCAGGAGGCACCCGATGAGCGCCCAGCCCCTCGCCGCGGCCGCCGGGTCGCTGGTCCACCCCCTCGCCCAGCCGCTCGGACAGCCCCTCGCCGCGTCCGCCGCGTCGCTCGTCCAGTCCGTCGACTGGCTCGCCGTCGCCCCGCCCCTGATCGCCGCCGTCGTGGCGCTCGGCGTGCTCGTCGCCGACCTCTTCCTGCCCGAGGCCGGCAAGAACGTCCTCGGCTGGATCTCGGTCGCCGGGCTCGCCGCCGCCGCGCTGATGTTGCTGCCGATCCTGGACGGCGACCGCGCCACCTTCTGCCTGACCGGCACCGGCACCGGCACCGGCGCCCCGCGCGCGTGCAGCTACACCGCCGACCACTTCACCCTCGTCATCCAGCTCCTGGTCCTCGGCGGCGCCCTGCTCGCGGCCCTGCTGTCGATCACCACCGTGGACGACGACCGGCGGCGCGTCCCGCCCGGCGAGTTCTGGTTCCTGCTGCTGTCCGCCACGGCCGGCGCCGCTCTGCTGCCCGCCGCCCGCGACCTGGCCACCTTGATCGTGGCCCTGGAGGTCGCCTCACTGCCCGCCTTCGCCCTCGTCGGCATCCGGCACGGCGACCGGCGGTCCGCCGAGGCCGCTCTGAAGTTCTTCCTGTCCTCGGTCACCGCCACCGCGGTCAGCCTGATGGGCGTCAGCTTCGTCTACGCCTCCACCGGAACCCTCTACCTCACCCAGGTGGCTCAACGACTTCCGGACACCCCAGGCCAGCTGCACACCCTGGCCCAGACGGGCGTCGTCCTCACCCTGATCGGCTTCGCCTTCAAGACGGCCGCCGTGCCCTTCCATTTCTGGGTGCCCGACACCTACGTGGGCGCGCCGCTGCCCGTCGCCGCCTACCTGTCGGTCGTCGGCAAGGCGGTCGGATTCTCCGGCCTGATCCTCGTCACCGTGGTGGCGTTCCCGTCGTACGCCGACGTCTGGGGGCCCGCGCTCGCCGTCCTGGCGGCGCTCACCATGACCGTCGGCAACCTCGGCGCGCTGCGCCAGCAGGCCACGCGCGCCCGCAGCGCCGTACGACTGCTCGCCTGGTCCTCCGTCGGCCAGGCCGGCTACCTCCTCGTACCGATCGCGGCGGCCGGGTACGCCGGGAACGCGCAGAAGGCGATCGGTTCCACCGTCGCGTACGCCCTCATGTACGCCGCCGTGAACCTCGGTGCGTTCGCGGTGGCCGCCGTGGTGGGCCGCGGCCGTGCCGGGAACCGGATCTCCGACTACCGGGGCCTGTACGCCACCAACCCGGTGACGGCTCTTCTGATGGCCTTCTTCCTGCTCTGCCTGGCGGGCCTGCCACCGGGGATCATCGGCCTGTTCGCCAAGGTCACCGTGTTCGCGGCGGCCGTCGACGCGGGCCTCGGCTGGCTCGCGGTCGTCATGGCCGTCAACGTGGTGATCGCCCTCTTCTACTACCTCCAGTGGACGGCGCTGCTGTTCCGCGCCCCCGAGGGCGAGGCCGCCCGGCACCGGATCCCGGCCCCGCTCACGGCCGCGATCGCCCTCGCCGGGGTGGCGGGCGTCGCCCTGTCCGGGGCGCCCCAGCTGGTGCTGCGGTTCGCGGCCACCGGGCTCTTCTGAGAAGGGCCGGCGGGCCCCTCCGAGGCGGCCCGCCGCCCTTGCCCGCGACCGCCCACGTTCCGTTCCCACGACCGCCCGAGGTCCGTTCCCGCGACGGCCCAACGGGCCCCCGCGAGCACGCGCGGGGCCCCCTTCACTCGTACGGCCTCCGTGCCCGCCCCCGCCCACCTGGGAACTTGTGACCTCCGCCTGGCGTTGACCAGTGCGGGAGGGTCCACTGGACCGAAGGGTCCCTGCTGTACCACTTGGAGGGCGTACCGTGCACCGCCGGCACAACGGGCTCAGGACCGCAGTACTCCTCGGGGGACTGTCGGCGCTCATCATCGTCATCGGCAGCTTCTTCGGCCGCACCGGGCTGATCGTGGCGGTCCTGATCGCCCTCGGCACGAACGCGTACGCGTACTGGAACAGCGACAAGCTGGCCCTGCGCGCGATGCGGGCCCGCCCGGTGAGCGAGTTCGAGGCCCCGGCGCTGTACCGAATGGTCCGCGAGCTGTCCACGCAGGCCCGCCAGCCCATGCCCCGGCTCTACATCTCCCCGACCGAGGCCCCGAACGCCTTCGCCACGGGCCGCAATCCGCGCAACGCGGCGGTGTGCTGCACCGAGGGCATCATGCGCCTGCTCGACGAGCGCGAGCTGCGCGGCGTCATCGGGCACGAACTGAGCCATGTCTACAACCGGGACATCCTCATCTCCTCGGTGGCCGGCGCGCTCGCCTCGGTGATCATGTTCCTGGTGAACTTCGCCTGGCTGATCCCGATCGGCCGTTCGGACGACGACGAGGGCCCCGGCCTGCTCGGCATGCTCCTGATCATGATCCTGGGCCCGCTCGCCGCCACGCTGATCCAGCTGGCCATCAGCCGCTCCCGGGAGTACGAGGCGGACGCCTCGGGCGCCCAGCTCACCGGCGACCCCCTGGCCCTCGCGAGCGCCCTGCGCAAGCTGGAGACGGGCACCCGGCAGCTGCCGCTGCCGCCCGAGCCGCGGATCGAGACAGCGAGCCACATGATGATCGCGAACCCGTTCCGCCCGGGGCAGGGGCTGTCGAAGATGTTCTCCACGCACCCGCCGATGGCGGAGCGGATCGAGCGCCTGGAGGGCATGGCCGGCCGCAGGCTGTGAGGCCGGGAGCACCGCGACCGGCCCCGCCGGGCCGCTGACACCGCGCGCGCCTGGGCCGTCGGCACCGCGTCCGGGAGAGCCTCACCCGGCGGCCTCCCTCACAGCGCCAGCGCGAGCGCCGCTCCCAAGCCCCCGAGCACGAGAGCGAAGGCCGCCTGGGGCCAGCCGCCCTTTCCCCACCGGAAGAACCGGTCCAGGGCGAGCCGTCCGGGCCCGATGGCCGCGACGGCGAGGGCGACGACGGCGAGGGCGATGTTGTACTCCACCCCGCCCTTGTCCACCCACACCCCATGGGCGGCGCTCACGGCGACCATGGCGTTGATCATCACGCCCACGATCGCGGCGGCCGCGAGCGGCACGAGCAGCCCGGCGGCGAGGCCGAGGCCGCCGAGGAACTCGGAGAGGGCACCGATCGCCGCGAAGAGTCTGCCGGGGCGGTAGCCGAGCGACTCGAACCCCTTGCCGGTGGCCGTCAGCCCCTGCCCGCCGAACAGTCCGAAGAGCTTCTGGGACCCGTGGCCCGCGAGAAACAGCCCGAAGGTCAGCCGGAGCAGCAGCAGCCCGCAGTCCGCTGCGCTCACCTCCGTACGGCCGGCCCCCTGCCGGGTGGCCGACGGAGCGGTGGCGGTCGTCGGGCCGATGTGATTCCTGGGCATCTGAGAACTCCGTACGGATGCCGGGACCTGCGCTTCCCCCAAGCCTGGACAGGCGTCCGCGCCCCCATTGCTACCGTCCCCGTGGCGATGATTCCGGAGATACGGCGCTCCCGCACATCGATCAGCGGCCGCCGAACCCCTGGTCCGTGCGGACGATCTCGCGGCCCAGCGGCATCAGCGAGATCGGGATGAGCTTCAGGTTGGCCCAGCCGAAGGGGATGCCGATGATCGACAGGAACAGCGGGATGCTGGTGATCAGGTGCCCCAGGGCGAGCCACCAGCCCGCGAAGATCACCCAGATGACGTTGCCGATGACCGATCCGGTACCGGCGTCCGGCCGCTCCACGGCGGTCCGGCCGAACGGCCACAGCACGAACCCTGCGATGCGCAGCGAGGCGATGCCGAACGGGATCGTGATGATCAGCACGAAACAGACCAGCGCGGCGATCAGATAGCCGATCGACATCCAGATGCCGCAGAAGAGCAGCCAAAGAATGTTGAGCAGCAGGTTGAACACCTTCATGATCGGCACCTCTCAGGTCACTGCGCCGGACTTCCCTGCTGCCACAAGTATCAGCCGGTCACACCCTTCGAGCAGCGCCGGAGCGTCCCTGTGACGAGATCGGGAACGACCCGGTACGAACATCCGAGCGGCGACGGCAACCGGGTGCGGGTCCGCCGGCGTCCTGTTCACCGAGAAGGTACGAACACGCGCACGCCGGACCGCTGATCCTCATCAAGATCTCATGAACGAGGCTGTGCGCACCGGGCGCGAAAGGGCAGGGTTGGCGCTATGGGCATCATCGCTTGGATCATTCTGGGGCTGCTGGCCGGAGCCATAGCCAAGGTCCTGCTGCCGGGGCGCGACCCCGGCGGCCTCCTGGGCACGACCGTCATCGGCATCCTGGGCGCCTTCGTCGGTGGCTGGATCTCGTCCCGTTGGCTCCACCACCCGGTCAGCAAGCACTTCTTCGACGGCGCCACCTGGGTGGCGGCCATCGGCGGCTCCCTGGTGCTGCTGATCGCCTACCGGCTGGTCTTCGGCAACTCCCGCCGCAGCTGACACTGCCCCCACGGCACGGAAGGGTGGGCGCCCGCAGGGGCCCCACCCTTCTCCTCGTTCCGCTCCCGGTTCCTACCGGTAGTTCACGAACTGCAGCGCGAAGTCGAAGTCCTTGCCCTTCAGGAGGGCGATCACGGCCTGGAGGTCGTCGCGGCTCTTGGAGCTGACGCGCAGCTCGTCGCCCTGGACCTGGGCCTTGATGCCCTTGGGGCCCTCGTCGCGGATGATCTTCGCCACCTTCTTGGCGTTCTCCTGGGAGATGCCCTCCTCGATGGAGGCGAAGATCTTGTACTCCTTGCCGGACAGCTGGGGCTCGCCCGCGTCCAGCGCCTTCAGCGAGATGCCCCGCTTGATCAGCTTGGACTGGAAGACGTCGAGAACGGCCTTCACCCGCTCCTCGGAATTCGCCTCCATGAGGATCTTCTCCCCGGACCACGCGATCGAGGCGCCGACGCCCTTGAAGTCGTAGCGCTGGGAGATCTCCTTGGCGGCCTGGTTGAGGGCGTTGTCGACCTCCTGCCGCTCGACCTTCGAGACGATGTCGAAACTGGAGTCGGCCATGTCCTGTGGCTCCTTGTATCGGGGTGCGTGTCGGTGCGTGCCGGCGTGCGCGGCGGCGGCCGCCGGGCCCGGCATCCAGCCGGGCCGCATCCGCACCAGCCTAGCCACCCCGGGACCGGAGAGCTGGAGATCAACCGGGTGGCGAAGCACCCCCGTGGATCGGGTATTGTTTACGTCGTTGCCGGGGAACACCGCCGAAAGCGGGTTCGATTGGCAGCAAACTTGGCGGTGTGCCCGAGCGGCCAAAGGGAGCAGACTGTAAATCTGCCGGCTCAGCCTTCCCAGGTTCGAATCCTGGCGCCGCCACAGTGAGGGAAACCCCCTCCGATCAGGTTGATTACTTGATCGGAGGGGGTTTCTCGTTGTCGGGTCGGTTCGGCCGAAGCGTTTCGGCCGGCACGTTGCGGGGCCGGGTGTCCGCGACCGGCCCCTGGGTGCTTCGTGGCGGCCTGCTTCCCGGGGGCGGGCAGCGGCCGGTGGTAGTGGTCAGCGCCAGTTGGTGTCGTG
>NZ_LBDA02000049.1 GCF_000980885.2 Streptomyces malaysiense | reverse complement strand
GGCACCGGGGGCACCGGGGGCACCTTCCTCTCGGCCACGGACCGTGAGCCCCTCTCCTCCCGTTCCCGCCGCTGTCGCCCGCCCTGCGCCACCCCGGGCCGCCCGCCCTGCGCCACCCCGGGCGTGGACGTATCGTGGCCGCAGGAGTGCCGGTACGTGCCGCCCGGTGGCGTACGGCCGTCGGGTGGCCGGTGCCGGGTGCCCGTAGGCGAGGAAGATGATCATGGCCGATCCCAAGGGGTTCATGACCACGCCGCGTCAGGAGTGGGCGCGGCGGCCCGTCGGGGAGCGGGTGCGGGACTGGGACGAGGTGTATGTGCCGGGGGCGCTGCTGCCGATCATCAGCAAGCAGGCGGACCGGTGCATGGACTGCGGTGTCCCGTTCTGCCATGACGCCTGTCCGCTGGGCAATCTCATCCCCGAGTGGAACGATCTGGTGGCCCGGGAGGACTGGCGGGCGGCGAGCGACAGGTTGCACGCGACGAACAATTTCCCGGAGTTCACGGGACGATTGTGTCCGGCGCCCTGTGAGGCCGGGTGCGTGCTGGCGATCAATCAGCCGGCCGTCACCATCAAGAACGTCGAGTGCGCGATCGCCGACCGGGCCTGGGAGGAGGGGTTCGTGCCGGCGCGGCCGCCGGAGCGGTTGTCGGGGAAGACGGTCGCGGTGATCGGCTCCGGTCCCACCGGTCTCGCGGCCGCGCAGCAGTTGACGCGGGCAGGGCACACGGTCGCGGTGTACGAGAAGGACGACCGGATCGGTGGGCTGATGCGGTACGGCATCCCCTCGTTCAAGATGGAGAAGCGGCATCTGGAGCGGCGGCTGGGGCAGATGCGGGCCGAGGGGACGAGGTTCCGCACATCGGTGTCGGTGGGGCGGGACGTCGACGCGGCGGAGTTGCGGACGCGGTTCGACGCGGTGGTGCTCGCCACGGGTGCCACGGCGTGGCGGGAGCTTCCGGTGCCGGGCCGGGAGTTGGAGGGGATACATCAGGCGATGCGGTATCTGCCGCTCTCCAACCGGGTGGGTGAGGGGGATCTGGCGGTTTCGCCGTTGTCGGCGGCGGGCCGGCACGTGGTGATCGTCGGTGGTGGGGACACGGGGGCGGACTGTCTGGGGACGGCGGTGCGGGAGGGTGCCGCGTCGGTGACCCAGCTGGACATCTACGCGCAGCCGGAGGCGGAGCGCGACGAGTACGCGGAGCCGTGGCCGACGTATCCGAAGATCTACCGGTTGTCGCCCGCGCACGAGGAGGCGGGTGAGCTGCGGACGGCGCCGGCGGCGGACGCGGACGCGCGGTTGTTCGCGGCGTCGACGCTGCGGTTCGCCGGGGACGAGGGCGGGCGGGTGCGGGCGCTCGAACTGGTGGAGGTGGATGAGCGGCGGCAGCCGGTGCCGGGGACCGGGCGGACGATCCCGGCCGACATGGTGCTGCTGGCGCTGGGTTTCTCGGGTCCGGACCGGGAGGACGGGCTGGTGGAGCAGTTGGGGCTGGTGCTCGACGCGCGGGGCACGATCGCCCGGGACGTCGGTTTCGCGACCAATGTTCCGGGGGTTTTCGCGGCCGGGGACGCGGCGCGCGGGCAGTCGTTGATCGTGTGGGCGATCGCGGAGGGGCGGGCGGTGGCGGCGGCCGTCGACCGGTATCTGACGGGTAGTTCGCAGTTGCCCGCGCCGGTCTCCCCGGGGGACAGGCCGATGCGGGTGTGAGTGGGGGCGGCGGCCCGCCCGTGGACGGACGGACGCCTCCCCCACCGCGCACGGTCTGCTCGCCGGCGGTCCGCTGTTCACCGCTTGCGGGCCACCGCGCCGTAGCCGGGGATCACCCCGTCGTCCTGGCCGGGAACCGGCTCGCCGAGTTCCGGGTGCCATTTGTGGACGATCTCGACGCCGGGGTCGACGAGTTCGAGGCCGTCGAAGAAGCGGGTGAACTCCTCGCGGGAGCGCAGGGCGATGGTGATGCCGGCGTTCTTGAGTCTGTCGGTGGCGGTGACGGAGTTCTCGGGGGTGAAGTCGGAGGTGGCGTGGGTCATCATCAGGTAGCTGCCGGAGGGCAGTTCGGAGAGGAGTCGGCTGACGAGTTCGTGGGCGCCGTCCGCGTCCGTGATGAAGTGCAGCAGGGCGATCATGGAGAGTGCGACCGGTTGTCCCAGGTCGAGGATCTCGCGGGCGCCGGCGATGATCGCGTCCGGGTCGCGGACGTCGGCCTGGAGGTATTCGGTGGCGCCCTGGGGTGTGCTGCGCAGCAGGGCGGCCGCGTGGGCGAGGACGATCGGGTCGTTGTCGCAATAGACGACCCGGGCGTCGGGCGCGACCTTCTGGGCGACCTGGTGCAGGTTCGGCTCGGTCGGTATGCCGGTGCCGATGTCCAGGAACTGCCGTACGCCCTGCTGGGCCAGCCACCTGGTGGCGCGGTGCATGAAGGCGCGGTTGACCCGGGCCATGACCGGGACGCGGGGTTCGAGCGCCAGCATCTGGCGGCCCATTTCCTCGTCGACGGGGTAGTTGTCCTTGCCGCCGAGGTACCAGTCGTACATCCGCGCGGGATGGGGTTTGCTGGTGTCGATCTCTGTGACCGTCGGGTCCTGCCCGCTCATGCGGCACTCCGTAAGCGTCTGTGGTGGTGGGGCGTCAAGTCTGGTTTCAATACGAGAAGTCGAGCAAGTAGCAACGCAAGCGACACGTGTCAGGAGAGCAGGAAGTCGGCCTCCCCCGCCTTGGCTCCTTCTATGAAGGCGGTCATCTCGTCGGTGGTGTAGATCAGGGCGGGTCCGTCGGGGTCGGTGGACTGGCGTACGGCGATGCGGCCGTCGGCCAGTTTCATCGCTTCCAGGCAGTTGCCTCCGTTGCCGCCGCTCCAGGGCTTGTGCCAGCCCTCGCTGCCCAGTTCGCGTGCGGGCATGCCGTTGTAGACGCCGGCGCGCGGCTTGATGTGTTTCATTCACAGCTCCTTGCGGAGATCCCGGAGGATCTCTTTCGTGCGTTGTGCCGTGGCGGCCTGCGCCGCCATGCGGTCCATGACTTCGAGGTGGGTCGCCACCTCCGCGCGCGCGTCGAGGTAGACCGCGCCGGTCAGGTACTCGCTGTAGACCATGTCCGGCAGTTCTGACATGGCGAATCGGAAGAGTACGAAGGGCCCGTACGTCCCCGGGTGCGGGCCGTTCTCGAACGGGGCCACCTGGAGTGTCACGTTCGGCAGGTTCGCGGCCTCGATGAGCCGTTCGAGCTGGGCGCGCATCACCTCGGGGCCGCCGACGGGGCGGCGCAGGGCGGTCTCGTCCATCACGGCCCAGAAGCGGGGTGCGTCGGGGCGGTGGAGGAGTTCCTGGCGCCGCATGCGCAGGGCGACGTGGCGCTCGATGTCGTCCGGGCTGGTCTGGCCGATCGCCCCGGATCTGAGCACTCCGCGCGCGTAGTCCTCGGTCTGGAGGAGTCCGGGGACGAAGTGCGGTTCGTAGGAGCGGATGAGGCCGGCGGCGCCCTCCAGGCTGACGTACATGGAGAACCAGCCCGGCAGGATGTCGTGGAAGCGCTGCCACCATCCGGGGCGGTTGGCCTCCTCGGCGAGCTGGACGAAGGCTTCGGCCTCTTCGTCGCAGACGCCGTACGTCTTCAGCAGGAGCTGGAGGTACGGAATCTTGAGGGCGACCTCGGCCATCTCCATGCGGCGGACGGTCGCGGGGGCGACGCGCAGCACCCGGGCGGCGTCCTCACGCTTGAGTCCGGCGCGTTCCCGCAGGTCCAGCAGGCGCCGTCCGAGGACCACCTGACCGACCGTCGGCGCGGACCGCGGTTCGCTCACGCTCCCACCTCCACCGAAAGCCTTCTCCCAAAGGGATCCTGACAGCCGTGCGGCGCCGTTCGAAGACTCACTCGGAGATCGGGTGGGACCTCCGATGGACCCAATTGGCGCCGCTCGACGTGCTGTTGCGAGCAGTGTGCCACGGCGCCTGACCGAGTCACACCGCACTCTGCATTTTTCAGAGTGACTCTTGCCAAGTGTCCGTGGCGGGGCGATAGTGGCAGGCGTGATTCCGTCCGCGCCTTTAGGAACAGACGCCGCCGGGGACCGTCCTGGTCGCGGCGCAGCGGTGGCGTCCCCTCGGGGGGCCGCCTCGGCCGAGCGCCGGTTCCGCTTCGAGCTGGCCGCGCATCCGAGTGCCGTCGCCCGAGCGCGGCGACTGGCGCAAGCCCGGCTGACCGGCTGGTCGGTGTGCGCGGACACCTGTGACAGCGCGGCTCTGGTCATATCGGAGCTGGTCACCAACGCGATCGTGCACACGGTGAGCACGCGGGTCGTGTGCGAGTTGTACGACCGCGACGACCTGGTGCGGATCGCCGTGCGGGACGAGGGCTGCGCTCCGGGCGAGCCCCACCCGTCCCCGCAGCGCCCCGACGAGGAGCACGGGAGGGGGTTGCTCCTCGTCGAGGCGCTGTGCCGGTCCTGGGGAGCGCAGGAGCAGGGCTCCGGGCTGCTGGTCTGGGCGGAGCTGGAGCGCCGGGACGCGGCGCCGGGACACGCCGAGCCGCGCGACGACCTGGGCTGGGGTGCCGCCCGCCCCAAGCCGGAGCGGCCGGACGGCTCCGACGGCGACGAACCGGCCGAGGGCCCTGGCATGGAGCACGGCTCGGGCCCCGCTCCGGGCCTCGGCGGCCTCGGTCCGGACCACGACAAGGGCCGGGACAAGGTCCACGGCCTGGACCAGGCCATGGACCTCATGGACCACGGCATGGACGGTGACATGGGTAACGACGGCCTCCGGGGCACTCCCGAGCAGCCCGCGCACCGGGTACCGGCGCAGCATCCTCCGCACGAGGCGTCCGGCCGATTCCCGCTGCGGGCCCCGGATCACCGGTGGCACGGGGCGCAGGAGCGGTACGGCGTGCCGGACCGCCGTCCGCATCGAGCGTCCGAGCAGCGCCTGCGGGAGCGGCCGTGACCGGCGCGACGGGCCGGGGGCGGCATGTCGCCCGGGGTGCCGGCAGGCGGCTCGACGTCCGTTCCGAGGCCGCCGGGTCCGAGCGGGCGATGGGGATGGACACCCTGGTGCGGCTCCAGCGCCGCCGCCCGGCCGCGCAGCCGCTCCACCGGCTCCAGGTGCCGAAGGGGATGACGGTGCCGCTCGGCTGTGACGCCGTGGGTGTACCCGACCGGCTCGGGCCGCTCGTCGTGTCGCGGCTGCCGCGGCTGGGTTGTGTGTACGCCGACGATGCCCACTGGTGGTGGATCGTCCCGTCGGACTCCGACTACGCTCTGCCGTGGCCCGCGCCGGCCCAGTACGCTCCGGGTGCCCTGGTCAGGGGCACCGCCCGGCTGATCCACCGTCCCGGGGGCACGGCGCCGTACACCCCGCCGATCCCTCTCTACCTGGCACTGTGCCGGGCGACGGGCACGGCTCCGGACTGGTCGCGCACCATCACCGCGTAGGGCCCGCCGGCACCGCGACGCGGGCCCCCTGCCGTCGACTGAGGGCCGCCGTCACGGCACGGGCCTCACTCGGGCGCGTCGTCGCCCCGCACGATCACCAGGAACGCGTCCGTCGTGAGGTCCATGACGACCTCCGCGAGCAGTCCTTCCAGGCGTCGCGCGTGCGCGAACTCCTCCGCGGGCCACGATCCGCGCGGGCCGCCGGCGGGAAAGCGTTCGAGCACCGTTCGCCGGTTCACCATCGCGCACCTCCGTGAAGCGTTGTCCTGTCTGGAATCAACGCGCTGGAGGGACGGAACGCCTCGCCCAGGGACCCGACTGAGACACACCTGACACGATTCCGGCACGGATGGTGATCTACCGGTCACCGAACGGCGCGGAGTGTGCCGTCCGTGTCAGAAGTCGTACTCGTCGTGCAGCCGGAGCGCCTGGCTGCCGGCGGGGCGGCGGCCGAGGGCGGTCAGGTCGAGGAGGGCGGCGGTGGTCCCCAGTTCGTCCAGGTCCGTGCCGTACACCGAATAGGTGTGGAAGACCCGGTCGTGTTCACGCAGGAAGCAGCTCAGGCCCGGCCGCTCGACCGGTTTCCCGACGTCCCGGACGGTCGCCCCGAAGTCGTCGTTGAAGTCGCCCGGCTCCGAGGAGTACCAGGGCACCGTCCAGCCCATCCGCGCCTTGAACGGCAGGGGCGGGTGAACGGCGCCCGGGAGATCGCGGCGAACGAGGTGTTGCGGGCGCGCAGATGGGCGAGGTGGCCGACCTGGTCCAGGAAGGCGGCGCAGCGCGGGCAGCCGGCCGTCCGGTCGGGCGCGAACATGAAGTGGTGGACGACGAGTTGGGAACGTCCCTCGAAGAGGTCGAGGAGGATGGCCTTGCCGCCGCCGCCCTCGAACAGGTACTCGGGATCGACCTCGACCATGGGCAGCCGCCGCCGCTCGGCGCCGAGTGCCTCGCGCGCCCGTCCGACCGCCTCCTCCCGGCGCCGCAATTCCTCGCGCGCGGCACGCCATTGCTCGCGCGAGACGATCTCCGGTAGCGACATGGGTCCTCCTGTCCGACGGCCGGCTCGGGGTGGTGACCGCCGGTGGACGCGGAACTCATCGCCTGGACGGGGATTTTCTCCAGGGGTTCGCGACGGCGGGGTTCACGGAGTCGGCGGCAGTGCCCCGGCGACGATCTCCTCGGTCCTGGTGACGGCCGCGACCAGGGTGGCGGGGGTGGTTCGCGGCCGGCCGGCCACCTCGTCGAACTCCCGCAGTCCGGCGCGCTCCAGCAGCCGTTTCTCGTCCCTCGCGCGCGTGGCCGGCCTTGGCGTGGCCGAGGGTGGCGCGGGCGGTGCCGCCCCAGTGCTCGGCGGCGGTACGGCGCAGCCGCTCCGGGTAGCCGACCGGGCGGGGGCGCCGTGGAGTACCGCGCCCCTGCCCTTCGCCTCCCTCGCCCCGCCGTTCGCCTCCCTCGCCCCGCCGTTCGCCGCGCCCGGAAATTGGGGTGCGCCCGGGTCCGGCGGGGGCCGATGATCGGGAGATTGTCCGCTGACCGTCGTAGGAGCAGCTCCATGATCCAGCGCGTCACCGTTCCCGGCCTCTTCCCGCCGCCCACCTACTCCCATGCCTCCGTCGTGGAGGCGGGCACGAAACTGGCGTTCCTCGCCGGGTCCGTGCCGCTCGACGAGCACGGTGAGATCGTCGGACCGGGCGATCCGGCGCGCCAGGCCCGGCAGGTGATCGCCAATCTGCGGGAGCAACTGCGCGCCGTGGGCAGCGACCTGGCGCATGTGCTCAGCACCGAGGTGTACGTCGTGAGCGCGGACCCCGCGACGCTGTCCGAGGTCTGGGAGGTCGTGGAGGACTCGGGACTGAGCAAGGGACCGCACTCCTCCACCCTGCTCGGGGTCGCCTGCCTCGGGTACACCGGGCAGCTGGTGGAGATCACGGCGACGGCGGTGGTGCCGCGGGACGGGGCGGCCGAGGGCGGGGACCGGGGGCCGACGGGGGCCGACGGGGTACGGCGATGACCGGCGTCCTCATCCGGCGGGCGCGGGCCGCCGACGCCCGGGACGCCGCCGATGTCTGGCTGCGCTCCTTCGCCGCCGCGCTGCCCACGGTCGTACGGCCGCGCACCGACGACGACGTCCGCGACTACTTCCGGGACGTGGTCGTGCCGCTGCGGGAGACCTGGGTGGCGGAGGAGGAAGGCGGGCGGATCACCGGGGTGATGGTCCTCGACGGCCGACTGCTGTCCCAGTTGTATCTGGATCCGGACCGGCGGGGGCGGGGGCTCGGGGACCGGTTCGTCGCACTGGCCAAGGAGCGCAGCCCCGAGGGGCTGACCCTGTGGACCTTCCAGGTCAACAGGCCCGCGCACCGCTTCTACGAACGCCACGGCTTCCTCGTCGCCGAGTCCACGGACGGCAGCGGCAACGAGGAGCGGGAGCCGGACGTGCGGTACGTCTGGCAGCCCTGACCCCCCGGTCGCGGCTCGTCGCGGCGCCCGGTGACGGAGCGGTTCAGCGCACCGGCAGCCCGGCCGTTCGTGCCGCCGTGCCCAGCACCTCGCGCAGCATCGTCGGTGTGAGCTTCCCGGTGAAGGTGTTGCGCTGGCTGACGTGGAAGCAGCCGAAGAGGTCCAGGCCGTCGAGCGCGACGCGGGCGCCGTGGCCGAAGGCCGGACGGGGGCGGGGCACGGTCCAGCCGGCCTCGGTGAACGCCGGCAGCGCCGCCTGCCAGCCGAAGGCGCCGAGGACCACCGCGGCCCGCAGCGTCGGGCGCAGCAGCCTCAGCTCCCGGACCAGCCAGGGGCGGCAGGTGTCGCGCTCGGTCGGGGTCGGCTTGTTGGCGGGCGGCGCGCAGTGCACGGGGGAGGTGACCCGGACCCCGAACAGCTCCAGGCCGTCGTCGATGTGGACCGAGGCGGGCCGGTTGGTGAGCCCGAGGTCGTACAGCGCCTGGTACAGCACGTCTCCGGAGCGGTCGCCGGTGAACATGCGCCCGGTGCGGTTGCCGCCGTGCGCGGCCGGGGCCAGGCCGATGATCAGCAGCCGGGCGTCGGCGGGGCCGAAGCCGGGTACCGGGCGGCCCCAGTACGTCCAGTCCGCGAAGGCGGCGCGCCTGGTCCGTGCCACCTCCTCGCGCCACTCCACCAGCCGGGGGCAGGCCCGGCAGCCGGTGACCCGCCGGTCCAGCCGGGCGAGGGGGCCGCTGTCGTCCATAGGGCCACCGTATGCCCGGCGCGGCGTCGCCCGTGTCCGCGACCCGGCCTCTCCACACCGGACGCCGCCCGCCCCGGAAAACCTGTCCAGGTACTGCGGCCCGGGGCGTTAGGGTCGGGACATGGCTTCCCAGGATGCGGACGAGAACGTGGACCGGGGCACCGACGGGCCGGCCGGGACGGCTCCCGCCCAAAGTGCCGGGGACGGCGGTGCCGCGGCCGGCGGGCCGGTCGGCCCCGAGGCGGAGCCGGCAATGAACGCCACGCCGGACCCCAGGGTCGCCGCCGCGGAGGCCGCGGGCCCCGGCACCGGGGAGACGGTCCGGATCGACAGCTGGATCTGGGCCGTGCGGCTGATCAAGACACGGTCCCAGGGCGCCACCGCCTGCCGTGGCGGGCATGTGCATGTGAACGGCGAGCGGGTGAAGCCGGCCTACTCGGTGCGGGTCGGTGACGAGGTCCGCCTGCGGAACGAGGGGCGGGAGCGGATCGTGATCGTCAAGCGCCTCATCCGCAAACGGGTCGGTGCGCCCGTGGCCGTGCAGTGCTACGTCGACAACTCCCCTCCCCCGCCGCCGCGCGAGGCCGTCGCCCCTGCCGGGGTCCGCGACCGGGGCACCGGCCGGCCCACCAAGCGCGACCGCCGGGACATGGAACGCCTGCGGGGCCTCACACCGCCGGGATTCAGCACTGGCACGGGCGGAGCGGAGCGGCGGCCCCGGGAGCGGTGACGGGCGACGCCGCGCGCGCCCGTCCCCGTCCACGGCCGGGCGTCCGCGTCTCGACCACCGCGCCCCTGCGGCGCCTACCGCGTCCTCCGTACGGCCCGTACCCACATCGCGTCCGGTGTCAGGTACTTGTCCACCTCCAGTCCCGCCTCCCCCAGCGCCGATTCGAACTGTTCCTTCGTCAGGGGCCGGGCGAGGAAGGTCTGGGTCCAGGTGCCGTCCGGGAAGTGGTACTCGACATGGACGGAGTCCACTCCGTCGCCGACAGGGGTCACCGACGCGACGCGCACGGTGAAGCCGACCGGGTCGACCCGCTCTCTCGGCACGTCGGTGTGGTGGTCGGCGCCCTCGCGCTGGATGAGCACGTGGCCGCCGTCGGCCACATGGCGGGCGCAGGTGCGCAGCAGGCTCCGGCGCACCTCCTCGTCGCCGGCGTGGACCAGGAACGAGGCGAGCATCACCACGTCGAACTTCTCGCCACCCAGGTCCAGTTCCTCGATCGGGGCGCATATGGTGCGTGCCCCGCGGATCCGGGCCAGCATGTCGGGTGACTCGTCCACCGCGGTGACCGTGAAGCCGCGCTCCAGCAGCCGGTGGGTCATCCGGCCGACCCCGCTGCCCAGTTCCAGGATGTGCGCCCCGGCCGGTACCGCCGCGGCGACGATGTCCGGCTCGGGTCCGATCGGCAGGCGGGCGTAGACCTCCACCGCGCAGCCGTCCGGGGTGATCGCGCCGGTGCCTGTGCCCCCGTATCCCTCACGTGTCTCGACCGTCATGCCCGGAGAACGGCCCGCCCCCGCCCTCACGTTCCCGTTCGACCGTAGTTCACCCGTTCCAGCGATCTGCCGCAGTCCGGGAACTCCCGGGACCGGGAACTCGCCGGATCGGGAACTCACGGAACCGGGAACTCGCGGCAAGGGGTCGCGGCCGAACGGGAGCCCGAGCCGCGGAGCCGACGCCCTGTCCCCGGCATCCGGCGCGCACCTCGGGTGCATGTCCGTCGCGGGCGCATGTCCGCCATGGGTGCACGTCCGTCACGGGCGCATCGCTTCGCCCTGGTGCACGCTCCGCCATGGATGCGCGTCGCCGGTGCGCGTCGCCGTCCCGGAGAGTACGTTGCAAGGAGGAGTGATGATCCGATGCGTACGGGCAGTGAACCGGCGACCGCGCGCAGTGCTTTGCGGGCGCGGTTGTGGCTGAGCGTGTGGGGGCTGGTCTGGGCGTCCTTCGGGACGGCGGTGTTCGCGCTCGTCGGGCGTCCCGGCTGGGCGGTCGCCTGCGGGGTGCTGCTGCTGGTCGCCACCGCCGACATGGCGGTGATCGTCCGGCACATCCGGCAGGGCCCGCACTACCAGCCGGGCCGGGACGTGCCGCCGTACCAGCCGCCGGACGACGGCGGGCCCCGCTACCCCCGGCTGTCCCGGCGCGGCCCCTCGTACCCCCGGCCGCCGCGCCACCGGCACCCCTGAGGGACGTCGGCCGTCGCGGCCTCAGCCGTCGAAACGGGCCGCCTTCAGATACTCCGGGTTCGGGTCCAGCGCCGCGGCCAGCCGGAAGTGGCGCTTGGCCTGGTCGGCGCGGCCCTGGCGCTCGTAGGTGCGGGCCAGGGCGAAGTGCGCGAACGCGTTGTCCGGCTCCCGCTCCAGGACGATGGTGAACTCCAGCTCGGCGGGACGCAGTTGCGCGGCGGCGAAGAAGGCACGCGCGCGCAGCAGCCGGGCCGCGGTGTTCTCGGGATGCGCGGCGATGACTCCGTCGAGCAGCTTCACCGCGCCCCGCGGATCACGTGCGTGGAGCAGCTGCTCGGCGGCACGGAAGTCGATGACATGCGTCTCCGGAGTGGGTCCGGGGGAACCGCTGGTCTCGGGCACGACAGAGTCCTTCCCTTGTTCCCGGGCTTCAACGCCCCCGCCCGAGCCGCTATTCCGCGGGCCGGTCGGCGGCGGAATCCGCGTGGGTCCTGCGGACCAGGTCGTCCCAGACCGCGTCGACCCGCTTGCGCAGCGCGTCCAGGGGGACGTCGTTGTCGATCACGATGTCCGCGACCGCGTGCCGCTGCTCGCGGGTGGCCTGGGCGGCCATGCGGGCGCGGGCGTCCTCCTCGGTCATCCCGCGCAGCCGTATCAGCCGGTCGAGCTGGGTCCGGGGGCTCGTGTCCACGACGATCACGAGATCGTAGAGCGGCGCCAGGCCGTTCTCGGTGAGCAGGGGTACGTCGTGGATCACCACGGCGTCGGGGGCGGCGGCCTCCTCCAGTTCGCGGGAGCGAGCGCCGACCAGGGGGTGCACGATCGAGTTGAGGACCGCGAGTTCGTCCGGGTCCGCGAAGACGATCGAGCCGAGGCGGGGCCGGTCCAGGCCGCCGTCCTCGGCGAGGACGTCCGGGCCGAACGCCTCGACCACGGCGGCGAGGCCGGGTGTGCCGGGTGCCACGACCTCCCGCGCGATGCGGTCCGCGTCGATCAGTACGGCTCCGTGCTCCACGAGCAGCCGGGACACCTCGCTCTTGCCGGCGCCGATCCCGCCGGTCAGGCCAACTTTCAGCATGAGCGGAAGCTTAGGCCCTGCCACCGACCGTGGCAGGACCGGAGCCGGGATCGCGGCGGCAGCGGGGCTCAGGCCTCGCCCTCGCGTTCCGCCAGGAATCGCTCGAACTCGCGCCCGATCTCGTCGGCGGACGGGATCTCCACCGGTTCGGCGAGCATGTTGCCCCGGGTCTCGGCGCCCGCGGCCGCGTCGTACTGGTGCTCCAGGCCCTGGACGAGGGCGGTCAGCTCCTCGTCGCCCTCCTTGATCTGCCGGTCGATCTCCGTCTGGGTGCGTCGCGCGTCCGTGCGCAGGGAGTGCGCGATGCCGGGCAGGACCAGGCCGGTGGCGGCGGTGATGGCCTCCAGGACGGTCAGCGCGGCGTCCGGGTACGGGGAGCGGGCGACGTAGTGCGGGACGTGCGCGGCGACGCCCAGGACGTCGTGTCCGGCCTGCATCAGCCGGTACTCCACCAGTTGCTCCACGCTGCCGGGGACCTGGGCCTCCTCGAAGGGGCTGGTGTGGCCGGGGACCAGGTCGACACGGTTGCCGTGCGGGGTGAGGCCCACGGGGCGGGTGTGCGGGACACCCATGGGCAGGCCGCTGAAGTTCACGGCCAGGCGGACGCCGAGCCGGTCGGCGATCTGCCGTACCGCCGTCGAGAAGCGCTCCCACTCCACGTCCGGTTCGGGCCCGGACAGCAGCAGGAAGGGAGCGCCGGTGGTGTCCTGGACGAGGTGGACCTCGATGGCCGGGGTCTCGTAGTCGGTCCAGCGGTCCCGCTTGAAGGTGAGCAGAGGCCGGCGGGCCCGGTAGTCCACGAGCCGGTCGTGGTCGAACCGGGCGACGACCTGGTGGGGCAGTGAGTCGAGCAGCCGGTCGACGATGAGGTCCCCGGTCTCGCCCGCGTCGATGTATCCGTCGAAGTGGTAGAGCATGACAAGGCCGGCCGATTCCTGGGCGAGCGCCATGTCGACCACGGCGAGGCCCTTCGGCTCCCATGCGTACAAACCCTGCGGATCAAGCACTGTGACCGCTCCTCCTCCTGTTCCTCAGCTACAACGCGCCCTGGAACGGGGGCATTCCCGCGACACGCCGCTGATCAGCGATCTCCCTCGAACCGTCTTGAGGGTCCGCACCTGGTCCGCACTTCGAGCCCGGAGACCCGCGGCACCGTTGATCTTCCAGGGGGGAACCGCGCGACGGGGCACGACGGGCCCGCGCCCGGAGCGTGACGGCCGGACCCCGAGAAACCCTGAGGGGCCCCACCTCGAAAGGTGGGGCCCCTCAGCAGCTATCCGCTAAGCGTCAGCGGTCGGCGCGTTCAGCTCTGGCCGCCGGCCAGCTTCTCGCGCAGCGCGGCGAGCGCCTCGTCCGACGCCAGGGCGCCGGAGGTGTCCGCACCCTCGGAGGAGTACGAGCCACCGGTCGCGGCCGGAGCCGCAGCCTCGCCGCCCTCGGCCGCGGCAGCGGCGTCGGCCTCGCGGGACTTGATGACCTGCTGCTGGTGCTGCTCGAAGCGGGACTGCGCCTCGGCGTACTGGCGCTCCCACTCCTCGCGCTGCTTCTCGTAGCCCTCGAGCCAGTCGTTGGTCTCGGGGTCGAAGCCCTCGGGGTAGATGTAGTTGCCCTGGTCGTCGTAGGACGCGGCCATGCCGTACAGGGTCGGGTCGAACTCGACGGCCGACGGGTCGGCGCCGAAGGACTCGTTGGCCTGCTTCAGCGAGAGGCTGATGCGACGACGCTCGAGGTCGATGTCGATGACCTTGACGAAGATCTCGTCGTTGACCTGGACGACCTGCTCCGGGATCTCCACGTGGCGCTCGGCCAGCTCGGAGATGTGGACCAGACCCTCGATGCCCTCGTCCACGCGGACGAACGCACCGAACGGAACCAGCTTCGTGACCTTGCCGGGCACGACCTGGCCGATCTGGTGGGTGCGGGCGAACTGCTGCCACGGGTCTTCCTGGGTCGCCTTCAGCGACAGGGAGACGCGCTCGCGGTCCATGTCCACGTCGAGGACCTCGACGGTGACTTCCTGGCCGACCTCGACAACCTCGGACGGGTGGTCGATGTGCTTCCAGGACAGCTCGGAGACGTGGACCAGACCGTCGACGCCACCCAGGTCCACGAAGGCACCGAAGTTGACGATCGAGGAGACCACGCCGGAGCGGACCTGACCCTTCTGGAGGGTCGTGAGGAACGTCTGGCGGACCTCGGACTGGGTCTGCTCCAGCCAGGCACGGCGGGACAGGACCACGTTGTTGCGGTTCTTGTCCAGCTCGATGATCTTGGCCTCGAGCTCCTTGCCGACGTACGGCTGGAGGTCGCGGACGCGGCGCATCTCGACCAGGGAGGCCGGCAGGAAGCCACGGAGGCCGATGTCGAGGATGAGACCACCCTTGACGACCTCGATGACGGTACCGGTGACGATGCCGTCCTCTTCCTTGATCTTCTCGATGGTGCCCCAGGCACGCTCGTACTGGGCGCGCTTCTTCGAGAGGATCAGGCGGCCTTCCTTGTCCTCCTTCTGGAGGACCAGGGCCTCGATCTCGTCGCCGACGGCCACGACCTCGTTCGGGTCGACGTCGTGCTTGATCGAGAGCTCTCGGCTCGGGATGACACCTTCGGTCTTGTAACCGATGTCGAGCAGGACCTCGTCCCGGTCGACCTTCACGATGACGCCGTCGACGATGTCGCCGTCGTTGAAGTACTTGATCGTCTCGTCGATCGCGGCGAGGAAGGCTTCCTCGTTACCGATGTCGTTGACCGCTACCTGCGGGGTGGTGGCGGTGGTCTCGGTGCTGCTCGTCATGTGGGAAAGGGCTCCGGTACGGACATTGAAGTCGTAGGTACTGCTTACGCCGGGAGCCTGTTTCGCTCTGCAGAAGCCGGACAGCCAAGGAAGCGCCACCTTTGAGGACACCAGGTGTCCGATGGCGCCTCGAGAACCGAGGGGACATACATACAGATGCGAGCGCAGCCTGCTACGTCTGAGGCGCGCAGGCCCGCAGCGCAACTTGTAGCATACGGGGGCAGCCGGAAAGGGTCAATGCGCGAAGGCGGACACCCGGGGCGGATCGCCGCATACCCGGCACGAAATGTCCCGCAGGCCCGCGCGGCAGGGCCTCGCGCCCTCCTTCACGGCGTACCGCCGTCCGGTGGGTCGGGACGGAAGATTACGACGAGGGAGCCCGTCATCCAAGAGTCCGAACGGCCCGATCCCGAGGGGTTCGAGCCCGAAGCCACCCGCCGTGACTCCGGTGTCGCGGAGAGCAGCCGGGCCAACCGGGGCTGGTGGGACCGCAACGCGGACGAGTACCAGGTGGAGCACGGCACGTTCCTCGGCGACGACCGCTTCGTGTGGGGCCCGGAGGGTCTGGACGAGGTGGAGGCCGAGCTGCTCGGGCCACCGGAGGACCTGAAGGGCCAGGAGGTCCTGGAGATCGGCGCGGGCGCGGCGCAGTGCGCGCGCTGGCTGGCCGCCCAGGGCGCCCGTCCGGTGGCCCTGGACCTCTCGCACCGCCAGCTCCAGCACGCGCTGCGCATCGGTGGGTCGTTTCCGCTGGTGTGCGCGGACGCGGGCGCGCTGCCCTTCGCGGACGGCTCCTTCGACCTGGCGTGCTCGGCGTACGGCGCGCTGCCGTTCGTCGCGGATCCGCGCCTGGTGCTGCGCGAGGTGCGGCGGGTGCTGCGGCCGGGCGGCCGGTTCGTCTTCTCGGTGACCCATCCGATCCGCTGGGCGTTCCCTGACGAGCCGGGTCCCGAGGGTCTGTCGGTGTCCGCCTCCTACTTCGACCGCACGCCCTACGTGGAGCAGGACGAGCGGGGCCGGGCGGTCTACGTGGAGCACCACCGGACGCTGGGCGACCGGGTCCGCGACATCGTGGCCGCCGGGTTCCGCCTGGTGGACCTGGTGGAGCCGGAGTGGCCGGCCTGGAACAGCTCGGAGTGGGGCGGCTGGTCCCCGCTGCGGGGCGGCCTGATCCCGGGTACCGCCGTCTTCGTGTGCGAGCGGGACTGAAACCTCCCCGGTCGGGGACGCGGGGGGCGGGTCCGGCCGTCGTACGACACTGGGGGGCGTGATCCGTTACGACGCCCTGGACGCGCTCCCCGTGCGCTCCGCCCTGCCCGCCCTGACCGACGCGCTCGCGGCCGACGGCACCGCCGTCCTGGTGGCGCCGCCCGGCACCGGCAAGACGACCCTGGTTCCGCTGGTGCTTGCGGGGCTGGTCGGGGACGGGCCGGCGCGGCGGGTCGTGGTGGCCGAGCCGCGGCGGATCGCGGCGCGTGCGGCGGCGCGGCGGATGGCGTGGCTGCTGGGTGAGCGGCCCGGCGAGAGCGTGGGCTTCACGGTGCGCGGCGAGCGGGCCGTGGGGCGGCGTACGCGGGTGGAGGTGGTGACCACGGGCGTGCTGCTCCAGCGGCTCCAGCGCGACCAGGAGCTGGCCGGGGTGGACGTCGTCGTGCTCGACGAGTGCCATGAGCGGCATCTGGACGCCGACACGGTGGCGGCCTTCCTGTGGGACGTGCGGCAGGCGCTGCGGCCGGAGCTGCGGCTGGTGGCCGCGTCGGCGACCACGGACGCCGAGGGGTGGGCGCGGCTGCTGGGCGGGGCGCCGGTGGTGGAGGCGGCGGGGACCGCGCATCCCGTGGAGGTGGTGTGGGCGCCGCCGGTGCGCCCGGCGCGGCCGCCGCACGGGATGCGGGTGGACCCCGCGCTGCTGGCGCACGTGGCGTCGGTGGTGCGGCGGGCGCTGGCCGAGCGGGACGGTGACGTGCTGTGTTTCCTGCCCGGGGTCGGCGAGATCGCCCGGGTGGCCGGGCAGCTGGGTGAGCCGGCCGGGGCCGAGGTGCTCCAGGTGCACGGGCGGGCGCCGACGGCGGTGCAGGAGGCGGTGCTGGCGCCCGGCCGGCGGCGGCGGGTGGTGCTGGCGACGTCGGTCGCGGAGTCCTCGCTGACCGTGCCCGGGGTGCGGGTGGTGGTGGACTCGGGGCTGGCCCGGGAGCCCCGGGTGGATCACGCGCGGGGGCTCAGCGGGCTGACGACGGTACGGGCGTCGCGCGCGGCCGGGCGGCAGCGGGCGGGGCGGGCCGGGCGTGAGGCGCCGGGTGCGGTGTACCGGTGCTGGGCGGAGGCCGAGGACGGCCGGTTGCCGGCGTTCCCGGCGCCGGAGATCAAGGTGGCCGATCTGACGTCGTTCGCGCTCCAGGCGGCCTGCTGGGGCGATCCGGACGCCTCGGGTCTGGCGCTGCTGGATCCGCCGCCGGGCGGGGCGATGGCGGCGGCGCGCTCCGCGCTGGAGGCGGTGGGCGCGGTGGACCGCGCGGGGCGGGCGACGGAACGCGGCGTACGGCTCTCCCGGCTCGGGCTGCATCCGCGGCTGGGGCGGGCGCTGCTGGACACGTCGGGGGCGGGGGCGGAGGTGGTCGCGCTGCTCTCGGAGGAGGTGCCGCGGGAGTACGGGGACGATCTCGCGGGCGCGTTGCGTTCCGCTCGGCGCGGGGGTGACGGCTACGCGGGGCGGTGGGCCGCGGAGGTGCGGCGGCTGCGGTCCGTCGCGGCGGAGTTCTCCAGTCCGGCCGCCCGGGAGGACCGGGACGGCCGGGAGGACCGGGACGGCCGGCCGCGGGTGGACGCCGGGCCGGGAGCGGACGCCGGGGGCCGCAACCCCGTCCCCTTGGTCCCGTCGTCCGCTGCCGGGGAGGACGGTCTGGTGGGGCTGGTCGCCGCGCTCGCCTTTCCCGAGCGGGTCGGGAGGTCGGACGGCGGTTCGTACCTCATGGTGTCGGGGACGCGGGCCGAGGTGGTGGAGGGGTCGGCCTTGCGGGGCGCGCCGTGGGTCGTGGTGGCCGTGGCCGACCGGCCGGGCGGGAAGGGGCATGCCCGGGTGCGGCTCGGGGCCGCCGTGTCGCAGGAGGTGGCGCGGGCGGCGGCGGGCGCGGTGCTGGAGGAGCGGGACGAGGTGCGCTGGGCGGACGGCGATGTCGTGGCCCGGCGGGTCGAGCGGCTCGGGGCCGTCGAGCTGACCGTGCGGCCCCTGAAGGACGCCGCGCCGGGGCTGGTGCGTGCGGCGCTGCTCGACGGTCTGCGGCGCGAGGGGCCGGCGCTGCTGCGGTGGACGCCGGACGCGGAGGTGCTGCGGCAGCGGCTGGCGTTCCTGCGGGCCCGGCTCGGGGAGCCCTGGCCGGACGTGTCGGACGAGGCGCTCCTCGCGGGCGCGGAGCAGTGGCTGGAGCCGGAACTGGGCCGGGCGCGGCGGCGGGCGGATCTCGGGCGGATCGACGCCGGGCAGGCGCTGGCGCGGCTGCTGCCCTGGGCGAGCGGGGAGGCCGTGCGGCTGGACGAGCTGGCGCCCGAGCGGATGACCGTGCCGAGCGGGTCCAGGATCCGGATCGACTACCGGGATCCCGAGCGGCCGGTGCTCGCGGTGAAGCTCCAGGAGATGTTCGGGCTGCGCGAGACGCCGTCGGTGGCGGGCGTGCCGCTGCTCGTGCATCTGCTCTCCCCCGCCGGGCGGCCCGCCGCCGTCACGGCCGATCTGGGGTCGTTCTGGCGGGACGGCTACCGGGCCGTGCGGGCCGAGTTGCGCGGCCGCTATCCGAAGCATCCGTGGCCGGAGGACCCGGCGGCGGCGGAGCCCACCCGGCACACCAACGCGCGGCTCAGGCGCTGACCGGTCGCGGTCGCGTCGTGGGGGCGGGTGCCGGGCCGGCGGGGCGGCGGGCGCGGGCCTCCAGGACGAGGGAGAGGGCGAGCAGGAGCAGGCCGAGGGCCAGGGTGCCGCGGGGGACGTAGGAGGTGAGCGCGAGGACGAGGGTGCGGTTGTGCTTGACGAGGGCGACGGTGTGTTCGACGTAGTCCTCGCGCATCTTCACGTCCCCGGCGAACGCGGTGACCTCGGCGCGGCCGCCGAGCAGGGTGCCGCCGCGCAGTTCCTCCCGGTGGATCTCCTCGCCGTAGACCGGTGCGCCGGTGACGGGTTCGACCCAGAACCTGCGGACCGTGGTGTACCAGCGGGTGGTGCCGGTCCTGGCGACGGTCTGCGGGGTGATGCCCTTGACCGGCATGGACTTCGGCATGGGGACCCGGGTCCAGGGGACGGTCTGTTCGAAGCAGTAGACCTTCAGGCCGCGGAACTCGCGGGTGCCCTCGTAGTGGATGGGGCTGGTGGTGCGGGTCTGCGCGTCGAAGTACTCGTAGTCCCGTTTCTGCGTCAGGAAGGGCCACTTGAACTCGATGCCGGCCCGCCGGACCGGGTCGCCGTCGACCATCTCGCCGGTGGCGTGGACGGGGGCCTGGCTGTGGGCGTCGAAGATGTAGCGTTCGGGGACCTCGGAGACCATCTTGCCGTCGGGGCCCTGGACGTAGGACAGGGCGTTCCAGACGACGACCGGCCGGTGTGCCGTCTTCTCGATCTTCCTGGCGGCCGCCACATCGCCCTTGAGGGTCTGCACGATGGTGACCTGGGGGACCTTTTTCGCGCGCATGGTGCCGTAGTCGAGGAGGGTGGCGTTCCTGGCCTCCAGGACGACGTCCTGGTACTGGTTCGCGGGGATCCGGGCCAGGTGCGGAAAGGCGTACCAGCGTGTCAGTGGCGACAGTGCCGCGCAGAAGACGGCACAGGCGAGCAGGACCAGGCTTGCCGTGCGGCGCATCGCGGTCTGCCTCCCGGGCGGGTTACGGATGTGCGGGGACCGTGGTCAGCAGCGGTTTCGGTGAGGTGCGGCCGGACGGCGTGCCGAGCGCGTCGATCGTGAGCACCAGGGCGAGGGCGAGGAGGAGGCCGGTCGCGGCGGCGATCAGGGCGCGCATGCGGGGCCTCCCGGTGGACGGTCGGTCGGGCCCTGACTTCTTCTGATGCCTCGTCAGGTCCGGGCACCGTAGCAACGGGCAGGCGAGATGAGAACAGCGGTGCGGCCACGAACGACGGCGCCCTCCCCGCCGGGAGCGGGGAGGGCGCCGTGGAGGTCCGGTCGGTTCAGGAGGTGGCCGGTGCGCTCGGGGACGGGGACGGGCTCGCCGTGGCGGTGCCGTCGGGGGCCACGGTCAGCTGGAGGGTGAGGGTGCCGCCGCCCGGGGTGGTGACGCGCAGCAGGAACGTGCCGGTGGTGTCGTCCGCGTACAGCTTCGGCAGCGTCAGCAGGCCCTTGTCGTCGGTCTTCAGGCCGGTGAGGGTGCGTACGGTACTGCCGGTGGTGGCGTCCTTGAAGTAGGGGCCCTTGTCGTTCTCGGTGGCGTCGGTGGCGGACTTGACCAGGGTGACGGTGGCCGCGACCTTGTCCGCGACGGCGCCCTCGTAGGTCGCCTTCACCTGGATCTGGCCGGCGAACTCGCCGCCGGGGACGCAGGTCGGCGGGGTGTCGCCGTCGGTGACGGCGGTCAGGGTGTCGGCGGCGCGTTCGGTGACCGTCGCCTGGTAGTCGACGCCCTTGAGGGAGCGGCCCACGACGGTGGCGGTGACCTTGAAGTCGCCCGTCTTCTCGCCGGCCTGGAGCGCGGGGGCCTTCGCGACGCCCTTGCCGTCGGTGGCGACCGTGGCCACGTCCTCGCCGCCGGTGAAGGTGGCGTCGGTGTCCCCGGAGATGGTGAACCGGATCCTGACCTTGGCCACGGCGGCGCCCGCCTCGGTCTCGGCACGGGTGCTGATCGTCCCGGTGAAGGCCTCCCCGGCCGTCGCGGTGAGCTTCGCCGTGTCCGTGCCCGCGTTCTCCAGGTGGTCCACCGTGTCGGTGGGGGTGGGCGCGGGGGTCGGGGTGGTCGGGTCGGGTGTCCCGGGCGGCCGCGGGGCCGGGTCACCGCCGTCCTGGTTCCCGCCGGGCTTCGACGGCGTGGGCGAGGGCGAGGGGCCCTTCTGGCCGCCCTGGTCCTTCGAGCCCGGTTTGCCCCGGTGCGGCTTCGCGGGCGCGGCGGGGGTGGACGGCGCGGTGCGCGGGGTGCCGTCGTCGCTGCGGCGGCCGGGCGCGGCGCCGGTGCCGTCGGGCACCGAGTAGGTGCCCTTGCTGTAGTACTCCATCCACGACAGGACGGTGTTCAGGTAGTCCTGCGAGTCGTTGTAGCCGAGGATCGCGCGGTGCAGGTCGGCCGCCTGGGACAGGTCCCGGTCGCCGCGGCACAGGTAGTGGCCGGCGGCGAGGGCCGCGTCGTAGATGTTGTTGGGGTCCTTCTTGCCGTCGCCGTTGCCGTCGCGGCCGGCCCAGGCCCAGGTGGACGGGATGAACTGCATGGGCCCGACGGCCTGGTCGTACTGGGCGTTCCCGTCGTACGCGCCGTGGTCGGTGTCCTTGATGAGCGCGAAGCCGTGGCCGTCGAGGACCGGGCCGAGGATCGGTCGCAGCGTGGTGCCGGCGGCGTCGACCTCGCCGCCGCGGGCCTGGCCGGATTCCACTTTGCCGATGGCGGCGAGCAGTTGCCAGGGGAGGTTGCAGCCGGGCTTGGAGGAACGCAGCTCGGCCTCGGCCTTCTTGTACGCGTCGAGGACCGTGGCCGGTATGCCGGCCTCGGCGGCGCCCTGGGCGACGGGCGTGCCGGCGCTCGGCGAGGGGCTCGGGTCGGGGCTGTTCAGGGGCGGCAGGTCCGTGTAGTACGGCGAGTTGCCCGTGGCGTCGTCGCCGGTGGGGTCCGGTACGGGGACGGAGGCGCCGGCCGTGGCCTGTCTGCCGTGGTCCTCGCCGGTCGCTCCCGGAGCCTGGGACGCGGAGAGAGCCGCGACCGCCGCCGCGGCCACGGCGGTGGTCGCCGCCCCCTTGCGCAGCCGCCTGCCGATATGCGCCGCCATAGAGTGAACCCCTCCCAGAGGACGCCCTGCGTCCGTATCCACGTGTGTGTCCCGCCCTGGTCTGACGAACGACCCGGCGTTCCGGTTGCCCCTGTGGCGCCCTTTCACATGAGTGACGGTGTCCGGCCCGCGCACCCGGCACGGCGCCGCAGGCGACCCTACGACAACTTGCCTCGCGGGGGCACCCGTTCCTGCCCGGCTTTCACCGGTTGGCCACTTGTCGTCGGGGGACGCGTCCGGCGTTCCGCCAAGGGGCCGGCGATGGCCCGCTCTTGAGTTGTGGGGGAGGGGGTTCTCCCTAGAAGGTGGCGCGCGGTCCGGGGTCGCGGGGGTCCCGGCGGACCGGGCGTTCGGCGAGGGGGGCGACGAAGACCGTGAGGGTGGGGCGGGGGCGGGATCTCGGGACCAGTGCGAGCGTGAGCGCGAGATAGCCGCGGGCCAGGTCGGCCCACTGGCGCCAGTCGGGGGCGCGGCCGGCAGCCCCGGTCCGGGCGGTGCGGTCCTTGAGGCCGCGCCGGACGTTCCGGGCGGCCCTGCGGACGCTCGTGGCCGGGTCGGCGGGGATGCGGGCGGTGCTTGCGTCGGCCGCGAGGGCCGGGACCGGCGAGGCGGGCAGGGCCTGCGCCGAGGCGGTGTCCGCCCGGACCCGGGTGACTGTCTCGGGCGTCCGGCGGTGAAGCATGCGTATACCCATGCCCGCAGTTTTGCGGCTGCGGGGGGTGCGGGGCGTTTTGACGGGGGCCACGTGAGTGACGGTCCCGCCGGGGGTTGGGCCGTCTTTGTGGTACCGGCGCGGAATGGGGGATTCCGGGTTGCGCGGGCCGCGGTGGGCGCCGTACTCCGTCGGAATACGGCGCCCCCACCGCGGCGGCCCGGGTGCGGCGGCTCCCACGGCGCGCGGCGCGGGCTAGTGCGCGGCCGACTCCCAGTCCGGGCCGACGCCGACCGAGACGTCCAGGGGGGCCTTGAGGGTCACGGCGTTGGACATCTCGTGGCGGACGAGCTCCTCGACGCGGGCGCGCTCGCCGGGGGCGATCTCCAGGACGATTTCGTCGTGGACCTGGAGCAGCATCCGGGACTTCAGTTCCGCGGCCCGCAGGGCGGCGTCCACCTTGAGCATGGCGATCTTGACGATGTCCGCCGCCGTGCCCTGGATGGGCGCGTTGAGGGCCATCCGCTCGGCGGCCTCGCGGCGCTGGCGGTTGTCGCTGTTGAGGTCGGGCAGATAGCGGCGGCGCCCGAAGACGGTCGCCGTGTAGCCGGTGGCTCGGGCCTCGTCCACCGCGCGGCGCAGGTAGTCGCGGACCCCGCCGAAGCGCTCGAAGTAGGCGTCCATCAGAGCGCGGGACTCCGCGGCCTCGATGTTCAGCTGCTGGGAGAGGCCGAACGCGGACAGGCCGTAGGCCAGTCCGTACGACATGGCCTTGATCTTGCGGCGCATCTCCGCGTCCACCGCGGCCGGCTCGACCCCGAAGACCTGGGAGGCGGCCGTGGTGTGCAGGTCCTCCCCGGAGGTGAACGCCCTGATCAGGCCCTCGTCCTCGGAGAGGTGCGCCATCACGCGCAGCTCGATCTGGCTGTAGTCGGCGGTCATCAGGGACTCGAAGCCCTCGCCGACGACGAAGCCGCGGCGGATCGCCCGGCCCTCGTCGGTGCGGACCGGGATGTTCTGGAGGTTCGGGTCCGTGGAGGACAGCCGGCCGGTCGCGGCCACCGTCTGGTTGAAGGTGGTGTGGATGCGGCCGTCGCCCGCGACGGTCTTGATCAGGCCCTCGACGGTGACCCGGAGCTTGGCCTGCTCGCGGTGCCGGAGCATGATCACCGGCAGCTCGTTGTCCGTCTGGGTGGCGAGCCAGGCCAGGGCGTCGGCGTCCGTGGTGTAGCCGGTCTTGGTCTTCTTCGTCCTGGGCAGGGCCAGCTCGCCGAAGAGGACCTCCTGGAGCTGCTTGGGCGAGCCCAGGTTGAACTCGTGGCCCGCGGCCGCGTGCGCCTCCTTCACGGCCTGCTGCACCGCACCCGCGAACATCTGCTCCATCGCGTCGAGGTGCGCGCGGTCCGCGGCGATGCCATGCCGCTCCATGCGGGCGAGCAGGGCGGAGGTGGGCAGCTCCATGTCGCGCAGCAGATCGGCGGCGCCGACCTCCTCCAGGCGGCCCTCGAACACCTCGCCGAGGTCCAGGACGGCGCGGGCCTGGATCATCAGGGCCTCGGCCTCGGCGGCCTCGTCCGTGCCGAAGGCCAGCTGGCCGTCGGCCGCGGCGGCGGGCGCCAGCTCGCGGTGCAGGTACTCCAGGGACAGCGCGTCCAGGTCGAAGGAGCGCCGGCCGGGCTTGACCAGGTAGGCGGCGAGCGCGGTGTCCATGCGCACGCCCTCGATGCTCCAGCCGTGCTCGGCGAAGACGCGCATGGCGCCCTTGGCGTTGTGGAACACCTTGGGGCGGCCGGCGTCCGCCAGCCAGGCCGCGAACGCGTTCTCGTCGGCCTCGTCCAGCTCCGCGGGGTCGAACCAGGCGGCCGCTCCCCCGGCCGCCGCCAGGGCGACCTCGGCGACCGAGCCGGTGCCCAGCGCCCAGGTGTCGACCGTGGCGACCCCCAGGGGCCGCGTGCCGTGCTCGGCGAGCCAGGGGGCGAGCTCGCCGGTGCGCAGGACGGTGCCGTCGACCTCGACGCCCTCGGCGGTGACCGGGGTGGTGTCGGCCTCCTCGGCACCGGGGTCGACGGCGAAGAGTCGCTCGCGCAGGGACGGGTTGCGGATCTCCAGGGTGTCCAGGACCAGCGCGACGCCCTTGCGGTCGTACGGCACGCGCTCCAGGTCGGTGACCGACTTCGGCAGCTCGACCCGGCGCTCCAGCTCGGTGAGAACGCGGTTGAGCTTGACCGACTCCAGGTGGTCGCGGAGGTTCTGGCCGGCCTTGCCCTTGACCTCCTCGGCGCGCTCGACCAGCTCGGCGAAGGAACCGAACTGGTTGATCCACTTCGCGGCGGTCTTCTCGCCGACGCCGGGGATGCCGGGGAGGTTGTCGGACGGGTCGCCGCGCAGGGCGGCGAAGTCGGGGTACTGGGCGGGCGTCAGGCCGTACTTCTCGACGACCTTCTCCGGGGTGAACCGGGTCAGCTCCGAGACACCCTTGGTCGGGTAGAGCACGGTGGTGTGCTCGCTGACCAGCTGGAAGGAGTCGCGGTCGCCGGTGACGATCAGTACGTCGAAGCCCGCGGCCTCGGCCTGGGTGGCGAGGGTGGCGATGATGTCGTCGGCCTCGAAGCCGTCGACGGCGAAGCGCGGCGCGTGCATCGCGTCCAGGAGCTCGCCGATCAGCTCGACCTGGCCCTTGAACTCGTCGGGGCTCTTGGAGCGGTTCGCCTTGTACTCGGTGAAGCGCTCGGAGCGCCAGGTCTTGCGGGAGACGTCGAAGGCCACGGCGAAGTGGGTGGGCGCCTCGTCACGCAGGGTGTTGGCCAGCATCGACGCGAAACCGTAGATCGCGTTCGTCGGCTGGCCCGTCGCGGTGGTGAAGTTCTCCGCGGGCAGCGCGAAGAACGCGCGGTAGGCCAGCGAGTGCCCGTCCATGAGCATCAGCCGGGGACGGGTGCCGCCGGGGATCTTGTCGGTCTTCTTCGATGCTGTCTCTGCCACGCACCCGATCCTGCCACGCCCCACTGACACTCCGGACCGGGTGTGCCCCCGGCGGCCGGAGGGCCGGGGCCGGCGGGCCCCACACGGGCCACGCGGCGGGGCCCACGGCGGGCGAGCCCCCGCGGACCCCGGAGGGCGGCGCACGGGGCGGCTCACGGGGCGGCTCACGGGGCGGCTCACGGGGCGGCGAAGCCGGCCCTGTCCCCTCGTCGCCCGCTCATCGCCCCTCGTCATCCCCTCATCACCCCCTGGAGCCGCCCGTTCCCCGCGTCAGCCCCCCGTGGGAGGATCGGCCCCGTAGGTGGTACACGCAGTCGAAGGAGAGCGTGCGATGGCGACGAAGCCGCCCAAGGGTGATCCGGTGCAGGACGCGCCGCAGGTCACGGAGCCGAAGCACGCGGCGGCCGGGTTGCCGGCCATCGGGCACACCTTGCGGATCGCGCAGCAGCAGATGGGGGTCAGGCGCACCGCGCTGACGCTGCTGCGGGTGAACCAGAAGGACGGCTTCGACTGTCCTGGCTGCGCCTGGCCGGAGCCGGAGCACCGGCACACCGCGGAGTTCTGCGAGAACGGCGCGAAGGCGGTGGCCGAGGAGGCCACCCTGCGCCGGGTCACCCCGGAGTTCTTCGCCGCGCATCCCGTCGCCGACCTGGCGGCCAGGAGCGGGTACTGGCTGGGACAGCAGGGGCGGCTCACCCATCCCATGTACCTGCCCGAAGGGGCGGCGCACTACGAGCCGGTCACCTGGGAGCGCGCCTTCGGCATCATCGCCGAGGAGATCGCCGCCCTCGCGAGCCCGGACGAGGCCGTCTTCTACACCTCGGGCCGTACCGGCAACGAGGCGGCGTTCCTCTACCAGCTCTTCGCCCGCGAGCTGGGCACGAACAACCTGCCGGACTGCTCGAACATGTGCCACGAGTCGTCGGGGTCGGCGCTGACGGAGACCATCGGCGTCGGCAAGGGCAGTGTCCTCCTGGAGGACCTGTACAAGGCCGATCTGATCATCGTGGCCGGCCAGAACCCGGGCACCAACCACCCCCGGATGCTGTCCGCGCTGGAGAAGGCCAAGGCGAACGGCGCGAAGGTGATCAGCGTCAACCCGCTGCCCGAGGCCGGCCTGGAGCGGTTCAAGAACCCGCAGACCCCGCAGGGCATGCTCAAGGGCGCCGCGCTCACCGACCTGTTCCTCCAGATCCGCATCGGCGGCGACCAGGCGCTCTTCCGGCTCCTCAACAAGCTGATCCTGGAGACGGACGGCGCGGTCGACGAGGAGTTCGTGCGGGAACACACGCACGGGTTCGAGGAGTTCGCCAAGGCCGCGGAGTCGGCCGACTGGGCGCAGACGCTGGCCGCGACGGGGCTGAGCCGCCCAAAGATCGAGCAGGCGCTGGAGCTGGTACTCGCCTCCGAGCGCACCATCGTGTGCTGGGCGATGGGTCTGACCCAGCACAAGCACTCCGTGCCGACGATCCGCGAGGTCGTCAACTTCCTGCTGCTGCGCGGCAACATCGGCCGGCCCGGGGCGGGCGTGTGCCCGGTGCGCGGCCATTCGAACGTGCAGGGCGACCGCACCATGGGCATCTTCGAGCGGCCCGCGCCCGCCTTCCTGGACGCCCTGGAGCGGGAGTTCGGGTTCGCGCCGCCCCGGGAGCACGGCTTCGACGTGGTGCGGGCGATCCGCGCGCTGCGGGACGGCGAGGCGAAGGTGTTCTTCGCCATGGGCGGCAACTTCGTCTCCGCCTCCCCGGACACCGAGGTGACCGAGGCGGCGATGCGGCGGGCGCGGCTGACGGTGCACGTGTCGACCAAGCTGAACCGCTCGCACACGGTCACCGGCGCGCGGGCGCTGATCCTGCCCACCCTGGGCCGCACCGAGCGCGACGAGCAGGCGAGCGGCGAGCAGTTCGTGACCGTCGAGGACTCCATGGGCATGGTGCACGCCTCGCGCGGCCGGCTGGCGCCCGCGAGCACGCACCTGCTGTCCGAGCCGGCGATCGTGTGCCGGCTGGCGCGCGCGGTGCTCGGGGAGCGCAGCGTGGTGCCGTGGGAGGAGTTCGAGAAGGACTACGCGGCCGTCCGCGACCGGATCGCGCGGGTGGTCCCGGGGTTCGAGGACTTCAACGCGCGGGTGGCCCGGCCCGGCGGTTTCGCGCTGCCGCACGCGCCGCGCGACGAGCGCCGCTTCCCGACCGCCACCGGCAGGGCGAACTTCACCGCGGCGCCGGTGGAGTGCCCCGAACTGCCCGAGGGGCGGCTGCTGTTGCAGACGCTGCGCTCGCACGACCAGTACAACACCACGATCTACGGCCTGGACGACCGTTACCGGGGCATCACGGGCGGCCGCCGGGTGGTGCTGGTGAACGCCGAGGACGCGCGCTCGCTCGGGTTCGCCGAGGGGGCGTACGTGGACCTGGTGAGCGAGTGGCGGGACGGCGTGGAGCGGCGGGCGCCCGGTTTCCGGGTGGTGCTCTACCCGACGGCCCGGGGCTGCGCGGCGGCGTACTACCCGGAGACCAATGTGCTGGTGCCGCTGGACGCGACCGCCGACACCAGCAACACCCCGGCGAGCAAGTCGGTGATCGTACGCCTGGAGGCGCACGCGGAAGGCCGTCTGGAACAATCGGCGACCGACTGAGCGTTCGCTCAGGTTAAGACAGGTGTACGACGAACGGAGCCGGCTCATGGGCGAGCAGCAGCAGGTGCGATTCCCGCAGGAGATCATCGAGGAGTACGCGGCGCTCGGTGTGGACCTGCCCGCACTGTTCTCCGCCGGTGACCTCGGGACCCGGATGGGCGTGCAGATCCTCGAGGCGTCCCCCGACAAGGTCGTCGGGACGATGCCGGTGGAGGGCAACACCCAGCCGTACGGCCTGCTGCACGGCGGTGCCTCGGCGGTGCTCGCGGAGACGCTGGGCTCGGTCGGCGCGATGCTGCACGGCGGCAGCACCAAGGTCGCGGTCGGTGTGGACCTCAACTGCACGCATCACCGCGGGATCCGCTCGGGCCTGGTGACCGGGGTGGCCACGCCCCTGCACCGGGGCCGTTCGACGGCGACGTACGAGGTCGTCATCAGCGACGAGCAGGGCCGCCGGGTGTGCAGTGCCCGGCTGACCTGCATGCTCCGTGACTTCGGCGCGCAGCACGGCGAGCAGGCGCCCGCCGCGGTCTGACGCTCCCTCACCAAAGGCCCGGTCCACTCACCAAAAGGTGTGCGACCGGGCCTTTTTGTTACCGATGCGGCGTCATCCCGCTTACGGGTAAGTGGAATTCATTCGTCCGGGCGGGACGGTCTCTTGGCACCCCCGCGGGACCGGGTGGAGATATCGGCGGCCCGCCCGCAGAATTGCTGTATCCCACACCTTTCTTTTCCGGCGTAACGCTGCGTAACACGTGTGCAATAAGCACCTCCCGTCTCCCCTTCGGGGGCACGCCCCCGGGTGATCTTCCCCGGGCGCCCCGGGGGCCCCGCGGCCGTCGGCCCGTGACCTCGGCCCGACGGCCAACCGGAAGTGCGCATTCTCAAAATGTGGACCGCGGGGAAATTCCGCCAAACCGGCCGAGAGCATCCCCTGCGGAACTTTCCCGTCCACGCCGTCATAACAAGAAAGTCACAAGGACGCCTACGGCGCTGCCCAGGTCTCCATAGCGGGCTTAGAGTCACGGCCAGTCACCGCTCCAACGGGAGTTCGGTACCAACGCGGCTCCATGCCGTCCCGTTCCAGGGACCGCTCATGCCTGCGGAAAGGATCGATTGTGCGACAGCGTTCTCTGGTGATTCTTACCTCCGTTCTGACGACCGGGGCTCTGACTCTCACCGCCTGCGGCTCCCGCAACAACGACAGCAAGGGCGGCGACAGCGGCAACATCACGGTCACCATCGGCGTGGACGCCCCGCTGACCGGCCAGAACTCCGCGACCGGCCTGGGCATCCAGTACGGCGCGCAGATCGCGGTCGACGACGCCAACAAGAACAAGACGGTCCCCGGCGTGACCTTCAAGATCAAGGCGCTGGACGACAAGGCGATCCCGGCCACCGGCCAGCAGAACGCCACCCAGCTGGTCGCCGAGAAGGACGTCCTCGGCGTGGTCGGCCCGCTCAACTCCGGTGTCGCGACCCAGATGCAGCAGGTCCTGGACACCGCGAACCTGGTGGAGATCTCTCCGTCGAACACCGCCCCGGAGCTGACCCAGGGCAAGGACTGGCAGAGCAAGAAGGTCCGTCCGTTCAAGACCTACTTCCGCACCGCGACCACCGACGCCCTCCAGGGCGCGTTCGCGGCGGACTACGCCTACAACGGTCTGCACAAGAAGAAGGCGTTCGTCGTCGACGACAAGCAGACCTACGGCGCCGGCCTCTCCAAGATCTTCAAGGAGCAGTTCACCAAGCAGGGCGGCAAGGTCATCGGCACCGACCACGTCAGCGTGGGCGACCGCGACTTCTCCACCCTGGTCACCAAGATCAAGAACTCGGGCGCCGACATCCTGTACTACGGCGGCCAGTACGACGAGTCCCAGGTGCTGACCAAGCAGCTCAAGGACGCCGGCGCCAAGATCCCGCTGTTCGGCGGCGACGGCATGTTCACCCCGACCTACATCAAGACCGCCGGCAAGGCCTCCGAGGGCGACCTCGCGACCTCCATCGGCGTCCCGGTCGACACCCTGCCCGCCGCCAAGGACTTCGTGGCCACCTACAAGGCCAAGAAGTACCCCGGTGACTACGGCACCTACGGCTCGTACTCCTACGACGCCACCACCGCGATCATCAAGGCCGTCGGCCAGGTCATCAAGGACGGCAAGCTCCCGGACGACGCCCGCGCCAAGGTCGTCGACGCGGTCCAGCACAACTCCTTCGACGGCATCTCCGGCAAGATCTCGTTCGACGAGTTCGGTGACACCACGAACAAGCAGCTGACCGTCTACCAGGTCGTCAACGGTGCGTGGAAGTCCGTCAAGAGCGGCGTCGCCAACCCGAAGTAGCCCGCGGCACACATCGCGACCCCGGGGCCGCGCGGCACTGACCACCGTCACCGCGCGGCCCGCCCTCTACCGCCCCCTTGACTCTCCCCACCACATGGAGGCCATGCGGTGAACACTCTGCCGCAGCAGCTGGCCAACGGGCTGTTCCTCGGCTCGATGTACGGCCTGATCGCCATCGGGTACACGATGGTGTACGGCATCGTCCAGCTCATCAACTTCGCTCACGGCGAGATCTTCATGACGGGAGGCTTCGGCGCCCTCACGGTGTACCTCGCCCTGCCGGACGGCATATCCATGTGGATAGCCCTGCCGGCGATGCTCGTCGGCGGCGCCCTGGTCGCCGTACTCATCGCCGTCGGCGCCGAACGCTTCGCCTACCGGCCGCTGCGCGGCGCGCCACGCCTGGCGCCGCTCATCACGGCCATCGGTCTTTCGCTCGCGCTCCAGCAGCTCGTCTTCAACCTGTACCCGAACGCCAAGGCCGCCCGGGTCTTCCCGCAGCTCCCCTTCGGCCCCTACCACCTGGGCTCGGTCACCGTGCAGAGCGGCGACCTCTTCCTGATCATCGCCGCCCCGGTGTGCATGGCGATCCTCGCCTTCTTCGTGCGGCTCTCGCGCACCGGCCGCGCCATGCAGGCCACCGCGCAGGACCCGGACACCGCCCAGCTGATGGGCATCGACACCAACCGCATCATCGTGATCGCGTTCGCCATCGGCGGCCTGTTCGCGGCGGTCGCGGGCACCGCGTACGGCCTCAAGTACGGCTCGGTCTCCTACGACATGGGCTTCCTCGCCGGCCTCAAGGCCTTCACCGCGGCCGTCCTCGGCGGCATCGGCAACATCTACGGCGCCATGCTCGGCGGACTCGTCCTCGGTGTCGCCGAGGCCATGGCCACCGCCTACATCGCGGACGTCCCCGGCATGCACCAGCTCGGCGGCCAGGGCTGGGCGCCGGTCTGGGCCTTCGTCCTCCTCATCCTCGTACTCCTCTTCAGGCCACAGGGCCTGCTCGGCGAACGCGTCGCGGACAGGGCGTGAGCACCATGACCGACACCACCCTCCAGACCCCGGCGGAGCGCGGCCTTCTGCCGCTCCCGGCCGCCGTGGCCCGGCCTCTCATCGCCGTCGGCGCCGTCGGCACCATCGCCAGCGCCTTCATGAGCTGGACCTGGACGCCCGACTTCCCCGGCAACCTGACCATCTACGGGTACCCGGCCGGACTCCAGATCCTGGCCCTGGTGGCCGGCGCGCTCACCCTGCTCCACCTGCTCGCCCAGTGGCGGGTGAAGGGCCTCGGCTGGCTGAACCCGTCGGGCGCCACCAGCCCGGTGCTCCTGACCGCCCTGTCGGCGTTCGCCGTGTGCTGGTTCACCGGGATCGCCATCGCCGTCGACCTCGGCGGTCTGGTCAACCTCGACCCGGGCGCGTACGTCGCGATGGTGGCCTCCCTGCTGCCCGTCCTCGGCGCCCTCGCCCTGCCGCACCCGGCCCCGGGCACCGGCCTCAAGGGCTATCTCGGCAAGCCCGAACAGCCCCGGCCCGGCACCCTGTCGCCGCTCGCGGAACGCGCCGCCGTCACCGTCGGCACCGCCCTCGGCCTGATCGTCTTCACCTACGGCATCGGCATCAACGACGACGACAGCGAGACCTTCATCGGCTTCCTGCTGGTCTGCGTCTTCGCCGCCTGGGGCCTGGTGCACTCCGGGCTCCTCGACCGGTACACGACCATGTCCACCCGCCACAAGGGCTTCGCGGCCTGCCTGGCGTTCGCGGCAGCCGTGATCTTCCCGTTCACGCAGAGCAACGACCACAACGCCAACATCGGCGTGAACATCCTCATCTTCGCCACGGTCGCGCTCGGCCTGAACATCGTCGTCGGCCTCACCGGTCTGCTCGACCTCGGTTACGTCGCCTTCCTCGGCGTCGGCGCCTACGCGGCCGCCCTGGTCTCCGGCTCCGAGTACTCGCCCTTCCAGGTCCACTTCCCCTTCTGGGCCGCAGCCCTCACCGGCATGGCCGCCTCCCTGGTCTTCGGTGTCCTGATCGGCGGTCCGACGCTGCGGCTGCGCGGTGACTACCTGGCCATCGTGACGCTCGGCTTCGGAGAGATCTTCCGCATCACCGTCAACAACCTGGACGGCGACTCCGGTCCGAACATCACCCGCGGGCCCAACGGCATCACCCAGATCCCGGACATCCAGCTCTTCGGGTTCAACCTGGGCGACTCCCACACCTTCGGCTCGTTCACCCTCGGCCGGTTCGCCAACTACCTGTTCCTGATGCTGATCATCACGGCCATCGTGGTGCTGGTCTTCACCCGCGCCGCCGACTCGCGCATCGGCCGCTCCTGGATCGCCATCCGCGAGGACGAGACCGCCGCGACCGCGATGGGCATCAACGGCTTCCGGGTCAAGCTGGTCGCGTTCGCGCTCGGCGCCTCCCTGGCGGGCCTGGCCGGCACCGTGATGGCGCACGTGAACTACAGCGTCAACCCGCAGCCGTACCAGTTCGCCGGCGCCGCCCCGCCCAACTCGGCCTTCCTGCTGGCGGCCGTCGTCCTCGGCGGCATGGGCACCGTCAGCGGCCCGCTGCTCGGCGCCAGCCTGCTCTACCTCATCCCGGAGAAGCTCCAGTTCATGCAGAACTACGAGCTGCTCGCCTTCGGTGTGGCGCTGATCCTGCTCATGCGGTTCCGGCCGGAGGGCATCATCGCCAACCGCCGCCGCAAGCTGGAGTTCCACGAGACCGGCCAGCTCGACGTACCGGCACAGACGACGCTGTCCGAGGACGCGGCCGTCACCAAGGCAGGGGCCTGAGGAACCATGACGACACCTGTACTCGAAGCCCGTGACGTCACCATGCGGTTCGGCGGTCTGACCGCCGTACGGTCCGTGGACTTCACGGTGAACAGCGGCGAGATCGTCGGCCTGATCGGGCCGAACGGCGCCGGCAAGACCACCTTCTTCAACTGCCTCACCGGCCTGTACGTCCCCACCGAGGGCACCGTCGCCTACCAGGGCAAGGTGCTGCCGCCCAAGCCGCACATGGTGACGCAGGCGGGCATCGCCCGTACCTTCCAGAACATCCGGCTCTTCGCCAACATGACCGTTCTGGAGAACGTCCTGGTGGGCCGCCACACGCGGACCAAAGAGGGCCTGTGGTCGGCGCTGCTGCGCGGCCCCGGCTTCCGCAAGGCCGAGCGCGAGTCCGAGGAACGGGCCCTGCAACTCCTGGAGTTCGTCGGCCTCGCCGAAAAGCGCGAGCACCTGGCGCGCAACCTGCCCTACGGCGAGCAGCGCAAGCTGGAGATCGCGCGGGCGCTGGCCAGCGAGCCGGGCCTGCTGCTCCTGGACGAGCCGACGGCGGGCATGAACCCGCAGGAGACCCGGACCACCGAGGAACTGGTCTTCGCCATCCGGGACATGGGCATCGCCGTCCTCGTCATCGAGCACGACATGCGGTTCATCTTCAACCTGTGCGACCGCGTCGCCGTGCTCGTGCAGGGCGAGAAGCTGATCGAGGGCACCTCCGAGGTCGTCCAGGCCGACGAGCGGGTCATCGCGGCCTACCTGGGCGAGCCCTTCGAGGGCGAGCCGGACACGGCGGAGGCCGCGGAGGTCGACACGGCGGAGGCCGCAGCGGCCACGGCCGAGCCGGCCGGGGCCACGACGGCGCGGGCCGGCACCGCCGGGAGTGAGACGACGGAGGCCGGCACGGCCGAGGTCGAGGCGGCTGGTTCCGCCGACAGCACAGAGGGAGAGACCCAGTGACCGCACTGCTGGAGGTCGAGGACCTCAGGGTCGCGTACGGCAAGATCGAGGCCGTCAAGGGCATCTCGTTCAGCGTCGAGGCCGGCCAGGTCGTGACCCTCATCGGCACCAACGGCGCCGGCAAGACGACCACCCTGCGCACCCTGTCCGGGCTGCTCAAGCCGGTCGGCGGCAAGATCCTGTTCGACGGCAAGCCGCTCACCGGCGTGCCGGCGCACAAGATCGTCGCTCTGGGGCTCGCCCACTCCCCCGAGGGCCGGCACATCTTCCCGCGTCTGAGCATCGCGGAGAACCTCCAGCTCGGCGCCTTCCTGCGCAAGGACAAGGAGGGCATCGAGAAGGACGTCCAGCGTGCCTACGACCTCTTCCCGATCCTGGGCGAGCGGCGCAAGCAGGCAGCGGGCACCCTCTCCGGCGGCGAGCAGCAGATGCTGGCCATGGGCAGGGCGCTGATGTCCCGGCCCAAGCTGCTGATGCTGGACGAGCCGTCCATGGGTCTGTCGCCGATCATGATGCAGAAGATCCTGGCGACCATCGCGGAGCTGAAGTCCCAGGGCACCACCATCCTGCTGGTCGAGCAGAACGCCCAGGCGGCGCTCTCGCTCGCCGACCAGGGCCATGTGATGGAGGTCGGCTCGATCGTGCTGTCCGGCACCGGGCAGGATCTGCTGCACGACGAGTCGGTCCGCAAGGCGTATCTGGGCGAGGACTGACACACCGCTCCTGCGGCGATGCCCGCGTCCCCTTTTCGGAGGGGACGCGGGCATCGCCGTGCGTGCGGGGCCGCTCAGCCGTTCTTGGCGGCCTTCTTCTCCTCGTTGTCCGTGATCACGGCCTCGGCGACCTGCTGCATCGACATGCGGCGGTCCATGGAGGTCTTCTGGATCCAGCGGAAGGCGGCCGGCTCGGTCAGGCCGTACTCGGTCTGCAGGATGGACTTGGCGCGGTCGACCAGCTTGCGGGTCTCCAGGCGCAGGGTGAGGTCGGCGACCTCCTGCTCCAGCTGCTTCAGCTCGGTGAAGCGGGAGACGGCCATCTCGATCGCCGGCACCACGTCGCTCTTGCTGAACGGCTTGACCAGGTACGCCATCGCACCGGCGTCCCGGGCGCGCTCGACCAGGTCGCGCTGGGAGAAGGCGGTGAGCATCAGGACCGGGGCGATGGACTCCTCGGCGATCTTCTCGGCCGCGGAGATGCCGTCCAGCTTGGGCATCTTCACGTCCAGGATCACCAGGTCCGGCCGGTGCTCGCGGGCCAGCTCGATCGCCTGCTCGCCGTCGCCGGCCTCACCGACGACGGTGTACCCCTCCTCCTCCAGCATCTCCTTGAGGTCGAGCCGGATCAGTGCCTCGTCCTCGGCGATGACGACACGGGTCGTCAGCGGAGGCACGTGCGACTTGTCGTCGTCGGGCGCGTCTACGGGCTGGGGCGACTCGGCGGTCACGGGGGCTCCTCGTTCGGTGCAGGGGTACTGCTGACAAGAGCCTACCTAGCTACGGTATGGTGGACGCGCGGAGGGTCGGGGGAAACCTTTGATTCTGCGAGCCCCGGTAGCCCAATTGGCAGCAGGCAACGGATTCAAAACCCGTACAGTGTCGGTTCGAGTCCGACCCGGGGCACTTTTTCCTTGTTTTCCATGGTCACGGGTTTTCCTGATTCTCAGGTTTGTGCGGGCCCCTTCGACGAAGGGGCCCTTTCTCATGTCCCGCCGCGCGCGCTCCCGGTCCTCGCTCAGACCTCCGGGTCGTCGCCCTCGCCGATGCGGTGGACGCGGACCATGTTGGTGGAGCCGGAGACCCCGGGCGGGGAGCCCGCCGTGATCACCACGACGTCGCCCTTCTCGCAGCGGCCGTACCGCAGCAGCAGTTCGTCCACCTGGTCGACCATGGCGTCGGTGGAGTCGACGTGCGGGCCGAGGAAGGTCTCGGCGCCCCAGGTGAGGCTGAGCTGGGAGCGGGTGGCGGGTTCGGGGGTGAAGGCGAGCAGCGGGATCGGCGGGCGGTAACGGGAGAGCCGGCGGGCGGTGTCGCCGGACTGGGTGAAGGCCACGAGGAACCTGGCGCCGAGGAAGTCACCCATCTCGGCGGCCGCGCGGGCGACCGCGCCGCCCTGGGTGCGCGGCTTGTTCCGCTCGGTCAGCGGCGGCAGCCCCTTGGCCAGCATGTCCTCCTCGGCCGCCATGACGATCTTCGCCATGGTGCGCACGGTCTCGATCGGGTACTTGCCGACACTGGTCTCGCCGGAGAGCATCACGGCGTCCGTGCCGTCGAGGACCGCGTTGGCCACGTCGGAGGCCTCGGCGCGGGTGGGGCGGGAGTTGTCGACCATGGAGTCGAGCATCTGGGTGGCGACGATGACCGGCTTGGCGTTGCGCCGGGCGAGCTTGATGGCGCGCTTCTGGACGATCGGCACCTGCTCCAGGGGCATCTCCACGCCGAGGTCGCCGCGCGCGACCATCAGCCCGTCGAAGGCGGCCACGATGTCGTCCAGGTTGGCCACCGCCTGCGGCTTCTCGATCTTGGCGATCACCGGGAGGCGGCGACCCTCCTCGGCCATGATGCGGTGCACCACCCGGGCGTCGTCGCCGCTGCGCACGAAGGAGAGGGCGATGATGTCGACGCCGATGTGCAGCGCCCAGCGCAGGTCCTCCTCGTCCTTCTCCGACAGGGCCGGCACGGAGACGGCGACGCCGGGCAGGTTGAGGCCCTTGTGGTCGGAGACCATGCCGCCCTCGACCACGCGGGTGCGCACCCGGGGGCCGTCGACGGCGGTGACCTCCAGGCAGACCCGGCCGTCGTCCACCAGGACGCGCTCGCCGGGGGCGACGTCCCCGGCGAGCCCCGCGTAGGTGGTGCCGCAGCGAAGGCGGTCGCCCTCCACGCCGTCCTCCACGGTGATGGTGAAGTCGTCGCCGCGTTCAAGCAGTACCGGCCCTTCGGCGAAACGGCCGAGGCGGATCTTCGGACCTTGAAGGTCGGCGAGGATTCCGACGCTGCGGCCGGTTTCGTCGGCAGCCATGCGCACGCGCCGGTAACGCTCCTCGTGTTCGGCGCGGGTGCCGTGGCTGAGGTTGAACCGGGCGACGTCCATTCCGGCCTCGACCAGTGCCTTGATCTGGTCGTACGAGTCGGTGGCGGGCCCCAATGTACAAACGATCTTTGCTCGGCGCATGGTTCGAGCCTAGGGCTTACCCGTCGGTAGAGATTCCGGGCCGCATGACCACTCAACAACCTTTACATGAAGCCTTATTGACAAGTGTTGAATTGTGCGACGGGTCGCTCCTATGAGCGAATTCGACTCACCTCTCCTCGACGAGCGGAGTGAGCCGCCGGCCGGCGTGCCGTGCCCCCGGGACGGTGGAACGCGGCTCGCGCAGACCGAAGGTGGTGAAGGCCGTACGCTCCGGAAGGGGGTACGGGTCCTTCCCGGTGAGCGAGTTGAGGATGGTGGCGCTCCGCCAGGCGGCGAGGCCCAGGTCGGGGGCGCCGACACCATGGGTGTGCAGCTCGGCGTTCTGGACGTAGACGGAGCCCTTGACCGAGGGGTCGAGGGCCAGGCGGTAGTCCGCGTCGATGCGCGGCCGGTCGCCGGCGTCGCGGCGCATGTACGGGTCGAGCCCGGCGAGCAGGCGGCCGAGGGGCCGCTGCTGGTAGCCGGTGGCGAGGACGACCGCGTCGGTGGCGAGCCGGGAACGGCTGCTCTCCTCCAGGTGCTCCAGATGGAGCTCGATCTTGCTGTTGGCGATCCGGCCCGCGGTGCGCACCCGCACGCCCGGGGTGAGGACGGCGTCGGGCCAGCCGCCGTTCAGGGTGCGCCGGTACAGCTCGTCGTGGATGGCGGCGAGGGTGCCGGCGTCGACGGCCTTGTGCAGCTGCCACTGGGCGCCGACCAGCCGGTCACGGACGGGCTCGGCGAGGGCGTGGAAGTAGCGCGTGTAGTCGGGGGTGAAGTGCTCCAGGCCGAGCTTGGAGTACTCCATCGGCGAGAACGCGGGGCTGCGGCCGATCCAGTGCAGCCGCTCCTCACCGGCCGGCCGGCGGCGCAGCAGGTCGAGGAAGACCTCGGCGCCGGACTGCCCGGAGCCCACCACGGTGATGTGCCCGGCGGCCAGCAGTTCCGCACGGTGGTCGAGGTAGTCGGCGGCGTGCACGACGGGCAGGCCCTCGGCGTCGACCATGGGCTTGAGCGGGGCCGGCACATGGGGGACGGTGCCGACGCCGAGGACCAGGTTGCGGGTGTAGGCGCGGCCGAGGGCGTCGGCCTCGCCGTCCGCGTCGAGCTGGGTGAAGTCGACCTCGAACAACTCGCGTTCGGGGTTCCAGCGGACGGCGTCGACCTGGTGGCCGAAGCGCAGTCCGGGCAGGTTCCGGGCGACCCAGCGGCAGTAGGCGTCGTACTCGGCGCGTTCGATGTGGAAGCGCTCGGCGAAGTAGAAGGGGAACAGTCGTTCGCGGGTTCTGAGGTGGTTGAGGAAGCTCCAGGGGCTGGTGGGGTCGGCGAGACTCACCAGGTCGGCGAGGAAGGGCACCTGGACGGTGGAGCCCTCGATGAGCAGACCGGGGTGCCAGCTGAAGCCGGGCCGCTGTTCGTAGAAGACGGCGTCGAGTTCGGGCAGCGGCTGGGCGAGCGCGGCGAGGGAGAGGTTGCAGGGGCCGATACCGATGCCGACCAGGTCGCGGGGGGCGTCGGGGTCGCGGCGCGACAGGAGGGTGTTCGGGGGAGCCTGGTGGGGGGTCATCCGGGGGTGCTTCCTTCGACGAGTTTCAACAGGTGGGCCAGGTCGTCCGGCCGGGTACGGGGGTTGAGGAGGGTCGCCTTGAGCCAGAGGCGGCCGTCGAGCCGGGCGCGGCCGAGGACGGCGCGGCCCTCGTGCAGCAGTACGCGGCGGGCTTCGGCCACGGCGGCGTCGGTGGCCCCGGCGGGGCGGAACAGGACCGTGCTGATGACCGGGGTGTCGTACAGCTCGAAGCCGGGGTGTGCCTCGACGAGCGCGGCGAACTCGCGTGCCAGGTCGCAGACCTGGTCGACCAGGGCGCCGAGGCCGCGGCGGCCGAGGGTCCGCAGGGTGACCGCGGCCTTGAGGATGTCGGGGCGGCGGGTGGTACGCAGGGAGCGGCCGAGCAGGTCGGGGTGACCGGCCTCGGTGTCGTCGTCGGCGTTCAGATAGTCGGCCCGGTGGTGGAGTACGGCGAGTTCGGCCGGGTCGGCGACGGCGAGCAGGCCGGCGGCGACCGGTTGCCAGCCGAGTTTGTGCAGGTCGAGGGTGACGGTGTGGGCGGCGTCGAGTCCGGCGAGTTCGGCGCGGTGCCGGTCGCTGAAGAGCAGTCCGCCCCCGTAGGCGGCGTCGATGTGCAGCCGGGCGCCGCGGGCCCGGCACAGGGCGGCGATCTCGGGCAGCGGGTCGACGAGGCCGGCGTCGGTGGTGCCGGCCGTGGCGGCGACCAGCAGGGGGCCGGGGAGCGCGGTGAGGGCGGCGTCGAGGGCGGCCGGTTCGAGGGTGCCGCCGGGGGTCGGGACGAGCACCGGGTCGGGCAGTCCGAGCAGCCAGGCGGCGCGGGTCAGCGAGTGGTGGGCGGCGGCGCCGCAGACGAGCCGGACGCTGCCGTCGCCCGCCTCGCGGGCGAGCAGCAGGGCGAGTTGGTTGGACTCGGTGCCACCGGTGGTGACCAGCGCGTCGGCCAGTCCGGCCGCCCGCGCGAGGGCCTGGGCGACGACGGCTTCCAGGGCGGTGGCGCCGGGGGCCTGGTCCCAGGAGTCGAGGGAGGGGTTGAGGGCGCTGACCGCGAGGTCGGCGGCGGCGGCCACGGCGAGGGGCGGGCAGTGCAGGTGGCCGGCGCACAGCGGGTCGGCGGGGTCGGCGGCACTCTCGGCGAGCAGCCGCACGAGATCGCGCAGGCCGTCCGGGTCGCCCTCGGGGGGCAGTACGTCCCCGAGCGCGTCGGCGATCCGCCGGGCGGTGGCCTCGGGTCCGCCGGCGGGCAGGGGGCCGCCGCGCGCCTTCCGGCCCTGCTCCAGGGCGTCCAGCACGGTGTCCAGGAGCGGGCGGAGGGCGCCGTGGCCGTGCGGGCCCGAGGCGAGGGGCTGGGTGGGCATGGGGCTGGCCTCCGCTCTCGGGGCTGCTCGGGGCGCGCCGCGTGGGCTCCGGGTGGTACGGCAAGAGGGGCGGGTGTCCCGGTACGTGCAACGAGCGGGACCCGCACGTGGGTACTGCCGTACGGGGAAAACTTGTTGGAGCGGGGGCTGTCCGCCACTACCGTCGGCCGGATGGTGGACGCGTGGATGCTCGACGTGCCCGGCGAACGGGTGCTGGTGCGTGAACTCGCCCCGGCGGACGAGGCGCCGCTGATCCGGCTGTTCGAGGAGAGCGAGGACTGGTTCCTGGCGGCCACCGGGCTGCCGCCGGCGCCGGGCGATGTACAGAGCCTGTACTACGGCCTGCCCGAGGGCGCGCGCCCCGACGGCAAGGTGCTGCTGGTGCTGGAGCGGGACGGGGTGGTCGCGGGCGTCGTGGACGCGGTGCGCGACCATCCCGAGCCGGGCGCGGTCGCCGTCGGCCTCTTCCTGCTGGCCCCCTGGTGCCGCGGCCGCGGCCTCGGCCACTTTCTGGCCCGCTCCCTGCTGGCACGGGCCGGGGATCCGCCCCTGGTGACGGCGACGGTCCCGCCCGGCTGGCGCGCCGGCGAGCGCTTCCTGGAGCGGCTCGGCTTCCGCCTGGACCAGGAGTCGGGGCCGGGCGGCGCCAACCGCAGGTCGGGGCCGCGGGAAGGGGAAATGCGGCGGGCGGTGCTGAGGCGGGGCGGGGGTCTGTGAGCCGTGTCGGCGGGCGAGCCGCCCGGCGACCTCGCCCGCTGCCGGGCACCGGGCCCCGGAACGCGCCTCCTAGGCCGCTGGACCGGCGCCGAAGTCCGCCGCGTGGTCCCGCGCCCACCGGGTGAAGGTGCGGGCCGGGGTGCCCGTGATCCGCTCGACCGTGTGGGTGATCTCCGGGGGTACCCCGACGGTGGCCTCGAAGGTCTTCAGGAGGCGGTCGAGCATGTACGCGTCCAGGTGGGGGAACAGCTCGGGGCCGGCCGTGCGGGGGTCGATCTCCACGAAGGTCAGTTCTCTGCCGACGGCCGCGCCGATCGCCGCCACCTGGTCGGCGTTGGTGGCCGCCCGCGGTCCGGTCAGACGGTGCACGGCGCCCTCGTGGCCGCCGTCCAGGAGCACGCGCTCGGCGACGGCGGCGATGTCGTCCTCGTGGATCGGTGCGGCGACCGCGTGCGCGTAGACGCCCCGGACGGTGTTCCCGGCGCGGATCTGGGGTGCCCACTGGAGGGCGTTGGCGGCGAAACCGTTCGGCCGAAGGAACGTCCACTCCAGGCCGCTCTCGCGGATCAGCCGCTCGGCGGTGGCGTGCAGGACGTGGATGGGGTGGGTCTCGTCGGCGCCCTCCCGGACGATGCCGCTGGAGAGCAGGACGGCGTGGCGGACCCCGGCCGCGCGGGCCGCCGCCAGCAGGGGCTCGGTGACGGCCCGCGCGTAGAGGAAGACCCCGGTCACCCCGTCGAACAGGGCGGCGGGTTCCTCGGGCCGGAACCGCACCGCCTCGGCCCGCTCGGGCAGCGCGGCCCGCTCCGGGTCGCGGGTCAGCGCGCGTACCGGCCGGCCCGCGGCGAGGAGCCGGTCCACCAGGGCGCGGCCCACGTTCCCGGTCGCGCCGGTCACTGCGATCACGATGGCTGCCTCCCGGCTCGGCTGAGCATGTCGGTCGCCGAGCCTAGGGGGGCGGGCCGGGCGCCGCATCGTCTTTCAGGACGAGCGGCGCCCCGGGCCGTCGGCCCTACTGCCGCGCCTCCCCCTCACGGGCCCGCAGCGCGCGGCCCAGGTCGTCCAGGCGGTCGGCCAGGGCGCGGCGCAGGGACGGGGTGAGGTCGTCGCGGCCCAGGCACTCCTCGCCCAGGCGCACGTGCTCGGCGTCGACGGCGTGGGCCGGGAAGCACCAGCGGCCGACGGAGGCGGCGATGGCGGGGCCGCGGCGGGCGGCCAGGGGGACCGACTCCGCGTAGAAGCGCGGCACGTACTCTCTTACCAGATCGGCCTGTTCGGGCTGCCAGAAGCCGTGGGCCGTGGCCGTGAACAGGTAGTTGGACAGATCGTCGCTGTCGAACATCGCGGCCCAGGCCGCGCGCTTGGCCTCCGGGTCGGGCAGCGCGGCGCGGCAGCGGGCGGCACCCTCCTGGCCGGTGGCGCTGGGGTCGCGGGCCAGTTCGGCGGCGATGGCGGCCTCGTCGGTGGCGCCGAGCACGGCGAGCCGGGCGAGGATGCGCCAGCGCAGATCGGGGTCGAGTTCGGGACCGCCGGGCACGGTGCCGTCGGCGAGCCAGGCGGCGATGGTGTCCGGGTGGGCGGCCACGTTGACCAGGTGGCGGACGGCGATCAGGCGCAGGCCGGGATGGTCGCCGTCCTCGGTGCGGCGCAGCAGGTCGCGGCAGAGGGCGGTGAGGGTGGCGAGCGCGGCCGGGCGCTCCTCGGCCGGCAGGTACTGGTCGGCGATCTGGCCGCTCGCGAAGACGAGCACGCCCTGCACGATGGCGAGATCGGTCTCGCGCGGCAGATGGACGCGGGCGATCTCCAGATAGGCGGCGGGCGCGAGTTCGCCGTCGCGCACCGCGTCCCGCAGGGAGTTCCACACGATCGCGCGGGTGAGCGGGTCGGGCAGTCCGGACAGGCTGCCGCGGACCGAGTCGAAGGACTCGGCGTCGAAGCGGACCTTGGCGTAGGTGAGGTCGCCGTCGTTGAGCAGGAGCAGCGCGGGGCGCTTGCCGATGGGACGCGGGGCGTCCTGCGGGACGTCGAGTTCGAGGCGCTCGCGCAGGATCAGCCGGCCCTCGTCGGCGACGTCGTGGTCGTACAGACCGGCGACGATGCGGTGCGGGCGGCCGCCCTGGTGGTCGACGGTCAGCGTGCAGGCGCCGTCGGCGGCCTCGATCACGGGCGTGAGGGTGTCGACGCCGGTGGTGCGCAGCCAGCTGTCGGCCCAGGCGCGCACGTCGCGTTCGGTGACGGAGGCGAGGGAGTCGAGGAAGTCGGCGAGGGTGGCGTTGCCGAACCTGTGCCGGGCGAAGTGGGTGTTGATGCCCGCGAGGAAGTCCTTCTCGCCGAGCCAGGCGGCCAGTTGACGCAGCGCGGAGGCGCCCTTGGCGTACGAGATGCCGTCGAAGTTGAGCAGGGCGGAGGCGGCGTCGTCCACGCCCTCGGGGGCGACCGGGTGGGTCGTGGGGCGCTGGTCCGCCTCGTAACCCCATGCCTTGCGGGTGACGCCGAACTCGGTCCAGGGGTCGCTGAAGCGGGTGGCCTCGGCGGTGGTCTGGTAGCCCATGTACTCGGCGAAGGACTCGTTCAGCCAGATGTCGTCCCACCACTTGAGGGTGACCAGGTCGCCGAACCACATGTGGGCCATCTCGTGCGAGATGACCATGGCGCGCAGCTGGCGCTCGGTGTCGGTGACGGCGGAGCGGTAGACGAACTCGTCGCGGAAGGTGACCAGGCCCGGGTTCTCCATGGCGCCCGCGTTGAACTCGGGCACGAACGCCTGGTCGTAGGAGTCGAAGGGGTACGGCTCCTCGAACTTCTCGTGGTAGCGGTCGTAGCAGGCGCGCGTGACCTCGAAGATCTCCTCGGTGTCGACGTCGAGGTAGGGCGCGAGCGAGCGGCGGCAGTGGATTCCGAAGGGCAGCCCGCGGTGCTCGGTGCGCACCGAGTGCCAGGGGCCGGCGGCGACGGCGACCAGGTACGTGGAGATCGGCGGGGTGGGCGCGGCCCGCCAGATGCCGTCGGAGCCGCGCTCGGTGACGCCGTTGGCGAGCACGGTCCATTCCTCGGGCGCCTTGACCGAGACCTCGAAGACGGCCTTCAGGTCGGGCTGGTCGAAGGCCGGGAAGACGCGCTGGACGTCGTCCATGGCCAACTGCGTGTACAGGTAGGTCTCGCCGTCGACCGGGTCGGTGAAGCGGTGCATGCCCTCGCCGGTGCGGGAGTAGCGCATGGCCGCCTCGGCGCGCAGCTCGTGCTCGCCCGCGGTGAGGTTCTTCAGCGGCAGCCGGTCCGCGTGCAGCGAGTCCGGGTCCAGGGGCTGTCCGTCGAGGGTCACGGAGCGCAGCTCGGCGGGCTTCACCTCGAGGAACGTGTCCCCGTCGGACCGCGTGGTGAACCGGATCACGGTGCGGGAGTCGAAGGTCTCGTCCCCGGTGGTGAGGTCCAGTTCGACCGTGTAGCGGTGGACGTCGAGGAGCTGAGCTCGGAGCTGCGCTTCATCGCGCGTGAGTACGGACATACACGCCATGCTGCCTGATGGGACTGACAGCGCACAGAGGAGCAGCGTTACACGGCTATTATCCGACCCGCCCCTTTCTTTCGCCTTGTTCGGAATTCGGTGCCCGGCATCCGGGTTCCGGATTCAGCTCCCGTTGGTGTCCTCGGCGATGCGTTCGTGGTGCCTGATCACCTCGGCGATGATGAAGTTCAGGAATTTCTCGGCGAACGCGGGATCGAGCTTGGCGTTCTCGGCGAGCCGGCGCAGCCGGTCGATCTGGCGCGCCTCACGGGCCGGGTCCGCGGGCGGCAGCTGGTGCACGGCCTTGAGCCGGCCGACCTGCTGGGTGGCTTTGAAGCGTTCCGCGAGCATGTGGACGACGGCCGCGTCGATGTTGTCGATGCTGTCGCGCAGCCGCTCCAGTTCCTGGCGGACCGCGGGGTCCACGTCACCCGTACCCGTGTTGCTGGTGGTCATGGACGCCAACCCTATGCGGTCGGCGGGGCGGGACTCATGAGGTGTCCGGTGGATGGATCACCGGACGGATCACCGGGGAGGCCTCCGGGCGGCCCGCCGGGGGAACGGCCGGGTCGCCGGGGCCGGCCGCCGGGGGAACACCGGGGCCGATCATCGGGGGATCGTCCGGGTCCGGGACCCGGTCGCTCCAGCCGCCCGGGACGCCGCGGCCCTGCTGGGCGCGGAAGCGGACCGGGGCGAGACCGACGCGGCGGGTGAACAGGCGGGAGAAGTAGGCGGGATCGTCGTAGCCGACGCGGCGGGCGACGGCGGCGACGGACAGTTCGGTGGCGGCGAGGAGTTCCTTGGCGCGGCCGAGCCGGATGCCGAGGAGATAGTCCTTGGGGGTGCAGCCGGCCGCCCGGCGGACCGCGCCGCGCAGTTCGGCGGTGGTCATGCCGTGCCGGGCGGCGTGGTCGGCGACGCTGAACGGGGCGCAGGCGTCACGGGCGAGGGCTTCGAGCACCTGTTCGCCGTCGGGGGCGAGGTCGGCGCGGGCGCGGCGCAGGGCGACGAGGAGTTCGTGCACGGCGGCGCCGGTCTCCACCTCCAGCAGGGGGTTGCCGCGGCGGGCGGCGCGGGCGATGCGGGCGACGGCCGCACGCGGTTCCGCCGCGTCGGAGAGGGCCACGACGGGCCGTTCGGGCTCTATGTAGCCCAGCTCCGTGTAGGTGGCGGTGGCGGGCCCGGCGAAGTCCACGAAGCCCTCGTCCCAGCCGGTGTCCGGGTCGGGGCCGTAGTGGTGGGGCACGCCGGGGGTGAGCCAGAGCAGCGCGGGCGCGGTGACGGCCCTGCGGCGGCCGTCGGCGCCGGCGTACCAGCCGCCGCCGGAGCTGATCACGACGGCCACGTGGTGGTCGAGGGTGCGCGGGCCGACGGTGGGCAGCGCGCCGTGCTGGAGTCCGACGCCGAGGCAGACCAGGCCGAGGCGCTGATGGGCGGGGCCGGGGCTGAAGAACCGCATCCAGGTCTGGTACATCGCTGCTCCTGCCGGCGTCGGCGGCGGCCGGTTTTTGTCCAAGTGGTGCCGATCTTCGTCCATGGCGCCGGGTGCCGGAAGGGGTGAGCCTTGGCGGTATGAGCGAGTTCACCGTGGGCGAGAGGGACTTCCTGCTGGACGGGCGGCCGGTGCGGCTGCTGTCCGGTGCGCTGCACTACTTCCGGGTGCACGAGGAGCAGTGGGGGCACCGGCTCGCGATGCTGCGCGCGATGGGCCTCAACTGCGTGGAGACCTACGTGCCGTGGAATCTGCACCAGCCGGCCCCCGGGCGCCACCGGGACGTGGCGGCGGTCGGCCGGTTCCTGGACGCGGCGCGCGCGGCGGGCCTGTGGGCGGTGGTGCGGCCCGGCCCGTACATCTGCGCCGAGTGGGAGAACGGCGGTCTGCCGGCCTGGCTGACGGGCGGGCTGGGCGGGAGCGTGCGCACACGGGACGAGCGGTACATGCGCCATGTCCGCGACTGGTTCGGCCGGCTGCTGCCCGAGATCGTGTCCCGGCAGGCCGACCGCGGCGGCCCGGTCGTCCTGGTGCAGGTGGAGAACGAGTACGGCAGCTACGGCTCCGACGCGGGCTATCTCGCCGAACTGGCCGCGCTGTGCCGTGCCCGCGGCGTCACCGTGCCGCTGTTCACCTCCGACGGCCCGGAGGACCACATGCTGACCGGCGGGTCGGTGCCCGGGGTGCTCGCCGCGGTGAACTTCGGCTCCCGCGCGCGCGAGTCCTTCGCCGCGCTGCGCCGCCATCGTCCCGAGGGCCCGCTGATGTGCTCGGAGTTCTGGTGCGGCTGGTTCGACCACTGGTCCGGCACGCCCGCCGTGCGCGACCCCGGGGAGGCCGCCGAGGCGCTGCGGGAGATCCTGGAGTGCGGCGCCTCGGTGAACCTCTACATGGCGCACGGCGGCACGAGCTTCGGCGGCTGGGCGGGCGCGAACCGGGGCGGCGAGTCGCACGAGGGCGGTCTGCGGCCGGATGTGACGTCGTACGACTACGACGCCCCGGTGGACGAGTACGGACGCCCCACGGAGAAGTTCCGGCGCTTCCGGGAGGTGCTGGCGCGCTACCGGGAGGGGCCGCTGCCGGAGCTCCCGCCGGAGCCCGCGCGATTGGCCGCCCCGGTCGGGGTTCCGCTCACCGGATGGGCTCCTGTGGACGCCGTGCTGGCCGCCCTGGGCGGCGAGGAGACGACGGGCCCCCGGCCGCCCACGTTCGAGGAACTGGGCGTCACCCGCGGCCTGGTGCGCTACGAGGTGGACGTGCCCGGACCGCGTGAGCCGTACCCGCTGTCCGTACGGGGGCTGAGGGACCTGGCCGTGGTGTACGTCGACGGGGTGCGGGCCGGCGTGCTCACCGAGGCGGAACCGCGGCTGGCGGAGCCCGTCGCGGGTCCGGCGCGGGTGGAGCTGTGGGTGGAGTCCCTCGGCCGGGTGAACTACGGACCGCTCCTGGGCGAGCCGAAGGGGATCACCGGGGGTGTGCTGCACGAGCGGCAGTACCTGCACGGGGTGCGGGCCCGGGGACTGGACCTGGACGCGTTCGGGGACGGGGTGTCGGCGGTGCCGTTCACCACGCCGCCCCCGGCGGGGGGTCCGGGGCTGTACCGGGGCACGGCCACGGTCCGCAAGGCGGCCGGGGACGCGCGGCTGGAACTGCCCGGCCTGACGCGTGGATTCGCGTGGATCAACGGTTTCTGCCTCGGCCGCTACTGGTCGGTGGGGCCCCAGCGGTCGCTGTTCGTCCCCGGGCCGGTGCTGCGGGAGGGGGAGAACGAGGTGTGGGTGCTGGAACTGGAGGAGGCGGCGGGCGCGGCGGGGGCGCGGTTGCTGCCGGTGTGAGGCGGGCCGTCCCGGGCGGCGGCCGGGTGCGGGGGCGGCGGGGCGCCTACCCTGGAGGGACGGTCGCCGAGGCTCGTCGGTGGCCGGCGCGGGCTGTCGGGGTCTGGGGGTGCCGAGGTGGCGAACGGCGGACCGGTGGAGCACGGGTTCCCGCATCTGGAGACGGTGCGGGCGGCGATCACGGCGCTGTACCGGCGGCTGTCGCCGACGGCCGTGCGGACCTTCGCGACCAGCGTGGCCCCCGCGGACGTGGCGTTCTGCGACACCGACGACCTGCATCTGGGCGCGCAGCGGGTGGCCCGGGAGTTGGTGCGGCACTTCCGGCTGCCGGACGCGCGGCTGATCGTCGGCTTCCGGGAGATGGCCCACGCGGCGAACATCGAACTGGCGGCTGGCCCGGAGTACTTCGTGGAGCTGAACGACCGCTTCCGCACCCACCGCGAGGACATCGGCGCGGCACTCGCGCACGAGGTGGCGCACGTCTATCTGCACCGCCTGGACCTCGCCTTCCCCACGACGGCGGAGAACGAGATCCTCACGGACACGGTGACGACGTACCTGGGCGCGGGCTGGCTGCTGCTGGACGCCTACCGGGAGGACTCGCTCTCCTCGCAGAAGCTGGGCTACCTCACCCCGGAGGAGTTCGGGTACGTCCTGGCCAAGCGGGCCCTGCTCTTCGACGAGGACCCCTCGATCCGGTTCACCAGCCCCCAGGCGTACACCGCGTACACGAAGGGGCTGGCCCGCGCCCGCCACGACATCCGGCAGCCCCCGCTGACCGGCGCCGGCTGGACGGGCCGCCGCCGCTACGCCCACGACCGCCGCCACGCCGCGGCGGCTCCCCCGGGCGTCCCTTACTCGTTCGGCTCCGATCCCTCCGGCGGCCTCCACGTCACCTTCCCCTGTCCGACCTGCCACCAGCGGATCAGGGTGCCGGTGCGGGGGCGCGTGCGGGCCCGGTGCGGGTTGTGCGGGATGGTGCTGGAATGCGACACGTGAGCGCGGGGACGGCCGACGGGGCAGGTCAGCCGGGCCCCGCTCCGTACACCGCACCGGGCCGTGCCGCCTCCGCCAGCAGTCTCAGCGCCTCCTCACCCACCTCCTCCACTCCCCACCGGGCTCCCTTGTCCGCCGTGGGGCCGCGGTGCCAGCCCTCCATCACGCTGAGCCGGCCGCCCTCGACCTCGAACACCCGCCCGCTCACGCCCGCGCTCGCGGCCGAGCCGAGCCACACCACCAGCGGCGAGACGTTCTCCGGGGCCATGGCGTCGAAACCGGTCGCCGGGGCGGACATCGTCCCGGCGAAGGCGCGCTCGGTCATCCGGGTCCGGGCCGCGGGGGCGATGGCGTTGACCTGGACGCCGTACCGGTCGAGTTCGGCCGCCGCGACCAGGGTGAGCGCCACGATCCCGGCCTTGGCCGCGCTGTAGTTCCCCTGCCCGAGCGAGCCCAGCAGGCCGGCCCCGCTGCTGGTGTTGACGACCCGCCCGGCCGGTCCGCGCCCGCTCTTCGCCTCCGCCCGCCAGTGCGCCGCGGCGTGCCTCAGCGGCAGGAAGTGCCCTTTGAGGTGGGCCCGGAGCACCGCGTCCCAGTCGTCCTCGCCGAGGTTGACGAGCATCCGGTCGCGCAGGAACCCCGCGTTGTTGACGAGCGTGTCGAGCCGCCCGTACGCCTCCAGCGCGGTCCGCACCAGCGACGCCGCGCCCTCGCCCGTCGCGACGTCCCCGTCGTGCGCCACCGCCTCGCCGCCCGCCGCGCGGATCTCCGCGGCGACGGCCCGCGCCGGGTTCTCGCCGCCGGGCTCGCCGTCGAGCCGTACCCCGAGGTCGTTGACGACGACCCGCGCCCCCGCCGCCGCGAAGGCGAGGGCGTGCGCCCGCCCCAGCCCCCGCCCCGCACCGGTGACGACGACCACCCGGCCCGCGCAGATTCCGCTCATCTCAGCTCTCCTCCAAGGAAGTCGGACATCCCGCGGGCCCCCGCCCCAGCGCGCCGAGGAACCCCGGCCACTCACCGCCCCCGTGCACCTGGAGGCTCGCCCCGCTGATGTACGACGCGGCGCCGGAGGCGAGGAAGACGGCGGCGGCGCCGACGTCGGCGGGAGCGGCCAGCCGGCCGAGCGGGACGGTGCGGGCGACGGCGGCGAGGCCGTCGGGGCCGCCGTAGTGCGCGGCGGCCTGTTCGGTGCGCACCATGCCCACCACGAGCGTGTTGACCCGCACATGCGGCGCCCACTCCACCGCCATGGACGCGGCCAGACCGGCGAGCCCCGCCTTGGCCGCGCCGTAGGCGGCGGAGCCGGGCGAGGGGCGGCTGCCGCTGACGCTGCCGATCATCACGATCGAGCCCCGGCTGCGCCGCAGGTGCTCGTACGCGGCCAGGGACGCGGTCAGCGGGGCGGTCAGGTTCAGCTCGAGCACCTTGGCGTGCCGTTCGGCGTCCGCGTCGAGCAGCCGCCGGTACGGCGTCCCGCCCGCGTTGTTGACCAGTACGTCCAGGCCGGGCAGCGCACCGAAGAAGGCCCGGACGGCGGCCGGGTCCCGCAGGTCGAGCGGGGCGAACTCGATCCCCTCCAGGGGCTGTTCGGGGGGTCTGCGGGCGCAGGTCAGCACGTGGGCACCCGCGTCGGCGAAGGCCCGCGCCAAGCCGGCGCCGACCCCGCGGGTGCCGCCGGTGACGAGGACGGTACGGCCGCGCAGGGAGCCGGCCGGATCGGGCCAGGAGTTGTCCACAGGGCGCGCGGTCGAGTTTTCCACAGGGCCTCCCGCTGGTCCGTGGCGGCTGCTAATTTCGAAGCCATCGCACCTAACAAATGTTTGGTGGAAAGGTAGCTGATGCGCCCATGGGTGTCTCCCGTTCGTCCCCGGAAAAAGGGATTTCCGTGGTCACCGTCGACTTCCCGCCGGTCAACGCGCTCCCGGTGACCGGCTGGTCCGCGCTGGCCGAGGCCGTGCGCGCGGCGGGCCGCGACCCCGAGGTCCGCTGCGTGGTGCTGGCCGCCGAGGGCCGGGGGTTCAACGCGGGCGTGGACATCAAGGAGATACAGGCGCACGGACAGCGGGCACTGATCGGCGCGAACCAGGGCTGCGCCGACGCCTTCGCCGCGGTGTACGAGTGCGAGACGCCCGTGGTCGCGGCGGTCCAGGGGTTCTGCCTGGGAGGCGGGATAGGCCTGGTGGGCAACGCGGACGCGGTCGTGGCGAGCGAGGACGCCGTCTTCGGGCTGCCCGAGCTGGACCGGGGCGCGCTGGGCGCCGCGACCCATCTGGCCCGGCTGGTCCCGCAGCATCTGATGCGCGCCCTGTACTACACGGGGCGGACGGCGACCGCGGCGGAACTGCACCGGCACGGCTCGGTGTGGCGCGTGGTGCCGGGCGCGGAACTGCGGGCGGCGGCGCTGGAGCTGGCCCGGGAGATCGCCGCCAAGGACGGGCGGCTGCTGCGCATGGCCAAGGCCGCGATCAACGGGATCGATCCGGTCGATGTGCGCCGCAGCTACCGCTTCGAGCAGGGCTTCACCTTCGAAGCGGGCCTCAGCGGCCTGGCCGGCCGGGTGCGCGACACGTTCGGGAAGGACGGGAAGGACGGGGAGGACGGGGAGGACGGGGAGGAGGGGGTTTAGATGGGCGACAAGACGATGACCGCCGAGGAGGTCGTCGGCCGGCTGGAGAACGGGATGACCCTGGGCATCGGCGGCTGGGGTGCGCGCCGCAAGCCGATGGCCCTGGTGCGGGCCCTGCTGCGGTCCGGGCTGCGCGATCTCACGGTCGTCTCCTGCGGTGGCCCGGACGTCGGGATGCTGGCCGCGGCCGGGCGGGTGCGCAGACTGGTCACGGCCTTCGTCACCCTCGACTCGATCCCCCTCGAACCGCACTACCGGACGGCCCGCGAGCACGGCGGGCTGGAACTGACGGAGGTGGACGAGGGGATGCTGCTGCGCGGCCTGGAGGCGGCGGCGCACCGGCTGCCCTTCCTGCCGGTGCGGGCGGGCGTCGGCTCGGACGTGATGCGGGTCAACCCCGGCCTGCGGACGGTCACCTCGCCGTACGAGGACGGGGAGACGCTGGTGGCGATGCCCGCGCTGCGGCTGGACGCGGCCCTGGTGCACGTGCACCGCGCCGACCGGCTGGGCACCGGCCAGTGCCTGGGCCCGGACCCGTATTTCGACGATCTGTTCTGCGCGGCGGCGGACGCGGCCTACGTCTCCTGCGAGCGGATCGTGGACACGGCCGAGCTGACCGAGGAGGCGCCCCCGGAGTCGCTGCTGCTGCGGCGCCTCACGGTGACGGGCGTGGTGGAGGCGCCCGACGGCGCGCACTTCACGTCCTGCGCTCCGGACTACGACCGGGACGAGGAGTTCCAGCGGCTGTACGCGAGCACCCCGTGGCCGGAGTTCGCCGGGCGGTTCCTCGGCGCCGGCGAGGACGGGTACCGGGCGGCGGTGGCCGAGTGGCGCGAGGAGGAGGGGCGATGAGGGCGACCCGGGCCGAGTACTGCGTGATCGCCTGCGCCGAGGCGTGGCGCGGTGCCGGGGAGATACTGGCGAGCCCGATGGGGCTGATCCCCTCGCTGGGTGCCCGGCTGGCCCGGCTCACCTTCGCGCCGGACCTGCTGCTGACGGACGGGGAGGCCCTGCTGGTCCGCCCGGACGGGAGGCCGGAGGGCCGGCTGACCTTCCGGGAGCATCTGACGCTGGTGGCGGGCGGCCGCCGGCACGTGATGATGGGCGCGAGCCAGATCGACCGGTACGGCAATCAGAACATCTCCTGCGTCGGCGACTGGGCCCGCCCCCGCCGCCAGCTGCTCGGAGTGCGCGGGGCATCGCTCAACACGCTCAACAACCAGACGAGTTACTGGATACCGCGGCACTCCCGGCGGGTCTTCGTGGAGCGGGTGGACATGGTGTGCGGGGTGGGGTACGACCGGGCGGCCGCGCTCGGCCGGACGGCACGCTTCCACCGCCTCGGGCGGGTCGTGTCCGATCTGGGGGTCCTCGACTTCGCGACGCCGGACCACTCGATGCGGCTGGCCTCGCTGCATCCGGGGGTGGGCGTGGCCGAGGTACGGGAGGCGACGGGCTTTGGCCTCGTGGTACCGGACGAGGTGCCGGACACCCGGGAGCCCGAGCCAGGGGAACTGCGGCTGATCCGTGAGGTGCTGGACCCGGACGGGGACCGGGAGCGCGCGGTGCCCGAGGGGGTGCGGGACTGATGGAGACCGCGCTCACCCGGCTGACCGGCGTCCGTCATCCGGTGGTGCAGACCGGGATGGGCTGGGTCGCCGGGCCCCGGCTGGTCTCGGCGGCGGCGAACGCGGGCGCGCTGGGCGTCCTGGGCTCGGCCACGATGACACCCGCTCAGCTGCGTGCGGCGATAAGGGAGGTGCGGTCGCGGACGGAGGCGCCGTTCGGGGTGAATCTGCGCGCGGACGCCCAGGACGCGGCCGAGCGGGTGGAGATCCTGCTGGCGGAGGGTGTCCGGGTGGCCTCCTTCGCGCTGGCCCCCTCCCCCGAGCTGATCACCCGGCTCAAGGAGGCGGGAGTGGTGGTCGTCCCGTCCGTCGGGGCGCGACGGCACGCGGAGAAAGTGGCGGCGTGGGGCGCGGACGCGGTGATCGTGCAGGGCGGCGAGGGCGGCGGGCACACCGGCGAGGTGGCGACGAGCGTGCTGCTGCCACAGGTGGTGGACGCGGTACGGATACCGGTGGTGGCGGCGGGCGGATTCTTCGACGGGCGGGGGCTGGTTTCGGCACTGGCCTACGGGGCGGCGGGGGTGGCGATGGGCACCCGGTTCCTGCTGACCTCGGACTCGACGGTGCCGGACCCGGTGAAGGCCAGGTATCTGGCGGCCACGGTCGGGGACGTCACCGTGACCCGCGCGGTGGACGGCCTGCCGCACCGCATGCTGCGCACGGATCTGGTGACGGCGCTGGAGCGTTCGGGCCGCATACGGACCCTCGGGCACGCGGTGCGGCGGGCGGCCGGCTTCCGGCGGCTGTCCGGGCTGACCTGGCGGCAGCTGGTCCACGACGGCCTCGCCCTGCGGCACGGCAAGGAGCTGTCCTGGAGCCGGCTCCTGCTCGCGGCGAACACGCCGATGCTGCTCAGGTCGGCGATGGTGGACGGCCGTACCGACCTGGGGGTGATGGCGGCCGGACAGGTCACCGGGGTGATCGAGGACCTGCCCTCGTGCGCGGAACTGGTGGAGCGGATCGTGAGGGAGGCGGAGGAGGTGCTGGAGGGACTGACGGAACTGGCCGGAGGCGAGCGGGGCTGACGGCGCCGACGGTTCCTGAGGTCCGTCGGCCCCAGGGCCCCCGTCCCGGGGACCGACAGATCCCGGAGGCCGGCAGCTCCCGAGACCGACAGGCCCTGGGGACCTGCAGATCCCGAGCCCGGAAGGCCGTTTGCACGCAAGGCCCGGAGGCCCGAGGCCGGGCGTCCTGTGGTCCCCGGGGAAGGGCCGGGACCGGAGTCTCGCTCAGAGGCGTTCGATGACGGTCACGTTGGCCTGGCCGCCGCCCTCGCACATGGTCTGGAGGCCGTAACGGCCGCCGGTGCGCTCCAGTTCGTGGAGCAGGGTGGTCATCAGCCGGGCGCCGGTCGCGCCGAGGGGGTGGCCGAGGGCGATCGCGCCGCCGTTGACGTTGACCTTCTCCGGGTCGGCTCCGGTCTCCTTCAGCCAGGCGAGGACGACCGGGGCGAAGGCCTCGTTGATCTCCACGAGGTCGAGGGCGTCGATGGTCAGGCCGGTCTTCTTCAGGGCGTGCGCGGTGGCCGGGATGGGGGCGGAGAGCATGCGTATGGGGTCCTCGCCGCGCGCGGAGAGGTGGTGGACGCGGGCGCGGGGACGCAGTCCGTGATCGCGGACCGCGCGTTCGGAGGCGAGGAGGAGGGCGGCGGCGCCGTCTGAGGTCTGGGAGGAGCAGGCGGCGCTGATGGTGCCGCCGTCGAGGACCGGCTTCAGGGCGGCCATCTTCTCCAGGGAGGTGTCGCGGCGGGGGCCCTCGTCCACGGCGACCGGGCCGTAGGGGACGGTCTCGCGCGCGAAGCGGCCGGTGTCGACGGCCCACACCGCACGCCGGTGCGAGCGCAGGGCGAACTCCTCCTGCTCGGCGCGGCCGATGCGCCACTGGGCGGCGATGGCCTCGGCGCCGGCGAACTGGTTGACGGGCCGGTTGCCGTAGCGGGCGCGCCAGCCGGTGCTGCCGAGGAAGGGCCCCTCGGTCAGGCCGAGCGGGTCGGCGGCCTGGCGGGAGGCGAAGGCGATGGGGATCTGGGACATGTTCTGCACACCGCCGGCGACCACCAGGTCCTGGGTGCCGGAGAGCACGGCCTGCGCGGCGAAGTGCACGGCCTGCTGCGAGGAGCCGCACTGCCGGTCCACGGTCACGCCCGGCACCTCCTCGGGCAGTCCGGCGGCCAGCCAGCTGGTGCGGGCGATGTCCCCGGCCTGGGGACCCACCGCGTCCAGACAACCGAACACGACGTCCTCGACGGCGGCCGGGTCGATGCCGGCCCGCTCCACGAGCGCTCGAAGGACATGGGCGCCCAGGTCGGCCGGGTGGACGCCGCTGAGTCCTCCCCCGCGTCGCCCGACGGGCGTGCGGACCGCTTCGACGATGTAGGCCTCGGCCATGTGACTCGACTCCCTCGCAGGGAAAGGGGTGTTATCCGCTGTGCTCGCTCTTCTCGTCGCGCTCTTCGTGCCGTGCGCGTACGGCGATGCCGTCCAGCACCATCGACAGGTACTGGCGGGCGATCTCCTCGGGGCTGTGCTGTCCGCCGGGCCGGTACCAGGAGGCGGCGACCCACACGGTGTCGCGGACGAACCGGTAGGTGAGCCGGACGTCCAAATCGGAGCGGAAGACGTGTTCGGCGACCCCGCGTTCCAGGGTGGAGAGCCAGGCCCGTTCGAACCGGCGCTGGGACTCGGCGAGGAAGGCGAACCGGTCCTGGGCGACCAGCTGCCGGCTCTCCTTCTGGTAGATGGCGACGGCGGCACGGTGCCGGTCGATCTCCCGGAAGGACTCGGTGACCAGGGCCTCCAGCGTCTCGCGGGGCCCGAGTCCGGCGGCGAGGACGCTGTCGTAGCCGCCCCACAGCTCGTCGAGGAAGGTGCGCAGGATCTCTTCGAGCATCGACTCCTTGGAGTCGAAGTGGTAGTAGAGGCTGCCCGCGAGCATACCGGCGTGGTCGGCGATGCGGCGGACGGTGGTGGCGTTGTAGCCGTGTTCGGCGAACACTTCGGCGGCGGTGTTGAGGAGTTCGCCGCGCCGGACCGCTGCGGCGGTCACCTGGGGCTTCTTCTTGGTCGGCACGCACCCATTCTGGACGCTCCCCCGCTCGCCCTAGGCGCGCTGGCTGCTGACGGCGACGGTCTCGCCGGTCATGTACGAGGAGTAGCCGGAGGCGAGGAACACGATCACGTTGGCCACCTCCCAGGGCTCGGCGGGGCGGCCGAAGGCCTCGCGTTCGGTCAGCTCCGCCAGGAGTTCGGGGGTGGTGACCCTCACCAGGTGGGGGTGGTGGGCCAGGCTGGGCGCGACGGCGTTGACCCGCACCCCGTAGGCGGCGGCCTCGACGGCGGCGCAGCGGGTCAGGGCCATCACCCCGGCCTTGGCGGCGGCGTAGTGGGCCTGTCCGGCCTGGGCGCGCCAGCCGACGACGGAGGCGTTGTTGACGATCACTCCGCCGCCGGTGGTCCGCAGCGCGCGCAGGGCGGCCCGGGTGCAGCGGAAGGTGCCGTTCAGGGTGACGTCCAGGACGCGGTTCCACTGGTCGTCGGTCATGTCGGCGAGGGGCGAAGTACCGCCGAGTCCCGCGTTGTTGACGACGATGTCCAGTCGGCCGTGCTCGGCGGCGGCCGTCTCGAACAGTGCCCGGACCTGCCGCTCGTCGGTGACGTCGCAGGGCAGGGCGGTCACCGCGCCCGGGAACCGCCGGGCCAGTTCGGCCTCGTGCTCCTTCAGGCGCCGGGGGTGTGCGTCGCTGAGCAGGACGCGGGCGCCCTCCTCCAGGAAGCGGCGCGCGGTGGCCCCGCCGATACCGGTGCCGGCCGCCGCGGTGACGACGGCGCTGCGGCCCTTGAGCAGTCCGTGCCCGGGGACGTAGGCCGGGCTCTCGACGCCTGTCATGGGGTCACGCTAACCTACCAAACACTTGTTAGGGAAGGATGGTGACGGCGGCCATGGACCTGACCTTCTCCCCGGCCGACGAGGAGTTCCGCGCCGAGGCCCGCGCCTGGCTGGCGGCGCACGTGCCGCGGGTGCCGCTGCCGTCGCTGGAGACGGCGGCGGGGTTCGCCGCCCATCGCGCCTGGGAGGCCGAACTGGCCGCGGACCACTGGTCGGTGGTGTCCTGGCCGCGGCGGTACGGCGGACGGGACGCTGGGCTGCTGGGCTGGCTGCTGTTCGAGGAGGAGTACTGGGCGGCGGGCGCGCCCGGCCGGGTCGGGCAGAACGGGATCGACCTGCTGGCCCCCACCCTGCTGGAGCACGGGACGCCGGAGCAGTGCGCGCGGGTGCTGCCGCCGATGGCCTCGGGCGAGGTGGTGTGGGCGCAGGCCTGGTCGGAGCCCGAGGCGGGCTCGGATCTGGCCTCGCTCACCTCCCGGGCGGTGCGCGCGGACGGCGGCTGGCTGCTCGGCGGACAGAAGACATGGTCCTCGCGGGCGGCCTTCGCCGACCGGGCCTTCGGGCTGTTCCGCAGCGATCCGGGGGCGGAGCGGCCCCATCAGGGGCTCACCTATCTGATGTTCGACCTGCGCGCTCCCGGGGTCACGGTGCGCCCGATCGGCCGGCTGGACGGCAGGCCCGCGTTCGCGGAGCTGTTCCTGGACGAGGTGTTCGTGCCGGACGAGGACGTGATCGGCGAACCGGGACAGGGCTGGCGGATCGCGATGTCGACGGCGGGCAACGAGCGGGGGCTGACGCTGCGTTCACCGGGCCGGTTCCTCGCCGCGGCGCGCCGTCTGGTCGGGCTGTGGCGGGCGCGCGGCTGTCCGGAGCACGCGCGCGAGCGGGTGGCGGACGCGGTGATCGGCGCCCGCGCCTACCGGCTGTTCACCTACGCGGCCGCCTCCCGGTTCCTGGCCGGCGGCCGGCTCGGCCCGGAGACCAGCATGAACAAGGTGTTCTGGTCCGAGCTGGACCTCGCGCTGCACGAGACGGCGCTCGACCTGCTGGGCCCGGAGGGCGAGGAGGCCGACGGCGCCTGGTCGCAGGGGTACGTCTTCGCGCTGGCCGGTCCGGTCTACGCGGGCACCAACGAGATCCAGCGCGACATCATCGCCGAGCGACTGCTGGGCCTGCCGAAGGGACGCCGCTGATGCGCTTCCTCCCCGATGCCGAGCAGCGGGCCTTCACCGACTCGCTGGGAGCCCTGCTGACGGCGGCGGACACCCCGGCGGTGGTCCGGGAGTGGAGCCGTGGCGAGCACGCGCGCGGGCGGGCCTTGTGGGCGCGGCTCGCGAAGGCCGGGGTGTTCGGGCTCGCGGTACCGCGGGAGTACGGCGGGGCAGGGCGGCGGCCGGTGGAACTGGCCCTCGCTTTCCTGGAGTTGGGTCGGCACGCGGTACCCGGACCGCTGGTGGAGACGGTCGCGGCGGCCCTGCTCCTGGACGCGCCGCCGCACGCCGCACGCTTCCTGCCGGGGCTGGTGGCGGGCGAGGTGCCGGTCACCGTCGCACCGCCCGGCGGGCCGGCCCTCGACGGGGACGCGGCCGCGCTCCGGCTCGCGCCCACCCCCGGCGGCCTGTGCCAGGCGACCCCCGGACCGGTGCGCGCGTCCCTGGATCCCGCCCGCCGGCTGACCCCGCTCGTCCCGGACGGCGCCCCGCTCCGCACCGATCCCCCGTACGAGCGGGCCCTCGTCTGGGCCCGGCTGGCCGTCGCCGCGCAGGCCCTCGGCGTCGGTCTGGCCCTGCTCGACCGCACGGTGGCCTACGTCGGGCAGCGCACCCAGTTCGGGGTACCCGTCGGCTCCTTCCAGGCGGTCAAGCACCGGCTGGCCGACGCGAGGACGGCCCTGGAGTTCGCCCGGCCCCTCGTGCTCGGCGCGGCGATATCGATGCGCCCGGCGGACGTGGCCGCGGCCAAGCTCCGGGCGTGCGAGGCGGCGTACGGCACCGCGCGGACGGCGCTGCATCTGCACGGCGCGATCGGCTACACCGCGGAGTACGACCTCTCCCTGTGGCTGACCAAGGCCCGCGCGCTGCGCACCGCGTGGGGGACGCCCGAGGAGTGCCGGGAGCTGGTCCTGGCCGACGCCCTCGGGGAGGTGAACCCGTGAGCGGGCCGGTTCAGGAGGGGCGGACGACGCCCGCCGCGCGCGCGGCCGCCAGCCAGGCGGGGAACTCGGCGACGAGACGGTCGTACAGCTCGGCGTCGGGGACGCGCCGGGGGTCCTCGCCCACGTGGAAGAAGCCGGCGTTGTCCACGATCCGTTTGCCGGGCACCGGGAGTTCGTCCAGTTTGCGCAGGAAGTCGAACTGCTTGCCGCGCGGGTCGCCGAAGCCGATGAACTGCCAGAACAGCGGAAGCTTCGCGGACTTGCAGAGATAGCGCTCCGCGGCGAACTTGTCGACCGGGCCGCCGTCGGTCTGGAAGACGACCAGGGCGGGGTCGGTGGCGCCGCTGTCCAGGTAGTGCTCGATGACGGCGTCCATCGCCAGGTGGTAGCTCGTCCGGCCCATGTGGCCGAGACCGGCGACGATCCGCTCGACGCCGCCCTCGTGACCGGCGAGCGGGATCTCGGTGACGGCGTCGATGCCGGTGGAGAAGAACACCACCGGCACCCGGCCGTCGTCGTCCAGGTGCGCGGACAGCCCCAGCACCCGGTCGGCGAGCGCCTGGACGCTGCCGTCCTGGTAGTAGGGGCGCATGGAACCGGAGTGGTCGAGGACGAGGTAGACGGCGGCCCGCAGCCCGTCCAGGCCGTGTTTGCGCAGACTGACCCCGGCCGAGCGGTAGGCGCCGACGAGTGCGGGCGCGGTCTCCTCGACCTTGCGCAGGCTGATCGCGGCCATGGCCCCCTCCGGCTGTTCCGAGGGGCCGAGCCTACGTGATCACGCGCACCGGGCGTCACGGCCGTCACATCTGTTCGCTATTTTGTTCGCTGCCGCCCCACCGGCTCGCTGTGCTTCCCCCCGCCTCTCCCCTTTCCTTGTCGTCCTTCCCTTTTCGAGGAGCCGGCCCGTGGCCGCCGAGTCCGTCGTGACCACCTGTTACCGTCATCCGCAGGTGGAGTCGTATGTCCGCTGCACCCGCTGCGACCGCTTCATCTGCCCGTCCTGCATGCGGGAGGCCGCGGTCGGCCACCAGTGCGTGGAGTGCGTGCGGGAGGGCGCCCGTTCGATCCGGCGGGCGCGGACCGTGTTCGGGGGCCGGATCGCCGCGGTGCCGCTGGTGACCTATGTGCTGGTCGGGCTGAACGTGGCGGCGTATCTGGTGGAGCTGGCCCGGCCGTCGTTCGAGTACCGCTTCGCGATGCTCGGCACCACACCCGCCGGCTATGTCCCGGAGGGCGTCGCGCACGGGGAGTGGTACCGGCTGCTGACCGGCGCGTTCCTGCATCTGACGCCCGGTGAGGGGACGTTCGGGATCACGCACATCCTGTTCAACATGGTGGCGCTGTGGAACATCGGCCGGGTCGTGGAGACCCAGCTGGGCCGGGTGCGCCACCTCGCCCTGTATCTGCTGTCGGCGCTCGGCGGTTCGGTGCTGGAGCTGCTGCTGGCCCCGGAGTCCTACACGGTCGGCGCCTCCGGAGCGATCTTCGGACTGGGCGCCGCCTACTGGGTCATGGGCCGCCGCCTCGGCCACGACATGCGCGAGGTCAACCGGTACATGGCGGGCCTGCTGCTGTGGCTGGTGATCTCCGCGGGGCTGACCTCCTGGCAGGGCCACCTCGGCGGTCTGCTCGCGGGTGCCGTGGTGACCGTGGCGTACGCCTACGCGCCCCGCGACCAGCGGCGCACCCTGGTGCAGGCGGGGGTGTGCGTGGCCCTGCTCGCCCTGCTGATCGTGCTCGCCTGGCTGAAGGCGGCCTCGCTGACCGCCTGATCGGCGGCGGCGGAAAAGTCGACGGCGCCTGCCCGGTCGTCCGGTCGGGGACAGGTGGGCAGGCGCCATCGGTGTTCCGCACGCCTTTGTGCGGGACGTTCGGGGGTGCCGTCAGACCGCGAGCGCGCGGTCGGTCGGACGGATCGGGGCCGGCAGGTCGCTGGCCCCGGTCAGGTAGCGGTCGACGCCGCGGGCGGCCGAGCGGCCCTCCGCGATCGCCCAGACGATGAGGGACTGCCCGCGGCCGGCGTCACCGGCGACGAACACTCCCGGCACGTTGGTCTGGAAATCGGCGTCGCGGGCGATGTTACCGCGCTCGTCGAGGTCCAGGCCGAACTGCTCCACCAGACCGTTCTCGCGGTCGGTGCCGGTGAAGCCCATCGCCAGGGTGACCAGCTGCGCCGGGATACGGCGCTCGGTGCCCGGCTTCTGGCTCGGCCTGCCGTCCACGAACTCGACCTCGGCGATGTGCAGCCACTGCACGTTGCCGTCCTCGTCGCCCTCGAAGTGGGTGGTGGAGGCGGAGTAGATCCGCTCGCCGCCCTCCTCGTGGGCCGAGGTGACCTTGTAGAGGATCGGGAAGGTGGGCCAGGGCTGCCCGGTCGGGTGCCGCTCCTCGTTCGGGCGGGGCATGATCTCCAGCTGGGTGACCGAGGCCGCGCCCTGGCGGTGGGCGGTGCCCACGCAGTCCGCGCCGGTGTCACCGCCGCCGATCACGACGACATGCTTGCCCTCGGCCGTCACGGGCGCCGCCACGTAGTCGCCCTCCTGGACCTTGTTGGCCAGCGGCAGGTACTCCATCGCCTGGTAGACGCCCTTCAGCTCCCGCCCGGGGACGGGGAGATCACGGGCGGTGGTGGAGCCGGCGGCGATCACGACCGCGTCGTAGCGCTTCTTCAGGTCGCGTGCGTTGAGGTCGCGGCCGACCTCCACACCGGTGCGGAAGCGGGTGCCCTCCGCGCGCATCTGCTCGATACGGCGGTTGATGTGCCGCTTCTCCATCTTGAACTCGGGGATGCCGTAGCGCAGGAGGCCACCGATGCGGTCCGCGCGCTCGTAGACGGCGACCGTGTGGCCGGCCCGGGTCAGCTGCTGGGCGGCGGCGAGGCCGGAGGGGCCCGAGCCGATGACCGCGACCGTCTTGCCGGACAGGCGCTCGGGGACGCGCGGGGCGACGTGCCCGCCCTCCCACGCCTTGTCGATGATGGAGACCTCGACGTTCTTGATGGTGACCGGCTGCTGGTTGATGCCCAGCACGCACGCCGACTCGCACGGCGCCGGGCACAGCCGCCCGGTGAACTCCGGGAAGTTGTTGGTGGCGTGCAGCCGCTCGTAGGCGGCGGCCCAGTCCTCGCGGTAGGCGTAGTCGTTCCACTCGGGGATCAGGTTCCCGAGCGGACAGCCGTTGTGGCAGAACGGGATGCCGCAGTCCATGCACCGGCTGGCCTGCTTGCCGATGATCGGCAGCAGGGAGCCGGGGACGTAGACCTCGTTCCAGTCCTTGACACGCTCACCGACGGGACGGGTCCTGGCGGCCTCGCGGCCGTGGTTGAGGAAGCCCTTCGGATCAGCCATTGGTCGCCGCCTCCATCATCTTCTCGGTGATCTCGGTCTCGGAGAGACCGGCTCGCTCGGCGGCGTCCTTGGCGGCGAGCACTGCCTGGTACGTGCTGGGGATGATCTTGCTGAACCGGGCCGCGGCCGCGTCCCAGTCGGCGAGCAGCCTCGCGGCGACGGTCGAGCCGGTCTCCTCGGCGTGCCGGCGCACGACGTCGTGCAGCCACGCCTTGTCCGGTTCGGTCAGTTCCCGGACCGCGTCCGCGTTGCCCGCGTTGACGTTGTCGGGGTCGAGGTCGATGACGTAGGCGATGCCGCCGGACATGCCCGCGGCGAAGTTGCGGCCGGTCGGACCGAGGACGACGGCGTGGCCACCGGTCATGTACTCGCAGCCGTGGTCGCCCACACCCTCGGAGACGACCAGCGCGCCGGAGTTGCGCACACAGAACCGCTCACCGGTACGACCGCGCAGGAACAGCTCGCCACCGGTGGCGCCGTAGCCGATCGTGTTGCCCGCGATCGTCGAGTACTCGGCGAGGTGGTCGGCGGCGCGGTCCGGGCGGACGACGATCCGGCCGCCCGAGAGCCCCTTGCCGACGTAGTCGTTGGCGTCGCCCTCCAGCCGCAGCGTGACGCCGCGCGGCAGGAACGCGCCGAAGGACTGGCCCGCGGAACCGGTGAACGTGATGTCGATGGCGTCCTCGGGCAGGCCGGCGCCGCCGAACTTCTTGGTCACCTCATGGCCGAGCATGGTGCCGACCGTGCGGTTGATGTTGCGGATGGCGACCTGGGCGCGCACCGGCTGGGCCTCGGTCGCGTCGTTCGCGGCCAGGGCGTCGGCGGCGAGCCTGATCAGCTCGTTGTCCAGGGCCTTCTCCAGGCCGTGGTCCTGGGCGATCTGCTGGTGGCGGACCGCGCCCTCGGGCAGGTCCGGCACGTGGAACAGCGGCGCCAGGTCCAGGCCCTGAGCCTTCCAGTGGTCGACGGCGCGCCGCACGTCCAGCACCTCGGCGTGACCGACGGCCTCCTCGATGGTGCGGAAGCCCAGCTCGGCGAGCAGCTCGCGGACCTCCTCGGCGATGAACCGGAAGAAGTTCACGATGTGTTCGGCCTTGCCGGCGAAGCGCTCGCGCAGCACCGGGTTCTGGGTGGCGATGCCGACCGGGCAGGTGTCCAGATGGCAGACGCGCATCATGACGCAGCCGGAGACGACGAGCGGCGCGGTCGCGAAACCGAACTCCTCGGCGCCGAGCAGCGCGGCGATGACGACGTCGCGGCCGGTCTTGAGCTGACCGTCGGTCTGCACGACGATCCGGTCGCGCAACCCGTTGAGCAGCAGCGTCTGCTGCGTCTCGGCCAGGCCCAGCTCCCAGGGGCCGCCCGCGTGCTTGAGGGAGGTCAGCGGGGAGGCGCCGGTGCCGCCGTCGTGGCCGGAGATCAGCACGACGTCCGCGTGTGCCTTGGACACACCCGCCGCGACCGTGCCGACGCCGACCTCGGAGACCAGCTTGACGTGGATCCGCGCCCGGGGGTTGGCGTTCTTGAGGTCGTGGATCAGCTGGGCCAGATCCTCGATGGAGTAGATGTCGTGGTGCGGCGGCGGGGAGATCAGACCCACGCCGGGGGTCGAGTGACGCGTCTTGGCGACCCACGGGTAGACCTTGTGGCCGGGCAGCTGGCCGCCCTCGCCGGGCTTGGCGCCCTGGGCCATCTTGATCTGGATGTCGTCCGCGTTGACCAGGTACTCGGAGGTGACGCCGAAGCGGCCGGAGGCGACCTGCTTGATCGCCGAGCGGCGCGCGGGGTCGTACAGGCGCTCCGGGTCCTCGCCGCCCTCACCGGTGTTGGACTTGCCGCCCAGCTGGTTCATGGCGATGGCGAGGGTCTCGTGCGCCTCCTTGGAGATGGAGCCGTACGACATCGCGCCGGTCGAGAACCGCTTGACGATCTCGCTGACCGGCTCGACCTCCTCGACCGGGATCGGCGCCCGCTCGGAGGTGAAACCGAACAGCCCGCGCAGCGTCATCAGTCGCTCGGACTGCTCGTTCACCCGCGAGGTGTACTTCTTGAAGATGTCGTAGCTCGCGGTCCGCGTGGAGTGCTGGAGGCGGAAGACCGTCTCCGGGTCGAACAGGTGCGGCTCGCCCTCGCGGCGCCACTGGTACTCGCCGCCGATGTCGAGCGCGCGGTGCGCCGGCGCGATGCCGGAGGCCGGGTACGCCTTGGCGTGGCGGGCGGCGACCTCGCCGGCGATGACGTCGATGCCGACGCCGCCGATCTTGGTGGCGGTGCCGTTGAAGTACTTCTCCACGAAGGACTCGTCGAGGCCGACGGCCTCGAAGACCTGGGCGCCGCGGTAGGAGGCGACGGTGGAGATGCCCATCTTGGACATGACCTTCAGGACGCCCTTGCCGAGCGCGTAGATCAGGTTCTTGATGGCCTTCTCGGGGTCGGCGCCGTCGAGGAAGGTGCCCGCGCGGACCAGGTCCTCCACCGACTCCATCGCCAGGTACGGGTTGACGGCGGCGGCGCCGAAGCCGATCAGCAGGGCGACGTGGTGGACCTCGCGGACGTCGCCGGCCTCGACCAGCAGGCCCACGTGGGTGCGCTGCTTGGTGCGGATGAGGTGGTGGTGGACGGCCGCGGTCAGCAGCAGCGAGGGGATCGGCGCGTGCTCGGCGTCCGAGTGCCGGTCGGAGAGGACGATCAGCCGGGCGCCGTTCTCGATGGCCGCGTCGGCCTCCGAGCAGATCTCCTCGATGCGGGCGGCCAGCGACTCGCCGCGGCCGCTCACCCGGAACAGACCGGAGAGCGTCGCGGCCTTGAAGCCGGGCATGTCGCCGTCGGCGTTGATGTGGATGAGCTTGGCCAGCTCGTCGTTGTCGATCACCGGGAAGGGCAGCAGGACGGACCGGCAGGAGGCGGCGGTCGGGTCGAGCAGATTGCCCTGCGGGCCGAGCGCGCTGCGCAGGGAGGTGACCAGCTCCTCCCGGATGGCGTCCAGCGGCGGGTTGGTGACCTGGGCGAACAGCTGGGTGAAGTAGTCGAAGAGCAGCCGGGGGCGCTCGGACAGGGCCGCGATCGGGGAGTCGGTGCCCATGGAGCCGATCGGCTCGGCGCCGGTGCGGGCCATCGGGGCGAGGATGACGCGCAGTTCCTCCTCGGTGTAGCCGAAGGTCTGCTGGCGGCGGGTGACCGAGGCGTGGGTGTGCACGATGTGCTCGCGCTCGGGCAGGTCGCCCAGCTCGATCTCACCGGCCTCCAGCCACTCGGCGTACGGCTGTGCGCCGGTGAGCGAGGCCTTGATCTCGTCGTCCTCGATGATGCGGTGCTCGGCGGTGTCCACGAGGAACATCCGGCCGGGCTGCAGCCGGCCCTTGCGGACGACCCGGGCGGGGTCGATGTCGAGGACGCCGACCTCGGAGCCGAGGACGACCAGGCCCTCGTCGGTGACCCAGTAGCGGCCGGGGCGCAGACCGTTGCGGTCGAGCACGGCGCCGACCTGGGTGCCGTCGGTGAAGGTGACGCAGGCGGGGCCGTCCCACGGCTCCATCATCGTGGCGTGGAAGCCGTAGAAGGCACGCCGGGCCTCGTCCATGGAGGCGTGGTTCTCCCATGCCTCCGGGATCATCATCAGCACGGAGTGCGGCAGCGAGCGGCCGCCGAGGTGCAGCAGCTCCAGGACCTCGTCGAAGGAGGCGGAGTCGGAGGCGCCGGGGGTGCAGACCGGGAAGATCCGCTCCAGCTTCTCCGGGGCGCCGAACAGGTCGGAGGCCAGCCGGGACTCGCGGGCGCGCATCCAGTTGCGGTTGCCCTGCACGGTGTTGATCTCGCCGTTGTGGGCGATGAAGCGGTACGGGTGCGCGAGCGGCCACGACGGGAAGGTGTTCGTGGAGAACCGGGAGTGCACCAGCGCGATCGCGGAGGCGAAGCGGCGGTCCGAGAGGTCCGGGAAGAAGGGCTCCAGCTGGCCGGTGGTCAGCATGCCCTTGTAGACGATGGTGCGCGCGGACAGCGACGGGAAGTACACGCCCGCCTCGCGCTCGGCGCGCTTGCGCAGCACGAACGCCTTGCGGTCCAGGACGATGCCCTCGCTGGCCCCGTCGGTCACGAAGATCTGCCGGAAGACCGGCATGGTGGCGCGGGCGGTGGCGCCCAGCAGCTCGGGGGCGACCGGCACCTCGCGCCAGCCGAGGACGGTCAGGCCCTCCTCGGCGGCGATCGTCTCGATCGCCGAGACGGCGTCCCCGGTGCCCTCGGCGGGCAGGAAGGCGATGCCGACGGCGTACGAACCGGCGGCGGGCAGTTCGAATCCGGCCACCTCGCGGAAGAAGGCGTCCGGCACCTGCGAGAGCAGGCCCGCGCCGTCGCCCGAGTCCGGCTCGGAGCCGGTGGCGCCGCGGTGCTCCAGATTGCGCAGCACGGTGAGCGCCTGCTCGACCAGGGTGTGGGAGGCCTCGCCGGTGAGAGTGGCGACGAAACCGACGCCGCAGGCGTCGTGTTCGTTGCGGGGGTCGTACATACCCTGCGCAGCAGGGCGAGCATCCATGAACGACCAGTTCTGGCCGTTCTCGGAATGCTGGGACGGCTGGCGCGGCGTACGCATCGGCTCTCCCGTCGTCGTCATGTGGCATGTGGCGTGTGCCGAGGGACGACGTTGGCCCTCTGCGGAGATGGCGAAATTTCGTGCAGGTTACATGATGACCCGGTTCTCGGGAAGCGGATGCTCCGTTTCATCATGCGGACACAGCCGGGGTTCATGACCGGTGTCCCGGGGCCGCGCGGGGCGGCCGGTTACCGCACGAAGCGGCCGGTGCCGCATGGCGCGACGGCCCGGTGCCGCCCGGGGCGGCCGGCCGCCGCGGTGGCGGCGAACGCATGTGGGTGGACCGCTGCGGCACCATCGGTCGGATCGGTGCCCATCGGTCCGGGGTGGGAGCAGGGGGGATCTTCGTCGGCCCACCCCGCGGGGGTGCGGCAGGCGTCATTGCCCACAGCGCTTACGGCTCATGCCCCGTGGTCATGCATCCGAAACCAGCGGGTAACGGCTACTTATTCGTCTCCGCGTATAAGTACCGGTCGCGCGTTATCCTACGGCCGTTCCGAACAGGGCGCCCAGGGCGTACGTCACACCGGCGGCCGCGCCGCCCAGCGCGAGTTGCCGCAGGCCGCTGAACCACCAGCTGCGCGCGGTCACCTTGGCCACGACGGCGCCGCAGCCGAAGAGCCCGATCAGCGCGAGCAGCAGGGCGGGCCACAGGACGGTCGCGCCGAGCAGGTACGGCAGCAGGGGCAGCAGCGCGCCGAGGGCGAAGGAACCGAAGGAGGAGACCGCCGCGACCAGCGGGGAGGGCAGGTCGCCCGGGTCGATGCCCAGTTCCTCGCGGGCATGTATCTCCAGGGCCTGCTCGGGGTCCTTGGACAGCTGCCGGGCGACCTCACGGGCCAGTTCGGGGGCCACGCCCCGGGCCACGTACAGTGCCGCGAGCTCGTCCTCCTCGTCCTGGGGGTGCCGGCGCAGCTCGCGACGCTCGACGTCCAGCTCGGCCTCGACCAGGTCCCGCTGGGAGGCGACGGAGGTGTACTCGCCGGCGGCCATGGAGAAGGCGCCGGCGGCGAGGCCCGCGAGTCCGGTGATGACGATGGTCTGGTGGCCGACGGCGCCACCGGCCACGCCGGTCATCAGGGCGAGGTTGGAGACCAGGCCGTCCATCGCGCCGAAGACGGCGGGGCGCAGCCAGCCGCCGTTGACATCGCGGTGCGTGTGGTTGTCGCGGTGCGCTTCGTGCAGCGCGGCCTCGGTTTCGATGAGGGCCATGGTCTTCTTCCCCGATTTAGCTTAGCCAAAGCTAACTTTGGACGAGTTCTACTTTTCGACACCACGGAATCTACGTCGTTCCGGATCGCGCCGCCAGCAAGGAAAGGCTGGGCTAACCTGCGGCTTCACGGTTTTCGCCGGTCATTCGCCCCGCTCAGCGCCGAGGTTGCCGAACGGATGACAGGACGCCGTCCCAGGCACGTACGGCGGCCCGCCGTGGGACACATCCGCAAAGGGTCCGCGGGCCCGGGTGGGCCCCGCCGAAGGAGGCCGCCCATGGCATCGACCGCCTGTACTCCCCCGCTCCCGGCGTCCGGTGAGCCCACCGGAGCGCGGCCCGGTGAGTCCACCGGACTGCGCTCCCGGGCCCGGGGCGCGTTGCTGGGCCTGGCCGTCGGCGACGCGCTCGGCGCCCCCGCGGAGAACCTGAAGCCCTCCGAGATCCGGGCCCGATGGGGTCGTATCACCGGCTACGTCGCGGACCGGCCGCAAGGTACGGACGACACCGAGTACGCGCTCTTCTCCGGTCTGCTGCTCGCCCGCCACGGCTCCGCGCTCACCCCGGCGCACGCGGAGGCGGCCTGGCACGAGTGGATCGGCGAGCGGGCCGCGTTCCGCGGCGCGGGCTTCAGCGAGCGGGGCACGCTGGAGAATCTGCGCCGGGGGCTGGCGGCGCCGATCTCCGCGCAGCACCGGCACGCCTGGAGCGACGGGCTCGCGATGCGCGCGGCCCCGTTCGGGGTGTTCGCGGCGGGCCGCCCGGGGGAGGCGGCCCGGCTGGTCGCGATCGACGGCTCCGTCAGCCACGAGGGCGAGGGCATCCACGGCGGCCGGGCCGTCGCGGCGGGGGTGGCCGCGGCGATGGCGGGCGCTCCGGTCCCGGCGGTGATCGCCGCGGCCCTGGCGGTGCTCCCGGACGACTCCTGGACCGCCCGCTCACTGCGCCGCGCGGTGGCCGTCGCCCACCGCGGCGAACGCGCGGTCCGCTCCGCGGTCGTCATCGGCGGCTACCCCTGGACCGACCTCGCCCCGGAGGCGGTCGCCCTGGCCTTCGGCGCCTACGCCACGGCCGACGGCGACTTCCGCGAGGCGGTGCTCACCGCCGTCAACATGGGCCGCGACGCGGACACGACGGCGGCGGTGGCGGGTGCGCTGTCGGGCGCGACGCAGGGGCTGTCCGCGATCCCGGCCGCCTGGGCCGACGCGATCGGCCCGGCGCGGGGCAGGTGCCTGCCGTCGATGGAGGGACGGCACATCCTGGAACTGGCGGAACTCCTCCTCCCGGCCGCGGAGCCGCCCCGGCCGGCACCAGCCGCCCTCCGGCCGGCGGCGGCACCCCGCCCCGCTGCCGTGGTCCTCCGGTCGGCCCCCGCCGTCCCTCCCCCGCCCCTCGCTCCCGCCTCCCGGCCGGCGGATCCGGACGACGGGTGGGCGCGGAACCGGGATTCCAGGGTGCGCCGCCCCTTGGTGGGGGTGGACTCCGGAACGGACGTCGCGGTGGACGGCCGCACGGACGCGGCCGGCGTCGCCGGCCGGGGCGACCGCGAGGGGACGGCATGACGGCCGGGCGGGTCGAGGGGATGCTGCTGGGGTTGGCAGCCGGGGATGCCGCCGGCTGGCCCGCGGCGCGGCACCGGGCGGCCCGGATGCCCGAGTGGACCCGTCGGCTGACCCGTGAGCTGGACACCTTCGCGGAGCAGAACGCGACCACCACCCTGCCGGTGCCGATCGCCCTCAACCAGCCCCCCGAGCCCCTCCGCCTCGGCCCCTCCGACGACGCCGAGTGGGCGGCCTTCGCCGCGGAGGCGGTGCTGCGGGCCGGTACCGACGATGCCCTCGGCGACCTCAGCCGCGACCGCCGGGTGCGTGCCGCCATCGACCTCACCTGGTCCGCGGTCGCCTGCGAGGTCGCCGCCGCCGCGGACCGCGCGCCGGAGGTCGAGTCCGCCGTACTGCCGCTGCGCGCCCGGATCTCCGTCCGCGCCGGCCTCGGCAACCTCGCCACCGGCCTGCGCCCGCCCGCCAGCGGCCACGACAACCCGCACTACTTCGACGACGCCGCCTGTGTGCGCGCCTGCGCCCTCGCCGTGGCCCACCCCGGGGATCCCGGACGCGCCGCCGCGCTCGCCGAGTTCGACGCCCGCTACACCCAGGACGGCGACGGTGTGCACGGCGCCCGCGCCATGGCGGCGGCCGTCTCGCTCGCCCTCACCGGCGCGGACACCGGCGCCTGCGTCGCCGCCGCCCTCGCCGAACTCCCGCCCGGCACCGAGATCGGCCGCAACGCCCGGCACGCGCTCGCCCTCGCCGCGGACGGCGCGTGCGCCTTCACGCTCGTACCACTCCTCGAACACCAGATCGTGGACCACGTCTACAGCTACGGCGTCGCCGCCGCCGAGACCGTCCCCGTCGCCCTCGCGCTGACCACCGCCGCCGGCGGCCGTGTCGCCGAGGCCGTACCCGCCGCCGCTTGCCTCTCCCGGGTCGCCGACTCGGCTCCCGCCCTCGCGGGCGCCCTCACCGGCGCGCTCGGCGGCGCCGCCGCGATCCCGGAGACCTGGCGGGACGCCTGCCGTGTGCTGCCCGGCTGCGCCCTGCCCCGGCTGACCGGCACCGACCTGGTGGAACTCGCCGGACTCCTGGAAGCCGCGCAGCCGGCCCGCCCGGGAGGATGATTCGGGCATGACGCCCAAGCAACCCAAAGGCACCGGACAGCCCGATCTGGACGAACGGATCGCCGGTGCCCTCGTCGGCGCCGCCGTCGGCGACGCCCTCGGCGGACCGGTCGAGGGCTACTCCCCCGACCAGATCACCGAGCGCCACGGCGGCCCCGTGCACGGCATCGTCGGCCCCTGGCACGGCGACGCCTGGCGCACCGCCCGGCCCCTGGCGCCGTACCACAAGGGCGACGGCCACGTCACCGACGACACCTTGATGACGCACGCCCTGGTCCGGGTCTACGACCGCGTCCGGGACCACCTCGACGCCTACGCGATCGCCGAGCACCTGGTGCCGGACCTGATGACCAACCCCCGTTGGATCCCCGAGCTGGAGGCGGAGGCACTGCCCCTGCACCGCCTCTTCCTCGCCGAGAAGTGGCTGGTGGCCCGGCTCGCCCACGGTCACGTGGACCCCCGGGAGGCGGGCACCGGCAACATCGTCAACTGCGGTGCGGCGATGTACATGGCTCCGGTCGGCCTGGTCAACGCGGCCGACCCGCGCGCCGCGTACGCCGAGGCGCTGGACGTCGCCGGCGCCCACCAGTCGTCGTACGGCCGGGAGGCGGCCGGTGTCCTCGCCGCGGCCGTCGCCGCCGCCGCCGCGCCGGACGCCACCCCGGACTCGGTGGTGACCGCCTGTCTGGCGCTGGCCAAGGACGGGACCCGGGAGGCGATCGAGAAGGTCTGCGAAGTGGCCCGCCGGCACACCGACTTCGCGTCGGCGCTCGGTCCGCTGCGCGCGGCTGTCGAGCCCTACGACACGGTCGGTCCGGACTACCGGGCCCCCTCGCTCGGCGCCCGCCGCCCCTCGCGGCTGCACTCCGTCGAGGAACTGCCCGTCGCGCTGGGCATGCTGGTGGTCTCCGGCGGCGACTTCCGGCACGCGGTGCTCGGTTCGGTCAACTACGGGCGCGACTGCGACTCGATCGCCACCATGGCCGGTGCCCTCGCGGGCGCGCTCGGCTCGCCGGTGCCCGAGGACTGGGCGAAGACGGTCGCCGAGGCGAGCCGCCTGGACCTGTGGCAGCCGGCCCGGACGCTCGCCCAGGTCGCGCGCGAGGTGTTCGCCCTCGACCGCGGCCGGCGCCGCGCCCACGAGAGGGCCTTCGCGGCCCTGGGAGGCGCGCCGTGCTCCGACTGACCTGGGTCCAGCCCGAGGACCTGCTCGGCCACGAGCTGCGCCAGGCCCGCCTCGACGGCCGCGAGCCGTCCCGGATCGAGGAGCGCTGGCGCGCGGCGGGCGGCCCGGACGCCCCGGACCGCGCGGGCGCCTCCCCGCACCGCGTCTCGCGCTATCTGCGGCTGCTCGCCGAGGATCTGCTGGACGAACTGGCCGACCTGCCCAGCCGGCTGGCCGACGACGAACCGACCGAGCTGTCCGCGATCCGGGCCGCCTGCCCCGACTGGCCCGGCGCGCGGCCCGCCGGGTCGCCGGGGCCGCTCGCGTTCGAGGCGTCCTGGCTGGGCCGGGCCGTCGGCTGCCTGCTGGGCAAGCCGGTCGAGAAGTTGCCCCTGGACGCCCTGCGCGCACTCGCTCGGGCCAGTGGCAACTGGCCGCTCGGCGGCTACTTCACCGCCCGGGGCGTGCCCGTCGAACTGCTCCGCGCGCACCCGTGGAACCGCCGCTCGGCCGCCACCTCGCTCGCCGAGAACATCGACGGCATGCCCGAGGACGACGACCTCGACTACCCCTTGCTCAACCTGCTGCTGCTCCAGCGGCACGGAAAGGGCTTCAGCACCGCGGACGTCGCCCGGCTGTGGCTCCAGGAGCTGCCGCCGGGGCGCACGTTCACCGCCGAGCGCCTCGCCTACCGCAACCTGCTCAGCGGCGTGGAGCCCCCGCACACCGCCCGCCATCGCAACCCCTTCCGGGAGTGGATCGGCGCCCTGATCCGTGCCGACGTCCACGGCTGGACCAACCCGGGCGACCCGGCCGCCGCCGCCGAACAGGCTTACCGGGACGCGGTGCTGACCCACACGGCCAACGGTGTCTACGCGGCCATGTTCACCGCCGCCGCCCTCGCCGCGGCCGCCACCGGCGACCATGACGTCCACTCCTGTCTGCGCGTGGGCCGGTCGGTCGTCCCGCACCGCTCCCGGCTGGCCGGGGCCGTCGACCACGCCGTTCGACTGGCTTGCGGGCACGATGACTTCGACACCGTGGTGGACGAACTCCACGCCGCCTACTCCCCCGCCCACCACTGGGTGCACGCCCTGCCGAACACCGCCCTGCTGGCCGCCGCGCTCACCCACGCGGACGGCGACTTCACCGGCTCGATCCGGCGGGCGGTGGCGGGCGGCCTGGACACCGACTCGGTCGGCGCGAGCGCGGGTGCCCTCGCCGGGCTCCTCGCGGGCTCCCCCGCCGCGATCCCCGAGCACTGGCGGGCCCCGCTGAAGAACCGGCTCGCCACCGCCGTGGCCGACTTCGACGGCACCGGCTTCGACACCCTCGCCCACCTCACCCACCTGGAGGCGAACCGCCCATGACCCATATCGCCGTCCTCGGCAGCACGAACATGGACCTCGTCACCTTCGTCGCCGAGGCCCCGCAGCGCGGCGAGACCGTGACCGGCCGGGAGTTCCGCACGATCCCCGGCGGCAAGGGCGCCAATCAGGCGATCGCCGCCGCGCGGGCCGGCGCCACCGTCTCCATGATCGGCGCGGTGGGCAACGACGCGGCCGGGTCCCGGCTGCGGGAGACCCTCGAACACTCCGGTGTGGACACCGACTTCCTGCGCACCGTCGAGGGTCCTTCCGGCACCGCGCACATCGTGGTGGACGACGAGGGCGGCAACTCCATCGTCGTCATCCCGGGCGCCAACGGCACCGTCGACCACCTCTCGCCCGGCGACGAGGGGCTGATCGCCTCCGCCGACACCCTGCTGCTCCAGCTGGAGATCCCGACGGCCGCGGTGGTCGCGGGCGCCGCGGCGGCGCGTCGGCACGGGGTCCGCACGATCCTCACCCCCTCCCCCGTCCAGCCGCTGCCGCCCGGACTCCTCGCCGCCACCGACCTCCTGGTGCTCAACCAGTACGAGGCGATCACCCTCACCGGCCGCACCGACCCGCGCGAGGCGGCCACCGCGCTGCTGGAGCTGGTGCCGCGCGCGGTGGTCACCCTGGGCGCCACCGGCTGTCTGTACGTCTCCCGGGACGCCGAGCCGCTGGTGGTGCCCGCGCCCCGGGTCGAGGCGGTGGACACCACGGGCGCGGGCGACACCTTCGCCGGGGCGCTCGCGGTGGCCCTCGCCGAGGAGAAACCCGTGCGGGAGGCACTGTCCTGGGCGGCCGCCGCGGCGTCCCTCTCGGTCGAGCGGGCCGGGGCGTCGGCGTCGATGCCGTACCGCCCGGAGATCGACGCCCGGTTCACCGCATGAGCGGGGGCACGAGCGGGGGTACGGCGAGCTGGGGCGGGGGCACGAGCGCGGGTACGGCGGCGGGTGCCGCGGCGCTGGACGGACTGCGGGTGCTGGACCTGGCGACGCTCTTCGCCGGGCCCATGGCCGCCACGCTGCTCGGCGACTTCGGTGCCGAGGTGATCAAGGTGGAGCATCCGGGGCGGCCCGATCCGTCCCGGGGGCACGGCCCGGCGAAGGACGGGGTCGGCCTGTGGTGGAAGGTGCTCGGCCGCAACAAGCGGGTGATCACCCTGGACCTGTCCCGGCCGGGCGGCCGCGCGACCCTGCTGCGGCTCGCCGCCACCGCCGACGTCGTGATCGAGAACTTCCGCCCCGGGACACTGGAGAAATGGGATCTGGGCTGGGCGGAGCTGTCCGCGGCAAACCCGCGCCTGGTGCTCGCCCGGGTCACCGCGTTCGGGCAGTTCGGGCCGTACGCGCGCCGGCCCGGGTTCGGCACCCTCGCGGAGGCGATGAGCGGCTTCGCCGCGCTCACCGGAGAGCCGGACGCCCCGCCGGTCCTGCCGCCCTTCGGGCTCGCCGACTCGGTCGCGGGCCTCACCACCGCCTACGCGGTGCTCACGGCACTGGCCGCGCGGGAGCGCACCGGCACCGGGCAGGTCGTGGACATGGCGATCATCGAGCCGATCCTGTCCGTGCTCGGCCCGCACCCCACCTGGTACGACCAGCTCGGTTACGTCCAGGAACGCACCGGCAACCGCTCCGCGAACAACGCCCCCCGCAACACGTACCGCACCGCCGACGGCACCTGGGTCGCCGTGTCCACGTCCGCGCAGTCGGTGGCGGAGCGGGTGATGCGGCTGGTGGGGCGGCCGGAGCTGATCGAGGAACCCTGGTTCGCGACCGGCGCGGAGCGGGCCGCGCACGCGGAGGTGCTGGACGCGGCGGTCGGCTCCTGGATCGCCGGCCGCACCCGTACCGAGGTCCTGGCGGCGTTCGAGAAGGCGGAGGCGGCGGTGGCGGCGGTGCAGGACGTGCGGGACGTGCTGGCGGATCCCCAGTACCAGGCCCTGAACACGGTGACGACCGTGCCGGACCCGGAGCTGGGTCCGCTGCGCCTCCAGAACGTGCTGTTCCGGCTGTCCGCCACGCCCGGCGCGGTCCGCTGGGCCGGGCGGCCGCACGGCGCGGACACCGAGGCGGTCCTCACCGAGCTGGGCCTCTCCCCGGCCGACATCGCCGCCCTGCGCGCGGAGGGCGCCCTGTGACCCCGCTGACCTGGCTGTACGTCCCCGGGGACCGGCCCCATGTGGTCGCCAAGGCGCTGGTGGCGGGCGCGGACGTGGTGGTGATCGACCTGGAGGACGCCGTGGCGCCGGACCGCAAGGAGTACGCGCGCGCCGCCACCGCGGACCTGCTCACGGCGGTGCAGCCGGTGCCGGTACACGTGCGGGTGAACGCCCTGGACACCCCGTGGGCGGCCGCGGACCTGACGGCGCTGCGGGGGCTGCGGGGGCTGTCGGGACTGCGGCTGCCGAAGGTGACGAGCCCCGCGGAGGTGCGCACGGTCGCCGCCGCCGTTCCGTTCCCTCTCTACGCGCTGCTGGAGTCGGCGCTGGCCGTCGAGCACGCGTACGCCATCGCGGGCGCGCACCCTTCGCTGCGGGGCATCTCCCTCGGGGAGGCGGATCTTAGGGCCGACCTCGGGGTACGGGCCGACTCGGGGCTGGACTGGCCGCGCTCCCGGGTGATCGTCGCCGCGCGGGCCGCGGGGCTGCCCCCGCCCGCGCAGACCGTCCACCCCGACATCCGCGACCTGGACGGCCTGGCCGCCTCCTGCGCCCACGGCCGCGCCCTCGGCTTCCTCGGCCGGGCCGCGATCCACCCCCGCCAGCTCCCGGTCATCGAGCGCGCCTACCTGCCCACCTCGGCCGAGCGCGACCATGCCGAGACCGTCCTCAAGGCCGCCACCACCGAGCCCGGCGCACAGGCCCTCCCCGACGGCCGCTTCGTCGACGCGGCGGTGGTGGCGATGGCCCGGCGCACGCTGTCGCTGACCCGGCGGCGGTGAGGATCTCGGCGGGCACACGCGTGAGGGGCGCCCGGGAGGACCCGGGCGCCCCTCACGTCGTACGGACCGCTCGTCAGCTCTTCTTCGTCGCGGGCCCGGATTCCCCGGCGGCCGCCTTCGGCCCGCCCGCCGGTTCGTCCTGCGGTTCGTCCCGCGGTTCGTCCGACGGCTCGCCCTTCGGCTCCGGGGCGGGCTTGTCGGCCGCGGAGCCCGGCTCGGCGGCCTCGTCGGTCTCCGTGCCCGTCGCCGGGCCGCCGGGGGCGAGGGGCTCCACGATCTCCTCGCGTCCCGGACGGAGGCGGGCCGAGACGATCATGTAGCTGACCGCCAGCAGGAAGACGATCAGCGCCGTCCAGTCGTTCAGACGCAGGCCGAGGATGTGGTGGGCGTCGTCCACCCGCATGTACTCGATCCAGGCGCGGCCCACGCAGTACGCGGCGACGTAGAGGGCGAACGCCCGGCCATGGCCCAGCTTGAAGCGGCGGTCGGCCCACATCACCAGGAAGGCGACGCCGATGCACCACAGCGACTCGTAGAGGAAGGTCGGGTGGTAGTACCCCGGGACCCGGCCGCCCTCGGAGGACGTGATGTGCAGCGCCCAGGGGAGATGGGTCTCCCTGCCGTACAGCTCCTGGTTGAACCAGTTGCCCCAGCGCCCCATGGCCTGCGCGAGGGCGATGCCGGGCGCCACCGCGTCGGCGTACGCGGGCATCGGGATGCCGCGGCGGCGCGCCCCGATCCACGCGCCCAGCGCCCCGAGGGCGATCGCGCCCCAGATGCCCAGACCGCCCTGCCACACCTTGAAGGCGTCCACCCAGTCACGGCCCGGACTGAAGTACAGCTCGTAGTCCGTGATCACGTGGTAGAGCCGGCCGCCGACCAGGCCGAACGGGACGGCCCACACCGCGATGTCGGCCACCGTGCCGGACTGCCCGCCCCTGGCGACCCAGCGCCGGTTGCCGAGCCAGACGGCGATGAAGACGCCGATGATGATGCAGAAGGCGTAGCCGCGCAGCGGAATGGGGCCGAGATACAGCACCCCGCGGGACGGACTGGGAATGTAGGCAAGTTCCATGGCAAGTCCGACGCTACCGTGCCGGGCCCCGGCGACACCAAGCCGCCTGGCCACGGGTCCGTAACAGGGACATGGGATTCGGCCGCCCGCGGCCCCTCACCCCTGGTCCGCCGACTCCACCATCTGCTTCAGCTTGGCCGGGGACATCGTCTGGTCCTGGTAGATGTTCTTGCCGCCGAGCAGCACCGTGGGCGTGCCGGTGAAGCCTCCGCTCTGGAACGCCTTCTGGGAGCGGTCGACCCAGCTGTCGTGCGTCCCCGTGTTCACGCACTTCCGGAACGCCGGTGTGTCCAGCCCGCCGACCTTGCCCGCCAGGGTGATCAGCTTGGCGTTGCTCGCGAAGGCGTCGTCGGTCTCCTTGGGCTGGTTCGAGTACAGCGTGTCGTGGTAGGCGCGGAACTTCCCGGCGTCCTGGGCGCACGCCGCCGCGTTGGCCGCGCGCAGCGAGCCGGTGCCGCCGAGATTGCCGTCGATCAGCCGGACCAGGTGGTACTCGATGCGGAGCTTGCCCGCGTCGACCAGCTCGTGAAGGGTGGGCCGGTACGCCGTCTCGAAGGCCTGGCAGGCGGGGCAGCGGAAGTCCTCCCAGATCGTGAGCGTCGACTTCGCGCCGTCCTTGCCGACCGGGATCGCGAGACTGTCCTTGCCCTGCGCCCCGGAGGGCGCCACGACCGGGCCCGCGTCGTTGCTCGCCTTGTTCTTGCCCGCGTTCGCGGCGATCACGCCGATCACCGCCGCGAGGGCCAGGACGCAGACGACGCCGGCGCCCACGATCAGCGCCCGCCGCCGCTTCTCCGCGGACTTCTGCTTCTCGCGCTCGACCGCCAGCCGCTGGCGGGCGGTCCGCTTTCCGTCACGGTTCTTCTCGCTCACACCCCCAGAACGAACCGGGGAGGCGCAGCGCGCCTCCCCGGCCCGAGGTCCACCCGTTCGAGTGACCGGAATGCCCGTTACATGACGACCGGCACAGGCCGGCCGCCGCGCGGCGGCCCGTGGGTCACGCCTGGCCGCGCACGCCCTTCGCCAGGTCCCCGGCCAGCTCGCGCACCGCCGCCAGTCCGGACGCGTGGTCCGGTGCGTCCAGTATCCGCTTGACGAAGGCCGAGCCGACGATCACACCGTCGGCGAAGGTGGCGACCTCGGCGGCCTGGACCGCGTCGGAGACGCCGAGGCCCACGCAGACGGGCAGCCCGGCACGGGTGACCCGGGTGCGCTGCACCAGGTCCTGGGCCTGCGCCCCGACGGACTCACGGGTGCCGGTGACACCCATGAGCGAGGCGGCGTAGACGAAGCCGCTGCCCGCCGCGGTGATCTCGGCGAGCCGCGCGTCCTTGCTGCTCGGGGCCACCACGAAGACCGTGGCGAGGCCGTGCTTGTCGGCGTGCTCCCGCCACAGCGCGGACTCCTGCACCGGCAGGTCGGGCAGGATGCAGCCCGCGCCGCCCGCCTCCGCCAGCTCGGCGGTGAACCGTTCGACGCCGTAGCGGTCGACGGGGTTCCAGTACGTCATCACGAGCACGGGCTTGCCGGTGGCCGCGTGGGCCTCCCGCACCGTGCGCATCACGTCCGCGATCCTGACGCCGCCGCGCAGGGCGATGTCGTCGGCGGTCTGGATGACCGGGCCGTCCAGGACCGGGTCGCTGTGCGGCAGGCCCACCTCGACGACGTCGGCGCCGCCGTCGAACACGTTCTTGATCGCCTCGATGCCGCCGTCCACGGTCGGGAACCCGGCCGGCAGATAGGCGATGAGCGCGGCCCGGCCCTCGGCCTTGGCGGCGGCGAGGGTGTCCGTCAACAGCTCGATGTTGCCGCTCACTTGGCGTCCCCCTCGATCTCGGCGGTGGCGGCGGCGTCCGCGGCCACCTCGGCGTCGGTGTCGTACAGCCCGAAGTAGCGGGCCGCGGTGTCCATGTCCTTGTCGCCGCGACCGGAGAGGTTCACGACGATCAGCCCGTCCGGGCCCAGTTCCCTGCCGACGTCCAGGGCGCCCGCGAGGGCGTGGGCGCTCTCGATGGCCGGGATGATGCCCTCGGTGCGCGACAGCAGGCGCAGGGCCCGCATGGCGGCGTCGTCGGTGACCGCGCGGTACTCGCCGCGGCCCGAGTCCTTGAGGTAGGCGTGCTCGGGCCCGATGCCCGGGTAGTCCAGACCGGCCGAGATCGAGTACGGCTCGGTGATCTGGCCCTCCTCGTCCTGGAGGACGTAGGAGCGGGAGCCGTGCAAGATGCCGGGCTCGCCCGCGGTCAGGGTCGCCGCGTGCTCGCCGGTGTCGATGCCGTGGCCCGCCGGCTCGCAGCCGATGAGGCGGACGCCCTCGTCGGGCACGAAGGCGTGGAAGAGGCCGATGGCGTTGGAGCCGCCGCCGACGCAGGCGACGGCCGCGTCGGGCAGGCGTCCCGCGCGCTCCAGGATCTGCCGGCGGGCCTCGACGCCGATGACCCGGTGGAAGTCGCGGACCATGGCCGGGAAGGGGTGCGGTCCGGCGACGGTGCCGAACAGGTAGTGGGTGCGGTCGACGTTGGCGACCCAGTCCCGGAACGCCTCGTTGATGGCGTCCTTGAGGGTGCGGCTGCCGGATTTCACGGCGACCACCTCGGCGCCGAGCATGCGCATCCGGGCCACGTTCAGGGCCTGCCGCTCGGTGTCGATCTCGCCCATGTAGATGGTGCAGTCGAGGCCGAACAGCGCGCAGGCGGTGGCGGTGGCGACGCCGTGCTGGCCCGCGCCGGTCTCGGCGATGACGCGGGTCTTGCCCATGCGCCTGGTGAGCAGCGCCTGGCCGAGAACATTGTTGATCTTGTGCGAGCCGGTGTGGTTCAGGTCCTCGCGCTTGAGGAACACCCTTGCTCCGCCGGCGTGTCCGGCGAACCGGGGCACCTCGGTGAGCGCCGAGGGGCGGCCGGTGTAGTTGACCATCAGGTCGTCCAGTTCGCGGGCGAACTCGGGGTCCTGCTTGGCCTTGTCGTACTCGACGGCGACCTCGTCCACGGCGGCGACGAGGGCCTCCGGGATGAACTTGCCGCCGAACGCTCCGAAGTAGCCCTCGGAGCTGGGGACCTGACCCTCCGGGTCGGGGAAGAAGTAGTTGCTGGGCATGCCGGTACCTCACGGTGTGTGCGTGTGAAAAGACACTGCTCGCCGTGGGGGCGGAGCGGACGGGGCGACCCCGGGCCGGATGTGGCCGGTCGCGCCCGCGCGGCGGAGCCGCGGACTCAGTTCCGCGCCGCGCCCCTGAAGGTCGGCCGCTGCCATCGCATGCCGTTGACCTGCCCGGGTTCGTCCCCGATGACGTAGCGCACCCGGCGACCGTGGACACGGCGCGCCGGCGCGCGGCAGCCGCGCGGGCGGCAGCCGCGGGCGAGGCGCGCGTAGCGGTCCGCGGTCGTCATGGTCACGGTCATCGGGGTCAGCCTAGCGGGAGCTCAGTCGCGGCCGTGCCGCAGCGCGGGGTGCTCGCCCGCGGCCACCATGTCGGAGACGGCGGTCCTCGGGTCGCGGCCGGTGACCAGGGACTCGCCCACCAGGACGGCGTCGGCGCCGGCGTTGGCGTAGGCGATCAGGTCGTGCGGGCCGCGCACGCCGGACTCGGCGACCTTGACGATGCCCTCGGGGATCTCGGGGGCGACCCGCTCGAAGGTGCCGCGGTCGACCTCCAGGGTCTTGAGGTTGCGCGCGTTGACGCCGATGACCCGGGCGCCCGCGGCCACGGCGCGCTCGGCCTCGTCCTCGTCGTGCACCTCGACCAGCGGGGTGAGACCGATGGAGACGGCGCGCTCGATCAGGGACTCCAGGGCCGGCTGCTCCAGCGCGGCCACGATCAGCAGGGCGAGGTCGGCGCCGTACGCGCGGGCCTCCCAGAGCTGGTACGAGGTGACGATGAAGTCCTTGCGCAGCACCGGGATGTCCACGCGGGCGCGGACGGCCTCCAGGTCGGCGAGGGAGCCGCCGAAGCGGCGCTGCTCGGTGAGGACGGAGATGACGGCGGCGCCGCCCGCCTCGTAGTCGGCGGCCAGCCCGGCCGGGTCGGCGATCGCGGCCAGCGCGCCCTTGGAGGGGCTGGAGCGCTTGACCTCGCAGATCACCTTGACACCGTCGCCCCGGAGCGCGGCCACCCCGTCCTTGGCGGCGGGTGCCTTGGCCGCGCGCTCCTTGAGCTCGTCGAGGCTGACGCGTGCCTGCCGCTCCGCGAGGTCGGCACGGACTCCGTCGATGATCTCGTCGAGCACACTCACGCGAGCGGCCCCCTTTCAGACGGTTGGTTCCTTCAGGTTCCTTCAGGTTGTGAAAACCCGTGGTCACTCGATGGTATCCGGAGCAGGGCGGGGGCCTCGCATCCGGTGGACGCCGGTTTCACTCCTTGGACGTCGGCGCCGCGGGTCAGGGGTGCAGCCAGGCGCCGAACGGCAGATTGCGGACGACGCTGAACACCAGCAGCAGCGTGCCGACGACCCACATCTGGGCGTTGCCGATCTCGAACCGCACGGGCCGGCCACGCCACTCCCGTACCGCCCACACCACCCACAGCGCCGCGAAGAGGAGGTAGCCGGCCACGGCGGGCGCGTTGTCGTGCAGGGCGGCCGCCAGGTCCCCGTGCGCGAACGCGTGCGCGCTGCGCAGCCCGCCGCAGCCGGGGCAGTACAGGCCGGTGAACCGGTAGAGGGGGCAGACCGGGTAGTGGCCGGGGTGGTTCGGATCGACGATCCCGACGTAGGTGAAGGCGCCGGCGACGGCCGCGAGCACACCGGCGGGGACGGCGAGGCGCCGCCACCGGGGGGCCGGCGGGGCGGCGGGGACCCAGGGCCGGTGGTGGGCGGCCGGCGAGGGCTGGGCGGGGGCGCCGGGCAGGGGCTGGGCCCAGGTGCCCGGGGCGTCCGGCCGGGGGTCGGTCCGGGCGGCCGGGAAGGCGGCGGGCGGGGCGGGGCGGTCGGCGGCGGTCACGTCAGGCATTCTCGCCGACGCGGCGGCCGCGCGCGCGGGAAGGCGGCCGGCCGGGGCCCGGCACACGCGAGAAGGGCGGCCCGGGTCCGTCAGGGACACCCGGGCCGCCCTTCTCACGAAGAGGCGCGTGCTCGGCCGCTCAGCTCTCCACCGCGACGGGCTCGCGGACGGCGATGGGGGCACCGCCGACCATCGCGAGGGGCTTCTGGTGGTCGCCGAGACCCATGGCCTTCATGATGCCGCCGACGACCGCGCCGCCGATGATGAGCACCATGCCGACCCAGAAGCCGATGACGTTGGCCATCACCATGAAGGCGCCGGCGACCAGGAAGCCTATGAAGGAAATGATGACGCCGGTCCAGGCGGCCGGGGTGTGACCGTGGCCGTGGCTGCTGCCCGCCATGTCTGTGCTCCTCGTTGCTGTGTACGTGTCCCAGGAGAGCGACGTACGTGTCGTACGGCTCCGAGCCCGCCCGTCACTGTCCGAGCCGGACGCTCGCCGTCCATTGTCCCGTACGCGCACGCGCGCCGGACGCGGGGGTGGCGTCTGATTCGCCACATCCGCGCGCGGTCAGGCGCCGGTGGGGTCCTCGCCCCGGTCCAGGGCCTTCCAGATCTCCTCGGGCCGCTCCGGATCGACCGGCCTGGCCGATCTGCGCGGACGGTCGGTGCCGCGTTCGTAGCGCCCGGACATGGCGGGCCAGCCGCTGCCGAAGCGCAGCGCGAGCAGCCCCGCGAGCAGGATCAGCAGGCCACCGGCGGCCGCCACGTAGGGCCAGCCGGTGTGGCTCAGCGCCGCGACCGTGGCGGTGGTGTCGCCGCTGGCCTGGGCGGCCTTCTCGTCCAGCACGGTGCCGTCGGAGGCGGAGACCAGGGCGGCCGCGATGATGCCCGCGCCGGACAGCGAGAGCAGCCCGGCGACGAGGACGCGGCCGGCCCGGCGGACGGCGAAGACGGCGACGAGCGCGGCGAGACCCACTATGGCGAGGGCCGCGGGCACGCCCGTGACATCGCTGCCCTTCGCGGTGAGCGGGAACGCGCCGCCGGCCACCGACGCGGTGCCCTCCGCCCAGCGCTGCCGGCTGGCGAGCAGCGCCACGGCCGCGCCGAGCGCGCCGAACAGGAGGGCCACGGCGAGGCTCCGGCGGCCGGACCGGGCGGGCGCGGCGGCTTCGGAACGGGGGTGAGGAACGGCAGTCACGTACTCCACTATCGCCTGAACCCCGGGCGAACCGTCACCCGGGGTTCCGTGAGACGCGCCCTATCGGCCGAGCCGGTTGGCGGTGTGCACGGCCCGCAGCACCGCCGCGGCCTTGTTGCGGCACTCCTGGTCCTCGGCGACCGGATCGGAGTCGGCGACGATGCCCGCTCCGGCCTGCACGTATGCCGTGCCGTCGCGCAGCAGGGCGGTACGGATGGCGATCGCGGTGTCGGAGTCGCCCGCGAAGTCGAGGTAGCCGACGCAGCCGCCGTACAGACCGCGCCGGGACGGTTCGAGTTCGTCGATGATCTGCATCGCGCGGGGCTTGGGGGCGCCGGAGAGGGTGCCGGCCGGGAAGCAGGCGGTGAGCACGTCGAAGGCGGTACGGCCGTCGGCGACCCGCCCGGTGACGGTGGAGACGATGTGCATCACGTGCGAGTAGCGCTCGACGGACATGAAGTCGACCACCTCGACCGAGCCGGGCTCGCAGACCCGCCCGAGGTCGTTGCGCCCGAGGTCGACCAGCATCAGGTGCTCGGCGCGCTCCTTGGGGTCGGCGAGCAGTTCGTCGGCGAGCGCCTGGTCCTCCTGCGGCGTGACGCCGCGGTGCCGGGTGCCGGCGATGGGATGGACCATGGCCCGGCCGTCCTCGACCTTGACCAGGGCCTCGGGTGACGAGCCGACGACGTCGAAGCCGTCGAAGCGGAACAGGTACATGTACGGCGACGGATTGGTGGCCCGCAGCACCCGGTAGACGTCCAGGGCGCTCGCCGTGCACGGCGTCTCGAAGCGCTGCGAGGGGACGACCTGGAAGGCCTCGCCCGCGCGGATGCGCTCCTTGACGTCCTCCACGGCGCGCCGGAAGTCGGGGCCGCCCCACAGCGCGGTGTACTCGGGCAGCTCGGAGGGCGGCAGTGCGGCCGGGGGCTGGGCCACGGCCCGGGTGAGGTCGGCCTCCATGGCGTCGAGGCGGGCCACCGCGTCCTCGTACGCCTCGTCCACGCCGGTGTCGAGGTCGTTGTGGTTGATCGCGTTGGCGATCAGCAGGACCGAGCCCTCCCAGTGGTCCATCACGGCGAGGTCGCTGGTCAGGAGCATGGTCAGCTCGGGCAGCCCCAGGTCGTCGCGCTCACCGGGGCCGATCTTCTCCAGGCGGCGCACGATGTCGTAGCCGAGGTAGCCGACCATCCCGCCGGTGAAGGGCGGCAGGCCCTCGGTGTGCGGGGTGTGCAGGGCCTGGAGGGTGGCGCGCAGCGCCTTGAGGGGGTCGCCGTCGACGGGGACGCCGACGGGCGGGGTGCCGAGCCAGTGGGCCGCGCCGTCGCGGGCGGTGAGGGTGGCGGCGCTGCGCACGCCCACGAAGGAGTAGCGCGACCAGGAGCGGCCGTTCTCCGCGGACTCCAGCAGGAAGGTCCCGGGGCGTTCGCCGGCCAGCTTGCGGTAGAGGGCCACCGGGGTGTCGCCGTCGGCGAGCAGTTTGCGGGTGACCGGGATGACACGCCGGTCGGCGGCGAGCTTGCGGAAGGTCTCCAGGTCCATGGCGGCGGGGCTCACCGGTCCGCGCCGGACGGGAGACCGGCGTCCTCCAGGAGCACGTCCTCGTCGAAGCAGGTGCGCGCGCCGGTGTGGCAGGCGGCGCCCTCCTGGTCGACCTGGACCAGCACGGTGTCGGCGTCGCAGTCCAGCGCGACCGACTTCACCCACTGGACGTGGCCGGAGGTGTCGCCCTTGACCCAGTACTCCTGGCGGCTGCGCGACCAGTAGGTGCAGCGGCCGGTGGTCAGGGTCCGGTGCAGTGCCTCGTCGTCCATCCAGCCGAGCATGAGCACCTCTCCGGTGTCGTGCTGCTGGGCGATGGCGGGCAGGAGGCCGTCGGCGCTGCGCTTGAGGCGGGCGGCGATCTCCGGGGCGAGGCTGCTGGGCCGGGGGGTTCCGGGCGTACTGGTCATGGATGCCATTGTGCCGCGCGTCACCGGCGGCTCCGGGCGGGTGTCCACTGCGCGGACCGGTGGCCGGCCGTAGGCTGACCCCATGTCGACCTTCGCCAAGCGTGAACGGCTCCTGTTCGCCGACCTCTTGGAAACCGTGGGCCCGGACGCACCGACGCTGTGCGAGGGCTGGCGGACCCGGGACCTGGCCGCGCACGTGATCGTGCGCGAGCGCCGCCCGGACGCGGCCGGGGGCGCGCTGATCAAGCAGCTCGCCCCGCGTCTGGAGAAGGTGACGGCGGAGTACACCGCGAAGCCCTACGAGGAACTGGTCCAGCTGATCCGCACGGGGCCGCCGCGGTTCTCGCCGTTCCAGGTCAAGCAGGTGGACGAGGCCGCGAACACGGTGGAGTTCTACGTGCACACCGAGGACGTGCGCCGGGCGCAGCGGGACTGGAGCGCGCGGGAGCTGGACCCGGTGTTCCAGGACGCGCTGTGGTCGCGTCTGGAGCGGACGGCGCGGCTGCTCGGGCGCGGGGTGCCGACCGGTCTGGTGCTGCGCCGGCCCGACGGGCAGACCGTGGTGGCGCACAAGGGCGTCCCGGTGGTCACGGCGACCGGGGAGCCCTCGGAGCTGCTGCTGTTCGCGTTCGGCCGGGACCGGGCGGCGCGGGTGGAGCTGGAGGGCGAGGCGGACGCGATCGACAAGCTGCACTCCTCCAAGCAGCTGGGGTTCTGACCAGGGAGGCCGCCCGTGATCAAGGTCGCGATGACCGGGGTGTACGTGGACGACGTGGCGCGGGCGCACGCCTTCTACACGGACGTCCTCGGCTTCGAGACGCGCACCAGCATGGACCTCGGGGACGGCGTCCCCTTCGTCACGGTCGGCGCGTCCGGGGGCGCCCAGCCGGACCTCCAGCTGCTGCTGGAACCCGGCCAGGGCCCCATCGCCGAGTCGTACCGCCGCGCGCTGTACGAGGCGGGCATCCCCTGCATCGTGTTCTCCGTGGACGACCTCGCCGCCGAGCACCGGCGCCTGAGCCGCCTGGGTGTCCGCTTCCCCCATGGTCCGCGGGAGCAGGGGCCGGTGCTGGCGGCGGTGTTCGACGACACGTGCGGCAACCTGGTGCAGCTGGTGCAGCCGAAGGGGTGAGCCTCAGGCGGGCAGTTCGGCGCGGCGCAGGGCCGGTACGACGAGGGCGACGACCCCGCCGAGGGCGCACACGCCGGCGCTGACAAGGTAGACGGGGCCGAGCCCCCAGACGCCGATCGCGGCGGCGGCGAGGGGCATGCTCAGCGGGGTGAAACCGAGGCTGATCAGGCTGGAGACGGCGGTGACGCGGCCGAGGCAGGCGGGGTCGGCCTGGGTCTGGAGCAGGGCGCCGCACAGGGCGCCGCTGAGCCCGGTCAGCAGGCCGACGAGCAGGGCGGTGCCGACGGCCGCCCAGAGGCCGGGCGCGTAGGCGAGGGCGCCGATGGCCAGCGATCCGACGACGATGGTGACGCCGGCGAGCAGTCCGGCGCGCGGCAGCCGGCCCCGGAGGGTGAGCAGCAGCGAGGCGGTGCCGGCTCCCACGCCGAACCCGGCGAGCACCCGGCCCATCCCGGAGGCGCCCCAGCCGCGGTGCTCGGCGAGCAGGGTCAGCCCGACGTTGAGCGGGCCGACGAAGCCCAGGTCGCCGAGGGCGATGGCGAGCATCAGCGGGGCGAGGACGCGGTGGCCTCGGATGTGGCGCAGCCCGGCCGCGAGGTCGGCCCAGGCGGTGGCGCGCGGGCCGTCCGGGCGGCCGCCGGGCAGCTCCCGTATCCGCACGGAGAGCAGCAGCGGCACGGACACGGCGATCAGCGCTCCGGCGAGGGCGAAGGCCGCGGAGGCGCCGCCGACGGCCACGCCGAGGCCGCCGAGCGGGGCGCCGACGACGCTCGCGAAGCGGATGGCCAGGCCGCGCATGCCCTGGACGCGGGCCAGTTGGTCCTTGCCGGTCACCCGGGCGGGCAGGGCGCCCACGGCGGGCACGAACACGGCGTCCACGGTGCCGAAGACCAGCGCCAGCAGGGCGAGCGGCCACAGTCCGGGGCCGGTGAGGTACAGCAGGGCGGCCACCGCGAGGACGGCGGCGCAGCGCAGCGCGTCGCTGCCGATGACGACCCGCCGGGGTCCGAGCCGGTCGGCGATCACTCCCCCGCCGAGCATCAGCACGGCCCGGGGCAGCGCGCTCGCCGACATCACCAGGCCGGCCTGTGCCGCCGTCCCGGCCCGCACGGCCGCCCAGGACAGCGCCAGGTAGTACACGCTGTCCCCGAGCATGGAGCACGTGTAGGCGGCCAGCCAGCGCCGCACATTGGGGTCCCGGTGGGCCTGCACGGCGGCGGGGGCGACGAGGGTCGAGCTCAAGGGGGCTCCTTGTGAGGCCGGGGCGCGGGGGCGGGGAAGCGGCGGGGTTCAGCCGTGGAAGGGGAAGGCGTAGGTGTGCACCGCGACGTTCTCGCGGCCCTCGCCCTCCCCCGCGGCCTCCGCGGCCCGGCCGCGCTCGTCGTAGCGCCGCACGAGGGCGAGCATCTCCCCGCTCAGTTCGGCGAGTTCGCCGGGCGTGAGCCGCAGCACGGCCTCGGAGGAGACCGCGCCGGGTGCCCACCGCTCGCCCCACTGCGGGCGTTCGTCCAGGAAGCGCAGGTACATGTCGGACCGCTGGGCGAAGAAGAGCCGGCTCGCGGCGGTGTGCGCGGCGATCTCCTCGGGGGCGTCGCGGAAGTCCTCGTCGCGGATCCGCACGCCGTCGGAGGCGGGCCGCCACCAGCGCTCCCGCGCGTCCCCGCGCTGCGGCTCGGCCTCTTCGATCAGCCCGTGCTCGGCGAGCTTGCGCAGGTGGTAGCTGGCCAGTGAGACCGCCTCGTCGACCTGCTCGGCGAGCTGGGAGGCGGTGGCGGTGCCGGCGAGTGTCAGGGCCCGGTACAGCCGCATCCGCAGGGGGTGGGCGAGCGCCTTGAGCGTGCCCATGTCCTTGATCCGGCGGCCCCTTTCCTTCTCTGTCATGTCCACGACCCTAGATACGAAAGAAATCTTGCGCAATAAATTTTGCGCAACTTCCGTCCCGTGACCGGACGTGAGAAGGCCCCGGTGGCTCAGCCACCGGGGCCCGGGGAGACGCGCGCGTCAGCGGACGGGGTGTCCCGCCTCCCGCAGGGTCTCCTTCACCTCGCCGATCCGCAGGTCGCCGAAGTGGAAGACGGAGGCCGCGAGGACCGCGTCCGCGCCGGCGGTGACCGCCGGCGGGAAGTCGGCCAGCCTGCCCGCGCCGCCGGAGGCGATCACCGGCACGGAGACGTGCGCCCGGACGGCGGCGATCATCTCCAGGTCGTAGCCGTCCTTGGTGCCGTCGGCGTCCATCGAGTTCAGCAGGATCTCGCCCGCGCCCAGTTCGGCGGCCCGGTGCGCCCACTCGACGGCGTCGATGCCGGTGCCCCGGCGGCCGCCGTGCGTGGTCACCTCGAAGGACCCCGACGCGGTGCGCCGGGCGTCCACCGACAGGACCAGCACCTGGCGGCCGAAGCGCTCGGCGATCTCGCGGATCAGCTCGGGCCGGGCGATCGCCGCGGTGTTCACACCCACCTTGTCGGCGCCGGCCCGCAGCAGCTTGTCCACGTCCTCGACGGTGCGGACGCCGCCGCCGACGGTGAGCGGGATGAACACCTGCTCGGCGGTGCGGCGCACCACGTCGTACGTCGTCTCCCGGTCACCCGAGGACGCGGTGATGTCCAGGAACGTCAGCTCGTCGGCGCCCTCGGCGTCGTACACCTTGGCCATCTCGACGGGGTCGCCCGCGTCGCGCAGGTTCTGGAAGTTGACGCCCTTGACGACCCGGCCGTTGTCCACGTCCAGGCAGGGGATGACTCGGACCGCCAGGGTCATGACTGCTCAGGCTCCTCTGAATGCTTCAAGCTCTACTTCGACCAGGATGCGCGGGTCCACGAAGCCCTCGACCACCAGCAGGGTCGAGGCGGGGCGCACGGAGTCGAACAGCTCCTTGTGGGCCCGGCCGGCCTCGTCGACGTCGCGCACATGGCTCAGGTACATACGGGTGCGGATCACGGACTCCACGCCGAGCCCGAACTCCTTGAGCGCCTCCAGGGCGTTCCCGAAGGCGACCCTGGTCTGCTCGTAGGGATCACCCTCGCCGTACAGGACCGTGCCCTTGAAGGACGTGGTGCCGCCCACCGACACCCGGTCCCCCGCCGCGACGGCGCGCGCGAAGCCGAAACTCTCTTCCCAGGGACTTGCGCTCTGCACCCGCCGGGCGCCTTGAGATGTCATGACACTGTGTCCCTTTTCACGACGTGGCCGCCAGGGCCTCTTCCAGGGTGAACGCCTTCGCGTACAGGGCCTTCCCGACGATGGAGCCCTCCACACCGAGGGGCACCAGTTCGGCGATGGCGCGCAGGTCGTCCAGGCAGGACACGCCGCCGGACGCCACGACCGGCCGGTCGGTGGCCGCGCACACGTTGCGCAGCAGCTCCAGGTTGGGGCCCTGGAGGGTGCCGTCCTTGGCGATGTCGGTGACGACGTAGCGCGCGCAGCCCTCCTTGTTCAGGCGGTCCAGCGTCTCGTAGAGGTCGCCGCCGTCGCGGGTCCAGCCGCGGCCGCGCAGGGTGGTGCCCCGCACGTCCAGGCCGACGGCGATCTTGTCGCCGTGCTCGGCGATCACCTTGGCGACCCACTCCGGGGTCTCCAGGGCGGCGGTGCCGAGGTTCACGCGGGTGCAGCCGGTGGCGAGAGCGGCGGCGAGGGTGTCGTCGTCGCGGATGCCGCCGGACAGCTCCACCTTGATGTCCATGGCCCGCGCGACCTCGGCGATCAGCGCCCGGTTGTCACCGGTGCCGAAGGCCGCGTCCAGGTCGACCAGGTGCAGCCACTCGGCGCCGGACCGCTGCCAGGCGAGGGCGGCCTCCAGCGGCGAGCCGTAGGAGGTCTCGGTCCCGGACTCGCCGTGGACGAGGCGTACGGCCTGGCCGTCGCGGACGTCGACGGCGGGGAGGAGTTCGAGCTTGGCCATGGTCTACAGGGTTCCGATCCAGTTGGTGAGGAGCTGGGCGCCGGCGTCGCCGGACTTCTCGGGGTGGAACTGGGTGGCCCACAGGGCGCCGTTCTCCACCGCCGCGACGAAGGGCTTGCCGTGCGTGGCCCAGGTGACCTTCGGCGCGGCGATCAGCGGGTTGTGGGTCTCCTGCGTCCAGTCGTGGACGGCGTAGGAGTGCACGAAGTAGAAGCGGGCGCCGGCGTCCAGGCCGGCGAACAGCTCGGAGTCGGCGGGCGCGTCGACGGTGTTCCAGCCCATGTGGGGCACGACGTCGGCCTCCAGGGGGCCTACGGTGCCGGGCCATTCCTCCAGGCCCTCGGCCTGGACGCCGTGCTCGATGCCGCGCGAGAACAGGATCTGCATGCCGACGCAGATGCCCATCACCGGGCGTCCGCCGGACAGCCGGCGGTCGATGACCCAGTCACCGCGGGCGTCGAGCAGGCCCCGCATACAGGCGGCGAAGGCGCCGACGCCCGGCACCAGCAGACCGTCCGCGTTCATCGCCGCGTCGAAGTCGCGCGTGATCTCCACGTCGGCGCCGACCCGCGCCAGGGCGCGCTCGGCCGAGCGGACGTTGCCGAAGCCGTAGTCGAAGACGACGACCTTCTTGGCGGCCGCGCTCAATTCCACACCTCCAGCCGCATGACGCCGGCGACCAGGCACATCCCGGCCGCGATGGAGAGCAGCACGATCAGGCTGGTGGGCATCTTCTGCTTGACGAAGGAGATGATGCCGCCGACCAGGAAGAGGCCGACGACGATCAGGATGGTCGACAGACCGGTCATGGGTTACAGCGCGCCCTTCGTCGACGGGAGGATGCCGGCCGCGCGCGGGTCGCGCTCGGAGGCGTAACGCAGCGCCCTGGCGAGCGCCTTGAACTGGCACTCCACGATGTGATGGGCGTTGCGTCCGTACGGTACGTGAACGTGCAGCGCGACCTGTGCCTGGGCCACGAAGGACTCCAGGATGTGCCGGGTCATCGTGGTGTCGTACTCGCCGATCATCGGCGCCATGCGCTCGGGCTCGGTGTGCACGAGGTAGGGGCGGCCGGACAGGTCGACGGTGACCTGGGCGAGGGACTCGTCCAGCGGGACCGTGCAGTTGCCGAAGCGGTAGATGCCCACCTTGTCGCCGAGCGCCTGCTTGAAGGCGGCGCCGAGCGCGAGGGCGGTGTCCTCGATGGTGTGGTGGGAGTCGATGTGCAGATCGCCGTCGGTCTTCACGGTCAGGTCGAACAGACCGTGCCGGCCGAGCTGGTCGAGCATGTGGTCGTAGAAGCCGACGCCGGTGGCGATGTCGGTCCGCCCGGTGCCGTCGAGGTCTATCTCGACCAGGACCGAGGTCTCCTTGGTGGTGCGCTCGACGCGCCCTACGCGGCTCATGCCTCAAGCTCCTTCTTGACTTCACGTACGGCGTCGAGGAACGCGTCGTTCTCCTCGGGCGTGCCCGCGGAGACCCGCAGCCATCCCGGTACGCCGTTGTCCCGGACCAGGACGCCCCGGTCGAGGATCTTCCGCCAGACTCCGTGGGCGTCGGCGAACCGGCCGAACTGCACGAAGTTCGCGTCGGACTCGACGACGTCGTAGCCGATCGCACGCAGCTCGGCGACCAGCCGGTCCCGCTCGGACTTCAGCTGCTCGACATAGCCGAGCAGGGTGTCGGTGTGCTCCAGGGCGGCCAGCGCGGTCGCCTGGGTGATCGCCGACAGGTGGTACGGCAGCCGGACCAGCTGGACGGCGTCCACCACGGCCGGGTCGGCCGCGAGGTAGCCGAGACGCAGGCCCGCCGCGCCGAACGCCTTGGACATGGTGCGCGAGATCACCAGGTGCGGGCGGCCTTCGAGCAGCGGCAGGAGCGAGTCGCCGTGGCTGAACTCGACGTACGCCTCGTCCACGACCACCATCGACGGCTTGGCCGCCTGCGCCGCGTCGTACAGCGCGCGGACCGTCCCGGCCGGAACCGCGTTGCCCGTGGGGTTGTTGGGGGTGGTGAGGAAGACCACGTCCGGCTTGTGCTCGGCGATGGCGCGCGCGGCGGCGGCCGGGTCGATGGTGAAGTCCTCTTCGCGGGGCCCGGAGATCCAGCCGGTGCCGGTGCCGCGGGCGATGAGCGCGTGCATCGAGTACGACGGCTCGAAGCCGATCGCGCTGCGGCCGGGCCCGCCGAAGGTCTGGAGCAGCTGCTGGATGACCTCGTTGGAGCCGTTCGCCGCCCAGACGTTCTCCAGGGCGAGCGGGAAGCCGCCGGTGTCGCTGAGGTACTTGGCCAGCTCGGTGCGCAGCCGGACCGCGTCCCGGTCGGGGTAGCGGTTCAGGTCGCGGGCGGCCTCCCGGACCCGCTCCGCGATCCGCTCGACGAGCGGCTCGGGCAGCGGGTACGGGTTCTCGTTCGTGTTCAGGCGGACCGGGACGTCCAACTGGGGCGCGCCGTAAGGGGACTTGCCGCGCAGCTCGTCCCGGATGGGGAGGTCGTCGATCCTTACGTCGCTCACTTGCTCTCCGGTACCTTCCAGCCGAACCTCGCCTTGACCGCCGCGCCGTGCGCCGGCAGGTCCTCCGCCTCCGCCAGCGTCACCACGTGATGCGCGACCTCGGCCAGCGCTTCCCTGGTGTAGTCGACGATGTGGATGCCGCGCAGGAAGGACTGCACGGACAGGCCCGAGGAGTGGCAGGCGCAGCCACCGGTCGGCAGGACGTGGTTGGATCCGGCCGCGTAGTCGCCGAGGGAGACGGGCGCCCAGGGGCCGATGAAGATCGCGCCCGCGTTGCGCACCCGGTCGGCCACGGCGGCGGCGTCGGCGGTCTGGATCTCCAGGTGCTCGGCGCCGTACGCGTCGACCACCTTCAGACCCTCCTCGACGCCGTCCACCAGGACGATCGCGGACTGCCGGCCCGCGAGGGCCGGGCGGATCCGGTCGTCGATGTGCTTGGTGGCCGCGACCTGCGGCTCCAGCTCCTTCTCCACCGCGTCCGCGAGGTCCGTGGAGTCGGTGACGAGCACGGCGGCCGCGAGCGGGTCGTGCTCGGCCTGGCTGATCAGGTCGGCGGCCACGTGCGCCGGGTCGGCGGTGTCGTCGGCGAGGATCGCGATCTCGGTGGGTCCGGCCTCGGTGTCGATGCCGATGCGGCCGGTGAAGTAGCGCTTGGCGGCGGCCACCCAGATGTTGCCGGGCCCGGTGACCATGTCGGCGGGCGGGCAGGACTCGGTGCCGTACGCGAACATCGCGACGGCGGTGGCGCCGCCGGCCGCGTACACCTCGTCCACGCCGAGCAGCGCGCAGGCGGCAAGGATCGTCGGATGCGGGAGCCCGCCGAACCCGGCCTGCGGCGGGGAGGCGAGCGCGACGGACTCGACGCCGGCCTCCTGGGCCGGGACCGCGTTCATGATCACGGAGGAGGGGTAGACCGAGCGACCGCCCGGCGCGTACAGCCCGACGCGCCCGACCGGAACCCACTTCTCGGTCACCGCGCCGCCGGGGACGACCTGGGTGGTGTGGGTGGTGCGGCGCTGCGCGCGGTGCACGAGACGGGCGCGCCGGATGGACTCCTCCAGGGCGGCGCGCACGTCCGCGTCGAGGCCGGCCAGCGCGTCGGCGAGCGCCCGGGCCGGGACACGGACGGATTCCAGCCGCACCCCGTCGAACCTCTCCGCGAACTCGATCAGCGCCGCGTCGCCACGATGATGCACGTCCTCGCAGATCGGACGCACCTTCTCCAGGGCGGCCTGAACGTCGAAGTCGGCTCGGGGCAGCAGGTCACGCAGGGCGGGTCCCTCGGGGAGGGCGTCGCCGCGCAGATCGATTCGGGAAATCACGGTCCCAATTCTCTCAGACCGCCGTCCGTAGTCGTCCGCACGTATCAGTGGCTGATACAGGCCGTGGACCAATGTCTGGTACAGACGCTGGCCGGAACTCGGAAGATCCCCTTCACCCCGGGTGTTCCGGGCGTCACCCAGCGGGCATCAACGGCTGGACGAATCACCCGGACAGCGGAGAAGGAAGGAACAGCGGTGACCGAGGGGACCGGCTTCGCCGCCGGGGACCTGCCGGACGACCTGACCGCGGCCGAGGCGGGCATGTGGCAGGCCTTCCGCAACGGCAGTGTGTACGACCTGGGCAGCGGCGACTCCGTCGTGGACGATCCGCACGGCGGCCATCCCTGGGGGCCCGAGCGGTCCGTGCGGGCGCGCATCGTCGCCTGGCTGCTGCTGGACGGACCGCCCGCGCTCGCCGGGCGGGTGTCCGCGCTGAAGCTCGCCGGGGTGCGGGTCACGGGCGCCCTGGATCTGGCGGGCGGGACCGTGCGGCCGTACACCGAGCTGAGTGACTGCCGCTTCGACGAACAGGTGCTGGTGCCGGAGGCGCGGTTCAGCACGCTGCGCCTGGTGAACTGCTCGGTGCCGCGCCTGGAGGCGGCCCGGGTGCACACCGAGGGCGACCTGCACCTGCCGCGCTGCCGCTTCCAGAACGGGGTCCGGCTGACCGACGCGCACATCGGCACCGATCTCCTGCTCAACCAGGCGATCGTGTACCGCGACCGCAGCGGGCGTTCGATCTCCGCCGACGGACTCAACGTCGGCCAGGACCTCCAGGCGGAGCTGCTGGAGTCGCACGGCGAGCTGCGGCTGCGCGGCGCCCAGACCGGGGGGTCGCTGAGCCTGCGCGGCGCGCGCCTGTCCAACCCGTACGCCCGGCTGGCCCTGAACGCGCCCCAGCTCAGCGTGGAGCGCACCCTGTACCTGACCCCGGCCGGCGTGGGGAACCCGCTGCTCAGCGGGACCACCCCGGCGCGCGGGACCCGGATCCAGCGGTTCGAGTGTCAGGGCGGGCTGCGGCTGGACGACGGGCGGTTCGGGGACGCGGTGGACCTGGAGCGGTCCCGGTTCACCCTCACCGACGACCAGGAGCTGTCGCTGCGCCGGGTGCACGCGCCCGAGCTGCGCTTCCTCGGGGACGGGCCGCAGCGCGGCAAGGTGGTGCTGTCGGGGGCGCAGATCATGAACCTGGTGGACCGCGCGGGCGCCTGGCCGGGCGCCGGGCGGCTGCACATGGGCGGCTTCGCCTACGAGAATCTGGTGCCGCAGGGCCCGTTCCCGCTGACCCGGCGCCTGGACTGGGTCGCCGCGGCCACCGCCGAGTACGCCCCGGAGCCGTACGAGCGACTCGCCTCGGTGCTGCGGGAGGCCGGGGAGGACGAGGACGCCAGGGAAGTACTGCTCGCCAAGCAGCGCAGGCGCCGCGAGACGCTGCCGCTGGCGGGCAAGCTCTGGGGCTACGTCCAGGACCTGACGGTCGCGTACGGCTACCGGCCCGGCCGCGCCGCGGTGTGGATGGCGGTGCTCTGGGCGGCCGGCACCCTCACCTTCGCCCATGCCGCGCACCCTCCGACGAACCACGGCGAGCACCCCTACTGGAGCCCGGCGCTGTTCACCCTGGACCTGCTGCTGCCGGTGATCGACCTCGGGCAGGTCGGCGAGTGGCAGCTGCGCGGCCCCTGGCAGTGGCTGTCCGCGGTGATGATCCTGCTCGGCTGGATCCTGGCGACGACGGTGGCGGCGGGGGCGACCCGGCTGCTGCGGCGCGGCTGACCGCGCGGCTGTGCGCGGGTGTGTGTGGTCGTGTGCGGTCATGTACGTGGAGACGGCCCTTGCCCCACCCTGTCGCACAGAAAGCGAACAGCCACCCTTTGCCGGTCCTTGACCCTTGGCCGTACAACCTTCCGCGACTTCCCCCAAGCCTCTGGCGCAGCCCCGACCTGCGGACTTTCAATGGTCCGCACCATGGTTGCGCTGCCCTCGTTCCTCCGCCGCTCCCGGATGTCCCGACGTGCCGCGCGCCCGGCCGGAACGATTCCTTCCGGGGACGAGGCCGTGCTCGACGCGCCCGACGAGCGGCTCTCGCCCGCGCTGGTCTCCGCCGGGCGGGGCGAGTACCGGGACGCGGCCGAGCTGCTGGCGGGCACCCGGGCCGCGTCCGAGTGGGAGGACCACGACCGGTACGCCCGGCGGCTGGCCGCCTTCGCCCGGCTGCGCACCGAGTGGTTCGAGGACTGGCGGGCGGCCGAGCCGGACGACCCCGGCTCCCTGCTGGTGGCGGCCCAGCTGGCGGTGGACCGGGTGTGGTCCTCGCCGGCCCGCGCCGAACTGCTGCGCGAGGTCAGCCCGCTGATCACGGCCGCCGCGCGGGCCGACGACCGGGACCCGGTGCCCTGGCGGATCGCGCTGGACCACGCGCGCGGCTCACGGGCCGGGCACCGCTACTTCGAGGAACTGTGGGAGGCGGCGCTGCGCCGAGCCCCGCACCACTACGGCTGCCACGTGGCCGCCCTGCGCTATCTGGGCGCGTTCTGCTGCGTCCGCTTCGGGGACGCCCCGCACGTGCCGAGCACCGCGCACCGCGCCTGCTTCGACTTCGCCGAGCTGGCCGCGCAGGACGCTCCGGCGGACTCGCTGGTGCAGGTGCTGCCCGCGTGGGCCGCCTACGGCTATCTGACCGAGGGCGGCGGACCCGGGGTGCCCCGGCGGCGGCTGGACTCCGCGGCCGACCGCGCGATAGCCCTGTCGGCGCGGTTCGCGGCGGCCGATCCGGAGCCCGCCGGGGTGCGCAACAAGCTGCTCTACGTCCTGCTGCGCCTGGACCGCCCCGACGACGCCCGCGCCCTGGTGCGGCTGATCGGCCCCTATGTGACCTCCTGCCCCTGGGACCGGTTCTCGGACGACCCGCTCGGCCACTTCCTGCGGCTGCGCGAGCAGCTGCTGTCGGGGGGCGGGGCGCCCGCTCTGTCCGTGCTGCTGCCGGCGCCCGAGGACCTTTCGCCCGGACACCGCCGACACGCCCGCCCCGCAGACCATTAGGCTGGGGCGCCGTGACCACCGTCCGTCTGCCGCTCTTCCCGCTGAACACGGTCCTCTTCCCGGGACTCGTGCTGCCGCTCAACGTCTTCGAGGAGCGTTATCGCGCCATGATGCGCGAGCTGCTGAAGACCCCCGAGGAGGAGCCGCGGCGGTTCGCCGTCGTGGCCATCCGCGACGGGTACGAGGTGGCGCCCAGCGCCCCCGGCATGCCCGACCCCACGGCTGAGCCCGAGCGGGGCCCGGCCGCGGGCTTCGGCCCGGACCCGCTCAAGTCCTTCCACCAGATGGGCTGCATCGCGGACGCGGCGACCATCCGGGAGCGCGCCGGCGGTGCCTTCGAGGTGCTCGCGACCGGTACGACCCGGGTGCGGCTGCTGTCGGTGGACGCCTCGGGGCCGTATCTGACGGCCGAGCTGGAGGAGCTGCCGGAGGAGCCCGGCGACGAGGCGGGAGCGCTCGCGGAGGGCGTGCTGCGGGCCTTCAGGCAGTACCAGAAGCGGCTGGCGGGGGCACGGGAGCGGTCGCTCGCCACCAGCGCGGAACTGCCGGACGATCCGAGCGTGGTGTCGTACCTGGTGGCGGCCGCGATGGTGCACGACACGCCGACCAAGCAGCGGCTGCTCCAGGCACCGGACACCGCCTCCCGGCTGCGCGACGAGCTGCGGCTCCTGCGCGGCGAGACCGCCATCATCCGTAATCTGCCGTCGCTGCCCGCGTTCGAGCTGACGCGGACGCCGACCAGTCTGAACTGAGTCCACATCCTCATGGCGAAGAAGCCCAGGAAGCAGCAGTCCGGGGGGACCCCGGCGACGGTCGCGCTGAGCGCGGCGGGCGTGGAGTTCACGGTCCACGCCTACGACCACGACCCCGCCCACCCCTCCTACGGCGAGGAGGCCGCGGAGGCGATGGGCGTCTCCCCCGACCGCGTCTTCAAGACGCTGGTGGCCGACGTGGACGGCGACCTCGTCGTCGGCGTCGTCCCGGTCGCGGGCACCCTCGATCTGAAGGCCCTCGCCTCGGCGGTGGGCGGCAAGCGCGCCGCCATGGCCGACCCGGCCCTGGCCGAACGCACCACCGGCTACGTCCGCGGCGGGATCTCCCCGCTCGGCCAGCGCAAGAGGCTCCGCACCGTCCTGGACGACTCGGCCCTCGGCCACGCCACGATCTGTGTGTCGGCGGGGCGGCGGGGCCTGGAGGTGGAGCTGGCGCCGGGCGACCTGGCGGAGCTGACGGGAGCGGTGCGGGCGCCCATCGGACGGGGCTGAGACGGCGCCGGCCCGCCTACGGCGCGGGCGTGAGCGGCACCTCGCCCGGGTGCTGGGGCTCGGGGTCGCGGGGGCCGAACAGGGCGGTCAGGCCGAGATGGACCAGCACCGCGGCGAACGGCCAGGACAGCAGCGCGGCCTTCGCCCCCAGACGCAGCGGGGCCGGGAAGGTGACTCCCTTGCCGACCGCTCGGGCATGGGCGATCACGTCGGACGTGGGACCGAGCCACACGCCGAGCCGCCAGGCCAGCAGGGAGCCGAGCAGTCCGCCGAGCGCCAGGCCGACGACCAGCGGTACGCCGCCGCGCCTGCGCCACAGGAACGCGGCGAGCCCGCTCACCGCGCCGAACGCGAGCGCCAGCAGGGTGAACGTGCCGTCCACGCCGATCGCCTGCTCGCCCTCGGTGTCCTTGAGATAGACCACCCAGCTGTTGCCCGACTGGTCGCCGACCAGCGGCACCTGGGGTGCCAGCCGCCACCACAGCAGCCCGAGCAGCGCTCCGCACACCGTCACCAGCACGGTGATCACGGCGGCCTCGCGCGCTTCGGTCTTCATCCCGGGGCCGTCCTCTTCGTAGGCGCCCGCCATCGGCGCCCCGGCGGGCGGCGCCTGCCAGACCTGGTGCGCGGAGTGGTCGTGCGGGGGCGGGGGCGGATTCAGCGGTGCGGTCACCCTGCCATCGTGCCAGGTCGGCCTGTGCGCCGCGTCACCGGACGGCGGCCCTGCGGTAGGCCCACGCGGCCACGGCCAGCGAGACCACCCCGACCCCCGCGCACACCCCCAGGTCAGCGAGGACGACGGCCCAGTCCGGGTGGGCGCCGAAGGTGCGGGCGTACGCCTCCACGCCGTAGGTGGAGGGCAGCAGGTCCCGCGCCAGCCGGATGATCTCCGGCATCCGGTCGGGCGGCAGCACTCCGAGCAGCAACGCCGCGGACATGCCCAGCTGCCCGAGCAGCGTGGCCAGCTCGGGGCGGGGCGCCAGCAGGCCGAGCGCCGCGCCGAGCCCGGACAGCGCGGCCCCGGCGAGCGGCACGACGGCCAGCAGCACCCACAGGTTGGCCAGCGGCAGCCCGAACAGGACGCAGCCGAAGACGGCGGTCACCAGCGTCCCGGGCAGGGTGAAGGAGGCGTACGCCGCCGCCGTGCCCAGCACCACCGAGGCGGGCGGCACCGGCAGCGTGGCGTAGTGGTCGAGCCCGCCGCCGGCCCGCAGCTGCCCGAAGTACTGGGCCAGCAGATTGAGTGCGACGAACGCGACGACCAGCACGGACGAGCCGGCCACCACGGACCGCGCCTCGAAGCCGTTGCCGACGACACCGCGCATCATCACGGTGATGCCGATGGACTGGAAGGTCGCCACGAACAGCAGCGGGATCCGCGCCACCCGGGCCCGGGACAGCTGCGCCCGGTACACGGCCACCAGCGCGGGCCACAGCCGCGCCGCGGGGGCGAGCTCGGCCGCGGCCGGCCCCGCCTCCGGCACGCCGCGGGCTGTGTCCGGCAGAACCTGCGCGGGTACGACACTCACGACGAGCTGCTCCTCTTCCCTACGGCAGTCGCACCGACCCCGCTGCGTACGTCCCGTGCGCTCATGCCTTCACCAGCCCCTGCCGGGCGGCGCCGCCGAGGGCCAGATAGACGTCCTCCAGGCTGGGCGTGGCCAGGGTGAAGTCGTCCAGGGCGGCGAAGGCGGCGCCGCCGGTCACCGTGGCGACGGCGGCGCGGGCCTCCTCGGGCGCGAGCCGCAGCGTCCAGCGCCGGCCGGCCTCCACCGCGCGTTCGCGCAGCGCGGCGACCTCGGGCACGTCCAGCGGCGCCCGCTCCCGCCACACCAGTTCCACCCGGACCTCGCCCGCGACCCGCTCCTTCAGTCCGGTGGGGGTGTCGCAGGCGATGACCCGGCCCCGGTCGAGCACGGCGACCCGGTCGAGCACGGTCTCGGCCTCGATGACGTTGTGGGTGACGAGGAGGACGGTCGTGCCGTGCTCGGCGCGTCGCCGGTCCACGGCCGACCAGACCGCGCGCCGGGCCACCGGGTCCATGCCGGTGGTCGGCTCGTCGAGGACCAGCAGGGGGCGCTCGCCGACGAGGGCGGCGGCGAAGGTGGCGAGCCGGCGCTGGCCGCCGGACAGCTTCTTCAGCGGTCGCCCGGCGATCGGGGTGAGCCCCAGCTCCTCCAGTACGGCGTCCCGCTCGGCCCGTGCCCGGGTCACGTCCAGGCCGCGCAGACGCCCGGTGGTCTCGGCGGCGAGGGAGACGGTCAGCTCGTCCAGGGCGGTGGACTCCTGGCCCAGGTAGGCGAGGAGGCGGGCGGCCCGCTCGGGGTGGCGCACGATGTCGTGGCCGAGGATCTCGACGCTGCCCCTGTCGGGGCGCAGCAGCCCGGTGAGCTGCCGTACGAGGGTGGACTTGCCGGCGCCGTTGGGGCCGAGCAGCCCGAAGATCTCCCCGCGCCGTACCGTCAGCTCCAGGGCCTCGGTGGCCCGCACCTCGGGGGTGCCGGGTGCGCCGCGGCGGCCCTTGACGGCCGGGTAGGTCTTGGCGAGCCCGCGCACGCGGACGACCTCGTCCTGCCGAAGTGCCTGTCCCACGCGCGTACTCACAAGGGAAGAGGGTACGGGGTCGGTGCCTTTACCCGCCTTTGGGGCCGCCCGGACCGCGGCCGGCCGGACGGCGCCCCGGTCCGCGCGCGGGACCCCGGTCCGCAGTGCCCCGGGCCCACCGCGGCGCCGTCCCGGCCGCACGCGGGGTCCCGGGCTCGTCCCGCCCCGGACCCGGGCTCCGCCGCACGCCGGTTCGCCTCGGCCGCACGCCGGACCGCCGCCGGTCCGGTCAGGACTCGTCCCCGGCCGCGCACCCGCCCCGCCCCGGCTCACGCCCCACCGCACCGGTCCGCCCCGCCCCGCGCCCGGCCGCGCCCGCCCGGCGCGCGGCCCGGTCTCCCGCGCCGCTCCCGTGCGCCCGGCGCCGTCTCACTCCCCCGCGCTCGCGTGCTCCGCGGCGGCCGGGACGTCGAACTCCCGCCAGAAGCCCGCCCGGATGGCGTAACGGTCGTGCTCGTCGATCTGGTCGTCCTTGTGCGCGAGCAGCCCGAAGCGCGCGGCGTAGCGCAGCAGCTCCCCGTCGATGCGGTGCGGGATGCGCGGGTACATCTGGGACAGCCGCTGGAGATGGCTCTGGTCGCCGAGCCGGGACATCCAGCGGCGGGCGAAGACCTGACCCACCTCGTAGGGATCACCGCCGACGGTGGTGATGTCCTCCTCGCGGTCCGCCCAGCGCTGCTCGGCCGTGGTGAGCTGGGCGAGGGTCGGCATCGCGGCGGCCTCGGCCGGTTCGGCCACCGCGCCGGGCCGGTCCACCCAGCCCTTGTCGGAGGACCAGCGCAGGGTCGCGCCGGCCGGTTGCTGGGCGGGCTGGACGGCGCCGGGGGCACGCAGCGCGGCGAGGTCCTTGGGGGTGGGGACGCCCTTGGGCGCGGGCACCCGCTCCTGGCCGCCGTTCCCGGTGGCCCCGGCCGGCGGGTGCGGCTCCTGTTCGGCGGGGCGCTCGGCGGCCGCGGCGAGCGCGGACTCGGGCAGCGGCGCGGACAGGATCGCGGCGATCTCGGGGCGGGGCACCGGCTGCGGGGCGCACACACCGGTCAGTTCCTTGGCCCGGACGGCCTGGGTGATCCAGGCCCGGTCCAGGACGCGCCGCTCGTCGGCCTCGGCGACCAGGTCCTCGGACTGGTTGTAGTCGCCGTCGGCGGCCTGTACGGCCCACAGGTGTACGGCGACGCCGTGCTCCTTGGCCGCCATCATGCCCGGCAGCAGATCGCCGTCGCCGGTGACGAGGACGACGTCGGAGCAGGCACGGTTGCGGGCCAGTTCGGTCAGTTCGGCGTGCATGGCGGCGTCCACGCCCTTCTGGGCCCAGCGTCCGTCGCTGCGGGTGAGGGCGCCGAGGCGGACGGTGACCCGGGGCATGACCCGCAGCCGGCGGTGCTCGGGCTGGGGAACCCGGTCGGGGGCGCCGTCGAACCAGTAGATGCGCAGCAGGGGCCGCTCGGTGTCGGACTCGGCGCGGTCGCGCAGCGCCTGGATCAGTGCGGTGTGGTCGACGGTGATCCGGGACCGCGAGGGCTCGCCCGCGAGGAGACTGGCGGCTGCGCCCAGCAGATACCCGGCGTCCACCAGGACGATGCAGCGGTCCACGCGACTCACCCTCTTCCCGGGAGGCTTTGCTTCGGACTTCCTTCGAGTCTGCCCGACCGCGCGGGGGTTAACGGCCCGAACTCGATCTTCGGCGTGGCGTTTGCGGCTGTTACCCGCCAACCTACCCTGTCACGCAGGGTAATTGTCCGACATGCGATTGATGTCAGCGTATGTGAATCTGAATCCGGCCCTGGCCCCTAGATCCCCCGCAGGAGGCAGATCACCATGGCCAAGAACAAGAACCGCAAGCAGGGTGGCTCGCAGAACCGCGCCGCGCAGCACGCCGGCCAGACTCACGAGCAGACGCAGCACACCACGGAGGCCCACGAGTCCCCGGTCACCCACATCCAGGGCAGTTCCGGTGATACCGGGCGCGGCAAGAAGCAGAAGAGCTTCGGCCACAACTAAAGGGCGATTGACGCCTGTTGCGTGAAAGGAGGGGCGCGCCCATGGCGGGTGCGCCCCTCTCACGCTGCCGGGAGCCGGCTCAGCCGGCCAGGCAGGACGGGCCGAGCAGCACCTTCAGGTCGCCGAAGAGCGCCGGGTCGGGCTTGACCCGGTGCCGGTCCAGGCGCAGCACCGTGGTCTTGCGGGGCCCCTGGAGCTTGATCCGCACCTCGCTGTCGCCCTTGTGGTGGCTGAGGATCTCACCGAGGCGGCTGACCATGGGCGGGGTGACCCGGGTCGCCGGGATGGTGAGGACCACCGGCGCGTTGGCGCCCGCGTTGGACAGGTCCGGGACCATCAGCTCCATGGCGACGAGCCGGGGCACGTCCTCGCGCTTGTCGAGACGGCCCTTGACGAACACCACGGCGTCCTCGACCAGTTGGGTCGACACCAGCTGGTAGGTGGCCGGGAAGAACATGCACTCGATGGAGCCGGCGAGGTCCTCGACGGTGGCGATCGCCCAGGCGTTGCCCTGCTTGGTCATCTTGCGCTGCAGGCCCGAGATGATGCCGCCGATGGTGACCACCGCGCCGTCCGCGTGCTCGCCGCCGGTGAGCTGGGAGATGCCCGCGTCGGCCTTGTCGGACAGCACGTGTTCGAGCCCGAACAGCGGGTGGTCGGAGACGTACAGACCGAGCATCTCCCGCTCCTGGGCGAGCAGATAGGTCTTGTCCCACTCGTCCTCGGCGAACTGCACGTCGAGACCGAAGCCGGGCTCGTCCGCGGTGTCGTCGCCCATGCCGCCGAAGAGGTCGAACTGGCCCTCGGCCTCCTTGCGCTTGACCGCGACCACGTTGTCGATCATCGGCTCGTACTGCGCGGTGAGGCCCTTGCGGGTGTGCCCCATGGTGTCGAACGCACCGGCCTTGATCAGCGATTCGGTGGTGCGCTTGTTGCAGACGACCGCCTCGACCTTGTCGAGGTAGTCGGGGAAGGAGGCGTACTTCCCCTTGGCCTTGCGGCACCTGATGATCGACTCGACCACGTTGGTGCCGACGTTGCGCACCGCGGAGAGGCCGAAGAGGATCACGTCGTCGCCCTGGGCGGCGAAGTTGGACTCCGACTCGTTCACGTTCGGCGGGAGCACCCGGATGCCCATGCGGCGGCACTCGTTCAGGTAGACCGCCGACTTGTCCTTGTCGTCCTTGACGGAGGTCAGCAGGCCGGCCATGTACTCGGCGGGGTGGTTGGCCTTGAGGTAGGCGGTCCAGTACGACACCAGGCCGTACGCCGCCGAGTGCGCCTTGTTGAACGCGTAGCCGGCGAACGGGACCAGCACGTCCCACAGCGCCTGGATGGCCTCGTCGCTGTAGCCGTTCTTGCGGGCGCCGCCCTGGAAGATGGTGAAGTTCTTCGCCAGTTCCTCGGGCTTCTTCTTGCCCATCACGCGGCGCAGGATGTCGGCCTCGCCGAGCGAGTACCCGGCGATGATCTGCGCGGCCTTCTGCACCTGCTCCTGGTAGACGATCAGGCCGTAGGTGACGTCCAGGACCTCCTTGAGCGGCTCCTCCAGCTCGGGGTGGATCGGCGTGATCTCCTGCTGCCCGTTCTTTCGCAGCGCGTAGTTCGTGTGGGAGTTCATGCCCATCGGGCCCGGCCGGTACAGGGCCGACACGGCGGAGATGTCCTCGAAGTTGTCGGGCTTCATCAGCCGCAGCAGCGAGCGCATGGGGCCGCCGTCGAACTGGAAGACGCCGAGGGTGTCGCCGCGCTGGAGCAGTTCGAAGGTCTTGGGGTCGTCCAGCGGCAGGGACAGCAGGTCGATGTCGAGGCCCTTGTTGGCCTTCACCATCTTGACCGCGTCGTCCATGATCGTGAGGTTGCGCAGACCCAGGAAGTCCATCTTCAGCAGGCCGAGCGACTCGCAGCTCGGGTAGTCCCACTGCGTGATGGTCACGCCGTCGGTGTGCCGGACCCAGACCGGTACGTGATCGGTGATGGTCTCGCTGGACATGATCACGCCGGCCGCGTGCACACCCATCTGCCGGACCAGGCCCTCCACGCCGCGTGCGGTGTCGATGACCTTCTTGACGTCCGGTTCGTTCTCGTACATGCCCCGGACCTCGCCCGCCTCCGAGTAGCGGGGGTGCTGCGGGTCGGTGATGCCGGACAGCGGGATGCCCTTGCCGAGGACGTCGGCGGGCATGGCCTTGGTGATGCGGTCGCCCATCGCGTACGGGTAGCCCAGCACGCGCGCCGAGTCCTTGATCGCGTTCTTGGCCTTGATGGTGCCGTAGGTGCCGATCATGGCGACCTTGTCGGCGCCGTACTTCTCCGTCACGTACCGGATCACCTCGACGCGCCGGCGCTCGTCGAAGTCGATGTCGACATCGGGCATGGAGATGCGCTCGGGGTTGAGGAACCGCTCGAAGATCAGGCCGTGCGGGATCGGGTCGAGGTCGGTGATGCCCATGGCGTAGGCGACGATCGAGCCGGCCGCGGAGCCCCGGCCGGGGCCGACCGCGATGCCGTTGTTCTTGGCCCACATGATGAAGTCGGCGACCACGAGGAAGTAGCCCGGGAAGCCCATCGAGATGATGACGTCCATCTCGTAGTCGGCCTGCTTCTGGCGGTCCTCGGGGATGCCGCCGGGGAAGCGGCGCTCCATGCCGCGGCGGACCTCCTCCTTGAACCAGGTGACCTCGGTGTAGCCCTCGGGGATGTCGAACTTCGGCATCAGGTCGCGCTTCTCGAACATGCCGGTGGTGTCCACCATCTCGGCCACCAGGAGCGTGTTGGCGCAGCCCTCCTGCCAGGCGTCCGAGGAGTCGATGGCGTACATCTCGTCCGTCGACTTCAGGTAGTAGCCGGTGCCGTCGAACTTGAAGCGGTCCGGGTCGGAGAGGTTCTTGCCGGTCTGGATGCACAGCAGCGCGTCATGGGCGGTCGCCTCGTGGGCGTATGTGTAGTGCGAGTCGTTCGTGACCAGCGGGGGGATGCCGAGCTTCCTGCCGATCTCCAGGAGGCCGTCGCGGACCCGGTGCTCGATGTCGATGCCGTGGTCCATCAACTCCAGGAAGTACCGGTCCTTGCCGAAGATGTCCTGGTACTCGCCGGCGGCCTTCAGGGCCTCGTCGAACTGGCCGAGGCGCAGCCGGGTCTGGAGCTCGCCGGAGGGGCAGCCGGTGGAGGCGACGATGCCCTCGGACCACTGGGCGATGGTCTCCTTGTCCATCCGGGGCCACTTCTGGAGCCAGCCCTCGGCGTACGCGTCGGAGGACAGCCGGAAGAGGTTGTGCAGACCGGTCCGGTTCACCGCCCACATCGTCTTGTGGGTGTAACCACCGGAACCGGAGACGTCGTCGCGCTTCTGGTGCGGCTGGCCCCACTGGATCTTGCGCTTGTTGCGCCGGGACTCGGGGGCGACATAGGCCTCGATCCCGATGATCGGAGTGATCCCCGACTTCTGGGCGGTGTGGAAGAAGTCGTACGCGCCGTGGAGGTTGCCGTGGTCGGACATGGCGATGTGCGTCATGCCCATTTCATTGCAGGCGTTGAACATGTCCTTCAGCCGCGCGGCACCGTCCAGCAGCGAGTACTGGGTGTGGACGTGCAGGTGCGTGAACGGCGGCTTTGACACGGTTCGGCCTCCAGCGGAGAACGTCAGGCGACGGCGGGCGGACACTCGGGGGACAGCCTCGAATCCTATGCCCTGGCGCTGACGGCCGGAGTCGGTCCCCGCGCACGGCCGGGCGGGAACCGGGCACTCCCGCGCGGCGTCGCCCGTTGGAGACGGCGAAAGCGCTGTCGTATCCATGGACGCACAGTGACGCACCACTCCCGCACCAGGAGGCATCCCGCGATGTCGGTCCCCGAGCTCAGTGACGAGCAGCGCGGTGAGGAGATCCTCGCCGTGTTCGACACCGCCTTCGGCAGGCTCCTGGCCGCCGACCCGGCCGCGTTCCGGGTGAAGTTCCGGAAGATGGCCGCCTCGGCGTCCGCCTTCCACCGGGGCGCGGCGTGCCTCTTCTACCACGACATCGAGGCCGAACGGCGGGGCGGACCCTACCTGGACGACCGCACCTCGCGGGTGTGGATCCACGGCGACCTGCACGCGGAGAACTTCGGCACCTACATGGACTCGAACGGCCGCCTGGTGTTCCACGTCGCCGACTTCGACGAGGCGTACGTCGGCCCCTTCACCTGGGACCTGAAGCGCTTCGCCGCCTCGGTCGCGCTCCTCGGGTACGCCAAGGCGCTGAGCGACGGACAGATCACCGATGTGGTGACGGTCTACGCGGACGCGTACCGGGAGCGGATCCACGCCCTGGCCACCGGCGCCAAGAGCGACGAGGTGCCGCCGTTCACCCTGGACACCGCGGAGGGCCCGCTGCTCGGCGCGCTGCGCGCGGCCCGCTCCCGCACCCGGTCCGAGCTGCTGGACTCGATGACCGAGATCCGCGACTTCGAACGCCGGTTCGCATCGGGTCCCGGCACCGTCGAACTGGACGCGGCCGACCGCTACAAGATCCTCGCGGCCTTCGACGGCTATCTGGAGACGCTGCCGGACTCCTCCCTCGCCCGCCCGGACTCCTACCGGGTCAAGGACGTCGTGGGCCGCCGGGGCGCCGGCATCGGCTCCGCCGGGCTGCCGTCGTACGACATCCTCCTGGAGGGCCACAGCGACGCCCTGGAGAACGACGTCGTGATCCGCGTCAGGCAGGCACTGGTCCCGGCCGTCTCCCGGCACCTCACCGACCCGGCCGTCGCCCGGTGCTTCCGGCACGAGGGCCACCGCACGGTGATGTCCCAGCGCGCCCTCCAGGCGCACCCCGACCCCTGGCTGGGCTGGACCGAGCTGGACGGCGCGGGCCAGCTGGTCGCCGAGGTCTCGCCGTACGCGGTCGGCCTGGACTGGAGCGACCTCGACGACCCGGAGGAGATCGCGCTGGTCGTGGCCGACCTGGGCCGGGCCACGGCGACCATGCACGCGGCGGCGGACGAGACCTCCGGCGACTCCCTGGTGCCCTTCTCCACCGAGCGGGCCGTCGACGCGGCGATCGCTGCCGACGAGGAGGGCTTCGCGCCCCTGCTGGTGGACTTCGCGCACACCTACGGCGCGCGGGCCCGTGCGGACCACCGCATCTTCGTGGAGCTGTTCCGGAGCGGCCGGATCCCGGGGCTGTGGACAGTCACGGAAAGGCGGTAGCGTGCGCGTACTCACAGGCCCCCTTTAGGGGTCCCTTACTCCGGTTCATGACAGACTCTGCTTTCGCTATGGACATATCCGGGACCCACCTCAGAGCCGTTCGCGCGGTGCTGTTCACGGCCTTCGTCGTGACCCTCGGCACCGCGTCGCACGTGCTGCTGTCCCGGACCCCGCTGCCCGCCGCGACCGTGGCCGCGGTCGCGGCCGGCGTCTTCGCCGGCGCGTACGCGCTGGCGGGCCGCGAGCGCGGCTTCGGCCGGATCGCCGCCCTGCTGGTCCCGCTGGAACTGGCCGCGGACACGGTGTTCACCACCGGCCAGCAGACCTGCTACGGCCAAGCGGGCGGCCCGGTCGCCGGCCCCCTGCACTCCTTCGGCTTCGACCTGCTGTGCCACGGCGGCGCGGTGGGCGGTCCGCTGGCCCAGGTGAGCCGCGGCCAGGCCGCCGGGGTACTGGCGCACGCCTCTCCGGCCACCGCCTGGCTGCTGCTCGCCGCGCACATCGGCGTGGGCCTGCTGGCCGCCGCCTGGCTGCGCCGGGGCGAGCGGGCCCTGGCGCAGCTGCTGCGCGCGGTGGCCGCCGCCTCCTTCCGGCCGCTGCTCCTCGCGGTGGCCGCGGTCGCCGCACGGCCCCTGCCCCAGGGGCGCCCGCCCCGCCCGGCCCCACGCCGGGCCACCGCCCTCGACCGGCTTCTCGCGCATTCCCTGGGACGGCGTGGACCACCGCGCTCCGCCGCGCTCGCCTCGTGGTGAGCGACGCGTACCAGTCCCCCACCCGTATCCCGCGCAGGACAGCTGCGCGACCCCCAGGGAGAAGACCCAGATGAGCAAGCGGAACAGCCAGGCGTCGAAGACGGCGGCCCGGGAGCGGCTGCGCATGGAGCGCGAGCGCCAGGCCAAGCGCGACAAGGCGAGGCGCCAGGCGTTCGTGGCCGGCGGCATCGTGGTCGTCCTGGCCGCCGCGGGCGGCATCGGCTACGCGGTCGTCCAGGCCAACAAGCCCACCGGGTGGGACGCCGTGCGGAACCAGAAGCTGGTGAAGCCGGCCAACACCACCGGGGCGGACGGCACGACCGTCGTCATCGGCAAGAGCACCGCCAAGAAGACCCTCGTGACGTACGAGGACCCGCGCTGCCCGGTCTGCGCCCAGTTCGAGGAGACCGTGGGCTCGACGGTGAAGAAGGACGTCGACGACGGCAAGTTCAAGCTCCAGTACGTCGGAGCCACCTTCATCGACGTGAACATCCCCGGCGAGGGCTCGAAGAACGCGCTGAGCGCCCTCGGTGCCGCGCTGAACGTCAGCCCCGAGGCGTTCCTGGAGTACAAGGCCGCGCTCTACTCCACCAAGTGGCACCCGGACGAGCAGGACGACAAGTTCAAGGACGACGCCTACCTGATCAAGGTGGCCGACACGGTCGGCGCGCTCAAGGGCAACAAGGCGTTCCAGAACGACGTCAAGAAGGGCACGTTCGACAAGTGGGCGCTGCTCATGAACGACAAGTTCAACGCGGACGGGAAGAAGTACGGCTTCGGCGGCACCCCCACCCTTCTCATGGACGGCAAGAAGCTGACCGGCAGCGACGGCCAGAACGCCCCCATGTCGGTCGGTGAGTTCGACACCGCGCTCCAGAAGGCCCTGGGCAAGTAGGCGGGCACCGTGCGGGGACGCCGGCGAAGGCGGGCGTCCCCGCGCCGGCGCGCCCGTCCCCGAAGCGCCTCTGACGGACGTTCACCGTCCAGGGCGGCCAAAGGTGCTCGGCGGCCGGACGAAACCCGACGGCCGGGTGAAGAGCGGGCGAACATTCCCTGTTCGCCCGCTCTTTTGTTCTACCGATCGGTAACCTGATCGGCCGTGACCAGTCGAAACAGATCACTGCCCGCCTCCCAGGGCCTCAACTCCCCTTCCCCCCGCCGCCGTACGGTCGTCAAGGCCGCGGCGGCGACCGCTGTGCTGGCCGGGCCGCTCGCCGCCGCCCTTCCGGCCCGCGCCGCCGGTCAGGCACCCGCCTTCCTGCACGGTGTGGCCTCCGGTGACCCGCTGCCCGACGGCATCCTGCTGTGGACCCGTGTCACCCCGACCCCGGACGCGACTCCCGGTTCCGGCATCGGCCCGGACACCGTGGTGAGCTGGGTCGTCGCCACCGACAAGGCGCTCACCCAGGTCGTCAGCAAGGGCTCCACCACCGCGACGGCCGCCTCGGACCACACCGTGAAGGCCGACATCCGCGGTCTCCGGCCGGCCACCGACTACTGGTTCCGGTTCTCCTCCGGCGGCACCGACTCCCCCGTCGCGCGCACCCGCACCGCCCCGGCCGCCACCGCGGACGTCTCCGGGCTCCGCTTCGGCGTGGTCACCTGCGCCAACTGGGAGGCCGGCTACTTCTCCTCGTACCGCCACCTCGCCGCCCGGAACGACCTCGACGCCTGGCTGCATCTCGGCGACTACATCTACGAGTACAAGTCCGGCGAGTACGCGGCCCGCGGCAAGGTGATCCGGCAGCACGCCCCCACCAACGAGATCATCACGCTCGCCGACTACCGCACCCGGCACGGCAAGTACAAGACCGACGCCGACCTCCAGGCCCTGCACCTGAAGGCGCCGGTCATCGCGATCTGGGACGACCACGAGTTCGCCGACAACGCGTGGTCGGGCGGCGCGGTCAACCACACCGAGGGCGCCGAGGGCACCTGGACCGCCCGCAAGGCCGCCGCCAAGCAGGCCTACTTCGAGTGGATGCCGGTGCGCCCGGCGATCGAGGGCACCACCTACCGGCGGCTGCGCTTCGGCAGGCTCGCCGACCTGTCCCTGCTGGACCTGCGCTCCTTCCGCTCCCAGCAGGTGTCCGGCACCAGCGGCGCGGTGGACGACGCGAGCCGCACCATCACCGGCCGGGCCCAGCTCGACTGGCTGAAGGCGGGCCTGAAGGCGTCCGACACCAAGTGGCGCCTGGTCGGCAACTCGGTGATGATCGCGCCGTTCGTCATCGGCTCCCTCACCGCGGACCTGCTCAAGCCGCTCGCCAAGCTGCTCGACCTGCCGCAGGGCGGCATAGGCGTCAACACCGACCAGTGGGACGGCTACACCCACGACCGCCGGGAACTCCTCGACCACCTGACCTCGAACGACATCGGCAACACCGTCTTCCTGACCGGTGACATCCACATGTCATGGGCCAACGACGTGCCGGTGGACGCCGGCACCTACCCGCTGTCGGAGTCGGCCGCCACCGAGTTCGTCATCACCTCGGTGACCTCCGACAACCTCGACGACATCGTCAAGGTCCCCGAGGGCTTCGTCTCCGCGGTCGCCGCGCCGCTCATCGAGGCCGCCAACCGGCACGTCCACTGGGTGGACACCGACCGGCACGGCTTCGGCGTGCTCGACATCACCACCGAGCGCGCCCAGATGGACTACTACGTCCTCTCCGACCGCACCGACCCGAACGCCACCGCCAAGTGGGAGCGCTCGTACCGCACCCGCACCGGCACGCAGAAGGTCGAGCGCGCCTACGACCCGGTCTAGGGTCTTCCGTTCGGATCAGGCCGGATCAGGGCCCGGCATGATCCAAGCGAGAGGCCCTAGGCCGACCGCAGGCCGTCGAGGAAGCCGAGCGCCACGCGCCAGGTCGCCTCGGCGGCCTGCGCGTCGTGGTCCGGGAGGTCCGGGTCGGTGTACAGATGCCCGGCCCCGGCATACCGGTAGACCTCCACATCGGCGCCCGCCCGGCCCATCCCGAGGTACCAGGCGCCGAGCCAGTCGTCCGTCTCGAACGGGTCCGGCTCGGCCACGTGCAGCTGCACCGGCAGCTCGTCCACATGCGCGTTCGGCGCGATGTCCGAGGTGCCGTGCAGAAGCAGCAGTCCGCGCGCCCTGTCGTCGCCGAGGGCGAGGGTCTGCGCCACGGAGGCACCGAGCGAGAACCCGGCGTAGACCAGCCCCCGCTCGGAGTACGGCGCCGCCGCCAGCACGGCCCGCTTCAGCAGCTCCTCCTTGCCGATCCCGTCGCTGAACTCCATGCCCTCCTCGACGGTGCCGAACGTCCGCCCCTCGAAGAGGTCCGGCGTCCACACCTCGTGGCCGGCCGCGCGCAACCGGTCGGCGGCGTCGCGCACCGCGGGCCTGAGCCCGTAGGTCGAGTGAAAGAGCATGATGTTCATGAGCCCATGGTGCCAGTCCCGGGGGTCCGGCCCCGGAGCGGGACAAATCACAGGTTCGCGAGCGCCGCAGCCGGTTACGTTCCAAGGCATGGAGACCGTACTGCGTCCCGTGATCGTGGTCGGCGCGTCCGTGTTCCTGACCGTCCTCATCGGCTGGGCCACGGACGTACTGCTGCGCAAAGCGGACGAACGCCACCCCGAGACCCCCCTGTGGGACCTGCTGCGGCGCGCCCGCGTCCCGTACCAGCTGGTCCTGTGGGCCGCCCTGCTCAGAGGCTCCTACGACGAGGCGGAGCTGTTCGAGGAGCACCGGGACGGGGTCGGGCGGACCCTGACGCTGGTGCTGATCGGTGCCGCGGCGTGGCTGGTGATCCGGATCGCGGGGGCCGTGGTCGAGACGACGTACAGCCGCTACGCGCGCGCCCACCACGACGCGGCGCGGGTACGGCGGGTGCGCACCCAGGTCACACTGATCATGCGGGTGGTCTCGGCGATCGTCGGCGTGGTCGCGGTGGCCGCGATGCTGCTGACCTTCCCGGCGATGCGCGCGGCGGGCGCCTCGCTGCTGGCCTCGGCCGGTGTTCTCGGCATCGTGGCCGGTGTCGCCGCGCAGTCGACGCTGTCGAACCTGTTCGCGGGACTCCAGATCGCCTTCGGCGACATGGTCCGCATCGGCGACACCGTGGTCGTGGACGGCGAGTGGGGCTCGATCGAGGAGATCACCCTGACCTTTCTGACGGTGCGGACCTGGGACGAGCGCCGGATCACCATGCCGGTGTCGTACTTCACCTCCAACCCCTTCGAGAACTGGTCGCGGGGCACCCCGCAGATGACCGGGATCGTCTTCTGGCAGCTCGACCACAGCGCGCCCCTGGAGGCGATGCGCGAGAAGCTGCGCGACATCCTGCGCCAGTGCCCGGCCTGGGACGGCCGGGCCTCCAACCTGGTGGTGACCGACTCCACCGCCAACACCATGGAGGTGCGCGCGCTGGTGACCGCGAAGGACGCCGACGACATCTGGACGGTGCGGGTCGCGGTCCGCGAGCAGATGATCACCTGGCTGTCCGCGGAGCACCCCTACGCGCTGCCCCGGGTCAACACCGCGGACGCGGTGCCGCCGCCCCACCGCGTCCCGTCCCCGGACCGTCACTCCCTGCGCAAGGCGTACGAGTTCCCGCGCACCGGCAAAAGCTGAGCGGGACGGGGCCGGCGGCCATGCCGACCGGCTCAGTGTCCGCGTTCGGCGCCTCCGTTGACCTGGATGATCTGTGAGGTGATGTGCCCGGCGGCGGGCGAGGCCAGCCAGTGCAGGGTGGACGCCACGTCCCCCGGCTCGCCGGCCCGGCCGGTGGAGGTCTCGGCCACGAGCTGCCCGCGCCGCTCCTCGGACATGCCGTCGCCGAAGAAGCCGGTGTCCTCGACATAGCCGGGCGCGACCACGTTCACCGTGATGCCCCGGTGGCCGAGCCTGCGGGCCAGATCGTGGGCGTAGGGGTGCAGTCCGGCCTTGGCGGCCGCGTAGGCGCCGCTGCCCGAGCCCCGGTAGGCGGCGATGGAGCTGAGGAAGAGCACCCGGCCGCCGGGCTCGGCGAGCCGGTCCCGGAGGGCCTCGGTGAGCAGCACCGCGGTCAGGGTGTTGAGTCTGAAGGCGACGGTCCAGGCGTGGGCCACCCGGTCGAGGGGGTCCTCGCCGCCGGCCGGGGGCTCCAGGCCGCCGGAGCCCCCGGCGCCGTGCACGAGCACGTCGACGGTGCCGAACTCCCGGGCGACGAGGCGGGCGACCTCCCGCACGTCGGCGGGCTCGGCGAGGTCGGCCGCGTGCGTGAGCGCCCCCGGCACCCCGGCCTCCTCCAGCACCCGCGCGCGCCGCCCGAGGAGCAGCACCCGGTCCCCGTCCGCGGCGAAGGCCCGTGCCGTCGCCAGCCCGATGCCCGTACCGCCTCCGCTGATCACGATGTTGCGATTCATGATCCGAGAGTAGGAGTCCGCGGCGGAGGGCGCTTCCGCTTGTCCACAGTCCCCGTACGTTTGTGTGACCGCAGACGCACAGCCTCCCGGGACAGGACCTGGCTAGCGCAGGCTGCGCACATCGAGGTGGCGCAGGATCCGGTCCACGATCTCCGGGTCCATGCCCGGCTCGCTGCGCGCGGCGAGCACCTCGTGCCGGGCCGCGCTGAGCATCTCGCCCTGGATGCGCCGGATCCGCTTCAGCCGCTTGGCCCGCTGGTGCTGTGCCTCGCGGCGCTCCTCCTCACCCATGTCGGGGCTGATCCGGATGCCGATGTCGAAGGCCTGCCGCAGCATCTGCTCGGACAGCTCCTCGGGCAGGTCCTCCACCTGTTCGATCTCCCGCAGCCGGCGCTTGGCCGCCTTGGCCGCGCGGACCGCCAGATCCTTCTCGTACTCCTTCTCCCGCTCGGCGTCGGCCCGCACCCGCAGCCGTTTGACCAGCCACGGCAGGGTGAGGCCCTGGAGCACCAGGGTGGCGACGATCACTCCGAAGGCGATGAAGACGATCTCGCCCCGGTCCGGGAAGGGCTTGCCGGCGTCGGTCTCCAGCGGGATGGCCAGCGCCAGCGCGACCGAGGCCACCCCGCGCATCCCGGACCACCACATCACGACCGTCTCCCGCCAGCTCGCCGGGATCTCCTCCTCCACGTCGCGCCGGGCGTGCAGCCGTTTGGTCAGCCAGGTCGCCGGGAGCAGCCACAGCAGCCGTACGACGATCACCACACCGGCGACGGCGGCGGCCCAGCCGAGCAGTTCGCCCCAGCGTCCGCTGGCCGTGCGGATCGCGTTGTGCAGTTCCAGGCCGATCAGCCCGAAGGCGACGCCCGTGACGAGGGTGTCGATGATGTCCCAGAAGGTGTGTCCGGCCAGCCGGGTCATCACGTCGTCGGCGCCGGTGGCGTACTCGGAGAGGTAGAGGGCCGTGGTGAGCACGGCGAGCACGCCGGAGCCCTGGAGCTTCTCCGCGAGCACGTAGGAGGCGTACGGCACCAGCAGGGTCAGGCCGATCTGGAGCGTGGGGTCCCCCAGCAGGTCCATCAGCCGGTTGGCGCCCCAGCCGAGCAGCAGCCCCACGGCCACCGCCACCACGGCGGACAGCACCAGCGCGAGCCCGGCGCGCCAGGGCGAGAACAGGCCGCTCACCGCGGCGGCGATCGCCACGTGGTAGAGCACGATGGCCGTGACGTCGTTGAACAGCCCCTCGCCCTCCAGGATGGACACCAGGCGGCGCGGCAGCCCCAGTTGACCGGCGACGCTGGTCGCGGCGACCGGGTCGGGCGGGGCGATCAGGGCGCCGAGCGCCACGGCGGCGGCGACCGAGAGGCCGGGCACGATCGCGTGGGCGACGAGGGCGACGCACACCATGGTCACGAACACCAGGGCGACGGCCAGGGTGAGGATCGGGCGCTTGTTGGCCGCGAACTGCCGCCAGGAGGTGCGCCGTACGGCCGCGTACAGCAGCGGCGGCAGCAGTCCGGGGAGGATCAGCTCGGGCGGGATGTCCACGTTGGGCACGAAGTCGGCCACCGCGAGGACCCCGCCGAACAGCGTCATCAGCACCGGGGCCGGCACCCCGAGGCGGTCGCCGACCGGGACGCTCACCAGGGCCCCGAGCAGCAGGGCGAACAACAGGGCCAGCTGATCCAAGGACGGCACTCCGGGGTCGGCACGGGACGCGGGGCTTCAAGCCTGCCATGCCGCCCGGCCGGCGGCCGTCCGTGCCCGTCGGCCCGGAGGGTGCCGCCGCCCCCCGTTCAGCGGCTCGTGCGCCCGGTGGTCACAGGGCGCGGCGCATCGCCCGGTGGGGCATGTCGGCGTCCAGGAACTCCGGTCCGTACGCCGCGTAGCCGAGCCGCTCGTAGAAACCGAGCGCCTGGGTCTGCGCGTGCAGGTCCACCGCGGCCAGGCCACGCGCGCGGGCCGCGTCCTCGATGGCCCGCACCAGGGCGGCGCCGATGCCGAGCCCGCGCGCCCGGCGGGAGACCGCGAGCCGCCCGAGGGAGCCGACGGAGGCGTCCGCGCCGGTCTTGGCGACGGCCGCCTCGCCGGTCAGCAGCCGCCCGGTGCCCAGCGGGGTGCCGTCCGCGCCCAGGGCCAGCACGTGCACGGCGGCGGCGTCGTACACGTCGTACTCGATGGCCTCGTCCACGCCCTGCTCCTGGACGAAGACGTCCTTGCGGACCGCGAAGCACGCCTCCAGGTCGGCGGGGTCCGCGGCGACGCGGACGGTGGGGGTCCCGGTCATCCGTAGGTCTCCTCGCGGACCAGGTCGAGGGCCTGCTGGAGATCCTCGGGGTAGTCGGAGGCGAACTCCACCCAGCGGCCCTCGCCCGGGTGTTCGAAGCCGAGGCGCACGGCGTGCAGCCACTGGCGGGTGATGCGCAGCCGCTTGGCGAGGGTGGGGTCGGCGCCGTAGGTGAGGTCGCCGACGCACGGGTGGCGGTGGGCGGCCATGTGGACGCGGATCTGGTGGGTGCGGCCGGTCTCCAGCTTCACGTCGAGCAGGGAGGCGGCGCGGAAGGCCTCGATGAGGTCGTAGTGCGTCACCGAGGGCTTGCCGTCGGCGGTGACCGCCCACTTGTAGTCGTGGTGGGGGTGACGGCCGATCGGGGCGTCGATGGTGCCGCTCGTCGGGTCCGGGTGGCCCTGGACCAGGGTGTGGTAGCGCTTGTCGACCGTGCGCTCCTTGAACTGGCGCTTGAGCGAGGTGTACGCGTACTCCGACTTGGCGACCACCATCAGGCCGGAGGTGCCCACGTCCAGGCGGTGCACGATGCCCTGGCGCTCGGCGGCGCCGGAGGTGGAGATCCGGTAGCCGGCGGCGGCGAGACCGCCGATGACGGTCGGTCCGCTCCAGCCCGGGGAGGGGTGCGCGGCCACGCCGACCGGCTTGACGATCACGACCACGTCGTCGTCGTCGTGCACGATCTCCATGCCCTCGACGGGCTCGGCGACCACCTGCACCGGCGCGGGCGCCTGCGGCATCTCGACCTCCAGCCAGGCGCCGCCGCGCACCCGCTCGGACTTGCCGACGACCGCGCCGTCGACCTGCACCTTGCCGGCCGCGGCCAGCTCGGCCGCCTTCGTGCGGGAGAAGCCGAACATGCGGGAGATGGCGGCGTCGACGCGCTCGCCCTCCAGGCCGTCGGGCACGGGCAGGGTACGGATCTCGGGAATCGTGCTCACCCGTCGAGTATGCCGGACGGGCACGGCGGCCCTGACCGGGCCTGTGGAGAACCGGCCGCGGCCCCGGTCCGCCGGAGCCCGCGTCGTCGGTCGTCGTGGGCCGTGCCGTCAGTCCTTGTGGACCGTGCCGTCGGGGTCCAGGCCGCGGAAGGACAGCAGCACGATCAGGATGCCGCCGCACACGATCGCCGAGTCGGCGAGATTGAAGATCGCGAAGCCCTTCGGCGCGATGAAGTCCACGACCTGGCCCTCGAACACCCCGGGGGCGCGGAAGATCCGGTCGGTGAGGTTGCCGAGCGCGCCGCCGAGCAGCAGGCCGAGCGCGACGGCCCAGGGGAAGCTGTAGAGCTTGCGGGCCAGGCGCATGATCACCACGATCACCGCCGCGGCGATCACCGTGAAGATCACGGTGAAGGCCGCCCCGAAGCCGAAGGCGGCGCCCGGGTTGCGGATGGCGTTCAGCTCCAGCAGGTCCCCGACCAGCTTGATCGGCGCGTGGCCCTCCAGCTTGGCCACCACCAGGGTCTTGCTGATCAGGTCGAGCGCGTAGGCGAACGCGGCCACGGCGAACAGCACGGCGATCCGGCGGCCACGGCCGGTCCGCTCCGGCGCCTGGTCCTCCGCGCGCTCCGGGACCTGCTGTGCGCCGTCCTGCGGGGTGTCCGGCGTATTGATGATGCGCTCCGCCTCTGCCACGTGCGTCCCTCGACCTAGGTACCTGACTGGGGACGAGACTACGGCACGCTCAGGCGGCCCCACACGCTCAGGAGCGGCGTTCCTGCTTCTGCTTGCACTCCACGCACAGGGTGGCCCGCGGGAAGGCCTGCATCCGGGCCTTGCCGATGGGGTTGCCGCAGTTCTCGCACAGGCCGTAGGTGCCCGCGTCGAGCCGTTCGAGCGCCCGTTCGGTCTGGGTGAGCATCTCGCGCGCGTTGGCGGCCAGCGCCAGCTCGTGCTCACGGGTGATGTTCTTGGTCCCGGTGTCGGCCTGGTCGTCGCCGGCGCCGTCCCCGGAGTCGCGCATCAGGCCGACCAGCGACTCCTCGGACGAGCTGATCTCCCGCCGCAGCCGCTCCATCTCGGACTGGAGCTCCGCGCGCGCCTCGGCGACCTCCTGCCCGGTCCAGGGGTCCTCGCCGGGGCGCACCGCCAGCTCGCCGGGGTCCGCGGCGGCGAGGCGCGCCTCGGTAAGGGCTGTGTCGTCCGCCGTGGCCGTGCCCGGGGTCTTCTTCGCAACCACCTTCGTGGCTCCTGTCTGCTTCGCGGCCCGCGCCGCGCCCGCCTTCTTGGCCGTGCTCTTCTCGTCCGGCTCCGCCTTGTGGGCCACGGCCCTCGCCGCGGCCTTACCGTCGGCGGTTCCCGCCCCGGGGGTGCCCTCGGCCGTCCTGTCACCGGCCGTCGCGTCCTCGGCCGCGCTCTTCCCGGCGGGCGCCTTCCTCGCCGCCGCCTTCTTGGCCGCCGTTCCCCCGGCCGCCTTCTTCCGCGTCGCGGCCGTCTTGCGCGCGGCCGCCGCGGTCCTCCCGGCCGCCGCCTTCTTCTCCGGCGTCCCCCTGGCGGCCGTCTTCCTCGCCACCGGGTGGGCGGCGGCCTCCTCGGCCGCGCCCGTCTGCTCCAGGACCGGCTTCACGGCGGCTCCCTTCTCGGCGGCGGCCCTACCGGCCACCGCCTTCCCGTCCCCCTCCTCGGTCACCGCTCTCCGTTCCGCCGCCGGGCCGGCGGCGGCCTCGTGGGCAGCGGTCCTGTCGGTACCCGTCCTCCCGGCCGCGGTCTTCTTCGCGCTCTCTCTCGCCACCATGGCCGCGGCCCCTTCACAAATGGTGATCTCGCTCGCGAATCGTGCTGGGACGATAAATCGACTTGCCTCCCGCGGCAACGGGGCACACCGCCCGATTCGCCCGGCCGCACCCCCCGCGCGACGGGCCTGCCTCCGTTGTGCCCAGCTCCCCGCCGGGTAATCCGCCACACCGGGCATCACACCCGTACCCGTGCCATTCGGGGCATCGGACGCCCGCCCCGGGCCCCCGCGGGCACCGGCCCGAAAGGCGGTCGGCCGCTGTCCGCGCGGCGCCGTACACTGGGCGGAGCGAGAAGCATGGATGGGGACGAGTAGCGGCGTACGCAGCCCAGAGCGACCCGGGGACGGTGGAAGCCCGGGGGCGAGCGCGACGCGAAGATCACCCCGGAGCCGCCGGAAGAAAGCCGCACCCGCAGGGCCAGGCCAGTAGAACCGGTTTCGCGAACCCAATGAGGGGGCTCACCGGCGGCCGGGACGCGCGGCGGCGGGCCAAGGAGGGTGGTACCGCGGGAGCGCGCCGCACACGGCGTGGGAATCGAAGCTCTCGTCCCTCCGACGGAAGTAAGCAAGTCCGTTGGAGGATGCTCGCTGATGACAGCGCCGACATACCGCCAGGTGCCCGCCCAGGTCGACCTGCCCGCGCTTGAGCACGCGGTGCTCGACTTCTGG
>NZ_LBDA02000048.1 GCF_000980885.2 Streptomyces malaysiense | reverse complement strand
GCCCGAACCCGGAGGCGCGATGGCCCTGATCGAGGAGTTGCTGACCACCGTGTAGGCGGCGGAGTTCGTACCGAAGCGGACGGCTGTCGCACCGATGAGGCCGGCGCCCGAGATGATGACCTGGTTGCCGCCGTCGGCGGGGCCCTGGGCGGGATTGAGAGTGCTGATCACCGGTGGCATGGAGCGGGCCTCTCTTGGTTGTCTCTCGTTCGGGGGGTGTGCATTCCGCGCGGGACTGGTCGGCCCCTGACCCGCGGCGGGGCGTGTGTGCCCTGAGCGCCCAGGGCACACACGACTTACGCGGGTATCAGGTGGTGTAGGTGAGGGCGGGGGTGGTGGTGCCGCCGGGGTTGGTGACGGTGACGTCGAGCGCCGTTCCCGTCGGAGCACCCGAAGGGACCGTCACGATCAGCTGGGTGTCACTGAGCTGGGTGAAGTCGGCGGCGTAGTCGGTCGGTCCGGCGGGGTCGGTGAAGGTGACGGCGCTGACGCTGTAGAAGGCGGTGCCCGTGATGAGAACGCCGCTGTCGCCCGGCGATCCCGTGTCGGGCGAGATGGTGGTGGCCGTCGGCTGGTCGTAGTAGGTGTACTGATTGACGGAGCCGGTGACGACGCTGTCCCCGCCCGGGTTCGTCGCCGTGATGCCGACGGTGACCGGGGCCCCGGTGACGGCGAAGTCCGGAGGGGTGGCGGAACGCTGGGAGTCGCTGACGACGGAACCGAGGGTGCCGGCGCCGGCCGCGCCGAAGGTGACCGCCGTGGCCGCGGCGAGCCCGCTGCCGTAGAGAGTGGTGGCGGGCGGGGAGGTGTCGGGGCCGACGCTGGCGCTCAGGCCCCCGATCGTGGGGGCCGCGACGTAGAAGAACGCCTTGCCGTTGCTGGTGGATGTGCCCACGGTGACGGTGACGTTGACCTGCCCCGCGCACCCGCTGGGGGCGGTGACGGTGATCTGGGTGTTGGCGATGGTGACCGCGCCGCTCACGGACGTGTTGCCGAAGGAGACGGTCGGTGTGCTGGCAAGGGCGCCGAACCCGGTACCGGTGATGACCACAACGGTACTGGCCGTGCCCTGGGTGGGGCTGATGGAAGTGATGACGGGTGCCATCGGAGTCCTCCTGTGAGGTCGGATGGTGAGTTGTGCCGTCGCATCCAGACCGGTGCCGCCCGCGAAGGCAGGCAGCAGGCGGCGGATTGGATCGCACCGCCGGGGGCGCCCGTGACCGAAGTTGCCGAGCCGAGGCGTCAATGGGAATCGCAGCACCGCCGCCGATACCCCCAGCGGAGGGATGGGCGGCCCACCTGGTCGGACGTCAGCCAGTGAGCCACTTGGGCGTAGGAAGCGGCAATAAGCGCAACGACAGATCACCCAAATGGGCTACATTCACGTGCCTGCGGGGATATATGAAGAATATCTGCGCGGCGAGCCGTGAGAGCGACCGGCTGACGTCGCACAGCGGCGCGGGAAGGGCACGGAACCGTTCCACGCGGCCTCGACCGGTCGGTTCTGGTGCCGGTGGCACTCGTCCACGGCGCTCGCCGCGCTGGTACCTCGGGAGAGCTACGGCCGGCACCGGGGGATGGAGGAATCCCACCGAGCGGGTGTCATCGGTGAAAAGGGTATCCGGGAGATTGCCGGCCATTCCTCGATCGCCATCACGGCGGACACGCCACGAGGCTGCCTCCCGAGACCGACCTCGCGATCGCCGAGGTCGCTGCCCGCCCCGTGGGCACGGTCCTGGTGGCGCACTCGCTCACTCAAACGGCCCCGGGCGGGGAGCCCGAGGCCGGGCAGGGCGCTTCCCCTGAGAGAAACCCCAGGTCAGCGCGGTACGTATAGAGCCCCCTGTCGGATTCGAACCGACGACCTTCGCTTTACAAGTTCGATCGCTCCTCGGTACTGCCGGGGAGCCACCCGGTCACACTGGCCGTGTCGGACCGCCCAGGAGTGCTGGCGTCCGGCGTCGTTGATGTCACTCGTGGATGTCAGAGTGGAGCAACCCGCGCGCGCTCACTGGCACGATGATCCCGTGGTTGACCTGGAGCGCATCAAAGCAGAGACCGTGGCGTACTTCCGAGCACTCGATGAGGCCGCCACCCTGCGCCACCATTTCTGCCACGCCGACGAGGACGGCGGCTTGTGGTACTTCGAGGCCGTACCCGACCGCGGCGAGTTGATCGCCATCAAGCAAGCCGAGCTGACTCCGGCCGGCCAACTCCACCGGTACAGCTGGGAGCACCTAGAGGACGAGCACGGCTTCCTGACAGACCAGGCGCTCGATCCTGAAAGGGACCCCCTGAAGGCCATCCCGGCCGAGGAGTTCCAGCGGGTCTGGACTCGGTGAGCCCGCCGGACAACCGCTTTAGGAGAGAGGCTGGGGAGCGGGGGCCCTGACCTGGAGCTTCGATACCTGGTCGGGTCACCGCGGAACTCGGCCGCGAAGCACCCCGGTTGACCGTGGATGGCCCTTGTATCTGGCACGACTGTGGCACGCGGCGAGCATGCTGCTCGAAACCTGGCCGGCTCCCCCGGTGCATGGGGCTCAACCGCCGTAGCGGCTGCGCAGATCCTCGGTGATTCGCGACATCAGCTCAATCGAGCCTACCGGTGGTGTCTCCGTCAGCGGACGTTCTGTCTGGGGATCGTAGGCAGTCAGCCCGGTCTCCTTCTCGACGATGGCCGCAAGGGCCGAGACCTGGCCGAGCACGACTTCAGTGTCGTCCCCTGCATGCCAGTAGGGCACAGTAATGCTCACCTCGTCACCGAAGACGGACAGGTCGATGCCGGTGCCCGAGTGGCTCAGGTCTCGCGACTCCTGTTCGTACTCCGTGATCTCCACTTCGCCGAGCAGGGTCCGAGCCTGCGGCACTATTCGGTCCCAGGCTTCAAGGACGCGAGTAGGGATCGGCTCGCTGTGCTCGGCCGCGTCTTCCATCGCCTCCAGGACCTCGTCCCAAGACTGCCCATCGAGCCTGCTCAAGAAGTAGATGTCGTAGCTCACGGCGCGATCGTAGACACTCCTCTCGCATGGCCGCAGTCCGCCTGATCCCTCACGACGCGGGGTTGCTCACCAGTCCCGCCACCGGTCCGTGAGCTCGTGCCGACCCAGCCCGCACTTGGCGGTCAGAGCCGCGACGTCGACTCCCTGCTCGGTGAGTGCCTCATCGATGTAGGCGCACAGCTGCTCGCGTTCATCGGTTTCGAAGGCGCATTCGTCGTGAGCCTCGTTCACGGCGTTCAGGGCCAGGACGACGCGCTCCACTGCAGCGAAGATCCGTGCGTCGTCGCCTTCGGCGAGCGTGGGCAAGTCGGCCTCGAACACGTCGAGGACGGCATCGGTCTCCAGCAAGAGCTCTTCGGGGAACAGCTCGACCATGCACGCGCAGTCGGGATCCAGGGTGCCGGCGGCAAGCTCCGCGGCCTCCTCAGCTATGCCCCTGCGCCAGTTCGTCGTCGGTCTCTCAGCCATGGAGCGGACCGTACAGCGCAGGGCTGACAGCAAGACCTGTCTTCATGGGAGAACCCCAGCTTGGGAAGCTTGGGTCTTCTGTCGGCAGTCGCTCGGCTGACCTGCGGCGAGTCGGCATCAGAGACCTGGTCGCGCCGTGACCAGTCCCCGCTGTTCCCCGTGGTTCCCCGCAGGATCTGGCACGCGTCTGGCACGGGAGCGGTCGTCTGGTCTGTGCGCCCGACAGGCCTCTCCGGTGTCCAGAGTTGTCAGCGGTCGAGTGGCGCGTCTCGTGCTTCAAGGTGGCCGAGGCCAAGCAGAGGTTGGCAAGATCCTGGCATGCAGTTCGACGATCCTGGCAGCCTGTTTGACGTGTGCACCCAGCGGCTCGGTGAGAGGGCAGGTCGGCAGTTTGCTGCCCTGGCCCGCCGCGGCTTCCGGCTGATCCGCGCACCCGAAAGGGCCCAGGCAACCGGTCAATGTCGGCTTGGGGGTCCTGCCCTCCTCGAACCGGAGACCCTGTGGCCCGAACAGAACGGTGTTCCGCTGTCCCTGCACGCCGTGCTGGACACGGATGCTCTCGCTACCTGGCTGGGCAATGAACTGCCCGTACGGCCTGGCCTGCTTAACTTCTTCTACCTGGATCCAGACCTGCCGTACGAGGAGTACCGCAAACTGGACCTGTCCGAATCTGGGGTATGCCGCGTCATCCCTGCCGATCCGGCACAGGCAGTCATGGTGACAGCCCCCCAACCAGCGAGAAGTTACGCGGTGATGCCGGTCCACGCGGCTGAGGTGACCATGCTCCCGGACTGCTGGGACGTCGAGGACGATGACGTGGAGTTCGACAGGGGCCAGCACTGGGGAGCGGCATCGTTGATCCTCAGCGAGATGGGAGATCTCGATGGAAACACCGCTGGCAGTCACTGTGCCTTCGGTTGGCCGGACACCTCGTACACGCTGAAGGTGTCGTCTCGCGACTCCGACGGCGCAGCCGTCCATCTACTCCAGCTTGCCGAGGACACCGAGCTCGGATGGGGTTGGGGTGACGCGGGAACGTTGTATTTCACGATCCCGGCCAAGGCATTCGCGGCTGGCGACTTCAGCAAGGTAGTGGGACAGGTCCTCTGCTGTTGACGCGCACAACAGAAGATCGTCGCGGGAGGCCGTATCCGCCGTAGAACTCCATCTGGCACAGTCTGCGTTCACTGTGGCCCCGGCTGTTCCCGCTGTTCTGGTGCACTTGCGGTGCGGCCATCGCGCGTCGGCTCCCCGTGACTTCCCGCCAGACTGGGCGCTCGAAGATCACGGACCACCGCTTTAGGAGTTCGATCCAGCAGCCGTGTACTTGGTGATACTCGCCTTCTTCGCGATCGGATAGATACGGTCGCGTGCGCCTGCGTCTGGTGTCGTTGATGTCAGGCCTGGATGTCAGGGACCTGGTGCGGGTCGCTGTGGTTGTTGCTGCACCGAGCGCCTAGTTGGATCGATGGCGTTTCCGCCGCTGGCGCGCCCTCTCGACCACCGCCACGGCGCCGATGAGCGCGCCCACCCTCACGGCGGAGTCGGCGAGGTCCTCCGGTCCTCCGAGGACTCGGGCCAGACCCCATCCGGCAAGTGACAGGGCCGGCCAGACGATGAGCACGGTGAGCGCGAGTCGACGCCGGTGCGGTGTGTTGTCGGCCATGAACTGAGGTTACTGGTTTGATCCCTGGGCAAGTCCGTACGGTTGTACGACGTTGAAGGACCAGATGGCGATCAGACCTCTTCGTCCCGAAGCAACTGGGGTGGGGGAGCTTCCTCGGGGTGCTGTGCCTCTCACCTGCGCTGACGGTCCGCAGACGTTCGCGCTCGTCCGCCCCCTGTTCGTCGGCGTTGTCACGTAGTTAGACACGCACCTGATGGGGCTTCTCAGAGGTCAGCCTAGGATGCCGAGCGGTCAGGGGAGGGCGGACGTATGGGCGAGAGCCTGCGCAAGATCTTGCTGTGGGGGCGGGTCCTGCAAGAGTGGTGGTCGGACCGTCTCGGTAAGGAGATCGTCTCCACATGGGCGGCAGGCATCATTTTGGGTGTTCCTGTCTGGATCTTCATCGAGACGTTCTGGCACCCGGACTCGATCCTCGGTGACGGCGGGCTCGCCGCCTTCGGGCTGCTTATCATCCTGGCTGTCGCAACGCTCTTCGCATGGACGGGCGTCATGATCGTCCGCGAAACGATTGCCGAGTCTCGCGTGACTACAGGTGGCACCCGGCGCCGGTTGCTCACGGTTCAGGTACTCACGGCGGGGATGGCCGGGTGGGTCGCTCTGAGGACGATCTTGGTCTTCGGTAATCACGTGTCGCTGACCGTAGGCCTGATCTCGGCGATTCCGCTGGCGGCTCCGTACTCACTCGCGTTCCTGGCACTCGTCGTGCGCGAGGACGTTCAGTGGCGGCTGGTACGTGCTGTGCTCCCCGCGCCGATTGCCCTGGTGGTGCTGCTCCGGTTCATGTGACTCGGTGCGTGGCGCCTGGATTCATCTCCCACGGCAGCATCCTCCCTCCTCAGCCCACCACCCTCCCCAGCTCCCATCCCGTCCGCCGTCGACCCACACACCGTGGAGCGGGCGTGGTTCATGGCGTCCAGGTGGAGCGCGCCACTGTACGAACGACCTGGACGCCATGGGCCGCGTCTGCTCGGCTCTGCCTGGGTCGGCGGTGGATGGGATGGGAGCTCCCCGCGCACGCTCCTACGGACCCGCAGCCGACGGCGGCGCCCCCTCCATCCCGGTGCCCGGAGTGGCTGCCGTACTGGCTGGAGCACTTCATCAAGCCCAACCACAAGCGGACGACGTACAGCAAGTACGCGATGCACGTGCGCCTCTACCTCGTGCCGCTCCTCGGCTCCAAGAGCCTGGAGGCGCTGGGGCCCCGCCACGTGCGGACGTTCATCGCCGAGGTGTCGCGCCGGGCCTCCCCGGCCACGGCCAAAGAGGCGCATCGCGTGCTGAGGACCGCCCTCACCGCGGCCTGCCGTGAGGAGCTGGTGACGCGGAACGCCGCCTCGCTCGTGGAAGCCCCGAAGGTGCCCCGCCGCGAGCTGACGCCGTGGACGCTGGACGAGACGCTGAAGTTCCTGGAGGAGGCCCGCCGCGATCCGCTGTACGCCGCCTTCGTCCTGGCGGTCTCCATGGGCCTGCGGCGTGGCGAGATCCTGGGGCTCCGCTGGTCGGACGTGGACCTCGAACACCGGGTGCTGCGGATCAGCAAGCAGGTGCAGCGCGTGGGCGGGGAGCTGTACGAGGACACGACCAAGAGCGGCCGGGCGCGTCCCGTGCCTCTCCCCCTGATCTGCCTGGCGGCGCTCCGCTGGCACCGGATGCGGCAGTTCGGGGCTGCTCGGCTCAAAGGGGTCGAGCTGTCCCCGTCCTCGTACGTCTTCACCACCCGCACCGGCCGCCCGATCGACCCGCAGAACATCAACCGGTCATTCTTCCGCATCACCGCCGCTGCCGGCCTTCGGCGCATCCGTCTGCACGACGCCCGGCACGGCTGCGCCACGCTCCTCACCGCGGCCGGTGTCGCGCCCCGCGTCGTGATGGAGATCCTGGGGCACAGCCAGATCAGCATCACCATGGACGTCTACACGCACGTGGCCTCGGACACGCAGCGCGAGGCCATCAGCCACATGGATCGCCTGCTCAGGCGCCGTGTCGAACGTGAGTGACCGCCCGCGTTGATGTCACCTGTGGATGTCGAACGCCCCGGACCGATCATCGGCCGGGGCGTTCGCGCCGTTCAACCCAAGAGCCCCCTGTCGGATTCGAACCGACGACCTTCGCTTTACAAGAGCGGCGCTCTGACCAGCTGAGCTAAGGAGGCGTGCCGCGCGCGATGCGCGGACGTGCCTGTGCAGTGTACCCACGTCACCTCGTGGACCCGTCGAAAATTTCCGCGAAGTCCACCGTCGCCCATGTACTGACAGATCACGTGAACGCCGGGTACCGTCTCGAAACGGTTCACTCGCGTGGACTACACCAACCACCTTCCTACAACGGATCGTCCGGCACGTTCCTGCCGGTAGAAGGGGGCCCATTCACCATGGCCACTGTCACGTTCGACAAGGCGACCCGGATCTACCCGGGTTCCAGCAAGCCCGCCGTCGACGCGCTCGACATCGCGATCGAGGACGGCGAGTTCCTCGTCCTGGTCGGCCCGTCGGGCTGCGGCAAGTCCACCTCGCTGCGGATGCTCGCGGGTCTGGAGGACGTCAACGGCGGCGCCATCCGCATCGGCGACCGCGACGTCACCCACCTGCCGCCCAAGGACCGGGACATCGCCATGGTGTTCCAGAACTACGCGCTCTACCCGCACATGACGGTCGCCGACAACATGGGCTTCGCGCTCAAGATCGCCGGCGTCAACAAGGCGGAGATCCGGCAGAAGGTCGAGGAGGCCGCGAAGATCCTCGACCTCACCGAGTACCTCGACCGCAAGCCGAAGGCGCTCTCCGGCGGCCAGCGCCAGCGTGTCGCGATGGGCCGCGCGATCGTGCGCGAGCCCCAGGTCTTCCTGATGGACGAGCCGCTGTCCAACCTGGACGCCAAGCTCCGCGTCTCCACCCGCACCCAGATCGCCTCGCTCCAGCGCCGACTCGGCATCACCACCGTCTACGTCACCCACGACCAGGTCGAGGCCATGACGATGGGCGACCGCGTGGCGGTCCTCAAGGACGGTCTGCTCCAGCAGATCGACACCCCGCGCAACATGTACGACAAGCCCGCCAACCTCTTCGTCGCCGGTTTCATCGGCTCCCCGGCCATGAACCTGGTCGAGGTCCCGATCACCGACGGCGGCGTGAAGTTCGGCAACAGCGTGGTGCCCGTCAACCGCGAGGCACTCAAGGCCGCCACCGACAAGGGTGACCGCACGGTGACCGTGGGCGTGCGCCCCGAGCACTTCGAGGTCGTGGAGCACGGCGCCGCCGCCGCGGCCGCCCTCTCCAAGGACGCCGCCGACGCCCCGGCCGGTCTCGCCGTGTCGGTGAACGTCGTCGAGGAGCTGGGCGCCGACGGCTACGTCTACGGCAGCGCCGACATCGACGGCAGCCAGAAGGAGCTGGTCGTGCGCGTGAACGGCCGCCAGGTGCCGGAGAAGGGCGCCACCCTGCACGTCGTGCCGCGCCCCGGCGAGACCCACGTGTTCTCCACGTCCACCGGCGAGCGCCTGTCCGACTGAGCACCGCCCGGACACCGTTTTGGCAGAGGGCCCCGCGGTACGCCGCAGGGCCCTCCTCGCATGATCGTTCCGGGCCGGGCGTCAACCCCCTACCCCGAAAACCGCACTTTCTCATCCCCCATAAGGGTGACGGAATGTCCTCGCGTCATTACCGCCCGCTACCCTCACACGCGTGAAGCACTCCATCACCACTCAGACGCGACGCAGCCACCGGGGCCCTGCCCGCCGGGTCGGCCGCTCCCTCGCCCTCGTCCTGCCCGTCGTCCTGGTGCTCTCGGGAACCCTCGCGGTCACCCGGGTCAACTGGACCGGAAACCCCGCCGGCTCGGTGCTCACCGCCTCCGACATCACCTCGGCGGAGGCCGCCCCGAAGACGGTCGCCCACGCCCCCGAGGACGTGCTGCGCGACCGCCTGCTGAGCGAGCTGCACGAGAAGAACCCGGGCGTGGTCCTCACCCACCTCCAGGAGGCCGTCAACGGCCACCCCTCGCTCGCCCGGCACTGCACCTCCATCGCCCGCTCCCTCGGCCGGGCCGCGGTGCGCATCTACGGTGCCTCGCGCGCCCAGTCGTACGCGCGCCCGGTGTGCGACACCTCCTTCGCCACCGGGGTGCTGGCCGCACGCGGCTGAACCCGGCCCGGGGCGCCACGTACAGTGCGGGTCATGACCCATCCGAACGCCGCGTCGCGCCCCGCCCAAGCCGTGATCCTGGCCGGCGGCCAGGGCTCCCGGCTGCGTCCGTACACCGACGACCGGCCCAAGCCGATGGTCGAGATCCCCGGCACGGGCACTCCGATCATCGGCCACCAGCTCGCCTGGCTCGCCGAGGAGGGTGTGACGGACGTGGTGGTCTCCTGCGGCCATCTCGCCGAGGTCCTCCAGGACTGGCTGGACTCGGCCCAGCTGCCGGTCTCCGTGCGCACCGTCGTGGAGACCGAGCCCCTCGGCCGCGGCGGCGGCCTCAAGTTCGCCGCCGCGCACCTCCCCCACCCGGACCGGCCCTGGTACGCCACCAACGGCGACATCTGGACCCGCTTCTCCCTGCGGGACATGGCCGACTTCCACACCGAGCGGGACGCCGTGGCGACGCTGGCGCTGGCCCGGCCGCGGATCCCCTGGGGCGCGGTGCGCACCGACGGCTTCGGGCACATCACCGACTTCATCGAGGCCCCGCCGTCCACGTTCGAGATCAACGCCGGTGTGTACGTCTTCTCGCCGGAGTTCACCACCCTGCTGCCCGAGCGCGGCGACCATGAGCGCACGACGTTCCCCGGCCTCGCCCGGGAACGGAAGCTCGCGGGCTTCCCGCTGCCGCAGGGCGCGTACTGGCGGGCCATCGACACCGCGAAGGATCTGACCGAGGCGGCCAAGGAACTGGCGGCGCTGGGACGGTAGCCCTCCCGGTCCCCCTGCCCCCGACTGCCCCGCACGACGAGGAGCCCCCGTACCTTCCCGGTACGGGGGCTCCTCCGCTGTTCCGCCCGGCCTCAGCCCAGCAGGCCGCCCAGTACGCCCGGTTGGCCCGTGGAGGCGCCGCCGCTCGACGTGGAGGTGCCGCCCGGGGCGGAGCCGCCGGAGGTGGTGGAGGTGCCGCCGGTGCCGGTCGGGCCCGCCGTGGTGCTGGGGGCGCCGCCGGTGGGGGCGGACTGGCGGGGCGGGACCCGGCCCGTGGTGCCCTGGGTCGCGCTCGGCGTGGTGGTCGTACCGCCCGCCGAGTGGCTCGCGCCCGGGGCGGTGGCCGAGCCGGAGGGGCTCGCGCCGGCCGTGGCACCGCCCGAGGGGGAGGCGGGCGCCGACGGGGTGGTCCGGTGCCGGGTGCCGGGCTCACCGGGGAGCGGGGAGCCGGGGACGTTGTTGCGGGGGGCCTCGCCGGGGCCGGGCACGACCACGCGGCTGGAGTCGCGGACGGCGCCGCCGAGCAGCGAGCCCACCAGCAGGGTGAGGCCGACGGTCAGCCCGGTGATCAGGGCGCCGCGGCGCAGCACGTAGCGGCGCAGCTCCCAGATGTCGGAGCGGGGGCCGAGCCGCCGCCAGGCGCTGCCCGCGAGGCGGCCGTCCACCGAGTAGACGGGGGCGCCGGCGATGATCAGCGGGGACCAGGCGGCCAGGTAGATGATGTCCGGGGCGTCGTACGCCGGGACCGTCTTCCAGCTGACCGTGACGATCAGCGCGGCCGACAGCAGCGCGCCGACCACCGCGGCCACCCGCTGCCAGCAGCCGAGGATCGTCAGCACGCCCACCACGACCTGCAGGAAGGCGATCACCAGGCCCGAGCCGACCGGGTGGTGCAGGGCGAACTGGCGCAGCGGCTCGGCGACCTCCCACGGGTGCAGGGTGTTGAGCCAGGTGACCATGGAGCCGCGCTTGCCGCCGTCGAAGTAGACGGGGTCGCACAGCTTGCCCATGCCGGCGTAGATCGAGATGAAGCCCAGGAAGATGCGCAGCGGGAGCAGCACCACGCCGAGGTTCATCCGGCGGCCCGGGTAGTAGGCGTGCCGGCCCGGGTCGTCGGCGCCGCGCCGGGCGGGGCGCGGGATGTCGAGGTCGTCCTCGTCGTCCGCGGGGTACGGCGGGAACGGCTCCGTGGGGTCGTCGTCGTACCCGTCGTACTCGTCGTACCCGTCGTGGCGCCCGAAGTCCGTCCGCGGGTAGGGGGGTTGGTCGTAGGAGCCGCTGCGCATGTGCGGCAGGAGCCGGGTGCCCCCGCCGCCGTCGGCGGCGGTGCGCTGGTGGCCGACGACAGGGGTCTCGGTGGTCCGGTCCAGCGCGTCGTACGCCTCGTCGTAGCCGGGGGTGCCGACGCGCGGGATGACGCGGGTGGCGCCGGCGTCGGGCTCCTCGGCGTGGCGGACGATGCTGCCCCGCACGGCCTGGAGGAGCCGGTGGGCGCCGGTGTCGTCGGGTGCGGAGCGGCCGCTCCACACGACCGGCCGGCGGCGGCCGGCGCCGGCCCGGACCGCCTGGCCCGCGAGGGGCGTACGGGCGGTGTCCTGGGCGGCGCTGAGATGGCGGGCGATCCGGGCGGACCGGGTGCGCCCGGCCGTCCCGCCCAGCTGCACGCGGAAGCTGGCGTGGTTGACGATGATCTGCGCCGGGTCGCTCGGCACCTTCACCATGCTCAGCGCGGGAGCGTCGTCGAATCCCGACGAGCGGTCCCCCGTGGGTGTGCGGGGTGTTCTGGTGTCCACACTCATCTAACCGAGTGACATGGAGTTAGGACACTGCTTTGACCGGCCGGATGTGTCCGGGCCCCGTCAAAGCAGCGTCGAACGCCATATGGACGCCTGGATTCCCGCGTAAGGGTGAAGTTCCGGACGGGTGTTCAGCCCCGTCGGCGTGGCGCTTCGGCGGACCGCCGCGCGGGTCAGCTCCGCCTGCGGGCGGCTTCGTAGAGCACGATGCCCGCGGCCACACCGGCGTTGAGGGACTCGGTGCCGCCCGGCATCGGGATGCGCACCCGGTGGTCGCAGGTCTCGCCGACGAGGCGGGACAGGCCCTTGCCCTCGCTGCCGACCACGATCACGACCGGGCCCGCCAGGGCCTCCAGCTCGCCGAGCTCGGCCTCGCCGTCCGCGGCCAGGCCGACGACCGTGACGCCCGCCTTCTTGTACTGCTCCAGGACGCGGGTGAGGTTGGTGGCGCGGGCCACCGGGGTACGGGCGGCCGCACCGGCGGAGGTCTTCCAGGCACCGGCGGTCATACCGGCCGAACGGCGCTCGGGCACGACCACGCCGTGACCGCCGAACGCGGAGACCGAGCGGACGACCGCGCCGAGGTTGCGCGGGTCGGTGACCCCGTCGAGCGCGACGACCAGCGGGTCCGCGCCCTCGTCCGCGGCGGCGTCGAGCAGGTCCTCGGGGTGCGCGTACTCGTACGGCGGGACCTGCAGGACCAGACCCTGGTGGTTCAGGCCGTTGGTCATGCGGTCCAGCTCGGGGCGCGGGGCCTCCATGAGGTTGATGCCGCCGCGCTCGGCGGCGAGCTGGAGTGCCTCGCGGACACGCTCGTCGTTGTCGATGAACTGCTGCACGTAGAGGGTCGACGCGGGGACGCCCTCGCGCAGCGCCTCGACCACCGGGTTACGGCCGACGACCAGCTCGGACGTCGACCTGCCGCCGCCCCGGCGCGCCTGCGGGCGCCCGCCCTGCGAGCGGCGGACCTTGGCGGCGGCGGCGCGCTGCTTGGCGTGCCCCTTGCGCATCTCGGCGGGCGGGGTCGGGCCCTTGCCCTCCAGGCCCCGGCGCCGCTGGCCGCCACTGCCGACCTGCGCGCCCTTCTTGCCGGACATGCGGCGGTTGTTCGCGGCCATGAGTCACCTGTTCCGTGAGCTTTGTTCGTACGTACGTCTTATGCAGTGTGCCGCCCGGGGGGCCGGGCGGCACAATCGATCAACGGGCGCCCGCGGTGGCTAGCGCGCGCCCAGGGTCCAGCGCGGGCCCTGCGGGCCGTCCTCGATGGCCAGGCCCGCCTGGGCGAGCTGGTCGCGGATGGCGTCGGCGGTGGCCCAGTCCTTGCGGGCGCGGGCGGACTCGCGCTGGTCCAGGACGAGCCGTACGAGGCTGTCGACGACGCCGTGCAGGTCCTCGCTCTGGTCGGACTCGCCGGCCCACTGCGCGTCCAGCGGGTCCAGGCCCAGGACGCCGAGCATGGCGCGGACCTCCGCGAAGCGGGCGACCGCGGCGTCCTTGTCGTCGGCGGCGAGCGCGCTGTTGCCCTGGCGGACGGTGGTGTGCACCACGGCGAGGGCGCCGGGGACGCCCAGGTCGTCGTCCATCGCCTCGGCGAAGGCGGGCGGGACCTCGGCGGCGGGCTCGACGGTCTCGCCGGCCAGCTCGGTCACACGCTGGAGGAAGCCCTCGATACGGCCGAACGCGGCCTCGGCCTCGCGCAGGGCCTCCTCGCTGTACTCGATGGTCGAGCGGTAGTGCGGGGTGCCCAGGTAGTAGCGGAGCACGATGGGGCGCCAGTGCTTGACCATCTCGGAGACCAGCACGCTGTTGCCGAGCGACTTGGACATCTTCTCGCCGCTCATGGTGACCCAGGCGTTGTGCACCCAGTACCGGGCGAACTCGTCGCCGAAGGCCTTGGCCTGCGCGATCTCGTTCTCGTGGTGCGGGAAGATCAGGTCCAGGCCGCCGCCGTGCACGTCGAAGGCGGAGCCCAGGTACTTGTGGGCCATCGCCGAGCACTCCAGGTGCCAGCCGGGACGGCCGCGGCCCCACGGGGTCTCCCAGTCGGGCTCGCCGGGCTTGGTGGCCTTCCACATGGCGAAGTCGCGGGGGTCGCGCTTGCCGGTGATGCCCTCCTCGGCGGGCTGGCGCATCTCGTCCAGGTCCTGCTTGGACAGCTCCAGGTAGGAGGGCCAGGAGCGGACGTCGAAGTAGACGCTGCCGTCGGCCTCGTAGGCGTGTCCGCGCTCGATGAGGGTGCGCATCATCTCGACCATCTCGGTGACATGGCCGGTGGCGCGGGGCTCGTAGGTCGGGGGCAGGCAGCCGAGGGCGGTGTAGCCGTCGTTGAACGCCCGCTCGTTCTCGTAGCCGATGGACCACCAGGGGCGGCCCCGCTCCCGGGCCTTGGTGATGATCTTGTCGTCGATGTCGGTGACGTTCCGGACGAACGTCACCTCGTAGCCGCGGTACGCGAACCAGCGGCGCATGATGTCGAAGTTGAGGCCCGAGCGGATGTGCCCGATGTGCGGGGCGGCCTGCACGGTGGCGCCACACAGGTAGATCGAGACACAGCCCGGCTTGACCGGGGCGAAGTCACGGATCTGCCGGGCGCTGGTGTCGTACAGGCGAATAGTCACCACTCCAGAGTAGTGGGCGCGACCCAGTGCCTCACGCCCCTTCCCCTGTTTACGCCGCCCTCCCCCGGCGGCATGCGCGGGTTCGCCCCCTCCGCCCGCCTTTCCCCGGCCCTCAGAGCCGTCCGACGACCTTGCGCGGCGTGATCCGTACGACGACCCGTTCCGCGTCCCGGGACGACTCGGGGTTGAACTCCGCGTACTTCCTGCCCGTGTACTTGAGGCTCAGCTCGTCGATCAGGGACCGGCCGCCGTCGGTGGTCAGTTCGGCGGTGCCGCGGATCTCGGCGTACTCGTAGGGCTGCTCGGGGTTCATGACGACGACGGTGACACGGGGGTCGCGGTCGAGGTTCAGCTTCTTGCGGCGGTCGACCGTGGTGGAGAAGAGGAGGTGCTCGCCGTCGCGCTTCACCCAGACCGGGGACATCTGCGGGCTGCCGTCGGGCTGGACGGTGCCGACGACGATGAACACCTTGCCGTCGAGCAGGGACTTGAGCCGGTCGGACAGGGCGGCGGGCATGGGTACCTCCGAAAGGCCGCGGACGGTGACTCTCCGGGTACCCTCGCACGCTCCCGGCTCACCCGCACCAGGAGGCCGCGGGGTTCAGAACGCCCGCACCACCAGCGCGGTCGCCACCGCCATCAGCCCCTCGTCGCGCCCCGGGAAGCCGAGGCCGTCGGTCGTGGCACCGGAGACGGACACCGGCGCGCCGGCCGCCTCGGAGAGGATCTTCTGCGCCTCGTCCCGCCGTCTGCCGATCTTCGGGCGGGGCCCGATCACCTGCACGGCGACATTGCCGATGGTGAAGCCCGCGGCACGCACGATCCGCGCGGCCTCGGTGAGCAGCGTGACCCCCGACGCGCCGGACCACTCCGGCCGCCCGGTGCCGAAGTGCTGCCCGAGGTCACCGAGCCCGGCCGCGGAGAACAGCGCGTTGCAGGCGGCGTGCGCGACCACGTCCGCGTCGGAGTGCCCGGCCAGACCCGGCCCCTCGCCCTCCCACCGCAGGCCGGCGCACCACAGCTCGCGGCCCTCCTCGAAGGCGTGGATGTCTGTGCCGATGCCGACCTGGGGCAGTGGCGTCTCAGTAGCCATCGTTCAGCCTCCTGCGGGCCAGGACCGCCTCGGCGAGGACCAGGTCCAGCGGGCGGGTCACCTTGAACGCCTCCTCGTGACCGGGCACGGTCACCACGGGCAGGCCGAGCTGCTCCACCATGCTCGCGTCGTCGGTGACGTCCTCGGTCACGGTCTCGTGCGCGCGCACCAGCGTCGCCCGGTCGAACCCCTGCGGCGTCTGCACGGCCCGCAGCCGGGCCCGCTCCGGCGTGGCCACGACCGGCTCGGGCGCGCCGGGCTCGGTGGCCGGTTCGACCTCCTTGACGGTGTCGGCCAGCGGCAGCGCGGGGACGACCGCCGGCGCGCCGTCGCGCACGGCCTCGATCACGGCGTCGACGGTGTCGACCGGGACCAGCGGGCGGGCCGCGTCGTGGACGAGGACGACACCGTACTCGGGCGGTACGGCCGCGAGGCCGAGGGCCACCGACTCCTGGCGGGTCTCGCCGCCCGGCACCACCTGGAAGTCGGTGCTCCCCCAGCTGCCGCTGGGGGCGCTCCCGGACAGCGCGTGCGCGTCGAGCAGCGACTTCACCTCGGCGGGACCGTCCGCCGGGGCGACCACGACCACGAGGGAGACATGGCGGGAGGCCGCCAGCGCGTGCACCGCGTGGATGAGCATGGGAGTGCCGTTGAGTGCCCGCAGCGCCTTGGGCGCGCCCGGTCCGAGCCGTACGCCGCGGCCGGCGGCGGGAATCACGGCGGCGACGGGGGCCCGCACGGGCGCCGAGGGCGGTCCGGCGGGCGAGGGACGCGATTCGTCAGACATCGGTTCCTGTCAGGTTTGTGTGCTCGACCTAGTTGGGTATTGGCTGGAGGAGCGCCGGGCGCGACGCCTTGACCGGACCCTTTCCGTGACCCCTGGTCGAGGCCGTCCACCCGGGCCCGGCACATCGAGTATCGGGGGCCCGCTTCGTTTCGAGGGGCTTTCCGGGGGTAGGCCACAGACGGCGCCGCGGAGACGAACATGCCGCAGCGCCCGGCGACAGAATCGAGTGTCATCGGGCACCGCGGCATTTTCGCTGCGCTGAGGATGTGCGAGAGCGCTGTGCTGGCCGTGCGGGAGTGGGGGCGAGCGGCAGGACCGATCAGGACATCAGCCGCCGCCCGGGGATCGCCGCCCACGGCACGGGCACGTCAGGAGGCGAGCACCTCGTCGAGCAGGGCCTCGGCCTTGTCCTCGTTCGTGTTCTCCGCGAGAGCGAGTTCGCTCACCAGGATCTGGCGAGCCTTGGCGAGCATGCGCTTCTCACCGGCGGACAGTCCGCGCTCGCGCTCACGACGCCACAGGTCGCGCACGACTTCCGCGACCTTGATGACATCGCCGGAGGCGAGCTTCTCCAGGTTTGCCTTGTAGCGACGGGACCAGTTCGTGGGCTCCTCGGCGTACGGCGCGCGCAGCACCTCGAAGACCCGGTCCAGTCCGTCCTGACCGACCACATCACGCACGCCGACGAACTCCGCATTGTCCGCTGGCACACGCACCGTGAGGTCACCCTGGGCGACCTTCAGCACCAAGTAGGTCTTGTCCACGCCTTTGATCTGACGAGTTTCGATGGCCTCGATCAGCGCGGCCCCGTGATGGGGATAGACCACGGTGTCGCCAACCTTGAACGTCATGTGACAGGTACCCCTTCCGTGGCTATCCAGGGTAACACGGATACGGCGTCTTCTGAATGGCGTTTTCGCAGGTCAGGGCATATCTCGGGGCTTGACAACAGCAACCGGAACGTGCTGCGAGGTCCCTCCGGAAGCGGGAATTCGCAGGTGGGAGGGGCTGTCCGGACGGGGTGAAACGCGTACGTTACACACCTCGCGCGCACACGCCAAGTGGATGAACGTCCCGTTTTGTCCGGTTCCTGGCGTACGACTTCCGCTACTCCGTTCGGAGGCCGCGGGCGCATGTGAGCCGATTCCGGAATTGATCAGTGACGGCCGGACGGGTGATCCGGTGATCAATTCCGGGGCGGCGGTACATTCCTTCACGGAAATTTTGCGCGCGGTTATGCGAATGGGGTACCGCGACCTCGGCAAAGTGACCGGAGAGACCGCTGTGACTGCTGAGACGCGTGGAGCGTTGTCCGGGCCGTGTACCCCCACCTGGCGGGAAGGCCGGCGCCAGGGGGAGGGTCGGGTGCGATCACGCGGGAACGGCTCGGTAACCTGAAGCCGCTGACAGACACTTAGGGCGGCTTTACAAGGAAGCCGCCCCTGCGTTAGGAGTTGCCGCCGCCGTGAGCAGCAGCCTTCGACGCGGCGCACTCGCCGCTTCCGCCATTGTCTTCTCGATCGCCTCGCTCGCCGCCTGCGGCGCCGGCAACGACTCGCAGACGCTTCAGGTCAAGCCGGACAACGCGGCCACCAGCGTGGGCGACATCAAGATCCAGAATGCCCTGGTCATCACCCAGCCGGACCCGAAGGCGACCGGCCCCGCCGTGGTCTCCGCGACGCTGTTCAACGCGGGCAGCGACGACGAGACCCTGCAGTCCATCAGCATCCCGGGCACCAGCGACACCGTGAAGCTGACCCCGGCCAAGGGCGGCAGCCTGACCGTCCCGGCGCACGGCTCCCTGATCCTGGGCGGCAAGGGCAACGCCTCCGCCGAGATCCCCGGCGGCCACCAGAGCGTGCAGGACGGCAACGCCCAGCCGGTCACCTTCACCTTCAGCAAGGCCGGCGCGGTGAGCCTGCGCGCCTTCGTGGTCCCGGCCACCAGCTACTTCGACAAGTGGGGCCCCTCCCAGGTGCCGTCCGCCCCCACCGGCTCCCCGGCCGCCGGCGCCACCGCCTCCGGCAGCGCCAAGCCGGGCAAGCACGACGGCGCGAACCCCTCGGCGAGCACGAGCGCGAGCGGCACCGCCACCACCGGCACCGGCACCGGCCCGACCCCGAGCGACTCGGCGTCGCAGTCGGCCGGCGCGGGCCACTGAGCGGTCGTACGACCGGCCGCTGAGCGGTCGTGGGGGCCTCGCACAGCGGACTCCCGCACAGCGGACTCCCGCACAGCGCGAAGGGCGGCACCCCCGAGGGGTGCCGCCCTTTCGTCAGGGGCTTTCGGTCTACGGCTCGAACTTGTAGCCGAGGCCGCGCACCGTGACCAGGTAGCGCGGGGCGCCCGGGTCCGGCTCGATCTTGGCGCGCAGGCGCTTGACGTGGACGTCCAGGGTCTTGGTGTCACCCACGTAGTCGGCACCCCAGACCCGGTCGATCAGCTGCATCCGGGTCAGCACCCGGCCGGCGTTGCGCAGCAGCATCTCCAGCAGGTCGAACTCCTTGAGCGGGAGGTCGACCTTGGCGCCCGCGACCGTCACCACGTGCCGGTCGACATCCATGCGGACCGGACCGGCCTCCAGCGCGGCCGGGGTGACCTCCTCCGGCTCGCCCCGGCGGCGCAGCACCGCGCGGATGCGGGCGACCAGCTCACGGGAGGAGAAGGGCTTGGTGACGTAGTCGTCGGCTCCTATCTCCAGCCCGACGACCTTGTCGATCTCGCTGTCCTTGGCGGTCACCATGATCACGGGGACGTTCGAGCGGCCGCGCAGCTGGCGGCACACCTCGGTGCCGGGCAGGCCCGGCAGCATCAGGTCGAGCAGGACGAGGTCGGCGCCGTTGCGCTCGAACTCGTCGAGGCCGTCGGGGCCGGTGGCCGCCACGGCGACCTCGAAGCCCTCCTTGCGCAGCATGTAGGACAGAGCGTCGGAGAAGGACTCCTCGTCCTCGACGACGAGCACTCGGGTCACGGAAGGACCTCCGGGGAGGGAAGCGGTTCGTACGGGGATGGCTCGGTGGGACCGGCCTCGTCGTCGAGGCCGGGGTCCGGATGCTGCAGCGCGCGGTCGCGGGCCGCGCCCGCCTCCGGCAGCCTGAGGGTGAACGTGGAGCCCTGGCCTTCGGCGCTCCAGACCGTGACCTCCCCGCCGTGCGAGGCGACCACGTGCTTGACGATGGCGAGGCCCAGACCGGTGCCGCCGGTGGCCCGGGAGCGGGCCGGGTCGACGCGGTAGAAGCGCTCGAAGATGCGCTCCTTGTCCTTGTCGGAGATGCCGATGCCCTGGTCGGTCACGGCCAGCTCGATCATGTCGCCGCCGGGGGCGCTCACCCGGCGGGCGGCGATGCCCACCCGGGTGCGGGCCGGGGAGTAGTTCACCGCGTTCTCGACCAGGTTGCCGAGGGCGGCGGCCAGCTGGCCCCGGTTCCCCCAGACGTGCAGGTCGGCGGTGCCGCCGGCGGCGATGGTGATCTGCTTGGTGCCCGCCTGGTGGCGGCAGCGGTCCACGGCCTCGGCGACCAGCTCGTCCACCTGGACGGACTCGGCGTCCTCCAGGGGGTCGTCGTTCTGCACCCGGGACAGGTCGATGAGCTCCTGCACCAGGTTGGTCAGCCGGGTCGCCTCGATCTGCATGCGGCCCGCGAAGCGCTCCACGGCCTCGGGGTCGTCGGAGGCGTCCATGACCGCCTCGGACAGCAAGGAGAGGGCGCCGACCGGCGTCTTCAGCTCATGGCTCACGTTCGCCACGAAGTCGCGTCGTACGGCCTCGATCCGGCGGGCCTCGGTCAGGTCCTCGACCAGCAGCAGGACCAGGCGGGAGCCGAGCGGCGCGACCCGCGCGGAGACGGCGAGCGCCTCACCGCGTCCGCTGCCGCGCCGGGGCAGATCCAGCTCGACCTGGCGTATCTCACCGTCACGCCGGGTGTCGCGGGCCATCTGGAGCATGGGCTCGATGGAGAGTCTGCCCCCGCGCACCAGGCCGAGGGCGTAGGCGGCGGAGCTGGCCTTGACGACGGCGTCGGCCTCGTCGAGGACCACTGCGGAGGAGCGGAGCACCGAGAGAACGGTGTCGACGCCGGGCGGGAGTACGGGATCGGTGTGCAAGGAAGTCCTGGTCGGTCGCTTCTGGTCGCGTTCGCTCCAGCGGAACGCCAGCATGGCGATGACACCGGTGAGCACCCCGGCGATCGCTGCCGCTGCGGCGACCGCCGCGTTCACGTCCATGCGTCCAGGTTAGGCATGGGGTACGAGATGCCCACAGCCGATCGGGTGCGACCTCGAACACTCGTCGCCCAGAGTTCACCTAGGGGCCAGTATCGGTTCATTCGGGAAGCCGGAAACGGACGCGTACGGGGCGGAACGTGGGAGCGTGGGGTTCGCACCGCCGGTTCTGCCGCCGGGCCCCCGGACAACGACCCCCGGAAGCACGTATTACGAGAGGGAACCCTGATGCGGGACGCGTACCACGAGGAACTGGACTCGATCGGCGACGGTCTGGTGGAGATGGCCCGGCTGGCCGGCTCGGCGATCGGACGCGCCACGACCGCCATGCTCGACGCCGACCTCAAGCTCGCCGAGAGCGTGATCGAGGCGGACCAGAAGGTCGACGAGCTCCAGCACGACCTGGAGGCGCGGGCCATAGCCCTGCTGGCGCGGCAGCAGCCGGTCGCGACGGACCTGCGCATCGTCGTCACGTCGCTGCGCATGTCGGCCGACCTGGAGCGCTCCGGCGACCTCGCCCAGCACGTGGCGAAGCTGACCCGGCTGCGCTTCCCGCAGCGCGCCGTCCCGCAGGACCTGCACGCGACCATCCTGGAGATGGGCCAGCTCGCGCAGCGCCTGATGGCGAAGGCCGCCGAGGTCATCGTGACCAAGGACGTCGACCTCGCGCTCCAGCTGGAGCAGGACGACGACGAGATGGACCTGCTGCACCGCACCCTCTTCCAGCACCTCATCGACGACCGCTGGAAGCACGGCATCGAGACGGCCGTCGACGTCACCCTGCTCGGCCGCTACTACGAGCGCTACGCCGACCACGCCGTCGCCGTCGCCAAGCGCGTGGTGTACCTCGTCACCGGTGAGCACGCGGACGAGATCCAGTCGGACATCCAGCCGCCGACGGGGGTGGAGGGAGCATGACTCCCGAAGGGCGTGGCGGGGGCGCCTCCGTGCGCCGTTGATGCGCCCGGTCGGTCGGGCATCAAATGGGTGAGGGCATGCCTGCCCCGGCAACTAGGCCCCGGCGTCTAGGAGGGACCCATGACCGATTCCCCCAGCACCACCCCCGACCCCACGCAGGAGCGCGAGACCGAGCAGCCCGCCGAGATCAGGGGGCTGCCGCTGATCGCCGCGTGCGGGTGCGGCTCCGGCTGCGGCTGCGGCTGCCAGTCGGGCGCGCCCTGCCAGTGCGGCTGACGGCAGAGCCGTCGTAGGGCCGGTGCGAACTCACTTCGCACCGGCCCTTTCCGCACACGGTCACGCCCGCACGCCTCGTGCCCCGCCCCCTGGTCCCTCCCGAGCGGGCGGCGAGGTCTGCGCCTTCGACCTGATCGCGCCGCCGGTGTGACGCCGCGCGTGACCGCAGAACCGGGCCGCACGACGGTGCGGGTGGTCCGGTAACGGCGCTGCCGGTACCTACGCTCGCTTGAACGCGTGGCTCCGCTCCACCTTCGCCACATGCAGCGTGTAGTTCTGGTACCACTCGGCTCGCCCACGCTTCTGTGCCGCACGGTGCTCGGCGTTGCTCCGCCACTCCGTGAGGGCGTCCGCGTCGCGGAAGTACCCGACGGTGATGGACAACCCGCCAGGAGTCTGCGCGTGGTCCGCCCCCAGGAACCCGGGGATGTCCTTCACCAGGTCCTCCATGCGTGCGTTGGTCTCGCCGTAGCCGCTCTGGTCCTCGGTTCGGACAGCGCTGAACACAGCGACGTAGTAAGGGGGTTCAAAGGCCTCGACGGGCGCGACAGCCGCTTCGGAATGATCGCTCATGACGTCACCGTGCGTCAGGTCACGCCCAGCGATCCAGTGACTTTCCCGAACGGGATCCATCAGGGATCCGATTCTTGACCGAGCCGAGGCGGGCGTCACCTGATCCGCGTGAGCCTGCCGGCCACCGCGCCCAGCAGAACCCCGGCCGCAGGCGCGACGCGGATCAGCCGCGTGCCCTGGGACTTGTCCCCGCTCTCGGGGAACTGGGGATCTCTTTGTCGGTTCGGCCGCCCGCAGCCCTCGCAGAGGCGCCATTTCCGGTCCGCCGGCCGGCCGCCCCTTTCAGGCCGGTGCCGCCACGGCACCGCACGCCGCGCGACAGGACGGAACCGTGATTTTCCATCATTCCGGCGCACTATAACCGTCGTTCTCGAATGCCGCGAGCCATCGAAAACCATGCGGCCATCTGACACGTGATCGAAGTGCGGACGGCCTCGCGCGCCATGACGATGACGCTGAAGCGCGGAGCAAGCAGTGAGCTGGTGACAGCTGGGCGCTCCGCCAAGTCATGCGTCGAAGAAAGAGAGAGTCATGACGGCAACGACGGAGACCCCCACTCGCGAAAAGGCCGGGACGGGCCAGGAAGAGATGGGCGAGGAATCCGCCTTCGGACCGCTCCTGCTGGCAGCACTCCTGGCGCGCCGTGACGAGCGTGGCGAGGAGTCGGGCATCGAGCACCCGCTCCTGCTCGCCGCACTCGCCCGCCGCCGCGAGGAGGGCGGCGAGGAGTCGGGCATCGAACACCCGCTCCTGCTCGCCGCACTCATGCACCGCCGTAAGGAGCGTGGCGAGGAGTCGATCATCGAACACCCGCTCCTGCTCGCCGCACTCATGCACCGCCGCCGCGAGGAGCGCGGTACGCCGCTGATCGAACACCCCCTCCTGCTCGCCGCGCTCATGCGCCACCGCCGCGAGGAGGGCGGCGAGGAGTCGATCATCGAACACCCGCTCCTGCTCGCAGCACTCATGCACCGCCGCCGCGAGGAGCGCGGTACGGCGCTGATCGAACACCCCCTCCTGCTCGCCGCGCTCATGCGCCGCTGAACGGAAACGGCGACACCCCTGCCCCCCGATCCTCGGAGTCGACGGAATTGGGGGGCAGGTCCCATAGGGAAATCGAGACATGAGGACATGAGGAACGACAATGGCAGCTGAGCCCGGCGGAAAATCGGAACGGGATCCCCTGGAGGCTTTCATCGACGAGATCTTCGATGAAATGATGCGCGATACCGGGGTCCCCCAAACCGGCATCGGCGTCAAGCATGGAAAGGACCCGCTGGCGGGAGCCCTGATGGAAGCAGCCGTGGCGTCCTTGTCACAGCCGCCCTCCCGTTCCTCGGAACTGGAAAGGGTGTTCTTCGCACAGACTCTCGCAACCGCACTGGCAGAAGCTCTCGCGCCGGCTCTGTCGGATGTGCTGGCCTCGGAGATCATGAAGGTGCTGACCCACCACGCGGACTCCCAAAAAGGCACCACTCATGAATCCGCCGGTACGACCGGCCGAGGCCGCCGTTCCTCCGGAGGCGGCGAACGTTCCTAGTGCCCGCCCGGCCGTGACACCCCCCTTTTCCTTCCGGCGTCGGGCACTGATCGCCGTGCGAGGTGAGCAGCCCGAGACGGCCTTCAAGTCCTGTGCGCACGAAGAGACTCCAGCGCGCCGGCGATACATGGAAAAGCCCCCTTCCAGCGGCGGAACCGCAGGCAGGGGGCTTGTTCCTGGGGCGCTTACTTCTTCTTGCCCTGGTTCTTGACCGCCTCGATCGCCGCCGCGGCCGCCTCCGGGTCGAGGTACTTGCCGCCCGGGGTGAGGGGCTTGAAGTCGGAGTCGAGTTCGTAGGCGAGGGGGATGCCCGTGGGGATGTTCAGGCCCGCGATGTCGGCGTCGGAGATGCCGTCCAGGTGCTTGACCAGGGCGCGCAGGGAGTTGCCGTGGGCGGCGACGAGGACCGTGCGGCCGCTCAGGAGGTCCGGGACGATCGCGTCGTACCAGTAGGGGAGCATCCGGAGGACGACGTCCTTCAGGCACTCGGTCCTGGGGCGCAGCTCCGGCGGGAGGGTCGCGTAGCGCGGGTCGTCGAACTGGGAGAACTCCGAGTCGTCCGGCAGCGGGGGCGGCGGGGTGTCGTACGAGCGGCGCCAGAGCATGAACTGCTCCTCGCCGAACTCGGCCAGCGTGGCCGCCTTGTCCTTGCCCTGGAGGGCGCCGTAGTGGCGCTCGTTCAGGCGCCAGCTGCGGTGGACCGGGATCCAGTGGCGGTCCGCGGCCTCGAGGGCCAGCTGGGCGGTGCGGATCGCGCGCTTCTGGAGCGACGTGTGCACCACGTCGGGCAGCAGGTCGGCGTCCTTCAGGAGCTCGCCACCGCGGACTGCCTCCTTCTCGCCCTTCTCGTTCAGGTTGACGTCCACCCAGCCGGTGAACAGGTTCTTCGCGTTCCACTCGCTCTCGCCGTGGCGGAGGAGGATCAGCTTGTACGGTGCGTCGGCCATGCCTCAGAGCGTAATCCACGGCCCCTCGGCGCCGGTGCGGCCGACCGGTGGGCGGGACACCGAGGGCGTCTGTTAATCCGTTGGTCGATGTCAGACCCCCTCTGTAAGTTGTGCTTGCCTGCCAAGCCACTTACAACTCCAGGGGGTCCCCGCATGCCCGCCGCCCGTCTCGGACGCGCCGCCAGGGAGACCGTGTCCGGGCTCCCCCGTGAGTTCTGGTGGCTGTGGACCAGCACCCTCGTCAACCGGCTCGGCGCCTTCGTGGCCACCTTCATGGCCCTCTACCTCACCCTCGACCGCGGCTACTCCGCCTCGTACGCCGGGCTCGTCGCCTCCCTGCACGGGCTGGGCGGGACCGTCTCCGCCCTCGTGGGCGGGGTCATGGCCGACCGCATCGGGCGGCGGCCCACCCTGCTCGTCGCCCAGTCGGCCACCGCCGCCTCCGTCGCGCTGCTCGGGTTCATGACCGACCCGGTCGCCATCGCCGGCGTCGCCTTCCTCGTCGGCATGGCGTCCAACGCCTCCCGGCCGGCCGTGCAGGCGATGATGGCCGACATCGTGCGGCCCGAGGACCGGGTGCGGGCCTTCTCGCTCAACTACTGGGCCATCAACCTCGGTTTCGCCGTCTCCGCCGCGGCCGCCGGCTTCATCGCCGAGTTCAGCTATCTCGCCGGGTTCCTGATCGAGGCGGGCATGACGGCCGTCTGCGCCCTCGTCGTCTTCCTGAAGGTCCCCGAGTCCCGGCCGGCCGCCCCGGTCCACGAGGACGAACCCCGGGTCGGCCTCGGCACCGTGCTGCGGGACGGGCGCTACATGGCCGTCGTGGGCCTGTCCTTCCTCGTCGCCCTGATCTTCCAGCAGGGCTCGGTCGCCCTGCCGGTCGCCATGGGCCGGGCCGGGTTCACACCCGCCGACTACGGCGTCGCGATCGCCGTCAACGGCGTCCTGATCGTCGCCCTCCAGATTCCCGTCACCCGGTTCATCGAGCACCGCGATCCGCGCACCCTGCTCGTCGTCTCCTCGGTCCTCGCCGGGTACGGCTTCGGGCTCACCGCCTTCGCCGGGTCCGTCGGCGCCTTCATGGCCACCGTCTGCGTGTGGACCCTCGCCGAGATCGTCAACGCGCCGACCCAGACCGGCCTCGTCGTCCGCCTCTCCCCCGTCCACGGCCGCGGCCGCTACCAGGGCGTGTACACCCTGTCCTGGTCCGTCGCCGCCCTGATCGCGCCCCTGATGTCCGGCCAGGTCATCGACCGGTTCGGGGCGCGGTGGCTGTGGGGGTCGTGCGCCGTCCTGGGGATGGCCGCGGGGCTCGGGTACGCGCTGCTGATGCGCGGACCCGAGGATCGCGGGGCCGGGAGCGGGAGCCGTACGACGGACGACCGGGCCGCCGCCCGCACCGCCGGTCCCGCGCCGGAGCACTCCCCGGCGGCGTGATGCAGGTCACACGCCTCCCTGTCACATTCCCCGCGCCCTCCTCCGTCCATGAGGTGCAACCAGCAACGAGCGGTACGACCCACCCAGGAGCGCATCATCATGGACGCCCGTCTGAACCTGATGGCCAACCCCGTCGCCGGCAAGTTCCTCAAGCACATCAACTCGGCCGGGAAACTGCTGTCGGACTCCACCCTCCCGGCCGCGACACAGGAACTGGTGAAGCTCCGGGCCAGCCAGATCAACGGCTGCGGGTTCTGCACGGACATGCACAGCAAGGACGCCGAGGCCGCCGGGGAGAGCACACAGCGGCTGCACCTGGTCGCGGCCTGGCGCGAGGCCACGGTGTTCACGGAGGCCGAGCGTGCCGCGCTGGAGCTCACCGAGCAGGGCACCCGGATCGCGGACGCGGCCGGCGGGGTCACCGACGAGGCCTGGGCGCAGGCCGCCCGGCACTACGACGAGGAGCAGCTCGCCGCCCTCGTGGGCCTGATCGCCGTCATCAACCTGTACAACCGCCTGAACGTCGTCGTCCGGCAGCCGGCGGGCGACTACCAGCCCGGCATGTTCGGCTGACCACCGCGGACAGGGGCGGCCGGTACGGGGGTCCGGCCGCTCCCACCGAAGGGGGCGCGCCTCAGGGATGCATGCGCGCCCCCTTCAGTACTTTGTCCACCCCGTTGCGCGGGCCGTACACCGCGAGCCCGACCAGATCCAGACCGGCCGTCGGTACGGCGCGCACGGCCGCGCGGTTGTCGCGGTCGTTGCCGGTGGTGAACAGGTCGGCGGTGAACACGGCGCAGGGCAGGGCCCGCCCGAGCGCCCGCCCGTGGGCCGCGCGCAGGGTCTCCTTCTCCCCTTCGAAGACCAGCACCGGCTGCCGGAACATCGGCAGGTAACGGGTTCCGTCCGCGTCCTCGTAGGGCTCGCCGACCACCTCGGGGAGTGTCGCGCCCAGGCCGCTGACCAGGAACGCGGTGACGTTCAGCCGCTGCCAGGAGGCCAGGTCCGCGCGCAGCAGCACGGCGAGCTTGGTGTCGAACCGGATGGGCTCGGCGGTCTCGGAGGGGTTCGGTCCGGGGGTCGAGATGCTCATGGGACGAGACTGCCGATCACCGCCCCGCACCGTCTTGTACGTTGTTTGCATGGCCGCGAGCAGGGCCCCGGGCGAGGAAGTGAGCGCGTGGCGTCCCCGGGTGCCGGGCGTCACCGAGGTGTTCCACGCCCATTTCACCGAGTACGCCTACCCGATGCATGTCCACGACGCCTGGACGCTGCTCATCGTGGACGACGGCGCGGTCCGCTACGAACTCGACCGGCACGCGCACGGCACCCCCCTCGACACGGTCAGCCTGCTGCCGCCGCACGTGCCTCACAACGGCTCCCCCGCGACCCCCGGCGGCTTCCGCAAGCGGGTCGTCTACCTCGACAGCAGCCGGCTCGGCGAGGAGCTGATCGGGGCGGCCGTCGACGGGCCCGACCTGCGCGACCCGGTGCTGCGCCTGCGCGTCGGACAACTGCACGCCGCTCTCGCCAGGCCCGGTGACGAACTGGAGGCGGAGAGCAGGCTGACCCTCGTCGGGGAGCGGCTGCGGGGGCATCTGCGGCGACGCGTCGAACCGCCGACGGCCCGCCGGGATCCCGGTATCGCCGGAAAACTGCGGGAGTTGCTGGACGCCCGGCTCGCCGACGGCGTCTCGCTCGCGACGGCGTCCGGGCTGCTGCACGCCCATCCCGCCCATCTCGTACGGGCGTTCAGCGGCGCGTACGGCATCGCACCGCACCAGTACCTGATGTCACGCCGGGTCGGCCGGGCCCGCCGGCTGCTGCTGGACGGTCTGCCGCCCGGCGAGGTGGCGGCCCTGACCGGGTTCTACGACCAGGCCCATCTCACCCGCCATTTCCGGAAGTTGGTCGGGGTGCCGCCGGGCCGCTACCGGAGCGGGGCGCGCCGGGCGTCGCGGCCCGCGGGGCTCACTCGGCCGGACGCTCGATCAGGTGCTTGAAGGCGTCCAGGTTGCGGGTGGACTCGCCGCGGGAGACGCGCCAGGCGTACTCCTTGCGGATGGAGGTCGCGAAGCCCAGCTCCAGGAGGGAGTTGAAGGCTCCGTCGGCCGCCTCCAGGACCTGGCCGAGGAGGCGGTCGATCTCGTCGGGGGTGACGGAGGCGAGCGGGAGGCGCGCGGCGACGTAGACGTCGCCGAGGCGGTCGACGGCGTAACTCACGCCGTACAGCTTGAGGTTGCGCTCCAGGAGCCAGCGGTGGACGCCCGGCTCGTTCTCGTCGGGGTGGCGTACGACGAAGGCGTTGAGGGAGAGGGAGTGCCGGCCGACGAGGAAGGAGACGGTCGTGGACAGCTTGTGGGTGCCGGGCAGCCTGACCGCGTAGGTCCCGGGCTCGGGGTTCTCCCACTCCAGTTCGGCGTCCTGGAAGACGGCCTCCAGGACCTGTCCGGCCTTCTCGACATCACCCATGGTGGGAGCGTACGCGACGGCGGTACGACTGGGTCGCGGCCGTGTAGACGTCGGCGGTCGCCGCGGCCGCCGCGTCCCAGCCGAAGGAGCGGGCGTGCCGGGCGGCGGCTTCCCCCATGCGCGTGGTGAGGGCCTGCTCGTCGGCGAACCGGGCGAGGACGCGCGCGTAGTCGGCCGGTTCGTGCCCCTCGACCAGGAAGCCGGTCTCGCCGTCGCGCACCGCCACCGGCAGTCCGCCGACCGAGGCGGCGAGCACGGGGGTGCCGGCCGCCTGCGCCTCGATGGCGACCAGCCCGAAGGACTCGCTGTAGGACGGCATGACCAGCACGGACGCGGCCCGGAACCAGTCCGCGAGCTGCTCCTGCCCGACGGGCGGGCGGAACCGTACGACGTCCGCGATGCCGAGCCGGGCGGCCAGCTTCTGGAGGCCCTCGGGCTTGGCGAGGCCGCTGCCGCTCGGGCCCCCGACGACCGGCACGAGGATCCTGGTGCGCAGTTCGGGGCGTTCGTCGAGGAGGACGGCCACCGCGCGCAGCAGCACGTCCGGTGCCTTCAGGGGCTGTATGCGGCCCGCGAAGACGGGGATCAGGGCGTCCTTCGGCAGTCCGAGGCGGGCTCGGGCGGCGGCCCGGCCGTCGGCGGGGCGGAAGCGTTCCAGGTTGACGCCGGGGTGGACGACGGCGACCGAGCCTGGGTCGGCGTCGTAGTGCCGGACCAGTTCGCCGACTTCGTCGTCGGTGTTGGCGATCAGCCGGTCCGCGGCGGCGACGATCTGGGTCTCGCCGATGACCCGGGCGGCGGGCTCGGGACGGTCGCCGGCGGCCAGATTGGCGTTCTTGACCTTGGCCATGGTGTGCATGGCGTGCACCAGGGGGACGCCCCAGCGCTGGGCGGCGAGCCAGCCGACGTGGCCGGAGAGCCAGTAGTGGGAGTGGACCAGGTCGTAGTGGCCGGGGCGGTGGCCGGCCCAGGCCTGCATCACGCCGTGCGTGAAGGCGCACAGCTGGGCGGGCAGCTCCTCCTTGGCGAGGCCCTCGTACGGGCCCGCGTCGACGTGCCGGACCAGGACGCCGGGGGCGAGCTGGACGGTGGGCGGCAGATCGCCCGCGGTGGCCCGGGTGAAGACCTCCACCTCGATGCCGAGCGCCGCGAGCCGCTGGGCCAGCTCGACGATGTAGACGTTCATGCCGCCCGCGTCGCCGGTGCCGGGCTGGTGCAGGGGTGAGGTGTGCACGGAGAGCATCGCGACCCTGCGGGGCCGGCGGAGCAGCCGTAGCCTGGGCGCGGCGGACGGGGAGCGGCGCCCGAGCCTGCTGGCGTACTGGCTCACGTGGCGGTCCTCCTTGCTGCGGGCATGCCGGACGGAGGACTCGCCTGCGCCCTCCAAGGGGGTGCAACAGCAGGTGGGGGGCCGGCCATTTCCGGAACAAGCCGCTTTACCGAATCATTACTTTTACTGGCTCAACCCCGTCCCCCTTTACCCTCGTACCCATGGCAACCCGCGCATCCGCCCTCCGCCCCGTGGGGACCGTGACGCGCGGCACCACCAACCCCAACCGGCTGCGCCGCATGGACCGCTGGATCACGGCCGTCCACGGCGCCGAGCTGCGTCGTGCCGCCGAGCCGGTCGCCGTCGACCTCGGCTACGGCGCCGCCCCGTGGACCGCCGTGGAACTGCTCGGCAGGCTGCGCACCGCCGCCCCGGACACCCGTGTCGTCGGTATCGAGATCGAGCCCGAGCGGGTCGCGGCGGCGCGGCCCTACGAGCGCGAGGGGCTGGTCTTCCGGCACGGCGGCTTCGAGGTCCCGGTGACCGGGCGGCCGCTGCTGATCCGCGCGGCGAACGTGCTGCGCCAGTACGACGAGGAGCAGGTCGCCGCCGTATGGGAGCGGCTGTGCGCGCGGCTGGCCCCCGCGGGCGGCGGCTCGCGCGGGGGGCTGCTGGTCGAGGGGACGTGCGACGAGATCGGGCGGCGGCACGTATGGGTGGCGCTCGGGCCCGAGGGGCCGCGGACCGTCACCTTCGCCACCCGGCTCGGCTCCCTGGAACGCCCCTCCGACCTCGCCGAACGGCTGCCGAAGGCGTTGATCCACCGCAATGTCCCCGGTGAGCCGGTGCACGCCTTCCTGCGCGACTTCGACCGCGCCTGGGCGGCGGCCGCGCCGTACGCCGCGTACGGCGCCCGGCAGCGCTGGCTGCGCACGGTGCGCGCCCTCACCGCGGACTGGCCGGTGGCGGACTCGCCGGCCCGCTGGCGGCAGGGTGAAGTGACGGTGGCCTGGGGGGCCTTGGCGCCGCGCGGCTGAAGCCGTTGAAACCACCCCTTCGAGTGGGCGGGCAACGGAACGGATCCGGCGCGTCGTTCGTCAGACGGGCGAGATGATCGTCGCCCTGGCCGTGACGTGGGGGAAATCCGACTTTCCCACGGGCTCTGTCGCTTTGCGCGCGGCCGTGGCACGATCCCTCGGGCATCGCCAAGTTACTGACGGTAAATCAGCTGGGGGTAGGTATGGGTACGGGCAAGCGCGGTCTGCTCGCGGCCGCCCTGACCGTGGTCTGCGCGGTGGCCGTACTCGCGGCGCCCGGGACCGCTCTCGCCGCGCCGGCGCCCCCGCAGGACACCGGTCCGGCGGCCGGTCCGAGCCCGAGCCCGGTGCCGGACAAGGATCTTGAGCAGGTCCGCGAGAAGCTGGACAAGCTCTACCACGACGCGGCCGTGGCCACCGACGCGTACAACGCGGCGGAGGAGAAGACGAGGAAGCAGTCCGCCGAGATCGTCTCGCTGGCCAAGAAGATCGTGGCCGGACAGCAGAAGCTCGCGCAGCTCAAGGACCAGGCGGGCGCGGCGGCCCGGGAGCAGTACCGCACCGGAGGGATGCCGCCCACCGCCCAGTTCCTGCTCAGCGACGACCCGGACCAGTTCCTGGACGGCGCCGGTCTCGTCCTCCAGAGCCAGCAGGCGGCCAACCATCTGATCGGCGAACGGACCGAAACCCAGCAGCAGTTGCGGGACTACGCCTCGGACGCGGCCGCCCAGTGGAAGAAGCTGGAAGCCGACCGCAAGGCCAAGGCGAGCGCCAAGAAGAAGATCCAGCAGCAGATCGACGCGGCGAAGAAGCTGGAGTCGTCGCTGGAGGAGAAGCAGCGGAAGAAGCTCGCGCAGCTGGAGCAGAAGGCCGCGCTGAAGGCGCAGACCGCCTGGCTGGACACCGGCATCCTGGACAGGATCCACGGCAAGGCGTCCGCGGCGGGCGAGAAGGCCGTGGCGTTCGCCACCGCCCAGCTCGGCAAGCCGTACGTGTGGGGCGCCGCGGGCCCGGACTCCTTCGACTGCTCGGGGCTGACCTCCCAGGCGTGGGCCGCGGCCGGCCGCCCCATCCCGCGCACCTCCCAGGAGCAGTGGAAGCAGCTCAAGCACATCGACGTCAAGGACATGCGGCCCGGCGACCTCGTCATCTACTTCGACGACGCCAGCCACGTCGCGCTGTACATAGGGGACGGGGCGATCATCCAGGCCCCGCGTCCGGGGCGTTCGGTGACGGTCGCGGGCGCGGGTTCGATGCCCATCCTGGGGGTCGTACGCCCCGACGCGTGACGCCGTCGGCCCCGACGGCGGGGGTGTGAGCGGCGTCGCGTGAGCCGCGTTATACGGCTTTCGCCCAGGTGACACCGGTCATGTGACCCACCGCACCGCCAACCCCCGCTCAAACCGGGGCAGGGCGTGAGCTTCGTCATCCCCCGGGGCCCGGTTCGCTGTCCAACTGCGTTACGGAAAGCGGCATATGACAGTGGCCTGCGCCAGAGCGACGCGGCTCACACCATTCCATCGGGGTGGTCCCACCCGCTATGGTCACCCGTCGGTGGGTCGAGACCCCTCGACACCGCCGTGCCCTCGGGGGGAGGGAAGGAACCCAGGACGATGCCCGTACCCGTACCGCGGCAGAGAGCGATCCCGGCCGTGGAGAGTGGTCAGGCGCAGGCCGCCGGCGCCGTCGGCGGCCCCCTCAAGGAAGAGGCCCACCGCGACGCCGCGCCCACGAGCGGCGCCACTCTCACGCTGCTGCTGATCGAGGACGACCCGGTCGGCTCGCCGATCGTGCCCGAACTGCTGGACTCGGCCGGCAAGCCGGTCCGCGTGCGCACCGCCCGCAACCTCACCGAGGCCGAGCGGCTGCTCACCGACGACGTCCACTGCATCCTGCTGGACCTGGCGCTGCCCGCGCCGGGCGGCAGCGACGCCGACGACGAGCTGGCCGTGCTCCACCACGTCCTCCAGCTCGCGCCCCGGCATGCCGTGCTGGCCCTGACCGGCTCCGGCGACGCCGAGCGCGGCGCGGAGGCGGTGCGCGTCGGCGCGCAGGACTACCTCGTCCGGGACGAGCTGGACAGCCGGCTGCTCAGCCGCGCCGTCCGGTACGCGGTGGAACGGAAACGATCCGACACCGCGGAGCGCCGGCTCACCGAGAGCCGGCTGCGGGCGCAGGAGAACCGGCGCCTGCAGCGGGGGCTGCTGCCCACGCCACTGCTCGACGGCTCCTCGCTGCGGTTCGCGGCCCGGTACCGTCCGGGCCGCTCCCGCGCGCTGCTCGGCGGCGACTTCTACGACGCCGTGCGCACCCCGGACGGCACCGTGCACGCCATGATCGGCGACGTCTGCGGGCACGGCCCGGACGAGGCGGCGCTCGGCGTGGAGCTGCGCATCGCCTGGCGTGCGCTCACCCTCGCGGGGCTGTGCGGGGACCAGCTGCTGGGCACACTCCAGGAGGTGCTGGAGCACGAGCGCGCCGACGAGGAGACCTTCGCGACGCTGTGCACGGTGGACATCGCGCCCGACGGCCGCCACGCGGGGCTGTGTCTGGCCGGCCATCCGGCCCCGCTGCTGGTGCGCCCCGACACGCCCGCGCGACTGCTGCCGTACGACAACAACGGTCCCGCTCTCGGGATGCTGCCCGGGGCCCGCTGGCCGCGGGTTCAGGTGGAGCTGGGCGCCGAGTGGAGCCTGATGCTCTACACCGACGGTCTGATCGAGGGCCGCGTCGGGGCCGGCGGGGAGCGGCTCGGCCAGGACGGCATGGTGGAGATGATCCGCCGCCAGCTCGCCGAGGGCCTGCGGGGCGAGGAGCTGCTGCGGGCCGCGGTGCAGGAGGTCCGCCGGCTCAACGAGGGCGAGCTGACGGACGACGTGGCCGTGGTGCTGCTGGACCGGACGGCGTAGGCCGGTTCGGGGGACCCGGCCGGCCGACGCGCGGTGCCGCTAGCGGCCGCCGTTGTACGGGCCGTACGGGCCGTCGCTGCTGCTGCCGCCGCGGCGGCGGCCGTAGCCTCCGCCACCGGTGACCTGCTTGAGCGCGGGGCGTACGTCCACGATGTAGACGATGCTGGCGACGGCGCCGGCGATCGGCAGGATGGCCAGGACCGAGAAGATGACGCTGGCGATCAGGGCGATGCCCAGGATGATCAGCCAGAAGACCTTGTTCTGCTTGTCAGCCGCGCGGAAGGCGTCCTCGCGCCGCACGGCGGCGTCGACGAGCGCGAAGGCGGCCAGGGCCATGAGGACGATCTTCAGGATCCCCATGAATCCCGCGAAGCCCAACATCAGCATGCTCGCCACCGCCCGTTTCCGCCGCTCGGTCCCTACGCCGCAACCGTACCCATAGAACGGGCGGAACGGGCCGGACACCCCAAAGATGACCGGCCCGCCACCGCCCGCGCGGTCACTTGGCCGGCGGGGTGGGCTTCTTCGTGGTGGCCGTCCTGCGGGCGGTCGGGGCCTTCCTGGCGGCGGCCTTCTTCTCCGCGGCGGCCTCGGGCGTGGCGACCTTGGGCCGGCCGGCCTCGTCCTTGACCGCGACGGGCTCGGGCTTGCCCTCGACGACGATGGCCAGTTCCTCGATGTCCTCGGCGGCCTCGCCGCGCCAGGTCTTCACGGCCGACTCGCCGTGCTCGGCGACCTTCTCGTACGTCTCGCGGGCCTTGACCGCGTACTCGGCGGCGACGCCCACACCGCGCAGGGCGAGGTCCTGGGCCTGCTCGCCGAGCTTCTTCAGGTCCACGTCGAAGCCGCCGATCAGCTCGGTGACCTTGGCCTGGAGGGTCTCCTGGGCCTCCTTGGCCCGAGCGGTGGCCTTCTCCTGCACGGCCTTCGGGTCGGTGCCGCGCACCTTCTCGATCCGGGCCGGGGCCTCGGCGCGCAGCTGCTCGACCAGTGCGGGCACCTTCTTGGCCTGCTGGAGGGCGAGGTCGGCGGTGCCGGCGGCGAAGTAGAGCGGAGTCGGGTCGCTGAGGGTCTTGCGCAGGTCGTCGGTGATGGCCATGGTGATCAGGTCCTCCCGGATCTCGCGTTCGGCTGAGGTGGTGTGGTTCGCGGTGGGCGCCCGGTGCCCTGGTCCGGCGTCAGCCGGCCGTCCGCCGCGAGCCGGCATCGTCGTCGTCCGTTCCCCGCTCCGCGCCGTCCTCACCCGCGGGTTCGCCGGCCCCGGATCCGTTCTCCTTGCGGAAGGACTCGTAGATCTGGAGCAGCACCTGCTTCTGCCGCTCGTTGAGCGAGGGGTCGGCGAGGATGACGGCGCGCGTCTCGACCTCGTCCCGGTCCCGCTCGGCGTCGAGGATCCCGGCGCGGACGTACAGCGTCTCGGCGGAGATGCGCAGGGCCTTGGCGACCTGCTGCAGCACCTCCGCGCTCGGCTTGCGCAGCCCGCGCTCGATCTGGCTCAGATACGGATTGGACACCCCGGCCGCCTCGGCGAGCTGCCGCAGCGACAGCTGGGCGTTCCGCCGCTGCTCGCGCAGGTACTCACCGAGATTGCCGACGTTCAGCGATGCCATGCCTCCACCATGCCCCAACCCCGCTAACAATTGCAAGCAGGTGCTTGCAATTGTGTGCCGGGTGTCGCCGGGAGGCGGCGTTGTCGGTGGTGTCCTGTCTCCGCGATGTGTGGGCAGTCCCGCTCTTCTGCAGGCATGTGCGACCGCGTCCCGGTCATGTGTAGGCAAGTTCTGAGTCCGGACGAGTACATCGAGCTGCTGCCCCGCTGTCGGCGGCGCATCAACTCCTACGGTGTCCGTCTGGGCCACCGCCGTCTGGCGGCACCTTCGCACCGCCCCGACACCGATGGGCGAACTCGCCTGGGGCCACGCCCGCCGCATCCTGGCCCAGCACGGCACCGACCCGGCGACCGGGGACGAGATCGCCGAGGCCGCCGTCGCTCTGCTGGACCGCGCCGCCGACGGCCCCAAGGACAAACCCGCGAAAGCGTCCCGTGCATCGCGTCGGGGCCGCAAGGTCGCCGCCCGGACCCGGGCCACCGCCGAACCTTCCTGGCCCCGGCCCGACGAGCCGGCCGAAGAGCCCGCCGCCGAACCGGTGGAGACGGACGAGGACGAACTCGCCGACGTGATCCCGCTGGAGATCTTGCCTTGTTCTTGCCTCGAAGATCGGTCCCTTGGAGGCTGAGGCATGCAGAATCTGCCGACATTCGTTTTTGTTCATGGGGCCTTCGCGAATTCGTTCTCGTTCGCACCGCTGCAGGCCGAGCTCGCCTTGCTCGGGCACCGCTCGGCCGCCGTCGACCTTCCGGGGCACGGATTCGAGGCGACCTTCCCCGCGACCTACCAGGCTCCTCAGGATCTCGACGCACTCGCCGCAGAACCGGGGAGCATCGAGGGAGTCACGCTCGACGACAACGCCGCCAGCGTGATCGAAGCCCTCGAACGGGCCAAGCGGAACGGGCCCACCATCCTCGTCGCCCACAGCAGGGGCGGCATCACGACCACCGCCGTCGCCAACGCCCGGCCCGAGCTGATCGACCGGATCGCTTACGTCTCCGCCTGGTGCCCCGTCGATCTGGGCGTGAGCGACTACTACGCCCAGCCGGAGATGGCGGACGTCGACGCGGGAGCCTTCGCTGCCACACTCGTCGGGAACCCCGTCGAACTCGGTCTGCTCCGGACCAACTTCCGCACCGCCGACCCGGCAGCGCTCGCCGCGTTCAAGCGAGCGCTCGCCGCCGACCTCACCGATGACGAGTTCCGGACCTTCCTGAACACCTTCCAGCCCGATGAAAACCTTGATGTCGGTACGTCCACCGACCGGGCACAGGCCACGACCTGGGGCCGGATTCCCAAGACCTATGTGCGCCTGGCCAACGATGCCAGCCTTCCGCTCGCCGTGCAGGACCGCATGATTCGCGAAGCCGACGCACTCACACCCGACAACCCCTTCGACGTCCAGACACTCGAGGGCAGTCACCTGCGCTGGCTCGTCCACCCGAAGCCCGCCGCCAAGCTGCTCGCAAACCTCGCAGCGCGCTGACACTCCACCAGGCAACCGGCGGTGCTACAGGGGCAGTGCCGTCAGTCTTCGCGTGATCGCATGAGCCTGCACGGGCCAGCGCACCGGCACGCCCCGGCCCAGTCAGGCCCCGCCAGGCTCTCCACCACCAGGAACGCCAGGCCGATCGGTGGACTTTCGCGATGCGCACCCCAGAGGCGGCTGCCCACGGTCGAGCTGGGCAGGAGGAGCCCGTTCGTCCCACTCAGCCGTAAGCACCACAGCTCAGAGCCCCACCATGCCCACAGCCATCTGGGACAGGACACGTGGGCTCTGCCAGGGTGTCCGTCGTGGACGAACTGGTGGAGCGTGTCGACGATCAGGATCGTGTGCTGGGGGTGGTCAGCCGCCGGCGAGCCGTCCGGGAGGGCTGGCCGCACCGGGTCGCCGCGACGGTGTGCCGTGACGAGCGGGGGCGGATCCTCGTCCACCGTCGGTCGGCGCGGCTGTCGCGCTTTCCCGGGCTCCATGAGGTCGTGGTCGGTGGCGCCGTGGGGGTCGGCGAGTCCTATGAACAGGCCGCCGCGCGGGAGCTGGCCGAAGAGCTGGGCATTCATGTGCTGCCGCGCCTGCTGTTCACGTTCCTCAACCGCGGCGGTCTGAGCCCGCACTGGCTCGGCGTGCACGAAGCCGTGGTGCCGGACGCCGTGGTCCCCGATCCCGACGAGGTCGCCTGGTACGGCTGGCTGACCGGGCCGGAGCTGCGGTCGGCCCTGCTGAAGTGGTGCTTCACCCCCGACAGCCACGAAGCCTTCGGCCGGTATCTCGCCCACCGGACCGCACGGTCCTGACCATGGGCCGGCGGGCGGACGTCCGCGGGACGGGACGGCATATAGTGCCCTCCGTCCGAGAGGGAGCAGCACGCGATCAGGTGGGTGGTGCGGATGCCGGGGCGGCTTCCGGCGGGGGAACAGGACGGGCTTCGGGATGTGCTCGGACGGAACGAGGTGCTGGTCGACGTGCTGGGCAGGGCCGCAGAGCTGGGGCTGCCCGGGTGGTACCTGACGGCAGGGTGTCTGTTCCAGACGGTGTGGAACGTGGTGACGGGGAGGCCGCCGGGCCACGGCATCAAGGACTACGACCTCTTCTACTTCGATGACACCGATCTGTCCTGGGCGGCGGAGGACGCGGTGATCCGGGCGGGGCGCGAGGTGTTCGCGGGGGTGCCCGCCGAGGTGGAGATCCGCAATGAGGCGCGGGTGCACCTCTGGTACGAGCGGAAGTTCGGGGTGCCCTGCCCGCCGTACGGGTCGACGGAGGCCGCCATCGACTCGTTCGCGGCGACGGCCTGCTGTCTGGGGGTGCGCCTGGAGGCCGGCGGTGAGTGGGCCGTCTACGCGCCGCACGGGCTCGCCGATGTGTTCGGGCTCGTCCTGCGGCCCAACCCGGTGCTCGCCCCGCGCGAGGTGTACGAGGCCAAGGCCGCGCGGTGGAAGGGGGAGTGGCCGGAGCTGACCGTGCTGCCGTGGAGCGGGTGAGGAGGCCGGCGGCGACCCGGCGGGTGCCGCCCGCCCCGGCCGGCGGCACGCCCCGGCACCCGGGCGCCCGGGTGCCGGGGCGCGTCAGCTCTCCCGCGGGCCGCGCATGTTCCGTACCTGCGGGGAGAGCAGCGCCGCCGCCGTCGCCAGCGTGATCAGCGCCGCGCAGCCCGCCAGCGCCCGCCCCGGCCCCACCGCCGCGGCCGTGGGGCCCGCCACCAGGAGGCCCAGCGGGGCGAAGGAGAGGGAGCCGAACCAGTCGTAGGAGCTGACCCGGGAGAGGGCGTGCTCGGGGACCTCGCGGTGGATGGTCGTGGCCCACAGGACACCGAAGACGTCGCTCGCGAGGCCCGAGGCGAACATCGCCGGGACGATCGCCCAGAGCGGGGCGGGCAGCGCGAGGAGGGCGACCGGCACGGCGGCGGGGAAGGTGCACAGGACGGCCACGAGGAGGGGGCGGGAGACCCGTACCCGGGCGGCCAGGCCCGCACCCGCGACGGTGCCGACCGCCTGGGCGGCCACGACGACCGACCACGCCCGCGCGCCGCCCAGGTGCCGTGTGGCCATCAGGGGGCCCAGGACCCCCGCGTTGGCGTTGAGCGCGGCGACCACGAGGGCGTACTGCGCGACCACCACCCACAGCCACTGCCGGGAGGCGAACTCCCGCCAGCCCTCCTTCAGTTCGGTCCAGCCGGAGGAGGCGCCGCGGGGCCGCCTGGGCACCCGCAGCCGGGCCGTCAGGGCCGCGCTGACCACGAAGGAGACGGCGTTCAGCGCGAGCGCCCAGCCCGCGCCCACCACCGCCACGGTCACCCCGGACAGGGACAGGCCCAGCAGCAGGGAGGTGTTGGTGCCCACCCGCAGCAGGCCGTTGGCGCGCTGGAGGCGCTCCTTGGGGACGAGGAGCGGGACGAGGCCCTCGGAGGCGGGCGCGAACAGGGCCGTCGCCGTGCCCGCCAGGACGGCGAGGACGCACATCGCGGGCAGCGGGGCCACGCCCGTCAGCACCATCGCGGCCAGTGCGCCGTACGCCCCCGCGCCGAGGACATCCGCCAGGGCCATCAGCGCCGAGCGGGACATCCGGTCCGCGATCACCCCGCCCACCAGCACGAACAGCAGCTGTGGCAACGCCTGGCAGGCCAGGACCAGCGACAGCCGGCCGGGGCCCGCGCCGGGCAGCGCGAGCACGGCGAAGGCGAGGGCCACGCGCGCGAAGCCGTTCCCCAGCACGGAGACGACCCGGGCGCACAGGAGGAGGGTGAAGCGGGTGTCCCGCCACAGCGGGACGGCGGTTTCGTCCGGGAGGGGTTTGCTCGAAGACAGCGTCACGGAGGCGGAGCCTAGGGGCGGCCGGGCGGGCACGTACCGGAACCGGTCAGAATCGGAGAAGCGGTTCTCCCGCGCCCCCGGCTACCGTGGCCCGCATGGACGCCGCCAACGCCGCCCCCGCCGCCGACAGCCATGACCTGATCCGGGTGCACGGAGCCCGCGAGAACAACCTCAAGGACATCAGCGTCGAGATCCCCAAGCGCCGTCTGACCGTGTTCACCGGTGTCTCCGGCTCCGGCAAGAGCTCGCTGGTGTTCGACACCATCGCCGCGGAGTCGCAGCGGCTGATCAACGAGACGTACAGCGCGTTCGTGCAGGGCTTCATGCCCAGCCTCGCGCGGCCCGAGGTGGACGTCCTGGACGGACTGACCACCGCGATCATCGTGGACCAGCAGCGGATGGGCGCCGACCCGCGCTCCACCGTCGGCACCGCCACCGACGCGGGCGCGATGCTGCGCATCCTCTTCAGCCGGCTCGGCACCCCGCACATCGGCTCGCCCAAGGCGTTCTCCTTCAACGTGGCCTCGATCAGCGGCGCCGGCGCGGTCACCGTGGAGCGGGCCGGCCGGCAGGTCAAGGAGCGGCGCAGCTTCAGCGTCACGGGCGGCATGTGCCCGCGCTGCGAGGGCCGGGGCACCGTCACCGACCTCGACCTCACCCAGCTCTACGACGACGGCAGGTCGCTGAACGACGGCGCGCTGACCGTGCCCGGCTACAAGGCCGGCGGCTGGAACCACCGCCTCTACGCCGAGTCGGGGCTGGTGGACCCGGACAAGCCGATCCGCTCGTACACCAAGCGGGAGCTGGCCGACTTCCTGCACCGCGAGCCGACCCGGATGAAGATCGCGGGGATCAACATGACCTACGAGGGTCTGATCCCGCGCATCCAGCGGTCGATGCTGGCCAAGGACCGGGAGGGGATGCAGCCGCACATCCGGGAGTTCGTGGACCGGGCGGTCACCTTCACGGTGTGCCCGGACTGCGCGGGCACCCGGCTGACCGAGGCGGCCCGCTCCTCGAAGATCGCGGGGATCAGCATCGCGGACGCGTGCGCGATGCAGATCAGCGACCTCGCCGCATGGACGCGGGAACTCGCCGAGCCGTCGGTGGCACCGCTGCTGGACTCGCTGCGCGGCACCCTGGACTCGTTCGTGGAGATCGGCCTCGGCTACCTCTCGCTGGACCGCCCCGCCGGCACGCTGTCGGGCGGCGAGGCGCAGCGCGTGAAGATGATCCGGCACCTCGGCTCCTCGCTCACCGATGTGACGTACGTCTTCGACGAGCCCTCCGTCGGCCTGCACCCGCACGACGTCCGGCGGATGAACGGGCTGCTCCGGCGGCTGCGCGACAAGGGCAACACGGTGCTCGTGGTGGAGCACAAGCCCGAGGTGATCGCGATCGCCGACCATGTGGTGGACCTCGGCCCCGGCGCGGGCACCGCGGGCGGCACGGTCTGCTACGAGGGTGACCTCGCGGGGCTGCGGGCCGCGGGCACCCTCACCGGGCGCCATCTGGACGACCGGGCCGCGCTGAAGGAGACGGTGCGCGAGCCCACCGGCGCGCTGGAGATCCGCGGTGCCACGACGCACAACCTGCGCGGCGTCGACGTGGACATACCGCTCGGGGTGCTGACCGTGATCACCGGCGTGGCCGGGTCCGGGAAGAGTTCGCTGGTGCACGGGTCGGTCCCGGCCGGCGAGAACGTCGTCTCGGTCGACCAGGCGCCGATCCGCGGCTCGCGGCGCAGCAACCCGGCGACGTACACCGGGCTGCTGGACCCGGTCCGCAAGGCGTTCGCCAAGGCCAACGGGGTCAAGCCCGCGCTGTTCAGCGCCAATTCGGAGGGGGCCTGCCCCAACTGCAACGGCGCGGGCGTCGTCTACACCGACCTGGCGATGATGGCCGGGGTGGCCACGACCTGCGAGGAGTGCGAGGGCAGGCGGTTCGAGGCATCGGTGCTGCGGTACCGGCTCGGCGGGCGGGACATCAGCGAGGTGCTGGCGATGCCGGTGGCCGAGGCGGCGGAGTTCTTCGGCGCGGGCGAAGCGCACACCCCGGCGGCCCACCGGATCCTCGGCCGGCTGGCCGACGTCGGCCTCGGCTACCTCACCCTCGGGCAGCCGCTCACCACCCTGTCCGGCGGCGAACGGCAGCGCCTGAAGCTGGCCACGCACATGGCCGACAAGGGCGGTGTCTACGTCCTGGACGAGCCGACCACCGGCCTCCACCTGGCCGACGTCGACCAACTCCTCGCCCTGCTCGACCGGTTGGTGGACTCCGGCAAGTCGGTCATCGTGGTGGAGCACCACCAGGCGGTCATGGCCCACGCCGACTGGATCATCGACCTCGGCCCCGGCGCCGGGCACGACGGCGGCCGGATCGTCTTCGAGGGGACCCCGGCCGACCTGGTCGCGGCCCGCTCGACGCTCACCGGGGAGCACCTGGCGGAGTACGTGGGGGCGTGAGGTTCAGGCCGCCGCCGACCAGTCCGCCAGGATCCGGAAGTCGGCCTCCGTCAGGCCGTACCGGTGGTCCACCCGGTGCAGGAGCGCCGGTCCCGGGTGGTGCGCGGCGGTCCAGGCGCGGTCGGCCTCGGTGATCTCGTCGTCCACCCAGATGAAGGCGCGGCCCGCCGCCCAGGCGACCAGTGGGCGGGTCTTCCAGTGCGGCGGACCGGGCGGGCCGTCCTCGTCCGGCCACCGCACGACGGGCAGCGCGGGCAGGCCCAGCCAGGGCGCGAGCACGGCGTTGGCCTCGTCCAGCCAGGTGGTGGCCCACACCAGCTCGCAGCCCAGGGCGGCGAGGCGGCGGCCGAGCGCCGGGTCGACGCGGGTGAGCAGCGGGTGTCCGCCGGCGGGCACGGGCGGGCCGTCGTGGACCGGGTACGCGCGGTCCGCCGCCCCGAACGGGATGAGCGGGCCGTCGACGTCGAGGAAGAGCAGCATCACCGTCCAGGATCGGCCCCGGAGCGGCTTGAGGGAAACCCCCCTCGCCTCACCCCTCGAACCCCCGCGCCTTCAGCATCTCCTGGCCGGCCGAAGGCAGTCGTGATCTCCTTCGCGCCCGGGACGGGCACGACCCCCCGGGCGAAGACGGGGAAGCCCAGGTCACGCACCTCGGCGAGATCGCGGACCAGTCCGTCGGCGACGAATCCGGCGGTGCCGCCCCGCCGGGCCCACGGCGCACACGTGGCCGCCGGGCGGGGCGTACCGCGGATCGCCGGACCCGACCACGGTCACCGAGCCGGGGGCGGCGCGGTGGACGGCCGCGTGCAGCACGAGGTTGTCGCCGGGCGGACAGCTCACGGTGAGCGCCGGTCCCGCCGGCCGGGGCACCGGCCCCCGCAGCGGCCGTATCCCGATGTCCATGACCTGCTCCACCCCGAGCAGATCGGCGAGGGTGGTGGTGGGATCTCCCGGAAGGCGGCGAAGTCCGCTGCCTCGTCGGCGCGTTGTGCGAGTCCGGTCATGTCCGGCACGCTGCCCGGCGCGCCGCTCAGAACGGCAGCGGCCGCCCGTGCACCACGTCCAGGCGCGACACCGCCCGGGTCAGCACCACGTACAGCCGGTGCGCGCCCCGCTCCTCCGCCTCGGCGACGGCGGCCGGTTCCACCGCGATGACGTGGTCGTACTCCAGCCCCTTGGCCACGCTCGCGGGGACGAGGGCCAGACGGGCGCCGAGGGCGTCGGGGGCGGCCGGATCGAGGCCCGCGCCGGAAAGGGCCCGTGCCAGGGCGGGCACGTCCGCGTCGGCCGCGATCACCCCGACCGAGCCCTCCCGGCCGAGGGCGCGGCGGGCGGCGGTCACCGTGGCGGCGAGGACGTCCTCGGCCGGACGCAGGGTCAGCTCCCCTTCGGCGCGCAGGGATCTGGCGGGCGGCACCGCCACGTCGAAGCGGGCAAGCAGCCGGTTGGCCAGGGCCACGACCGCCGCCGGCACCCGGAACCCGGTGGTCAAGGACACCACCGCCGCGTCCGGCCGGCCGAGGTGGCCCAGTTGCGCGGACCAGTCCCGGGCGGCCCACGGCGCGGTGCCCTGGGCGAGGTCGCCGAGCACGGTGAGCGAGCCGAAGGCGGCCCGGCGGGCGATGGCCCGGCACTCCATCGGCGAGAGGTCCTGCGCCTCGTCCACCACGATGTGCCCGTAGCCCGCGGGGTGTTCGATCAGCCCGGACAGCTCGTCCAGGAGGACCAGGTCGGCGGCCGACCAGCGGACGGACTTGAACGAGCGCGGCGGGCGCGCCCACAGCAGCGCCTCCCGCTCGCCGGGTTCCAGCAGTCCCCGCGCCGACCGCTCCAGCACCTCCTTGTCCGTGAGGAGCCGGGCCAGCACCTCCTCCGGGCGGACCTTCGGCCACACCAGGTCGAGCTGGGCGGTGAGCGGCCGGGCGTGCTCCATGCGCCGCACCCAGGCGGCCGGCAGCACCCCGGAGCGCCGTTCGGCGAGATGGCGCAGCCGTCGTACCACCCGGGTGCGCACCCGCTCGCGGCCGACGGCGTACGGCGGCTCCTGCGCGCGCACCTCCCTTACGATCGCGGCGAGTTCGGCGGCGCTCACCCGCCAGCGGTAGGAGCCGTCGGGCACGGCGAGGTCGCTCACACCGTCCGTGGTCACCCGCGCGTACAGCGCCCGGCGCAGCACCTCGGCCATGCGGGGGTCGTGTTTGAGGGCGGCCGCCGGCGCCGGGTCGGTGCCGGTGACCGGATGGCGGGCGATCTCGTCCAGGAGGGTGGACTGGCGCACGCCGCTCTCGCCGAGCGCGGGCAGTACCTCGGAGATGTAGGCGAGGAAGGTGCGGTTGGGGCCGAGGATCAGCAGTCCGGCGCGCTGGAGCCGCTTGGGGTGGGTGTAGAGCAGGTAGGCGGCGCGGTGCAGCCCGACGGCGGTCTTGCCGGTGCCGGGGGCGCCCTGTACGCACACCGAGTCGGCCAGGGCGGCGCGCACGAGGTCGTCCTGCTCGGGCTGGATGGTGGCGGCGATGTCCCGCATCGGGCCGACGCGGGGGCGCTCCAGTTCGTGGGCGACGATGCCGTCCGGCCGGAGCGTCCCGGCCGCGGTCCCGCCACCGCCCGCGCCACCGTCCTCCAGGTGCTCGTCCTCGAAGCCGGTGAGGTCGGCCGTCTCCCCGGTGCTGCCGGGTGCCCAGCCGAACCGCCGGCGTACCGCCACGCCCTGGGGATCGCGGGCGCTCGCCTGGTAGAAGGCTCGGGAGACCGGGGCCCGCCAGTCGACCACCAGGGGCGGGGCGGCGGGGCCGTCGGTGATCCGCAGCCGCCCGAGGTGGAAGGGGAGTCCGCCGTGCTCGGGGTGGTCGCGGGCGAAGTCCAGGCGGCCGAAGAACAGGGGCCCCGGCGGGAGTTCGCGCAGCGCCTTGGCCTGGCTGCGCAGCAGGTGGCCGAGGACCTCGGCGTCGGCGCCGGAGGCGGAGACGTCCTCGCCGATGACGACCTGCTCCGCGGCGCCCTCGATCATCGCGGCGAGGGCGGTCCGGCAGTCGTCGTGGTGGGCGCGCTCGGCGCGCAGGGCGTCGGTGAGGGCGGGGCGTGGCGTCATGCCGCCCAGCGTACGGTAAATCGTTACCGAGTTAAATTTTTAACCCGATCTCATAAGCTGCTGCCGTGCCGCTCACCCCTCGGCCGACACACCCGCCAGCCGCCCGAACGCCCGCTCCGCCGCCCGCACCGCCTCCGGCGCGATGTCGGCGACCTTCTCGCCCGCCGCGATCCGCCGCCAGTTGTCCAGGGCGAGGATCCGCTGGACGGCGATGATCTGCCCGGCCGCGAGCCGGGCGTCCAGATCGCCGCCGAGCGCCTCGGCGAGGGCCGCCTCCGAGCGCTCCTGGTGCCGGTAGGCGCGCGCGACCAGGGACGGGGTGCCGTAGAGCAGGGCGTGGAAGGCGAGCACCTGGGGGTGGTCGTTGAGCCCGGTGACCGGGTCGCGCCGCTCCAGGCCCGCGAGGAAGTGCCGGCGCAGCGCGTCGACCGGGTCCGGCTCGCCCGCGACCACCCGCGCGGCCTCCGCCTCGTGGTCCGCGATCCGGTGCAGGACCAGGTCCTCCTTGGCCGGGAAGTACCGGAAGAGGGTCGGCTTGGAGATGCCGGCGGCGGCGGCCACCTCCGCCACCGACACCGCGTCGAAACCCCGCTCCAGGAACAGCCGTACCGCGACGTCCGAGATCTCCTGGAACATCCGCTGCCTCTTGCGCTCCCGCAGGCCCGACCCGCGCGGCTCCGTCTCGTCCATGGGGCGAGCCTACGCAGTGCTCAGCCGAGCTCCAGCCGCGGCAGCCCCAGCCGGGGCAGCCCCCACGGGCGCCCGGACAGCCCCAGCGAGGCCGTCGCCGCGGCGAGCGTCATGCCGTACGACGCCAGCGCCCGACGCACGTTGGGCGCGTCCAGGCTGGATCCGGTGACCAGGCGGTCGAGGTCGACGTAGGCCGAGCGCACCAGCTCGATCCAGCGGTAGACCCGCCAGTCCGTCTGCCAGTCATGGGTGTACCGCGCGTCCAGCCGGGCCGCCCAGCGGCGGAACATGCGGTCGCGGATCTCCGGCCGGGTCGGGGTGAGGTGCATGTGCCGGACCAGTTCGTACAGCGGGTCCCCGACCAGGGCCATCTCCCAGTCGATGAGGGTGAGCGGGGGACCGTCGTCGCGGCGCACCAGGTTCCAGGGGTTGAGGTCGCCGTGCAGCAGGGCGGGGGCCCGGTCGAAGACGCGGTGGCGGGCGAGGATCTCGCGCAGCCGGGGCGCGTCCGGCAGGCCGAGGAAGCGAGCCGCCTGCTGGGACCGTCTCGGCAGCGCCTCGACCATTGCGACGAGCTGCTCGCAGAGCCAGCCGTGGAATCCGGGGCGGCCGCCGAGCGGGTCGATGCCGGCCGGGTCCACCCCGGTCAGCGCGGCCAGCTGGTCGACCAGGTGGTCCGCCTCGTGCGGGCGCAGCCCGTCGACCGGGTGGTCGGGCCGGCGGCCGAGGTCGCGGGCGCCCTCGTAGGTGTGGACGGAGAACCGGTCGCCGCGGTACCGGTGGGCCGGGTCGGTGGCGTGGCTGGTGCCCAGGGCGAGGACCCGGGGGGCGGCGACCGGCACCCCGGACCGTTCGATGGCGGCGAGGACGGCGTGCTCGCTGAGGAAGCTGCGCTCGCGGCGCAGGACGACGGTCACCTCGCGCCGTACGACGACGGGGAAACCGGTGCCGGGCACCCGGAGCACGGTGGTGAGGTGGGCGGCGCCCTTGAACACCCGCTCGGCCGGGGCGGCGCCCTCCAGGAACAGGGCGTCGGCGACCGCGTGGTGCGGGAAGTCGGGGTGTTCGGGGACCCGCCGGTCCGGTGACCAGGCGATGGCCCGGGGGCGCCGGCCGGGCCGGGCGGCGCCGCGCCGGAAGAGGATCCGTTCGATCTCCCCGTCACCGGGCACCCGGCCGAGCCGCAGCGGTTCGGCGGCCGCGCGCAGGGCGTCGCCCACGATGGCGGTGGCCCGTTCCAGGGAGCGCGGGTCGAAGGAGCGGCCCAGGGCGCGGACGGCCCGGACGACCTCGGTGTAGAGGGACTGGGCGTGTTCGAGGGCGAGGTAGTGGGGCAGGTCCTTGCCGAGTCCGGCGACGGCGGCGGGCCGGGCGCGGGCCACCGCGTCGGCCCAGGCGCGCACGACCGCGGCCCGCTCGGGTTCCGGGCGGCGCGTGCGTACGAGGTGGACGGCGAGGTCGTACAACGGGTCGCCGAAGCCGGCCAGTTCCCAGCCGGTGCAGTGCAACCCGTCCTCGGCGTTGATCAGTTGGGTGCGGCGCAGATCGCCGTGGAGCAGGACGTAGGGGCGTCGGGTCAGCGCGGGCACCCGGTCGGCGAACCGGGCGAGCGCGTCCTCGGGGACGCCGAGCGCGGTGCACAGGCCGCCGTACCTGCGCCAGTCGGCCCTGCGGACCTGCCGGTCGGCGAGGTGGGCGACGGTGCGCAGGAAACCCTGGGAGTCGGTGTGGTTGCGCGGCCAGTGCGGGGGCAGCGGCGGCAGCGCGGTGCCGCGCACCTGGGCGAGGGCGGCGAGCAGCGCGGCGATGTCCCGCGGCGGCGGCCCGTCCTGGGGTCTGGGGCCGTCCACATGGCTGTGGATGACGTATCCGTCGCCGGCGGCCAGGCACTTTGGCGCCCGGGGCAGCACCCGGTGGACCGCGCGCAGGATCTCCGCCTCGCCGTCCCAGGTGCGCACCGCGGGCGCCGCGTCCGGGCGGGGCAGCCGTACGGTCACGAGCGTGCCCGGGGCCCGGCCGAGCAGACCGGCGAGCGGTTCGGTCAGCGGCAGTACGTGGTCGCGGTGGCGCGGGCCCTCGTGGGCCGTCCCCGCGGCCGCGGCACGGGCCACGAAGGCACGGCAGGCGGCGTCCGTCCGCATGGCTTCGGCGCGCTCCCCCACGACGGTAGGGGGAACCGACGGTGCGCCCACTGGCCGCTCCGGGATCGATCGCACAAAGGGGGAGGACCTGCCGGGCGGCAGTTCCGGGGAAACGCTATTCCCCCGTGGTGGCCGGTACGGCCTCCGGGCGCGGTGGAGTAGCCCAACGGGTGGTCCGCCGCTCGGCTGTGCCGATCCGGCGAGCGGGGCCCGGCACCTCGCCGCACCCCGCGCCCGTGTACCCGCGGCCGGACGGTGACCCGGTCGCGTGTCCGCATGCTAACCGACCCCGCGCCCAGCCCTGAGCAGGCGCAGCAGCGGTTCCAGCGACCGTACGACGTGCTCGGCGCCGGCCGTGCGCAGGGGCCTCTCCCGCGCCTCGTCGCGGGCGTAGCCGAGGAAGGGGACCCCGGCGTCGCGGGCGGCTGCGAGGTCGGAGGGGGCGTCGCCGATCATCAGGGCGGCGGCCGGGGCGGCGCCCATGGCCTTGAGGGCGCGCAGCAGGCAGTGCGGGTCGGGCTTGAGGTGGTGCAGGTGCTCGGTACGGCCGTACAGGTGCGGGGCGAAGCAGGCGGTCAGGCCCCGGGTCTCCAGGTAGCTGCGCACCACGCGGGGCGAGTTGTTGGTGGTGACGGCGAGCCGGGTGCCGACGGCCGTCCAGGTGCGGATCAGCGGGTCGGCCCAGGCGGTGGGCAGCGCGGAGGCGGCGGCCCGCAGTTCCTCCTGGGTGAGGCGTTCCTCGAGGCCGGTGACGAGGTCGCTGCCGGGCCGGCGGCGGCCCACCGCGCGCAGCACCACCTGGGGGTCCGGGGTGCCGCGTTCGGCCGGGGTGAGCAGGCCGTGCAGGCCCTGCCGCTCCAGCCAGGCCACCAGGTCCGCGGCGATCCGCTCGGCCTTGTGCGTGGCGAACAGCCGGCAGATGGGTCCGTCGAAGTCCCAGAGCACGACCCGGGCGGAAGTGATCAGTACACGAAGCTTCTCGATCTCGCTCGCATCAGAAGTCGTATCAGAAGTCACTAGGAGAGTGTCAGGTCCGTGGAGATGGTTTCCCAGAGGGCGTCGAACCACTTCTGCGATTCCTCCACGAACGCCGTGTCCCGCTGCCCGGCGGCCCGCTCGAAGGAGAAGAGCAGGGACTCGGAGCCGACCGCGTCGTACATCTCCAGCATCCCGTCGTCGGTGGCCTCGGCGCGGCGCGTGATCATGTAGTGCGCGAAGAGGGCCTCGGACCCGTTGAGCAGGTACAGCTTCACCGGCGGGGTGAACGGCAGGGCCCGGAAGGCGACATGGACGTCGATGTCGTGGGTGCCGCGCAGGGCCTGGAGGTTGTACTGGAGCACCTGGCCCTGGGCGTTGCGCATGGCCAGCCAGCGCTGGTGCACCGCCTCGTCCTCGGCGCTCCCGGCGTCGACCGAGACCGGGAAGGCCAGGTTGATGTCCCGCGACGGCAGCAGGATGCGGACGTCGATCCGCTCCGGGTTCAGCTTGCCCTCGTGGATCAGGCGCAGCGGTTCGCCGAGGGCCGGGATCAGGCTCTGCGCGGTCAGGCAGACGGCGTCGACGCGCACCCGCTGCGCCGCGAACGCGTCGGTCAGCCGGGGCGCGAGCGCCACCATGGTCGGCTGGGGTTCGCCGGCTCCTGAGCGCTGCTCGGCGACTCGTGGCGGGCTGCCCTTGGTGACGCCGCTGAGCAGGCCGTCCTGCTGGAGCACCCGCAGCGCCTGACGCACGGCACCGCGCTCGACGCCGAACTCCTCGGCCAGCTCGGCCTGGGTGGGCAGCCGTTCGCCCGGCCGCAGGATTCCGGCGCGCATGCGCTCACGCAGGACTCCCGCGATCTCCTGGGGGCTGCGTCTGCCACCGCCGTTGACTGCCATGTGCTCCTGGGCCACCACCAAACGTTACAACTTCCATCCATCTATGGGGAGTTGTCGAAAGGTTGTTTATGCGGTGCCACCAAGTGGAGACAACTCCAACGGATCACCCAGCCAACTTCGCCGAGTTGGCGGAAGTTCGCGCGGAGGCCGATCTTGGCCGGTTTCGACTCCCTCGCACGGATCAGCCGCAGCCGGCCTTGCCGCCCCCGACCCCGGTGAGCACCGCTCCGTGCGCGGGACGTCCAGGGCCTGCCGGAGTCGCGCTCCGGACCCACGGCCGGACCCCGCGACTTCTCGCCAACTTGGGGAAGTTCGGCGACAGCTGGTTATGAGACGCCCCCCAACGGAGATAACTGGAGATAAGTTGGCAGCCAACTCGGCTGACATGGTCAAGCTTCCCAGTGGTTGGCCGTACCGGGCACCGATCCGGAGGGGAGCCGGGAGCCCGGACCGGGGACGGCCGGCGAAGCGCACAGCCACAACTGAAGACGCGAACAACTGAAGACGCCGACAACTGAACACGACGCGCACAGCCACAACTGAACACGGTCACGACCGAGGACCGCACAGCACAGCCACAACTGAACAGCTCGCTACGGATGAACACTTCGCCGCCGCCGACGAGGGGAGCGGTCAGAAGTCGTCCGGGCACCATGGAAGCCTGGGCGAGCGGAACAGGGCGTCGGCCTGCCGGGCGGCGCCCTCTCGCTCTTCCCGCACCCGGCCCAGCGCGGCCAGCCGCAGCGCCGACCGCCCGCCGAGCCATACGGACGCCAGCTCCTGGACCCCGAGGGTCAGATCGGGGCTCGCGGTGGTGGCCGTGCAGGAGGCGCCCTGCGGTGAGACCTCCAGCCGGTAGCGCCCGCCCGCGCAGCCGGCCTCGTCCGCGATCTCCAGCACCAGCGCGCCCTCGTGGTCGTACCCGCGCGCCTCCAGAGCCCGCACGACGTCCAGGATCCGCACCCACAGCATGTCCGCGTGCTCGGTGATCCGGGCGGCGCGCGGGTCGGGCAGGAAGCACGGGAGCAGGTCGTCGGGGCCGCGACCGCCGCTGTCGACCTTGGTGATCCAGTCGATGGAGCACAGGTGGTGCCACAGCGCGCGCTCGGCCGCCGGGGTGGTCCCGAAGAGCCGCACGACGCGCGCGGTCTGGTCCGGCTGCCGGCCGGTCCAGGTGTCGTCGCTCCGGTACGACACCAGGCCCTGGGCCTCACCGGACGCCGAGCGGTAGAGGGCGTGCGTCGGCTCCACGTAGTCGGCGTGGGCGCGCAGCTCGCCGGTGAACTGCTCCCACCACAGCTCGTCGCGGCTGACCGCGCCGGGCTGTGCCCGGCGGAACCGGTCGAAGAGCTCGGGGCCCAGCTTGCGCACCTCCGCGCCGTCCAGCAGCTCGATCCGGCCGCCGTCGTCCGGGCCCGACCAGCGGCGGTCGAGGCCGGCCCGCGGGACGTCGACGGTCCACCGGGACGTCCAGGTGGCCGGGCCGAAGCCGAACCGGCCGTAGATCGGGTACTCGGCGGCGAGCAGGGTGGCGACGACGTCCCCGCGCTCCCGGGCCGCCGCGAGGTCCTTCGCCATCATGCGGCTCAGCAGGCCGCGGCGGCGGTGTGTGGGGCTGACGGTCACCCCGCTGATGGCGTCGGCGGGGACCACACCGCCGCCCACCGTGGTCAACTCCTGCTCGAAGGAGCGGAACGTGGCCACCCAGCGGCCGCCGTCCACGGCCCCGAGATAGCGGCCCGGTGTGAACTTCCTTCGCCGGGCGTCGAGTTGCTCACGGGCCAGGGCCGAGGACTGGGTGAAGCCCACGGCGAGGGCGCGCTGCCAGTCGTCGAAGTCGGCCTCGGTGGCGGTGCGGACGTCGTTCATGAGCCCACGGTAGGCATCCGTCCCGCCGGCTGTCCCGCCGATTTCCGCCCCCTGGTCGCGTCACACCAGCAGGTCGTCCACCTGCGCCTCGCCCACCCGGTAGCGGCGGGCGATCTCCCCGCCGCACCCGTCGGCGGTGTGCTGGAGGCGCTGGCGGCGCCGCGACACCTCCTGCTCGTACCGCTCCAAGCGGCCCATGGCGGCGGACAGTTCGAGGTCCGTGCGCGCGGTGAGATCGCTCAGCTCCACCTCGGCGAGCATCTCGGCGGCGAGCTGTCGGACCTCCTCGCCCCGGGGGGTGCCGACCGTGACATGGCGGGCCGAGGAGCGCTGGCGGGCCGGGGCGTCGCGCAGGATCTCCGGGAGCCGCTCGACCACGGAGGCGTCCTTCGGCGCGGGCGCGGCCGCCCGGCCGCGGCGGCCCAGCTCCGCGTGCAGGATGTCGATCCGGCCCTGCAGCAGCCGTCGCACATAGCTGAGATCGGCCTCGTCGCGCTGGGCGTCACGGCGCAGCGCGCGCAGTTCGGGCAGGCTCAGCCGGGACAGCTCGGGCGCCGGTGGCCGCCCCGGCGCCGGTGCGATCACGGGCTCGTCGGCCCGCTGCACGGGTGGCCGGTACGTCCCCTGCGGGGCGGGCAGCTCGCTGGTGCTGGAAGTGCTCATGTGGTTCGGACCGTCCCCTCGACCGGCGTGTGAGAGCATCGTGCCACCCTCGGCGCACCGTATGTGACCGAGTGCCCCCGAACAGCCCCGGATGGGCGGTAAGGGTTCCATAAGGTCCGCTTGTGACCGCTTCCCCGGTACCCGGCATCATGGTCCGCATGCGAGCGGTGGTGCAGAGAGTGGACGGCGCGAGCGTCGTCGTGGACGGCGAGACGGTGGGCGCGATCGAGGGCGAGGGCCTGTGCGTCCTCGTCGGCGTGACCCATGAGGACACCAAGGAGAAGGCGGCGCAGCTGGCCCGCAAGCTCTGGTCGGTGCGGATGCTGTCCGAGGAGCGTTCGTGCAGCGACATCGACGCCCCGCTGCTCGTCATCAGCCAGTTCACCCTCTACGGCGACGCCCGCAAGGGCCGCCGCCCCACCTGGAACGCGGCGGCCCCCGGTGATGTCGCCGAGCCGCTGGTGGACGAGGTCGTGGCCCGGCTCCGGGACCTGGGCGCGACGGTGGCGACGGGGCGGTTCGGGGCGAAGATGCGGGTGTCGCTGACGAACGACGGGCCGTTCACGGTACTGCTGGAGATGTGACCGGCACGGCCCGGGGCGCCCGGCGGCGCTACGGCTCGACCACGACCTCCTGCGCCGCGGCCGTCTCTCCGGCCAGGAGCGCCGCGTCGAGGGGCACGTTCCGCTTGACCAGGGCGAGCGCCACCGGGCCCAGCTCGTGGTGGCGCACGGACGAGGTCACGAAACCGATCTTGCGGCCGTCGGGGCCCTCGTCCGCCAGCCGGATCTCCGTGCCCGGCGCCGGCAGGTGCACATCGCTGCCGTCCAGGTGCAGGAAGACGAGCCGGCGCGGCGGCTTGCCGAGGTTCTGGACGCGGGCGACGGTCTCCTGCCCCCGGTAGCAGCCCTTCTGGAGGTGCACGGCCGTGCCGATCCAGCCCAGCTCGTGCGGGATCGTACGGTGATCGGTCTCGAACCCGAGCCGCGGCCGGTGCTGCTCGACCCGCAGCGCCTCATGCGCGAGCAGCCCCGCGGCGGGCCCGTGCGCCGCCGCGAAGGACTCCAGGTCCTCGCGCGGCAGGAAGAGATCACGGCCGTACGGGGTCTCGCGTACGACGACGCCCTCGGGCACCTCGGCGATGGACCCGGCGGGCAGGTACACCACCGCGAACTCGTCGGTGCGGTCGGCGACTTCCACCCGGTAGAAGAACTTCATCGACTCCAGGTACGCGACCAGTGCCTCGCGCGTGCCCGGCTCGACGTGCGCCCAGACCGTCGTACCGTCGTCCACCAGGTACAGGGCGTGCTCGATGTGCCCGTTCGCCGAGAGGATCAGCGCCTCGGTGGCCTGGCCGGTGGGCAGGTCGCTGACGTGCTGGGTGAGCAGCAGATGCAGCCAGCTCAGCCGGTCCTCGCCGCTGACGGTGATCACACCGCGGTGCGAGAGGTCGACGAATCCGGTGCCGTCGGCGAGGGCGCGCTGCTCGCGGAACAGATCGCCGTAGTGGGCGGCGACGCCTTCGTCCACGCCCTCGGCGGGAACGGCGCCGGGCAGGGACAGCAGGGGGCTCTTCATACGCGCAAGCCTACGACGCGGTGGTCGAGCTCTTCAGGGAGCAGTCCTTGCATCGGCCGAAGATCGCGAAGTGCTTCATGTCGGTGTCGAACCCGAACTGCCGCCGCAGCTTGGCGGTGAACTCCGCGGCCACGCTCACGTCCGCCTCGATCACGCTCTCGCAGTCCCGGCACACCAGGTGCAGATGGTGGTGCCGGTCGGCGAGGTGGTAGGTCGGCGCGCCGTGCCCCAGATGGGCGTGGCTGACCAGGCCCAGCTCCTCCAGGAGCTCCAGCGTGCGGTAGACGGTGGAGATGTTGACCCCCGACGCCGTCTTGCGCACTTCCACGAGGATGTCGTCGGGGGTCGCGTGTTCGAGGGTGTCCACGGCTTCGAGGACAAGTTGCCGTTGCGGAGTCAGCCGGTAGCCGCGCTGCCTGAGGTCGCTCTTCCAGTCGGTGCTCACCACACCGACGAGTCTAGGACCACGCCCGTCGCGGGGAGACCCGTCGACCTCGATCACGTCGTGCGTATGCCGGGCGCACTCGCCACAGCGCCGGTGCCGTCGACGCTCCGGCCGGCCGCCCAGCGCAAACCCGAGATCGGCCGACCCTGCGGCAGCCCTGGCAAGGACGCCTGGCGGCCAAACCCTTCGCAGGTCACAAAGTGACGACTCAGCAGATTCCAAGGAATTCACAGGCGCGAACGGCTTCTTCTCGCCGGAACGGCGTGTAGGTTTTTCCATGTCGGCCGGCGCGGGAATCCCGGAAGAAATCGATCGGGAGTCCCGCCGCGACGCAGAGAATTCTCGCACCACCGCACCACAAAACATCTAGGAGTCGAGATGAGCTTCAAGAAGCTGGCCCCGCTGCCCCCCAAGCCCAAGAAGCACCTCCCGCTGCCGCCGAAGCCGAAGCACGCGCCGAAGCACGCGCCGAAGCACCACCACAAGCCGGTTCCCGGCCAGGGACGCTGACCCCACGGGTGAGCTGACCACGCGGTGAGGAAGAGGGCCGACGGTGCACCGTCGGCCCTCTTTCCGCCTTTCTTCCCGCCCGCACGGAACACATTCCATTCCAGAAATTTCTCTCAGGTCTTTCCGAGGAAATCCAAAGGGGCGACCAAGACCCATCGCCGATTCTGGGAACATGACCGGCACGGAGCATTACGGAGACGCCCACACATCCGGCATTCCCACCGCGTACAGCGAATACCGTGCACGCGAGGGCGACGGGGAACGCGACGAGCACGGCGAGTACGAGACCGGTGACGCCCCGGTCATCGCCACGCGTACCGCGTTCCGGCGGTTCTGGCCCCTGACCAGAGGGCTGCGGGCCGGTCTCCTGTGTGTCTGGCTGTGCGCGATCGGCGCGGCGCTCGCCGAGACCGAGGCCATCCTGTTGTTCAGCGATCTCACGGACAACGCTCTGGAGAAGGGCTCGTTGGGGGCGTTCTGGAGCCCGGCCGCCGAGTGGCTGGGGGTCGCGGTGGTGGGCGCGATCGTGGGCTACGCGGGCAACTCGCTCGCCTCCTGGCTCACCGAGTGCTTCGTGATGCGGCTGCGCGACCATGTCTTCAGCCACGTCCAGCGGTTGCCCCCGCACTTCTTCCAACGGCACCGGCAGGGCGATCTGCTGTCCCGGCTCACCAGTGACGTCGAGGCGATCGAGACCATGGTCGTGTCCGGTCTCGTCGGCGCGGCGTCCGCGGCCTTCAGCGCGCTCTTCTACGCGATCGCCGCCATCTGGCTGCGCTGGGACCTGGCCGCGGCCACCTTCGTCCTCGCGCCGCTGTTCTGGCTGGCGGCCCGCCGCTTCTCCGGTCTGCTCGGGGACGTCTCGCGGGCGGGCCGGGCCGCCGACGGCGCGATCACGTCCGTGGTGGAGGAATCGCTCGGCAACATCGTCCTCACCCAGGCGTACGGCCGCGGGGACGCCGAGCGTGGGCGGCTGAAGAAGGAGGCGGACTCCTGGTTCCGTGCCTCGGTCCGCTCCCAGCGCCTCACCGAGGCGTACGAGCAGCTCGTCCAGGTCATCGAGACCGTGTGCGTGCTCGCGGTGATCGGCATCGGGGCCTGGGAGATCTCCACCGGGCGTATGACCCTCGGGCAGCTCCTCGCCTTCTCCGCCTTCCTCGGCTATCTGTACCCGCCCGTCCGCAGCCTCGCCCAGCTCAATCTCACGATCACGGCGGCGAAGGCCGGGGCCGAACGCCTGATCGAGGTGCTGGACGCCCAGCCCTCGGTCGGCGACCCGGAGCCTCTCCCGTACGCAGACCCGCACTCGTTCGCGTACGGGAACATGAACACGTACCAGCCGGAGGGACGGCCCCAGGGAGCCGTGGAGGTGCGCAACGTCTCCTTCCGCTACCCCGGCGCGGACGAGGACTCGCTGAAGAACCTGTCCTTCACCGTCCAGCCCGGGGAACTCGTCGTCGTCACCGGACCGAGCGGCGCCGGCAAGTCCACGATCTCCAAGATGCTGTTGCGCTTCTACGACCCCGACCACGGTTCGGTACTCCTCGACGGCGCTCCGGTCAGCGGTCTTCCGCTGGCCCGGCTGCGCGAGCACATCACGCTGCTGCCTCAGGAGACCCTCGTGCTGCACGACACCGTGCGCGCGAACATCGCCTGCGGGCGCCCCGGGGCGAGCGACCGAGCGATCATGGAGGCGGCGCGGGCGGCCGACGCGCACGACTTCGTCGTGCGGCTGCCCGAGGGGTACGACACGCTGGTCGACCCGCACTCGGCGCAGCTCTCCGGCGGCCAGCTCCAGCGTCTCGCGCTGGCCCGCGCCATCCTGCGGGACTCGCCCGTCCTCGTACTGGACGAACCGACGACCGGACTGGACGCGATGGCCGCGCGCCGGTTCGTGAAGCCGCTGCGTCGCCTGATGAGCGGCCGCACGACCATCGTGATCACCCACGATCTGGATCTGGCGCCGGACGCCGACCGCATCCTCGTCGTGGACCGGGGCCGCATCGTGGAAACCGGCCGCCATGAGGACCTGCTGGTCAGGGGCGGTGCGTACGCCCGGCTGCACCAGTCGCAGCACAACCCCCTGATGGACACGGGCGAGCTGCGCCTTCCGCTGTCCAGCACACAGACCCTACGATTCGCCTGGCCGGCGCGGTCCGGGCGCGGGACCTCCTCGTCTTCTGAGGCAACACGCGGGAACGGGTGGGAGCCCATCGGGTACGGCGGCGGGGCGCCGGCGCAGTCGGCGGCGGACGTGCCGACGCGGTACCCGGAGGAGACCGGCTTCCTCGGGTACCCGCAGGACGCACCCCGGGGCATCCTCACCCGGCTTCCGGACGGCCGGCCGCTGTTCCGCGACGAGCCGCCCTGGCACGAGAGCTGACCCCCGTCCGCCACGGCGGGGCGGACCGCCCTCGCGGGAGGCGGCGTCCGGGGGGACAGGCGCACAAGGCGTGCGCACACCGGCCGCGGTCCACCACCCCGGCCCGCCGACCGCGAGCGACACGCCGCCCGGCTCGGCGGTCGTACCCACCCGAGCGATCCCGCGAAGACCGCGAAGGCCGAAGGGGAAGGCGGCCTACTTGAAGAAGGCGATGCCGTTGTCCGGCATGTCGTCCGGCAGGGCCTTGGCCCAGCGTTCGACGTCCTCGGGGGTGACGACCTTCTTCAGGTGGGCGGACATGTAGGGGCGCAGTTCGACCTCGGGGGTCTGCTTCTCGCCGACCCACATGAGGTCGCTCTTCACATAGCCGTACAGCCGCTTGCCGCCGGTGTACGGCTGGGCGGCGGCGGTCCGGGCGACGGCGTCCGTCACCAGGTCGATCTGGGGCTTCTTGTCGGCCATCTCGCCGTACCAGATCTCGATGGTGCCGTCGTCGCGGGTCATCGTGACCTCGACCTTGCGGCCGGCGTCGATCCGCCAGAAGCCGGACTCGGTCTCCAGCGGGCGGACCTTGTTGCCGTCGTTGTCCAGCACCCAGGCGCGGGAGTGGTACTCCAGGAAGTCCCGGCCGTCGTGGGTGAAGGTGACTTCCTGGCCGAAGTTGCACTTCTCGGAGCCGGGGAAGTCATGCACGCCCGCGCCGGCCCAGTCGCCGAGGAGGAAGGCGAGCGGGACGAGGTCCTTGTGCAGGTCGGACGGGATCTCGATCATGAGCGGAGCTTTCCTGGTGGGAGGGTCAGCGCTGGCCCTGGTACAGCTTCTTCACGGTCAGGTAGGCGAAGGCGAGCACGCCGACGCAGACCAGGACCAGCAGGGTTTCGAAGAAGATCTCCACGGGTGCTCCTTGAGCGAGGGTGGGCATACGACAGAGCCGGGGCCCAGCTTACGCGGCCGGGCCCCGGCTCTCTTTCCGAGGTGGGGTTCAGCCGAGCAGCTCCTCCTGGAGCACGACCGTCTGCTGGAACGGCACCGTCTTCGTGCCGCCCGCGCGCGACTGCACGACGAGTCCCAGCACGTCCCCGGCGACCAGGTACGCCTGCCGGACCTGCTCGGCGCCGAACGGCTTGGTCTCCTCGTACGCCGACACCGACACGTTCGGCACCTCGGCGTGCGCCGGGAAGTCCTCCGCCACCGTGCTGGGCGCCCCGCGCAGGAGGTACGGCGCCCGGTCGTAACCGGCGAAGTGGGACTGCTGGACGTCCCCGGCGATCAGGCCGGTGCCGAACTGGAGCAGATAGATCCGGGTGCGGGTGCCGTCCGGCGTGGTCCAGCCGCGGGCGGCGATGTGCCGCAGGCCCTCGTCCGTGAACGTGCCCGCGAGGGCCTCCCGGTCCTCCTTGGCCGCGTACTCCGCGAGAAACGTCCCCGGCTTCACCCAGCCGTGGTCTCCCGCAAGCGCCTCGTCCACCGTGGCGCCCTTCGGCGCGGGCAGCACCAGCCGGCGCAGGTCGGCGTAGTGGGCGGCGGCCTTGTTGGAGTCGGCGAAGGGCGCCGGCCGGCCGGCGGGCAGCGGAGGGCGGACCAGCTCCGGGTAGTCCCAGCGGCCGTCCGAGGCGGTGGCCAGACCGGGCATGTCGGTGCGCTCGATCCGGGTGACGCCGTAAGCCGTACCGGCACCGCACACCGCGAACACGGCGACGGCGGCGACCCACCGGAGCGCCCCGCCGAACCGCCGGCGCTCCCGGACACCCGTGTCCTGAGCCCCCGTGTCCTGAGCCCCCGCGTCCTCCCGCTCGGTGATGTCCTGGCCGGCCACGTCCTGCTCGGCCGTGCGGCCCTCGGCCTGCTGCTCGCTCATACGGCCTCCCCCGGGTCCTTGTCCTTGACGCGGTCCAGCTCGCGCCCGGCGAACAGGGCGACGGCGTTGCCGTCCAGCGGCCGGTGCCCGGAGACCTGGACGTCCACCAGGACATCGCCCTCGGCGGCGGAGCAGAACATCCGGTCGAGCTTCTCCCCGTCGTTCTTGGGCGTCAGGAAGCAGGCGGCCTCCTTGTGTCCCTTGATCGCGGGCCCCTTGCGGAAGACGTCGAGGACGGAGAACAGCGCCTTCTGGCTCGCGTCCATCGCGCGCACGGAATCACGGTTTCCCATCCGCATCAGCTGGAAGGTGACGGTGAACGAGTGCCGCCCGTTCACCGACCAGGAGTCGATGCTCGCGTAGCTGCGCATGGCCATGCCGCTGACGTGCTGCTTGTCGATGAGATCGTCGAGCTTGCGCCGGGTGTCCGCCGGCCAGTCCGCGACCGCCTGCTTGCGCAGCGCGGTGGCCTGGCGCCCGCTCAGCTCGACGTCCGAGCCGTACTCCTCGATGTCCGGACCGCGGCCGTATCCGCCCGCGCCCCACGTGTAGGGCAGCAGCATCCCCCCGAGCCCGGACGTGTCCGGCCCGGTGCCCCCGGCGGCGGCCGCAGGCGGAATCCGCCACCCGGGCGCGCCCGGGTCCCGGCCGGCCTCCGCGACGATCACGGCGGTGGACGCGATCCCGGCGACGACCAGGACGGCGAGCGCGCCGACCCCGATCCGCTTGCCCACTGTCCTGTTCACAGCCGCCCCACCTGCCGCTTCGCCAGATCCAGGACCGTCTTCATCGGCACCGGCTTCGAGCCGTGGACCCAGACCTCCATGAGGATGTCGCCGCGCGAGGCGGCAGCTTCGGCCTTGTACTGCGGCTGATACCCGGCCTGGGTCTGCGGCCGGTGGTGCACGTACGCCACCCCGTCCCCGGTGCCCGGCACCGGCCGGTTGTCGGTGTCCGGCTCGATCGACGACCAGTACTGCTCGTGCCCCGCCTCCTCGTGCGCGGCCGGCTTCGTCTCCTGGCGGTACTGCACGAGCCTGATCTCGATGTCGTACGTCCCGTCGCTCTTCCAGCTGGTGACGGCGGCGCGCCGGAACTCGTCCGCCAGCTGGTCCCTGAAGGCGCCCCCGGGGTCATTGAAGTCACCCGCGTACCCCGCGAGGTCCAGCCAGCCGTCCGTGCCCTCCGCCAGCACGCTGTCCCGCGCCCCGCGCGGCTTCGGCAGCAGCAGCTTGCGCAGGTCCCCGTCGGTCCTGACCTGGCGGTCCTCGGCCGCCGTCAGGACCGGGACCGTCCCCTTGCCCTGCCTCAGCACCGGCTGCGACAACGGCGCCGGCCGGGTGGGCGGCCGCTCGGCCTGGACGACGTACCCGGCACAGCCTCCCGCGACGATCCCGAGGGCGGCGGCCACGGCGATCGGTGCGGCGGTGCGGCCACGCCGCAGCGGGGCGACGGGTCTCTCCCCCTCCTCCGTAGGACCGGCTTCCGGTTCGGCTTCCTCTAACGCTTCCAAGACATCCCCTCGCGGCACGGAACGCGGATTCGATGGTCCGCGCACGCACAGCAGACTGATGACATGTGCATGGAGTTGTATGCCGGAGGATCACGATTCGGGGAAGCATGAGAATGTCCGGACATGCCGAAGGGCCGCACCCCGCCTGGCGTCCAACCCAGGGGTACGGCCCTTCCGCGCTGTCGGTCAGACGGCGATGGCGACCTCCGCGAGCCCGCCCTGCTGCGCGACGACCGTGCGGTCGGCGGAGCCGCCGGGCACCAGCGCGCGCAGGGTCCACGTGCCCTCGGCCGCGTAGAAGCGGAACTGACCGGTCGCCGAGGTGGGCACCTCCGCGGTGAACTCGCCGGTCGAGTCGAGCAGCCGGACGTAGCCGGTCACCGGCTCGCCGTCGCGGGTCACCTGACCCTGGATCGTGGTCTCACCGGGCTTGATCGTCGAGGCGTCGGGGCCACCGGCCTTCGCTCCGCACATGCTGTTTCTCCTGAGGTCGCTTGGGATCGCTTACTTGTTGGCGCCGAGCTCGATCGGCACGCCGACGAGGGAGCCGTACTCGGTCCAGGAGCCGTCGTAGTTCTTGACGTTGTGCACGCCGAGCAGCTCGTGCAGCACGAACCAGGTCAGGGCCGAGCGCTCACCGATGCGGCAGTAGGCGATCGTGTCCTTGGCGAGGTCCACGTTCTCCGCGGTGTAGAGCTCCTTGAGCTCGTCGTCCGACTTGAACGTGCCGTCGTCGTTGGCGTTCTTCGACCACGGGATGTTGCGCGCGCTCGGGACGTGGCCCGGACGCTGCGACTGCTCCTGCGGCAGGTGGGCCGGGGCGAGCAGCTTGCCGGAGAACTCGTCGGGGGAACGGACGTCGACCAGGTTCTGGACGCCGATCGCCTCGACGACGTCGTCACGGAAGGCGCGGATCGCGGTGTTCTGCGGCTTGGCCGTGTACGAGGTCTTCGCGCGCTCGGGGACCTCGTCGCCGGCGACCAGCTCACGGGCGTCCAGCTCCCACTTCTTGCGACCGCCGTCGAGGAGCTTGACGTTCTCGTGGCCGTACAGCTTGAAGTACCAGTAGGCGTACGAGGCGAACCAGTTGTTGTTGCCGCCGTAGAGGATCACCGTGTGGTCGTTGGCGATGCCCTTCTCCGACAGGAGCTTCTCGAAGCCCTCCTGGTCGACGAAGTCACGGCGCACCGGGTCCTGGAGGTCCTTGGTCCAGTCGATGCGGATCGCGTTCTTGATGTGGTTCTTCTCGTATGCGGACGTGTCCTCGTCCACCTCGACGATCGCGATGGCCGGATCGTCCACGTGCTCCTGCAGCCAGTCGGCGTCGACCAGGACGTCGCTGCGACTCATGCTCTTTCTCCTCCGGGGCAGTTACGGCGGGGCGTGCGAGTGCGAAGGGGCGCACGCCCGGGGTGCGAGCGGCGCACGGGTGCCCTAGCAGGGCGGGGGTGAAGACGCGGAAGCGGAACTTCCGCTCAGAAGGGGCGACAGAGCATGGCGGCGACGCGGCACAGGTCGACTGCCCGCCGCTTCGTGAGATCCGCCTGTCGCTTCATGGGCTCGATCGTAGGTACGCGAAGGCGCGTGTGTCACCGGTGTGTCGCATGGCGAGACACGATCGTCCGAATGGCGGGACGAGAAGAGCGCCCGGCGGCCGGGGAGAGGGCCTCCGGGCGCTCGGGCGCGCCCTCACATCTACGGTACGGACGTCACCGTCTCGCCTGTCGGACGAACGGCGTCCACCCGGGCCGTTTCAGTACCCTCACGGCCTTCGCGGCCTTCGCGGCCTTCACCCCGCCAGCTTGACGTCCGAACCCTTCACGCTGATCTTGACGCCGTTCTCTGCGGCCTCCACCTTGTCCAGCTTGATGCCGCCCGGCAGCTGGTCGACGACCGACTGGAAGTCGGTGATCGTACGGACGCGGCCCTCGGCGAGTCCGAGCCCGGCGATCGAGGGGAGGGAGTCGGCGTGCACCTCGACCTTGTTGTTCACGACGCTGACGGTGCTCAGGACGGAGACCGTGCGGTCGACGGGGATGGCGCCGGCGACGGTGCCGGTCACCTTGACCGCGACCTTGATCTTGCCGTTGCCGCCGTCGGAGAGGCCGACGACCTTGGCCCGCAGGCCGAGGCCGATGTCGGTGGGCTGCGACTTGGCGGTCTTCATCAGCTCGTCGTACGCGATGGTCGCGGTGCCGGTGGCGCTGGAGGCGGTGGCCGAGCTGTAGTCGCCGGAGAAGGAGACGCCCTTCATGTCGGCCTTCAGGTCGTCGATGCGGATCGTCTTCCCGGCCTGGCCGGTGGCCTCGTAGCTCTTGATCCCCACCTCGACGTCGTCCAGCGAGCCGCCGGCGACCTGGGTGAGGAACGGGAATCCCTTGATGTCCACGTTCGGCGTCGCCGAGAGGTTCTCCGACGACTTCAGCTTGTCCGCGGCCTCCCCCTCGGCGAAGTGCACCGCCACCCGGTCCGCGATCACGAACAACCCGCCCAGGACCACGACGATGATCAGCAGTATTCGCAGGGCGCGCATGTGGTGTTTCCCCCCAGGTCGACGTAGGTCACGGCTACGCCACGGTAACGCCGCGCGGCTTCGCGGAGGATAAGTGTCGATCAGCTGTGACAGGGCACGCGGTCGCCCGGACGCTGTGGACGGCCGCCACCATGGCGCCGAACGGGGCGCCCGGCCCTACCCTGGAGACATGTACGCACGGCGACGTCACGTGTACTTCGCCATGATGGGGATCTGTATCGGCCTCTTCGTCCTGGCCTGGGGGGTCGTACGGATCTGGTCCGTCCCGGCGGCCGTCGGCATGTGCGTCGTCGCCATGGTGATCCCGCCGGTCGCCGCGATGATCGCGAACCGGCGGGGGCCGGAGGACCGCTGGTGGGACGACCCCTCCGGCGATCCCCAGTCCGACGAGTGGTGGGACGAGCTGGACGGCAAGAAGCGCCCGCGCTCCTGAGGGACCCGTGCTGGTAGGCGCGATACCGGCGGACCTAGTAGACGAGCGCCTGCGCGTCGTCGGCCAGCGCCTCCTGGACGAAGACCTGCGCGCCCGCGATGCGCACGCCCTCGATGACGTCCTTCTCCGTGATCTCCCGCCGGGCCGCGCACTGGGTGCACAGCGTGACGCGGCCGGCCGCGAGGACGGAGTCGATCAGATCGGGCAGCGGGGCCGCGTGCGGCAGCTCGAACTCGGCGGCCCGCCCCGGCAGCGCGAACCAGGACGACTCCCCGGTCAGCCACAGCGAGACGTCGACCCCGCTGGCCACGGCCACCGCCGCCACCGTGAACGCCTGCGAGCAGCGCTCGGGGGCGTCCGCCCCGGCCGTCACCTTGATCACGAGCTTCTTCGCCATGCCGGAAGGGTAGCCCGCGGTGCGAGCGCGGCTCAGACCGCCACCACGGCGAGTGCCACCAGCAGACCCGCCAGGCTGAGCACTGACAGCGCGCCGCTCACGAACGCGCCGTCGACCCTGCGGGCACGGTGACGCCGGCGCGGCACGACGCCGGGGGCGGGGACTTCGGGCCGGGGCGGCCGGGCCGGCGGCGGAAACAGCGGCGGCGGGATCGCGTATCCGAGGTTCAGCGGGGCCCGGTTCTCGTCGTTCCCGGTCACGGGCGGTGCTCCTCCCTCTGGTGCCTGCGGAGCGCGACGTTCGCGTCCGTCTCCGCGCTGCGGTCGCGCTCCGCGCGTGCCGCCTCGCGCCGCTCCGCGAGCGTCAGGCACGCCGAGCAGCCCGGCACCGGCCGGGGCGGCCGGCTCAGGTCGTCGGGGTCCGGCGGCAGCGCCACCGCCCGCTCGTTGGCGATCCGCACCTCGGCGCTGAGACGGGCGCGGTCGTAGAGACGGGCCCGGGTGTCCCGGGTGGCTGGATCCGTGCACATCTGTTTTGCTCCTTTGCTCCAACTTCTATACGAAATCGGCCAATTGCAATACTCTGCGGGTTCCTGGCCTGATACGAGGATGGCCCGGCACGCAGGCGCGAACGCGCGGAACGGCGCCTTGTGCCAGGTCGCGCGGGCCATGTGCCACAAATTCCACAAACCGGGGAGGGCGCGGTGCCGCAGCGACGGGCGATCACGGGTCGCAGCCAGGAGCCGAGGGCTCGATTCGCCGAGGAGTTGCGGTTGCTCCGGGAAGAACGGCACCTGACCTTCAGGGCGTTGGCCGCGCAGGTGGGCTGGGACCCGACCCTCTTCAGCAAGATGGAGAAAGGCCAGTCGCTCGGGGGCCCGGAGACCGTGGTGGCCCTGGACACGTTCTACGGCACGGGCGACAAGCTGCTCACCCTGTGGGAACTGGCGAAGGCCGACCCGACGCAGTTCAAGGAGCGGTATCGGGAGTACATGCTGCGGGAGGCGGGCGCGGTGAGTATGTGGCACTTCGCCGCTTCGAATCTGCCTGGTGTTCTGCAAACCCCTGAATACGCAGCGGAGCTACTCCAGCAGGGCGGGTTGAGCGGGGCGGACCTGGATGCGCAAGTAGCGGCTCGCATGGGGCGTCGCGAACTGCTACTCGTGGACGGGGCACCGCAGTTCCGCACTATCCTCGCCGAGACCGTGATGCGTAGCCCGCTTCGCGACCCGGAGGCATGGCGTGCGCAATTGAGCCATCTCCTGGAGGTTGTGAAGCACCCGAACGTCACCGTTCAGGTACTGCCGTTGTCGTCTGGCCTGCACGGGCTGTCGAACACTGACGCCATGTTCCTGCGAGGCGCCGACGGTCGGTCCGCAGTCTGGATCGAGACGGGATATTCGGGCGAACTCGTCCAAGAGGCAACAGCTGTTGAGGCGCTCCAGCTCCGATACGATCGGGTACGCGATTTGGCCCTGTCTCCGGACAGATCGCGGGAGTTCATCAAGCGGATGCTGGAGGAAGCGCCATGCGAGCCATCGACTTGAGCACCATCACGTGGCGCAAGAGCAGCTACAGCAACTCGGACGGCGGCGCCTGCGTCGAGGTCTCCGACGACCTCCTCCACGGCGCCGCCTGGCGCAAGAGCTCGTACAGCAACCAGGACGGCGGCCAGTGCTTGGAGTTCGCCGACAACCTCCCCGCCCTCGTCCCCGTCCGCGACAGCAAGGACACCACCCGCACCCCCCTCCTCTTCGGCGCCCCCGCCTGGGCGGCCTTCGTGAGCGGGGTCAGGGCCGGGCGGTGAGCGACGGCCGCAAGTGCCGTACGACGCCCGGCGTACCGACCAGGCCGTGGCGGACAAACGCCGGAGCCGTCCGACCGGCGCCTAGCCCAGCACCCGTCCCAGTGCCCACACCACCGGTGCCGCCGCCGACAGCGGCAGGGCGACACCCGCGGTGAAGTGCACGAAGCGGGAGGGGTAGTCGTAGCCGGCGACGCGGTGGCCGACCAGGGCGCAGGCGCCGGCCAGGGCGCCCAGCAGGGCGCCGTCCGCGCCGAGGCCGGTCATGCCGCCCACGGCGATGCCCGCGCCCGCCGCGGCGAGCAGCGAGACCACGACCGACGCCGGGGTCGGCAGCGGCAGCGCACGCGTCACCGCGGCGACCGCCACCGCGGCGGCGCCCACCGAGGTGGCGTGCGGGTCGGCGCCCAGGTAGCCGGTGGCCAGGATCGCCAGAGCCGCGGAGGCGACCGTCGCCATCAGGCCGTACATCCGCTCGTCCGGCGAGGCGTGCGAGCGGAGCTGCAGGACCAGGGAGAGCAGGACCCAGACGCCGAGGGTGCCCAGGATCGCGGCGGGGGCGTTGCCGCGGCCCGCGCCCAGGACCGCGGCGTCGGCCGCGAGACCGCCCCCGAAGGCCAGCGCGATGCCCTGCCGGGCCGGCCACATGCCGTTGAGCCGGAACCAGCCCGCCGCCGTCACGGCCTGGAGGAGCACCAGCGGGACGGCCAGGGCGTACGAGCCGAGGCCCGCCGTCGCGGCCAGGAGCAGGCCGAGCAGCGCGGTGAGCAGCGCCGGCTGCATCCCGGGCTCGATGATCGGTGAACGGCCCTCCAGGCGGGCCCGCTGCGCGTCGGTGACCCTGGAGTTGCCGGCGAGCGTCGCGGGGCCGTAGGAGGGTCCGTCACCGGAAGCCTCCCCGGCGGGGGGCTCGGGCGCGGAGACCGGCGCGGCGGCCGAGGGGGTCGCCGGCCCCGGTCCGGCCATCGGCTGCGGGTGCGGCTGTGCCGTCGGGTGCGGCTGCGGCATCTGCGCCATCGGCTGGGGGCCGGGGTGGCCCATCTGCTGGTACTGCGGCTGAGCCGTACCCGGCTGCTCCTGCTGGTAGCCCTGTTGCGGGTACCCCGTCACCGGCGGCAGGTACGCCGTCGCCTCCGGTGGCGCCTGTACCGGCGCGTGGGTCCGGGTCTCCCAGGTCTGGCCCTGCCAGGTCTGGGTGTGCTGGGGGTCGTAGCCCTCCTGGGCGCCCTGCGGGGCGGCCCCCTGCCAGTCCTGCTGCGGGGCGGGCTGCTGGTACGGGTCGTAGCCCTCGTACGGGACGCCCTGATACGGCTGGTCGGTCATCGACTCACCCTCCTGCGAACGGCGGGAGCACCTCGACCGTGCCGCCCTCGGCCAGCCGTACCGTCTCATGCGCGCGCGTGCCGACGGGGTCGCCGTCGATCAGGTAGGAGCAGCGCTGGAGCACGCGGGTGAGTTCACCGGGGTGCCGGGCGCGCACGGCGGTGAGCGCGTCGGCAAGGGTGGCCGCGTCGTACGGCTCCTCGGCGACACCGGCCGCGGCCTTGGCGGCGGCCCAGTAGCGCACCGTGACCTTGGGCATCTGGTTCCTCAATCGACGGCTGGTAAAAGTCAGTAAGTAACGGAAGCCAGGCTAGCCGGACCGGCGGGCGGCCCAGTCCCCGATGCGGTCCACCAGGGCGTCGTCCGCGGCGTGCTCCGCGTGGCCCATGCCCGGCTCCAGCCACAGTTCGGCGTGGCCGCCGGAGGCGTCGGCGAGCATCCGGGGGTGGTCGAGCGGGAAGTAGCCGTCGCGGTCGCCGTGCACGATCAGCAGGGGGGTGGGGGCGATCAGGGGGACGGCCTCGGCGGGAGAGAGCGGTACCGGGTCCCAGTCGCGGTGGTGGATGCGGGTGCGCAGGCCGTAGCGGCCGACCAGGCGGCCCTCGGGCCGGGTGACCAGCCAGTGCAGCCGGCGCATGGGGGCGGTGCCCCGGTAGTACCAGCGGGCGGGCGAACTGACCGCGACCACCGCGTCCGCCGTGCCGGGGCACAGGGCCGCGTGCCGCAGGACCACCGAGGCGCCCATCGAGAAGCCGACGGCCGCCACGCGCCCGTGCCCGAAGCCGCGCGCCCACGCGACGGCGGCGGCGAGGTCGAGGACCTCCTTGTCGCCGACCGTGGAGCGGCCGCCCGAGCGCCCGTGGCCGCGGAAGGAGAAGGCCACCACGGCGCCGTAACGGGCGAGCCCGGCCGCCACCCTTCGTACGTGCGGGCGGTCCACGTCCCCCGTGAAGCCGTGCGCGACCACCAGCACCGGGGCGTCCGGGTCGTATACGGCCGCCCCCGGGTCGTATACGGCCTCGACCGGAACGCCGTCCGCCGTGCGCAGGTATGTCCGGACAGGACCTGGTCTGCCTGTCTCGTCATCCGGACGTACGGTGGAACGTGCCACATCTCCTGCCGGGCGAATGCTCATGTGGGCTATTCTGCTGGGCAGAGGACTCGGGCAGCGTTGCCACCGGGTCCTTTTGTGCTTTCGGAAGCGTTGTATACGGAGCGGGACTCCCCCGGCGTCCCCCGGTGTACGGGCCTTCGGGAACGCAGAGCAGTGCCCGTCCGCACAGTTCTCGCAGGGACCGAGGAGGAACCAGACGTATGAGTTCTCTGCTGCTCCTGACCAACGCCCTTCAGCCGTCGACGGAGGTCCTGCCGGCCCTCGGCCTGCTCCTGCACAACGTGCGGGTCGCTCCCGCCGAGGGCCCCGCACTGGTCGACACGCCCGGCGCCGACGTCATCCTGGTCGACGGCCGCCGCGACCTGCCGCAGGTGCGCAGCCTGTGCCAGCTGCTGCGCTCCACCGGTCCCGGCTGTCCCCTGCTGCTCGTGGTCACGGAGGGCGGCCTCGCCGCCGTCACCGCCGACTGGGGCGTGGACGACGTGCTCCTCGACACGGCGGGTCCGGCGGAGGTCGAGGCGCGGCTGCGGCTCGCCATGGGGCGCCAGCAGCTCACGCACGACGACTCGCCGATGGAGATCCGCAACGGCGACCTCTCGGTGGACGAGGCGACCTACTCCGCCAAGCTCAAGGGCCGGGTCCTCGACCTGACCTTCAAGGAGTTCGAGCTGCTGAAGTACCTCGCCCAGCACCCGGGCCGGGTCTTCACCCGCGCCCAGCTGCTCCAGGAGGTGTGGGGCTACGACTACTTCGGCGGCACCCGGACCGTCGACGTGCACGTACGGCGGCTGCGGGCCAAGCTCGGCCCGGAGCACGAGTCGCTGATCGGCACCGTACGGAACGTCGGTTATCGATTCGTCACCCCGGAGAAGGGCGACCGGGGCGGGGACGAGGCCAAGGCGAAGGCGAACCGGACCAAGGCGGACGATGCGGACGCGTCCGGCGCCCCGGTCGCGGACGAGGTCCACGCGGACGCCTGATCCCCACACGTCCCGACGATTACCCGCGCACGGCGAGAGCGCGGAACACCCTGCCCGAACTGGGTCAATCCGCGTAGACTCCGCGCGTGGCCAAGGTGACTAGGGATGATGTGGCGCGGCTGGCGGGGACTTCCACCGCCGTCGTCAGCTATGTCATCAACAACGGACCCCGGCCGGTCGCCCCGGCCACGCGCGAGCGTGTCCTCGCCGCGATCAAGGAGCTGGGGTACCGCCCGGACCGGGTCGCCCAGGCGATGGCGTCCCGGCGCACCGACCTCATAGGGCTGATCATCCCGGACGCCCGCCAGCCCTTCTTCGGGGAGATGGCGCACGCCGTGGAACAGGCCGCCTCCGAGCGCGGCAAGATGGTGCTGGTCGGCAACACCGACTACATCGCCGAGCGTGAGGTCCACTATCTGCGTGCCTTCCTCGGGATGCGGGTCTCCGGCCTGATCCTGGTCAGCCACGCGCTGAACGGCCAGGCCGCCGCCGAGATCGACGCCTGGGACGCCCGCGTGGTGCTGCTGCACGAGCGGCCCGAGGCCATCGACGACGTCGCCGTGGTGACGGACGACCTCGGTGGCGCCCAGCTCGCCGTGCGCCACCTGCTGGAGCACGGCCACCCCTACGTCGCCTGCATGGGCGGCACCGCGGACACCCCGGCCGTCGGCGACCCGGTCTCCGACCACGTCGAGGGCTGGAAGCGGGCCATGGCCGAGGCGGGCCTGAGCACCGAGGGCCGGCTGTTCGAGGCGCCGTACAACCGGTACGACGCCTATCGCGCGGCCCTGGAGATCCTGTCCGGGCCGCGGCGGCCCCCGGCGATGTTCTGCTCCACCGACGACCAGGCGATCGGCGTGCTGCGGGCCGCCCGCGAGCTGCGCATCGACGTGCCCGGCCAGCTGGCCGTGGCGGGCTTCGACGACATCAAGGAGGCCGCGTTCGCCGATCCGCCGCTGACCACGATCGCCTCGGACCGTTCGGCGATGGCGCGGGCGGCGGTCGACCTGGTGCTGGACGACGGGCTGCGGGTGGCGGGGTCCCGGCGCGAGCGGCTGAAGACGTTCCCCTCCCGGCTGGTGGTGCGCCCCTCCTGCGGCTGCGGGCACTGACAACGTCGTCGGCGCTCCTTGGAGGCCGGTGAGAGCCGTCGCCGAGCGCCGAGAGGCGTCTTTATATCGGGCAAACGAGGTTCTGCCGGGCTTTTCAGCGAGCACTCAGGAAGCTCTCATGGTCACCGGGGAGGCTTCTTGCATGACCGAGAGCTTCCGCCGCAGCGGCGAGTACGACTACGACGATCCGCAGGGTCCGTACAGTCAGCAGTACGGCTACTCCGCTCCCGTGAACCCGGAGTGGCCGCCCCCGCCGGCGTACGAGCCGACGGCCACCTCGCCCCTGCCGCCCGTCGAGCCGGAGCAGCCGCCGGAGCGCAGGCGCGGGCGCGCCCGGGGCTCGGCCGCCCTCCTCGCGGCGGTCGCGATCGTCGCGGCCGCGGTCGGCGGCGCCACCGCTTACGGCTTCCAGGAGCTGACCGGGAAGGACGGCGTGACCGCCACCGGGACCAGCACCGCCGTGGTGCCGGCCGGCAAGAAGGGCGATGTCGCCGCGATCGCGGCCGCGGTCAGCCCGAGCGTGGTGGAGATCAACGCCACCCTCGCCAACGGCTCCTCGACCGGCTCCGGCGTGGTCATCTCGTCCAACGGGGAGATCGTCACCAACAACCACGTCATCGCGGGCGCGCAGTCGGTCAAGGTGCGCACCAGCGATGGGCACAGCTACACCGCCGACGTGGTGGGCACCGACAGCTCCAAGGACCTCGCGCTGATCAAGCTGGAGGGTGCCTCGGGGCTGCGGGCGGCGGCCCTCGGCGACTCCAGCGGGGTGCAGGTCGGCGACTCGGTCGTGGCGATCGGCTCGCCCGAGGGCCTGACCGGCACCGTCACCAGCGGCATCGTCTCGGCGCTCGACCGGGACGTCACCGTGCCCACCGACGAGAGCCAGGCGCAGGGCCAGGGCGGCGACGGAAGCTGGCCGTTCCAGTTCGGCGGCCGCAACTTCAACGGCGACACCGGCTCGTCCACCACGACGTACAAGGCGATCCAGACGGACGCCTCCCTCAACCCCGGCAACTCCGGCGGCGCGCTGATCGACGCGGCCGGCAACATCATCGGCATCAACTCCGCGATGTACTCGTCGAGCCAGCAGGCGTCCTCGTCCTCGGACGCGGGCAGCATCGGCCTCGGCTTCGCGATCCCCGTCAACACGGTCAAGTCCGACCTGGCCAAGCTGCGGTCGGGCGGGCGGAACTAGGGCCCACCAGGGCCTCAGCCGGTCCTCATCGGGGCCTCACCCGGTCCTCACCAGGACCTTTCAGCGCCACTCGGGGTGTCTGGAGGAACATCATGATCCAGCTGACCTTCCACCGGGAAGCGGGCCTCGGCCCGGCCGACCTCGTCGTCGCCCTCGCGGTGGCGCGCCGGCTGCACACGCCGGCCGCCCCCGAACCCCGCGCCGCGGAGATCGTCCCGGCACACGTCCCCCAGCTGATGGGACTGCGCCGCAGCTCCGCCGACCGGCACCACCGCCGGGGCCACAAGGTGCCGCTGCACCGGCTGACGGCGATGCGCAATCTCGCGGCCCTCACGGCCTGATCTTGGCGTCCGTGCCTCCCGGCCCGGCACCATGGGAGGCTGGAGGACGCTTCACCAAGTCCCCCGAACGACCCGAACACGGACGAACCCCACCACACGACCCATCTCCACAAGGAATCGCGAGCATGAGCCCCGCCGAAGGCGACCGTGACACCCAGCGCATCCTGATCGTCGACGACGAGCCGGCCGTACGCGAGGCGCTCCAGCGCTCCCTCGCCTTCGAGGGGTACGACACGGAGGTCGCCGTCGACGGCGCGGACGCGCTGGAGAAGGCCGCGGCGTACCAGCCGGACCTGGTCGTCCTGGACATCCAGATGCCCCGGATGGACGGTCTGACGGCGGCCCGCCGCATCCGCGGCGGCGGGGACACCCTCCCGATCCTCATGCTCACCGCCCGCGACACGGTCGGCGACCGGGTGACCGGCCTGGACGCGGGCGCCGACGACTACCTCGTCAAGCCCTTCGAGCTGGACGAGCTGTTCGCCCGGATCCGCGCCCTGCTGCGGCGCAGCTCCTACGCGGCCGCCGTCTCCCCGGCGGCCCAGGCGGACGAGGCCCTCACCTTCGGCGACCTGCGCATGGACCTCGCGACCCGGGAGGTCACGCGGGGCGGCCGGCCGGTCGAGCTGACCCGCACCGAGTTCACGCTCCTGGAGATGTTCCTGGCGCACCCGCGCCAGGTCCTCACCCGGGAACAGATCCTCAAGGCGGTCTGGGGCTTCGACTTCGAGCCGTCCTCCAACTCCCTCGACGTGTACGTGATGTACCTGCGCCGCAAGACCGAGGCGGGCGGGGAGCCCCGGCTGGTGCACACCGTGCGGGGCGTGGGCTACGTCCTGCGGCAGGGCGGCGCCGAGTGAACAAGGTCGTACGGCGCTACCGCTCACTGCCGATCCGGGCAAGGCTGGCCGTGCTGGTCGCGGCGGCGGTGGCGTTCGCCGTGGCGGCGGTGTCGGTGACCTGCTGGTTCATCGTGCAGGGGAAGCTGTACGAGCAGATCGACAACGATCTGCGCAGAACCGCGCCGCGTCCGGCGGCGGAGACGGTGTACAACCTGCTCTCCCAGTGCCCGCACAAGCCGGCGGACACCTCGCCCTACGGCGTCCTGCGGACCCATGAGACCGTCTACAGCCAGCTGGTCAAGCCGGACGGCACGGCCTGCGTCCCGAGCGACTCCGCGGGCGCGGTGAAGACCACCGACGTCGACCGGACCGTGGTCCGCGAGGCCGTGATCCACGGCGACGGCATCCTGCGCAACGGCACGGACACCGCGGGCAACGACGTCCGGGTGCTCACCATGCCGCTGGTCATCGACACGAACGTGGGTCCCCAGCTGTACCCGGGCGCGGCCATGATGATCGCCGTACCGCTGAAGAACACCCAGAAGACCCTCAACGACCTGGCGCTCGTCCTGCTGCTGGTCTCCGGGGTCGGCGTCCTCGGCGCCGGCGCCGCGGGCCTCGCGGTGGCGCGGGCCGGGCTGCGGCCGGTGGACAAGCTCACGGAGGCCGTGGAGCACGTCTCCCGCACCGAGGACCTGACCATCCGCATCCCGGTGGAGGACGACAGCGAGGACGAGGTGGCCCGCCTGTCCCGGTCCTTCAACTCCATGACGGCCTCGCTGGCCGGCTCCCGGGAACTCCAGCAGCGGCTGATCGCGGACGCCGGGCACGAGCTGCGCACCCCGCTGACCTCGCTGCGCACCAACATCGAACTGCTCACCCGCAGCGAGGAGACCGGCCGCCCGCTGCCGCCCGAGGACCGCAAGGCGCTGCTGAACTCGGTGAAGGCGCAGATGACGGAACTGGCCTCGCTGATCGGCGACTTGCAGGAGCTGTCGCGTTCGGAGGGGCAGCGCGGCGAGCGGGTGCAGGTGGTGCCGTTCCAGGACACCGTGGAGGCGGCGCTGCGCCGGGCCCGGCTGCGCGGCCCGGAGCTGACGATCTCGGCGGACCTGGAGCCCTGGTTCGTGGTCGGGGAACCGTCCGCGCTGGAGCGGGCGGTGGTCAACATCCTGGACAACGCGGTGAAGTTCAGCCCCGAGGGCGGCACCGTGGAGGTCCGGCTGACCGACGGCGTCCTCACCGTCCGCGACCACGGCCCCGGCGTCCCCGAGGACGAACTCCCGCACGTCTTCGACCGCTTCTGGCGCTCCCCCGGCGCCCGTGCCCTCCCCGGCTCCGGCCTCGGCCTGTCCATCGTCGCCCGTACGGTCCGGCAGTCCGGCGGCGAGGTCACGTTGACCCCGGCCCCGGGCGGCGGCTCGGTGGCGACGGTACGGCTGCCGGGAGCCCCGGTCCCCCCACCGGAACCGGCCGCGGCCGAGGTGCCGGGCTGAGCGGATGACCGGGGCGTAACCGTACCCGGTCCTCGGCGCGCGGGCCCGGAGGGGCGGCGGACCGGCTGCCGCACCCGGGCGCGCGGCGCGGGGCGGGCCGAGCGCCTCTGCCCGGGTTTCCCGTGCGCCCCGTACTCTCGTACGCATGAGCAGCGACGACACCGTACGGGCCTTCCCGGCCCGCTCCATCGAGACCCATTCCGCGCTCACCCCGGACCAGGCCGAGGCCGTGCTCACCCTGCTCGGCGAGGCCGCGCGGGTCGACGGGCAGCAGCCGGTGTCCGAGCAGGGCCGTCTTCAGCTGCGCGGGGGAGCCCGGGAGGGCGTCTCGCATCTGCTGCTGACCGTCGACGGCCAACTCGTCGGCTACGCCCAGTTGGAGGACACCGATCCGGTGGAGGCGCCGGCCGCCGAGCTCGTCGTCGGCCCCGAGCACCGCGGGCACGGGCACGGGCGGGCGCTCGGGGCGGCCCTGCTCGCCGCCTCCGGCAAGCGGCTGCGGGTGTGGGCGCACGGCGGGCACCCGGCCGCCCGCCATCTCGCCCAGGTGCTCGGCCTCACCCTGTTCCGCGAACTGCGCCAGATGCGGCGGGCGTTGACCGGCCTTGAGCTGCCGGACCCGCAGCTGCCCGCGGACGTGAGCGTGCGCGCCTTCGAGCCCGGCAAGGACGACACCGCGTGGCTCGCGGTCAACGCGGGCGCGTTCGCCCACCACCCCGAGCAGGGTTCGCTGACCCAGCGCGACCTGGACGACCGCAAGGCCCAGCCGTGGTTCGACCCGGCCGGGTTCTTCCTCGCCGAGCGGCGCGGGGAGCTGATCGGCTTCCACTGGACGAAGGTGCACGCCGAGGAGGGCCTCGGCGAGGTCTACGTGCTCGGGGTCCGCCCCGGCGAGCAGGGCGGCGGCCTCGGCAAGGCGCTCACCACCATCGGCCTGCGCCACCTCGCCGCACAGGGGCTGCCGACCGCGATGCTCTACGTCGACGCCGACAACAAGGCAGCGGTCTCGGTGTACGAGCGGCTGGGCTTCCGTACGTACGAGACGGACCTGATGTACCGGACCGAGACGTGACATAGGACCATCAAAGTTACTTAAGGGGCGGTCGCCTTGACGGCCGCCCCTTCTTTGCACCACCCTTTCACTACTCAATTAGTGAAAGGGTGGTGCTCGCGTGGTCGAATATCGCATCGACCGGCACAGCGGTGTCGCCACGTACGTCCAGATCGTCCAGCAGACCAAGCAGGCCCTGCGCCTCGGCCTGCTGCGCCCCGGCGACCGGCTGCCGACGGCCCGCGAGGTCGTCGAGGCCACCGCCATCAACCCCAACACCGTCCTCAAGGCCTACCGCGAACTGGAGCGGGAGGGCCTGGTCGAGGCACGGCGCGGACTCGGCACCTTCGTGCGCAGAGCGCTGGGCGCCGCCCCCGCCGACTCCCCGCTCCGCACGGAGCTGGAGGACTGGGCCCGCCGCGCCGACGCGGCCGGCCTGGAGCGGGAGGACGTGGCCGCGCTCTTCACCGCCGTACTCGACAAGCACTTCCAGGGAGATCCGTCATGAGCAGCGACACGGCCCTGCGGGCCGACGCTCTGGCAAAACGGTTCGGCCGCCGGGGCGGCTGGGCACTGCGGGACTGCGCGTTCCGCCTGCCTACGGGGCGCGTGTGCGCCGTCGTGGGCCCCAACGGGGCGGGCAAGTCCACCCTCCTGTCCCTCGCCGCCGGGCTCACGGCCCCCACCGAGGGCGACCTCGCCGTCCTCGGCACCACCCCCGCGAGGGCCCGCCACCGGGTCGGCTACGTCGCCCAGGACAAGCCGCTGTACCCGCAGCTCACCGTCGCGGAGACCCTGCGCATGGGCGCCGACCTCAACCCCGGGCGCTGGGACGCGGAGCTCGCCGGGCACGTCGTCGAGGGCCTGGACCCGGCGGCCCGGGTCCGCACCCTCTCCGGCGGCCAGCGCACCCGCGTCGCCCTCGCCCTCGCCCTCGGCAAGCGGCCCGAGCTGCTGCTCCTGGACGAGCCGATGGCCGACCTGGACCCGCTGGTCCGGCACGAGCTGATGGGCACGCTGATGGGCCAGGCCGCGACGCACGGCACCACGATCGTGCTGTCCTCGCACGTCATCGCGGAGCTGGAGGACTCCTGCGACCATCTGCTGCTGGTCGCGGGCGGCCGGGTCCGGCTGGCCGGTGAGATCGACGAGCTGCTCGCGGCCCATCTGCGGGTCAGCGGCGCCGCCGCGACCACCGACCTCGGCCCGCACAGCGTGGTCGAGTCCCGCGTCACCGGCCGCCAGCTCACCGCGCTGATCCGCCCGGCCGGACCCCTCGCCGACGACTGGCGCGCCACCGCGCCCACCCTGGAAGAGCTGGTCCTCGCCCATCTGCGGGGCGCCGGCGCACCGAACCCGACCGAGGAGCGTGCCGCGTGAGCGCCCTGACCCTGACCGCCGCGCCCGCCGGCCGGCCCCGGCAGACCCGCTGGCTGCTGCGCCTGCACCGGCCCGCGCTGTACACCTGGGCCGTACTGTGGCTCGCCCTGGCCGCCCTGCTCCTCGCCCTCGACGGCCCGCTCCTGAACGCCGCGGCGGAGGGCTGGCGGCAGGTCAGGAACTGCGGCATGACCGAGCGGTGCACCTACGACCAGAAAGCGATCCTGCGCTACAAGGACTACTACAACTACGCCACCATCGCCCTGAACGTGCTGCCCTTCCTGGTGGCCGGCTGGGCGGGCGCCGCGCTGACCGGCCGGGAGCTGGAGTCCGGCACCGCCCGGCTCGCCTGGACCCAGGCCACCTCCCCGGCCCGCTGGCTGGCCGTGCGCCTCGCCGTCCCGGCGCTCGGCGTCACCGTCTGCACCGGACTGCTGGCCTGGCTGCACCACCGCGCCTGGGCCGCGGGCCAGGGCCGGATCGACTCCGCCAAGGACTGGTACGACCGCTTCACCTTCCACGCGGGCGGGCCCACCCTCGCTGCCATGGCCCTCGCCGGACTCGCGGCCGGCGCCCTGGCCGGCCTGCTGCTGCGCCGCACCCTGCCCGCGCTGGCCCTCGGCGTGCTGGTGGCAGGCGGTGTGCGCGGGCTGACCGAGCTGGCGATGCCGCACCTGTGGCCCGCGGTGACCCGGCTGAGCACCGTCGACCAGGGCTTCCTCGGCAAGGGCCTGGTGGTCGACCAGGGCATGGTGACCTCCTCCGGCGCCCATGTGCCGCCCCCGCCGTGCGACTCCAACGCCTCCTGCGACGCGGCGTACGCCCACTTCACCGGCCGCTACAACACCTACCACCCGCACTCCGACCTCTGGGGCCTGCAGCTCACCACCGCCGCACTGACCCTGGCGATCGCCGCGCTGCTGGTCACCGGCTGCTTCCTGGTGCTGCGCCGGCAGACCGGGACGCTGCGCGCCGCGCGGGCCACCGCCTGACGCCTTCTCCCACCGGGTGCGGGACCGTACGGCGCCGTACGGTCCCGCACCCGCGCTTTCGAACTCTTCCGGGCCTGCGCGCCCCTGCCCGAGCCGCCGCGGAATCCGTTCCCCCCGCACCCCGGACCCCCGGGAGCCGCCCCGCGCTATCCCGCACGTCATGTCTCCGTAACCATCGATTCAGACGAGCTTGCGACGCTCGGCCAATGAAACCCGTCGTGCCAGAGCCTTCGCCGCCCCCGGAGGGGCCAGCGGGCCACGGGACCGTGACGCTCCCGCCCGCACGTTCCGACGCGCCTGCCGCGGCGGTCGCGCGGAAGAATGGGTTCATGAGCCAGCAAGACACCCAGGCAGAGGCACAGCACCCGCAGCCCCCCGTGGGCTCCATCGCGGCGCACCGGCCGCGCACCGTGACCCCCGCGGTCTCCGACCTGGAACCGGACATCGACGCGGACCTCGACGTGTACGAGGAGTCCCCGGCCGACGGCGCCCCGCTGCCCCCGGGCCGCTTCCTCGACCGGGAGCGCAGCTGGCTCGCCTTCAACGAACGCGTCCTGGAACTGGCCGAGGACCCGGACACGCCCCTGCTGGAGCGGGCCAACTTCCTGGCGATCTTCGCCAGCAACCTGGACGAGTTCTTCATGGTCCGGGTCGCCGGTCTCAAGCGCCGCATCGCCACCGGCGTGGCCACCCGCTCGGCCTCCGGGCTCCAGCCGCGCGACGTCCTGGAGATGATCTGGGCCCGCTCGCGCGAGCTGATGGCCCGGCACGCCGCCTGCTACCACGAGGACGTCGCCCCCGCGCTCGCGGAGGAAGGCATCCACCTGGTGCGCTGGAGCGAGCTGACGGACAAGGAGCAGGCCCGCCTGTTCACGCTGTTCCGGCACCAGATCTTCCCCGTCCTCACCCCGCTGGCCGTCGACCCCGCGCACCCCTTCCCGTACATCTCCGGCCTGTCCCTGAACCTGGCCGTCGTGGTGCGCAACCCGGTCAGCGGCCACAAGCACTTCGCGCGCGTGAAGGTGCCGCCGCTGCTCTCCCGCTTCCTGGAGTCCAGCCCCGGCCGGTACGTCCCCGTCGAGGACGTCATCGGCGCGCACCTCGAAGAGCTGTTCCCGGGGATGGAGGTGCTGGAGCACCACGCCTTCCGGCTCACCCGCAACGAGGACCTGGAGGTCGAGGAGGACGACGCGGAGAACCTCCTCCAGGCCCTGGAGAAGGAACTCATGCGGCGCCGCTTCGGGCCGCCGGTGCGCCTGGAGGTCGAGGAGTCCATCGACCGCGAGGTGCTCGACCTGCTGGTGCGCGAGCTGAAGATCTCCGAGGCCGAGGTCTACCCGCTGCCCGGCCCCCTCGACCTCACCGGCCTGTTCCGCATCCACGGCCTGGACCGGCCCGAGCTGAAGTACCGCAAGTTCGTCGCGGGCACCCACCGCGACCTCGCCGAGGTCGAGTCGGCCTCCGCGCCCGACATCTTCGCGGCGCTGCGCCAGCGGGACGTGCTGCTGCACCACCCGTACGACAGCTTCTCCACCTCCGTGCAGGCCTTCCTCCAGCAGGCCGCCGAGGACCCGGACGTCCTCGCCATCAAGCAGACCCTGTACCGCACCTCGGGCGACTCCCCGATCGTGGACGCGCTCATAGACGCCGCCGAGTCCGGCAAGCAGGTCCTGGTGCTGGTGGAGATCAAGGCCCGCTTCGACGAGCACGCCAACATCAAGTGGGCGAAGAAGCTGGAGGAGGCCGGCTGCCACGTCGTCTACGGCCTGGTCGGCCTGAAGACGCACTGCAAGCTGTCGCTGGTGGTCCGCCAGGAGGGCGAGACCCTGCGCCGCTACAGCCACGTCGGCACCGGCAACTACCACCCGAAGACCGCGCGGCTGTACGAGGACCTCGGCCTGCTCACCGCCGACCCGCAGGTCGGCGCGGACCTCTCCGACCTGTTCAACCGGCTGTCCGGCTACTCCCGCCGGGAGACCTACCGGCGGCTGCTGGTCGCCCCCAAGTCCCTGCGGGACGGCCTGATATCGCGGATCACCAAGGAGATCCAGCACCATCGCGCGGGCCGCCCGGCGTTCATCCGCATCAAGGTCAACTCGATGGTCGACGAGGCCGTCATCGACGCCCTCTACCGGGCCGCCCAGGCGGGCGTTCCGGTGGACGTCTGGGTCCGCGGCATCTGCGCGATCCGGCCCGGCGTCCCGGGGCTGTCGGAGAACATCCGGGTCCGCTCGATCCTCGGCCGCTTCCTGGAGCACTCCCGGGTGTTCGCCTTCGGAAACGGCGGCGAGCCCGAGGTGTGGATCGGCAGCGCGGACATGATGCACCGCAACCTCGACCGGCGGATCGAGGCCCTGGTGCGGGTCGTCGACCCCGGCCACCGCGCGGCCATAAACCGGCTGCTGGACACCGGCATGTCCGACAGCACCGCGTCCTGGCACCTCGGCCCGGACGGCGAGTGGACGCGGCACGCGACCGACGCGGACGGCCAACCCCTGCGCAACGTCCAGGAGATGCTCATAGACGCCCGGAGGCGCCGGCGTGGCACAGCAACACCTTGACCCGACGGACCCCACGGCCGAGGTGGTGACGGGGGACGCTCTCGCGGGCTATCTGCGCACCCACGCCACGGAGTTCCTGCGCGCCCTGCGCCTGCACCGGGAGACCGGGGGCGCCACGGGCTCCGGCGAGGGGTCCGTGGACGCGGCCCGCGCCCTGCGCCGCTCGGCCCGGCGCATCAGCGGCAGCCTGCACACCTACCGCCCCCTGCTCGACCCCGCCTGGTCGGAGTCGATGCGGCCCGAACTTGCCTGGCTCTCGGGCACCTTGGCCCTGGAGCACGCGTACGAGGCCCGGCTGGAGAGGCTGTTGCAGGCGCTGCACCGGCTGTCGGGGGCGGCGGCCTTCCCCGAGCAGGTGACGGTGTCCGCCGGCCCCGCGGCCGCCCCGCCGGAGCGCGGCACGCTGACGGTGGGTGCGGCGAAGGCGGGCGCCCTGCTCGACCGGCAGCTGACCCTCGCCCGCACCCGCGCCCACTCCACCGCCCTCCAGGCGCTCGGCTCCAGCCGCTTCCACGCCGTCGCCGACAAGGTCGCCGTGCTCGCCAGCGAGGTCCCCCTCACCCCGACCGCCACCACCACCGACCTGCGCCCCCTCGCCGGCGCCGCGCGGGAGCGGCTCACCGACGCCGTCACCGCGCTGCCGCTGCTCACCGCGGGCCACCCGTACAACGCGGAGGCGCTGGTGCACGGCCTGTCCCCGGATCCGTCCCCGCACCCCCAGGACGGCCCCTGGCACCAGGTACGGCTGCTGCTGCGCCTGCACCGCTACGCTCGCGAGGTGCTGGTCCCCGGCACCCCCGTGGACGTACGTCTGCTGGCGGCGGGCCAGGCCCTGAACCGGCACCGCGACGCCTCCGAGGCGGCGGCCGCCGCCGCCCAGGCCGCCCGCACCCCCCGCATCGCCCCCGCCACGGCCTACGCGCTCGGCGTGCTGCACGCGGACCAGCGCCACGAGGTGGAGGCGGCCCGGTTCGCCTTCCAGCGCGCCTGGCAGCGGGAGGCGGTGGAGACGGTATGACCGGGACCCCCGTACGGGCCGCGGGCTGCGTGCTGTGGCGGCGCTCGCCCGCCGGCGGTGTCGAACTCGCCCTGGTCTTCCGCCCCAAGTGGTCCGACTGGTCCTGGCCCAAGGGGAAGCTGAAGCGGGGGGAGACGCCCCACGCGGCGGCGCTGCGCGAGGTCGAGGAGGAGACGGGCCACACCTGCCGGCTCGGCACCGGCCTGCCGACCGCCCGCTACGTCGACCACGCGGGCCGCCCCAAGGAGGTCACGTACTGGGCGGCCGAGTCGACGGGCGGCGCCTTCGCCCCCAACGACGAGGTCACCGAACTCCTCTGGCTCCCCCCGGACGAGGCCCGCGAGCGCCTGACCCATCCCCACGACAGGGACCTGATCCCCCCGGCGCTGGCGGCCATCGCCGCGATCCTCCGCTAAGGCCTCTCGTTTGGATCATGCCGGGCTCGCGGGGTCCGGCACCGCGCCCTGATCCGGCCCTAAGCCCCGACTCAGCCGTTCGCGTACCCGGCCGCCGGCGCCTGTGTGTGCCCGGCCGCGTCCGTTCTGGCCTGGCTGCGCGCCCTGCGGGCCGGGCCGCGCCAGCCGCAGGTGCAGCGGGCCACGCAGAAGCGGCCCTGTTCGGTCGTCGTCGTCAGATGGTCCGCGTCCCGCGCGTCCTGCTCCGCCACGCCGTCCACCGTACCGAGAAGCCAAGGGCAGAGCGTGACGGCGGTCCCCCACTCGTCGTTGACCGGACGACAAGAAGCCGTAACGGACGTACCGGCTGGGGGAAGGCAGGGCGATGGAACGGCGGCAGTACAGACGGCGCACGGGCAGGACGGCCGGTGCGCTGGGTCTCACGCTCGCGCTCGGCACGGGCGTGGGCGGCTGCTCGGACCTCGGGCTCCCCGCCGAGGACGTCAGCAGCGGCGCGGGCGATCCGGTCACCCTGCTGACCGGTGCCGCCGCGGCGCTGACCGACGCGGGCAGCTCCAAGGCCGGCACCGCCATGGAGATGGCCACGGGCGGCACCCGGGTCACCATCCGCGGCAAGGGGGTCTACGACTACGTCCACCGGCTCGGCCGGCTGACCGTCGTGCTCCCCGAGGATCCCGCGGGCGCCGCCGAGCACCGTCCGCTCACCGAACTCCTCGCGCCCGGCGCCCTGTTCATGAAGAACCGGGGGGCGGGGGTGCCCGCCGACAAATGGGTGCGGGTGGAGACGGCCACGCTGTCCGACGGCAATCTGGTCACCGGCGGTGTCACCGACCCGTACACCGCCGCCGAGGTGCTGCGCGGCACCCGGCAGGCGAGCTACGTCGGCCGCACCGAGCTCGCCGGCGTCCCGGTGCGGCACTACCGGGGCACCGCCGACCTCGCCCGCGCGGCCCGGTACGCGCCCGCCGACGTACGGAACTCCCTGGCAGCCGCGGCGAAAGGGTTCGCCACGGCCCGGGTGCCCTTCGACGCCTATCTGGACGACCAGGGCCGGCTGCGCAAGCTGCGCCAGCGCTTCAGTTTCGTCAACGGCCGGCGGAAGACGCCCGTCGCGGTCACCTCGACGACTCTGCTGTACGACTTCGGCGCCCCCGCCGTCGTCGCGCTGCCCCGGGAACGGGACATCTACGCCGGCCGTATCGCGGAGGACGCGGGGGCCGGCGGGGCCTGAATCCAGCCACCCGCCGGCCTCGTACTAGTCCCTTGACGCCACCCCGTAAGTAGCCCGTCCGTGCCATGCGCGGTAGGTAAACCGCCTCCTACCCTAGGAGTTCGGTGACGTCAGGGAAGAGGTGAGGCGGGTGGCGGCGGTCGGCGGTACGGCGGTTCAGGACCACGTGGCCCTCGCCGAGATCGAGTTGTGCGGCGAGCTGATCATCGCGGCCTCGGCCGCCGAGGACCGGCTCAGCCTGGAGAGCATCGACGAGGTGCTGCGGGTGGAGCGGCAGGAACGGGACAGCTGAGGCGCCGGCCTCAGGTGCGCAGCAGGCGGCCGATCGCCTTCGTCGCCTCGTCCACCTTCGCGTCGATCTCGTCCCCGCCCTTGAGGGCCGCGTCCGCCACGCAGTGCCGCAGGTGCTCCTCCAGCAGCTGGAGCGCGAAGGACTGAAGCGCCTTGGTGGAGGCCGAGACCTGGGTGAGTATGTCGATGCAGTAGGTGTCCTCGTCGACCATCCGCTGGAGGCCCCGGATCTGCCCCTCGATCCGGCGCAGCCGCTTGAGGTGCTCGCCCTTCTGCTTGTGGTAACCGTGCGTCACGTGCTCACCGCAGTCCGTCTGCTCGGAGGACGCCGTGGCGCCGGCCTCGGTGGTCGTCATAACGGGCCTCCATCTCGGACGGGTGTTCTCGGTCACACACCGGGGGACATATCGCCCGGCATACCCCTACTGGGTATATGGTACCGAATTTTGCTGGGTATGGGGGCCTTGGTACGCCCCCGTGATGATCGCTCTGTTCAATGGGCGACACTGGAGGGCGGCCCGATAGCCGTGGCCGGATGATGCGCCTAGCATCGGCCTGACCGAAACCGAAGCACCCCGAGGACCCCACGTGCGCTTTCGTCTGACCCCCAGGGAGACGAGCTTCTACGACATGTTCGCCGCTTCCGCGGACAACATCGTCACCGGCTCGAAACTCCTGATGGAACTGCTCGGGGCGGACTCCTCCGCCCGAGCCGAGATCGCAGAGCGTATGCGGGCAGCCGAACACGCGGGTGACGACGCCACGCACGCGATCTTCCACCAGCTGAACTCCTCGTTCATCACGCCGTTCGACCGCGAGGACATCTACGCCCTCGCCGGTTCCCTGGACGACATCATGGACTTCATGGAGGAGGCCGTCGACCTCGTCGTCCTCTACAACGTCGAGGAACTGCCCAAGGGAGTCGAGCAGCAGATCGAGGTGCTGGCCCGCGCGGCCGAGCTGACCGCGGAGGCGATGCCGAACCTCCGCACCATGGACAACCTCACCGAGTACTGGATCGAGGTCAACCGGCTGGAGAACCAGGCCGACCAGATCCACCGCAAGCTGCTGGCGCACCTCTTCAACGGCAAGTACGACGCGATCGAGGTGCTGAAGCTCAAGCAGATCGTGGACGTGCTGGAAGAGGCGGCGGACGCGTTCGAGCACGTGGCGAACACGGTGGAGACCATCGCCGTCAAGGAGTCCTGAGGCGTCGATGGGCACCCTGGCTCTGGTCGTGACCGTAGCGGTCGCGCTTCTGTTCACCTACACCAACGGCTTCCACGACTCGGCGAACGCGATCGCCACGTCGGTCTCCACCCGGGCGCTGACCCCGCGGGCGGCGCTGGCGATGGCCGCCGTGATGAACCTCGCCGGCGCGTTCCTCGGCTCCGGGGTCGCCAAGACGGTCAGCGAGGGGCTGATCGAGACGCCGTCGGGCGGGACGGGGATGGGCATCCTCTTCGCCGCGCTCCTCGGCGCGATCGCCTGGAACCTGGTCACCTGGTACTTCGGCCTGCCCTCGTCCTCCTCGCACGCGCTGTTCGGCGGCCTGGTGGGAGCGGCGCTCGCGGGCGGTACGGCGGTCCACTGGGACGGCGTGGTCAACAAGATCATCGTGCCGATGTTCCTGTCCCCGGTCGTCGGTCTGATCGTCGGCTACCTCGTGATGCTGCTGATCATGTGGCTCTTCCGCCGCGCCAACCCGCACAAGGCCAAGCGGGGCTTCCGCATAGCGCAGACGGTCTCCGCGGCGGGCATGGCCCTCGGCCACGGCCTCCAGGACGCCCAGAAGACGATGGGTGTCGTGGTGATGGCCCTGGTCATCGCCGGGCACGGGACGTTCGCCGACCCCATCCCGGTGTGGGTGAAGCTGGTCTCGGCGCTGATGCTGTCGCTCGGTACGTACGCCGGCGGCTGGCGCATCATGCGCACGCTCGGGCGGAAGATCATCGAGCTCGATCCGCCGCAGGGGTTCGCCGCGGAGGCGACCGGCGCGTCGATCATGTTCGGAACGGCCTACCTCTTCAAGGCGCCGATCTCCACCACGCACGTCATCACCTCGGCCATCATGGGCGTCGGCGCGACCAAGCGGGTGAACGCGGTGCGCTGGGGCGTGGCCAAGAACATCGTCCTGGGCTGGTTCATCACGATGCCGGCGGCGGCACTGGTCGCCGCGCTGGCCTTCGGCCTGGAGAAGCTGACGGTCCTCTGACCTCCGGCTCCTCCCGCCCCCGGGGCGGGGAGGAACGACGTGGGCCCGCCCCCGGTACCCCGGGGGCGGGCCCTTCGCGTCCTCGCGGTGGCACCGCCATGCAGCACCGCGAGGAGTCCTACGCCACCGCCGGCTCAGCCGAAGCGGCCGGAGATGTAGTCCTCCGTCGCCTGCACCGACGGGTTGGAGAAGATCCGCTCCGTGTCGTCGATCTCGATCAGCCGGCCCGGCTGCCCGACCGCGGCGAGGTTGAAGAACGCCGTACGGTCGGAGACCCGCGCCGCCTGCTGCATGTTGTGCGTCACGATGACGATCGTGAACCGCTCCTTGAGCTCACCGATCAGGTCCTCGATCGCGAGCGTCGAGATCGGGTCGAGCGCCGAGCACGGCTCGTCCATCAGCAGCACCTGCGGTTCCACCGCGATGGCGCGGGCGATGCACAGACGCTGCTGCTGACCGCCGGACAGCCCCGAACCGGGCCTGTTGAGACGGTCCTTGACCTCGTTCCAGAGGTTCGCGCCCTTGAGCGACTTCTCGACGATCTCGTCCAGCTCGCTCTTGCGGTACCGGCCGTTCAGCCGCAGCCCGGCCACCACGTTGTCGTAGATCGACATGGTCGGGAACGGGTTGGGCCGCTGGAACACCATGCCGATGGTGCGGCGCACCGCGACCGGGTCCACCCCGGTGCCGTACAGGTCCTCGTCGTCCAGCAGCACCTTGCCCTCGACCCGCCCGCCGGGGGTGACCTCGTGCATGCGGTTGAGGGTGCGCAGGAACGTCGACTTGCCGCAGCCGGAGGGCCCGATGAACGCCGTCACCGAGCGCGGTTCGACGGTCATCGAGATGTCCTCGATCGCCTTGTGGGGACCGTAGTAGGCGGTCAGCCCGCTTACGTCGATTCGCTTGGCCATTACTACTTCACTTCCGTCAGTCGCCGAGGGCCGCGTCAGCGACCGGTCTTCGGGGCCTTCCAGCGGGCGATGCCGCGGGCCACCAGGTTGAGGATCATCACGAAGGCGATCAGGACCAGGGCCGCCGACCACGCACGGCTGTAGGCCTGGTCCGTGCCGAGGAGGTACTGCTCGTAGATGTAGAACGGCAACGACGACTGCGCCCCGTTGAACGGGTCGTTGTTGATCATCGGGTTGCCGAACACGAGCAGCAGGACCGGCGCGGTCTCTCCGGCGATGCGGGCCACGGCCAGCATGATGCCGGTGGTGATGCCGCCGAGCGCGGTGGGCAGGACCACCTTCAGGATGGTGCGCCACTTCGGCACGCCGAGCGCCAGGGACGCCTCGCGCAGCTCGTTGGGCACCAGCTTCAGCATCTCCTCGGTGGACCGCACGACGACCGGGATCATCAGGATGACCAGCGCGAGCGAGCCGGCGAATCCGGAGTACGAGAAGCCGAGGACCAGGATCCAGAAGGCCAGGATGAACAGACCGGACACGATGGACGGGATACCGGTCATGACGTCCACGAAGAACGTGACCGCCAGCGCCAGCTTGCCCCGCCCGTACTCGACGAGGTAGATCGCGGTCAGTACCCCGATCGGCACGGCGATCAGCGAGGCGAGGCCCACCTGCTCCAGGGTGCCGATGATGGCGTGGTAGACGCCGCCGCCCTCGTCGGTCGCGAGGACGCCCGCCATGGAGTGGGTCAGGAACCGGCCGTCGAGGTCCTTCACGCCCTTGGCGAAGGTGGTCTCGACCAGCGAGTACAACGGTACGACGGCGAGCACGAAGCACGCCCACACCAGGCTGGTGGCCACCCGGTCCTTGGCCTGGCGGCGGTCCTCCAGCAGCGCGGTGGTCACATAGGTGCCGAGGACGAAGAGCGCCAGGGCGATCAGGCCCCACTGCACGTGGCTGGACAGGTCGAAGGCCAGCCCGATCGCCACGCCCAGGGCGACGGCGATCACGGCGATGGCGGCCGGGGCCCAGCGGGGCATCCGGCGGTGCGTGAACACACTGCCCGGGACCGGGGGGTCCGTGGTCGGGCGCTGGTCGGTCATGGTGTGGCTCATGCGTTGGCCCCCGAGTACTCCTTGCGGCGGGCGATGATCAGCCGGGCCGCGCCGTTGACCACCAGGGTGATCGCGAAGAGCACCAGACCGGAGGCGATGAGGGCGTCACGGCCGAGTTCCGTGGCCTCTCCGAAGTGCGCGGCGATGTTCGCGGCGAAGGTGCCGCCGCCCGGGTCGAGCAGGTGCGCGCTGAGCACGTCCGAGGAGGACAGCACGGTGGCGACGGCCATGGTCTCGCCGAGAGCGCGGCCGAGGCCCAGCATGGAGGCGCTGATGATGCCGGAGCGGGCGAACGGCAGGACCGCCATGCGGATGGTCTCCCAGCGGGTCGCTCCGAGGGCCAGCGCGGCCTCCTCGTGCGCCTGCGGGACCTGGCGGATGACCTCGCGGCTGACGTTGGTGATGATCGGCAGGATCATGATCGCCAGCAGGATGCCCACGGTGAACAGGTTGCGGGGCGCGGTTCCGGGATTGCTCTGGTCGAGGACGACCGTCCAGCCGAAGTACGTGTCCAGCCAGGACGTGAGCCCGCCCAGGTGCGGCACCAGGAAGAGGGCGCCCCACAGGCCGTAGACGATGGACGGCACGGCGGCGAGCAGGTCGATGATCCAGGCGAGGACGCCGCCCAGCTTGCGCGGTGCGTAGTGCGTCATGAACAGCGCGATGCCGACCGCGATGGGCACCGCGATGACCATCGCGATGACCGAGCTGACGAGCGTGCCGTAGAGCAGGACCGCGATGCCGAAGACCGGCGGGGTGGCGTTCGCGTTCCACTCGAAGGTGGTGAGGAAGTTGCCGTGGTCCGCGGAGATGGCGCTGACGGCGCGGACCGCGAGGAAGGCCGCGATCGCGGCCATGATCACGAGGAGCAGGATGCCGGACCCCCGGGACAGGCCCGAGAAGACGCGGTCACCGAGCCGGGTGACGGGTCGTGCTCCCTGTCCCGCGGGAGGCGCGGGTGAGGTCTTTTCTACAGGTATTCCCATGACGTTCTCCGGTCTGGTTGGGGGATCGCTCCCCCGGCGGCGGTGCACCGGATGGGTGGTGACGCCGGTCCGGTCCCGCGTTCGTCATGACCGCGGGACCGGGCCTGCCACGGGCGTCCGTCCGTTTCCCCGTGGGGACCGGACGGACGCCCGGAGCGTCAGGACAGGCTGCTGATCGCGGACCGCACCTTGGTGGCGATCTCGGCCGGCAGCGGGGCGTAGCTCTGGTCGGCGAGCTTGGCCTGGGCGTCCTCGCTGACGATGTAGTTCAGGAACGCCTTGGTGGCGGGGAGCGTGTCGGCCTTGTTGCCCTTGTCGCAGACGATCTCGTTGGTGACCAGGACGATCGGCCAGGCACCCTCCGCCTTGGTGGCGTAGTTGAGCTGGAGCGCCAGGTCGCCGTTGGTACCGACGATCTTGGCGTCGGCGATCGCCTTGGACGCCGAGTCCGTGGTCAGCGCGACCGGCTTGGAGGCGCCGGTGGCCAGCTGAGCCATCTGCAGCTTGCCCGAGGTGGCGTAGGACAGCTCGTCGTAGCCGATGGCGCCGTTGGTCTGCTTCACACCGGCGGCGACACCCGAGGAGCCCTTGGCGGACTGGCCGCCCGGAGCCTGCCACGCCTTGCCGCCGCTGAACTTCCAGTCGGCCGGCGCGGCGGCCTTCAGGTACTTGGTGAAGTTGTCCGTGGTGCCCGAGTCCTCGGTGCGGTGGTAGGCCTGGATCGCCAGGTCGGGCAGCTTGACGCCCGGGTTCAGCTTGGCGATCGCCGGGTCGTTCCACTTCTTGATCTTCGAGGCGAAGATCTGGGCGAGCGTCTTGGCGTCCAGGGTCAGGTTGTCGACGCCCTCGACGTTGTAGATGACCGCGATCGGGCCGCCGACCATGGGCAGGTCGATGGCCTGGCCGCCGCTGCAGACCTTCTTGGACTGCGCGATCTCCTCGGGCTTCAGCGGGGAGTCAGAGCCGGCGAAGGCGGTGCTGCCCTGCAGGAACTCCTGGATGCCCGCGCCGGAGCCGACACCCTTGTAGTTGATCTGAACGCCGGAGCAGGCGGCCATGAAGTCCTTGGACCACTGACCGATGGCGTTCTGCTGCGCGGTGGAACCGGACGCCAGCAGGTTGCCCTTGGCGCTGTCGCACTTGACCGAGCCGGCCTGGGCCGACGCCGACGAGGAGCTCTTCGAACCACCGTCGTTGTTGTTGTCCGAGCCGCACGCCGTCAGGGCCAGGGCACCGGAGACGGCGACAGCACCGAGGGTCACGGCACGCAGCCGGTTCTTGCGCTGAAGCTTCACGTTCGGGAGTTCCTTCCAGGAGCCGCCGCTGTCGGCGGCGTGCGAAGTCGTGGGGTGCGGTGAGCGCATCCGAACCGCACTCCGCACCGGGTAAGGCCGAAATTAGGCAGATCAGGTGAAGCGGCCGAAGGCCGTAAATGAACGGCGGGTGAACCCCTGCCATCGGCCCGGTGAGGTCACGGAATGCTTACGGGGAGGGCACGCGTCGATTCCGACGACCGGGGCGCAGGCGCACATATCCGGTGTTCGGCACCCCTGCGGGGGAACCCCGGTGTACCTGCCGTCGTCTCGTCTCCCGGAGGCCACCCAGGCCGCGGAAAGGCGACGGAGACATGGAACGGCGTACGTTCATCTCGGGCGGCGCGGCCGCACTGGCGACGACGGCACTGACCGCGTGCGGTACGGGCGGGGCGCACTCCGCCGCGGCCGGGACACACCCCTCGGACGCGTCCGGGGCTTCCTCGTCGTCACTCACGGCGATGCGGACCACCGGCGCGCGTACGGCTGGAGCGAGCGGTCCAGCCGACTGGACCGCCCTCGGCCGTGATCTCGACGGCTCCCTGGTGCGGCCCGGCGACGCCCAGTGGAAGACCGCGCACCAGCTGTACAACACCCGCTTCGACGGGCTGAAGCCCGCCGCGGTCGCCTACGTCGCGCACGCCGCCGACATCCGCACCGTCCTGTCGTACGCGAAGAACCGGCACATACGGGTGGCGATACGCAACGGCGGCCACTCCTACGCCGGTTACTCCTCCGGCGACAACCGTCTGATCATCGATGTCTCGCGCCTGGACCGGATACGGGTGAGCGGCAGCCAGGCGGTGGTCGGCGCCGGCGCCAAGCTGATCGACGTGTACCGGGGGCTGGCCGCGAAGGGCGTGACCATACCCGCGGGCTCCTGCCCCACGGTCGGCGTCTCCGGCCTGGCGCTCGGCGGCGGCCACGGGGTCGTCTCCCGCGCGTACGGCCTGACCTGCGACAGCCTCACCCAGGCGACCCTGGTCACGGCCGACGGCAACCAGATCACCGCGGACGCGACGCACCACCCCGACCTCTTCTGGGCACTGCGCGGCGCGGGCAACGGCAACTTCGGCGTCGTCACCGAGCTGCACTTCCGCACCCATCCGGCGCCCCAGGCGGTCACCGCCTACCTGTCCTGGCCGTGGTCGAAGGCGGCCGCGGTGCTCAAGGCATGGCAGGAGTGGGGGCCGACGCAGCCGGACGAGATCTGGTCCTCCCTGCACCTGGCGTGCGCGCCGGGCCGTACGCCGACGGTCTCCGTCTCCTGCTTCTCCATCGGCACCTACGGCGAGCTGAAGAACGCGGTGGACCGCCTCGCCCACCAGGCCGGCGCCGATGCCACCTCCGTCTCCCTGCACCGGCGGGGCTACGAGGAGGCGATGGAGATCTACGCCGGGTGCTCCTCCTTCTCCGCGCAGGCCCAGTGCCATCTGCCCGGCGGCACGCCGGGCCGCTCGGCGCAGGGGGCGCTCGGGCGCGAGACGTACGCGGCCCGCTCCGACTTCTTCGACCGGTCGCTTTCCGCGGCGGGCATCCAGACGGTGCTGCGCCAGATCGCGGGGGTGCGGGGTGGGGCGGGCAGCGTCGCGTTCACGGCGCTCGGCGGTGCGGTGAACCGGGTCGCGCCGACGGCGACCGCCTTCGTGCACCGGCGCTCGCGGATGCTGGCGCAGTACATCGCGTCCTGGCCCGCGGGGTCGTCCGGCGGCTCGGCGCAGTCGTGGCTGACGTCGGCCCACAAGGCGATGGCCCCCTACGCGTCCGGCGCGGCCTACCAGAACTACACCGACCCGACGCTGACGGACTGGCGGAAGGCGTACTACGGGGACGCGGCGACGCGCCTGTCCAAGGTGAAGGCGCAGTACGACCCGGAGCGTTTCTTCTCGTACGCGCAGGGGGTGTAGGGGCGGGTCCCCCCGGGGACCGGGCTCGCGGGGCCGGCCGGCCGCGCGAGCCCCTCGCGGCCTGCGCCGCGCGGTCCCCCGCGCCCCTTACGGGGCGCCTCGGCCGCGGTTACGCCGCCAGGTCCCGCTCCTCGGAGTCCATCGGCTCCACGGACCGCCGCGTGCCCGGGACCACCGGCACGTCCAAGGCCGCCCGGCGGCGCACGATCCAGCCCACGCCCGGCGCCCGCTCCACCGCCTTCATCAGCGGGGTGAGCAGGGCGGACGCCAGCGGGGCCAGCAGCAGGGTCACCGCCGTCCCGAGGGCGAATCCGCCGATCACGTCCGTCGGATAGTGCACACCCATGTAGACCCGGCAGAAACCCTCCAGGAGGGCCAGCCCGATCCCGGCGACGCCGAATCGGCGGTTGGCGACGAACAGGCCCACGCCGAGCGCCATCGTCAATGTGGCGTGATCGCTGACAAAGGAGAAGTCGGTCTTGCCGGAGACGAGGACGTCGAGTCCCTGATGGTCCACGAAGGGCCGCGGCCGTGCCACGAATCCCCGGATCGGGATGTTCACCAGCACCGCGATCCCGGCCGCGAGCGGCGCCCACACCAGCGCGGCCACGGACGTCGCCGCGTCCTCCGCGCCCCGGCGCCGCACGGACCACCAGCACCACAGCACGAGCAGCACCATCGCGAGCAGCAGCCCGTACTCGCCCACGAACTCCATGATCCGGTCGAACCAGTGCGGCGCGCTCCTGGCCAGACCGTTGATGTCGTAAAGCAGCTCGACGTCGGGGTTCGATCCGGATTCGGCGAGTACAGCCATGGTGCTGCGGCTCCTTCGTCGTCTTCCCGGACGCACCTCGTGTGCGTCGCACCGACCCCCGTCAACAGGAACGCACGGTCACCACCAATGCGTTCCACTCTCCACCGAAAGATCACGCAGACGTTATCGAAGAGAGACTCATCATCGCAGCTCAGGGGGCAGGTTCACGGACGGTTTATACCGTCGTGGGGAGCGCTTTTGCGCCATCTTCGGTCACCCGAGTGGCACCGAAATAATCCGCTCCGTCGATCGGGTCGAACCGGATCACCGCCCCCGTGCGCGGCGCGTCGATCATGTACCCGCCACCGACGTAGATACCCACGTGGTGGATGGCCCGGGAGTCGGTGGGGTCGTGGGAGAAGAACACCAGGTCACCGGGGAGCAACTGACCGCGTGAGGGATGCGGGCCGGCGTTGTACTGGTCGTTCGCCACGCGTGGCAGCTTGATCCCGACGCTCGCGTACGCCGCCTGGGTCAGCCCCGAACAGTCGAAACGCCCGTCCTGCGCGGCCGTCCCCTCGCCGCCCCACAGATACGGGGTGCCGAGCTTCCGCTGCGCGAAGTCGATCGCGCCGGCGGCCTGCCGGGTGGGATCGAGCCGGCTGGGCGGCGCGGCGAAGCTCTCCGCGAGGCTGTTGATGCGCCGGACGTAGTTCTGCGTCTCGCTGATGCCCGGGACCCCGCCGGCCTGGATGACCCGGTACGCCCCGGCGTTGTACGCGGCGAGCATGTTGTCGGAGACGTTGCCCGGAACATCCTTGACGTACTTGGCCAGTTCGCAGTCGTAGGACGCCGCCGACGGGATCGCGTCGTTCGGGTCCCAGATGTCGCGCTTGCCGTCACCGTTGCCGTCGATGCCGTGCGTCGCCCAGGTGCTCGGGATGAACTGCGCGATGCCCTTGGCGTCGGCCGGGCTCACCACGGTGGGATTCCAGCCACTCTCCTGGTAGAGCTGCGCCGCGAGCAGCGCCGGGGTCAGCGCCGGACACAGGTTCCCCCACTTCTGCACCAGTTGCTGGTACGCCGCCGGCACCGCACCCTTGGCCAGCGCCCGTCCGCCCGCGGCCATGCCCCCCGCGAGGTTGCCGGCGACCAGGTACACCGCGACCACGAGCACCATGACGAAGCTCAGCCCGCCCGCCACGAGGGCACCACCGACGATCCACGCCTTACGCACCGTCAACCGCCCCTCACCGTCGGCCAGTCCGCCGAATGCAGTGTAGGAGTCGCGGCCGTCCGGCACGAGAACGCCCGTCCGGGACACGGTGGTTCGACAGCGGGGAGGGAGGCGGGCAGGAGGAACGAGGAGGCCCCCTACCGCCCCCGGACGTCCGCCGCGGTCACCCGGCCGTCGTCGCGTCCCGGTACAGCTCCGCCGCCTCCGCGCTCAGCACCACGCTGTACGACACGTCGTCCGTGGAGCCGCCCTCCTCGTGGCCGCCGAGGATGCCGACCACCTGGTGGTCGCCGTTGATCCAGGGACTGCCGCTGGTGCCGCCGGAGAAGGAGGGACAGTAGATGCGCTGCTGGGTGGCGCTCTGGCGGCGGGGCTTGTTGGTGCAGCGGATGGGGAGTTCGCGGGAGTCGGGATAACCGGTGACCGTCACCGCCGTCGCGCCGGTCGTCGCGCCGGTGACGAAGCGGTTGCCGCCGACCACCTGTTCGATGGTCCGCCCGCCGAGATCGGCCACCGTGGCGAGGGCGACGTCGCTGTCCTCGTCCTGGTCCTTCGCCCAGTTGTCCGGCAGGAAGCGCCGGGTCACCCGCCACGCACCGTACGGCGCACGCCCGTTGCGGTAGCCCGGCACGAACACCAGGTCCCGGTCCTGGTCGCTCACACAGTGCGCGGCGGTGGCGATGAGGTCGCCCCGGGGGCTGTGCACCACCGAGGCCGTGCAGAAGTGACCGCCGGCCGGCCGCCCCGCCCGGTCCGCGCCGAACAGCGCGCCCACCCGGGCCCCGCGCACGGACGCGACCGCGTCCGCGGTGACCCCGAAGGGTCCCGGCCCGTCATCGGCGGAAGCCACGGACGCCGACGTCAGGGCGAGCATCACCACCGCCCCGAGCAACGCGGGACGCGAGGTGACCGAGATGCGTGAGATGCGCTTCATCAGCCCTCACTCTGTCTCACGAAGGTGAGAATCCCGCTCCGACTTCGCTGAGAATTCCCGCAGAAACCTCCCGATGGCCGGTGCGCGCACCACGCTACTGTCCCCCCGCGAAGGCCGCCTCCCCACCGGTCGCCCCGCGTCAGAACGTCGTCGTCATCCCGCCGTCCACCGCGATGGTCTGCCCGGTGATGAAGGACGCCGCGTCGCTCGCCAGGAAGACGACGACCCCGGCGATCTCCTCCGGCCGGCCCCAGCGCCCGAGCGCGGTACGGGTCCGCAGCCAGCGCTCCCGCTCGGGATCGGCCGCCGGTTCGGCGCCGGCCTCGGTGGCGAAGGTGCCCGGCGCGACCGAGTTGACGGTCGTACCGCTCGGCCCGAGGTCCGCCGCGAGAGCCCGGGTCAGGCCGTCCAGGCCCGCCTTCGCGGTCGCGTAGCCGGCATCACCCGTACGGCCCAACTGCCCCACCACCGAGCACACGTTGATGATGCGGCCCGGCACCCCGCGCGCGGCCGGCGACCGGGCCACCATCTGGCTCAGCGCGTAGGCCGAGGTCAGATGGACGTCGAGCAGCGCGTTCAGGTCCCCGGGCGTCATCTCCGCCACGCCCCGCGGGTCCCGGTGGCCGACGTTGTTGACAAGGATGTCGAGATCGCCCAGCTCCTCGACCGCCGCCTCCGCGGCCGCCCGGTCCGTGACGTCGAACGCGGCGGTCGCGATGTCGTACCCGCCGTCCGCCCGCAGCCGCTCGGCCGCCGCGGCGAGGGCCGCCGGGTCACGGCCGTTGAGGACCACCCGCGCGCCGGCCCCGGCCAGGCCGCGCGCCATCTCCAGGCCGAGGCCACGCGCCGATCCCGTCACGAGGGCCGTTCGGCCGTCGAGCCGGAAGGTCGCGGGGCCGCCGCCGGGCGCGGGGGTACCGCCGTTCACCGGGCCGGTGCTGCTGTCGCCCGTGTCTGCCGAGGTCATGGGGATCGGTCTCGGTCCGTGGTGCGTTCTGACGATTCCCGGAAAGTTCCGGGGAATCCCTTACCCGCACCGTATCCGGTCCCCCGCGGGTTTCCCCTCCCCCGCCCTCACGCGTTCCCGCCGGCGGCCTCCCCCGCCCTCATCCGTTCCCGTCGGCCGCCTTCCACTCCACACCCGTCAGCTCCTCCGACAGCGTCCACAGCCGCCGCGCCGACTCCGGATCGCCGGCCGCCGCGCTGCGGGCGACCAGGGTCGGGGCGCCGCGGAACTCGCCGAGGCCGTCGGGGCCGACGTAGGCCGCGCCGGGCAGGTCCTGGGTGGCCGCGAAGAGCGTGGGCAGCGCGCCGGCCCGATCGCTCTGGGCGACCACCCGGTTGGCGACGGCCATGCCCATCCGGGCCAGGGGGTTCGCGTGGTGGCTCTGGAGGTTGGTGGCGGCGTAGCCGGGGTGGGCGGCGAACGCCCGCACCGCGGATCCGGTCTCGGCCAGACGGCGCTGGAGTTCCAGGGTGAACAGGAGGTTCGCCAGCTTGGACTGGGCGTACGCGCGCGTCGGGGTGTAGCGGCCGCGCAGGTTCACGTCCTCGAAGCTGATGCGCTGATCGCCCCAGCGGTGCGCGGCGGAGGCCAGCGTCACCACGCGGTCGGTGACGTACGGCAGCAGCAGGTTCGTCAGCGCGAAGTGCCCGAGGTGGTTGGTGCCGAACTGCCGCTCGAAGCCCTGCGCGGTGCGCTGCTCCGGCAGCATCATCACACCGGCGTTGTTGATCAGGAGGTCCAGCGGGCGGTCCCAGCCGGCGGCGAAGGCACGCACCGAGTCCAGGTCCGCGAGGTCGAGCCGGCGCACCTCGGTGCTGCCGGGCACCCGCGCCGCGGCGGCGTCGCCCCGCGCGACGTCCCGTACGGCGAACACCACGTGCGCGCCGGCCCGCGCCAGCGCCTCGGCCGTCACCAGGCCGAGGCCGCTGTTGGCGCCGGTGATCACGGCCGTGCGGCCGGTCTGGTCGGGGATGCGGTTCACGTTCCACTTGCGCGCACCGCGCGCGCCGCTCGTCTCAGCCATGACCTCAATGTAGGCACCGACTACAATGCTGTCAATGACAACAATGACGGCGTCTCCAGGCCCCCGCGCCGGACCGGCCGCCAATGATGACGCCGTCTACATCGGGATACGATGGTGCGCATGCCCGCGAGCCGCCCCTACCACCACGGAGACCTGCGCGCCGCCCTGCTCCGGAGCGCCGAGCGCACCCTGCGGGAGAAGGGGGCCGGCGCGCTGTCGCTGCGCGAACTGGCCCGGGACATCGGCGTCAGTCACGCGGCACCGGGCCGGCACTTCAAGGACAAGCAGGCCCTGCTCGACGCCCTGGCGATGGAGGGGTACGAGCGGCTGGACAGCGCCCTCGCCGAGGCGTACGGCGCGGGCCCCGGCTTCGAGCGGCGCATGACGGAGATCGCGCGGGCCTACCTCGGCTTCGCCGTCGAGCATCCCGAGCTGCTGGAGCTGATGTTCGCGCGCAAGCACCGCCCGGACGGTTCGGCGCGGTTCGGCGCGGCGGTCGACCGCACCTTCGGCTCCCTCACCCGGCTGTTCGCGGACGCCCAGGCGAGCGGCGAGATCGTCGACGGCGACCCCGAGCGCATCGCGCTGGCCGCCGCCGCCAATCTGCACGGCCTGGCCGCCCTGATCGCCGCCTGCGCGCTGGACGCGGACGAGACCGTGGCCGGCCTGGACGAGCACGTGCATCTGCTGCTGTACGGCCTCAAGCCCCGCTGAGCGAAGGGCAGCCACCCGATCACGGGCGGGCACGGACCACTTCCCCGGCCCGACGCGGGCGCGGTCCCCTCCCCCGACTCACCACGGACACGGTCCGCTTGCCCGACCATGCCCTCCCGCACCCCGCTTGACCTGCCGAGTCGGTCATCTTCCCGCCATCGCCCCGCCATTGACCGGTAAGCCGGGCACCGCATTTGGGTAACGCGGGGGTCAGAAATCCGAAAGCCCCTTGTTGTCGCGTACTCAACAAGCAATGGTCGTCGCGGGCCGCCGCCCCCACCGGCGAGCACGACGGCGGCACCGCACCGCGGGCCTCTCCCCGCCACTCCCGGAGGCTGTACCTTGCGCACGACCAACACCCCTCACATATGCGGCAGACGGCGCCGGGCCGGCTCGGCCGCCTGGGCCACCGCGCAGGCGGACGCCACCACTCCCCACAAGGTCGGCGCCCGGACGATCGCAGCCCAGGTCGCCAAGGCCCATGTGCGGACCACGAACGCGTGCGGCACGGCCCCCGAGAAGGGCTACGCCTCCTGCGACGCGCTGCGCGTGACCGGTGGCACCACCGCCTTCATGGAGAAGCAGGCCACGATCGTCAAGGGCGTCGCGCCCGCGACGATCAAGCCCGACGCCACCTCCGGCACCCCGACCGGCTACGGCTCCCCGGACCTCGGCACCGCGGCCGACGAGGCCGTGAAGCCGGGCGCGAAGTACGTCTCCGACAGCTACGGCGGCACGGAGTCCTCCTCCGACACCAACTACCTCTGCACCGCCCGGTCCGGCTACGACGGCCCGACCGGCCTGGGCACCCCCGAGGGCACGGCCGCCCTCCCGGGCTGAGCAGCCGAACCGAGGGCATGACCACCCCGTCGGGTCACGGGGGCGCCGCCGGCACAGAGGGGGACGTGGGGTCCCCTCGGCGGCAGGGAAAAGAGGAGGGCGGATCACGGCAACCAGCCGCGATCCGCCCTCCGGCCGTTTCAGGGAGCACCCCTCCCCGTCGCCTTCTCTCCCTCCCCCCTCTCCGCCTCGTTTCCCTTCCGTTACCTGTGATTTGGGTCAAGACGACGACAACGGCGAGTAAGGCGGAAGCCAGGATTCCCACCGGTGGGCCGCACGCTCTTGTTGTCACGTACTCAACAAGTCATCGTCTTCGTCGTACCGCCGCACGCACCAGCAACGCCCCTGTTCCCTCCCCATGTCCGGAGCACCTGGAGGCTGCACACATGCGTACGTCCCCCACCGCCAAAACCACGGCCCCCGGTCGCAGACGCCGTGCCGGCGCCGCCTTCGCGGCCGCCGCCACGCTGGCCCTCGCCGGGTTCGGCACCGCCGTCCAGGCCGACGCCGCCACCGCCGCACCGGCCAAGGCGACCTGGGCCAAGACCCCCTGCGCGACCCCCAAGCACAAGGGCGAACTCGCCTGCAACTCGCTGCGGGTGACCGGCGGGCTCACCGCCTTCCAGAAGCAGCAGGCCGCCGACGGCATCACGCCCAAGGCCGCGACGCCCTCCGGCTACGGCCCGTCCGACCTCCAGTCGGCCTACGGCCTCACCTCCGCCGCCGCGTCCAAGGGCTCCGGTGAGACCGTCGCCATCGTGGACGCCTACAACGACCCGAACGCCGAGGCGGATCTCGCCAAGTACCGCTCCTACTACGGCCTGTCCGCCTGCACCAAGGCCAACGGCTGCTTCAAGCAGGTCAGCCAGACCGGCTCCACCACCTCGCTGCCCAGGAGCGACGCCGGCTGGTCCGAGGAGATATCCCTGGACCTCGACATGGTCAGCGCGACCTGCCCGAACTGCAACATCCTCCTCGTGGAGGCCAAGTCGGCGACCATGACCAACCTCGGCACCGCCGTCAACGAAGCGGTGGCGCTGGGCGCCAAGTACGTCTCCAACAGCTACGGCGGCTCGGAGTCCTCCTCCGACACCGGCTACGACACCAAGTACTTCAAGCACCCGGGCGTCGCCATCACCGTCTCCGCGGGCGACGGGGGCTACGGCGCGGAGTACCCCGCCGCCTCCCAGTACGTGACCGCCGTCGGCGGTACCGCCCTGTCCAAGTCCTCCACCAGCCGCGGCTGGTCGGAGACGGTCTGGAACACCTCCAGCACCGAGGGCACCGGCTCCGGCTGCTCCGCCTACGACCCCAAGCCGTCCTGGCAGACCGACACCGGCTGCGCCGAGCGCACCGTCTCCGACGTGTCCGCCGTGGCCGACCCCGCGACCGGCGTCTCCGTCTACGACTCCTACGGCGTCACCGCCGGCTTCTACACCTTCGGCGGCACCAGCGCCAGCTCGCCGATCATCGCCTCGGTCTACGCCCTGGCGGGCACCCCGAGCAGCGGCAGCTACCCGGCCGCGTTCCCGTACGCCAAGGCCGGCACCTCCGCCCTGAACGACGTCACCAGCGGCAGCAACGGCTCCTGCAGCCCCAGCTACCTCTGCACCGCCCGGTCGGGGTACGACGGCCCGACCGGCGTCGGCACCCCCGAGGGCGTCTCCGCCTTCACCGGCTGACCGCTCGTCAACCCGTACGTCCGCAGGCCCCGGTGGCATCCGCCGCCGGGGCCTCGGCCGCGTTGCGGAGCCCGCGCGTGAGACCATCGAAGCGGCTCCTCACCCGACCGGTCGTCACCATCCGGGCCAGGGCGTAAAGGGGGTCAACGACGGAACCACGTGGCAGGTTCCGGTCGGACCTCGTTGCCCGGGGTGACCTGCCGTGATACACAGAGTGACCATACGAGGTATTCGTACGAAACCCTCCAGTCAATGACGTCAAGTCGACATACGACGGCGGTGTTGTCGGCGACAATGAGACCTGGCCTCTGCACACCGCAGAGGGCTTGCGGAACTACCCACCAGGGGCGGTGACTTACATGCTCTTTGCGGCCGACAAGGGAGACATCAACACCATCATCGGCGGGATCGCTCCGGACTGGGGGCCCTTCGGCAGCCTGGGCAACGAGGCCAAGGTGATGATCGAGGTGGTGATGGCGGTGGCCATCCTGCTGTGCCTCGGCATCGCGGTCTGGGGTGCGGCCAAACAGCGCATCGGGGCGACGGCACTGCGCGACACGTTCAGCGCGGAGCAGGGCAAGGGCCTGATCATCGCCGGCCTCACCGGGGTCTTCATCATCGGTTCCCTGGGCACGCTGTTCACCATCGTGTACGGCATGGCGGTCTAGCGCACCCGTGTTCTCCTCCCCTTAGAGGTTGCGTCTCCCTGATGTCGAGTCACCACACCCCGCCCGCGCGGGAACCAGCACGGCTACCGTCGTACGTCTACGAGGTGGAGGGGGCGCACACGGCATGAGTCACGGAGACGAGCAGGGCTACTCCGACTACGGCGGCACGGGGCACACCCGTACGCGCCTCCCCGAGCACGACCCCTACGGCGGCGCGCCCCGCCGCCCCGGCCGCTCGCCGTCCCGAGGGGTCGTCACGGTCGTCGGGGTGGTCGTCCTGCTGATCGCGGCGATCGCGTTCGCGAACCGCGGAGACCACTCGTCCGCGACCAGCTCGCCCCCCAAACCCTCCCAGCCCCACACGTCCCCCACCTCCCCCACGGGCACCCGTCCGGTGAACACCAAAACGGCGGGTATCCCCTCAGGCTTCGCCCAGACACAACAAGGAGCAGAGAGTGCGGCCGCGAACTATTCGGTGGCGTTGGGGTCCACCGACATGTTCAACACCGCAGCGCGGCACGCGCTCGTCGACAGGTTGTACGCCCCGGCTGCCGCCGCAGACAGACAATCGGCGCTGGACACTGCGTACACAAGCACGAAGTTCCTCTCCAATATCGGCCTGACGAGGGACGGCACCGCTCCGAAGGGCGAGACCTTCATCTCCCGGGTCGTTCCCGTAGGGACCAAGACCACTGCCTTCTCCGAGGACTCCGCCACGGTCGCTGTCTGGTACACCTCGCTGTTCGGTCTCGCGGGCGATGCCTCAACCAACCCTGTGACCGAGAGCTGGTACACCACGACCTACGAACTGAAGTGGGTCGACAACGACTGGAAGGTCAGCGACTTCCAGCAAAAGGACGGCCCCGTTCCCGTGGGCCGCGATCAGCAGGCCTCCACCGCCACGGACATGACGAAGGCCGTCGAGGAGTACGGAGGGTTCACGTATGCGCGCTAACCACCGCTTCCTCAAGATCACTGCTTTGCTCGGCTCTCTGCAGACGGCCACGGTGCTTCTGGCCACTCGTGCGTTTGCCGCTCCGTCCCCGTCACCCACCACTGGCAGCGATCACTGTGACCTGGTGCGTGGCCCAGCCAAGCAGTACTGCGAACAGGGCAACGGCTCCAAGGGCGGCACCGGTTCCGGTTCCAACCCCCTCACCGACACCCTCGACCCCCTCTCCGCCCTCGCTCAGGGCTGTGCCAAGGCCGCTTCGTGGACCATCGGGAAGCTCAGCGCCGCCGTCAAGGACACCGCGAACGTCGACTTCACCAATCAGAAGTTCCTCCAGCAGTACGCCATCGTCTTCGCCGCGTCGACCATCCTCACGCTCCTGCTCTGGCTCCTCGCCGTCGCCAAGCGCGCGGTGCGCGGTGTGCCGTTGACGACCGCGATCTCCGAGGCCGTCGGGTTCCTCTGGCTGACGGTGATGGCCTCGGCGTTCACACCGCTGATCCTGTACACCGTCGTCTCCGCGACGGACAGCGTGACCGACGTCCTGGCGAAGGCCACCGGCGACCAGGCGGACACGTTCTTCGGGACGTTCTCCGGCGCGCTGAGCAAGGGCACCGACATCGGCGGCGGCCCCATCATGCTGATCGTCGTCTCCCTGGTGAGCATCCTCGCCGCCGGCGTCCTCTGGCTGGAGCTGGTCATCCGCGCCGCCCTCCTCTACGTCGGCGCCCTCCTCGGCACCGTCGTCTACGCGGGGCTCGTCGACAAGAACATGTGGGGCCACGTCAGGCGCTGGGCCGGCATCATGATCGCCGTCATCCTGGTCAAACCGGTGATCGTGATCGTCCTCGGCCTCGCCGGCGCCCTCTCCTCCGGCAACGGACCCGACGCCTTCTCCGCCGTCGTCTCCGGCCTCGCGATCATCCTGCTCGCCATCTTCGCCAGCGCCGTGATCTACCGCTTCGTGCCCGGCTTCGGCGACGAGATCGCGGCCGGCCGCAACAACCGGATCATGCAGGGCGCCGAGGGCAAGGCCGCGGCCGTCATCAGCTCCCCCGCCTCCCTCGTCGCGCAGGGCATCAAGACCCACAGCACCCGCGCCGACAGCAACGCGGCACAGAGCGGCGGCGGTTCCAGCACCCCCCGCCCGGCCAACCCCGCCACCGGCGGCGTCGCCGCGCACAGCAGCCGTACCCCCGGAGGGGGCGGCGGGGCCGTCCCCTCCGCCACCCCCGCGCCTCGGGCGCCCAGCCCGGTCAGCACCCCGCACGCAGGCAACACCCGCAACAACCGCACGGGAGGTGAAGGGCGTTGACGACCGAGTCCCACATGTCCCATCCGGTCACGCCCCGCCGTACGTATCTCATCGGCCGCGCCCGGCCGAACGCGATCGTCGGCCGCAACCGCGAGTCCGGAGAGATCGCGCTGATCATCGTCGGCGCGTTCCTCGGCATGATGTGCGGCCTCCTGGTGCCGACGCTCTCACTGCGGATCGTGCTGCTGATGGGCTTCCCGATGCTCGCGCTCGCCGCGGTGTACGTGCCGTACAAGCGCCGCACGTTCTACAAGTGGTTCGAGATCAACCGCAGTTTCAAGCGCACCGTCAAACGCGGCGCCACCTACCGCGCCGGCGTCATGGAGGCCGGCACCCGCATCGGCGGCGAGGAGGTGGAGATCGGACCGCCGCCCGGCATCGGCCGCATCAGCTGGCTCGCCGCGCCCTTCGGGCCGGACGAGATCGCCGTACTGCTGCACGCCGACCGCAAGACCGTCACCGCGGCCATCGAGATCGAGGGCCCCGGCGTCGGCCTGCGCGACTCCGAGGACCAGGAGGCCCTGGTCGACCGGTTCGGCACGCTGCTCAAGCACGTCGCCAACGGCGACGGCTTCGTCACCCGGCTCCAGATGCTCGCCCGCACCCTGCCCGCCGACCCCGACGCACACGCCAAGGACGTCGCCCAGCGCGGCGACAACCGCTCCCCGGCCTGGCTCCAGCGGTCGTACGACCAGCTCCAGTCGATGGTGTCCACGAGCAGCGAGCAGCACCGCGCCTACCTCGTCGCCTGTATGCACCACAGCCGTGAACTGGCCGCCGAGGCACAGGCGATGGCCCGCGCCGCCCGCCCCCAGTCCGGCCGCAAACTCGACCGGGACGCCGGGCTCGCCGTCGTCATGGCCCGTGAGCTGACCGACATCTGCTCACGCCTCCAGGAAGCCGACATCCGCGTCCGCCAGCCGCTCGGCCAGGGCCGGCTCGCCTCCCTGATCCACTCCATGTACGACCCGGACCACCCCATCGACCACATCCAGGCGATGACCCGGCGCAACGCCTGGCCGGCCGAACTGGACGCCACCGAGCCGACGTTCCTCCAGGCCAAGACCCGCGAGTCCACCACCCGCGCCCCCTGGTGCCACGCCACCGCCTGGGTCAAGGAGTGGCCGATGACCCCGGTCGGCGTGAACTTCCTGGCGCCGCTGCTGGTGCACACCCCGGACGTCATCCGCACGGTCGCGGTCACCATGGACCTCGAACCCACCGAGGTCGCCATCGAGCGCATGCTGACCGAGAAGACGAACGACGTGGCCGAGGCGTCCCGCGCCGCCAAGATGAACCGCACCGTCGACCCCCGCGACATCGCCGCGCACAACCGCCTCGACCAGCGCGGCGAGGACCTCGCGAGCGGCGCCGCGGGCGTCAACCTGGTCGGCTACATCACCGTCTCCGCCCGTACCCCGGAGTCCCTCGCCCGCGACAAGCGGACGATAAGGGCCTCGGCAGGCAAGTCGTACCTCAAGCTGGAGTGGTGCGACCGGGAGCACCACCGCGCCTTCGTGAACACACTTCCTTTCGCCACCGGCATCCGAAGGTAGGGGCTGATTCGCCGATGCGGGATCCGCTGTCCGTCCTCACCGAGGCGTTCACCTCCTTCCTCTTCGGGAAGGTCGAGACGACCCGGCTGCCGGTGCGCACCTCCACGGGCCAGGCCCAGGCGGTCTACCTGCCCACCGCCGCGCCCGGCCTCGGGGACTCCGGCGTCATCATCGGCCGCGAGGTCTACTCCGGGAAGGGTTACATCTACGACCCCTTCCAGCTCTACGGCCAGCAGCTCCCGGCCCCGCACTGGCTGGTCCTCGGCGAGTCCGGCAACGGCAAGTCGGCGCTGGAGAAGACGTACGTGCTGCGCCAGCTGCGCTTCCGCGACCGCCAGGTCGTCGTCCTGGACGCACAGGGCGAGGACGGGGTCGGCGAGTGGAACCTCATCGCCGAGGAGCTGGGGATAACGCCGATCCGGCTGGACCCCACGGCCGCCCTGGACCACGGCATCCGCCTCAACCCGCTGGACCCGGCGATCACCACCACCGGCCAGCTGGCACTGCTGCGCACCATCATCGAGGTGGCGCTGGGCCACGGCCTGGACGAGCGCTCCGGCTTCGCCCTCAAGGTCGCCCACTCCTACGTCAACGAGACCATCGTGGACCGCCAGCCGGTCCTCACCGACATCGTGGAGCAGCTACGGCACCCCGAGCCGGAGTCCGCCGAGGCGATGAACGTCGCCCTGGACGACGTACGGGCCTGGGGCCTGGACGTCGCCCTGGTCCTGGACCGGCTGGTCGACGGTGACCTGCGCGGCATGTTCGACGGCCCGACCACGGTCGGCATCGACCTCGACGCCCCGCTCATCGTCTTCGACCTCTCGCACATCGACCGCAACTCCATCGCCATGCCCATCCTGATGGCGATCGTCGGCGTGTGGCTGGAGCACACCTGGATCCGGCCCGACCGCAAGAAGCGCATCTTCCTGGTCGAAGAGGCCTGGCACATCATCAACAGCCCGTTCGTCGCCCAGCTGTTCCAGCGCCTGCTGAAGTTCGGCCGACGCCTCGGCCTGTCCTTCGTGGCCGTCGTCCACCATCTCTCCGACGTGGTGGACGGCGCGGCCGCCAAGGAGGCGGCGGCGATCCTGAAGATGGCCTCGACCAGAACGATCTATGCCCAGAAGGCCGACGAGGCACGGGCCACCGGCCGCGTCCTCGGCCTGCCGCGCTGGGCCGTCGAGATCATCCCGACGCTGACCCCGGGCATCGCGGTCTGGGACGTCAACGGCAACGTCCAGGTGGTCAAGCACCTCATCACCGAGTCCGAACGCCCGCTGGTCTTCACCGACCGCGCGATGACCGAGTCCTCCAGCGACCACGCCCCGGACGACGTCCTGCGCGCCGCGGAACTGGAGGCTGAGCAGCGGGCCGCGGCCTTCGTGGAACAGCACCTCGGCGACTCCGAGTCGACGGTGGCGTAGGGAGGCACGGCAGGTGGGACCGGACGCTCGCGCACCCCGGGAGAACCGGCGGCCGCAGGAGAGGCAGGGACAGGGCGGCATCCCCGACGGGCTGCTGCTCGGCATCCTCGCCTTCCTGCTCGGCATCACCGTGCTGGTGTGGACGGCCACCGGCCTCGCGGCCCTCTTCGCCCACGGCGCCTGGCCCGCGGACGTCACCTTCCCGCGCACCCCCATGGCCATGCGCCACCTGCTCAGCCGGCCCCACGACCTCGCCGGCGCCTGGCCGGACACCCCCGCGTCCGGACTCTCGGGCTGGGGCCTGTTCTGGGGGCTGTTCATCGCCGAGCTGATGGTCCTGTTCGTCGCCACCGTGTTCGTGCTGGGGACGGTGGCTCGATGGCGGGCGGGCCGGGCGCGAGCGCGGGCCGGCGCGGAAAAGGCGGTACCGGAGCCGAAGCCGGAGCCGGCGTCCCCGCCTGAGCCGTCCACCGCGGTCGTGGCACCCGTGGAGGCGCCGCAGCGGTACGACGTTCCGGTGCAGCGGCACGAGATGCCGCAGGCGCCGCAGGCCCCGCAGGCGCCGGTCGCGGTCGAGCAGTCGCCCGCCGAGCCCCCGTCGGCCCACCCTCCGGCCAAAGGACGGCCCATGGCCGGGCGGGAGAAGATCCTCATCGCGCCGCCGGACACCCGTCGTACGGCAGCCGCCCAGGCCGTGCGGGACGCGGCGGGGCCCGTCATCGTCGTCACCTCGAACCCGTCCCTGTGGGCGGAGACCAAGGACGCCAGGGCCAAGCTGGGCCCCACCCACCTCTACGACCCGGCGCACCGCTGCGACACCCCGGCCCGCCTGCACTGGTCCCCCACGGCCGGCTGCGCGGACAAGCAGACCGCGCTCCAGCGCGCGACCGCGCTCCTCGCCCCCGTGCGGCCCACCGCCCGCATCGACCAGGCCCTGGTGGACACGGCGACCACCCTCCTGCGCAGCTATCTGCACGCCGCCGCCCTGGAGAACCGCACGGTCCGCCATGTCCACCGCTGGTCCCAGGGCAGCCAGGTACAGGACGCCGTACGCACCCTGCGCACCCATCCCAAGGCCGCCGCCGGGGCCGCCGGGGAACTGGAGGCCGCCCTCACCGCGCATCCCGAGCGCCGGGACATCGCACAGGAGTTGACCGGCAGGGCGCTCGCCGCGCTCTCGACGGTCAACATCCGCGAGGCATGCACCCCAAACCGAACTGATGCGCTCGCCTTGGATTCCTTTGCCGACGAAGGGGGCACGCTTTACGTAGTCGGTGAATCCATCGAGGACCCGAGGAGCGCGCCCGGCGCGATGCCCCTCCTGACGGCCCTCGTCTCCAGCGTGGTCGAGCACGGCCGGCACATGGCCGCACGGTCATCCTCCGGTCGGCTCGACCCACCACTGACGCTGGTCCTGGACGACATCGCCGCCGTCGCGCCCTTCCCCCAGCTCCCGGACCTGCTGGCCGCCGGGGACGAACAGGGCCTGCCGGCGTTCGCGCTGTTCCGCTCCCGTGAACAGGCCCGCGCCCGCTGGCCGCACCAGGAGCTGCCGGGTCTGCCCGGCCTCCCCGGGCTAACGGTCTAGGACGAACTCCAGCTGGTGCCGGGCCGCGTCCTTCACGAACGGCACCCGCACCCCGCTCGGCCCGAACCCCGTCTTGCGATAGGCACCCTGCGCCCGCTCGTTGTCCTCGTGCACCAGCAGCCGGACCCGCTCGGCGCCGCGCCCCCACGCCCAGGTGACACCCGCGTCGAACATGGCCTTGATCAGCCCGTTGCCCCGGTGTTCGGGCCGCACGTACACACCGACGACATGCCCCTGCCGGCGCTCGACCGGGAACCCGGCCCAGTCCTCGGTGCCGGCCTCTTCCATCAGCACGGTCAGCGATCCGGCCCATGACCCGTCGGGCAGCTCGGCGATGAACTGCCGCGCCGTCGCCGACCCCTCACCCGACCCCGCCGCGCGGTCCTGCCAGAAGAGGTCGGCCTTCGCGGCGGCCTCCTCGTAACCCTCCAGGAAGGCGAGCGGTGCGGCCGGATCCCGCAGCGCGTCCAGCCGCAGGTTCCTCACCTTCTCCCACTCCGCGGGGCGGATGGCTCGCACGACATAGTCTTCGCTGGTCAACCTGGTCATGCCCGCCACCGTAGTGCTGCGACAGGCACTCGGCATCCCATAATCTGGCCGCATGACCACACTTCAGGAACGACCTGGTACCGCGGTGCTCGTCATCGACGTCCAGAACGGAGTCGTCGCCGGCGCGCCGGTTCTGGACGACGTCCTCGCGAACATCAACACCCTGATCGACAGGGCCCGCTCGGCGGGTGTCCCGGTGGTGTGGGTGCAGCACCAGGACGAGGACCTGGTGGCGGGTACGGAGAGCTGGGAGTACGTCTCCGAGCTGAAGCGACTCGACACCGAGCCGCTGGTCGCCAAGAGTTACCCGGACTCCTTCGAGGACACCGCGCTCGAGTCCGTACTCGCCGAGCACGGGGTGGGCCGGCTGCTGGTGACGGGCGCGCAGACCGATTGCTGTGTCCGCTCCACGTTGCACGGGGCCCTGGTCCGCGGTTACGACGCGGTGCTGGTCGCCGATGCCCACACCACGGAGGACCTCACGGCGCACGGGGCCCCGACCCCGGAGCAGGTGATCGCGCACACCAATCTGTACTGGAGCGCCCAGTCGGCGCCGGGCCGTGAGGCCGGCACGGTGAAGACGGCCGATGTGACCTTCTGAATTTGTCCCTGAACGCAGAAAGCCCCCGCACCA